>NZ_JACUZW010000028.1:0-200 GCF_014851485.1 Comamonas sp. CMM02 | reverse complement strand
ACCGGGCACACAGCGCTGGGCGATGACCTGGCGGCACTGGGTTCGGTCAAGGTGGTGGCCACCGACACCGATGGAGATACGGCGCAGGGCACCGTCAATGTGACTGTCTCGGACGATATCCCTGTGGTGACGCTGTCTGGAGCGGCGAGCGTGGTGGAAGGGGCAGCAGCCATCACCGGGGCGTGGAACCTGGCGGCAGG
>NZ_JACUZW010000027.1:0-226 GCF_014851485.1 Comamonas sp. CMM02 | reverse complement strand
AGACGATAGGGTCATAACCTAAGAACCGATTTCTCGTTTCTGATAAATCTTGGTGGAGGTAAACGGGATCGAACCGATGACCTCTTGCATGCCATGCAAGCGCTCTCCCAGCTGAGCTATACCCCCAAAGAAACTGGCGGAGTGGACGGGACTCGAACCCGCGACCCCCGGCGTGACAGGCCGGTATTCTAACCAACTGAACTACCACTCCTGGCAGGAAGCTTTG
>NZ_JACUZW010000026.1:0-245 GCF_014851485.1 Comamonas sp. CMM02 | reverse complement strand
GAGGCGCTGCACAGACGGTGGCGTACGGCACGGGCATCAACACCGGCAAGGGCACGTTGACGATCAATGCCAACAACACATGGAGCTTTGTGCCCGCCAGTGGTCTGAACAACGCCGGCGGCGTGAATGTGAACTTCACACTCAGTGCCAAGGATGGCGACAACGACACCAGCAGCGCTACGCACACCATCTCGGTGACCGATGGTCCCGGCCCGGTGGTCTCGGGCCCCAACGGCGGGGTCATC
>NZ_JACUZW010000025.1:0-246 GCF_014851485.1 Comamonas sp. CMM02 | reverse complement strand
TCACGTTTGGCGTGGGCTATGTGCCGGGCACAGTGGTGCAATCGACTGCGTTTGCCGTGCAGGGCGACGACGTCTACAAGGATGGCGCCACCGAGACACTGACCATTACAGGCACCAACGGCGGCGGTAACTTTGAAAATCTGGACACCACAGCCACGGCAGACGTGGTGGTGGCCGATACGCCTGACACGGTCAAGGTGACCTTGGTGGGCACCAGCGCCGTCGAAGGCAGCACAAACGTGACCG
>NZ_JACUZW010000024.1:0-255 GCF_014851485.1 Comamonas sp. CMM02 | reverse complement strand
CCACGATCACGTTTGGCGTGGGCTATGTGCCGGGCACAGTGGTGCAATCGACTGCGTTTGCCGTGCAGGGCGACGACGTCTACAAGGATGGCGCCACCGAGACACTGACCATTACAGGCACCAACGGTGGCGGTAACTTTGAAAATCTGGACACCACAGCCACGGCAGACGTGGTGGTGGCCGATACGCCTGACACGGTCAAGGTGACCTTGGTGGGCACCAGCGCCGTCGAAGGCAGCACAAACGTGACCGTGG
>NZ_JACUZW010000023.1:0-255 GCF_014851485.1 Comamonas sp. CMM02 | reverse complement strand
CAGTGCAGATGGTCTTGACAGTGTCCTTGATACCGACGATTTCGATTTCTTCGCCGACCTTGATGATGCCGCGCTCGATACGGCCTGTCACCACGGTACCGCGACCGGAGATCGAGAACACGTCTTCCACAGGCATTGCAAAGGCACCGTCCACAGCACGCTCAGGTGTTGGGATGTAGGTATCCAGAGCTTCAGCCAGCTTCAAGATAGCAGGCTCACCCTTGTCGGACTGGTCACCTTCCAGGGCCAGCTTAG
>NZ_JACUZW010000022.1:0-255 GCF_014851485.1 Comamonas sp. CMM02 | reverse complement strand
CAGTGCAGATGGTCTTGACAGTGTCCTTGATACCGACGATTTCGATTTCTTCGCCGACCTTGATGATGCCGCGCTCGATACGGCCTGTCACCACGGTACCGCGACCGGAGATCGAGAACACGTCTTCTACAGGCATTGCAAAGGCACCGTCCACAGCACGCTCAGGTGTTGGGATGTAGGTATCCAGAGCTTCAGCCAGCTTCAAGATAGCAGGCTCACCCTTGTCGGACTGGTCACCTTCCAGGGCCAGCTTAG
>NZ_JACUZW010000021.1:0-255 GCF_014851485.1 Comamonas sp. CMM02 | reverse complement strand
TGCCTGCATTGGCCGTCAGATCCAGCGTCACGACGGTCGTCGCACCGATCTTGCCGACGATCTGCGTGTCCGAGACACGGCTCCAGACCAGGCCTGCGCTCGTCGACAGAGTGCTCAGGTCCGTACCAAACTTCAGCGAGGCAATCGCATCCGAGCCTGCCGTAAAGGTGATGGCATCTTGGGCAAAGTCAGGGTTGGCAGGCGTACTGCCGCCAGCCAGGTTCTGGTCATCCAGCGCCAGGGTGATGACCCCGC
>NZ_JACUZW010000020.1:0-255 GCF_014851485.1 Comamonas sp. CMM02 | reverse complement strand
TGCCTGCATTGGCCGTCAGATCCAGCGTCACGACGGTCGTCGCACCGATCTTGCCGACGATCTGCGTGTCCGAGACACGGCTCCAGACCAGGCCTGCGCTCGTCGACAGAGTGCTCAGGTCCGTACCGAACTTCAGCGAGGCAATCGCATCCGAGCCTGCCGTAAAGGTGATGGCATCTTGGGCAAAGTCAGGGTTGGCAGGCGTACTGCCGCCAGCCAGGTTCTGGTCATCCAGCGCCAGGGTGATGACCCCGC
>NZ_JACUZW010000001.1:0-1120356 GCF_014851485.1 Comamonas sp. CMM02 | reverse complement strand
CCCGTTCGCCACTCGTCAGCATCCGAAGACCTGTTACCGTTCGACTTGCATGTGTAAGGCATGCCGCCAGCGTTCAATCTGAGCCAGGATCAAACTCTACAGTTCGATCTTGATAAATTTAAAGTCTCTCGACTTCACTCATAAAAACGGAATTGAAGTGAACTTCACTTCTATCTCCATGAGCGTTTGATTAGTTCTAAAAGAACTTGGCAATTCGCCTTCAAACGCCCACGCTTATCGGCTGTATCTTTTTAAAGAAACATCCCAAAAATCTCTTCTTGGAACTTAACCCCGCTGCGATCAGCAAGGACATCAATGATACCACAATCTTTAACCCTTGAGATAAAAAGGAATTTTCATCCTTCATCTCACCCAGAAAACAAAGAAGCTCTTGCGAGCTTCTTTGTTGCATCTGGCGGAAACGGAGGGATTCGAACCCTCGATGAGGCTCTACACCCCATACTCCCTTAGCAGGGGAGCACCTTCGGCCACTCGGTCACGTTTCCAGAATGACGCTATTGTAAGCAGCTTTTTTGACTACTTTTTGGAAAACGCGAAAATTATTCGCTTTTGTCCAAACCAAATGCCGTGTGCAGGGAGCGCACAGCCAGCTCCAGGTACTTCTCATCAATCACAACGGAAGTCTTGATCTCGGAGGTAGAGATCATTTGAATGTTCACGCCTTCCTGACTCAGCGTGCGGAACATCGTCGATGCAACACCGACATGACTGCGCATACCGATGCCGACAATGCTGACTTTGGCAATGTTCTGGTTACCCACAACTTCAGAGGCACCCAACGCTGGAGCAACCTTGTCGCGCAGCAATTCCAGAGCACGCTGGTAGTCACCCTGATTGACTGTAAAAGAGAAATCAGTCTTTCCATCTTTAGAGATGTTCTGAATGATGACGTCAACTTCAATATTGGCATCAGCCACAGGACCCAAGATGCCAGCAGCAATGCCAGGGGTGTCGGGCACGCCGAGCACGGAGATCTTGGCTTCGCCACGGTTGAATGCGATGCCAGAAACAACGGCTTTTTCCATTTTCTCGTCTTCCTCAAAAGTAATCAGCGTGCCGGACTTGGCCTCTTCGTCCAAATCGATATCCCAGGGCGTGAAGCTTGAGAGCACCCGCATAGGAACTTTGTACTTGCCAGCAAATTCCACGGAGCGGATCTGCAGCACCTTGGAGCCCAGGCTGGCCATCTCCAGCATTTCTTCAAAACTGACCGTCCCCAAGCGCTTGGCAGCAGGCACCACGCGGGGGTCTGTGGTGTAAACACCGTCTACGTCGGTATAGATCAGGCACTCATTGGCCTTCAAGGCTGCGGCAATTGCCACTGCAGAGGTGTCAGAGCCGCCACGCCCCAGCGTGGTGACATTGCCTTGCGGATCAATACCTTGAAAGCCGGTAATGATGACCACGCGGCCGGCATCCAGATCGCCACGCACACGGACGTCATCAATCGATTCAATGCGCGCCTTGGTGTAGCTGCTGTCGGTGCGCACAGGTACCTGCCAGCCTGCGTAGCTGATGGCGTCCATGCCCTCAGACTGCAGTGCAATCGCCAGCAGTGCCGACGATGCCTGCTCGCCCGTAGACGCCAACATGTCCAGCTCACGGTAGTACGAAGACTTGGCTTGGCTGGGTGCCAATTCACTGGCCAGACCCAGCAGACGATTGGTTTCGCCACTCATGGCGCTGGGTACAACCACCATTTGGTGGCCTGCCCGAGCCCACTTGGCCACACGCTTGGCAACATTGCGAATGCGCTCTGGAGAGCCCATTGAGGTGCCGCCGTATTTATGAACGATCAGTGCCATTGGATATGTAGGGTGACGAAACTGCTTGCCACGGCGCTGTTGGATGAAACGTGTTTTGGCGCGCCGCCGGTTTTCGTACTCAATGATTGGGACCAAAACTCAGGGATTGTACCAACCGAGCTTGCCCCCAACCCTTACGGCAAACCCGTAGCCCACCTTGATACGGATTTGGTGGCCTCGCGTATGACAGGCGCTGATTTGCCGCAGCAGCTCCTGCAACTGTGCTGTCGAGGGCGTGACTTGGTGGTACTGCAGCAACCAATGGCGCAACACATTGGCCTGACGCTCTTCACTAAGCTGCTGCAGTGCTTTAATTACAGGCGGTACGCCCACAGACTGCAAATCCAGCTGTGCCAGGTCCTGCAGCAAGCGCTTGGCTTGCGCAGCGTGGGCACTGCTGCGTGAAAAAGTGTCACGAAACTGGGGGAAGACTTGCTCCAGCATGGGCAGCAATTGCAAGCGAATGCGGTTGCGCGTGTAACTCGAGTCGGCATTGGTTGGGTCTTCCACCCAGGCAATGGCTTGCACTTTTAGCCAAGCACGAATATTCGCTGCATCCACCCCCAGCAATGGGCGATACCAATCCAGCCCCTCGCGCTGCCAATGTGATGGCATGGCGGCCAGACCAGCGACACCCGCCCCCCGCGACAAAGCCAGCAGCATGGTCTCCACCTGGTCATCCGCATGCTGGGCCAGCGCAATACTCGCCATGGGCTCGGCAAAAGCCTGGCGCGCATGCGCAATCAATGCGCTGTAGCGATGGCGGCGCGCAGCGTCTTCAGGGCTTTGCCCTGCTTGGTGGCGCGCATCTACATGCACGACCGACAAAGGCACGTGAAGCTGCGCGCACACCGCGCGGCAGTGCGCTTCAAAAGTATCTGCAGCAGCCTGCAACCCGTGATGGACATGAATGGCGTACACCTGACCCGGCCAGCGCCGGGCACAGGCATGCAGTAAGGCGGTGGAATCTGCACCCCCGCTGTAAGCCACCACCAAAGGCAATACAGGCGCAAAGGCTTGAATGGAGTGATCAACCGAAACCGTCATCACCCCTTCCGCCTTTCAAACTTAGTAGCTATTAACGCTTGCACAGCAATACTTTCAACATGAAATATATTTAAAAGTCTTTGTACATAAGCGCAAGAAGCTATCAATATACAAAAAATCTCTCACATAACAAAAATGGTCCCGCAGGACCATTTTTGTGCTGATACTGCGGCTTGCCAAGCAAACCACAGAGCATTAGCTGACCTTCGTATCGTTGAAACGACCATAGCTTTGCAGACGCTCATAACGGCGGTCTTGCAATTCTTTGGGCTTCAGGTCTGACAGCTGGCGCCATGCATCAGCCAGGGCACGCTTGAGCAGGCTGCCCATATGTTTGTGGTCACGCTGAGCGCCCCCCACTGGCTCGTTCACAATTTTGTCGACCAAGCCCAGCGCCTTCAGGCGGTGTGCAGTGATGCCCATGGCATCTGCGGCCAGCTCGGCTTTTTCGCCGGTTTTCCACAAAATGGAAGCACAGCCTTCAGGGCTGATTACGGAGTACACCGAGTATTGCAGCATCAGCACTTGGTCTGCCACCGAAATTGCCAGTGCACCGCCAGAGCCACCTTCACCGATCACGGTAGTGATGATGGGGGTTTGCAGCTGCGCCATCTCAAAGATGTTGCGACCAATGGCCTCGGACTGGCTGCGTTCTTCGGCATCAATTCCTGGGAAAGCGCCGGGCGTATCCACAAACGTGAACACAGGCAGCTTGAACTTCTCAGCCGTCTTCATCAGGCGCAGCGCCTTGCGGTAGCCCTCGGGCTTGGTCATGCCAAAGTTGCGCATTGCGCGCTCTTTGGTGTCACGGCCCTTTTGGTGACCAATGATCATGCAAGGCTGGCCGTTAAAACGCGCCAAGCCACCCACAATGGATTTGTCATCGGCAAAGTGGCGGTCGCCGTGCATCTCGACAAAGTCGGTAAAGCACTCGCGCACATAGTCCAGCGTGTAAGGGCGCTCAGGATGGCGCGCAATCTTGGTGATCTGCCAGGGGGTCAGATCACTGTAGATGTCCTTGGTGAGCTGGCCGCTCTTTTTGCTCAGTTGGTCGATCTCTTCCGAGATGTCCACCGCATTTTCCGTCTGCACATAACGCAGCTCTTCGATTTTGGCTTCGAGCTCAGCAATAGGCTGTTCAAAGTCCAGAAAGGTTTTTTTCGCCAAGTTGTTTCTCCTTGTCCCGGCCTGCGCGATGGGGCCTAGAAATTCTTCATCAGGCCTCAAGCTGCGGATCGAGCGAGCGCCAAATATACCAAGTTGCCACGGTGCACCAAGGTTTCCAGGCCTCGGCCACTTCTCGGGCTTCACTGCGACTCACAGGATCATCCGAGAAATAGCTCTGGCTAATGCCCTTGAGCAAGCCCACGTCATCCAGAGGTAAAACGTTGGGCCGCAGCAGATAAAAGATCAGGAACATTTCGGCCGTCCAGCGACCGATGCCACGAATAGCAGTGAGCTCAGCAATGATGAGTTCATCATCCATCTGCTCCCACTCTTGCACATGCAAGCGGTTTTCCGTGAAGTGCAGTGCCAAGTCCACCAGATAGTCCACTTTGCGGGCAGACAAGCCTGCGCCGCGCATGTCGTCGACTTTCAGCAGCAATACATTGGCCGGAGTCATCGCTTGCAGCAAAGCACTGAAACGCTTCCAGATGGATGCTGCAGACTTCACTGAAACCTGCTGACCCACAATGGAGCGCGCCAGCGTGATGAACGGATCACCACGTGTTTGCAGCGCCTCAGCACTGAATTGCGGAATGAGGCGACGCATCACCCGGTCTTTTTTGACCAGATGTTTGCACGCCTCAGCCCAATACACCGGCGCATGCGCTGGTGGCAGGGGTAATTCTTTGAGAGTGGGTGACATCAAAAACACACGCACTCAGTGGTTACTGAGCGGCCTCCCACGTTGTTCCTGCAGACGAATCCTTGAGCACAATGCCCTGCTCCAGCAGCGCCTTGCGAATGCGATCCGCTTGCGCCCAGTTCTTTTCAGCTTTGGCTGTAGCGCGCGCAGCAATCTGCGCCTCGATAGCCGCAGCATCAACGCCTGCTGCGCCAGCTTGCAAGAATTTTTGCGGATCGTCTTGCAGCAAGCCCAAGCATGCACCCATCGCTTTGAGCAAGCCAGCCACTGCGGGAGACTGCGTGCGATTGACTTCACCCGCCAGCTCGAACAGCACAGCCACCGCTTCAGGCGTGCCAAAGTCCTCATCCATGGCGGCCTTAAAGCGCGCAGCATGGGGCTCTGACCAATCGATTTGCACCGCCACCGGCGTGACCAAGCTCAAGGCTGTATACAGGCGTTTTAACGCATTGCGGGCATCGTCCAGATGCACGTCCGAATAATTGAGCGGGCTGCGGTAATGGCTGCGCACCACAAAGAAACGCACAGTTTCTGCGTCGTATTCCTTGAGAACATCACGGATAGTGAAGAAGTTACCCAAGGACTTGGACATCTTCTCGTTATCAACATTGATGAAGCCGTTGTGCATCCACGTTTGTGCAAAAGGTTTGCCCGTGGCGCCTTCGCTTTGTGCAATTTCGTTTTCATGGTGAGGAAACTGCAAGTCAGCGCCACCACCATGAATATCAAAGCTCTCACCCAGCATCTCGCAACCCATTGCTGAGCACTCGATGTGCCAGCCGGGACGGCCTTCGCCAAATGGGCTTTGCCACTTCACGTCTGAAGGCTCCTCGGGCTTGGAGGATTTCCACAGCACAAAGTCAAAGGGGTCGGTCTTGCCGTCTTGGACAGCAACGCGCTCACCAGCCTGCAACTCATCAAGCGACTTACCTGACAACTTGCCATAGCCAGGAAATTTGCGCACGGCAAAGTTCACATCGCCATTACCTGCCTGATAGGCCAGCCCCTTGTCTTGCAAGGTGCCAATCATTTTGAGCATTTGCGGCACATAGTCGGTGGCACGCGGCTCGTGCGTGGGGCGTTCAATACCCAGCGCATCGGCATCTTGATGCAATGCATCGATCATGCGATCCGTCAGGCTGCGAATGGTTTCGCCATTTTCAACAGCTCGCTTGATGATCTTGTCGTCAATATCCGTGATATTGCGCACATACGTCACCCGCATGCCGCTGGCGCGCAGCCAGCGCTGCACCACATCAAAAGCAACCATGGAACGTGCATGGCCCAGATGGCACAGGTCGTAGACCGTCATACCGCACACATACATACGTACATGTCCAGTTTCCAGCGGCGAAAAAGCCTCCAATGCACGCGACAGCGTGTTGTAGATACGCAAACTCATGGAGTGTCAAAAAACGGAAGATTGGGAGGGAGCGGCAGCACATTGCTTGTGCCACACTGTCTCCTTGCTGTAGCCGGGACAAGGTCTGTGACAGGGCTGCCAACGCCAAACGTCAACACCCCCTCAGCTACAATCTTGCGCAGTATAAGCCCGCCACGCTGGCAGGTTCCTGTTGCCTCTGGAAAGCACCTACATGTCCTCTTACCTCCATCCTCGATCCATGTTGCGCCTGCTGGCTCTGTCTGGTTTTTTGATCGCGGGTGTTGCGCAAGCGGATATGTACGACGATGTCGCCGCCTTGGCCAAATCGGGCAAGCCTGCAGAAGCTATTGCAAAGGCTGATCAGTATTTGAGCAACAACCCCCGAGATCCGCAAATGCGTTTTCTCAAAGGTGTCGCCCAATCTAAAGCCGGCGACTTAGAGGCTGCCACCACCACATTTCAGACCCTGGTTGAGGAATACCCAGAGCTGCCAGAGCCCTACAACAACTTGGCTGTGATTTACGCCAGCCAAGGCCAGCTTGACAAGGCACGCGGCGCGCTAGAGATGGCTGTGCGCAACAACCCCAACTACGCTGTCGCGCATGAGAATCTTGGCGACATCTACGCCCGCTTGGCACATGACTCGTACAACCAGTCTCTCAAGCTCAACGGCAACAACCGCGCACTCAAACTCAAGCTGTCCACACTGACAGACATGCTGCAGCCAGCAACGCGTTGATTGAACCTATGGCCCTGTGGTGAATCCGACAGGGCATCGGCCTGTGCTGAAGGTCTCTTATTTTCAAAATTTGTATTGCACCACCGCAAGGAGCACCGCTATGACGTTGTCCCGCAGAAATCTGACACTTACTTTGGCTGGCATTGTGCTGACCAGCACCTCTGGCCTAGTAATGGCACAAGATGCAGCCAAACCACGCGTGAAATTCACCACCAATATGGGTGAATTTGTCGTGGAACTTGACCCGGCAAAAGCCCCAAAGACTGTAGAGAATTTTTTGCAGTATGTGGCCGATAAACACTACGAAGGCACTGTTTTCCACCGCGTGATTGACGGCTTCATGATCCAGGGCGGCGGGTTCACTGCCGATATGCAGCAAAAAACCAACCGTGCACCCATTGCTCTGGAAGCCAAGAACGGCCTGAAAAATGACCGCTACACCATTGCCATGGCTCGCACAGGCAACCCCAATTCAGCCACTTCGCAGTTCTTCATCAATGTAGCCAACAACGACATGCTGAACGCTCCTCAGCCTGATGGCCACGGTTATGCCGTGTTTGGCAAAGTGGTTCAAGGTCAGGCAGTGATCGACAAAATACGCACAGTACCTACGGGCAACCGTGGCATGCACCAAAATGTGCCCACTTCTGCCATCACCATTACTTCGGCTGCACTGATCAAGTAATGGTCAAGGCGCTTGTTTTATTCCCTTTTCAGAAAGTTTTGCCATGAGCAACCCTCAAGTTGAGCTGCACATCACCATCAACGTTGCTGACACCGCCACCCAAGGCGTGATCACCCTTGAGCTGGACGCAAAGAACGCGCCCAAGTCGACCGAAAACTTCCTGAACTACGTCAACAGCGGCTTCTACAACGGCACCATCTTTCACCGCGTGATCAAGAACTTCATGATCCAAGGTGGCGGTTTCACGGCCGACATGAAGCAAAAGCCTGTGAACGACCCCATCGAAAACGAAGCCAAGAACGGTCTGAAGAACGCCAAGTACACCATCGCCATGGCACGTACCAGCGATCCCCACAGCGCTACTGGCCAGTTCTTTTTGAACACTGTTGATAACGACTTTCTCAATCACACATCACCCACAGCCCAAGGCTGGGGTTACGCTGTGTTCGGCAAGGTTGTCAAAGGCGAAGACATTGTGGACGCCATCAAAAAGGTGCGTACAACTCGCAAGGGCTTCCATGACGACGTGCCTTTTGATACCGTGATCATCGACAAGGCTGTGGCGATTTAAGCCCGCAGCCCTCAGGTCTTGACTGCCGACCATTTAACGGCCGTGCTGCCTGCGCAGGAGCTAGTAGCTCCTGCGAACTGGCGCACGGCCGAATTTATTTCTGACCTGCACCTAGACCCCGCAGAGCCAGGTACGCTAGATGCCTGGCGCAACTACCTGCGCACCACGCAAGCCGATGCGGTGTTCATGCTCGGTGATTTGTTTGAGGTCTGGGTGGGCGACGACACGCTGGACGAGCCTGGCAGCTTTGAAGCCCAAGCGGCAGCCATTTTGAAAGAAGCCAGCCAGCACCGCGCTCTCTTTTTCATGGTGGGCAATCGCGATTTCTTGGTCGGCGATACATTCTTGCAGCGCTGCGGCATGACGGGCCTGAGCGACCCCACTGTCTTGGTGTTTGGTGAGCGTCGCATTCTCCTGAGCCACGGCGATGCGCTGTGTCTGGGTGATGTGGACTACCAGAAATTTCGAGCCATCAGCCGCTCTGCGCAATGGATGCAGCAAACGCTGAGCCAACCATTGGCTGCTCGCCGCGCGCTGGGCAAGGCCATGCGCGCACAAAGCCAACAGCATAAAGACAGCGGTGCTCAATATGCCGACGTTGACACCCTCGCCACCCTGCGATGGATGGATGCAACAGACACCGAATGGCTCATCCACGGCCATACACACCGCCCTGCAGACCATGTGCTAGCGCCCAGCAAGCAGGGTACTGCACGCACGCGCATTGTGCTCAGCGACTGGCACATTGATGGTCACACTCACCGTGCAGAAGTTCTGCGCCTTACGCCGCAGGGCTGGCAGCGCTTGCCGTTTTGATGCCCATGTGGAAAAAAATCTCTGACTGGCTGCGCCACAGCTTGCCTGGCAGACTAGGGGCACCACCAGAGATTCCAGTCACTCTGTGGCAATCCACGCTCCAGCAACACGCCTTCTTGCAGCAGCTTGCACCCCAAGAGCTGCTGCAACTGCGCGCACTGTGCGCGCATTTTTTACAGCGCAAACAATTTTCTGGTGCCGACGGCCTCGAAATTACCGATGCCATGGCGCTGGCAGTCGCTGCGCAAGCCTGCGTGCTGCTGATTCACTGGGGAGCACCACAGCAGGCACTGCGCTGGTATGACGACTTTGTCGGCATCATCATTTACCCCGGCGACGTCATTGCGCGCCGCACAGCCATTGATGCTGCAGGCGTGGTCCACCATTACAGCGAGACATTGATGGGAGAAGCCATGGAGCGCGGCCCCGTCACCCTGAGCTGGGCGGCAATTCAACCAGGTGGACACCCTCACTTGGGAGCTGGCAGCAATGTGGTCATCCACGAGTTTGCGCACAAGCTGGATATGGCCAATGGCGGAGCAGATGGCTGTCCTCCGCTACCTGCGGGCTTTATGGACTGCACTTCATCAGCTCAAGCTCAACGGATGTGGTCAAGCACTTGGCTGGCGGCTTATGAGACTTTTTGCGAGGCCTTGACCAACCACCAGCGCTTTGGGCAGCCAGCTCCTTGGCTGGATGCCTATGGCGCAACAGATCCTGCAGAGTTTTTTGCAGTGGCATGCGAAGCCTACTGGGTCGCTCCTGCTCAATTTGCCCAAGCCCTTCCAACGCTCCCGCCTTTGCTGGATGCCTTGTTTCAGCGGCCTGGCGCGCACCAGATTTAAAGGCACGCCAATAAAAAAAGGCACCACGAGGTGCCTTTTTATCGGTCTGGAAACTTTCTACCCCACTGCAGAGGCTCTGTAAGCCGTGGGCGCCACTGTTTCACGCCATTCCTGATTCAGATAGTTTTTGTATTGCTTCAGCGCCAGCGTGGGCGCTGCATTTTGCAGCAAGGCATAAATCTGCTCTTTCACCGCCAATTTCTGTTTTTTCAACTGCTCAATGTCAGTTTGCAGATCATTGGTTTTACGGGCCACCAACTGCTGAACCTCTTGGTCCAGTGCACAGTGCTTGTCATACAGCCGACTGAAATTGCGATCACTGGCACGCAATGCTTCGATCTGGTCACGGTATTCAGGAAACATGTCCATCCTTTCGTTAACAACAGGCTGGGCAGCTTAAGCCACTGCCCTTCAGGCCAGCCCATTGTGTCCCGTTCAGCGACACACATCTGTAACAACCCTGCACGCAAGTCGTGCTGCGGCGCAGCATCGACCGGACAGTGATTTACCTCAAGCTGCAGCCTGCTCGGCCAGCCACTGCATGCTATCGCGCAGCTCCTGCGGGTGGATGGTGTGCTGGCAAGCGTACTCTTGGTAGCGCAGTTGCACCGGCAAGTCCTCTAGGTGAGCACGAATGGCATGGGCACTGGCCAATGGAATCACGTTATCCACCGTGCCATGGCTGATCCATGCATGTTTGCCTTGCAACTGCGTGGCTGATGCCTGTGCAGGCAGCACCTCTGGCAACAACCGGCTGTGCCAGACACACACGCCCGACAAGAGTTCAGGCTGAGTCAGCAGCAGACTCAAGCTCATGATGCCGCCTTGGCTGAAGCCACCGACAATGACACGGTCAGCAGGCACTCCTAGCTGAGCGCTGGCAGCTGTCACCGTTTGCGCAATCAAAGTACGACTTTGCTGCTCCTGTGAGGCATCGATATGGCGAGAGCCATCGGCATTCACGGAAAACATGAACCAGGCAAAGGCATTCGGCGCCATACGATTTGGGGCCTGCAGACTGAGAACATGAAAATGCGGTGGCACGTAATCGGCCAAACCAAACAAATCATCGGCATTACTGCCCACACCATGCATCAACACCAGTAGCCAAGGTTTTTGCACACCCTCTTGCGCAGGCCGGTACAGGTAATCCAAAGGAAGATTCAACATTTCTTGTCTTTCGATACAAACGGTTCAAACTCAATATCAAAAATACCAGTCAAACAAGTCTCTAACGCTTGTACAAAGAGCGTTAGTAGCTATCAAATACTAATTTTGCAGGGCGAACGCATCCATTGCCAGAGTGCCGTACATCACTTCGCGGCTCAGGTAGTGCGCCTTGGCATTCTCTCCACCAGCGCCTAACGCAAAGTACAGAGGCAAAAAGTGCTCATCACTTGGGTGTGCCCGTAAGGCATGGGGTGCACGCAGATGCCAGTCAAACAAGGTATCAATCTCACCTGCTTGCACCTGCTTTTCCACCCAGCGGCTGAACTGCACCACATAGTCCGCCGTCTCCTGCGCACCGCCAAAAAACTCGCGCAAATTGTGCGTCATGCTTCCACTGGCAACAATCAGCACGTCTTGCTCTCGCAAACGTTGCAAGGCACGGCCCAAGGCATAGACGCCTCTTGCATCCGCATGTGCGGGCAAAGCCACTTGCACCACAGGCACATCAGCTTCAGGCAGTACATGCATCAGCGGCACCCATGCACCGTGGTCCATAGGGCGCTGCGCATCGGCTGTTGCAGCAATGCCTGCCTGCTGCAACAAGTCGAGCACTTCGTGCGCCAAAGCAGGAAAGCCTGACGCTGGATACTGCAACTGGTACAGCGCGCGTGGAAAACCACCAAAGTCATGCCATGTGGCGGGCTGCGGGTTACTCATGACCTGCACACCCTGCGCCATCCAGTGCGGGGACATGATGACCACACCGCGCAGCTGCGGAAACTGAGCACGCAACTCCTTGCCCCATTGCGTCAAAACGGGGCCGGTGGCACCAGCCTCTAAAGCGAACATGGGGGAGCCATGCGAAACAAACAGCACGGGCAGGCGGCGGGCATCCGCCGTGTGCAAAGAGGTCGTTAAAGAGGCAGTGTTTTCCATAGCAGCCATCTTAGATTGACTCAAAAAATAGACTAGCCATCAGCGTTAGCACGCACTGTCTCAAATACCAACCCAATCAATCATCAACTTTACGACGCAAGGCCTTGGTTGCCCCATCACGTTTTTTTCCATCGACCCGGCGTTGCTGTGATGCACGGGTGGGCTTGGTAGCTTTGCGCGCTTTGGGAACATGGGCTGCCTGGCCGATCAATGCCCGCAAACGCTGCATGGCATCTTGCAGGTTCTGCTCTTGATTGCGATAGCTTTGGGCTTTGATCACCACCACACCATCTTGCGTGATCCGCTGGTCTGACAGTGACAACAACCGTGCTTTGATTTCGTCAGGCAGACAAGAGGCCTGCACGTCATAGCGCAGATGCACCGCGCTAGAGACCTTGTTAACGTTCTGCCCACCCGCACCCTGTGCACGCACTGCCGTCCACGTGACTTCATCAGGCTCCAGCCGCCAACGCATCCGGGACTTAGCGCTTTGCCGCCAGCAGCGGCAGCAAAGCGGCATGGAACGCTTGCGGGTTTTCGTACTGCACCCAATGTCCGGCACCGGCAATGCGCTGCATGCCTTGCCACTGGCGTGTGTTGGCTGCCATCAGTGCCTCGACTTCATCCAGCGCTGCGGGGTACAGCGCATCACATGCGCCATAAATGGCAGCCACAGGGCATTGCACCCGTGACAGCGCACGCACAAGCACATCGGTGCTGGAGATACGGCGGCGCGGTAAATTGTCGCGCTGCACATTGGCCACATGCAGCGCCACAGTGTCACGATCAATGCAACGCTGGTCGTTGAGCATCAAAGCACCCAGATTGAAAACATGTCGGATCAACTGTTCACGCGGATCATCCAGATGGCGCCAGCCTTTCAGCCTAAAGGGGTGCTTGTTCGTCAACCCGATTCCAGGAGCTCCCACCACGACCAATTGCTGCACCAGTTGGGGATAAGCCGCAGCCAGCATCCCTGCTGTCATGCCTCCAAATGAAAAGCCTAACAATCGCACGGTCTGCAAGGGAAATTGCACCGCCAGCACCTGCGCCAGCACATCCAGCATGCCATCGGCGTCAATCACGCCCAAAGGCACATCCGACGCACCGAAACCCGGCAAATCGACCGCCCAGATTTCGTGCCCTGCCTGCAGCAAAGGCCCAATGCTGCGTACCCAATGCGTCCAGCTACCACTGCCACCATGAAACAGCACCAACGGAGCCAGGCCGTTGGCCCGGGTAGGCTGCCAGTGGTGCAGCACCGTATGCCCACCTGAATGCGCATGCTCCACGCGTTCAGCCAAGTCCTGCCAATGCAAGACCTCTGAACTTTGCTGCTGGCCTGCGGCTATCGCTGCATATTCAGCAGCGCTGCCAACCCACGGCAATGCCGTAGGCAATACATCTTCTGTCACATCCACCTCTGCTCACCTACCACTGCGCTACGGCATTGATCGCCAAGGCATAGCCTGGCACCCCCAAACCACATACCACCGCACGCGCCACAGCCGACAGGTAGGAATGATGGCGAAACGCTTCGCGCGCATGGACATTGCTGATGTGCAGCTCCAGCATGGGCACCCCTGTGCCCTTGACGGCATCCATGAGTGCAACACTGGTGTGGGTGTAGGCACCCGCATTGAAAACCAAGCCGGCCAGCTCACCCTTGGCATGCAAGCGTCCGGCCTCATGAATCCAGTCAATCAACTGACCTTCATGGTTGCTTTGGTGAAAGCGCAGGTTCAGCCCGTTCTGCACGGACGCTTGCTCACACAGGCTTTGCACGTCAGCCAACGTTTGCGCTCCATACACCGCAGGTTCCCGGCTACCCAGTAAATTGAGGTTGGGGCCATTCAAGACAAATACGGTCTTCGTCATTGCAGCAACTCTTTGAAACATCAAGAGCCGCAATTATGCGGTGCGTGATGGCCCCTACGCAGTCACAGTTCAGCGATGGCCGTAGTGTGGGTGGTGGCGGTGGTGTTTAGACCCACGGTGCTTGAAATGCTTGCCATAGCCCCTTCGAGGCTCTGCGGGCGCCCAGTAACCATACGGCGCTGCAGGCGCGTAGTACACCACCGGCGGTGGGGCTGGCTGGTAATACCGCACCTGTGGTGGTGGCGGCGGAGGAGGCATGTAGTACATAGGGGCACCGGGCACATGGATGCCAACCGAAATTCCTACATTGCCGGCGTAAGCGTTACCAGCCGTCAAAACCGCAAAAAGGCCAACGGCAGCCAAGCCACGGTGCACGCCTGAGCGCATTTTGGTCATCGTGAAGTTCATGTGTCGGGTCCTTTTATGGGGTAGTTGTCGCTATACAACGTGCTAGCGCCCTTGATGGATGTCATACCAACGGTAAAAGCTTGTATCCAGAGGTGTTCAGCACAACGCCCGCAGAACCCACGCCCCCTTGCGAGGCGACCTACAATAAACAAGATATGAGCACACCCGCCAACACCAACAACGACACGTCGGAAGTGGTCAAACCCACCAACTTCCTGCGCCAAATCATTGAAGCCGACTTGAGCAAAGGCACCTATGCTGGCCGCCATTGGGGCGGAGCACCAGGTGACGCTGCGCACCACCAGAAGGGCCAAGTGGATGAGGCCAAGATTCGCACACGCTTTCCGCCCGAGCCCAACGGCTACCTGCACATTGGTCATGCCAAGTCGATTTGCCTGAACTTTGGTCTGGCCCAGGCTTATGGCGGCGTGTGCCATCTGCGTTTTGACGATACCAACCCTGAAAAAGAAGACCAGGAATACGTCGACAGCATCAAAGACTCTGTGCAATGGCTCGGTTTTGACTGGAAAGACGCACAAGGCAATAGCAATCTGTACTTTGCCAGCAACTACTTTGACTTCATGTACCGCTGCGCGGTGTATCTGATTGAACAAGGCCTGGCGTATGTGGACGAGCAATCGGCCGAAGACATGCGCACTAACCGGGGCGACTTCACCCGCCCTGGCGTAAACAGCCCCTACCGCGATCGTTCCGTGGCTGAGAATTTGCAGCGTTTTGCGGACATGAAGGACGGCAAGCTGGCAGACGGTGCTGCGGTGCTGCGCGCCAAAATCGACATGGCAGCCCCCAACATCAATCTGCGCGACCCTGCCATTTACCGCGTGCGCCACGCAGAGCACCACAACACCGGCAACCAGTGGTGCATTTACCCGATGTACACGTTCGCGCACCCCATTGAGGATGCGTATGAGCACATCACCCACTCAATCTGTACGCTGGAGTTTGAAGACCAGCGCCCCTTCTATGACTGGCTGCTCAATCATCTGCGGGAAGGTGGCTTGATTGACGCCCCCCAGCCACGCCAGTACGAATTCTCGCGCCTGAATCTGACCTATGTGGTCACGAGCAAGCGCAAGCTCAAGCACCTGGTAGACAGCGGAACGTTGACGGGCTGGGACGACCCCCGGATGCCGACCGTGGTGGGGCTGCGCCGCCGTGGCTATACCCCCGCGTCAATCCGCAACTTCTGCGAACGCATTGGTGTAACCAAAGACTACAGCTGGATCGATTACTCCACACTGGAAGGCTGCCTGCGTGAAGATCTGGAGAACAAGGCCCACCGCGCCATGGTGGTGCTCGATCCTGTGAGGCTGGAGCTGAGCAACTGGACTGAAGTCTTTGGCAGCGCTGACCACTTGGAACCATGCACTCTGCCTGCACTGCCCCACGCGGCAGAAGGCGAAACCGTGGCCGAACGTCACTTCAGCATTGGGCGTGAAGTGTGGATTGAACGCGAAGACTTTGCCGAAGTGCCACCCAAGGGCTACAAGCGCCTTTTCCCTGGCAACAAAGTACGTCTGAAGGGCGGCTATGTGATCGAGTGCACAGGCTGCGAAAAAGACGCTGACGGCAACATCACCAAAGTGCTGGCTACCGTGGTGCCTGATACCAAAAGCGGCACACCCGGTGCCGATGCCGTGAAGGTCAAAGCGGCCATTACCTGGGTGGGTGTGAGTGATGGCTTGCAAGCCGAAGTACGCCTGTACGACCGTCTGTTCACAGATGCGCAGCCAGATGCCGGTGGCAAAGACTACCTGGCTCTGATGAACCCAGATAGTCTGAAAGTGGTAACAGCCTACGTAGAGCCCTCGCTCAAGACAGCGCAGCCCGATGACAAATTTCAGTTCGAGCGATTTGGCTACTTTGTGGCCGATCGCAAAAACCACACGACAGACAAGCCTGTGTTCAACAAAATCACGGGGCTGAAGGATTCGTGGGGCAAGTAAGCACCTGACACGCATCCCACCTCTTTTAAAAGGCTGCCACCATGCAGCCTTTTTTCTTTGCTGAAAAGAGCAATGCGCTTGCCGCATTGGCGGCCTGCGCAGCATAAAGCCCATGTTTGCCCGTTGACCAGTCTCCTCGATCAAGACCCGCTCCCCCGAGAAGCACTCTTTGCAGTACGGAAAGAGCGCTAACAGCTCGGTCGCCCTTGCGGCACCCAAGGTTGTAAATATCCAGTGTTGATGCTTATGTTCTAGCCAGCTAGTGCTTGATATATCTACGCTGGATGCTACAAATTTAAAGAACAAAAAACAACAGTTCGCAAGCCCTTTCCCCAAGCGCAAAAGCCATCCCTAAAATCTTGCTGCGCAAGGCCTGACCTTGGGCAAATGCATGACAACAAGGGGCGATCATGAAAAAACTGACCATTGGCGTTCTCAGCGCAGGCGCACTGGCAGTCGCAGCACTGAGCACGAGCTATTTCGTAGGTGGAAAGATTCAGCAAGCACTGGAACAAACAGCTGAGTCGTGGAGCACTGAGGATGGATTTACCGTACGCGTTCTGGAGTATCAGCGCGGCATCACAGGCTCTCACGCCAAGACCCTCTGGTCTTTTGCGAGTGAAGAAGACACCTACGACATCACGGTCACCCACGACATCGTGCATGGTCCATGGCCACTGGGTCATGCCGCCAAGGTGGTTTCGCTTTTTCAGCTGCCCGACGACAGCGAGCCCAGCTTGGTTGAGGCATTGCAAAATCGTGCACCACTGGAATGGACCACCACAGCCAGTTGGTCGGGCAAAACCAGCCACCAACTTTTTTCACCCAACTTCGCCACCAACTTTGAAGATGGCTCGTCGCTCACTTGGGGCGGATTGAAGGCTGAGTGGACCCTGTCAGCCGAACGCAATGCCGCCAAAGGCTTTGTGCGCATGCCTGTGCTGCGCGTGAAAGTCGAAGAAGGCAACCGCATGGACGTAGAGGATGCAGAGGTCACGTTCGATGCTCGGATTCCTGAAGGTTTCAATTTCTGGGAAGGCCCCAGCACATTCAAGATCGGGCTGGTGTCAGCGCTCGAATCCGAATCAGACACGCAATTCAAACTGCAGCAATTGCACATCAGCAGCACCACAACACTGCAGGACAAACTGGTGCAAATGGGGCTGGACACACGCATTGCCAAAGTAGAGATGCCTGAATACAGCGTTCAGAACCTTGCATTCGATATGCGCTTTAACAATATTGATGCACGCTGGCTGGATGGTCTGATGCTTTGGATGCAGCGCAGCCCCGAAGCTGAAAGCACAGAAAATATCCCGCTCCCGCTCCCGCTCCCGCTGCGCGACCTGCCTGAACTGTTAGCTGGCAAACCGGAAATAGCCATCACGCGTTTCGGCCTTGAAACCCCGGATGGCCCCGCTGAAATGTCCGCCCGAGTGGCTTACGCCGGCCAGCAGCCTGAGATGTTCAATCCTGTTTCTGATCTGCAAGCGCAGTTAAACGCCTCTTTGCCCAAATCAGTACTGATTCAACTCCTGGACGCCAGAGTACGTAGCGACTATCTTGCTTTGCTAGAGCAACTGGGCAAGGAGCTGGATGAACAAGAGCTGCAAGCCGCTGTGGATGATGGCGTGAGCAAGCGCCTCAAAAGCTTGCTCAGCTTCGGAGCGATACAGGATCGCGGCGAGAAATTCACCACCGAATTAGAGTTTGAGCAAGGTGAACTCAAACTCAATGGACAGCCTGCTGAATTGCAAAATTTGCTGCGCATGGGTGGTGCAATCTGAACCGGCGCATTTACCAATCAAAAAGGCCTGCGTTGCAGGCCTTTTTTTACAAGCGCACTAGCTCTTAATACCGAACTACCGGCCAGTCATCACACCATTGAATGATCAAGCGTAGGCTTGGGCTCCATGCTTGCTATCCACCAGCTTGCCTGCGGACAAAGACATCATCAACAACGCAATCTGTTCATGCATGATGACTGTGTGTGTATTGCGAGAATCCACCATGTACTGGCGCAATTGCTCACGCACCTTCGAGGCACCGGTGGCATCAATGATGATGTCAACTTGAGCTCCCTGGCTGACCAGATCCATGAAATTGTCGGTGACGGTCACTTTGTGCTCACGCGCCAAAGCGATGCCTGGCAGCTCTAAATTCAGATCCGCCACACCGAGTACTTGCACAAATGGTGCATTCAACAATTGTTGAAGAAGCGGTGTACCTGTTTCACCCGCGCCGATAACCACAATGCGAAAAGCTTGCATGAGATAAATACCTTCAATAAATCTGCCGTGCACCCAACACGCACGGTCATGACCAGAGGTGTGAAGTGTCCTTGCCCTGCCTGCAACGCACTCTGCGCCACGTCAAAATCTTTGCACGCACTGCGCAGGTCGCGGTCTTACGTACACACCCTTCTTGTCACGCCACAATGCGGGGCATGCCAATTGGAACACCGGAACTTCTTATGCAACGTCGCCACTGTTTGTCAGCCATGCTCCAGCTCAGTGTCTGTTCAGCTCTGCCAGTCTGGGCAGCAGATAGCGAAGTTCTCCCAATGGATAGCCGTGTTCCTGGAGGTATAGCCCGCCTGTCGCTTGGTCCCTCATCCTCTCGCCCCAAAGTGGCCACGTCGGAGGGCATTCCTGTATTGGTCATTGGTGACATGATCGAATGGACTGCGCTGGTGGGTATTCCACTGTCAGCCAAACCAGGCATTCATGCAGTCACCGTGCATAACGACGACGGGACACAATCGCTGGACTACAAAGTCTCGGACAAGCAATACACAGAACAGCGTCTGAAAGTCTCTCCCAAGACCGTAGACCTAGCACCACAAGATTTGGCCCGCCATGAGCGTGAACGCGCGCACCAGCAAACGATCATGGCGCTTTACAGCACACCCACATCAGAAACGACGGTCTTGGGTATGCAACAACCCTGCCCTGGCCGCAGATCGAGCAGCTTTGGGTTGCGCCGCGTCTTTAATGGTCAATCACGCAACCCACACAGCGGCATGGATATCGCCGCCGCAACAGGCACTGTCATCAAAGCACCTTTGCATGGGAAGGTCGTTGATGTTGGGGATTATTTTTTTAATGGTGGCACTGTCTGGCTGGATCACGGAGGCGGGCTGCTGACGATGTATTGCCATCTTTCCAGCACACAGTGCAAAGTCGGCGACCTCCTGCAGGCAGGCCAAGCATTTTGCAAAGTTGGCGCCACAGGGCGAGTCACAGGACCTCACCTGCATTGGGGAGTCATGCTCAATCGAACCATGGTGGACCCCGCGTTATTTTTAGGCTGATGCAGCAAAAACCTATGCAAAGCCAGCGTCACCCGGTGTTTATTTCGAGTGACTAACGCTTGCGGCTGCCGGCAAGTTCCTGAGGTGCATCCACCAGCAAATAGCGGCGCATCAAATCAAAAAAACTGTCGTAAAACTGGTCGCTGGTTACGGTTTCGCTGCCAATTTTGATCATGGAATCATGCCCAGCAGCGACAGGAACAGAGACTGTACCCAGCATGCTGACCCCTAGACTGGCAGAGTTGCTGGCCATTTTCAAAGCAAAGCTGTCTTGCAAAGCGCTGACAAAACCCATGCTCAGCTGACCATCACCGCTCTCTGGCACACAGGTGACGCGAATGTTCATCAGTACATGGCGGTCAGACTGTGGCTGAAAACTTTTTTGCCCCTCGACAGATTCCTTGTCGGTCTTGTTAACGATATACCCCTGGCTCAGCAATGCCCGGCGTGCCGCCTCGCAAGTCTGCGCAGGCGTGGCATCAAACAACCGTGAGTAAGTTGCTGCAGAGCCAAACTTTTCCTCCACCTTCACCAGACTGTCCGTCTTGGTGCCACCCCAACTGCCGCATGCCGTCAAGATGGCTATGGAGCCTGCAGCGACACATGCACGCGACAGCGCACGCACTGAATTCAAAGTAAAAAAATTGGACATGCCTGTTCCACACGAAAGCTGTGATTGTGAGCCGCACTGCAAAGTGCTGCACATTGCAGTGCTTTGACCGCTCATTATTTTATAGCTGCCTGAAGTTTTACACAGCCTGCCTGCACGCGATCAACAACATGTAAAAAGTATCAAGACGTTGTCCCACAGACTTGATGGGAACATTGAGTCGCGAGCAAAAGTATTCTTCATGCATGCTTGTCGTTAAACGTGCAAGATGCGCGATTAGGAGGTTATAGCTCAATGTTAAATTTGAAATCACTCGGTGTGGCTTGCGCACTCAGCACCACGGCTTTGGTGGGCTGCAGCAGCTCTGCGGACTTGAAAACCCCAGCACACGCGAATGCGGCGACACTGCAGTCGCACCACTGGCAACTGCAGCAGGCATTGACTGCACAAGGCACTGCAGACAAGCAATGGCTAGTACCAGCTTCTGCCACAAATACCACACGCACAGTGGGCCTGCGCTTTTCTGCGGACCATATCGTCAGTGTTGACCGTCTGTGCAACCTCATCAGTGGTGGCTACCGCACGCAAGGCGAACAGATGCACATCGAGCGCTTGACATCAACCATGATGGCTTGCGGCAACACTGACTTGATGCAATTGGAAAAGAATGTTGCACAACAGCTGAGCAACGTCAGCACCTGGAAAATCACTGATGGCGCTCCACCCATCTTGGAATTGAATTTTAAAAGTGGGGCGAAATGGCAGCTTAAAGGTCAACCGACCCCTGAGACCCTTTATGGGCAAAGTGAACGCATCTTCTTAGAAGTTGCGCCACAAAAAGTAGCTTGCAATCATCCCTTGATTCCGAACGCTCAATGCTTGCAAGTGCGCGAGCTCAAATACAACGAGCAGGGCATCAAGCAAAGCACGGGCACTTGGGAAAACTTCTACGGCACGATTGAAGGCTATACACACCAGGCGGGCGTGCGCAACGTATTGCGCATCAAACGCTTCACACGCCCTCAACCCATACCCGCAGATGCATCCAAGTTCGCCTACGTCCTTGACATGACAGTTGAAAGTGAAATCGTGCGATAAGAGAATATCGACGATAGAAAAAAAGCCCTTGCACTGCTGCAAGGGCTTTTTTCTTGGGCATCTGAGTTGTACCCAACATCTGTGGGCCTAGCTGTGGACAACCTTAGGAATAAGTGCCAAAACTGAGCACCAGCCTAGCTTTGCGGGCCATGCTCAAATTTCAGGCAATGGCCAATTGAGCTTGCTCTGGCCAATTAAGTGAAGCGGAAAGAGCCATCCACAAACATTGATGCGCGATGCCCACGATCACTCATTTGATCTGCATAAGACCAAAATGCTTTGACCGTTCCGTTGTCAGTATCAATGATCTGGCTGACTGTGAAGCCTGTTTTCTCAATCCAGTTGAGAAAGTGCAAGGTGTCCGACAGTTGCAGATAGCTCAGCCTCTCATTGCCCTGTGTTACGTTCCCGTTCTTGTCCGTCACACGCCACTGCAGCTCCCCACGGACTGAGTAGCTCACTTGCGCGGTGCTCTCAGGAAACTGAATAACTGCCTCGCGCCCTAACAAGGCCCCTGTGTAATGCATCGTCATAGTGAATCCTTCTCCATTTCTCCTCCGATCAAAACCGGAGACCATGGGATTTATTGTTTGATGTGCACTATCAAAGCTCTGTGGGAATACTGCTCATGATCAAGCAAGCGCCTAGGCGGCATATGTAATAGGTGCCAAGGCCAGCACGCTGAAGTGCAATATGCACAGGCCTCTCACAG
This sequence comes from Comamonas sp. CMM02, assembly GCF_014851485.1. NCBI lineage: Bacteria > Pseudomonadati > Pseudomonadota > Betaproteobacteria > Burkholderiales > Comamonadaceae > Comamonas > Comamonas sp. CMM02. Next base: position 1,098,481 of record NZ_JACUZW010000001.1, on the reverse strand, counting down.
CACCGTGTTGTGTCTGACCCAGTGCAGTTTTTCGACATGGCTTTGCAGTTGCTTGGCATGCAATTGCAGCATTGCCTTGGCCTCTGGTGCCAGATGCTTTCGCAAGGCTCGCTGATAGGCAGACAATAAGTTTTTCTCTCTGAACTCACACATCTCGAACACTTGTGCAGGCACCCAGTCTGACAAGCTGGATTTGAGCTTCAGCCAATGAAAGCGCAGGCGTTTGTGCCACGGACTGACCGGAATCTGCACCACAGCAGGCGTCAAGGACTGCAAGCCATCGATCATGCTCTGAAGCATATGAATGTGGCGCTCAATCACCTGTCTGGAGAAATCACTCATTGGAATGCAGTGCATGCGTTGCAATTCACCGGCCAGGGTCAGACACGCGTGGTGCAGTGGGTCAATCACCCCCGCAATCTCATGCCCACGCATCAGGCTTGGGGCATGCTGCTGCACGTTACGCATTTGCAGGCCAGCATGACGCCAGCCATCTCTGACGGCCACATGCACCTCTCGCCAAGGAAGCAAACTGGTTGTGCGTTGATGCGGCCAGCGCACCTCAAGCTGCTTGACTAAATCGCCAAAATTGGCATCTGGGTGCTGCAGCGCACTTTTCCAACCTAATCTGTATGCAGGCCTGTATTGGTCATAGCTTCGCCCCGCCACGTAATATGGTTCTTGAAAGAAATGGGCATGCCAGTATTCATCCTCAAGGTCTGCCACCAGCAGCATCTGCGTATCTATGGCGGCGATGGCGTCATCTTCTTCAAGCGGTTGCAGGTGCGAAGCCTGAGCGTCAGTACCTCCACTCGCTATCGCGCGTGCCGACGAGGGAGAAAGGGATCTAGAAAGCATGGATCTAATGCAGATAAAACGGGCTAATTACTCAAAATAAATGCCGACATGCGGCCTCTTGATTGTTAACAACCATGTCATCTGCAATGGGTCGGCAGAGATTGCCGATATCTGTAGGACTGCTTCAAATAGTGAGCATCAACGTGTTGGCCTGCAATAAAAAAGGGCGTATGCACGCATACACCCTTTTCTTGAAGCCACCTGGTGCTTAATTTTCTGCCATGACACGTTCTGATCCGTCCAGTCCCAGTTCCTGAATTTTTCGCGTAATCGTGTTGCGCCCAATACCAAGACGCAGTGCGGCCTCCATGCGCTTGCCGTGCGTCAGGCCCAGCGCTGTCGTGATCAAGCTGGATTCAAAGCGTTGACTCAGGACATCCCAAACGTCTTTGCAGTCACTTTGCAAAAGTTTGCGCGCCTCCACTTCTAGCAACGCCTCCCAGCCCTGCAGCAGCGAAGCTTCACTGTGCTGTATGGCAGTCTGCCCAAGTCCTGTAGCTGATGGTGAGTGCGCTACAGGTTCTGGCACTGCCGTCATCGCCATATTCACCACGGATGCCGCTGCCGCTAAATCATCTGCACCGCCCAATACTTCAGGCGGAAGATCCTGGGTAGAAATTTGCTGCGCAGGGGCCATTACCGTCAGCCAATGGCAGATGTTCTCCAGCTGCCGGACATTGCCAGGAAAGCTGAACTGCGACATGCGCTGCAGCGCTGCTTCGGAAATGCGTTTGGGCTCTACCCCCAGTTGCTTGGCACTGCGTTGCAGAAAATATTTGACCAGCATAGGAACATCTTCTGCACGCTCACGCAACGATGGCAAACGCAGGCGAATCACATTCAAGCGGTGAAACAAGTCCTCACGGAAAACGCCATCTTTCACGCGTTGTTCCAAGTTCTGGTGGGTCGCTGCAATCACGCGCACATTGCTCTTGACGGCAGTATGTCCACCTACGCGATAAAACTGCCCGTCAGACAGCACGCGCAGCAAACGCGTTTGCAAGTCAAAGGGCATGTCTCCGATTTCATCCAAGAACAGCGTTCCACCCTCTGCCTGCTCAAACCGGCCACGGCGTTGTGTCTGAGCGCCCGTAAAGGCTCCTCGCTCATGGCCAAACAATTCTGACTCCAGCAAGTCCTTGGGAATTGCGGCAGTGTTGATCGCTACAAAGGGGCCGCCTGAAACGGGCGAATGTTTGTGCAAGGCACGCGCCACCAGCTCTTTACCCGAGCCCGATTCACCCGTGATCAAGACGGTGACAGCGCTTTGACTCAAACGGCCAATGGCTCTAAACACATCCTGCATGGCCGGTGCTTGTCCGAGCATCTCGGGCATGACTGCCTGACGCTCTTCTGCAACCTGTTCGCGCTCACTTTCTTCGAGAGCTCGGCGAATCAGCTCCACCGCTTTTGGCAAGTCAAAGGGCTTTGGCAAATACTCAAAAGCCCCGCGCTGAAAGGCAGATACCGCACTGTCTAAGTCTGAGTAGGCCGTCATGATGATGACCGGCAGATCTGGCAGCCGGGCATGCACCTCTTCCAGCAGCTGAAGGCCCGAGCCACCCGGCATGCGGATATCACTCACCAGTACACGGGGGCCCTGCTGACCTGGGTCGCCCTCAGGCAAGTCAGCCAACGCTGCCAGCACTTCGCGGGGGTTGCTAAAGCTGCGTGTATGAAGGTTTTCGCGAGCTAGCGCCTTCTCTAAGACGAAGCGGATCGAGGGGTCGTCATCTACTATCCAGATCGGCTTCATATGCAGTGTTTACCTTCCGTTGCGTGTTCTAAAAGGCCCAGGTCTTAAGGCAGCGGGATAAGGATACGGAAATCCGTACGCCCGGGCATGCTTTCGCATTCAATAAGACCATGATGACGCTGCACAAATGTTTGCGCCAAGGGCAGCCCTAAGCCCGAACCTCCATCCCGGCCAGTCACCAGCGGATAAAAAATCCGCTCCTTGATGTGATCTGGCACGCCGGGGCCGTTGTCAATCACATGCAATTCCAATGCCAGTCTGTGTCGCTGGCGACCAATCGTTACCTGACGGACAACCCGTGTCCGCAATGTGATCTCGGCATCGCCGTTGTCCAGCTTCTCCGAGAGCACCTGCGCTGCGTTTTGAACAATGTTGAGCAGCGCCTGAATCAGCTGTGCGCGATCGCCCTTGAACTCCGGGATAGAAATATCGTAGTCACGCCGAATCTTTAATCCTTGCGGATATTCCAGCAAGACCAGCGAGCGTACGCGCTCACAAACCTCATGAATATTCAGATCCACCAGTTGATGGGGGTGACGGTGCGGCGCCAGTAAGCGATCCACCAGACTTTGCAAGCGGTCGGCCTCATGAATGATGACCTGCGTGTACTCCCTGAGCTCTTTGGTCTCCAAATCCATTTCCAGCAGTTGGGCCGCCCCGCGAATACCACCCAGCGGATTTTTGATTTCGTGGGCCAAGTTACGCACCAGCTCTTTGTTGGCCTGCGCTTGCTCTACCAAACGCTCTTCTCTGTCTTGTCTCGCCTGCTGCTCCAGCACCCACAGCTCAATCAATTTCAGCTCAGAGTGCTCGATGGCTGTCACCGTCACATGGACAAACAAGGACTCTTGCACAGCGCGCTGCAGGCCCGTATCAAAACTCATGGCGGCGTAACCTTGACCGTGGGCCGCACCCAGCCCTGAACGCAACAAGGATGGATCGGAAAGGTGCTGAGCAAACTCTCCGCCTTCCAGCATCCGGCGGGACATGCCCATGGCACTCTCAAGTGCAGCATTGGCAAAGACAACAGCCCCCTTGTCATCCACAACCACCACTAAAGTGGACAGAAGATCCAGCGCCGCAAAACGCGGTATGGCGTCATAAGAATCAACCGGCATGGGCTGCTCAAGCTTTCTAAAAATCAACCACCTGAATGGCGCGAGAGTTCACGCTGAATACCTGCCACATCCGCCTCTTGCCGTGCAATGTTTGCCTTCAGTGCTTCCAGCCGTTCATTGAAAACCTGGGGATTGCGCAGCTCCAATGCTGACTTCGTCGGATTGCCATCATTGAATTCGGCCTTCAGCGCATTGAGCTTGTCCTGGGCTTTCTTCAACTCTGCCTGCAAGATGGCACGGGCATCGTTATCACGGGCTTTCTGCTGATTCGGATCGACCTGCACAGCCCGATTACTGACTGCAGGCTTGGGTTCACTGCTCGCTGCTTTTGCAGAAGAGGTGCCAGCGCCGCCGCCATCCGTGTGCACCACCGTGACGTGGCCACCCTCCATTACTTGACAGTTGCGCTGCTTGGCCACAGCGGCACTGTTGGTGTATTCATTGCCGCACCGGTAAATACGCTCTTGAGCCATGGCATTGCCAGCCATGGTGCACACCAAGAGAACTATCCATTTATTCATTCTTATGCCTCCATGCAAGGTTGGGCCGTGCGTCCACCAAGGTTGACGGCATCACTGCATTGTGCAGTGCAAGCCGCGCACTGTCCTTGATTTTCCGACTAGGCATAAGCACCTTTGTCCTATAAAAAAAGCAGCCCGAAGGCTGCTTTTGCGCATCTGCAGACAGCAGCCTGTGTACACAGGCCCCTTCATGCAGATTACAGCGAGTAGTACATGTCGTATTCGACAGGATGTACGGCCTGGCGAAAGCGTGTCACTTCACCCATCTTCAGCTCAATGTAGGCATCAATCATGCTGTCGCTGAACACACCACCCTTGGTCAGGAAAGCGCGGTCGGCATCCAGTGCTTCCAAAGCCTGGTCCAGGCTGTGGCAGACAGTGGGCACCAGCTTGTCTTCTTCTGGAGGCAGGTGGTACAGATCCTTGGTGGCAGCTTCGCCTGGATGGATCTTGTTTTCCACACCATCCAAGCCAGCCATCAACAAGGCTGCAAAGCCCAGGTAGGGGTTCATCAGTGGGTCTGGAAAGCGTGCTTCCACGCGGCGACCCTTGGGGTTGCTCACGTAAGGAATACGGATCGAAGCCGAGCGGTTCTTGGCCGAGTAAGCCAGTTTCACTGGGGCTTCAAAGCCAGGGACCAGACGCTTGTATGAGTTAGTACCGGGGTTGGTGATGGCATTCAGTGCACGGGCGTGCTTGATGATGCCGCCAATGTAGTACAGGGCAAAGTCAGACAGACCGGCATAGCCGTCGCCAGCAAACAGGTTCTTGCCATCTTTCCACACGGACTGGTGCACGTGCATGCCAGAGCCGTTGTCACCCGAATAGGGCTTGGGCATGAAAGTGGCAGTTTTGCCGTAGGTATTGGCCACGTTCCAGATCACGTACTTTTGCAGCTGTGTCCAGTCAGCACGCTCAACCAATGTCGAGAAGCGTGTGCCGATTTCGTTTTGACCTGCGCCCGCCACTTCGTGGTGGAACACTTCAACTGGAATGCCCAGAGACTCCAGGATCAGGGACATTTCAGCGCGCATGTCTTGCGTGCTGTCAACCGGAGGCACGGGGAAGTAGCCACCCTTGACGCGTGGACGGTGACCGCGGTTGCCGCCTTCAAACTTGGTGCCCGTGTTCCAAGGCGCTTCGTATTCTTCGATTTCGAAGAAGGGGTTGTGCGGCTCTGTACCCCAGCGCACGCCGTCAAAAATGAAAAATTCAGGTTCTGGACCAAAGTAAGCGGTATCGCCCAGGCCAGAAGCCTTCAGGTAGGCTTCTGCGCGCTTGGCTACCGAGCGGGGGTCGCGGTCATAGGCCTTGCCATCACCGGGTTCGATCACGTCACACTGCAAAATCAGTGTGGTTTCTTCAAAGAAGGGGTCGATATTCGCGGTATTGGGATCGGGCATCAACAGCATGTCCGAAGCTTCAATCCCCTTCCAACCGGCAACCGACGAACCGTCAAAGGCGTGGCCCGAAGAGAACTTGTCATCATCGAAGTGCGACACAGGCACGGTCACGTGCTGTTCTTTGCCACGGGTATCGGTGAAGCGGAAGTCAATAAATTTGACCTCGTTGTCCTTCACTAGGTTCATCACATCTGCAACGGTCTTAGCCATCAGGTTCTCCTGGAAAAGCGCTTCATAGAAAGTACGCGTTTAGCAAAGCAGTTTGTGTGCCAGCTTGAAACTGGCCCTGCCCCATACTTTCACAAGCATAAGGCCATGAAGTATGTGGGCTTCACGGCCTTTGAGTCATTCACCATTTTGGTGCAAATCTAGCAAACTCCTCCGAGCCTGCTTCATGGGCACCATTTTAGTTCGTAAGAACGCACCATATTGATGCACTTAGTCATCTACCCTACGGAATGCACCAATTGATTCAAAACACAACGGACGGTTTAAAGAACTGGCGCCGAAGATGGTGCATCAGGTGCTGCATCGGGTGCCGTTGCTGCACGCAAGCTGTACAGCGCCGCCAATCCATAGTGGGCAAACCACAATGAGGAAAAAGCGAGCACGAGTGCATAAATCCAGATGGCAATAGGAATCAAAATCCAGAATGCCGCCACGAACACCATGCCAGACGCCCAGACAATGGCAGGCGCTGCGCCAGCGTAGCCGCAGATCACCCCCATCAACATCAACGGATAACGGTGCTGCTTGAAAATGATTTGTCGCTCAGCCTGGCTGGCATGCTCAGCCAGTGCATCAAAGGCCATGACCCGGTAAGTCAGCCAGCCCCAGATCAGCGGTGGCAACACCAGCACCAGGGGCGGCACCAGCCACAGCGGGATCGACAGCAGCAACGCCAGCAATGCCAATGCCGTAGAGCCCATGGCCCATAAAGCACTACTGGCCCAGCCACCGCCGCGTTTTCGCTCCAGATGCGCAAAGCGGCGCTGCGCTACCAGCTCCACCATTTGCGGCGTCATCACCATCGCCACTACAGCCAGCGCAACGATGACGATCACAGGGCCCATCAGCAGCACCACAGTCACTGCCGCCGCTACAGCGCTTGCATAGGCGTAGCTACTGCCCATCCATGCCCACAGCCATTGCAACCAGCTGGCTCGCTCCAGCCATGTCTGCACGGCAGCCACAGCGCCATCCCACCAAAAAATGCCCACAAGCGCGACCATGGCGGCCACGACAAGCAAGGGGAACAAGGACCACGCAATCACTCGTCCCCGTAGGCAGTCAGCCAAAGCGCGCCACAGTGCATCAAACATCATTTGCATGGCATGAGCATAACGTCAGCATGTCGACACGTGCAGGCCTGGATTTATGACTGCACTGTAGAAATTTAAAATAATAGCTATCAACGCTTTATACATATACATTTCAGATACTTTTATATTTGAAATGATTGGTACATAAGCGATAACAGCTCCTATTTATTTATCACCTGAGAATAAAAAAGGAGCCACAAGGGCTCCTCTTTCAGGGAATGCAAACTCAATTACAGCTTCCACTTTTCCATCAACTTCTCTGGCGAGAGGTTGTCATAGCCTTCAAAGGGCTGGTGAATCCATGGATTGGTCGGCAGGTCTTCTACCGAGTAGTCCGACTTGAACGTCGAGACACCCTTGGTCCAGATCACGGCCGTACGCATCTCTGTGATGGGCTGGTAGTTTTCCTTGAGCATCTTCACCACGGCATTCAGTGTCACGCCTGTGTCAGCCAGGTCATCCACCAGCAGCACGCGGCCAGCGATTTCACCCTTGGGAGTGGCAATGAAGCGACCAATATCCAGGTGCCCCTGCACCTTGCCTGCTTCAGCACGGTAAGAGCTGGTGGACATGATGGCCAGAGGCTTGTTAAAGATGCGGCTCAAGATATCACCTGGGCGCAAGCCACCACGGGCCAGGCACAAGATGGTGTCAAATTCCCAGCCGGACTGGTGAATTTTCAAAGCCAGCTTCTCGATCAGACCATGGTATTCGTCGTAGCTAACGTACAAGTGCTTGCCGTCTTCAGTCAACATGTTCGTGTTCCTGTGTAAATTCGCGAGGAGCGTGTTTATAGAGGCAATGCCACTTACGCAGCAACGTAGGGGTTTTGCATCAGGATGGTGTGATCGCGATCAGGGCTGGTCGAAACCATGGCGATCGGCACGCCAGTCACTTGTGCAATACGGTCCAGGTAGTTGCGCGCTGCCACAGGCAACTTGGCATAGTCAGTCACGCCAACGGTCGTATCAGTCCAGCCGGGAATCGACTCGTAGATAGGCTTGCAACGCTCGATGTCGTCAGCACCCAGAGGCAGGATGTCGATCTTCTCGCCATCCAGCTCGTAGCCCACGCACAGTTGCAGCTCTTCAATACCGTCCAGTACGTCCAGCTTGGTAATGCACAGACCTGACAAACCGTTGATTTGTGCCGAACGCTTGAGCAACGCAGCATCAAACCAGCCACAGCGGCGCGAACGGCCTGTGGTCACACCCTTTTCAGCACCCACGGTCGACATGATGTAGCCGGGCGTGCCTTCTTTTTCCCACTCCAGCTCGGTCGGGAAGGGGCCACCACCCACGCGGGTGCAGTACGCCTTGGTAATACCCAGAACGTAATGCAGCATGCCCGGGCCTACACCAGCGCCAGCGGCGGCATTGCCTGCCACGCAGTTGGACGATGTCACGTAGGGGTAGGTGCCGTGGTCCACGTCCAGCAGCGTGCCTTGTGCGCCTTCAAACAGCAGGTTTGCACCTGCGGCATGTGCGTCGTTCAGTTCACGCGAAACGTCGGCAATCATGGGCTTGAGCAGCTCTGCGTGGCGCATGGCTTCTTCGTAGACCACATCAAACTGCACTTCGCCGTCCTTGATGTAAGGCTTGAGCGCGTCGGCAAATTCAAACTTCTTGGAGCCCAGCACTTCCACCAAGATGTGGTTGTGCAGCTTGAGCAGCTCGCGCAGCTTGGTTGCAAAGCGCTCAGGGTGCTTGAGGTCTTGCACACGCAAAGCACGGCGGGCAATCTTGTCTTCGTAGGCGGGGCCAATGCCCTTGCCAGTGGTACCAATCTTTTGCACGCCGCCTTGTTCGCGGGCCGCTTCACGGGCTACGTCCAGGGCTTGGTGGAAAGGCAAGATCAGGGGACAGGCTTCAGACACGCGCAGACGATCGCGCACGCTCACACCCGCCTTTTCCAGGCCTTCGATTTCCTCGAACAGCTTGCCGGCCGAGAGCACCACACCGTTGCCGATGTAGCACTTAACGCCAGGGCGCATGATGCCGCTAGGAATCAAGTGCAGCGCAGTCTTGACGCCATTGATCACCAGAGTGTGACCTGCGTTATGACCGCCTTGGAAACGCACAACGCCTTGAGCGCTTTCGGTCAGCCAATCGACCAATTTACCCTTGCCTTCGTCGCCCCACTGGGTACCGACGACGACCACGTTGCGACCTTTGGTTGCTTTCATAATCTCAAATCCGATGAATTGAAAAATGCCTTAAACGGCTTGCACGACCCATTGCCCGGCGCTTTGCACCAGTGCACGGTCGCAGTGGAATTCGTCCACCTCGCTCTCATGCCCGGGAAGCACACAGACTACGGTCTCACCTTGGCTGCGCAACTGCGCAATAGCAAGACTGAGCTGTGCACCATTGCCCCAGGGAGCGCGGATGGCTGCACGCAGCGGACGCGATGGAACCACCGACACCAACTGCTTGATGTCCAGCGAAAAACCCGCCGCTGGACGGTTGCGTCCAAACACGGCACCCACTTCGTCGTAACGACCTCCACGCACCAGCGCATCGCTGGCTCCGGGGGCGTAGACGGCAAAGCGTGTACCGCTGTAATAAGAATAACCACGCAAATCTGCCAAGTCGAACGTCACGTTCGCTTCAGGGAACTGCGCCGCAAACCACTTCAAATGCTGCAGTACATGCTGAGCACCCGGTGTGCGCTCCAAAGCTTTTTCAGCTTCATCGAGCACTTTGACATCACCGTACAACTGCAGCAATGCCAGCAAACCGTCACGTGAGGCCTGCGGAAAATTTTTGGTCAGCGCGACCAGCGCCGTCGCATCCTTGGAGGCCAGTGCAGCATGCACCTTTTGCAGCACATCGCTGTCCACCATCACGCCAGCCAGCAGACTGCGTACCAGGCGCACATCAGCCAGATCTACCGTAAACCCGCTCACGCCAGCACCTTCTACACAGGCCAGCGCCAGGCTCAAGGCTTCAATATCAGCCTCAGGTCCTGCGTGCCCATAGATTTCGGCACCAAACTGCAATGGCTCACGCGTGGCACGGGGGCGGTCTGGCGCAGCATGCAGCACAGGGCCGCAGTAGCACAAGCGCGTGACGCCTTCACGATTGAGCAAGTGCGCATCAATACGCGCCACTTGCTGCGTCATGTCTGCACGCAAACCCAGTGTGTGACCTGAAATTTGATCTACCAGCTTGAAGGTTTGCAGATTCAGTGCTTCACCGGTGCCGGTAAGCAAAGACTCCAGATACTCCAAGAGTGGGGGCATGACCAATTCATACCCATAGCTGCGCGCCGTATCGAGTAATCCTCGACGCAACTCTTCGATGTGCCGAGCCTCAGAGGGCAAAACATCGGCGATGTGATCCGGCAAGGCCCAAGCGGACATGGAAAAAAGGGGAGGCTGTTAAAAACGTGATTCTATCGGCTATCGCTGCCCCGCCCTAAAAAAGGCTTAAGGCCTAGCCACTATCCACGTTATTTGAGCAGCCACAGCAGGCTCAGACCGACTGCTATACAGAGCAGTCCCACGAAACGTATTTGGCCGTCTCGCAGGGCTAAAAGCTGGGCAAATGCACCGCGCCAGCGGCGCGGAGAAATGAAAGGAAACAATCCCTCAATCACCAAAAACAAAGCCAAGGCGGCCCACCAAGAAACTTCAGATTCCATGGATGGAGCTTAGCGCCTTGGCCTTAAAGAGGCAGACGGAAGACCGTATGCAACTTAGTTCGTACCCGTCCCACTGCTGCGGTAAGACTTGAAGAAATCAGAGCTTGCAGGATCAACCAAGATGACGTCATTCTTGTTCGCAAAGCTGGCCTTATAGGCATCCAGGCTGCGATAGAACTTGGCAAACTGAGGGTCTTGACCAAATGCTTGCGCATAGATCTTGGCAGCCTCGGCATCACCTTCACCCTTGATTTTCTGTGCGTCACGATAGGCATTGGCCACAGTGATTTCACGCTGACGATCAGCTTCAGCACGAATTTTTTCACCTTCAGCAGCACCCGTTGAACGCAGCTCATTGGCTACGCGCTTGCGCTCTGCCTCCATACGGCGGTAGACCGATTCGGTAATGGTTTCGGCGTAATCCACACGGGTAATACGCACGTCCACCACATCCACCCCCCAGGGTTTCCCGCCGGTAACGGCCTTCAGCACCTCGGCCTTGACATCGGCCATCAGCGTATCGCGCTTGGAAGAAAGCAACTCACGCACAGTGCGCTTGTTCACTTCTTCCTGAAAAGCGTTGCGCACAACGCGGTTCAGCTGCATGGCCCCGGCGCTTTCGTCCAGGCCAACGTTGCGGATGTACTCCGATGGATCAGAAATGCGCCAGCGCACATACCAGTCGATCACCACCCGCTGCTTTTCAGCCGTCAGCATGGGCTCGGTATCGGTGCTGTCCAACGTCAGCAAACGCTTGTCGATATAACGAACGTTTTGGAACGGCGGCGGCAGCTTGAAGTTCAAGCCTGGCTCAGTAATCACGCTCTTGATTTGACCCAAGGCGTACACGACACCAAACTGGCGCTGGTCAACGACAAAGAGCATCGAGCTCAACAGCGCCAACACCACCAGCAGGCTCGAGGCAATAAATCCAACTCTGTTCACAACAGATCTCCTCAGCGTGGTTCGCGATCACGCGAACGGTTCAGGTCGCGGGCACGTGTATCAACAGGGGGCGCAGCGGGCACGGCAGTCGTGGCATTTTGCGATTGCGCACGTGCGGCGGCATCTTGCGTTGCCTGAGGTGCCACACCTGCGCCTTGCATGATCTTGTCCAGCGGCAGATACAGCAAATTAGAGCCCTGACGGGAATCCACCAAAATCTTGGTCACGTTGCTGTAGACCTCTTGCATCGCATCGGTATACAGACGATCGCGCGTCACTTGCGGGGCTTTCTTGTACTCGGCCAGCAAAGAGCTAAAGCGTTCTGAATCACCTTCGGCTTGCGCTGCAATACGTGCACGATAGCCATCTGCCTCTTCCTTCAGACGTGCTGCCGTACCTGTGGCACGAGGGATCACATCATTGGCATAGGCTTGTGCCTCATTTTTGGCGCGCTCACGCTCTTGACCAGCCTTGAGCACATCGTCAAACGCTGCTTGCACCTGCTCTGGCGGACGTACACCACCTTGCTGCATATTGATGCCCACGACTTCCACGCCCACTTTGTAGCGGTCAAGAATGGTCTGCATCAAGTCGCGTACACGGGGGGCAATCTGGTCTCGCTCTTCGGCCAAAGCGGTATCCATCTTCATCTTGCCGACCACTTCGCGAACCGCACTTTCGGCAGCCTGCACCACAGCCAAATCCGGGCTCTTGCTCTCAAAGAGCCAGGCACGCGCATCATTGAGGCGGTACTGCACAGCAAACTTGATTTCAACGATGTTCTCGTCTTCCGTCAGCATTGCCGATTCACGCAGGCCCGTGCTTTTGATAACGGTGTCGCGCCCCACATCCACAGAGCGAATCTGCGACACATATACCAACTCATGGTTTTGGATGGGATAAGGCAGGCGCCAGTTAAAACCGGCACCAACCGTGGAGTTGTATTTACCGAACTGCGTAATGACGGCCTGCTGGCCTTCTTGCACAATGAAAAAACCAGTGCCCAGCCAAATCAGCACAGCAATGCCGGCGATCAGTCCAACGCCAATACCTGCGCCCTTCATTTCAGGAGGCTGCGCGCTATTGCCGCCCTGCGGCCCACGTGGAGGCTTGCCCCCAAACAGACCAGAAAGCTTGCGATTCAAATCGCGCCACAGCTCATCCAGATCGGGAGGTTGACCCGCCTGATTATTTTGCCCGCGTGGTGGCGGTGTATTGGAGGAAGGCGGCGGTACGGGACGATCAGAATCTGGGCGCTGATCGCCCTCCCCTGCGTTGTTGTCCTCTCCACGGCCCCAGCGGGGGTCATTCAGATTGAACATTCCCCGCAAGCGTTCTGGCAGCACTGCCCAACGAGGGGCGCGATTCAGGAAATTCATGCGAAAAGTCTCAATTGATATTGCTATGAAACATATTGCATTGTGCCCAAATGTTTAAAGGGCACTTTGCTCAATCGTCGCTGTCTTCAGGGGACATTGACTCAGACGGTAGATCATCATCGCCGTCTTGTACCGCCCCTTCGTCGGGTGCATTGCTTGCAGCCAAAGCTGCATTGGCCAGAACCTGGCGCAATTGCGGCAAACCTTCACCCGTGCGCGCACTCACAAACACGCGGGGCACTTCCACCCCGTCGACCTCATAAGTATCTTGCAAAGATGCAGGCGAGCGCCCATCAGGCAAGGCATCCAATTTATTGAACACCAGCACTTGTGGGATGCCCAAGGCGTCGATTTCACCCAACACCCTGCGCACTTGATCCATTTGTTCGGGGAAAGTTTCGTTCGAAGCATCCACCACATGCAAAAGCAAATCAGCATCGACCGCTTCTTGCAAGGTGGCTTGAAAAGCTGCCACCAAACCGTGCGGCAGGTCACGAATAAACCCCACCGTATCTGACAGCGACACGGACATCTGCGCCTCCGTCAAATAAAGCTGGCGCGTTGTCGTGTCGAGCGTTGCAAACAACTGATCGGCGGCATATGCGCGGGCCTTCACCAAGGCGTTAAACAGCGTCGATTTACCCGCATTGGTGTAGCCCACCAGCGAAATGTTGAACACATCTCTGCGCTCACGCTGGCGACGCTGGGTCTGGCGCTGTTTCTTGACTTTTTGCAGCTTGTCCTTGGTGCGCTTGATGGACTCGGCAATCATGCGACGATCGAGCTCAATTTGCTTTTCACCAGGGCCACCACGACCGCCAATACCACCCATCTGACGCTCCAAGTGGGTCCAGCGTCGAACCAGGCGGGTGCTGACGTACTGCAAGCGGGCGAGCTCCACCTGCAGCTTGCCTTCGTGACTGCGCGCGCGTTGCGCAAAGATTTCCAAAATCAACAACGTGCGGTCGTTGACTGGCATCTCCATGTGGCGCTCTAAATTACGCTGCTGAGCAGGGCTCAAAGCCTGGTCAAACAAAACTTCTTTGGCGCCATGCATTTGCGCAAGCATGCGAATCTCATCAGCCTTGCCACTGCCAATAAACAGTGCGGCATCAGGTGCTTTGCGCTTACAGGTGATGCGTGCCACAGGGTTCAAGCCAGCGGTTTTTGCCAGCAAGCCCAACTCTTCAAGCTCGTTGTCGAAGTGTGGAAGTCCGAAATCAACGCCAACCAAAACAACGGCAGTGGCGTCAGGGGAGGATTTGGCGTTCACGCTCATGCCACCTCCCCCACCCCACGCTGCTGCGCAGGGAAGGGATAAGTCAACAGCTTCAAGCGGCAGGTGCCTCGCTGTCGTTGTTATCAGCCATGCTGAAATTGACGGCACGGCCGGGAACGATGGTGGAAATAGCGTGCTTGTAAACCATCTGTGTCACTGTATTGCGCAGCAACACCACATACTGGTCAAAAGACTCAATCTGGCCTTGGAGCTTGATACCGTTGACCAAATAAATGGAAACAGGCACATGTTCGCGGCGCAGCGCATTCAGAAATGGATCTTGCAGGAGTTGGCCTTTATTGCTCACGATATTCTCCGTGTTCGGAAATGTTGTTGTAAACCGACACCTTACCACAGCAGCTTTTATGCCCTCCTCCCCGCAGGAATTCGTTCACATCAGCGCTGTGATGATGGCTTCCCGCCTCAGTCGGCGTAGGGGTTGTGGGAAGTTTTAAGCTCAATTCGAAGAGGTGTTCCCACCAAATCGAATTCCTTGCGAAAACGGCCTTCCAGAAAACGCTTGTAGGCATCTGTAATGTGCTCCACAGAATTTCCATGGACCACGATAACCGGAGGATTCATACCGCCCTGGTGCGCATAGCGCGGCTTCGGACGGTAGGCTCCCACCTTCTTCGGCGTTTGATACTGCACGGCTTCCATAAGGACTCGCGTGAGCACAGGGGTTGGCATCTTGCAGGTCGCAGCCTTGTGCGCTTGCACGATGGAAGCCCACAGTGGCCCCAAACCTTGGCGCTTGACAGCAGAGATATAGTGCAACGCTGCAAATTTCAAGAACCCAAGGCGAGTTTCAATGGCACGCTCGACCAACTGGCGCTGGTAATCATCAACAGCATCCCACTTGTTGATGGCCACCACCACGGCGCGGCCACTTTCCAAGACATAGCCGGCAATGTGCGCATCCTGATCAGTGACACCTTCGGTGGCATCGATCAAGATCACTACGACGTTGGCGTCTTCAATGGCTTGCAGTGTTTTGACCACGGAGAACTTCTCAATGGATTCAAACACCCGGCCTTTGCGACGCAAACCGGCGGTATCGATCAACTCGAACTGCTGACCGTTGCGCTCAAAAGGCACGGAGATCGCATCGCGCGTTGTCCCTGGCATGTCAAACGCCACCAAGCGCTCTTCACCCAGCCACGTATTGATCAAGGTGGATTTGCCCGCATTCGGGCGCCCTGCCAAAGCCAAACGCACAGGCTTGGCCTCCACATCCTCAATGGTCTGAGCCTCGGGATCCTGCACATTGAGTGGCCCCAACGCCAACTCAATCAATTCGCGCACACCCTGACCATGTGCGGCAGAGACGGGATACACCTCACCCAGGCCAAGTTCATAGAACTCTGCCAGCTGTGCACCTGCCTTCATGCCTTCGGCCTTATTTGCAACCAGCACACAAGGCTTACCCAGACGACGCAGGTAGTTTCCAATGTCGTGATCTTGCGCAGACAAGCCATCACGAGCATCCACCACAAACAGCACAACATCGGCCTCAGCTACGGCCTGACGGGTTTGCTTGGCCATCTCCTTGAAGATGCCCTTGGATGCATCAGGCTCAAAGCCACCGGTATCGATCACGATGTACTCGTGCTTACCCTGTCGGCCTTGTCCGTAATGGCGATCCCGCGTCAACCCTGCAAAGTCGGCAACGATAGCGTCACGCGTCTTTGTCAGGCGGTTGAACAAGGTTGATTTGCCCACATTGGGCCGCCCCACAAGGGCAATAACTGGCTTCATTCGAAAAATTCTGTCAATCCGGGCGGAAGCCGTAAATGCCACCACCGCGTGTCACAACCACCAAAGTGTCGGCGGCCACCACTGGCGCCACAGCTACGCCAGTTCCATCTGTATTCAATCGATTCAAGTGCGCGCCATCCTTTCTAGACAGCATGTGCACCAAACCCGACTCATCAGCCATTACCACCGCACGCCCCAGCACCAACGGTGCAGTCAGCTTGCGGTGCTGAAAACGGTCTACCGACCAGCGCTTCTCGCCATCGGCCAAGCTCCACGCTTGCACAATGCCGTTGCTTTCGGTACCAAACACGTACTCTGCATCAGTTGCAATTCCCACTGCTCCCTTGGCAGTTTGTGTCCATGCTGTGCGCCCGACATTAGCGTCAACACAACCCACCGTTGCTTGGAAGGCGCGCGCGCACACGGCATTGCCCACACGGCTGGCAGGTCCGACCAGATCAACCAGACGCTCTACGTCATTCGTTCCACGCGGTGACGCCAGAGGCGCTTCCCACTGGACATTGCCGTTATCAGGGTTAAACGCTACCAGCCGGCCGGACAAACCCGCCAGCAAGGTGTTGCCATATGGCATGAGGACGCCCTGCTGACGCAGCACCAAAGGCTCACCTTCGCGCTTTTGGGTCCACAAATGTGCACCGTTTTGCGCATCAAATGCCGACACTGAACGGTCTGCAGCCAGCACAAACACGCGGCCACCAGCCATCAACGGGGCAGTAAAAGCCGATGCTGTCAGCGTTTTGCTCCACAGCTTTTTACCGGCTTCAAACACCACCAGATCGTTACTGGTTGTCACTACAGCGGCCAATTGGCCGTCTGCACCTACGCCAGCCTGCAAAGTCTTGCCAGCCTGACCACGCCAGTTTTCACGCCCTGTGGCCGCATTGACGCTGACGACCGTGCCATCAGCAGCGGCAACCACCACGTTGTCACCCTGCACTTGAGCACGGATGCTGGCATTCTTGATCGCAGGCATGCTCAGCTGCCATGCCTGACGCACAGGTAAATTCACCACATTCGGCCCCAGATCTGCAGGCTTTACTGCACTGCCTGAGCCAAACCACGCACAACCGCCCAGGGCCGTCACCATGGCTGCAGCCAGCACCGTACGTTGAGCAGTCATCCAAAAACGAGAACCTTGTTGGTTTTGTGCGCTGTGATTCACTTATTTGTCTCCGTCGAAATCGCTGTGCCAGATTCAGGGGTTGCCTCGCCCAGTGCATTGAGCTTAAAGCCCACCAGCGTGCGGTAATCTACTTGAGGATCAAGCAGTTTCCATGCCTCTTTGTAAGCTGCAACGGCCTCACTGGACTTGCCTTGCAACTGCAAAACATCACCCAGACGGTCGGCCACCAAACCCTTGAATTCTGCGGGGAAGCTGCCACGCAGCAAGGCGGCAGCGGCATCCAGATCTTTTTCCTGCATCAACACCGCAGCCAGACGCAGCTTGGCTGCAGCTTGATAGCCCTCATCCTTGGTGCTGTCGGCAGCCCACTGCAAAGCCGCCTTGGCTTCTGGCAGCTTGTCTGCATTCACTGCAGACTGTGCCACCAGCAAGGCTGCATAGCCCGCTTGCAGCGTGCCTTTGTAATCGGCCTTGATGGCGTCGAAAGCCTGGGCCACACGGGTTTGATCTCCGCTTTCTACGGCAACGGCCACCACATCTGCCAAAGCAGACGCTTGCAGCGCCTGGCGCTGTTGCCAAAACTGGTAGCCATTCCATGCTGCAAATGAGCCCATCACCACGATGGCGATGCCCGTAATGGGGGTCCCCCACTTGCTCCAGAAGTGCTTGATCTGATCAAGTTGCTCTTGTTCTTCGAGGTCGAGATGCGTTGCCATATCTGGTGTCGTTACAAATTAAGCGTTCGATTGTAGGGTGTGCGCCCAAGAGGTCGCTTCGGTCAGCAGTTGCTGCACTTGTTCGCCCTGCCCGTCACGCAGAGATTTCACGGTGACTTTGCCTTGCGCCAACTCGTCTGCGCCGAAGATCAGGCCAAAGCGTGCACCCGAAGCGTCAGCCTTTTTGAACTGCGATTTCATCGAGCCCATGCCTTGCGCACCTGCGGTGTGCATCTGCACGCGGACACCGGCTTCACGCAGCTGCGTGAGCGTGCGCAATACCTGCGGCATGGCGGCCACATCCGGCACGATGGCGTAAGCGTCCAGCTGCTGCTCAGGGATATCGGTGCCCAGCTCTTTGACCAGCTCCAGCACACGTTCTACGCCCAGCGCCCAGCCAACAGCGGGAGCAGGCTTGCCGCCTACTTGCTCGATCAGGTAGTCGTAGCGGCCACCGGCGCAGATGGTGCCTTGCGAGCCCAGCAGATCGGTCACAAACTCAAACACGCTGAGGTTGTAGTAATCCAAACCACGCACCAGACGGGGGTTCACCGTCCACGGCACGTCGTTGGCATCCAAAATGGCCTTCAAGCCGTTGAAGTGCGCCAGCGAAGCCTCACCCAGATAGTCCAGCAACTGGGGCGCAGCGTTCACCATGTCCTGCATGGCAGGGTTTTTGGTGTCCAGCACGCGCAGCGGGTTGCTGTACATGCGGCGCTTGGCCTCTTCGTCCATCACATCGGTGTGCTGCTCCAGGTAGGCAATCAGTGCTTGGCGGTGCGCCTTGCGCTCCTCAGGCTGGCCCAGGCTGTTGATTTCAAGGCGCCACTGGGTCAGGCCCAGGCGCTTCCACAGTGCTACGGCCAGCAAGATCAGCTCGGCATCGACATCCGGACCGGCAAAGCCCATGGCTTCGGCACCAATCTGGTGAAACTGGCGGTAGCGACCGCGCTGCGGGCGCTCGTGGCGGAACATGGGGCCGATGTACCACATGCGCTTGCCGCCGTCGTACAGCAAGTTGTTTTCGATGGTGGCGCGCACCAGGCTGGCCGTGCCTTCGGGGCGCAGCGTCAGGCGCTCACCGTTGAGCTTGTCTTCAAAGGAGTACATCTCCTTTTCCACAATATCGGTCACCTCGCCAATACCGCGCACAAACAGCTGGGTGTGCTCGACGATGGGGGTACGCACATTGCTGTAGGCAAAGCGGCCCATCAGCTCGCGCACCTGCGCCTCCAGCCATTCCCAGCGTGCAGATTCGCCGGGAAGGATGTCATTCATGCCTTTGACGGCGGAAAGTTTGTCGGTCTTAGCCACTTGGAAGTTCTCACCAAAAGTGCAGCACTTTAAAAAAAGAGCTACTTGCGCTGTGTTGATACGGTTTTCAGATACTTTTATATTCGAAAGTATTTATACACGCACGCTAACAGCTATTGTTTTAATCAAGCACCTGAGCCATAACGGCGTTGCACATAGGATTCCACCAGCGCCTGAAACTCCGTGGCGATGCCTTCGCCACGCAGCGTCATGGCTTTTTCGCCATCGATGAACACGGGCGCTGCAGGCGCTTCGCCATTGCCCGGCAGGCTGATGCCGATGTCGGCATGCTTGCTCTCACCGGGACCGTTCACGATACAACCCATCACGGCCACTTTCATGGCCTCCACGCCCGGGTACTGCACGCGCCACACAGGCATCTGCCCGCGCAGATAGTCGTCAATTTGCTTGGCCAGCTCCTGGAACGTAGTGCTGGTGGTGCGGCCACAGCCAGGGCAGGCGGTGACGCTGGGCACAAACACGCGCAGCCCCAGGCTTTGCAAAATCTCGGACGCCACCACCACTTCTTGCGTACGCGCCTCACCCGGCAAGGGTGTGAGCGAGACGCGAATGGTGTCGCCAATACCTTCTTGCAGCAGCACCGACAGCGCAGCGGTGGAAGCCACCGTGCCCTTGGTGGCCATGCCGGCTTCCGTCAGCCCCAGATGCAGTGCGTAATCGCAGCGCTGGGCCAAGGCCCGGTACACAGAGATCAAATCCTGCACACCGCTGACCTTGCACGACAAGATAATGTTGTCGGGGTTCAAACCTATCGATTCAGCCAGCTTGGCAGAGCTGACGGCCGAGGTAATCAGCGCCTCGTACATGACTTGGCGGGTTTCCCACGGCTGGGCACGCAGCGAGTTCTGGTCCATCAGCTGGGCCATGATTTCCTGGTCCAGCGAGCCCCAGTTCACACCAATGCGCACTGCCTTGTCGTACTTGGCCGCAATCTCAATCATCTGACCGAACTGCTTGTCCTTTTTGTCGCCCTTGCCCACGTTGCCGGGGTTGATGCGGTACTTGGACAGTGCTTGCGCGCAGTCAGGGTAATCGGTGAGCAGGCGGTGGCCGTTGTAGTGAAAATCACCCACCAGCGGCACGTACTCGCCCATGCGGTCGAGCTGCTCACGGATATAGGGCACTGCAGCGGCAGCCTCAGGCGTGTTCACCGTGATGCGCACCATCTCCGAGCCTGCCTGCGCCAGCTGGCGCACCTGGATGGCGGTTTCCACCGCCTCCACAGTGTCGGTATTGGTCATGGACTGCACGCGCACAGGCGCATTGCCACCCACCGTAACCACGTTGTTGCGCCACACCACGCGGGCCTGACGGCTCTTGCGGGGCAGTGCAGAGGCAATCGCAATGGGCGATGCCTGGAATGTGTTGTCAGACACTTTTTACTTCACCTCGAATCGGGCCACATTGTTTTTCGCAGACCCTGCGAAATCAAATGCACTGCCATCCACCTCCACACGCGTTGCTTCGGCATTACCGATCACCACGTGCAAAGGCCGTCCCACGGCAACTTCTTCAAAAACGTCGCCAGACTTCAAAATCTTTTCCATCACCACTTGCTGCTGCGCATCTCGCACTTGCACCCAGGATTGAGCCGTGGCCGTAAAACGCAACACACGCTCTCCCGCCACGGCACCAGTTGGTGCTGGCAAAGCAGCGGTGGCTGGTGGTGTGACAGCGACTACCTCAGCAGGTGCGGGCTGTGCCGGCGCAGTGGCAGGCTCGGCCATCACCGCAGCGGCTGCATCCTGAGCCGTTGCTGCCGCACCTTCTGTATTCGATGCCTCAGGCTCCGCCTGCAACTGAGGCATGAACAAAGGCTCACTTGCAGCACCTTGCGCCACAGCATCTATGGCATCACCTTGTGCAGACTGCCACTGGGGCCAGAAGTAAAAGCCGGCGCCACCCGCCACAGCAATCAGCAAAACTGCTACCAGCTTGACCGCACTGCCAGTGCCAGGCTCCTGTGCCGGCGACATCAATGAACGCAGTGTTTTTTCCTTGAATGGAGCATTGATGCCTTCGGGGTTAGAGGCCAGCTTGGCAGCTTCATGCTTGGGCAAGCCAGCAAGTACAGGCTCTGACGGAATACGCAGCAACCGGCAAATACTCAGCGCCAGAGAGCGTGTAAAAACCGAATCGGTCAATACATCCCAGCGGTCTTCTTCCAATGCCTGCAGCTTGTACACAGGCACCTTGAGCGCAGAGGCCAGCGTCTGAACTGACATATGCTGCTGCTCGCGCGCTTGCCGCAAAAGCATGCCCGCGCTGCCCGATTGCTGTGCAGCGGCATTGCTGTCGCTTTGTTGCTCTGCGTTACCCAATACCACCTCAGTCATCAAAAGCTCCCCGCTCAAACCGTTGCCATTCCTTGGAATCAGGGAATCGCTTATGTAATTGATCAGCCAACTGTCGCATCGCTACGTTGTCACCCAGGCTTCGCTCAACTTTGATCCCTAACCAAAGCGATTGCGCAGAAGCCCATTGGCCATTATTGATGCGACGCACATAAAAACGCGCACGCTCAGTATGACCCTGAGCGTGCAGCGCATCTGCAAAATTGTAGGCAACTGCAGGGTTGCCTGGCTCTATTTCGTGGGCTTTTTCGAGGGCTTGCATCGCTGCGTCAAGCTGCCCCGCTTGCCGCAAGCACACGCCCTTGGCCAGCCAAAGGCGTGAAACCGACTGCCCAGAGGTGCGCGGCGCGGCCAATGCTGCATCCAGATTACGCTCAGCCAAGGCAAATTGCTTTTGCTGGCACTGCAACCACCCCAGGTTGTAAAGGGCATCAGCATCACCCGGGCGCAAGGCCAAGGCTTGCACAAAGCTGTCATTGGCACCTTTGTAGTCCTGCAGGCTCATGTGAATCCAACCTTTGAGGTTGTACGCATCCACATAACGCGGGTATGCCTGCAGTGCTTGCGCAATTTCACCCAAAGCGACCTCAGCGCGCCCTTCTTCAAAATGCAACGCAGCCAGCTGCAAGCGAGTTTTGGCCAGACGGTGCACTTCTGTTTCTGCTGCCGAGCCAGGTATTTCTTCTGGAGACAGCGTACCCGCACCAGTCATGCAGCCGGCCAGCAGACATGCCGCAAGCCCCCCTCCCATGCCCTTGCGGACCTTGCTAAACAGCTGCTTCATGGAAACCAATGGGGCGGGCATGCACATCCTTGTTATCAAAAACCGTTAGGAAATGGGTATCAGCGGTATGGTACGTTGCTTGGCCATACGCTCAGCGGCTCGCGTCCTGTCCTTCACATCACCGGCAAGCTGCCCGCAGGCAGCATCAATATCATCACCACGGGTTTTGCGCACGGTAGTGACGATGCCAGCATCGCTCAGCTTCTTCGCAAAAGCACTCACGGCAGCATTGGACGAGCGCAATAGGCCCGAGGCAGGAAACGGATTGAACGGGATCAAATTGAGTTTGCACCATGGCTTGCCACTGCCGTGCTTGCGAAGCAGATCGATCAGTTGCTGTGCGTGCTCTGGCTGGTCATTCACACCATCCAGCATGCAGTACTCAAACGTAATGAAATCGCGGGGTGCAAACTCCAGATAGCGTACACACGCCTGCATCAACTCATCCAGCGGATACTTCTTGTTGAGTGGCACCAGGTTTTCACGCAAGGGATCATTGGGCGCATGCAGCGAAACCGCCAAAGCCACGGCACAGTCCTGCGCCAGGCGATCCATCATGGGCACTACACCCGATGTAGACACAGTCACCCGGCGACGTGACAGACCATAGGCATGGTCATCCAGCATGGTGCGCAGTGCAGGCACCAAAGCCGAGTAGTTCTGCATGGGTTCGCCCATACCCATCATCACCACATTGGTGATCACGCGATCTTCTTTGTTCAGGTGCTTGCGCAGAAAGTGCTCCGCAAACCACAACTGAGCCAGAATTTCGCCCGTTGTCAAATTGCGACTAAAGCCCTGGTGCCCGGTCGAGCAAAAACGGCAGCCCACCGCGCAACCGGCTTGAGATGACACGCACAAGGTGCCACGGTCATCTTCAGGAATAAATACGGACTCCACCGCATTGCCATCACCCACATCAAACAGCCACTTGATAGTGCCGTCTTGCGACTCGTGCTGGGAGATGACAGACAAGCCTTCAATACAGGCATTGCCCTTGAGCTTTTCACGCAGGGACTTGGCCAGATCGGTCATCTGGTCAAAATCGCTGGCACCGCGCTGGTGAATCCAGCGGTACAGCTGCGTAGCTCGAAAACGTTTTTCCCCCAGCGACTCGCAATAAGCGGTCAGGCCCTGAAGGTCAAAATTCAATAAGTTCGTGGTCATATGCAATACCCCGGACCACTTACAACAGGGCAGCACTCCCATGCGTGGAGTGCCGCCGTCACAGCAAGCACGGCCAGCATGGGATTCATGGAATTAACGTGCGTAGACGTTCATGCCAGGGAAGAAGAAAGCGATTTCAACAGCTGCAGTTTCAGCAGCGTCGGAACCGTGCACAGCGTTGGCATCAATGCTGTCAGCGAAGTCAGCGCGGATGGTGCCGGCTTCAGCCTTCTTAGGATCGGTAGCGCCCATCAGTTCGCGGTTCTTCAAGATAGCGTTTTCGCCTTCCAGAGCTGTGATCATCACAGGGCCGGAGATCATGAATTCAACCAGGTCCTTGAAGAAAGGACGTGCAGCGTGAACAGCATAGAACTGCTCAGCATCAGCGCGCGACAGGTGCACCAGCTTGGCTGCAGCAATCTTCAGGCCTGCAGTTTCAAAACGGCTGTAGATCTGACCGATCACGTTCTTTGCAACTGCGTCAGGCTTGATGATGGAGAGAGTGCGTTCGATTGCCATTGGGTATTCCTAGTGAAATGGGATAAATTTTTTGCCGACTCGGCAAAACCCTTAATTCTAACGGGGCGCCGCCAACCCTAAAAAACTGATTGAAAAGCGCCGCGACAGGTTATCGACCTGAGCGACGGCCACCTGGCTTGCGCTTTTGCTCAGCACGAGCGCGCGACAGACTGTCGTGGCCGATATAGCCCACCGATGTTTTCATCGGATCTGGCTGAGCGCTAGGCAACTGGTAGTTGTTGTTGCTGGTGCGCTTGGGTGCCGACTTGGCCCCACGGCGAGCGCGCAACTCACGCGCCTCGGCAGATGCAGTCACACGCGCCTTGGCACGTGAGCCCGCGCGATCAGACTCACGACGCACATTGGGCTGCGCGGCTGGTTTGCGGGTTTGCGGCATGGCCACGCCCGAGGCCTGAATCAGGCTTTGCACATCACGCTCATCCAGCTCCATCCATGCGCCGCGGCGCAAACCACGGGGCAGCTGCATGGCGCCATAACGAATGCGGATCAACCGGCTGACTGCACGCCCGACCGACTCGAACATGCGACGCACTTCGCGGTTACGGCCTTCAGAGATCGTCACGCGATACCAGACGTTGGCGCCTTCGCCACCACCGTCTTCGATCGAGCCAAATGATGCTTCGCCATCCTCGAGCTGCACGCCCGTTGTCAGCAGTTGTTTTTCTTCCTTGGTCAAAGCACCCAGCACGCGTACTGCGTACTCACGCTCCAGACCAAAGCGGGGATGCATCAGGTTATTAGCCAAAGTGCCCGAGCTGGTAAACAGCAGCAAACCTTCGGTATTCAAGTCCAAGCGCCCCACCGACTGCCACTTGCCGTTATGCAGCTTAGGCAACCGGCGAAACACCGTTGGGCGATTCTGCGGATCGTCCAAGGTCACCACTTCACCGGCAGGCTTGTGGTACGCCAGCACGCGAACAGCGGGCGGATCAATTCGCACCTTGACCGGCTTTCCATCCACCTTGATGTTGTCACCCAGCTGAATGCGCTGGCCCACGTGTGCAGGCTCTCCATTGACTGTAATACGGCCGCTCGTAATCAAGCGCTCCATCTCCAACCGCGAACCCAGACCCGCCTGCGCCAGCACCTTGTGCAGCTTGGGAGACTCCATTTCAGGCTTGAGAACACGCTTTTCACTTGCAGCCTCTGGCAACTCTTGTGCGGCATCCAGCTCGCCCGAGATCACCGAGTCAAAGTCATAGCCTTGCTCTGCACTGATGAGCAAATCCAGCATGTCTTGAGCTTGTGCGGGCTGCTCGAGAGGTTTTGCAGCCGTCGCTGGTGCGCGGCTAGCCTGCGGCTTGCGATCGGCACTGCGTGGTGCACGATGAGCGGGCTTGTGTTCTTTAGTCATGATTTCCGTTTCTGCGCCAGCCCATTCAACTATCGGCAAGACGCTTGTATTCAAATTAGGCGATGTACGCCAAGCACTTAAGCTTTATGGAGTTCTTCAGCTTCAGTGGCATCCAGCGCCACATCGGCTAGCGAAGTCTCTGGCAAGGCTTCAACAGGCATGAAAACCTCGTCCATCGGCAGGACAGGCTCTGCAAACAGGTCACCTTCGACCACGACAGAGGCTTCTTCATCAGCAGAATGCGCAGAAGGGGGCATGTCAGAGCCACCTTCCGCCTCATCAAGCGCCTTAAACAGAGAGGCCTGGGACTCAGGCTCGTCCAGCATCGGAAGCTCGTCCAGCGACTTCAGCCCCAAGTCATCCAGAAACTGCCTTGTGGTGGCCAGCAAAGCTGGGCGCCCAACCGTTTCTCGGTGACCGATCTCTTCCACCCATCCCCGGTCTTCCAGCTGCTTGATGATCAAACTATTGACAGTCACCCCGCGGATGTCCTCAATATCACCACGCGTCACGGGTTGACGGTAGGCAATGATGGCCAACGTCTCCAAGACAGCACGGCTGTATCGCGGAGGTTTTTCCGGGTGCAATTTATCAAGGTAGCCACGCATTTCAGGGCGACTTTGAAAACGCCAGCCCGATGCAACCTGTACCAGTTCCACCCCTTTGCCGGCCCACTCGTGCTGCAAAGACAAAAGCAGATCTTTGAGCGTATCGGCCCCCAGATTTCCATCGAACAAGGCGCGCAGCTCCCTCAGCGGCAGTGGCTGCTGTGCGCAGATCAAAGCGGTTTCCAGGACCCGTTTGGCATCAACCGAATTCATGGTTTAGACGCAAGCCTCGCGTGAGGAAAGGGTAAAGACAGATGAACTGGACCCTCACGGGCAAGTACACCAACGATATAGGCAAGCACAAGGCCTGCCTTTAAATTCAGCGGGGATTGTAGCGCAGGCCCAATTGCTCGACTGCCGCAAGGAAATCTGCAGGTGGCTCTGCTGCCAGCTCCAGACTCTCACCCGTGACTGGATGGACAAAGGCCAGACGGAATGCGTGCAATGCCTGGCGCTGCATCCCACCGGCTTGGGCGCCTGCGTACAGTACATCAGCAACCAGCGGATGACCCAGCAAAAGCATGTGCACCCGAATTTGATGGGTTCGCCCTGTGTGCAGCTTGCAATGCACCAGACAATGCTCGGTCGTGGTGTCCCAGCAAGTAATGTCGGTTCTGGCTTCTTTGCCTGCATGCTGCGCCAGATCTACCACCGCCATGCGCAAACGATTTCGCGGATCGCGGCCAATAGGCGCATCGACTTTTTGCAGCTCTGCGCCTTTCCAGGGCTTGTGCGCCAAAGCCAGATAGCGGCGACTGACATCGCGGCGCGCAATCAATGCCACCAAGGCATCCATGGTTGACCTGTCTTTGGCCACCATCATCAAGCCACTGGTGTCCTTGTCCAGCCGATGAACGATCCCTGCACGAGGCACCATGGCAGCACCTGCGTGATGAGCCAGCAAACCATTGAGCAAAGTGCCGCTCCAGTTGCCTGGCGCCGGGTGCACCACCAGGCCCGCAGGCTTATTGACCACCAGCAGGTGTGCATCTTCGTAGACCACATCCAGCTCCATCGCCTCAGGCTTGAACGACTGGCTTTGCGCTGTCGGCCGCATTTCAATGCCAATGACATCACCCAGCTTGACCTTGACGGATGCTTTGGTCGCAGTTTTTTGATTCAACTGCACTGCACCTTGCTCCAGCAGTTGCTGCAAATAGCTGCGCGAAAACTCTGACACCAAGTCAGACAGCGCCTTATCCAGGCGCACGCCATGCTGGGGCATCTCCACGGTGAACGAACGCAGCTCTACTTCAGCCAAAGAGATGCCAAGCTCTACGGCATCATCTGACTCAAGTGCTCCGTCTTGCGCTAGTGGCAATGATCTTTCGCTCACACAAATTCCTAATTCCAAACAACATTCCAATAAAAATGCCCGGTGGATCGCACCGGGCATTTCACCAGCAGACACCTGCCTGTCAGCGCATTAACGCGCTGGCAAGTAGCGCGATGGATCTACGGGCTTTCCTTGGCGACGCACTTCAAAATGAAGTTTCACCCGGTCAGCATCCGTGCTTCCCATCTCAGCAATCTTCTGCCCCTTCTTCACATTCTGATCTTCTTTGACCAGCAACTTCTGGTTATGGGCATACGCAGTCAAATAGGTGTTGTTGTGCTTCAAGATGACAAGGTGGCCGTACCCGCGCAAACCTGCGCCGGCATACACCACACGGCCATCGGCCACTGCCAAGATAGGGTCACCGGCCTTGCCAGCAATGTCCACACCTTTATTCGTCGCCTCGTTAAAGCCAGCAATCACTGCTCCCGATGCAGGCCAGATAAAAGCCAGCCCGCTGGCATCACCGCCAGCGGTTGCCTTGGTCGTATCGACAGGAGCAACCGCAGCCGGTGCTGTCGCAGCAGGCGCCGTGCTAGTGCTGCCAGCCGGCGGCAAAACAACTGGCTGCACTGAAGTTGAAGCCACAGGACGCGCGCCCTCGGCTTCGGCACCCGGCGGCACCACGCGCACGACCTGACCGACCTCGATCAGATCTGGATTGGTAAGACCGCTCCAGCGCGCAATATCTTTCCAGCTTTGACCATGCTCCAAACCGATGCGAATCAGAGTGTCTCCAGGCTGGACGGTGTAATAACCCGGCTTGCCCGCATTTTCAGCGCCTGGCAACTTAGCAGGGTCTACCTGTGTACTGGACTTGGAGCCCCAGCCACCTCGATCCTCCACCGGAGCCTTGTTCACCTGTGCACAACCAGCCAGCAAACCACCAACCACCAGTACTGTGCCCAACGTTCCAAGGCCTCGCGATAACAACATATTTATTTCCCTTTCAGGCAATCCCAGATTTTAGGGGAACAAAGTGCACAGCTTCGAGCACAGATTCTGTAAATCCGTGAGGGGTTTTATCCACCACCAACAAAGCTTGCTGTCCCGTACTTCTTACCGTGGGGGCCACCAGACGCCCACCCACAACCAATTGATCTAGCCACGCTTTAGGAATTGCTTCCCCCCCGGCTGCCGAAATGATGCCTGCATAAGGCCCGCCTTGCGCGTAACCTAACATTCCGTCACCAAACAAAAGCTGCACATTAGTGAGCCTTAAAGCGCGCAAATTGTTCCGTGCTTTTTCATGCAAACCACGCAAGCGCTCAATCGAATACACCTGTTTTGCCACACAGGAAAGCACCGCTGCTTGATAGCCACAGCCTGTACCTATTTCCAAAATCCGCCCCAAACTGCCCGAACTCCGCACGCATTCGGCACCTTCCAGCAACTCAATCATGCGGGCAACCACGCTGGGCTTGGAGATGGTCTGCTGCAGGCCAATGGGCAGGCTGGTGTCTTCGTAGGCCTGATTGACCAGCGCACTATCTACAAACAAATGGCGCTCTACACGCCCTAGCGCACCCAACACGTTCGGAGATTGAATACCAGAGGCGGCCAGACGCTGCACCATTCGCATGCGCACGGCTGCCGAGTCCAGCCCCAGCCCTACAGGGGCCATGGCCGGCGCTGTTGCCACCGCCCGTGCATTCACCGTTTTCGGTGCGGCAGAAGTGGCGATCCATGCAGGAAACCCGGGACGCTTGGGCTGATTCATGCCGCCTCCTGCGCACTGACGGCCATGTCCAGCCGGGATGCTGTCTGCGCCCAGTAAACCAGATGATCGTGGTCTGTCAGATCAACCTTCAAAGGTGTGATGGCCACATGGCCATGGGCTGTTGCATGAAAGTCTGTGCCTTCCGATTCATCCTTGGCGGCACCAGCGCTGCCAATCCAGTACATGGTCTCCCCCCGCGGGCTAATTTGCGTGATCACAGGTTCTGCGGAATGGCGACGTCCCAGGCGACAAAGCTTGACTGAGCCCATCTGCTGCAGCGGCAAATTGGGAATATTCACATTGAGCAGCCAGGGCGCGTTGCCAACCAATTGCTGCTGACGCATCTGCTGCACCAGCTGTTTGGCTTTTTGCGCTGCTGAGGCCAGCTCGCCCCAGTCACGCTCCACCTGCGAGAACGCAATGGCAGGCACCCCAAATAGATAACCCTCCATGGCAGCGCCGACGGTGCCCGAATAAATGGTGTCGTCCCCCATGTTCGCACCATTGTTGATCCCGGAAACCAGCAAGTCAGGGCGATACCCGAGCAGACCGGTCATGGCAATGTGCACGCAATCTGCAGGCGTACCATTTACATAGCGGAAACCATTGGCTGCGCGCTGTACATACAAAGGTGAGTGCAAAGTCAAGGCGTTGGACTTTGCACTGTTGTTGTGCTCAGGGGCAACCACCTCGACTTCCACACCATCAATGGAAGCCAAGGCATCGTGCAGCGCGACGATTCCGGGCGCCTGATAACCGTCGTCGTTGGAAATGAGAATCTTCATGGGCTCTAAACAGGTTATGCCGATTGTAGGTGGCACAAAGCCAATCGCCATCAGAGTATCTGCAGACGCACGCACAAAGCAGCCGCAGAACACCTCATTAACGCGCAATGCCCGCATTCATCGACACGCTTGCGCAATTTAATGGCTACGCTCTTTCACCACCTAACAAACACACGGCGCCTCTGCGACACTCGCAGAATCTTCAAAATTCGAAAGCAAGCCTGTGGCTGAACGCTCTCCTGCTGATTTCGCTCGCGACACATTAAAGCTGCTCGCAGCACGCCGCCTGCAGCCAACCCCCGAAAACTATCAGGCCATTTACGAAGAAGTGGCAGGGCTGCTGCCGCACATCCCATTCCCCAAAGCACCGCTGCGTCGCATTGCCACCGTTTTACCCAGCCAGACACCGGCGCAGAAACGCATCACCAGAAATTTCTCACAGGCCATCGAAGACGAAGACTGGACCGCCCTGCAAAGTGCCATTGCAGATTTTGCCAAACTGGATGTCAACACCAGCGCCCCCCCGCTAGCGCCGCCCGACCTCTTGCCGCAAACGATTGATGTATTGCCTCCGAATCTGGCCCATCAATTGGTGCGCCTGATTGAAACCATCATCTCTGCGTTTGGCGAAGAAGATGAACGCATGTACGAGCTGTCTCAGCAACTGGTGAGCTTTTTGCAAAAAGATGCGCCACCAGTTGCCGCGCTGGAGCAGTTGCTCAGCAACTACAGCTACCGCCTGTCTTTCACCGCGGAAGACCAGGCGCAGCGCCGCCTCAGCATTCATGCGCTGCTGCGCATGGTGGGCGAACACATCGTCTCTATTGCCTCGCACGACGGGCCCCTGCAAAAACAGGCCCAGGCCTTATCGAGCGCCATGGAAAAACCCTGGACATTGCGCCAGCTGGACGCCATGCAGGCGCACCTGAAAAGCCTGCTGTTTCGCCACCTTGAAATTGACGGCCACCGCAACGAGGCTCACCAGCAGCTCAAAGACCTGCTGGCGGAACACACCCACCAAATGGCCAGCCTGGGCAAACTCAGCGAGCACCACGCCCACGAACTGCACGACTGCGCAGAGCGCATTCAGCAGGCGCAAGATTTGGGCGATCTGGCGATGGTTCTTCAATCGGTCGTTCAATCCGGCAGCGCCCTTGCAACCGAAAACCGCCTGGTGCAAGCGCAGCTTGCTGACCTGCGTGAGCAAACCGAAGCACAGGAGCACACCATTGAAGAGTTGGCCATCAGCCTGTCGCATATCGAAGACAGCACCCGCCATGATCCCGAAACCGGGACCTTGAACCTGCTGGGCTTTCACGATGCCTTGATGAGCGAGGCCGCGCGCAGTCACCGCCAAACGCAGCCGATCAGCCTGTCCACACTGCAGGTGGACCACCTGGCTGCCATCGAAGCAGAGGCAGGCCCTACCGCCGTTTCGGCCGCACTCATTCACATGGCGCGGCTGATTCGCAGCACGCTGCGCCCACAAGATGCGGCAGGCCGCACCAGCCCAACCCAGTTTTCCGTGCTATTTCCGGGCACCAAGCCTGCGCAGGCGGCACAGGCCCTGGCGCGCCTGCAAGCGGCCATCAGCGAACGCCCTTTGCTGCATGCCGACCGGCGCTGGACATTGAGCTTCAGTGCCGGGGTGATTGCCTTGAATGACCTCGACACCCCCGCTCAAGCCCTGGCCCGCGCAGCACACGCTTGCGAGCAGGCACAGCACATGGGCATGGGCCGCGTGGCTTTGTCCTGAAGGTTTGGCCATCCAGCGCCGTGGTGCTGCCAACAGGGCACCACGGCTGCACACCGACCTGCGCATCTGCCTGCGCGCACGCCCCAATTTGGAGCAAGAGGTCTTGCACAAGACCCCTATCACATTTTGCAAATGCAATTCAAGTAAACCGATAGCACCCAAAAGGGAAAATCGCGACAGCAAGCGCTAACGCACACATTGATGCATAGTTTGCGCGCATGAACCTGTGCCGTTTTAGTGCACAGGTATCACATTCCGAAAACTCATAAATAGATTTTTCAAAAAATAAAGATTTATGCCAGATAGCGCTTTATTCATAGGCGCTTATAGCTATTTTAAATATAGCAATAGAGATTAATTTTTCTCATATCTGGTACCTACGAGTCTTTGACCCTCAACCGTCAGCGCTTTTCTCCATGCGCCAGCTGTGGCCCGCGCATGGATCGTTGCTTTGCTGCTTTTCAATGAAAGATCTCTTTCATGCATATCACTTTCAGTGCGTACTACACGCTCATCATGGCTGTCCTGGTTTTGCTGCTGGGCAAGCTACTGGTTTCTCGCGTGCGCTTTCTGCGCGAATTCAATATTCCAGAGCCTGTAGCTGGGGGCTTGGTGGTTGCGGCCGGCATTCTGACCATGAATCAGATCGCAGGCTGGACGTTTGCTTTTGACAGCAGCCTGCAGACCGCCTTCATGCTGGTGTTTTTCTCGTCCATCGGCTTGAGCGCCAACTTCGCCAAACTGCGTGAAGGTGGGCTGGGCCTGGTGGTGTTCTTGCTGGTCATCTCCGGCTTCATCGTGGTGCAAAACGGTGTGGGCATGGGCTTGGCCGCTGCACTGGGACTGGACCCATTGATTGGTGTGGTGGCTGGCTCCATCACCCTGGTTGGTGGACACGGCACTGCCGGTGCCTGGGGTACCGTGCTGGAGCAACAATATGGCTTGACCGGCGCCACCACGCTGGGCATTGCCTGCGCTACCTGTGGCCTGGTGATTGGCAGCATCATGGGCGGCCCTCTGGCCAAGCGCTTGGTGAGCCGTTACAAGCTGGCCAAACCCCGCAGCCTGAGCGAGCAAACCCGCAGCGATTTGCCTCCGGTGGCCGAGAACCTGGATGCCTTTGCATTTGAGGCTCCGTCCAAAGCCCCCCGCCTGATCACCTCCGACGCTGCCATCGAAACCATGGCACTGTTTGCAGGTTGCTTGGCATTTGGCGAGTTGATGTCCAACCTGACCAAGGATTCCTCGTTTCAGCTGCCCACCTTTGTGTGGTGCCTGGGCGCTGGCGTTCTGATCCGCAATATCCTGGATTACATCTTTGGCTTCAAGGTGTTTGACCGTGCCATCGACGTATTTGGCAATGCGGCCCTGTCTATCTACCTGGCCATCGCCCTGCTGTCGATGCGCCTGTGGGAACTGGCAGATCTGGCTGGCCCACTGATGATCATCATGCTTGCACAAACCGTGACCATGGCGCTGTTTGCCTACTGGATCACATTCCGTGCCATGGGCAAAGATTACGACGCCGCACTGCTGGCCGCAGGTCAAGTCGGCTTTGGCATGGGCTCCACCCCCACCGCCATTGCCAACATGCAGGCCATTACCAACCAGTACGGTCCTTCGCACAAGGCGTTCCTGATCGTGCCGCTGGTGGGCGCCTTCTTCATTGATATCGTCAACGCCTTCTTGATTCAGGCATCCATCAACTTGGTGCGCTAAAGGCTGTCTACCCACCTTCAGACAATCCAAAAGTTTACGCTGAACACAAAGCAGCGCAACCAGGCATTTGAAGGGGGTGAAGGGTACTAAATAGGCAGCTGCGGGGCAGACCTACAAACAACCCGGCAGTTTTAACGCACACTGGGGCATTCACTCGACAAGGAGACTGCCCCATGCGTGACGCCAACGCCCAACTGCTTTGCCGCCCAGCCACTGTGCTGGGCGTTGTTGTTTCTGCAGCCTTGCTGGCTGCGTGCAGCTCTGCACCTGAGACGGCTGAAAAACGTTTGGCCTACCAGGTTCCAGACCAGCCTGAAGGCAGCTCGGGCTACACCGAAAAACCAGGCTGGGCCACTGAAAAATTTGCTGTGGCTGCCGCCAATCCGCTGGCCACCGATGCAGGCTATCAAGTCCTCAAGGCAGGAGGCAGCGCCATGGATGCCGCCATTGCCGTGCAAATGGTGCTGGGCTTGGTAGAGCCTCAATCGAGCGGTATCGGTGGAGGCGCTTTTTTGCTGCACGCTGCGGGCAGCAAGGTGGAAGCTTATGACGGACGCGAAACCGCACCGGCAGCCGCCACCGAAAACCTTTTCCTGAAGGCCGATGGCAAACCCATGGCCTTTCATGACGCTGTCGTAGGTGGCCGCTCCGTCGGCACCCCAGGGGCGGTGCGCATGCTGGAGCTGGCACACAAGGAGCACGGCAAACTGCCATGGGCCGCCCTGTTTGAGCCCGCTATCAGGCTGGCCGATCAAGGCTTCAAAGTGAGCCCGCGCCTCAACAGCTTGCTGTCCAATGAAAAGTTTCTGGCCAGCGATCCCGTTGCCCGCGCTTATTTCTTTGGTGCTGATGGCAAACCTTTGCCTGTAGGCGCAGTGCTGAAAAACCCCGAATACGCCCAGGTGCTGCGCGCCATTGCCAAGCAAGGCAGCAAGGCCCTGCACGAAGGGGAAGTGGCGCAGGCCATTGTGCAAAAAGTACGCAGCCACCCCACCAACCCGGGGGTTCTGTCGACCCAGGATCTGGCCAATTACCAACCCAAGAAACGGGCAGCACTGTGCTACGACTGGAACCTGCCAGCCACACAAGGCATGCCCGTGCGCAGTTACCAGGTGTGCGGCTTCCCGCCCCCCAGCTCAGGCGCGATTGCCATTGGCCAAATTCTGGGCATCTTGGGCCACACCCCAGCTGCACAAATGCCGCTGGGACAAGACGGTCTGCCCACGGCAGACTGGCTGCACTTTTACACCGAGGCATCCCGCCTGGCATTTGCCGATCGCGCACTCTACGTGGCTGACCCCGATTTTGTTCAGGCCCCCGGCAACAGCTGGATGAACCTGCTGGACCACCGCTATCTGAAAGAACGCTCCAGCCTGATTGGCCAGCAAAGCATGAAGGTGGCACAGGCGGGCAACCCCGCCAAGTTCAAGGTCAGCCAAGCCCCGATGCCCGAGCAGATCGAATACGGCACCAGCCACATCAGCATCGTGGATGCCTTTGGCAACGCACTGGCCATGACCACCACCATTGAAGACCAGTTTGGCAGCCGCCAGATGGTCAAGGGCTTTTTGCTCAACAATGAGTTGACGGACTTCAGCATGGCCCCGAAAGCCGCTGACGGACAGCCCATTGCCAATCGGGTCGAGCCCGGCAAACGCCCTCGCTCATCCATGGCCCCCACACTGGTGTTTGACAAGGCAACGGGCAACGTCATCATGAGTGCCGGCAGCCCTGGCGGCGCACAGATCATTCACTACACAGCCAAAACTTTGCAAGGGGTGCTGGACTGGGGTTTGACGCCGCAGCAAGCCATCAATCTGCCCAATTTCAGCAGCTTGAACGGACCCACGCTGCTGGAGGCCAAACGCTTCCCGGCATCCACCGTTGAGGCCTTGAAGGCCCGTGGCGCCGAGGTCAAAGAGCAAGATCTGACCAGTGGCCTGCAAGCCATTACACGCGGTGAAGCCCACGGCAAAGTATTTTGGTTTGGCGGTGCTGATCCACGCCGTGAAGGCGTGGTGATGGGAGATTGAGCGCACAGCACGCCAAAGCCCATAAAAAAGCCTGACAGCTTCACGCTGTCAGGCTTTTTTTCGCTCAGGCTTGCCGGCCTGAGGCCGCCTTGCGTCAGAACTGGTAGTTGGCACTTACCAGGAATGAGCGCGGTGCGCCTGGCATGGCGTTGGAGCGCCAGTACTCCTTGTCCAGCAGATTGGAGACCGCCATGGTCACCGTCCACGGTGCTGCGCGCCAGCCTACCAGCGCATCCCAGCGGGTGTAGCCCGGCAAGCGTGCTGTGTTGGCCGCATTGCTCCAGCGCGCGCTGGTATGGGTCACGCCCACCTCTGCATACCACGGACCGGCAGGTGCATAGCGCACAAACAGATTGCCGTTGCGCTTGGCCGTGTTTTGCAAATCCAGGCCGACATTGGCAGGGGCCTGCTGGTCTTCAACCACCTTGGCACTCATGAAACCCACACCGCCGCGGACATACCAGCTAGTGGCCAGACGGCCCGAAGCGCTCAGCTCGACACCCCGCGAACGCTCCTTGCCACGGATTGCCCAGATTGTGGGCTGATTGGTGGCATCGGGGCGGTAGCGAATGTTGTAGTGCTCCAGCTGATAAACCGCCATTTGTGTGGACAAGGCGCCATCGAACCAGTCGCTCTTGAGGCCCGCTTCAATCTGGCGAGAGTGCTGTGGCTGGTCGTCATAGACCGCCGTCGCCGACGTATCCACCGAGATGGTGCCGCGCCCGCCGTAAGGCGAGTAGCTCTTGCTGTACGAGGCGTACAGACTCTGGCTAGGCACAGGCTGCCAGACCACACCCACGCGGGGGCTGGTGGAGCTGCCCTCGTAACCGCGCTCAAACCCCGTCACGTAGTTGGTGGAATGAAACTTGAACCGGTCATGGCGCATGCCCAGCAGCACTTTCCACTGCTCTGTCAGGCTGATCAAATCCTGCAGGTACACCGCCTCGGTTTCTCCCTCGTGGCGATTGTTCTGCGTGGGAGCTACCCGGGCTGGTCGTGCCGGCCATGCGCCTGTATTCGGATTGAACGGATCGTACGAGAACGAGCCGGGCACCGTGCCATACACCTTGGGGCGACGCAGCTCCTCGCTGAGTTCCACCCCCACCAGCAGATCGTGCCCGATGCTGCCCGTATTGAACTTGCCAGTCAGATCTACGGTGTTGGCAGTGGTGCGGTTCACGGTCTCCTGCCATGCGTAGTTGGGCCGAATCAGACCCGTGGCGGCGTTGTAGGTGCCCCCAAAGTAGTGGTCAAAATCTTGATTGGCCTCGCGCTGGCTGGCCACCCAGCGCACGCTCCATTTGTCATTGAAGTCGTAGCTCAGGTCAGAGCGAGCCACCTTCAACTGGTCTTGCACATAGTCGCCCGGATGTTGAAAGCCCGTGCGAATGGAGACCCCGGCTGGCATGTTCTCATAGGCTGGCCCGCGGTCTGGTACGCGCCAGACGCTGTCATAGGTGTACTGCCCCGTCCAGCGCAGCCCGTTACGCATATTGATCAGGATGCTGGGCGAGATCATCTCGTTCTTGTTGCGAATGCCATTGCGAAAGCTGTGCGCCTGCTCGCGATCCGCCGTCACACGCACCACCACGTTGGGGTTGATCACATGGTTGATATCAATGGTTCCACCCACGTTTTCCCAGGAACCGCCGCGCAGCATCACGCTGCTTTTGCCATCAAAGCGCGCCTGCTTGCTCACCATGTTGATGATGCCGCCACCGCCGCCACGGCCATACAGCACCGAGCCGGGACCTTTCAGTATCTCGATACGCTCCACGTTGGCCGTGCTGCGGCGCACCTGCCCAGATTCACGGACACCGTCACGGTAAATGTCCCCTGCATCCGCACTGAAACCGCGAATCAGCACGCCTTCACCACGCATGTCGTAGGTGGTATTGACGCCCGGAACACCATCGAGCATGACGGACAGGTCATTGATGCCGTAGCTCTTGTATTTGTTGACTTCCAGCGTATCGATGGTCTGCGGAATGTCTTTGGGCGCCATGTAGGTTTTGGTCGCCGTGGTCACACCTTCTGGGCGCACATCGTCCGCATCGTATTCCGAGGCCTTCACCTGCACGACAGGCAGTGCTTGAACCTCTTGCTCCGTCATCTCCTGCGCCTGAACCAGGCACTGCACCCCCAGCATCAGCACCGCCACCACCACAGGCCTCAGCACACCGGCTTGACCTTGGCCAGCGCCCCGAGTCAGGACTTGTTTGTTGCGCGTCATCACGCCCTCCCTCCGGGCTTTTACAGCCCTTGAAATGAAAGAACTAGATTCTAAATGAGAATCAGTATTAATTAGATCTGATGTTGGTCAAGTTTGAAAGTCGTGGCATTCCTGCCACAAGCACCTGGGTGAAGGTAGTGGCTGTGCAGCACCGGCCATTGCTGCATCGCCATCCCAGGACCTAAAAAATGTCTGCAAAGCGCTCAGGTGGCTGCGGCCGCCACAGCCGCCTTGAGCAAGGCGCGTCGCTTGAAATAGCGCTTGCATCCTTAAACTGTTCATGGCGGACCCAAACAGGCTTGCAGTTGTCTGGATGGGCTGTGCACCGCGCAAAACCACATTCCGATGCTTTCTTCCTACAACTGAAGCCCCTGTTTACCTGTGCCGATGCCAGCCACTGTTGCTATGGTTCTTTCAACCTTTTTTGACGCTCATCGCTGATCCCTCATGGCTTTACGTCTGCGCTTCACTCTCTGCGTTACTGCGGCATCCATGCTGCTGCTCAGTGCCTGCGGTTTACCACCAGCCTCGCACCCTGCGCCCGACAGCCAGGCCATTGCGCCAGATATCTCCGCCAGCACCCATCTGGGGCAAGCACACGCGGCCTTGCGTGCCAAGGCACGAGCTGGCGCCACGCAGTCCGGCATCTATGCCCTGTACGACCCGCAAGAAGCGTTTGCTGCGCGCAGCTTGCTGGCGCGTGCGGCCCAGCAAACGCTGGATGTGCAGTACTACATCTGGCGCAATGACAAAACGGGCTTGCTGCTGCTGCACGAACTTTTGAGGGCTGCGGACCGGGGTGTGCGCGTGCGGCTGTTGATCGATGACGGCGGCACCTCCGGGCTGGACGACGAACTGCAGGCGTTGAGCCGCCACCCGAATGTGCAAGTGCGTCTGTTCAACCCCTTTGCGCTGCGTGGCTGGCTCAAGCCCGTGGGCTACGTCACAGAATTCAAGCGCGCGAACCGGCGCATGCACAACAAATCTTTGTCAGCCGATGGACAGGCCAGCATTGTGGGTGGCCGCAATGTCGGCAATGAATATTTTGGCGCGACCGATGGCGTGTTGTTTGCCGACTTGGACGTGCTCACCATTGGCCCCGTGGTGCAAGCCATTGAGCAAGACTTTGATCGTTACTGGAACAATGTCGCAGCCTACCCAGTTGATCAAGTTGTACGCCAAGCACCACGACTGACCCTGGATGCACTGCGCAGCAACGGCGCAGCGCTAGAGCAATCGCCGCAGGCACAAAGCTACCGCCACGCCCTGGAAAACACACCGCTGGTGCAGCACCTGTTGCAAGCACAGCTTCCCATGGAGTGGGCGGCGGCGCACCTGGTCAGTGATCCCCCAGAAAAAATTCAAGCCCAGGCCGAGCACAAAACCTTGATTGGCGAGCAAATGCGCAGGGCCATTGGGATACCCAAGCAGTCGCTCGATCTGGTCTCGCCCTACTTTGTGCCGACACAGGCCGGGGTAGAGGCCTTTGCACAACTGCGCTCACAGGGCCTGCGCATACGCATCTTGACCAATGCGCTGGAGGCCACAGACGTCGCCATCGTTCACGCCGGTTATGCCAAGTACCGCAAGCAGCTGCTGCAAGCGGGCATTGAGCTGTACGAAATGCGCGGGCAGGCACCGGAGTACGCCGGTGAAGATGAAAAACTCAAGCTCAATTTCACTCAGTTCGGCAGCTCAGGCACCAGCTTGCATGCAAAAACCTTTGCAGTCGATGGTCAGCGTGCCTTTGTCGGTTCATTCAATTTCGACCCGCGCTCCATGCTGCTCAACACCGAGATGGGCCTGCTGATTGAAAGCCCCACCCTTGCCAAGCAAATCAGCGAAAGCTTTGACTCGCAAATCCCCTCGCGGGCGTTTCGGGTGAGCCTGGACGAGGAAGGCCATTTGCGCTGGATCAGTGGCGTGGGTCAGTCACCGCCGCAATACACCACTGAGCCACAGACACGGTGGTATCAGCGCTGGACGATATGGTTTTTAGGTCTGCTGCCTATTGAATGGTTGCTCTAAAAAATATTCATAGATTTCCTCTGCGTACCGACGAACGGCACTACCATTTCAGGCATGCCCCGCCAGAACACCTGCCCTGCAGACTTTCCGTCATTCATCTTGCGCCAGATTGAAGAAGTTGCCCAACGCATCGTCACTGCACGCAAAGCCCGGGGAGAAACGCAGGCGCAGTGGGCCGAAAAACTGGGCATCTCGCAGCCCACCATGGCACGCATAGAGCGCGGCGACCCAGCTATTGCCACTGCGACATATGTCATGTGCCTGTGGCTGGTCAACCCACAGTTGAACCTGCTTGGGTTACTGGGCAGTTGCGCCCCTGCACAGCCTGATTTCCTGGTTCCAGTGACTCAAGCCCAAACCCTGAATACCGCTTCTGTGGCCGATGAGTTTGCCGATCTGCTGGCCCAGTGGCCCATGTGCAGTCAGTAAGTGCAGTGGGGTGGGAGCAATGGGCGGGTGCTGCAGGCGCGGCAAAAGCGGCCAGATACTTCTGCGCCTAATCCCCAAAGCGCTCGCGGTAAGCCACAGGGGTGATGCCCAGCCGTTTTTGAAACAGATGACGCAGCGCTTGCTCAGAGCCCAGACCG
Organism: Comamonas sp. CMM02; assembly: GCF_014851485.1. Classification (NCBI taxonomy): domain Bacteria; kingdom Pseudomonadati; phylum Pseudomonadota; class Betaproteobacteria; order Burkholderiales; family Comamonadaceae; genus Comamonas; species Comamonas sp. CMM02. Next base: position 1,058,298 of record NZ_JACUZW010000001.1, on the reverse strand, counting down.
ACCTTGGCGGCAACCGTTTTCAATGGCAAATCGCCGCGTGTTTCCAGCAATTGCTTGGCCCCCTCAAGGCGTGCGTTCTCCACAAAAACACTGGGGGGACAGCCTGCTTCCTGCTGAAAAATGCGACGAAAGTTGCGCTCGCTCATCGCCGCCTTGCCCGCCAGCAGAGCCAGCGGCATGGGCTGATCCAGATGCTCCAGCACCCACTGCTGCACCATGCCAATACCGCTGTGCTGCGTAGCCTGCGCGGCCAGGGATACGCTGAACTGCGACTGACCGCCCGGGCGTTTGAGATACATGACCAGGTCGCGCGCCACCTGCAGTGCCAGCGCATGGCCAAAGTCATGCTCCACCACCGCCAGCGCCAGATCAATGCCGGCAGTGACGCCGGCCGAAGTCCAGAGCTGACGCTTACCGTCGCTGTCCTTGATTTCGTCGCACACATAGATTGCATCGGCATCCACCTGCACCCGCGGATAACGCTGGGCAAGCGCTGCGGCCACACTCCAGTGCGTCGCCGCACGGCGATCATCGAGCAGACCGGCTGCCGCCAGAAAGAAGCTGCCGCTGCACAGCGCGATCATGCGCCCGACCCCGGGAGCCACTCGCGCCACCCAGTCCACCAGCTCGGGCGAAGCCGCCAGCACCTGCTCGATATGGCGCGCACCCACCAGCAGCACCGTGCAGCCCGTGCCCTCGGCTTCGACCTGCGCCAGGGTATGGCTGGCCTGCAAGCCCATCAAGGTATCCGAAGGCACCTGACCGGCCTGTGAGGCCACCACCCGCACCACATATCCGTCAGGCAGGCCTTTGTGCCTCAGATGCACATTGGCATAGTCAAACACGGACATGGGACCTATGGCCTCCAGCGCCTTGAAGCCGGGGTAGACAACCAGATCGACGCGGTGGGCGCCAGCGTGATGGTGTTCCATACAAAAATCAGAGCAGTTCGAGCATTTACAACCAGCGCTGCAGGCACTTGCAGCGCACAGACCCAGACTATACGCAAGCCCTCTGGGCACCTGGTTGTGGCAGGTGCATCCACTGCTAAAGTCCAGGGCTTCTGCCCCTTTTCCTGCCCATGATTCCCGGACCTCTTTTCACGCTGCCCATGTTGCTGCTGCTGCTCGCCCCCTGGGTGGCAGCCGGCCTGAGCCTGTGGCTGCTGCTGCGCGGGCTGTTCTGGTGGCTGCACCATAGGCACACACCCGCCTCTGAACGCCCGCCGTTCTGGCACTGGCTCGTCGTGGTGGTGGCGATACTGGCCCTGGCCGGCGATCTATGGGGCCTGGTGCTGGCGCGCAAGCTGGTGCAGATTGAAGAGGCCGTGACGCTGCGGGCCCACTATCGCGAGAGCCGACAGCGCTTTGTGCTGCCCGAGGACTTCCGCTATGGCGAGCAGCTATTTCCCAAAGGCACCCTGATCAATCGCTACGACGCCTTTGACAACGGCGAGCGCCAGCGACCGCTTGGTCTGCGAGGACTGAGTGCGGCGCGCTTCACGCAGCCAGTCCAGATCGCGGGCGCCTGGGTCAGCGCCATCGGCAACGGCGGGTTGGAGCTGGCCCGCGACCAGCGCCTCGGCCCGGTATTCCATTTCGACCCCGATGCCAAGCCAGGTTATGGCGCCTGGGTGGTCGACCCGAAGCGCCCCTATCTGCAATGCCGCAAGGGCGATATCGCCAGCCTGCATGTGCCCTTGATCGACTATGACATCCAGGCCGAGTTTCTGGTCGGAGCGCCTGACGGCCCCAAGGCGCGCTACCGTCCCAGTCAATGGGGGTTCATCGATTGCAAGGAGGGCAAGCCCGCGATTGAAGTGCAACCCGCCTATGAAGGCCCTGCACCGCCAGGCGCACAGCTGCCGGTATGGGGGACGCTGATACCGAATGAGGATTGAGCTGGAGACGCCGGGCGCACCATGACCCCATTTGCTGGTGCGGTCAGCACACCCAAGCTGGCTTCGGCTTGATGACAGACCTGACGAGCTGCCCTTCCTGCAAAGGAGCTTTCCAATCAACCTCGCGGGATCAGTCGCCTCATAGGCTGTGCCGGAAATTTCAATGCTTCGACGCATGCAGCCTGAACCACCAGCAAGAACGCGGTCAAGTTGCGGATGATGTTCAAGGGTCCACCAGTGGCAGGATGGATGCTGACCATGCCAGCCCCGATGTTGGAGGCCTCAGCCGGAGTGCAAAGCGGCTGATCAGGATTCATGGCATCGCCAGCCGACGAAAGACGATCCAGCGAACCGTGTGACATTCGGCCAAAGAGCCGCCATCTGCGGCCACGAATTTCCATAGGGCAGCGGGATCACCTACATTCACACTTCACAATCGGTACGCCCAGCCAGGCCTCGGCCCCGCCTCGGGCAGCCACCGCATCCTCAGCCTTCCAAGAAAGACCTGCCATGAAATCCCGCGCCGCTGTTGCCTTTAAAGCTGGTGAACCCCTGCAAATTGTGGAAATCGACGTCGCGCCCCCGCAAAAAGGCGAGGTGCTGATCAAAATCACCGACACCGGTGTGTGCCACACCGATGCATTCACCCTGAGCGGTGAAGACCCCGAAGGCTTGTTCCCCGTTGTACTGGGCCATGAAGGCGCCGGCATTGTGGTGCAGGTGGGTGAAGGCGTGACCAGCGTCAAACCCGGTGACCATGTCATTCCTTTGTACACCGCCGAATGCGGCGAGTGCCTGTTTTGCAAGAGCGGAAAAACCAATCTGTGCACCGCTGTGCGCGCCACCCAGGGCAAAGGCGTGATGCCCGACGGCACCACCCGCTTTAGCTACAACGGCCAGCCCATCTACCACTACATGGGTTGCTCCACTTTCTCGGAGTACACCGTGGTGGCCGAAGTCTCGCTGGCCAAGATCAACCCCGATGCCAACCCGGAGCAGGTCTGCCTGCTGGGCTGCGGCGTAACCACCGGTCTGGGCGCTGTCAAGAACACCGCCAAGGTACAAGAAGGTGACACCGTGGCTGTGTTTGGTTTGGGAGGCATTGGCCTGGCTGTCATTCAAGGCGCCAAGCAAGCCAAGGCGGGCCGCATCATTGCCGTGGACACCAACCCCAGCAAGTTCGATCTGGCCAAGACTTTTGGCGCCACCGACTGCATCAACCCCAAGGACTTTGACAAGCCCATTCAGCAAGTCATCGTAGAGATGACCACCTGGGGCGTGGACCACAGCTTTGAGTGCATTGGCAATACCAGCGTGATGCGCGCCGCACTGGAATGCGCGCACCGTGGCTGGGGCCAGAGCGTGATCATTGGTGTGGCCGGTGCAGGCCAAGAAATCTCCACCCGCCCCTTCCAGCTGGTAACCGGCCGCAAGTGGATGGGCACTGCTTTTGGCGGTGTCAAGGGCCGCAGCGAGCTGCCCGGCATGGTGGAAGACGCAATGAGCGGCAAGATCCAGCTCGAACCCTTCGTCACCCACACCATGGGGCTGGACAAGATCAACGAAGCGTTTGACCTGATGCACGAAGGCAAGTCGATCCGCTCGGTGGTCAAGTACTGACAGAACCCGTCACCAGGCATGGTGTGAACTACCGCAATTAACAAAGGCCACCGCTAGCGGTGGCCTTTGTTGTTTCTAGCAGTCAGCGCCGGCAGGGCTCTCAGACCAGACTCTCTCCGCTAAGCTGCGCCTGGCGCACATCCTTGAAGACTCCCACACTCAAAACAGCCAGCACCCCCACCGTAATGATCGGCCAGATCAGCACATAAAAGCTCAACCAAAAAACAGACATAAGAGCACTCCTTCACAAACAAAACAAACAAAAAGTCGGGACATGGACACGTTAACGTGCTTGAAAACTGGTGATGCGCTGACCAATCAGGTCAAAGTCAAAGCGCTGGCGATTGCCTAGGCTGAGCAAGGTGCAGACCAGCGCGCTGACGCCATAGGCCAGCAGTGAGCTGAGCAGTACCTGGTAGTTGCGCAGCTGATCCATCGCCCAGGGCATCAGGGCCAGCGCTGCAAGCAGCCCAATGCATAAGCCAGCGCGTCGACCCAGCAGGCCAAATGCCATCAGGCCAATCACCACGCCACCACCGATACAGCCCAGAAATTCCAGCACATAGGCCGTACCACCAGTTAATGGCAGCAGGTTAAAACGCACCAGCAAAAACACCGTAAACGCAGACAAGACAGCCAAGGTAAAGGCCTTGTTACTGACCTGATCCCAGTACAGGCTGACGATGACCGGAAAAACAATGCAGCCCCACAGCGCTCCTACAAACACCAGCATGGAAAGGATGTCCAGCTTGAGATAGGCAAAGCAAACCCCCAGTGTTGTGGCCAGCACCATCGTCAAACGCCCCAGCCAAACCATAACGCGGGGATTCGGTTTACCACGCGCCAGGTTTTTGCCATAGATATCCGTCATGGCAATGGAGGCCAGGGCAGCCAGATCAGAGTCAGCAGTTGACGACAACGAGCCAATGACCAAGATGAAGAACAGACAGATCAGTGCCGGTGGCAAATAGGTAGCAGCCATCTGAGGCACCAGATTATTCAGATCGCCATTCAATGGCACCACCCCAGCCAGCAGTGCTAAAAAGCCCAGCATGCCAAGGCCGATGACGATAGCGCCGTAGCCCACCGAGGCAGTCAGAAAAGTCGGCTTGATCAAATCCTCGCGCACCGCAAACAAGCGCTGCGCAATGGTCTGATTGCCAATGGCATAGGCCAGCACGGCCACAAAGTACGGGGCGCCTTGTTCGAGAATGGCTTTTTCAGAAAAAAAGCTCGCCTGCTCTACATCCAGACGGTGCCAGCCCTGCACAAACAGATCCGGGCCTCCCAGCGCAAAGAACATGAACGGAATGATGATCACCGCAGCCAAAATCATGGCTACCAGCTGGGCGAAATCGGTCAGCACCGATGCTCTGAAACCCGACCACAGCGTATAGGACAACACACCCACGGCGACAATCAGCACCCCTTGCAGGAAGCTCAATGGCGACAACATGGAGACCAATGCGCCAGCTGCTGTGAAATTAACCATCAGGCTGATGACGCTGCCCAATACATTGGACAGCGCCAGAATCATCTGACTGCATCGCCCATGCCGGGCATGCATGATTTCTGCCAGCGTATGGGCATGCGGGGCGATCTGACGAAAACGTTTGCCAAAAGGGTAGACGAACAAAATCATCAGCGCGCCCCAGAACCCGTAATGCACAGCACCGGACAGCCCGTATTGATAGCCAGAGGTGGCTGCGGCGTAAATGGAGGCCGCCCAGACCCAGGTGGCGGTCATGCTGGAGGCAGACATGCCAAAGCCGATGGAACCGTTGGATGTCATGTAGCCGTCGGCGCTCTCCTCCTTCTGGCCAATGCGCATGGTCATCCAGAAAGACAAGCCGTAGAAGGCAAATAACAAAAGTAAAACGGTTGTCAGCGATAGCTGCTGCATGGGTGCTCCACAGAAAGCGGTTGTGCTCTGTGGTGACAGACAAATGCGCGCAGCCCTGCACACCACGTGTCAGAGCGACTGCGGTGCAGATCAAGGGTTTTGCGAATATGTTCAGCTGCGCCCAAATGGGCGCTACCGCAGACAAAACCGCCAAATTAAAAAAAAGACCGGAAGCGGCTTGCGAAAGCAGCCTTCCCGGGATTTGCAGCCTTGTGGGCCTGTTGAAAATGACTGCTTGAAAACAGCCATTGCAGGGAATGACAGGGGTAACCCATGTTGCGCGACACGATATGTGCCTCAGCGTGCTTGCAGCGTGTGCAAGCCGAAGTGCGGATGAACGCATTCCCTAGATAGCCTCGAAGGATACTCTGCTGAGTACTTTTAGTCAAGGCGTGCAAGCCATAGCCACTATCTTTTATGCAGCGCGCAAGTACCAGTGGATTGTCGGGTCGCAGCGCCAGCGCCCTCCGCTTTCGGCCCACTAGAGCGACAATGCCTTACTTTTTATTTTTGCCTAGCTGCACCTTCATGTCCTTTTCCGCTCTGGGCCTTGCCCCATCGCTCGCCCATGCGGCCCAGGCCCAGGGCCTGATTGCCCCTACGGCCATTCAGTCCCAAGCCATTCCTGCGATTTTGAATGGCCAGGACCTGCGTGCCTGCGCACCCACAGGTTCGGGCAAGACAGCAGCGTATGTGCTGCCCCTGCTGCAAGCATGGATGCTGAGCGACGCTGGTCAGCGCCAAGGCAGCCGCAATACGCAGGCGTTGTTGCTGGTACCTACACGCGAGCTGGCCAGCCAAGTGGCTGAGCTGATCTACCACCTGGGCGAAGCCATGGGCCGCCGCCCCAAGGTGGCGGTACTCACTGGTGGCGTGTCCATCAACCCGCAGCTCATGGCATTGCGCGGTGGTGTGGACGTGGTGATTGCTACGCCCGGTCGCTTGCTGGACGTGGTGGCCCACAGCCAGCTCAAGCTCAGCACCATCCAGACCTTGGTGATGGATGAGGCCGACCGCCTGATGGACTTGGGTTTTGCCGAAGAGCTGGAACAAATTCTGGCCCTGCTGCCCGCCAAGGGCCAGCGCCAGACCTTGCTGCTTTCAGCCACTTTTGGCCCCAGCGTACAAAACCTGGTGGGCCAGCTGCTGCGCGAAGGCCACCACAGCGTCGAGATTGAATCGACCCACCAGCAAGACGCCACCATTGCCCAGCGTGCCATCCATATCGATGCAGCACGCCGCAGTGCATTGCTGCGTGAACTGGTCGAGCAGCACCCCGGCCAGCGTGTACTGGTGTTTGTGGCCAGCCGCTACAGCGCTGAACATGTCGCCAACAAGCTGTACGCAAAGAAGATTTTTGCTACCGCTTTTCACGGCGAGTTGAGCCAGGGCGCACGCGACAAAGTGCTCAGTGAATTCAAAGCCGGTCAATGGCAGGTGCTGGTGACCACCGATCTGGCATCGCGCGGCATTCACATTGAAGCGCTGCCCGTGGTGATCAACTACGACCTGCCACGCTCGCCCGACGACTACACCCACCGCATTGGCCGCACTGGCCGCGCTGGCCTGAGCGGGACGGCTATCAGCTTTGTATCGCCCGATGCACTGGCGCACTGGCAACTGATTGCCAAGCGCAATGCGCTGGAGATCGAGCTGGAGACTTTGCCCAAATACCCCGTCACCGAAGCCGCCCCACAGCGCCAGCCACATGAAGACGGCAACAACGGCGGCATCAAAGGCAAGCGCATGAGTAAAAAAGACAAGCTGCGTGCTGCGGCGGCCAGCGGACAAAAATCCAGCGACTGAGCGCACAGCACCCTCATCGCCCTCAAAAAGCCACGCCTCAGAGCGTGGCTTTTTAACGCATGAGGGCCCAGGCGGGCATCGCTTGAAAGCTCAGCGCCCTGCGTCCGTGCTTGCCTCAGCATCAGCACTGACCTCTACATCCTCTTGTGTGGCCTCGTGCAGCGCTTCGGGCTCCAGCTCCTCGGCAGAACGGTTCAGATGCACAAACATGCCCCAGCCAAACAGCATGGCCCCCACACCCACCATCAGCGCTGCTGAATAGATAAGGTTACTGGGCGACTCCTGCCCTTTGAACGTGGCTATCAGTGCCTCAATCGCCAGCGCCACCACCACCACTACCAGAAAGCGCGACAGGAAACGCCGCACCCGCGTAGGCCCGGCAATGCTGGCGTCGCGCACCACCTCTTCTTCCACCACCGTCTGGCTGATCTGCAGCGCCACTACCGCAGCGGCCAGCACGCCCATGGCCTCCACCATGTGCAGCGTGGAATCCCCATCAAATCCCTGTATCAGCGCGCCCCAGCCCTTGCTAATCGCAATCCACAGCAAGGCCAGTGACACCAGGGCAAACAGCAGTGCCATCAGTGCATGCACGGCAGTGAACAAAAAGTGAACAGCTTTCATGGCATGTATGGCTCAAAAATGCAGATGCGCCATCTTTTCACCACCTCAGCGCCCACCGCGTAGGACGACATACAGTCAGGCATTTCAGCTGTCTTTCAGGGACTTGCAGCGGGCTGATGCATACAGCCCCTACACTGCTTGGCAACGTCTTTGCATACAGACTTGTCATTTAAAAATAAGAGCTGCCTTCGCTTTACTGCATTGATTTTCAAATATAAAACTATCTGAAAATCAATATACATAAGCGGTAACAGCTCTTTTATTAGGAGTATCTAATTTCATGTCCACCCCGTTTGAACTCCTGACTGCACACGCCTGCTACGGTGGTGCACAACGCTTTTACAAGCACGATTCACGCGAAATCGGCTTGCCCATGAAGTTCTCGGTCTACCTGCCACCCAAGGCGGTCCTGGGCGAAAAAGTGCCGGCACTGCTATATCTGGCCGGCTTGACATGCACCGAAGAAACCTTCATGGCCAAGGCGGGCGCACAGCGCCTGGCGGCTGAACTGGGGCTTGCGCTGATCACCTGCGACACCAGCCCGCGCGATGCCAACGTGCCCGGCCAGGCCGATGCCTGGGACTTTGGCGTGGGCGCGGGCTTTTACCTGAACGCTCAACAAGCGCCGTGGGAGCAAAACTGGCGCATGGAAAGCTACATCATCGATGAGCTGCTGCCCATGCTGGGCCGCTACCTGCCCATTGACATGCAACGGCTGGGTATTTTTGGCCACAGCATGGGCGGCCACGGCGCACTCACGCTGGCACTGCGTCATCCCGGCATATTCAAAAGCGTCTCGGCCTTTGCCCCCATTGCCAACCCCAGCAGCTGCGCATGGGGCCAAAAGGCATTCACCGGCTATCTGGGGAGCAACGAGGCAGTATGGGCGCAACACGACGCCACACGCCTGATGGAATCGCAGGGCAAAGCCCCCTACCCCGCAGGCATACTGATTGACCAAGGCATGGCCGACAAATTTCTGCACGAAAAGCAATTGCTGCCCGAAGCCTTTGAAGCGGCCTGCGCCAAAGTCGGCCAGCCCCTGGTGCTGCGCCAGCAAGCGGGCTATGACCACGGCTACTACTTCATTCAAACCTTCATGGATGACCATCTGCGCCACCACGCGCAGCAACTGGGTCAGTAAGCGCAGCACACATGCACTGCCTGCTATGGGTTGTGGGCTATGGGTGTTACCCAGCACCGGGCAGGCATGACATGCAACACTGACACACAACCATCAAGGCGCAGGCGCCAGAGGCACCTTCAAGGCAACGCCCGTCTGCGCTTTAACTTCTGCGCTTTGATCCAGGCAGCACTCTGATGTACTGAGCCGGTGGCCGCCCTGCATCTTGGAGATATACAAGGCCTGATCAGCCCGGCGCATGATGTCTTGCATGCTGGTATCTGAGGCAGTGAAGTGCGCCAGCCCGATACTCAGCGCGGGCGTCTTTCCGCCTGCGGCATAGCTTGCCAGCGCCTGGTACCCCCGTATCAGCAACTGCTGTGCAAAAGCTCGAATCTCAGCCATGCTGCGCTCTGGGCACAGAACGGCAAACTCATCACCGCCTAAGCGACAGACCAGATAGTCATCCTCAGCGAGCTGCTGCACCGCCTGCGCCAAATCTCTCAGCGCCTGATCGCCCACGGGGTGGCCCTGCCCATCATTGATGGTTTTAAAGTGGTCCACATCAAAGCACACCAGGTAAGCGGGCTGCGCATGGCGTATGAAACCTGCATAGGCTGCATCCAGGGCCTGCATGAAGCGCCTGCGATTGTGCAAACCCGTCAGCTCGTCGCTCAAGGCATGCAACTGCAATTGCTGCTGCAGCTCTTTGCTGGCCGTGATGTTGCTGGCCACCCATAAAACGGCTTTCTCACCGTCATACAGCTGCTCCAGCGCACTGATGCGGCCTTCAAACCAGATAGGCTCTGCGGGGCCTTCTGACGGCAAGCCCAGCACATCGTGTGCACTCAGTTCGTACTCCACCACCAGCATTTTCTGGCAGGTGAGCGCGCTTTGGATTTGCTGCTCAAACCATGCCGCTTTAGCCGGCGCAAGCACGTCTGCAATGCGATTCCCCACCAGGCAGCTGCCGTCGTGGTAGTAGCGCTTGTCTTTTCCACCCAGCACCGCCACGTAGCGCCCCGACTCGGTCAAGATGAAAGTTGGGTCCGGCAAACTATCGCAAATAGCTTGGTATTGAGAAGCGGTGAACAAGGTACCGTCCTGCGTACAAATCGCAAAAGGAAGAGGCACGGATTCTCGCAAATTCATTGACTTACATAGCAAGAAACCAAGCGATAACTAATGGCATTGCCCTCCTGTGCACCCCTGCACATTGCCTTGCAACAAAGCCTTTTTGAAAAACGCCCTTTAGCGCTCCTTGTGCCACCACAACGCCCAGGTTTGCTGCGGACATACGTAGCGCTAGCGCTGCGTTTTGCGCAGCGTGTAGAGATACAGCTGCTCCACCTTCTCGCGTGCCCACGGCGTTTTGCGCAAAAAACGCAGGCTTGATGACATGCTGGGGTCGGCATTAAAGCAGCGCACAGGGATGCGCTCGCCCAGCTCTGCCCAGCCGTAGTAATCCACCAGGTCGGTCAGCATGCGCTCGAGCGTCAGGCCATGTAACGGGTTGCGCGGTTGTTCTTTGGAGTCCATGGCCCTATTTTCCTTGCACACACACCGTGCGTGTTTTTGGATGAATGAATCAACAAAAAGGCCTCGACATAGGTCGAGGCCTTTGGCTTTCTAACAAACTAAAAATTATTCACGCCAGTGTTCAGCCACCCACGTTGCAGGCTTGATGAAACGAAAACGGCGATTACGCCGGCCGGCCAGCGCATCTGGCGGATTGCATTCACCATGAAAAATCACGATGCGCGCGTTGTCAGGCACAAAAGGAGGCTTCCAGAAATTCGTCGGCCAGCTTGGAATACAGTGGTATTTGAAGCTGGGGCACCACTCCTCAGGCCAGTATTTGAGCTTGCCTTGCTTGTGTATGGCATCCGACAAATACGCCTGCTCATTGCGAAACTCTTTGCGAATTTCATCAAAGTGGCGTCGAAAGTACTCCAGCACATCCGGGTGCGCGCCCAGCTCAAAGCGGTACACGGAAGAGTTACCCGTGACGCGCCATGGGCGCTTGTGATCGTGAATGATGAGGAATTCACCCGGATAGGTAAAAAAATCATCCAGCGACCCTGTAATCACCACGTCCACATCCAGAAACAGCGCAGTACCCTTCAGGCCATGCAGGTCTTTGGAGAAGGTCGTCAGCTTGGTCCAGCCTCGCTCAGGAATGCCCGGCGGCAGGTCCAGCGAAGGAATTGGCAGACACTGCACCTCTGAACGTATCCCTTCAGCGTTGTCGGTCAGGCAGACAAAGCGAAAATCACCACTGAGATGGCGGCGCACCATGGCGTACAACCGGTTAACGTATTCCGGTCCGTACTTGGTACCCCATTTCATGCAAAGGATGTGGCGCTCAGATATTGTGGAAGTTGTGGTGGTCATGCTGAAGTGAAGTCTGGATACTTAGTGGCCTTTTTTTGCCGACTTAGGGCCACTCTTCTTGGCACGCTTGACCAAGCCGCCTTGGGTCAGACGCTGGTTACCCAGCACACGGATTTGCTTGACCTCAGGCTTGCTGCCGGCTCGGCCGAACTTAAGCAGCTTGATGTCACGCGGACCGGCCATGCGGTCATCGTCAAAAGCCTTTTCCTTTTCAGGGATTGGGCGCCACAGCACCAGCAGCTTGCCGATGTGCTGGATGGGGGCGGCGTTGAGCTCGTCGCACAGTTGCAGGTAGACCTGCTCACGGGCAGCACGATCGTCACCGAACACACGCACCTTGATCAGGCCGTGCGCGTTCAGTGCGCCGTCAATTTCCTTCTGGACGGCGGGTGTAAGGCCGTCACCACCAATCATGACCACGGGGTCCAAGTGGTGGGCGTTGGCGCGGTGTTCCCGGCGCTCAGCGGGAGTTAAATCAATTTGGGGCATGCCCGTATTATCGAGGCAGGAAGAAATTTGCGATGAATATCAAATCGAAAAGCAAGAAGCTCAACAAGAATTGGCTCAATGCCCACTTGAATGACCCTTATGTGCAAGCTGCACAAAAGGACGGTTATCGCGCTCGTGCCGCCTACAAGCTCAAGGAGATTGACGAGACATTCAAGCTCATTCGCCCCGGCCACGTTGTGGTGGATCTGGGCTCCACGCCTGGTGCCTGGAGCCAGTATGTCCGCAGACGCCTGTCGCCCACAGGTGCCGCCGTTGGAGCCCTTAACGGCACCATCATCGCCCTGGATTTACTGCCCATGGAGCCCATCGAGGGTGTGCACTTCATCCAGGGAGACTTCCGGGAAGAGTCCGTACTGGCACAGTTGCAAGAAGTCGTGCAGGATCGCCCTGTGGATCTGGTGGTGTCTGACATGGCACCCAACCTGTCTGGCAACAGCACCACCGATGGGGCCCGCGTAGAACTGTTGATTGAACTGGCGGTGGATTTTGCGATCAACCACCTCAAGCCTGAAGGTGCTTTGGTTGCCAAAGTATTTCATGGCCCCGGTTATGACGATTTGATCAAGCTTTTCCGTGCGCATTTCAAGCAAGTCAAGCCCCTTAAACCCAAGTCATCGCGAGACAAATCCTCGGAGACCTTCTTGATTGGCATTGGCCTCAAATAGGCCGGCACACAAGGCTGCAAGGCCCTTTTTTCCTGAAAACCCTTGTACTCCATCGCCTTGACAGGAATAAGGCTTCGGCACAGTCGCTTGAAAGACCTAAAATGAACCTCATATGGGGACATAGCGTTCCCATGTGAATGTATTTCTCCTCTTTTCCTCTGGAGCCCCGCTTGAACAATCAGTGGTTTTCAAAAATCGCCGTCTGGCTGGTCATCGCCATGGTGCTGTTTACGGTATTTAAGCAATTTGATACCCGTGGAAGTGCTAGCGCTGGCCAAGTCGGCTATTCGGAATTCCTGGCCGAGGTGCGCAACAACCGCATCAAGAGTGCGACCATTCAGGAAGGCCAAGGCGGCACTGAAATCGTTGCGCTAACCACCGACGATCGCCGTATCCGTACAACCGCAACCTATTTGGACCGTGGTCTGGTCGGTGACTTGATCGCCAACGACGTCAAATTTGATGTCAAGCCACGCGAAGAAGGCTCGCTGCTGATGAGCTTGCTGATCAGCTGGGGCCCCATGCTGCTGCTGGTGGGCGTGTGGGTGTACTTCATGCGCCAGATGCAAGGCGGCGGCAAGGGCGGCGCATTCAGCTTCGGCAAAAGCAAAGCCCGCATGCTCGATGAAAACAACAACACCGTCACTTTTGCCGATGTTGCCGGTTGCGATGAAGCCAAGGAAGAAGTCAAGGAAGTCGTCGACTTTCTGAAAGACCCCAACAAGTTCCAGAAACTGGGCGGCCGCATTCCACGTGGCTTGCTGCTGGTTGGCCCTCCTGGCACAGGTAAAACATTGCTGGCCAAATCGATCGCTGGTGAGGCCAAAGTGCCTTTCTTCTCGATCTCTGGCTCTGACTTCGTCGAAATGTTTGTGGGTGTTGGTGCAGCACGTGTGCGCGACATGTTCGAGAACGCCAAGAAAAACGCTCCTTGCATCATCTTCATTGATGAAATTGATGCTGTGGGCCGCCAGCGTGGTGCGGGCATGGGCGGCGGCAATGATGAACGCGAGCAGACACTCAACCAGATGCTGGTGGAGATGGACGGTTTTGAGACCAACCTCGGCGTGATCGTCGTGGCAGCCACCAACCGCCCTGATATTTTGGATGCCGCTTTGCTGCGCCCCGGTCGTTTCGACCGTCAGGTCTACGTCACGCTGCCCGATATCCGGGGCCGCGAGCAGATTCTGAACGTGCACATGCGCAAGATTCCCGCCGGTCAGGACGTCAATCCGTCAGTGATCGCACGCGGCACACCAGGCATGTCCGGCGCTGATTTGGCCAACCTGTGCAACGAAGCCGCCTTGATGGCAGCCCGCCGCAACGCGCGCACCGTTGAAATGCAGGACTTCGAAAAGGCCAAGGACAAGATCATCATGGGCCCCGAGCGCAAGAGCATGGTCATGCCCGAGGAAGAGCGCCGCAATACGGCCTATCACGAAGCAGGCCACGCATTGATTGGCCGCTTGCTGCCCAAGTGCGACCCTGTGCACAAAGTCACGATCATCCCGCGTGGCCGTGCACTGGGCGTCACCATGAGCCTGCCTGAGAAAGACCGTTACTCCTACGACAAGGAGTTCATGCTGAACCAAATTGCCATGCTGTTTGGTGGCCGTATTGCTGAAGAAGTGTTTATGAACCAGATGACCACTGGTGCATCCAACGACTTCGAGCGTGCCACCCAGATTGCACGCGATATGGTGACGCGTTACGGCATGAGCGATGCCCTGGGCACCATGGTGTACTCAGAGCAAGAAGGTGAGCCTTTCCTGGGTCGCACCTTCAGCAAGGGCACAAGCCTGTCCGAGTCCACCATGCAAAAGGTCGACAACGAAGTGCGCCGTATTCTTGACGAGCAGTACGCACTGGCCCGCAAGCTGATTGAAGACAATCAAGACAAAATGCATGCCATGGCCAAGGCCATGCTCGAGTGGGAAACCATCGACATGGAACAGCTCGATGACATCTTTGCAGGCAAGGAGCCTCGTCCGCCTAAAGATTGGGTGCCACGCACTCCCAAGTCCAGCGACGATAGCAACTCTTCGGGTGGTGGCACTCCTGCTGTAGATACTGACCCAGCGCCTACTGCGGCATAAAGCAGCACCTACCAAACAACGGGGCCATGCGCCCCGTTTTTTCATGGCCATCATTTGTTGGAGCTCGTTATGGCGCAATGGCAAACCACGCATTTTTTACTGGATCTGCAACGCCCCTTGATCATGGGCATTGTGAACAATACCCCGGACTCATTTTCTGATGGTGGCAAGCACCGAGATCTCGATGCTGTGCGCCATGCAGAAAAACTGGTCAAAGAGGGCGCTGACATTCTGGATATTGGCGGCGAATCGACCCGCCCCGGCTCACCTGCCGTGCCAGAAGATGAAGAGATTCGCCGTGTACTGCCCATCGTCAAAGAAGCGGTCAAGCTGGGCGTTGCCATCTCTGTGGACACCTACAAACCTCAGGTAATGCAGGCAGTCCTGGATTTGGGCGCAGACATCATCAATGACGTATGGGGGCTGCGGCAACCCGGCGCTCAGGACGTTGTGGCCGCTCATCCCCGGTGCGGGGTTTGCATCATGCATATGCACCAGACACCGCAAAACATGCACCTTGACCATATGCAAGGTGACGCTGTAGCGCAGGTGTGTGATTTTTTGCGCGATGCATCTCAAGCGCTGATGGCGCGTGGCGTATCCCGCGAACGCATTGTTTGGGATTACGGCATTGGCTTTGGCAAAAGCGTGGCACAAAATTTTGCGTTACTTGCTCGCCAGACAGAATTGCTCGCACTAGACTTTCCGCTTTTGGCTGGTTGGTCACGCAAAGGCTCTTTGGGCCAGGTCAGCGGATTACCTGTTGAGCAACGCATGGTTCCTAGCGTGACTGCAGCTTTGCTGGCCGTAGAGCGCGGCGCTCGCATCGTGCGCGTGCATGATGTGGCAGACACCAAGGCTGCCTTGTCGGTATGGCAGGCCATGCACGATCAACAACGCCAGCACCCCTAACAAGGAACACCACAATGGCTCGCAAGTATTTCGGCACGGATGGCATCCGCGGCAAGGTAGGGCAATCCGTCATCAATCCCGACTTCGCCCTGCGCTTGGCGCACGCAGTGGGCCGTGTGCTCAAAAAGACCCAGGAACGCCCTACCGTTCTTATCGGCAAAGACACCCGTATTTCTGGATACATGCTGGAAGCTGCCCTGGAAGCTGGCTTTAACGCCGCTGGCGTGGATGTCATTTTGCTTGGCCCGTTGCCCACACCTGGTGTGGCCTACCTGACACGTACCCAGCGCGCAAGTCTGGGTGTTGTGATCAGTGCCAGCCACAACCCTTTCTACGATAACGGCATCAAATTTTTCAGTGCCCAGGGCACCAAGCTCGACGATGCCTGGGAGGAAGCCGTTGAGGCGGCATTAGAGGAGGCACCTCAGTGGAGCGACTCAGCCGCACTTGGTAAAACCCGCCGTCTCGATGATGCGGCAGGCCGTTATATCGAGTTTTGCAAAAGCACATTCGACAGCAACCTGTCGCTGCATGGGCTGCGTATTGTGGTGGATGCGGCCCATGGCGCTGCCTATCACATAGCCCCCAAAGTTTTTCACGAGCTGGGCGCAGAAGTCATTGAAATTGGCTGTGAACCCGATGGGCTGAACATCAATGATGGCGTGGGTGCCACCCACCCGGAAACGCTTGCACTGGCTGTCCGCGCCAACCATGCCCACTACGGAATCGCTTTGGATGGTGACGCCGATCGGCTGCTCATGGTCGATGGCGCAGGCCGCATCTATAACGGCGACGAGCTGATGTACCTCATGGTTCAAGACCGGCTGCAGCGTGGCGAGCCAACGGCTGGCGCTGCTGGCACGCTGATGACCAACATGGCTGTCGAGGTAGCCCTAAAGCAGCAAGGCGTGGAGTTCGTGCGTGCCAAAGTAGGTGACCGCTATGTACTGGAAGCGCTGAACGCCAGAGGCTGGCAAATTGGTGGAGAGGGCTCTGGCCATCTACTCGTTCTGGACAAACACACAACAGGTGATGGCATTGTCAGTGCGCTGCAAGTGCTGCAAAGCTGTGTACGCAGCGGCAAGACGCTGGCAGCACAACTGTCCACTCTCACGCTCTACCCCCAGGTGCTGATCAATGTTCGCCTGGCTCCTGGCCAGGATTGGAAAAGCAATCACCTGCTTGCACAAACACAGGCTGAGGTGGAGCAACTGCTTGGCGACACGGGCCGCGTCCTGATCCGCGCCAGCGGTACCGAGCCGTTGTTGCGGGTCATGGTTGAAGCGCGCGATGCCGCACAAGCGAGTCTCTGTGCACAAAAGTTGGTTGATGCGGCGAAAGCCGGCTAAAGCCCCACTGATTCGTACCAATAGCTTGCCCAATGCTTGCTTTTATTAAGTAGGCAGCCACAATGCCTGCAACGCACCAAAAATGTGCAAACACGCTGGCCCTGACAACCGCCGTTGTCCGGGCCGTTCTCCGTGTAGACATCTGAGTTTTGACACACGGTTTGCTCCACACCTTCGCAAAGAAGCCGCATATGGACAACAAAAAACCCGCGATCACCCTGTCCTCACTGGACATGGACCGCCTTGAAAACCTCATGGAAAAGTTGCCAAGCAACTTTCCGGGCCGCAGCGCGCTGGAAGCGGAGCTGAACCGCGCTGACGTGTTGGACCCACAGGAAATGCCTGCCAACGTGGTCACCATGAATTCCACCGTGCGCTTTACGCTGCAAGAGAGTGACAAGACCCAAACCCTGACCTTGGTGTACCCCAAGGAGGCGGATGGCAGCCCTGACAAAGTCTCGGTATTTGCGCCTGTGGGCACGGCATTGCTTGGACTGCGCGTGGGCGACGTGTTCGAGCTGCCCAGCCCCGCAGGCAAACCCGTCACAGTCAAGGTCGATGCAATTACCTACCAGCCTGAAAACGCTGGTCAGTTGCATCGCTAGACCGCGAACCCCCTGCTCGTAGCGCGTTGCGAAATAGCCCATACACACGGATATCGGTAAATTCAGCAATTGCAGGAATACAGGCATTCCTAGGCACAATGCGGATATGACACAAAACACCCCACTCCCTCCATTGAACCGGCAGTTCGTCTCGCACTTTGGCGAGATGGGTAGCCGTTGGGGCATCAACCGCACCGTGGGTCAAATCTACGCGCTGCTGTATTTGTCACCCCGTGCACTCAATGCAGAAGATATTGCGGAAACGCTGGAGTTCTCTCGCTCCAACGTGAGCATGGGTCTGAAGGAATTGCAGTCGTGGCGCCTGGTCAACCTGCGCCACCATGCCGGTGACCGGCGCGAGTACTTTGAAGCACCGCAAGACGTATGGGAAATCTTTCGCCGCCTGGCTGAAGAGCGTCGTCGCCGGGAAATTGAGCCCACTCAGTCGATGTTGCGCTCCGCTTTGCTGGAAGACGTTTCAACCGACGACGAGCGCCATGCACAGCAACGCATTGAAGAAATGTATGTGCTGATTGAAAAGCTGATGACTTGGTTTGACGATGTGCAACGCCTCAAACCCGAAACTGCCATGCAGCTCATGGGCATGGGGGCGGCAGTGACTCGGGTGCTGGACTTCAAGGACCGCATGCTGGGCGGAGACAAAAACAAAAATGCAGCAGAGGGCAAAGAGAGTTGATGCGCTGAACGCGCTGTGCACACCAGTGCCCGAAAAAAAAGCCTGCATACGCAGGCTTTTTTTATGCCGTGATCTGTGCCCGCAAGGCCTGTAAATAGCTTTGAACGCGGTGGCGGTGCGCAGTGCCCAGACGCAGCAGTATCTTTTGCCCTGAAGACAACGATTGCAGCTTGGGGTCCGCATATTCATAGCGCAGCCATGGTTGCTGAGACGGAACTTGGCCCTGCACCTGCACCAGCTGCACAGCAATGGGCTCTTGTGGCTCGGGTGTCTGCAGCAAGTGGTCTATCACGGCCACCAGCCGGTCATTGAAGTATTGACCTGGGTAGCCCAAGCCCTCATAGGTTTGCTGCAGCAGCGGATAGGCCTGCCGATACCATGCGGCTGCCTGGGCCGGCTCAATGCTGGTCACAAAACCCACCACGGCGTCGTAGCGGGCGCTGTTGGTGCTGGCAATGTGCATGCCTTGCTCGCTTTGCGTCAGCTGCATCTGCCCGCCAACGGGGTATAGCGGCCACAGACGTGGGGCGGCATGACCACGTGGCAGGTTGTCGATGGTGGCAACCATATGGTGTGCCAGCCCCGGCATCACCAAAAATTTCAAAGCCTGGCTGCCCAGCCAGTCTTTAGCCATGCGGTCCAGAGCCTGCGCATCATCGGCAGGCACCGCATCTGCAGTGGCAGCTGGCAAGGGGTGCTGCGGTACTGCGTCTTGCGGCGCTGCCAATGGTGCAACCGCAGTTGGCTCTTGTACTACGGGTGCAGGTGCATCCGCCGGCTTTGAAATGGGGGCCTCCAGAGCAGGCGCTGCACCTGTGCTTTTGGCTGCCCAGTACTCTCGTGCGTACCAGGCTGCATAACCCGCCGCAGCAATGGCTAAAACAATCAGCAGCCACTTGGTGGTCCCATCGCTTGAAGTCTGTTGACGCATGCGTTGCTGCTTGGGTGGACGTAAATCTTGCTCAGTCATGGCGCTCCTTGCTGTGCGTAATGCATGCCGTCAAGCATTTCGCATGCCTCCATCCTAGCGGTCATGCACGCACAAAAAAACCCGCAGCCTTGAACAGCTGCGGGTTACTTCAGGCCAGAACCGGTGATGCCGGAACCAGGTGTTTTTAGTTTTTGGCCTTTTCCAGCAATTGCTTGCGGGTGGCTTCGTCATCCACTAATTCAAACCACATGGCGTTCAGCACAGCGAACGCAGCCGCCAGTGGCAAGCCCAAAATCCAAGAGAAGTACCACATTGCATCTTCCTTTCAAAATTCAATTTTTGATAGCTACTAGCGCTTTGTATTACTTGTTTTCAATATGAAAACATATGTAAAACGTTGTCTATCAATCGCTAGAAGCTCTCTTTTTAATAAGCGTGACCCTTGCCTTGTTCAATATCATCGGGGTCTACCTTGCCACGCATGATGCTGTAGACCCAGCTGGTATAGGCCAGGATGAGGGGCAAGAAGATGAGGGCACACACCAGCATGATGAACAGCGTCAGGTGGCTGGACGATGCGTCCCAGACCATCAGACTGAACTGCGGGTTGACCGATGAGGGCAGGATGAAGGGGAACATAGAGACGCCCACGCTCAGCACAATGCCAGCAATGGCCAGACCACTGCTGAGCAGGCCCAGCCACTCACGTCGCAACTTCATTCCCAAGGCCGCCAGCAATGGCATGCACACACCCAGTGCAGGCACGATCCACAGCAATGGCTGCTTGGCGTAATTGGCCATCCAGGCGCCCTGCCCCAGCTGCGCCGACTTGAGCAGTGGGTTGGAGGGACCTGTCGTGCTCATGGCCTCGGTCAGCGTGTAGCCGCTTAACTTGGCCAGCCAGACACCAGCAACGGCATACAGAACCGTGGTCAAAATGGCAGCACCCATACCCCAGCGAGTGGCACGCGCCTGCACATCGCCTTCGGTCTTGAAAACCAGCCACGCTGCACCATGCATGAGCAGCATCGACAGCGAGACAAGGCCACACAGCACCGCGAAGGGCGAAAACAGCGCAAAGAAGCTGCCGTCGTAGTAGATGCGCATGTCGTCAGCCAGACGGAAAGGCACGCCCATCAGCACATTGCCCATGGCCACACCAAAGACCAGTGCAGGGCCCCAGCCACACAGGCACAGCACCCAGTCCCAGCCATTGCGCCAGGCTGTCCCTTCGCGCTTGCTGCGGAACTTGAAAGCCACAGGCCGCAAGATCAAGCAGACCAGCGCAGCGAACATGGCCATGTAAAAGCCAGAAAACGAGATCGCGTACAGCTGAGGCCAGGCCGCGAAAATAGCGCCTCCCCCCAAAATCAACCACACTTGGTTGCCTTCCCAGATAGGCCCAATGGTGTTGATCACCACACGGCGCTCTACATCGGTTTTGCCCGTGACACGCAGCAAGGCTGCTGCGCCCAGATCGAAACCGTCAGTGACTGCAAAGCACACGAGCAAGACGCCCAGCAGCAGCCACCAGATGACGCGCAAAACGTCATAGCCCAAAAGTTCATGCAAGATCATGGTATGTGACTCCTTCGGTTACTTGCCGCTGTAGGCATTCACGAATTTCTTCGCGTACGCACTGAGGTGGGGTTCGCTCTCTTCGGTGGGCCCCGTCAAGATAGCCTTGCGCATCAATACCATTTCGATACCGAACATGACGGTGTAAATGGCCACAAACATAACGATCGTCATCAGCACCGTGCCAGCCCCCAGGTTGGAAACTGCCATGGCCGTGGGCAGTACGCCTTCAATGATCCAGGGTTGACGGCCCAGCTCCGCAACGATCCAGCCGCATTCAGCCGCAATCCACGGCAAAGGAATGGCCATCACCGCCACTTTGAGCAGCCACGGATAAGCATCCAGCTTGCGACACGCAGACAGCACAAAGAACGTTGCAGTCAACGCGATGAAGAACATGCCCAGTGCCACCATGACGCGGAAGCTCCAGAACAGCGGCCCCACGGGTGGAACGGTATCTTGCGCAGCTTGCTGGATCTGCGCTTGCGTGGCCTTGCGCGGGTCATCGGTGTAGCGCATCAAAAGCAGTGCATAGCCGAGGTTTGCACCATGGTCTTCAAAGGTGGTCACCACATCGGCGGGCACGTCCGCCTGTTTTTTGAAGCTGCGGATGGTTTGCAGTGCGTCGTACGCCTTGATGCCCGAGGTAATACGGTCTTGTGCGCGCAGCACCAGATCGTTAATGCCCGGAATTTCAGTATCCAGCGAGCGCGTACCAATCAGGCCCATCACCCATGGAATGTGTACGGCGTAGTGCGTTTCACGTGCGGCGCTGTCCGGAATGCCCACTACGGTAAACGCGGCAGGTGCAGGCTCGGTTTCCCACATGGCTTCAATGGCCGCCAGCTTCATCTTCTGGTGCTCTGACGACAAATAGCCACTCTCATCGCCCAGAACCACTACGGACAGTGAAGCGGCCAGACCAAACGATGCCGCCACAGTCATAGAACGCTTGGCCAGAGCCACGTGCCGCCCTTTAAGCAAATACCAGGCAGAGATGCCCAATACAAAAATCGACGCCACGGTGTAGCCCGCAGACACGGTGTGCACAAACTTGGCCTGCGCCACCGGGTTGGTCAGCACGGCAAAGAAGTCATTGACTTCCATGCGCATGGTTTGCTGGTTAAAGGCTGCGCCCACAGGGTTTTGCATCCAGCCGTTGGCAATCAGAATCCACAATGCCGAAAAATTGGAGCCAATAGCTACCAGCCACGTCACCACCAAGTGCTGCACCTTGGTCATGCGATCCCAGCCAAAAAAGAACAGGCCCACAAAGGTGGCTTCCAAGAAAAAGGCCATCAGCCCCTCAATCGCAAGCGGTGCACCAAAGATATCGCCCACATAGTGGCTGTAGTAGCTCCAGTTCATACCGAACTGAAACTCCATGACCACGCCCGTAGCTACGCCCATGGCAAAGTTAATGCCAAACAAGACCCCCCAGAATTTGGTCATGTCGCGCCAGATGGTGCGTCCCGTCATCACATAGACGGTCTCCATGATGGCTACGATCACCGCCAGACCAATGGTCAGCGGCACGAACAAAAAGTGGTAGAGCGCCGTTATCGCAAACTGCAGCCGCGATAAGTCGACAATATCGAGGTCCATGGTGTTGTCCTTTCTAGGGTCCTCAAGGGAGTGCTACTGAGGCAGTCAGCCTGCCCATGCATCCAAACAAAAACAGGTCAAACTTTTAATCCGCTCGCAAGCGCTGCAGCAACGAGTCAAACCCAGCCTCTCCACGTCGCGCCTGCGCTTGCACGGCACCCGCTTCCAGCCAGATCAGCCGGTCCGCCAATACCGCCTCGCGTTGCAAATGCGTGCACATCACCACCGTGTGGCCTTGCGCGCGCGCCATCAGACGCAGCAATACGTCGTGAGCTGTCGGGGCATCCAGCCCTTCAGTAGGCTCGTCCAGTAGCCATGCTTGCTGCTGGGCCAGCAGCAAGCGCGCCAGCCCCAGGCGGCGGGCCTGACCACCCGACAGACCCAAGCCCCCTTCACCCAGCATGCTGTCCAGCCCCCAAGGCATGGCGCGCACATCGTCCGCAAGGCCTGCGTCTTGCAGCGCAGTCCACAGCGCAGCGTCATCGGCCAGAGGTGCCGCCAGACGCAGGTTGTCGCGCACACTGTCTTGGAACAGTGCAACTCGCTGGGTCAGCCACACGCAGGACAAAGCAGTCACTGTGCCCCGGGTCAATGCTTGTTCGCCTGCCAGCACAGCCATGACGGTCGACTTGCCTGCTCCGCTCGCACCAATCAAGGCCACGCGCTCTGCTTTGTGCACTTGCAAGTGGATGCCATTGACTGCCGGCAGCACACCGTCTGCATGCTGGACTACCGCAGCCTGCAGTTCAAAGGCCAGACCTGGCTGTGGGGCGGGCAAGTGTGCGTCCTGAACGTCTTGCTGCATGCGCGCACCCAGACGGCGGGCCGCCAAACGCGTGCGACCGGCTTCCAGAGCGCCGCGGCGCAGCGCAGCAAAAGGCTCCATGGCGGTCAAGGCCACCAGCAGTGCCATAGCCGCACCCGGTGCTCCAATCATCTGTGCATGCACAAGGTAGCCTGCGGCGGCCAGCACTGCGGCCAGGACCACAGCACCGGCCACGCCAAAACCGGCAGCGGCCTTGGCATCCAGACGGTTGAGCTGGTGATCGGCCTGTGCTACTCGGGCATCAGATTGCTGCACACGCGCGCATTGAGCGGCCAAGCGGCCAGCCATCAGCAATTCCGTCTGGCCAGCCACCATATCCACCGCGTCTGCACGCAAACGCTCCAGCGCCACGGCACGCTGCACAGCCGGCACCGCACTGCGGCCCGCCAGCCAGGCGGTGAGGCAACCACCTGCAAGCAGCAGCCAAGCCAGTACGGCCAGCCCCAGCCACCATTGCAAAGCGCCCAGCACCACACCCGCCAGCAAGGCGGCACCACAGGCAGCGACCGCCGGAACAATCATGCGCAGATACAGGCTATCGAGCGCATCCACATCCGACGTCAAGCGCTGCAGCAAACGCGCAGGGCGCAATTGCAGCAAGCGGGCTGCGTCAGGCTGTGCCCAGCCTACAAACAGTTTCTCGCGCAAGGCTGCCAGCACGGCCAAGGTGGCTTCATGGGTGACTACACGTTCGCCATAGCGCGATGCTGTTCGGCCCATGGCCAGCAAGCGAATGCCTGCCGAAGGCATGAAGACATCAAACACCAAGGCCGTTGCAGGTACCAAACCTGCCAGCGCCGTGGCGGCAATAAACCAGCCAGACAGCCCCAGCAAGGCCATGCCCATCAGCACGGTCAATGCAGCCATGGCCGCGCCGCCCAGCCACCAGCGCCTGGGAGCCATGGCACTGAGCAGGTGAGCGACATCACGCAATCGGGTGTGAGGCATCATGCAAGCACCTTTGGCATTGCTGCTTCTAGATAAATGGTGCGGTCCATCAGTGCGGCCAAGACCGCGTCATGCGTGGCTACGATCAAAGTTTTCCCCTTTGCCATGCGGCGCAGGCTGTGCATCACCTGCAGGGCAGTTGCGGGGTCAAGATGGGCAGTGGGCTCATCCACCAGCCACAAACCAGCATGCTGATGTATGGCCATGCGAGCCAGAGCCAGACGCACCGCTTCACCGCCGGACAGCCCTTGCCCGGCCTCTCCCAGACTGCTGCCCTGACGCTGGACCAGGGCCTGATCCAGTCCCGCTTGTGTCAGTGCATGTTCAACGGCCTGCGCATTGACGCCCTCGCGGCCCAGCTGCACATTGCGGCTGACGCTACCGGCAAAGACGTGGGCTTGCTGCCCCATCCATGCAGTACGCGCACGCATTGCCGGCCAATCAGAGGTATGCAAAATTTGTCCATCCAGCATGAGCTGCTCTGGTGCAACAGGCAGCAAGCCAGCCAGCTGTGCCAGCAGCACCGACTTACCAGCTCCGCTAGGGGCCCAGATCGCAACATGCTCCCCTGCATCAACGTGCAAATTCACAGGTGCCAAAGCCGCCTGACCATCTACGGTGATGAGTAAATTACAGGTATCCACGCGGATCGCATCTGCTGAAACTGTGTCAGGGGCTGGAGCCAGCGCAGCAGGCAAAGGCAGATTCTTTTGACTTAATGCCTGCAATCCCTCCATCGCAGCCTGCCCTGCAGCACGGTCATGCCACACAGCAGACAGCTCACGCAGGGGATCAAAAAAACTGGGCGCCAGCATCAACACCCACAGCGCCTGACCCAAACTGAGCTTGTCGCCCCAGGCACCGAATGGCAGATTGCCCAGCAGGTGAAAACCCACATACATGGCAACCATGGCCACGCCCAAGGCAGAAAACAACTCCAAAACCGCTGATGACAAAAAGGCAATGCGCAGTACACGCATCGTGCGCTCACACAATGATTGCGCTTGTGCACGCAGGCGGCTGGCGGTGTGAGGTACTGCATGCAATGCGCGCAATGTACTCAGCCCGCGCAAACGGTCGAGCAAAAACGCATTCATCTGACCCAGCTCCACCATATGAGCCTCACTGGCGGCCTTGGCACGCCAGCCAACAATGGCCATGAACAGAGGAATCAGAGGGGCACAGAACAGCAAGATCAGCGCAGCCAGCCATGACTGGGTGGCAACGGCCAGCACGATGATGGGTGACACGACCCGCACGCGCCACATGGCTGGCTGGTAGCGTGAAAGCCAGGGAACAATCGCCTCAGCCTGCTCGGCCAAAGCGCTGGCAGCCAGCCCTGAGGCAGGACGGGTGCGATCCATCGGAGAAGTCTGCGCCAGCGCCTGCAATGTCTGGGCACGCAGACTGCTGACCCGTGCACGTGCATGCACATAGGTCACTCGAACCCCACGTCCTTCACACAAAGCACGCACAATGCCCAGCAGCATCACTGCGGCAACCTGTATTGCCAAATAATCCAGTGCCTGCCCTGCTGCAAAGCACTGCACCGCCCAGGCAATCACCCCAGCTTGCGGCAGCCACAACAGCGAAGCCAGCACCAGCCAGCCACTGCCGGGTTGGGCGCTGTTGGGTCGGTGTTGTGCCGAAGCACAAGCTGCCTGAGGTGTGTCAATATTTTGCATGTTTTCTAAATTTCAGTATTTACTGAAATTTGTGTAAATGCTAGACGATTCAAGTAGCCTTAGTTACAACTGCAATTCAAATCCCAGTGAATAACTCCGGTGACATAAAAAAAGCACCCTAAGGTGCTATATGACTTGCGTCAAGTAATTACGCAGTTTGTAACAAGCGGTGTCGAGCCTCTTGGTACTCACGCTTCAAACGCGCGACCAAATCAGCTGCAGGTTGAATTTTGTCAATCGCACCAATGCCTTGGCCACAGCCCCAGATGTCCTTCCAGGCCTTGGTACGGCCAGAACCAAAGTTCATCGCGCTAGGGTCAGAGTCTGGCAAGTTATCTGGATCCAGACCCGCAGCACGAATGGACGGTGCCAGATAATTGCCATGCACACCCGTAAACAGGTTGGAATACACCACATCGTCCGAGTTGCAATCCACAATCGCTTGCTTGTAGGCTTCTTCAGCCCGCGCCTCTTGTGTGGCAATGAAGGCAGAACCAATGTAAGCAAAGTCGGCTCCCATGGCCTGGGCTGCCAAAACCGCACCGCCAGATGCAATGGAGCCTGACAGGGCTACAGGGCCGTCAAACCACTGGCGAATTTCCTGAATCAGTGCAAACGGGCTTTTCACACCCGCGTGACCGCCTGCCCCAGCCGCCACAGCAATCAAACCGTCGGCGCCCTTTTCAATCGCTTTATGGGCAAATTTGTTGTTGATGATGTCATGCATCACCACACCGCCCCAGCTGTGTACGGCCTGGTTCAAATCTTCACGCGCTCCCAAGCTTGTAATGATCAGTGGCACTTTGTACTTCGCGCACACCTGAAGATCGTGCTCCAGGCGGTCATTGCTTTTGTGCACGATCTGGTTGATGGCAAAAGGTGCAGCAGGCGCATCAGGGTGCGCTTTGTTGTGTGCAGCCAGCTCCTCGGTAATTTCAGCCAGCCAGTCATCGAGCAACTCTGCAGGTCTTGCATTCAATGCAGGCATGGAACCGACAATGCCCGCCTTGCACTGGGCAATGACCAGCTTGGGGGTGCTGATGATGAACAAGGGCGAACCAATGACTGGCAGCGCCAAATTTTGTAGCACCGCAGGAATTTTCGACATGCAGCTGTCTCCGTGGTTGTTATTTACAAGAAAAATTGACCGCTAGCGCTTATTTCAAAAGCACTAGCAGCTCACTTTTTTCATCTTAAATGCAGACCTTGCATGATCTGCCTTGCACCGATGCTCGGGCTGTCACCCTTGCGTCAGAATGCATCCAGAGGCAATGCACAGGCGCTCTCTCCACCTGCCAAAACGCTGTCGCGCAGGCCTGGTACTTGGGTGAGAATGTGTTCCGCATAAAACTGCGCCGTGACCACTTTGGCCTGCATAAAGGCCACATCTACCCCCAGAGCCGCTTGATCTTGAGCCACCAGCAAAGCGCGCCCCATCTGCCAGCCAGCCAGCAAATTTCCGGTCAGCATCAAATACGGCACACTGCCCGCGTATACGGCGTTGGGTGATGCCTTGGCCTTGCCCGCCACAAATTCCACGACATCCAAAAAAGCCTGGCGCGCGGCCTTCAAACGCTGCGCCATGGATTGAGCGGCCTCGGTACCACTGGCCAACAATTGCGCCTCGGTTTTGGCGATCTGGGCCGCGATATCTTGGGCATTTTTACCGCCATCACGCGCTGTCTTGCGCCCCACCAAGTCATTGGCTTGAATAGCCGTTGTCCCTTCGTAGATGGTCAAAATCTTGGCATCACGGTAATACTGGGCAGCACCGGTTTCTTCAATAAATCCCATGCCTCCGTGCACCTGCACACCCAGACTGGTTACGACCAAGCTCATCTCCGTGCTGTAGCCCTTGACCAGCGGCACCATGAATTCATAGAACGCTGCGTTGGCCTTGCGCACTTCAGCATCGGGGTGGTGGTGGGCTGCATCGTAGGCCGCCGCAGCCGTACTGGCCATGGCGCGGCAAGCTTCAGTGGTAGCACGCATCGTCATCAGCATGCGGCGCACATCGGGGTGGTGAATGATGGCTGCGCTGCCCGCCACACTGCCGTCCACAGGGCGACTTTGCACACGATCACGCGCGTACTGCACTGCACGCTGGTAGGCGCGGTCAGACACGCCAATACCTTGCATGCCCACGCCGTAGCGCGCAGCGTTCATCATGATGAACATGTACTCCAGGCCACGGTTTTCTTCACCAACCAGATAGCCAATTGCACCACCGTTGTCACCGTATTGCAGCACGGCTGTAGGTGATGCCTTGATGCCCATCTTGTGCTCAATCGAGACACAGTGCACATCATTGCGAGCCCCCAGACTGCCATCGGTATTCACCAAGAACTTGGGCACCACAAACAGGCTAATACCCTTGACCCCCTCCGGAGCGCCCGACACCCTGGCCAGCGCCAGATGCACGATGTTGTCCGCCATATCGTGCTCACCGTAGGTGATGAAAATTTTGGTGCCAAATACCTTGTACGAGCCATCGGGCTGGGGATCAGCCTTGGTGCGCACCAAAGCCAGATCCGAGCCGGCTTGCGGCTCAGTCAAGTTCATGGAACCCGTCCACTCCCCGGTCACCAGCTTTTCAAGGTAAGTAGCTTTCAACGCATCGCTGCCTGCTGTCAGCAGCGCCTCAATCGCGCCATCCGTCAGCAGCGGGCACAGCGCAAAACTGATGTTGGAAGCATTGAGCATTTCCACGCACGCAGCACCAATGGTCTTGGGCAAGGCCTGACCACCAAAGTCCGCTGGGTGCTGCAAACCTTGCCAGCCACCTGCCATGAATTGCTGGTAAGCCTCTTTGAAACCCGGCGTGGTTGTCACTTTTCCGTTCTGAAAGCTGGAAGGGTTGATGTCTCCCTGAATATTCAGTGGCTCCACCACACCTTCACACAGCTTGGCGCTTTCTTGCAGCACGGCTTGTGCGGTTTCTAAACCTGCATCTTCAAAACCGGGGATTTGCGTCACTTGGCTCAGGCCTGCCAGGTGCTCCATGCAAAACAGCATGTCTTTGATGGGTGCGGTGTAGCTCATGTCTCGTCTTTCTTGTATTCAAAAATGGCTGTGGTCTTATTTGGCCTACGCAGGCGGCTATCTCTGATTTATTGCGTCACACGTCCTTGGGCATTCACAATGCTCAAATCCACAAATTTGGAGCCCGATTGAGAGTCAGGACGAAAGCTGACCCAGTAACCGCCCAAGTCCACGGCATTCAGATTGCGCAGACTGTCAGCCAGTTTTTCACTGGTCAGTGGCTGAGTGCGGCGCATGGCTTCCACCAGCACCTTGGCATTCACATAGCCTTCCATCATGGGATAGCTCACCGGTATTGCGTCACTGTCAGGCTGCTTGCTCACCACGTCGCGAAACTCTTTGTTCAAACGGTTGTTAGAACGGTACGGGTTGGGCACCACCTGCGCAATCGAGACGCCGCGCATCACATCCACATGCAACCGGGTTGCCAACTGCTCAATGTCTGCACCGGAAGTGGCATAAATTTGAGCAGCCCCGCCTTCGGCACGGTAAATCTCCACAAAAGCTGCAGTCACTGGACTGGACGCCACGACGATGATGGCCTGCACGCCGGGTTGCGCTTTTTGCAAACTATCAATCACCGCTTCTTGCGCTGCTTTGCCGGCCTTCAGCATGCGGCTGTGAATCAGCTTGGCTCCTGAAGCCGCAGCAATCTCAGTGACCTGTGCCTCCAGCGCCTTGCCTTCCTGGTCATCACGCTCGTCATATACGATCGCCAAGCGAGTCAAACCCAGCGTGGCCAGATGCTTGGTAATTTTCTCAATCTCTTGCGGCAATACCGCACGGGTGCTAAACAGCTGCTGAGCCTTCAGAACACGGGCATTCGTGCTATGAAAGCCAACCAGACTGATTTGCGCCTGATCCAGCACCTTGCTATCGAGCAAGGCCAGTAAATTGCGATTACCAAAATAACCAGCCAACGCGATGGGCTTGGACTCCTGGAGCAAGCGCTGAGTTTGCTTGACCGTGTCCTGCGGGCTGGAGCGGTCGTCGAGACTTACCAGACGCACGCGCTCGCCGTGCACGCCACCTGTGCGATTGACCTGATTGAAATACAGGCGCATGCCTTGTGCATAGGCCTTGCTCTGCACGGCCCCAGCACCTGTCAGTGGTGCGACTTGCCCAATGACCCAGTCAGCATGCACCCATGTGCCTGTGGTGGCACAAGCTACGGCCAGCACCCATTGGCCAAGCCTGCCCCTGCTTGTCTCCTGCATGTCGTATCTCCCTTGTCGTCAGGTCATTGTTGTTGAATCCGCGCTCAACGCATGCCTGCCCCTGATGCAAAAAAGGAGGGGCCTGCCCCTCCTTTTTTTCCGCAAATTACAGCGCTTTCACCAGCTCTGGAATGGCCACAAACAAGTCAGCCTCCAGGCCATAGTCGGCCACCGAGAAGATCGGGGCTTCCGCATCCTTGTTGATCGCCACGATCACCTTGGAGTCTTTCATGCCCGCCAAGTGCTGGATCGCACCCGAGATGCCCGCTGCAATGTACAGCTGCGGGGCAACGATCTTGCCGGTCTGGCCCACTTGCAGGTCATTGGGGGCGTAGCCTGCATCCACCGCTGCACGGCTGGCACCAATGGCTGCACCCAGCTTGTCGGCCAGCGGGGTCATGACTTCGTTGAATTTCTCGGCGCTGCCCAGTGCGCGGCCACCGGAGACGATGATCTTGGCAGCCGTCAGCTCGGGGCGGTCGTTCTTGGTAACTTCACGGCCCACAAAGGCGCTCTTGCCTGAGTCGGCAACCGCTGCAGTGGTTTCCACCGCCGCTGCGCCGCCCGTGGCAGCCGCTGCGTCAAACCCGGTGCCGCGTACGGTGATGACTTTGGTGGCATCCGACGATTGCACGGTGGCAACAGCGTTGCCCGCGTAGATGGGGCGCTCGAAGGTGTCCGCCGAGATGACCGCTGTGATGTCGCTGATCTGGCCAACATCGAGCTTGGCCGCTACACGCGGGGCAACGTTCTTGCCGCTGGCGGTGGCTGGGAACAGGATGTGGCTGTAGTTACCAGCAATAGCCAGCACCTGGGCCGTGAGGTTTTCTGCCAGACCGTCTTTGAGGCTGGCGCCGTCAGCGTGGATGACTTTGGCGACACCAGCGATCTGGGCAGCGGCTGCAGCTGCTGCAGCTGCGTTTTCACCAGCGACCAGTACGTGCACATCACCACCGCAGGCTACAGCGGCCGTGACGGTGTTCAGGGTAGCGCCTTTGATGGTGGCGTTGTCGTGTTCTGCGATTACGAGAGAAGTCATTTCAACTCCAAAAATTCTTTGAGGTTCTTGCGAAGTCTGCGGATAGGGCAAACGGCCTTCAAATTCGCACGCCCCAAAATCAGGGACAGCGAGCTAGGGCCGCCCCGACGCGAGGCTGTCTTCCCCCTCCAAGGGGGAAGACGCGAAGCGGCTCAGGGGGTCAAATAACTTTCGCTTCGTTTTTGAGCTTGTCCACCAGGGTCGCCACATCCGGCACCTTGACGCCAGCGCCGCGCTTGGCAGGCTCGGCCACCTTCAAGGTCTTGATGCGGGGCGCAACGTCCACACCCAGCTCTTCGGGCTTGACGATGTCCAGCTGCTTTTTCTTGGCCTTCATGATGTTGGGCAAGGTGACGTAGCGGGGCTCGTTCAGGCGCAGATCGGTGGTGATGATGGCGGGGGTAGACAGGCTCAGTGTCTCCAGACCTCCGTCCACTTCGCGGGTGACGCTGACCTTGTCGCCTGCAACTTCCACCTTGGAGGCAAAGGTGGCCTGGGGCAGATCAGCCAGCGCAGCCAGCATCTGGCCCGTCTGGTTGTTGTCGCCGTCAATGGCTTGCTTGCCCAAAATCACCAGGCCAGGCTGCTCTTTGTCCACCAGGGCCTTGAGCAGTTTGGCAACAGCCAGGGGCTGCAGCTCAGCATCGGTCTCCACCAAAATGGCACGATCGGCACCAATGGCCATGGCCGTGCGCAGGGTTTCCTGGCACTGCGCAACCCCACAGGAGACGGCAATGATTTCCGTGACTACGCCCTTTTCCTTGAGGCGCACGGCTTCTTCCACCGCGATTTCGTCAAACGGGTTCATGCTCATCTTGACGTTGGCGATATCTACGCCTGTGCCGTCAGACTTCACACGGACTTTGACGTTGTAGTCCACCACGCGCTTGACTGGGACCAATACCTTCATGCTGCTGCTCCTTGGGAATCAGTGTGATTACAGATTGTTTGAATTGACGTGAACGTAAACTGAAAACATTCTATGCGGCGATGCAGCAAAGCTGTCCTAGGGACACCGCGCAGACATTCACGCAGAAAAGAACGATCGTTCCATTTTATGCATGCATCACGCAACGCAGAGCATTAATTTCAATCGTCTATGGGTTTTCCCTAGGTGATTCAGCCACATGCAGCCCCTTGTCCGCGTGGCCAGTCGCGCTCTCATCAAGTGCCACAAATTGCACCACCTGCCGCGACATAGGCAGATGAACCCCTGCCTCTCGCAAGCCTTGCAGCACCGTGAGGTTCACGTCGGAGCGAAGATTCCCCTGCCCGTTCTGGGGATCACTGATGTAGTAGCTCAGCGTAAATTGCAGTCCATGCTCAACAAAATCGACCAGTTGAACTGAAGGCGCAGGCTTTGCCAGAACACGTGGCTGCCGCTTGGCAGCATCCAGCAAAATGCTGGTCACCTGAGATACATCACTGTCTATACCAACGACCACGGTGGTTGACAGCGAGAACTGACGATCAGATTGCGTGAGGTTTTCCACCCTTTGCGTGATCAGTGTTTCATTAGGAACAATTGACTCGCGCCCATTGGATGCACGAATCACCGTAAAGCGGGTCCGGATGTCGGTAATACGTCCTTCAAAACCATCCACTCGCACGTTGTCACCAATACGCAATGCGCGCTCAATCAAGACCAGAAAACCACTGATGTAATTGGATGCGATTTTTTGCAGGCCAAAGCCCAGGCCGACACCTAAAGCGCCGCCCATCACAGACAAAGTAGTCAGGTCAACCCCTACCCAAGACAAAGACACCAGCAAGCCCACCGTGATCAGCACCACCCGCGTGATGTTGACGCCCACTTTGCGCATGGACAGATCACTGACCCACCGGTTGATCAGGTGCTGCTCAAACAAGCTGGCAATCCACAGCACCACCACCATCATCAAACCAGCAGACAAAGTACCTTCGACCAAATTGAGCAAGCTGACTTGTGACTTGCCCAGTGTCAGGCTGACGGAGTCGAGCTCTTCGCGCACCACGGGCAACAAACCCAAGCTGTGCAAGACTGCCACTCCCCATACCACCCAGGAGAACACGCGCTCCATCAAGCGCATAGTGGTCGATTGCGGAAAGCTGGCACTCAATACGCGGGCAACAAACCGGATGATGGTCAGCGAAAACAGCAGCGATACCGCCAAGCGCAGCCAGAACACCGGCATGTACTGAACGGCTATCAGTTCAGCGACGTAGGTAAAAAATAGCGCCAGCATCGGCAGCATCGCACCATCCAGAGGTTTGCTGCCAAACCAGATGGGCGATACCCGCTCTCGCTCCTTGAGGTTGCGGCCCCACCAACGCACCACGGTGTATGCCAAGAGCAAGCACACCAGCAAGATGAGCAACTCAACCCACGCACTGGAGCTGCGAAAGTCATGAATGAGTTTGTCAAAAATGTCCATAACGACTCACATTAACGCGGGTCCAGGCAATGCGCCTCTCCATAGCATGCAGATGGCAAACTACTGACGCCCCGCAGTCAGCCACGCCACTGGGGCTGCCGTTTCTGAGCGAAAGCCTGGGCGCCTTCCTGTGCATCAGCGTCCATCATGTTGCAGGCCATCGACTCTCCGGCCAGCAGGTAAGCAGCCTCCAGACCCATTTCACGCTGTCGATACAGCAACGCTTTGCCCATGCGCACAGCCGTTGCAGGTTTTTGCACAATCGAGCTCACCAGCTGTTCAATACTGGCATCCAAGGTTTGCGGTGTCACCACGCGGTTCACCAGCCCCTGTGCCTGTGCCGTATGCGCATCAATGAAGTCTCCGGTCAGCAGCATTTCCATCGCCTGTTTAAATGGCACATTGCGCACCAAAGGTACGCTGGGTGTTGCGCAAAACAAACCATAGTTGATGCCACTGGTGGCAAAGCTGGCTTCGGTACTGGCAACCGCCAAATCGCACTGCGCCACCAACTGGCAGCCTGCTGCCGTGGCCATGCCGTGTACCCGTGCAATCACTGGCACAGGCAAACGCGCAATGCTCAGCATCATGCGTGAGCACTGCGTAAAAAGCTCCTGGTAGTAGCTCAAGTCCGGGTGTGCGGCCATGTCCTTGAGGTTGTGCCCCGCACAAAAAGCTTTTCCATTGGCAGCCAGCACCACAGCCCGCACGCTGTCGTCCATTGCAATCTTGTCCAGCGCCTCTTGCAGCTCCTGCAGCATGTCACTGCCTAGTGCATTGAAACGGGCAGCATCATTGAGCACCAATGTCACAACGCCGCGGGCGTCCTGTGTTTGCAGCAACAACTCGGTCATGAATGGGTACCCCTTGTTTGTCTAAACATCTGCCAGCACGCGCAAATGGGCTTCAACGCTGCGCGACAGCGGCCCCATCATGTAACCACCTTCCAGGCACGAAACGATGCGCCCTTTGCTAAAGCGGCGGGCCACATCCTTGATCCGCTCTGTCAGCCAGATATAGTCGTTTTCAGTCAGATTAAGTTGCCCCATATCGTCGTCACGATGGGCGTCAAACCCGGCACTGACAAAGATCATTTCGGGCTTGAAGGCTTCCAGACGAGGTATCCACACCATCTCCACCAACTCGCGGATATCCATGCCCTTGGTATAGGCCGCCACCGGAATGTTGAGCATGTTGGATGCGGGCTCTTTGTCGCCACTGAACGGATAGAACGGGTGCTGAAAAAAACTCACCATTAGCACACGGTTGTCGCCCGCCAGGATGTCTTCCGTGCCGTTGCCGTGGTGCACATCAAAGTCAACGATCGCTACGCGCTTGAGGTTGCGCCGCTGCAGTGCGTGCAAGGCGGCAATCGCCACATTGTTAAAAAAGCAAAAGCCCATGGCCTTGTCTCGGGTGGCATGGTGCCCAGGCGGACGGATGGCACAAAACGCATTTTCGAGTTCACCATCAATGACGGCATCGGTCGCTGCAACGGCGGCACCTGCGGCATGCAATGCCGCATTGAAAGTATGCGCATTGATGGAGGTATCCGTATCCAGCTGCATGTACTGTGGCCCACCGGCAGCCTGCTCTTCGAGCAAACGGTCTGTCAGACCACGCAGCGCCGCCACATGCATGCGATCATGGGCTAGCTCAACATCACTCAAGGCGGCTTGAGGTGCGTCAATGCGCTCCAAGCCATCTAAAACCCCTGTCATCAGCAAGCGGTCTTCAATAGCATCTAAGCGTTGCGGGCACTCTGGGTGCCCGGGTCCCATGTCATGTTGACGGCATGAACGGTGAGAGAAATAGCCTGTCTTGCCCACTTTGCTTGTCCCCTGTCATCTTTGTTTTAGGATAACTTTTGCCAATGACTTTGCACAAAATCCAGTCTCTTTTGGATCAGCTTAACACGGTGGTCGTTGGCAAAAAGCAGCAAGTACAAGACTGCGTTGCTTGCCTTTTGGCAGGCGGGCACTTGCTGATTGAAGACGTTCCCGGTGTCGGTAAAACCACATTGGCGCACGCGCTGGCGCACAGCTTTGGCCTGCAATTTGCACGCGTGCAGTTCACCTCTGACTTGATGCCCAGTGATTTGACAGGTGTTTCGGTGTATGACCGGGCCAGCGAAGGCTTTGTGTTTCACCCGGGTCCCGTTTTCACGCAAGTCTTGCTGGCTGATGAAATCAACCGTGCCAGCCCTAAAACCCAGAGCGCGCTACTGGAATCCATGGAGGAAAAGCAAGTCTCTGTGGAAGGGAAAACTCACCCGCTTCCCACGCCTTTTTTTGTGATTGCCACACAAAACCCACAAGAGCAGCTCGGCACTTACCCGCTGCCTGAAAGCCAGCTCGACCGGTTCTTGATGCGCATCAGCCTAGGCTACCCTGACCGTGCTGCGGAGCTGCAACTTCTGGCCCACCACGGCCACCGCTCACAGGCAGATCATTTAGCCGCGCAACTGAGTGCGCAAGAGCTGGCGCACTTACAGCTGGCCGTACTGCAGGTACATGCAGCGGACCCACTGCTGCACTACGTTCAGGACCTGCTGGAAGCCACACGCAATGGCCAATGGTTTGTGCAAGGGCTCTCTCCTCGTGCCGGGATTGCCTTGCTGCGCGCAGCCAAGGCGAATGCGTTGATGCATGCACGCAACTACGTTTCTCCCGATGACGTGCAGGCCATGTTTGTCCCCACCATGGCCCACCGCCTGCATGCCGTCGCACGCTCAGGGCGCGGCACCATTGAGCAAGCGCGAGCCATGCTGCAAGCCGTGGCTGTTGCCTGATGCCTGACAGCCAACTGCCTACGCGCAGCCCATGGCGGCAATTTCTGCACAACTGGATCACACGCCGCCAGCAGCCCAGCCTGAGCCAGACGTTGGGGCACCGCAATATCTACGTGCTCCCATCCAAAGCGGGGTGCATGCTCGGCGTGACCCTGCTGGTGCTGCTGATTGCCTCCATCAACTTTCAGCTCAATCTGGGCTATGCACTCACTTTTTTGATAACAGGCAGTGCACTGGCCAGTGTGTGGCTGGGCCACCGCAATGTGTACGGGCTACAGCTGCACCTGGGAGCGCTGCACCCCGTGTTCCAAGGTGACCGTGCCACCGTTCCCATTGGCATTCAAACCGCAGCAGGACAACGCGATCGCCACGGCCTGTCAGTGGCCCTGAACCGCTCACACGGAAAATTAGCCTGGGTCCACACTGATGTCACAGCCGGGCAGCTGTGCACTGTGGAGCTGGGCAGCGTGCCCCATCAGCGCGGCTGGCACCGTGTACCTCGTGTGGTGCTAGAGAGCCGTTTTCCTCTGGGCGTCTTTCGAATCTGGAGCTACTGGCAGCCAGAAGGGCGCGTCTTGGTTTACCCCGCGCCTGAAATGCCCGCCCCACCCATCCAGTACGGTGACAACGAAGAGCCAGCCACTGCAGCGCCGCACAGCTCTGGCTCCACAGAACACGATGGCGTGCGCGCTTACCAGCGAGGCGATGCCCTGCGCAGCGTGGTCTGGAAGAAAACCGCCACTGCACTGGCCACAGGCAGCGGCGATCTGGTGGTGCGCAACAACTACAGCCCGCACACCCACAGCGTGTGGCTGGATGCGCGCGCCACAAGGCTGGCAGACCCAGAAGCGCAAATTGCGCGACTGACCGCGTGGGTGCTGCAGGCCCACGCTCAGCAATGGCGCTGGGGTTTGAAACTGCCCAGCGGGCTGCGCATTGAGCCAGCCACTGGTGTGCAGCACCTGCACGATTGCCTGGCAGCGCTTGCCATCGATGGCAAGCCTTCATCACTGCATGATTAATTTTCCAGACCAAATAGCACTCTAGCGCTTCAGACATATACGTTAAAAGCTATCAAGCATGAAAATTGATTCGCCCCCAACCTTGCCGCGCGAAACACGAGACACCTTGCTGGTGCTCGGGGTGGTGGCACTGGTGCTGCTGCCACAGGTGGCCTACCTGCCCGTCTGGAGCAGTGCTCTTGCGCTGTGCCTGCTGATGTGGCGGCTGTGGATAGCGCGTTGCGGTCAAAGTCTGCCCGGCAAGTGGCTGATGGCAGCACTGCTGACCCTGGCAGTGGGAGGCACGGTGCTGCAGTTTCGCTCCATTGCGGGGCCTGAAGCAGGGGTCGTATTGCTAGTGCTGCTGCTGGTATTGAAAACCCTGGAAATGCGTGCACGGCGTGATGCCATGGTGATTTTTTTTCTCGGGTTTTTCACCCTGCTCACGTTGTTCCTGCATTCGCAATCACTGCCCATCGCCATAGCCATGCTGCTGTCTGTCTGGGGTTTACTGGCAGCACTTGTCAACGCCCACATGCCTGCAGGCTACCCCCGCCTGCGGCAATTGCTGCGTACCTCGGGTGTGCTGATGCTGCTGGGGACCCCAGTCATGCTGGTGCTGTTTGTCAGTTTTCCGCGTATAGCTCCACTGTGGGGGCTTCCTTCTCAGACTGCGCAAGGGCAAACCGGGCTGTCCAACGACATGACAGTAGGTCAAGTGGCACAACTGGCACAAAACCATAGCGTAGCTCTGCGCGTACGCTTTGACACCGCCGACGGCCAGACACCGCCACAGCGTTTGCTGTATTTCCGTGGCCCTGTACTCAGCGACTTTGATGGCCGCAACTGGAGAGCTCCCTCTGATGGCGGCCTGCCCTCCGGCACTGGCATGCCCGCTACCGGCCTTGGTGAGGCCGTGAACTATGAAGTCACGCTGGAGCCACACCAGCAACGCTGGCTGCTCACGCTGGAGGCGACGCTGCAGGCACCAAACATTGCACAACGCCGCACGCACGCCACAGCCAACCTGCAATGGCTCACCACCCGCCCCATCACGGAGGTACTGCGTTACCAGGCCCAAGCCTACGTGCATTACGCATACGGGCAGCAGCTGTCCACTTACCAGCGCAACCTGCATTTGCAGTTGCCCACAGACCTCAACCCCCGTACGTCGGCTTGGGCACAAGAGCTGCGCCAGTTGCACGGCAATGACGACACGGCCATCATCCAGGCGGCCTTGTCGCGCCTGAGCAATGGAGGCTATGTGTACACCCTGCAGCCGGGTGAGGTGAGCAGCGCGCACACTGCCGACCACTTCTGGTTTGAAAGTCAGCGCGGCTTTTGTGAGCACATTGCCTCAGCATTCACCGTGCTGATGCGCGCCGCAGGCATTCCTGCCCGCATCGTGACAGGTTACCAAGGCGGAGAGCGCAATACCGTGGATGGCTTGTGGACGGTGCGCCAAAGCGATGCCCATGCCTGGACCGAGGTGTGGCTGCCCAGTGAAGGCTGGATGCGCGTTGACCCCACCTCCGCCGTATCCCCCGCACGTACCGAACAGCTGCAGCGCCTGCCCGCCCCCGCCACGCTGCTCAACAACGCCATGGGCAATATGGTGGGCCACAATGTGCTGCAGCATTTGCGTGCCAACTGGGAAGCCGTCAACCACCGGTGGAACAACTGGGTACTGAACTATTCCAGCGACAACCAGAGCAGTGTGCTGGGCTATCTGCAGTGGACGCACTGGAACGCAGCCAAAGCAGCACTGTGGTTTGCTGCCACCGCTGCCTTGGTCGCCATGGCTTTTGCCTTGCAGCGCTGGCGCTCACGGCGCATTCAAGACCCATGGCTGCGCATGGCCGCACATGCCCGGCGCAAGCTGCAACAGGCAGGCATTACCCATGCAGAAAGTCTGGGGCTGCAAGCGCTGGCCCGCACAGCCCAAGCACAATGGGGGGATGAATCTGCGCATCTGCAGCAGTGGCTGCTGCAGATGGAACAATGGCGCTATGCACCGCATGGCCCAAACACCCCCAGCCTGGCCGCTTTGCGCAGCAGTTACCGCGCCTTGACCTGGCCACGATCTCGCACACCATGAAACGCTTGCTCTCTCCTTTGCTCTTCCTCGTTCTGGCTACTGGGTGCGCCACCCACCTGCCTGCTGATGCCCAGCACAGCGGCACCAAAACGCCCCCTTCCCCCAAGGCCGCCAGCACCACATCGAACACGCCTTACGGCCAGCGCACTGACGCCCAGCAATGGGCCAAAGAGATGGCAGCGCGCCAAGGTCTGGATGCCACATGGGTACAGGCACAGCTGGCCCAAGCAAAATTTTTGCCGCAGGTGCCACGCTTGATGACACCAGCCCCCAAAACCAATACCACGGCACGCGACTGGGCAGACTACCGCCGCCGCTTTATTGACCCCATACGCATCAAGGCAGGGGTGCGCTTTTGGAATGACAACGCCGAGACATTGGCCCGCGCCGAAGCACAGTTCGGCGTTCCTGCCGCCATGGTCGTGGGCATCATTGGCGTGGAAACCATCTACGGCAAAAATATGGGCAACTTGCGCGTGCTCGACAGTCTGGCCACTTTGGCTTTCGATTTCCCTGAAGCCCACCCGCGTGCCGCAGAACGTCAGCGCTACTTTCAAGGTGAGCTGGAGCAATTTTTGGTGATGATGCGCAACGCCGGCACCCCCACCACAGAACCGCGCGGCAGCTATGCAGGAGCAATGGGACTGGGTCAGTTCATGCCCAGCAGCTGGGCGCAGTGGGCGGTTGATTTTGATGGCGATGGCCGCATTGACCTGTTCAACAGCACTGCCGATGCAATTGGCTCCGTGGCCAATTACTTCAAAGCCCATGGCTGGGTACCGGGACAACCCGTGTGGTATCCCGCGCTGTTCAACACCGACAGCCTGAACCTTCCCACGCTGCTGGCACCAGACATTCTTCCCAGCTTTACCCCGGCGCAAATGGCAGGCCTGGGCGTCATTCCACAGGACGGCATGGAACACCAGGGACTGCTGGCCTTGATTGAACTGCGCAATGGCAACGCGGCCCCCAGCTACGTTGTTGGCACGCAAAACTTCTACACCATCACGCGCTACAACTGGTCCAGCTACTACGCCATGGCTGTGTACGATCTGGGTCAAGAAGTGCTGGCAGCGCGTACTGGCAGCACCCCAGCCATTGCGATGCCAGTCACGATCCCCGCACCGGCGACACCGGCCCTTAGCGTGCCTGCGCCCGCCAACGCACAGTAAAGACTGCTACAGCACGTTTACCCGCCTGCGCACAGCGGGCAAACGTGCACTTTGCGTGCAATCCCTCAATGGGATGCTCCTACTAGGCAGCAAGCCTGCTACAGCGCACGCTGGGGGCTTCATTACTTGCGAGGAGATTGGCATGCGTCGTTGGACATTTACGCCGGTGGCTCTGGCACTTTGCACACTGGGGCTGGCCAGCGGCGGCGCCCACGCCCAGTTCAAAGAGCCCGACAAGGTCAAGATCGGCTTCATCACCGACATGTCCAGCCTGTATGCCGATGTGGAAGGCAAATACGGCGCTACCGCCATTCAAATGGCCATTGATGACTTTGGGGGCAAGGTGCTGGGCAAGCCCATTGAGCTGATGAGCGCCGACCACCAAAACAAGGCCGATATTGCCGCAGGCAAGGCCCGCGAATGGATTGACCAGCAAGACATCAGCCTGGTGTTTGGCGGCACCAACTCGGCCACCGCGCTGGCCATGGCCAAAGTGGCCACTGAGAAAAAACGCGTGTTTGTTGACAACGGCGCGGGCACCTCGGTTTTGACCAATGAGCAGTGCAGTCCCTACGTGGTGCACTACGCCTTTGACACCGTGGCACTGGCCAAAGGCACAGGCAAAGCCGTGGTCGATAACGGCGGCAAGAGCTGGTTCTTTCTGACGGCCGATTACGCCTTCGGCCATGCGCTGGAGGCCGATACCACCAAGATCGTCGAGGCCAACGGCGGCAAGGTCATGGGCTCAGTGAAAACGCCGCTCAATGCTTCAGATTTTTCCAGCTTCATGCTGCAGGCACAAAACTCCAAAGCGCAGATTCTGGGTCTGGCCAATGCGGGAGGCGACACCGTCAACTCCATCAAGGCAGCCAAAGAATTCGGGGTCACCAAGGACATGAAACTGGCTGGCTTGCTGATCTTCTTTAGCGACATCCACAGCCTGGGCGTGCGCAACACCGAAGGCCTGCAGTTCACCACCAGCTGGTACTGGGATCTGAACGCCGAAACACGCAAGTTTGCCGACAAGTTCATGGCCAAAACCAAGCGTCGCCCCAGCGAAATTCAGGCCGCTGACTACTCAGCCGCCTGGAACTATCTGAAGGCCGTCGAGAAAGCAGGCACCCTGGAAGCCGACAAGGTAATGGCCGCCTGGAAGGGCATGGAGATCAACGACTTCTTTGGCAAGGGCCGCATCCGCCCCGATGGCCGCTACGCCCACGACATGTATCTGATGGAAGTGAAGTCGCCCGCTGAATCCAAAGGCACCTGGGATTACTACAAGCTCATCAAGACCCTGCCGGCCGACCAGGTCTGGACCACCAAGGAAGAGAGCAAGTGCCAGTACTGGAAGTAATGCCACTGCCGCGGCTGCACTGATAAGCACCGTCCCGATAAAAAGCGCAGATTGAATCTGCGCTTTTTATTTTTAACATTTATTTAATAGCTACCAACGCTTTGTTTACAAGCACTTCAGATATAAAACACCTTGAAATCCTTGATGTGTAAGCGCCAACAGCTATCTTTTAAAAGTAAAGCCTCACCGAATCGCAAGTACATGGCATCACTGCGTTCCGGCCGGTGCACTAAAGAGCCGCCAGGCAGCAACCCGCACAGTCACAAGCGCCCCAACGGGGGGAAAACAGCACCAGCAGACCGGGAAAAATGCCCCATCCAAGCTGGTGCGCGGCGCTTTACATCGCCACAGCTTGTACCGAACCCACTTGCTTGCGCAGCTCAAACTTCTGGATTTTTCCGGTGCTGGTCTTGGGCAACTCACCAAACACGACCGTACGCGGCACTTTGAAGCCAGCCAGATGCAGCTTGCAGTGCGCAATGATGTCTTGCTCCGAGACCTGCGCCCCGGCTTTGATTTCAAGGAATGCGCACGGTGTTTCACCCCATTTTTCATCGGGCTTGGCCACCACCGCAGCCGCCAGCACTGCCGGGTGGCGGTACAGCACATCTTCCACTTCAATGGAGGAGATGTTCTCCCCCCCCGAGATGATGATGTCCTTGCTGCGATCCTTGATCTGGATGTAGCCATCGGGGTACTGCACAGCCAGGTCACCGCTGTGAAACCAGCCACCGCGGAATGCATCGTCAGTGGCCTGCGGATTCTTGAGGTAACCCTTCATGGCGATATTGCCGCGAAACATGATCTCTCCCATGGTTTCACCATCCCATGGCACGGGCAGCAGCGTCTCCGGGTCCATCACGCGCACTTCGCGCTGCAGGTGATAACGCACCCCCTGGCGTGCATTCAGGCGTGCTCGCTCGCCAATATCCAGCGCATTCCATGCTTCATGCTGGGCACACACGGTGGCCGGGCCGTAGGTTTCAGTCAGGCCATATACATGGGTCAAGTCAAAACCCAAAGCCTCCATGCCTTCAATCATGGAAGCCGGCGGTGCAGCACCAGCCACCATTGCCTTGACGCCCGCAGGCAGGCCTTGCTTGAGCTCTTCAGATGCATTGACCAGCAGCGACTGCACGATGGGTGCTCCGCAGTAGTGGGTAACGCCGTGCATGCGAATGGCATCAAAGATGGCCTTGGCATCCACGCGGCGCAAGCACACATTGACGCCTGCGCGCGCAGCCACCGTCCACGGAAAGCACCAGCCGTTGCAATGGAACATGGGCAGCGTCCACAAATACACGCTGTGCTTGGGCATATCCCACTCCAGCACATTGCTGATGGCATTGGTGGCAGCCCCCCGGTGGTGGTAGACCACACCTTTGGGGTTGCCCGTGGTGCCGCTGGTGTAGTTCAGGGCAATCGCATCCCATTCGTCTTCTGGCAGCTCCCAGGCAAAGCTGGCATCGCCCTGCGCCACAAAATCTTCATAGCTCACCGTCCCCACTTGCGCAGCAGCCTCTCCGTAGACCTCATCGTCAACTTGAATCACCAGCAGGGGCTCGCTACGCGTGCGCAGCTTCAGTGCCTTGGCAATCACGGGGGCAAACTCCGGGTCAACGATGAGCGCCTTGGCTTCACCATGGTCCAGCATGAACGCCAGAGCCTCAGGATCTAAACGCGTATTGAGTGTGTTGAGTACGGCCCCCGACATGGGAACACCAAAGTGCGCCTCCACCATGGGCGGTGTATTGGGCAAGATCACCGCTACCGTATCGTTTTTGCCAATGCCCGCTCGCTGCAAACTACTGGCCAGCTGGCGGCAACGGGCATAAGTCATGCCCCAGTCCTGTCGCAAAGAGCCATGCACGATCGCCAGTTTTTCCGGATATACCGAGGCTGTGCGTTCTAAAAAACTCAGCGGACTCAATGCCGCGAAATTGGCAGCATTGCGATCCAGATGTTGATCAAATTTACTGTGCATCTCCCTGCGCTCCATCTTGTTGTGGGGTGTGTTTTTCAAGTTTCAAAACACCCCACACTGT
Source organism: Comamonas sp. CMM02 (assembly GCF_014851485.1). Classification (NCBI taxonomy): domain Bacteria; kingdom Pseudomonadati; phylum Pseudomonadota; class Betaproteobacteria; order Burkholderiales; family Comamonadaceae; genus Comamonas; species Comamonas sp. CMM02. The sequence continues at coordinate 1,014,348 of NZ_JACUZW010000001.1, read as the reverse complement.
CATGTAATGCGGCCTCTTCGCAACATCAGCAAAAACCCGCTTGTGCAGACTACGCAACGCCTGATCTTTTGATGCCGCGCAATATCACTAATTTCAGTATCGGGTGAAATCAAATCGTTATCTGGACTGGGTCTAAAGCGTGTAACTCAAGGTGACGCACTCTGTAGACACCGAAAAGCCTCACGACTAGACGGAGCAGATAACCATGGCGCGCGGGTTACAGGCTCGTCATGCATTCGAAAACGACAAGTACTCTGGAGCCACACATGAAAATCAAACTGCGTCCCCTCGTTGCAGCCGCCATGATCGTCGCTGGTTTTGCTGCTGCCCCTAGCTGGGCCATGCAACCGAACAACGAACCCATCACTCCTTTGGTTGCAGCAACTGTTACCAACCCCGCCATGGTCGAGCTGGGTATGAAGCTGTGGTTTGATCCACGCCTGTCCAAGTCGGGCTTCATTTCCTGCAATTCCTGCCACAACCTGTCCATGGGTGGCAGCGACAACCTGAAGACCTCCATTGGCCACAACTGGCAAGAAGGCCCCATCAACTCGCCCACAGTGCTCAACTCCAGCCTGAACGTGGCGCAGTTCTGGGATGGCCGTGCCGGCAGCTTGAAAGAGCAAGCAGGTGGCCCCATCGCCAACCCTGGCGAAATGGCGTTCACCCACGAACTGGCTGTAGATCTGCTGAACTCCATCCCTGGCTATCAGGCTGATTTCAAGAAAGTATTCAAGAAAGACAAGATCGACATCGACCAGGTGACCGATGCGATTGCCGCTTTTGAAGAAACACTGGTGACGCCCAATTCGCGCTTTGACAAGTGGCTCAAAGGTGACCAAAAGGCCCTGACCAAGTCTGAACTGGAAGGCTACGCCCTGTTCCGTGACAGCGGCTGCGTGGCTTGCCACAACGGTGCGGCTGTGGGTGGTAACTCCTTCCAGCGCATGGGTGTTGTCGAGCCCTACAAGACCAACAACCCCGCAGAAGGCCGTGTTGCAGTGACTGGCACCGACGCTGACCGCTTCAACTTCAAGGTTCCTACTCTGCGCAACGTAGAGCTGACCTACCCCTACTTCCACGACGGCGCTGCAGACACACTGGGCCAGGCCGTGGATACCATGGGCCGCGTACAGCTGGGCAAGAGCTTCACCAAAGAAGAAAATGCCAAGATTGTCGCTTTCCTGAAGACACTGACTGGCGATCAACCCAAGATCATGATGCCGATATTGCCACCTTCCAGCGACAAGACTCCCCGCCCTGAGCCTTTCGCCAAGAAGTAATCACCAAGACCCGTATGGGTCTTGCATCCAGCCTCGCCAAGGGCTTCGATCCGTAAAAGCTGCAATGGCGGCTTTTACGGATATTGCTTTGCAGATCAGACCTGAAGACACATGACGGTTTCTCACCACCCTGCCCCCCTCCCGACAACTGACAGCGACTTGGAAACGCGCTTGCGCGATGCCGGCATTCAACCAACGCGCCAGCGCATGGCAATTGCTCAAGTTCTCCTGCACAGCCCCGTGCACATGGCGGCCGATGACATTTTGCTGTCTGCACGCCACTTTTTGCCCAGTCTTTCTCGCGCCACGGTCTACAACACGCTGCCTTTGTTCGTAGAAAAAGGGTTGCTGCGAGCGCTGCGTCTGGATCCGGAGCGCACCGTCTATGACTCTCGCACAGATACGCACTCCCACATCTATCACGAAGACACGGGCATGCTGGAAGACCTTCCGGCTGAAATACTTCAATGGCCTAGTCTTCCCGTCATTTCCGAAAATCTGGAACTGGTCGGACTGGATTTGATTGTGCGTGTTCGCCAGCGCCCAACGCAATGCACAGCCCAGAAACAGCAGCCAAATAACCAGAGAGGCTGATTGCCAGGCTTGGTTATTTCAAACAAGCAACGTGAACAACACTATTTTCAAACATTACAAAACTATATAAAAACAATAAAAATCAAATACTTACAATCAATCAACCTTCAGGCACACCGCCTTTTACCACCAAAAAAAAAGATGTTTTATATAAGACATCTTTTATAAAAATTAACCCTTTCACACGCAGCGGGCCGATTCATTCCTACAATCCACCCAACGCACTAGCGAACCCAATAAATGAGGAATGCTCTGAGACTCATCAGAGCGGAGGAGACCAGGCCTGCATCTTTGATGCAGGCCTTTTTTATTGCAGCCTCAACCTGTATTGCGCAGCCCGGCGGCAATACCGTTGATAGAGATGTGAATTCCGTTCTTCAAACGCTCATCCGTTTGCCCCGTGCGCCAACGGCGTACCAGCTCCACCTGCAAATGATGCAGCGGATCAATGTAGGGAAAGCGGTGGCGGATCGAACGTGCCAGCGCGGGGTTGCTGGCCAGTCGATCACTCTCTTCGGTAATCTGCGCCAGGGCCTCGGTGGTACGCAGCCATTCAGCCTCAATGCTGGAGAAAATGCGCTTGCGCAAACGTGCATCTGTCACCAACTCGCTGTAGCGTGAAGCCAGCGCCAGATCACTCTTGGCCAGCACCATGTCCATGTTGGAGAGCAAGGTTTTAAAAAAAGGCCACTGGCGATACATTTTTTGCAGCAGTGCAAGCTGACGCCGAGGATCTGCGCCCTGCGCCTGCAAGAACGCCTGCACCGCAGACCCAAAGCCATACCAGCCCGGCAGCGTCAGACGGCATTGCCCCCAGCTAAAGCCCCAAGGGATTGCACGCAAATCCTCAATGGCCTGCGTTGCCTTGCGCGATGCAGGGCGTGAGCCAATGTTCAGCTCCGCAATTTCACGGATCGGTGTCGCGCTGAAGAAGTAATCGGCAAAGCCTGCGGTCTCGTAGACCAGCTTGCGGTAGGCCCCCATGCTGGACTGGGACAGCAGCTCAGCTGTTTGCAAGAAAGCCTTGGTGGCAGATTTGGTGGGCTGCAGCAGCGTTGCTTCCAGCGTCGCGGCGACCAGGGTTTCCAGGTTTCTTCGTCCAATGTCCGGGTTGGAGTATTTGGAGGCAATGACTTCGCCTTGTTCTGTGAGACGAATTTGCCCGCGCACAGTCCCTGGTGGCTGCGCCAAAATAGCCTGATAGCTGGGTCCTCCGCCACGCCCTACGGTACCGCCGCGCCCATGAAACATGCGAAGGCGCAAACCAAACTGCTTTTGCAGTTCATCAAACAGCTCAACCAGTGCCAGCTCTGCCTGATACAGCTCCCAGTTACTCGTAAAGATGCCCCCGTCTTTATTGCTGTCGCTGTACCCCAGCATGATGTCCTGCACAGCACCCGAACGCTGCAGCAGCCCTGCTACGCCAGGCACTGCAAAGTAGGCGCGCATGATGGCAGATGCCGCCCGCAAATCACCAATCGTCTCAAACAAAGGCACCACAATCAGATCCAGCGAGGCATCTGCTTGTTCTAAAGTGCCTTGCATCAAGCCCACTTCTTTTTGCAGCAGCAGCACTTCCAGCAGGTCGCTGACGGACTCTGTGTGGCTGATGATGTAGTGAATGATGGCTTCGCGCCCATAGCGCTGGCGCATGGTCTTTGCCATTTCAAAAATGGCAAGCTCGCTGCAGGCCAAGTCTGAATAACTTGCACCCATGACACGCAGTGGGCGCGCCTCTTGCAGCAAGCGCTGCAACAAGGCGCATTTTGCCGCTTCATCCAATTGGGCGTAGTGGTTTTCTACCTGCGCCACGGCCAGCAGTTCAGCCATGACCGCTTCATGCTTGTCAGAGCTTTGCCGCAAATCTACCGTCGACAAACAAAAACCAAAAACTTGCACCGCACGCATCAAAGGATGCAGCCGCTGTACAGCCAGACTCTCACCATGGTGTGCTTGCAAAGAGTCATGAATGATTTGCAAATCCTCCAGGAACTCCTGCGCATTCAGATAAGGGTTGTGCGGCGCCACAGCATGACGGGCAGCCTGGCCACCCGTCAAATGCGTTAACGATGCGGCCAAACGCGCATAAATACCTGTTAATGCCCGGCGATATGGCTCATCTTGCCGATGGGGATTGTTATCCGGCGAAGCACTCGCCAGTGCCTGCATCGCGGCAGAGACCTCAACCAGCCGCGCTGAAACCGACAGCTCCCCCCCGAGGTAGTGCACCTCCGTCAGATAGTGACGCAGCACTACATCACTTTGACGGCGCAATGCCAGCTCCAGGGTGGGAGCCGTCACGTTGGGATTGCCATCACGGTCCCCTCCGATCCACTGCCCCATGCGCAAGAAGCTATGAACCGTCTGACCTTCCAGCGCATCCTCAAGTGCCGCATAAATTTTTGGAATTTCGCGCAGGAACGTAGCCTCGTAATAGCTCAGGGCATTTTCAATTTCGTCGGCCACCGTCAATTTGGAGTAGCGCAGCAGACGCGTCATCCACAGCTGCGCCACACGAGCCCTCAGCATGGCCTCATTGGTCGCGAGCTCGCGAGGGGTCAACGCATCTTTGGCGCTGTTAAACAGTTGCGCGCGCGCCAAGATGTCATCGCGATCGACCAGCAAGCGGGCAATGTCATGCTCTGCTTGCAAAATACTTTGCCGCTGCACTTCCGTCGGGTGCGCCGTCAATACGGGGGAGACATAAGCCTGCGCCAAGGTATGCGCAATTTCATCGGGTGTAATGCCGGCCCAGCGCAGTCGGGACAGCGCCACCTCAATGCTGCCCTCCTGCGTATTACCTGCTCGCTCATGGACTGCACGGCGGCGGATGTGGTGCCTGTCTTCCGCCAGATTTGCCAAGTGAGAAAAGTAGGTGAACGCACGGATCACACTCACCGTTTGATCCGTGCTCAGGCCTTTGAGCAGCTTCTTGAGCGTCTTGTCCGCCTCATGGTCCTGATCTCGACGAAATGCCACTGACAGCTGTCGTACCTGCTCGATCAGCTCATAGACCGCGACACCTTCTTGCTCGCGAATAATGTCCCCCAAAATACGGCCCAGCAGACGAATATCGTCAATCAGCGGCTGATCTTTGTCGTTTTTACGCGCTGCTTTGCTTGGTAAAGCACGGGCACGTTGATCTCGGTCTTTCTTTATCGCAGCAGTCATTTCTGTGAATACTCCAGCCGGTTTCTATGGCAACACAGCATGCTAGCATCGCCCGTTGATTGAAAGGCCACGAGCCAGCGTATTGAAAGTCATGACCGTAGCAACATCCCCCCTCTCCATCGTCATCGCCACCCGTGAAAGCCGACTCGCCATGTGGCAAGCCGAGCATGTCAAGGCCTTGTTGCAAGCACGTGGGCACACCGTTGAGCTGCTTGGAATGACGACCAAAGGCGACCAAATCCTGGATCGCACGCTCTCGAAAGTCGGTGGCAAGGGCTTGTTCGTCAAAGAGCTGGAAGTTGCGCTGGAAGAAGGCCGTGCCCATATCGCCGTGCATTCACTCAAAGACGTACCCATGGATATGCCGCAAGGTTTTGCCCTGGCTTGCGTCATGGAGCGTGAAGACCCGCACGATGCGTTCGTGTCACCCAAATACAACAGTCTGGATGCTTTGCCCCAGGGGGCAGTGGTTGGCACCTCCAGCTTGCGTCGCCAAGTGCTGCTGCAAGCCTTGCGCCCAGACCTGAAGATAGAGCCTTTGCGTGGCAACCTGGATACACGCCTGCGCAAGCTGGACGAAGGCCAGTACGACGCCATTGTTCTGGCTGCCGCTGGCCTCAAACGCCTGGGCATGCAAGACCGCATTCGCGCCATTTTCAGCCCCGCCACCATGCTGCCTGCTGCAGGCCAGGGCGCTTTGGGTATCGAAATTCGAGCCGACCGCCAGGACCTGGCACAGGCCCTGGCCCCACTGGTGCACATGCCAACCTGGCTGCGCGTTGCTGCTGAACGCGCGGTAAGCCGCAGCATGGGTGGCAGTTGCTCCGTGCCCTTGGCTGCACACGCAGTGCTGGATGGTGATCTGATGCGCATCGATGCGGCTTGGGGCGACCCGCAAGGCGTTCAATCCCTGATCTGCGCGCAGCAGACAGCCACGGTCACTACGCTGGCACAAGCCGAAGCCTTAGGCGCGCAAGTGGCCGCACATTTGCAAGCTGCAGGCGCAAAGATCTGCACCCAGTCCTGAATCTGCAGGCATGCCACACCTTGTTGTAACCCGCCCACAGCCTGATGCAGCGCTGTGGGTGCAGCAGTTGCAGGCGCAAGGTATTGAGGCCACTGCACTTGCGATGATGGAAATAGGCCCCAGCCGCAGCCCGCATGCGCTCGCTACCGTGCACGCGGCTTTGCAGCAACTGAGCAGCTACGACGCCATCATGTTCGTCAGCGGCAATGCGGCACGTTACTTTTTTGCTCAGCTGCGCGCACAAGCACTGCGCCCGGCTGCACACACACGCTTTTGGGCCCCTGGCCCCGGAACTGCCAAGGTCTTGTTTTCCGAAGGAATTTCACCCCTCAGCTTGACCCAGCCTTCACCAGACGCTCCACAATTTGATTCGGAATCGCTGTGGACACATGTTCAGCACCAAATCTGCAGCGGTCAAAAAGTACTCATCGTCCGTGGCGGTGATGGGCATGATGCCGCTGGCCAAGGCCGCCAGTGGCTGACCGAGCAATTACGGCAACGCGGTGTACGGGTCGATTTCGCTGCTGTGTACGAGCGCATGGCACCACAAGCGACACCTGCGCTCCTGCAAACCATTGAAACGCTGCGCACCCTGCAAGCAGTGTGGTTGTTCAGCAGCTCTGAGTGCGTGCAACATTTGCGTCTTTCCAACACCGACTGGTCCTGGCAAGCACACACAGCCTTGGCTACACACCCACGCATCGCCCAGCAAGCACACCAGGCCGGCTTTGGCCGCATCATTGAAACCATGCCAACCGTGCAAAGCATCGTGGCCTCGATAAAATCATTGCATGACCACCACCCCTGACGGCGCTCCTATCCCCTCCCAAGCTGTTCCTTTTGAATCGCTGCATGCACCACGCCCAGCAGCGCCTGGCTGGACATGGCTGTCTCTGGTGATTGGCGCAACAGGCCTTGGCTGCAGTCTTTTGCTGTGGCAAAAAGTTGACGGCATGCAAGAACAACTGGCCCGCCAGTCCGCAGACGCTACCGCCCAGGCCACTGAAGCCCGCGCTCTGGCACGTGAGTCGCAAGATCTGGTGCGCGATGCCAACGCCAAGCTTTCGGTCATGGACGTGCGCGTCAACGAAGTCAGCTTGCAGCGGGGACAGCTGGACGCTCTGGTTCAGAACCTGACCCGCTCGCGGGATGAAACCCTGGTGGTGGATATCGAATCAGCCATTCGCATGGCCCAGCAGCAAACACAACTGACAGGCAGTACCGAGCCTCTGGTGGCAATTTTGCAAAGCAGCATCAAGCGGATTGAACGGGCGGCACAGCCCCGTTTGGTACCTGTTCAGCAAGCCATGGAGCGCGACCTGGAACGACTGTCGCAATCGGCAGTGACCGACACGGCCAGCCTGCTGGCGCGGCTCGATGCGGTCGTCAGCATGGTCGACGACATGCACGTACGCACTGGTGCCCCCGTCCCCAGCGAGCAGCGCCAGCCACGGCGTCAGGCCCCTGAGCCAGGCAGCACAGACACTGACGCTACAGCCACATCTCCTACGCAATGGATATGGTGGAGTGACTGGGGACAAAAAATTTGGCAGGCCACACGCGAAGAAACCCGTGATTTACTGCGCGTGAGCCGGATTGAGCATGCTGACGTCATGCTCATGGCACCGGAGCAAGCGTTCTTCGTGCGAGAGAACCTCAAGCTCAAGCTGCTCAACGCACGCCTGGCCGTGCTGGCACGTCAATATGAGGCAGCCCGCACCGACATCAGCACTGCGCAGACCACGCTGAGTAAATTCTTTGACCCCGGCTCTCGCCGCACACACCAGGCGCAAGCTGTACTGGCACAACTGCAGACCCACATGCAGGCGACCACGCAACCAGTTTTGGATGAGACCCTGGCCACACTGTCTACCGCCGCCGCCGGCCTTTAAGTGCACAAAGGAACTACCGCATGATGCGCGCTGCACTTTGGTTTGTAGGTTTGTTTGCTTTGGCTGTGGCACTGGCTTTGTTTGCCGGTAACAACCAGGGCGTTGTCACCTTGTTCTGGCTTCCATATCGGGTCGATTTGTCGCTCAACATGGTGCTGCTGTTGCTGCTCGCTGTGTTTGCCACCGGCTACGCCGCCCTGCGGGCTTTTTCAGTACTGGTCATGTTGCCGCACCAGGCCAAGCGCTGGCGCCAGCAACAAAAAGAGCGCCAGATGTACCAGGCCCTGGTGGAAAGTCTGTCCCACCTGCAGGCTGGTCGCTATGTCCGTGCCCGCAAATCTGCACTTGTCCTGCTCAAACTTAGCGATGAACTGCGCACCGAGCATGCTGACGTGCCGCAAGATGCCACTTTGCGTGCCATTGCTCACATGCTGGCCGCTGACAGCGCCCATGCCTTGCGCGATGTAGAGGCCCGTAACGAGCACTACGAAGAAGCCATGAACGATGTGCCCGCCAATGGCACCTTGCAGCAACAAGAGGTGCGCGAAGGTGCGCAAATGCGCGCTGCGCGCTGGGCGCTGGATGACCGGGATCCCCAAGAAGCGCTGCAGCGCTTGGCACAGCTGCCCCCGGGAGCCAGCCGCCGCACCATGGCCTTGCGCATTCAGCTCAAGGCCAGCCGTTTGGCCCACGCTACGCAATCGGCCCTGGATACGGCACGGCTTCTGGCCAAACATGGCGGTCTGTCGCAAGAAGCAGCCGACAGCATCACCCGGGGCCTGATCCTGGAGCAGTTGCAGCACACGCACGATGCAGATCAACTGCAGCGCGCCTGGAATGGCTTGCAGCCTGCAGACCAGCGCGCCCCTGATGTGGCTTTGGCGGCAGCCCGCAAACTGATGGAGCTGCAAGGCAGCCCATCCCAGGCTCGCACTTGGTTGCTCCCCGTCTGGGAGCAGTTTCTGCAAGCACCCCAGTCCCTGTCCGGCGCGCAAGTCCAGCGTTTATTCGTCAATTTGCAGCAGGCGCTGGACGAACTGGATGCCGACTGGCTGGCACGCATTGAATCTGCACAGCGTGCAGCACCTCAAGAGCCACGTCTGCTGTATCTGGCAGGCATGGCCTGTGTACAGCGACAGCTGTGGGGCAAAGGCGAACAGCTGCTGCAAAGTGCTGTGGGCCGCTTGAGCGATGCCCCGCTGCGTGCCAGCGCCTGGAAGGCCCTGGCTATCATGGCTGAGCAGCGTGAAGACACCGCTGCCGCTGCCAGGGCTTGGCGCGAAGCGGCTTTGCACGCACTTTCTAGATAAAGCATAGCTGTCAGCACATACTGGCTAAGCGCTGGCAGCCAATTTGACTTCAAACAATGCCCCGCTCGCCCTATCTCTGGGCTGGGTCGGTAAAATCAAACCCAATCCGTCCTTTCAGCTAACAGCCTACAGACGGCATCCCCTGCAGGATGCCGTTTTCATTTGCGAATCCGCCATGAGTGAATCCATTGCCCAGCCAGGTCTGAACAGCCTGTCCAAATCCTTCGAACCCGCCGCACTGGAAGCCCATTGGGGCCCCGAATGGGAAAAGCGCGGCTATGGCAATGCGGGCTACCGCGGCACGGGCCAGCCCAGTGCGCAAGCCACTGCCGCAGGTCAGAACTTCTCTATCCAGCTGCCCCCCCCCAATGTGACGGGCACGCTGCACATGGGTCATGCTTTCAACCAGACCATCATGGACTCGTTGACGCGCTACTACCGCATGAAGGGCCACAACACGGCCTGGATTCCCGGCACCGACCACGCTGGCATTGCCACGCAAATCGTGGTGGAGCGTCAACTGCAAGCCCAAGGCGTCAGCCGCTACGACCTAGGCCGCGATGAGTTTGTAAAGAAAGTGTGGGAGTGGAAAGAAAAGTCCGGCGATACCATCACCACACAAATGCGCCGCATGGGCGATACCGTGGACTGGAGCCGCGAGTACTTCACCATGGACGAAAAGTTGTCCAACGTGGTCACCGAGACCTTTGTCACGCTGTACAAGCAAGGTCTGATTTACCGCGGCAAGCGCCTGGTGAACTGGGATCCGGTGCTGCAATCTGCAGTGTCTGATCTGGAAGTTGAAAACCAGGAAAAAGACGGCTCGCTGTGGCACATCGCCTACCCATTGAGCAGCGGTGAAGGTCAGCTGGTCGTGGCCACCACCCGCCCCGAAACCATGCTGGGCGACGTGGCCGTGATGGTGCACCCGGAAGATGAACGCTACAAGCACCTGATCGGCCAGACCGTAACCCTGCCACTGGTGGGTCGCCAGATTCCCATCATTGCTGATGAATACGTGGACCGCGAGTTCGGCACCGGCGTAGTGAAGGTCACACCGGCCCACGACCAAAACGACTACCAGGTCGGCCAGCGTCACCAGTTGCCCATGATCTGCGTGCTGACGCTGACCGCCAAGATCAACGACGAAGCGCCTGAAAAATACCGCGGCATGGACCGCTTTGTCGCCCGCAAGGCCATCGTGGCTGATCTGCAAGAAGCTGGCTTGATGATCGAAATCAAGAAGCACAAGTTGATGGTTCCCATCTGCGACCGCACCGGCCAGGTGATCGAACCCATGCTGACCGACCAGTGGTTCATTGCCATGAGCAAGGTAGCCAATGAAGGCACGGGTGACGCCACAGGCAAATCCATCGCACAAAAGGCCATCGATGCAGTGGCCTCGGGCGATGTGAAGTTTGTGCCCGAAAACTGGGTCAACACCTACAACCAGTGGATGAACAACATCCAGGACTGGTGCATCTCGCGCCAGCTGTGGTGGGGCCATCAGATTCCAGCTTGGTACGACGAAGAAGGCAACATCTACGTCGCAAAGAACGAAGCCGAAGCCCAGGCACAAGCCCCCGGCAAAACATTGCGCCGCGATGCCGATGTGCTGGACACGTGGTATTCGTCCGCCATGGTGCCGTTTTCCACCATGGGCTGGCCCAACCAGACCGACGCTGCTGACGACGACTTCAACCTGTACCTGCCGTCCTCCGTGCTGGTCACTGGCTACGACATCATCTTCTTCTGGGTCGCCCGGATGATCATGATGACCAAGCACTTCACCGGGCGCGTGCCATTCAAGCATGTGTACATCCACGGTCTGGTGCGCGATGCGCAGGGCAAGAAGATGTCCAAGTCCGAAGGCAATGTGCTGGACCCGGTCGATCTGATTGACGGCATCTCGCTGGAGCCCCTGCTGGACAAGCGCACCACCGGTCTGCGCAAGCCCGAAACCGCTCCCCAGGTGCGCAAGAACACGCAAAAAGAATTCCCCGAAGGCATCCCTGCCTACGGTGCTGACGCACTGCGCTTTACCTTTGCTGCGCTGGCATCGCTGGGCCGCTCCATCAACTTTGACAGCAAGCGCTGCGAAGGCTACCGCAACTTCTGCAACAAGCTGTGGAACGCCAGCCGCTTTGTACTGATGAACTGCGAAGGCTTTGATTGCGGCTTGAAAGAGCACTCGGGAGCAGACTGCGCCGGTGGCTACCTGCAGTTCAGCCAGCCTGACCGCTGGATCGTCTCGCAGCTGCAAAAGGTCGAGGCTGAAGTGGCCAAGGGCTTTAGCGAGTACCGCCTGGACAACGTCGCCAACACGATCTATGACTTTGTCTGGAACGAGTTCTGTGACTGGTATCTGGAAATTGCCAAAGTACAGATCCAGACCGGCAACGAAGCCCAGCAACGCGCCACACGTCGCACGCTGATCCGCGTTCTGGAAACCATTTTGCGCATGGCCCATCCCATCATCCCGTTCGTGACGGAAGAGCTGTGGCAAAAGGTGGCTCCAGTGGCTGGCAAGCAAGGCGACTCCATCGCTGTCGCGGCCTACCCTGAAGCCCAGCCAGAGAAGATTGACGAAGCATCCATCGCCTACGTGGGCCGCATCAAGGCCATGGTCGATGCCTGCCGCACGCTGCGTGGCGAGATGGGTGTCTCGCCTGCGTTGCGCCTGCCACTGCTGGTCATGGGCGACACCGCAGAGGCGACGCAGTTCCTGCGTGCCAACGCAGATGTGCTGAAGAACCTGGCCAAGCTCAGCGAAGTCAAGGTCTTTGACACCGAAGCCGCGTGGCAAGCCGAAGCCCAGTCGGCGCCCGTGAACGTGGTGGCAGATGCCCGTCTGGCACTGTTCGTTGAAGTGGACGTAGAAGCCGAAAAGGCCCGCTTGAGCAAAGAAGCCAAGCGCCTGGAAGGTGAAATCACCAAGGCCAATGGCAAGCTGAACAACGAAGCTTTCTGCGCCAAGGCGCCTGCAGCTGTGCTGGAGCAAGAGAAAAAACGCGTGGCTGACTTTGGCACCACACTGACCCGCATTCAGGAGCAACTGGCCCGCCTGGGCTGATATGCTTTGAGTTGAGCGACAAAAAGGCGCAGGCAACTGCGCCTTTTTTCCATCCCGAACAAGAAGGATTGACCATGTCCAATCAAACCCGAGTGCGCAAAGCCGTATTCCCCGTGGCCGGCCTTGGCACCCGCTTTTTACCGGCCACCAAAGCATCCCCCAAGGAGATGCTGCCTGTGGTGGACAAGCCGCTGATCCAGTACGCCGTAGAAGAAGCCTACGAAGCGGGTATCCGCGACATGATTTTTGTGACGGGCCGCAGCAAGCGCGCCATCGAGGACCATTTCGACACGGCTTACGAGCTGGAAAACGAACTGGAGCGCGCTGGCAAGCACGCCATGCTGGACCTGGTGCGCAGCATTGCACCGGCGGACATGAACTGCCTGTTCGTGCGCCAGCCCCGCTCTTTGGGTCTGGGCCACGCCGTGTTGTGCGCCGAGCCGCTGGTGGGCAACGAACCGTTTGCAGTCATCCTGGCCGACGACTTGATGACTGGTGAGGCCGGTGGCCCCGGCGTGATGGCGCAGATGACCACGGCGTTTCAAAAGCAGGGCCGCTCACTGCTGGCCGTGCAAGAAGTGCCTTTGTCGCACACCAAGCGCTACGGCATCGTCAAGGGCGAGGCAGCCGGTGGCCCGCTGATGCGCATCGACGAGATCGTGGAAAAACCCGCGCCAGAAAAAGCACCTTCGCGTATGGGTGTCGCAGGCCGCTATGTGCTGACGCCGCGTATCTTTGAGGAAATTCGCAACCAGCCCCAAGGGGTGGGTGGTGAGATTCAGCTGACCGATGCGATTGAACGCCTGATGAAGCACGAAACCGTGTACGCCTTTCAGTACCAAGGCAAGCGCTACGACTGCGGCAGCAAAGAAGGCTTCTTGGAAGCCACGGTAGAGCTGGCCCTGCAACACCCTGACGTGGGGGAGCACTTTCGCGACTATCTCAAAAATCTGAGCATCTAACGCCCATGCTGTAAGCGTTTCAAATATAAAAGGCCTGCAATTGCAGGCCTTTCTTACGCTAGCAGCTATTGTTTTAACGGCGACGCAGGATATGGATGTACTCGGCACCTACCGTACTTTGCTCCACCAGCTCATTACCCGTTTGCTTGGCAAACGCTTGAAAGTCGCGCAGTGAGCCGGTATCGGTGGCCACCACTTTGAGCAACTGCCCGCTGACCATGTCTGCCAATGCCTTCTTGGCCTTCAAGATAGGCAGGGGGCAGTTCAAACCGCGCGTGTCAATTTCTCGGTAGATATTCATGGCAATGCTTCCTATAACTGACGCACATTGTAGGCACCCGCTGCAGCTGCCGCAGTAGCTTTGCACGCAAAGCCCAGATCACATCTGGCATTCAAAACAGTGGTGGCAGAACAAACCGGGCATCTTCTGCCCACGGCCTGGGCGGCCACTTGACCGGGTCTGGCTCTGGCGACTGCCCTGGCCTGAAGGCGCCAAACTGTGGCTCCACGCCCTTGCTGCGCACCCAGTGTGCCAGGGCATAACCGGTGCCCGAAGGCCAGCAGCGGGCCTCTTGTGGCGTCTTCCACTGGTACTCCAGCAGCTCAGGCGAAAGTTTCACATCCCCATCCACACGCACGTGGTAGGCCACCAGTACCTGATTCATGCGCAGAAATTCCCACGACCCCAAGATACGCAGTGCTTTCACGCGCAAACTGGTTTCTTCCATCACCTCGCGGCAAATACCTTGCTCCGGGGATTCACCGGCTTCCATAAAACCGGTAATCAGACCGAACACCCCCTCCTGCCACATCGCATTGCGCGCCAGCAATACCTCGCCCCGGTCGTTTTCCACCACGGCTGCCAGCACCGGTGTAGGGTTGCCCCAGTGCGTCCAGTGACAGGCCACGCAGCGCAGGCGATCTTTCATCCCGCTGTCTTCTTGCGAGGCAATCCACTGCAACGGTGTGGCGCAATTGGGGCAAAAACGCATCTCATGGCTCATAGAGCAAGCTTTCTCACAAAGAAAAGGGCAAAAAAAAGGCCGCAACCGGTGCGACCTTTCAGGCATGAAACGCCCGCTCAGGCAGGAAACACGCCCGTAGACAAATAGCGATCACCACGGTCACACACAATGAATACGATAGTGGCATTGTGCTCGCGCTTGGCAATCTCCTGCGCGACCCAGCAAGCACCCGCGGCCGAGATGCCCGCAAAAATACCCTCCTCACGCGCCATGCGACGGCACATGTCTTCGGCATCGTCCTGGCTGACATACACCAGCTCATCGACCAGACTGGCGTCGTAAATCTTGGGCAAGTACTCCTCAGGCCACTTGCGAATACCCGGAATGCGCGAACCTTCAGAAGGCTGCGCACCAATGATCTGAATATTGGGGTTCTTTTCCTTCAGGTACTTGGCCACACCCGTGATCGTGCCCGTTGTTCCCATGGCGCTCACAAAGTGCGTGATCTCACCGCCCGTTTGCTCCCAGATTTCAGGGCCTGTGGTTTCATAGTGCGCACGCGGATTGTCTTCGTTGGCAAACTGGTCCAGCACTACGCCCTTGCCCTGCGCCACCATTTGCTCTGCCAGATCACGCGCATATTCCATACCGCCGCTCTTGGGGGTCAAAATAAGTTCTGCGCCATAGGCCTTCATGGTCTGCGCGCGCTCAATAGACAGGTCCTCCGGCATGATCAGCACCATGCGGTAGCCCTTGATGGCCGCAGCCATGGCCAGTGCAATGCCGGTATTGCCAGACGTCGCTTCAATCAGGGTATCGCCAGGCTTGATTTCACCGCGCTCTTGTGCGCGCTGAATCATCGACAACGCGGGACGATCCTTCACCGAGCCAGCTGGGTTGTTGCCTTCCAGCTTACCCAGCAACACATTGCCGCGCTCTGTATTCGCTAGCGCATCAATACGCTGCAGCGCGACCAAGGGAGTTGAACCAATTGCCGCTTCAATTGAAGAATATTCTTTTTTCATTCCATAAATGTGCCATAATTCCGTTCATGCACTGATGACGCCCGGGTGGTGGAATTGGTAGACGCAGCGGACTCAAAATCCGCCGCCGCAAGGCGTGCCGGTTCGATTCCGGCCTCGGGCACCATACCTTAATGGTGTTTAGCGTTGTCATCAAGGCATATCCAGAATTATCGCGAGGTGGAGCAGTCTGGTAGCTCGTTGGGCTCATAACCCAAAGGTCGTTGGTTCAAATCCAGCCCTCGCAACCAATCAAGCTTAGGCTTCAAACAAAAAAGGTCAACTCACGTTGGCCTTTTTTGTTTTTGTCTTTCGCAAAAAAATTTCTATCCACTCTCTCAAAGTGGATATCTGAAGGCTGAAAAAACCCGTCTTCAGCCCATATCTGCCCCATCACAAGCGCCTGCAACCGGGGTCAGACCACCTTCCAAGCGCAGCCATTTGTATGGCTTCATGGCGAAGTTAACTGTATGGATATACAGTTAACCCATGTTCGCACTGATTGATGGCAATAACTTCTACGTTTCTTGCGAGCGCGCTTTCAACCCGCGCTTGGCGCAGCGCGGCGTGGTTGTGCTGTCCAACAACGATGGCTGCGTCATCTCTCGCAGCAATGAGGCCAAGGTCCACGTCAAGATGGGCCAGCCTTATTACCAGCTGCAAGAACAGCTGGCTGCACACAGCATCACAGCCCTGTCGGCCAATTTTTCCTTGTATGGCGATATGAGCGCACGCATGATGCGTCTGGCCTCTGCGCTCGGGCCCAGTCAAGAAATTTACTCCATTGACGAATGCTTCATTGGCGGACTAGAAGGCATCGCCCAGCTCACCACACGGGCACGCGCCATTCGCCAGCGGATAGAGCGGTGCCTGAGCATTCCCTGCTGCATAGGCATTGCGCCAACCAAAACCCTGGCCAAACTTTGCAACCACATCGCCAAAGAGGCAGAACGCCGGCAAGGTGGCTATTCACCAGCCTGGGCCCAGGTGTGCAACTGGCAGGAAATATCGCCCTCCCAGCAAATCGCCCTGCTGCAACACACTCCCGTGGCCGCCATCTGGGGAATTGGCCGGCGCATGGGCCCGCAGCTGGCAAAGGCAGGGTGCACCACCGCATACGATTTGGCACAACTCCCCTCAGCGCTGGCACGCAGCATGGGTGGCGTGGTACTGGAGCGCACCGCGCGCGAGCTGCAAGGCATCAGTTGCTTGACACTGGATAACGCGCCTGCAGCCAAACAGCAAATAGCATGCACGCGCAGTTTTGGGCAGGCCGTACATACGCTGCCCCCTTTATTGGAAGCCGTCAGTGAATTTGCATCTCGTGCGGCAGAAAAAGCCCGTGTTGCGGGTGTCCTTGCAGCGCAGGTACATGTGTTTGCCTACACCTCACCCTTTCGCCAAGGTTTGCCTTGGCACGGAGCCATGACGGTGCCGCTGCGCCAGCCAAGCAACGATGCACGCAGCCTGGTTCAGGCAGCGACCCACGCAGCGCGCAGTTTTTTTCAAGCCGGGCACCCACTGAGCAAAGCGGGTGTCATCTTGCTGGGCTTGCAGCCCTCCCATCAGCCAAGAACCAGCGATTTGTTTGCCGACGCTGACATCCCAAGCACCTCCACGCATTTGATGCAGGCCGTAGATGCCATCAATGCGCGCTACGGCAAGCAAACCATTCACCTGGCCAGTTGCGGCCTGCCCGGCCAGGACAGCACTGGCTGGCGCATGAAGCAAGCCATGCGCAGCCCGCTGTACACCATGCGCTATGAAGATTTACCAGTTGCACAGGCTTGACTGCCATGAATCACACACGCCCTGACCACGCCAGCCACCCCGTGCCCTGCGCACTGGCACCAGCGCCGCTGCCCTTGATTGGTGCGCAGGTACGCTGCGGCTTTCCCAGCCCTGCAGAAGATTTTCCCCTGCAGGTTTTTGATGTGATGGCGCACATCACACAGCACCCTGCCGCCACCTTCACCATGCGCGTCAGTGGCGACAGCATGCAAGATGCGGGCATCCTGGACGGCTGCATGATCGTGGTCGACCGGGCCATTGCACCGCAGCACGGGCATATTGTGGTGGCCGTGGTGGATGGCGAATTCACGGTCAAGCGGCTGTTCCTGCGCCATGGCCGCAGCGAATTGCACGCTGCCAACGCCGCCTTCTCGCCCATCGTTTTGCAAGGCCTGCAAGAACTTCAGGTCTGGGGCGTGGTGACAGCCTCCATCGTGGAGCACCTGCAGCACGTTCGGCGCACGAAGTAAGTACAAACCCTAGATTTTCCACGAAACCACTGAACAAGCCTGTGGACAACTCGATCATCTGCAGGGACAACAACCTCTAAGCCATTGTTTTTCCTGGCTTCACCTTACCCTGCCTAGAAAGCAGGCAAATCTTAGAAAAGCATAGCTGCCTGCGCTTAATTGATAAGCATCAGCAGCAAAAAACACGCACAGTCACTTATGCAGCAAAACAGGCATTGCCAAAGCTGGCAGACCCCCTAGACTTCGCATCCATTGTTTTGATGGATGCTTGCCATGTTGTATGCGTTAGCGGCCTTGTTCACCTTTCAACTGGTGGGTGAGGCCATGGTTCAGTTTTTTCAACTCCCCTTCCCTGGTGCCTTGCTGGGTGCCTTGCTGCTGCTCATCGGCTTGCTGATCTACGGACGCCTGCCGCAGGCCCTGGAGCAAACCTCGCAGATGCTGCTGCAAAACATGATGCTGCTGTTCATCCCGACGATTGCAGGCGTCATGCTGCACTTTGACCGCATTGCCAACGAATGGAAGCCGTTTCTGGTGGCGGGCATTGCAGGCGCAGCGATCACCTTTTTAGTGACTGCCTTCACCTTCAAGTGGATGCTGGCCCGAGAAAAACCACAGCAGGAGGCACCATGAACCAGTGGGACAACCTGCTTGCCAGCCTCTCTGTCACCCACCTGCCCTGGCTGGTGCTGACCATGGCCGTGTACCTGGCAACCATGGCGCTGTACAAGCGCTACAAATGCCACCCGATGCTGATTCCCGTTTTCCCCTCGGTCATCATCATCGTCTGCGTGTTGCTGGCCACGGATACCCCTTACGCCACTTACAAGCAAGGCGTTGAGTGGCTCAGCATTTTGATTGGCCCTGCCACCGTGGCGCTGGCCATCCCGCTGTATGCACAGCGCGCGCGCATTTATGCGCTGTGGCGCCCCATATGTGTCGCTCTGAGCATTGGCTGCGTGGTGGCCCTGTTCTCGGCCATGGGCATTGCCTGGGCGCTGGGCGGCAGCTGGGAGACCATCATCTCGCTGGCCCCCAAGTCAGCCACCATCCCGATTGCACTGCCCATGTCTGAGCGCTTTGGCGGCCTGCCATCGCTGGCCGCTGTCGCCGTCGCTGTCACTGGCATCAGCGGCTGCATGATGGCCCCCCTGCTGCTGCGCCTGATCGGCAGCAAAGACCCCGCTGTCGAGGGTTTTGCACAAGGACTGACGTCCCACGCCATTGGCACGGCACGCGCCATTCAGATCAATCCCACAGCCGGGGCATTTGCTGCATTGGCCATGGGCTTGAACGGTGTGCTGACGGCACTGCTGATGCCCCTGAGCGTAGCCGTTTTTCAGCGGCTTTGAGCCTCAGCGCACTGCTGCGCCATCGCTTGGAGCCAGCTTGAAAAAGCCTGCAGCACATTCGATGGTGCCTGCTGCGCGGGGGTGATGAAGTAATAGCTGCGCTCACCGCGCAAAGGCTGGGCACTGGCCACCACCAGCTCGCCACGCGCCAGCTCGGCTTCAATCAGCATTGGCGGGATCAGCGCCACCCCCATGCCATGCGTGGCCGCCACAGCCAGCATCGAAAACAGCTCATAGCGAGGGCCATCCATGGCCCGTGGGGCATCCACCCCTACCGACTGGAACCACTGCGCCCAGCCTTGAGGGCGCGTACTTTGCTGCAACAAAGGTAAATCTGCCAGCGCCTGTGGCTGCAGCGGCTGCCATGCCCGCCCCGGTGCCCGCTGCGTGGCGCGGTCCAGCAAGAGAGGGCTGCACACGGGCACCACATCTTCATCCATCAGGTGCATGGCTTCAATTCCTGGCCAGTTGCGCACTTGCTCGGGGGTGCCTGCATACAGCGCGGCATCAAAGCCCGTATCGGCAAACAAAAAAGGGCGTGTTTGCGTGTCGATGTGCACGGTGATATCAGGCTGGGTTTTGGCCAGCAGCGGCAGGCGCGGCATCAGCCAGCGTGTGGCAAATGTGGGCACGGCTGCCAGTTTGATGGTGCCGCCCGTGCCCTGATGGGCCATCAAATCCAGCGTGTCACGCTCCACACCCAGCAACCAGCTGCGGACCTTGCGCGCATAGGCATCGCCCGCTGGCGTCAGCGCCACGCCATGGCGGGTGCGGCGAAACAGCTCCACCCCGACAAACTCTTCCAGCGCAATCACCTGGCGCGACACAGCCCCCTGTGTCAGCGCCAGCTCTTGCGCTGCACGCGTGTAGCTTTCGTGGCGGGCAGCGGCCTCAAAACAGGCCAGCGCCTGGGTAGAAGGAATGGAACGGCGCATATCAGGGTGCCAAGCAAAAACGAGGGACAGAGGCAATGCTGCCGCAAAACAGCTATTTTCTCAAGCAAGAGATGCAAAAAGCTCATATCTGGATGCAAACAAATGGTTTGCCTGGGCACTGCCACCTTCGTACGATGAACTCCATAACGCACAAGGCATGCGCGTAGTCACATCGCAGCGTCACATGCCAGCGCCCCCTACAACTGAGCATTCAAGGAGCACAACATGGCCAGCAACTTTCAGTGGAACGACCCCTTCCAACTCGACCAGCAACTGACAGAAGACGAGCGCATGATCCGCGACGCGGCCTATGAGTACTGCCAAGGCAAGCTCATGCCCCGCGTGCAGGACATGTTCCGCCATGAAAAGACCGACATCACCATCTTCCGCGAGATGGGCGAGCTGGGCCTGCTGGGCCCCACCATTCCGACCGAATACGGTGGCGCAGGCCTGAACTATGTGAGCTACGGTCTGGTGGCCCGTGAAGTAGAGCGTGTGGATTCGGGCTATCGCTCCATGGCTTCGGTGCAGTCGTCACTGGTGATGGTGCCCATCAACGAATTTGGTACCGAAGCGCAAAAGCAAAAATACCTGCCCAAGCTGGCCTCGGGTGAATTCATCGGCTGCTTTGGCCTGACCGAACCTGACCACGGCTCCGACCCCGGCTCCATGGCCACCCGTGCCTACAAGGTGGACGGCGGCTACAAGCTCAAGGGCAGCAAGATGTGGATCACTAACAGCCCCGTCGCAGACGTGTTTGTGGTCTGGGCCAAGGAAGTGTCTGAAGGCGGCAACGTCGGCCAGATTCGTGGCTTTATTCTGGACAAGGGCATGAAGGGCCTGAGCGCACCTGCCATCCACGGCAAGGTGGGCCTGCGCGCCTCGATCACCGGCGAAATCGTGATGGACGATGTGTTTGTACCCGAAGAAAACGCATTCCCCGAAGTGCGCGGCCTCAAAGGCCCGTTCACCTGCCTGAACAGCGCACGCTTTGGCATTGCCTGGGGTGCCATGGGTGCGGCCGAGTTCTGCTGGCACACCTCGCGCCAGTACACGCTGGACCGCAAGCAGTTTGGTCGCCCTCTGGCTGCCAACCAGCTGATTCAGAAAAAACTGGCCGACATGCAGACTGAAATCACGCTGGGACTGCAAGCTGCCCTGCGCGTAGGCCGCATGAAGGATGAGCACCAGAACGTGGTGGAAATCACCTCGCTGATCAAACGCAACAACTGCGGCAAGGCGCTGGACGTGGCCCGCCTGGCACGCGACATGATGGGCGGCAACGGCATCAGCGACGAGTTCGGCGTAGCACGCCATCTGGTGAACCTGGAAGTGGTGAACACCTACGAAGGCACGCACGATGTGCATGCGCTGATCCTGGGCCGCGCACAGACCGGCATCGCCGCTTTTGCTAACTAAGCGCGCAGCAAAGATCGCACCGGAATACGTCGTTGCACCCGCTGGTCGTAGCGCTGCTACTGCCTGCGTGGGTGACGCCTCTTTTCCGCCGCGATCTTCACTGCTGGGCTGCAACCTTTGCGGTCTCCGCCTAAGCTGAAACGCCCCGCTCAACCTGCGGCGTGTTTTGCAAGTTGCCGCCACAGTATTATTTATTTATGAGCTACTAGCGCCTGTTATTGCTTGCTTTCAGATATAAAAGTATCTGAAACGCTTCATACATATGCGCTAGCTGCTCTTTTTTTCTTTTCCTCGCCTTGAATGGCAGGAGTTGCACATGCCAAGCACTGCATCTACGCCCGGCGCGCTGTCGGGCATCAAGGTTCTGGATTTATCGCGCGTGCTGGCTGGCCCGTGGGCCACGCAAATGCTGGCCGATTTGGGTGCAGACGTGATCAAGGTAGAGCGCCCCGTAGCTGGAGACGATACGCGCCACTGGGGCCCGCCCTTTTTAAAGGACGACGACGGCAACGACACGCGCCAGGCCAGCTACTTCACCGCCTGCAACCGCAACAAGCGCTCCATCACCATCGACATGGCCCATCCCGAAGGGCAGGCACTGCTGCGCCGTATGGCAGCCGAGGCCGATGTGCTGGTAGAGAACTTCAAAGTGGGCGGCCTTGCGCAGTACGGGCTGGATTACGACAGCCTCAAAACACTGAACCCCAAGCTGATCTACTGCTCCATCACCGGCTTTGGTCAAGACGGGCCTTATGCCGAACGCGCCGGCTACGATTTGATGGTGCAGGCCATGTGCGGACTGATGAGCATCACCGGCCATGCCGATGCACAGCCCGGCGGTGGCCCGCTCAAAGTCGGCGTGGCTGTGATCGATGTGTTCACCGGTCTGTACGCCAGCAATGCCATCTTGGCTGCAATCAACGCCCGAGACAGCTCGCGCAATGGCTCAGGCACAGGCCAGTACATCGACATGGCGCTGCTGGATGTGGGCATGGCCGTGCTGGCCAACCAGGCGGCTGGTTTTCTGGCCACTGGCCAGACTCCGGAGCGCGCTGGCAACACACACCCCAGCCTTGCGCCTTACCAGGACTTCAGAACCAGCGATGGCAATGTGCTGCTGGCTATTGGCAACGATGGGCAATTTGCACGCTTTTGCGCTGCCGTACACCAGCCCGCACAAGCCCAGGACGCTCGTTTTACCACCAACACCGGCCGTGTACAGCACCGCGCAGCGCTGCTGGAATGGCTGCAACCGCTGATGCAGACACGCTCCACTGCCGAATGGATTGCGCTGCTGCAAGACAAGGCCGTGCCCTGTGGCCCCATCAACACCGTGGCGCAGGCTTTTGATGACCCTCAGGTGCAGGCACGCGGCATTCACATGACCTTGCCATGCCAGACAGGCAATGACATTGCCCAGGTGGCCACCGTAGCCAGTCCGATGCGCCTGTCAGCCACTCCCGTGAGCTACCGCAGCGCACCTCCCACCCTGGGCCAGCACACACAAGAGGTACTGCAGGAGCTGGGATTGAGCGAAGACGAAGTGCATGCACTGAGGACCGCACACGTGCTGTAACCACGCCGAGGCTGGGTGGCGTTTGGCTTGCGCTCCCAGCCCCATTTTTTCACAGCCAGCGATCACGACATGGTGCATTCAAGCCAGGGATTTATGCGCCCGTAAATTACAAAAATAAGCATCAGCATTTACCCTTCATCAAGGGTTATCACCCAGAAAAAGCACGACCGTGCGCACCAAGCCGCCTTTTACGATGTGCGTCACATTGACAACAACAACGAGGAAATAAATACATGTTGCGTCGCACTCTTTTGGCCTTGGCCGCCCTGAGCACCCTGGGTGCCGCCCACGCCCAGTCCAACTACCCCAACAAGCCCATCAAGCTGCTGGTGCCTTTTGCCGCTGGTGGCACCACCGACCTGATTGCCCGCGTTGTCGCTGACCCGCTGGGCCGCGAACTGGGTCAGCCCGTGATCGTCGAAAACAAGGGTGGTGGTGGCGGTGCAATTGGTGCTGCTGAAACCGCCCGTGCTCCTGCCGATGGCTACAGCCTGGGTCTGGCTACCGTTTCCACCACGGCCACCAACCCGGCCATCAACCCCAAGATTCCCTACAACGTGTTCACGGACTTTGCGCCGATTGTGAACATTGCCGCCACGCCCAACATCATTGCAGCCAACCCCAAATTTGTGGGTCAGGACTACAAGTCGTTCCTGGCAGAAGTCAAAAAGAACCCCGGCGTGCATTCGTTTGGTTCACCGGGCACAGGCTCCATCGGTCACCTGATGATGGAAATGTTCATGCTGGCAACCGGCACACAGATGCAGCACGTTCCCTACCGTGGTTCGGGCCCTGCATTGAACGACGCGGTTGCTGGCCAAATTCCGCTGATTTTTGACAACTTCCCATCCGCTCTGCCCTTTATACAAAGCAAGCGCCTGACACCGCTGGTGGTGGCTGCACCCCAGCGTCTGGCTGTCTTGCCCAACGTACCCACTCTGGCTGAAGTAGGTGCCCCCGGCGTCAATCGCATGGCCTACTACGGCATCGTTGGCCCCAAGGGCACGCCCAAGGACGTTGTGGACAAGATCAACAAGGCCGTGCACAAAGTGCTGCAAGACCCAGCAATTCGCAAGCGCATTGAAGATACCGGCTCGCTGATCGTGGCGGACACCCCTGAAAAATTTGCGCAGGAAATCAAGGCTGAATACACCGCCTACAAGGAAGTTGTGGACAAGCAAAAGCTGACCATGGACTAAGCAAGCGCTATTTAGCCGAAAACCAAAGCCCCGCATGCGGGGCTTTTTGCATGGCGCAGGCACATCGATGGAGCCAGCCCCGTTCAGGGCCATGCAAGCCGCTGCCCAGTTAGACCCACTGCCCCCACCCTCTGGATCGTTGTGGCCTGACCTTGTCGCACGTCTTTACTTCTGTACTTCTGAGGCTTTGCGCCTCGCCTTTAACACAACTCAAAGATTTGCCAGGCGGTGTTCGCGGCTCTTAATGCGCCAGCAGCTTGAGGCTGGAGGGCAGCATGCCAAAGTGATCCCGAAATGCTGCTGAAAAATGGGTACTGCTGCGGTAACCCGCCATGCCCGCCGCCTGTGTCACGGTGGCACGCCCCTGCTCCAGCGCAGCGCGCGCACGCAGCAGGCGCTGCACACGCAGAAAACGCCCCAGGCTCTGGCCAGCTACCGTTGGGAAATGACGCTGCAGATGCGCCACGCTCATACCGGCGTGCCGGGCAATGGCGGCCACATCCATGCCATCTGCCGCCGGGGTCATCAACCAGTCTCTCAGCGCCGCCAGCCGTACGTGCTGACGCACCCCGGTGCGCGGCAGCGGCGCAGCCCCTTCTTGCGTGCTGCCAATCTCTACGCTGGCCAGGGCTTCCAGCACGATTTGCATGCACCGGCTCTGGTTCCATAAAGCGTGCAGGTGATCTGGCAGCGGGCACCCACGGTGCAACTGGTCGGCCAGCACCAGCGCACGGGCAGAAGGCTGCCACGGCGCCACTGCCAGGTGCTGTGCCATGAACTCTGCCACCCGCCCGTGCAGCACACCGGTCTGGGCCAGCCACTGCGGGGTGAGTGTCAGCACCAGCTTGCGTTCATGCCGCCCAATGCGCCACTGCCGCATGAACCGGTCGGTACGTGCCAGCGCCACCATGGCGGCGCAATGGCCTGCCTCACGGGCGCGCAGGTGCAGGCGCAAAGCGCCATACGACAGCTGCGTCTCCCCTTCCAGCACCAGCACGATCTTGATCCCCGGATACAGCAGATTGGACGTGCGCATGGTGCACAGATCGCGCACCGCCGTGCGGTACAGAACCATGCCCTCCTGCACTGACAGCACCTGCATGCTGCCTTGCAGCACATCGGTGGCAGCCGTCACCCCAAGGTCCCCCACGATGTATTCCTCGCCCATGGGCAGCAATGACTGCTCAATGTCTGGAACGTGCAAGACAGCGCCAGGTTGTGAGTGAAAAACAGCGTTTTTTGAATGAAATTCAGACATCAGAAGTGGCCAGAGGCAGAGGAAAAACACACATCTAAATAAAATTAATTCTCATTTAATCACATCTCCGCCGGAGCCTTGACCACCATGCCGTTCACCATGCGCCCTTTGTCGCTGGCCTGCCTTTGTGCATTTGCCCTTCACGCCCAAGCCCAGCAGGCAAGCCCTGAGACGAACCTGGCAACCGTCGTGGTCACTGCCAGCGGCAGCGAGCAGGACATCAAAGATGCGCCCGCCAGCATTTCGGTCATCACACAGCAAGAGCTGCGCCAGCGCCCCGCGCACGAGCTGGCGCAGCTACTGGCTGGTGTGGAAGGCGTGACGCTCAACCGCAGTGCCAATGGCACGCCCACCATTCAGATGCGGGGGTTCGATCAGGCCTACACACTGATGCTGATCGATGGCAAGCGCGTTAACTCCAGCACCTCCATGTTCCGTGGCGGTACCGCCTATGACAGCGGCTGGGTGCCTCTGGACGATATTGAGCGCGTAGAAGTGGTGCGCGGCCCCATGTCTTCGCTGTACGGCGCAGATGCCATTGGGGGCGTGGTGAACATCATCACAAAACCCATTGGCAAAACGTGGAAGGGCTCGATCACCGCCGAGACCGTCCTGCAGCAAGACCGTGATCTGGCGGACAGCCAGAAGCTGGGCTTTTCCATGAATGGGCCGCTGATCAGCGATACGCTGGGCATCAAGCTGTATGGCAACTACGACCACCGCTCAGACAGCAAGGCTCAAAGCACATTCAACGCGGGTTACCCGCTATTTGCCCGCACGCTCAACCGCCATGCGGGCGGCCAGCTGGCATGGCGCCCTGATGCACGCCAGAGCCTCACACTGGATGCCGATGTCAGCAACAAGACACAAGGCATGTACACCATGGAGCGCGATGCCTTCGCCCTGCGCCACAAGGGCAATTGGAATGCACTGGTCACCGAGCTGACAGTCTCGACCGATGAGATCCGCAACCTCAAAGGCATGATCGATACACAGACCAACCCCAACAAGTCCAACACCTTCGGCGTCAACGGCAAGGCCAGCTTTCCCGTGAGCTGGGGCAACCAGTTCTTGACCGTGGGCTTTGATGCCCGCAAAGAGCGTCTGTGGGACCCCGCCAACCTCAAAGGCCTGCCCGGCGTGCCCACCACACAGAGCTCGCCCACTACATCGGTCAAGCAGTACGCGGTGTTTGTGGAAGACGAAATCCGTTTGACCGACCGCTTTGCCATCACGCTGGGAAACCGTTTTGACCACCACGAAAACTTTGGCGGCCACCACAGTCCACGTGCCTATGGCGTCTTTCATCTCAACGATGCCTGGACCTTCAAGGGCGGACTCTCGCGCGCCTTTCGCACCCCGACGCTGGTGCAAAACAGCCCCAACTGGGGATCGGTCTCCTGCGGCAGCGCCACTACAGGCTGCTACATCATCGGCAGCCGCGACCTCAAGCCCGAGACCGCAATCAGCAAGGAGCTGGGCATTCAGTACACGCAGGGCGTGCACAGTGCCAGCGCCACGGTGTTTGACACCAAGCTCAAGAACATGATCGACATTGAAAGCCGCACGCGCGATGTCACGCTGGCTCCTGGCTACGACAACTTTGTCGGTTTTCTGCCCGATGGCCGCCCCATCTTCAGCTACCAGAACATCAACAGCGCCCGCACACGCGGTCTGGAAGGCAGCTGGAAATGGCAGGCCTTGCGCGATGTGGAGTTCAAGACCACCTACACCTACCTGTCAGCCAAGAACACGAGCAAAGCCGTACACACCCTGCTGGTTAACCGCTCACGCCACAACCTGAATGTGGACGCCGACTGGCGAGTCAATGCGCAGTGGAATCTGGGAGCCACCTGGCGCATGCAAAGCGAGCAGCCCCTCAATGCAGCCAATACCGTGTACAAGCCAGGTTACGGTCTGGTGGATCTGAGCGCCACCTGGCAAGTCAGCCCACGCACCACCTTGCGCGGCGGTGTACTGAACGTGGCCGACCGCACGTTTGACCGCATCAACGCCAGTGACTACAGCGAAGAAGGCCGTCGCATCTACGTGTCGTTAAACGCCAGGTTCTGATGGAGCAGCCCACAGCCAGCCCGTACGTATGCCGTACGGGGCTTTTTTCATCCATGCCACCCACCATGCTGAACCAATTCTGTCTTTCATTTTTCAGGCTACTGGCCACCTGCACACTGCTGGTGGGCATGGCCGCAGCCTGGGCCAGCAGCTCCACTGCCCAGTGCAGCCTGCTGCCCGATAAACCAGATACGCGCTGGCCTTCATGCAGCCAGGTGCTGGCAGGTCACGCCCTGGAAGTACAGGCCCAGGCCGGGCAGGTGCTGCTGTGGACGCTGGACAGCGGCACCCATGCGCATACCGTGCGCCTCACCGATCCAGATGGCCGGCTGCTGCGCCACTGGCCTGCCGTTCACAACGGCACACAAGATATAGGCTGGGTGACCCCCACCACTGGCCGCTATCGACTAGAGGCACACAACCCATTCTTTACGCAGACCGACGTGCAGCCCACCTGGCAGCTCAAAACCAGCGGCCCGGCGCTCGCTGATGCGGCCCCTGCGGCAGCCTTGCCAGCAGCTGTGCAAAGCCCTGCTTTGCTGCATCTGCAGGTGCAGCTTGCGCAGGCAACACCTGCACAAAAGCTTGCTTTGATCCAAGAGTTCTGGTCTGCCACCCTCACCCAAGGCACCCCCCTGCTGGAGCCACTGCCCCATCAACCCCGAGAAGCCCTGGTCACCTTTCTGTGGCGTGCGCCTGCGGGCACGCAAGACCAGCCCCACCATGTGCGACTGGAATGGGCCATGCGCTCCGCAGAGCCTTTCACATTCCAGCGCCTGGCAGATACAGACATCTGGCATCTGAGCCTGCCGCTGCCACGCGGCTTGCAGGCCGCCTACCAGTTGGTGGTTGACCCCGTGCAATGGCCCTCCGTGCTGGCGGCCAGTGTGGCCCCCAGCCGCATGCAGCGTGTACAGACCCAGCAACTGTCTGCCCAGCGCGACCCGCTGAACCCGCACCGCTGGCATGCCGGATCGCCGGAGCTGCCCGCAGGCAGTGCGGCCGCCGTTCATGCCGAACGCTCGGTGCTGAAGATTGCTGCCACAGGCCCCTTGCGCAACATGGCTGCAGATAGCACCACGCCAGCCAGCGTCACCCAGTTACCCTCGGGCCAGTTGCAGCACCTGCGCTACACCAGCGCACTGCTGGACAACACGCGCAGCCTCAGCCTGTACCTGCCTAGTGGCAGCCACGCCGCAGGCAGCCTGCCACTGCTGGTGCTGTTTGACCGCGAGGCCTATCTACAGCGTGTGCGCATTCACCAGCGTCTGGATGCATGGATCGCCCAGGGTCGCCTTGCGGCCATGGCCGTGCTGCTGGTAGGCAACCCACAGCGTGCGGATCGCGCCACCGAGCTGCCCCCTCATACCCCGGCGTTTGGCAACATGCTGGCCCATGAGATGCTGCCCTGGCTGCGCGGGCAGCAGCCCGCGATTGCCACACAGGCACACCAAGTGGTAGTAGCTGGCTCCAGCTATGGGGGGCTGGCCGCTGGCTGGCTGGGCTGGGCACACCCAGAGACTTTTGGCAATGTGCTCTCGCTGTCTGGCTCGTACTGGTGGGCACCCACTGCACCCAAAAACGAGCCTGTCCCGCACCGCTGGGCCGAAGGTGACTGGTTCATGCGCCAAGTGCTGCACGGCCCCACCCAAGCCGTACGCTGGCATCTGGCCTACGGTCTGCTGGAGCGCGGTGTTCAGGGCGAGGCCGGCATCATCGACAACAACCGCCACTTGCGCAACGTCTTGCAAGCCAAGGGCTACACCGTCACCACTCATGAGTTTGCGGGCGGGCATGACTATTACGCCTGGGGCGAAGAAATCGCTCTGGGGCTGGAGGCCCTGCTGGGCACAGGCACGCAGCCCCGTTGAATGCCCACCTGCATGTATGCCCACAAAAAAAGGACTGCCTGGGCAGTCCTTTTTCAATGGCTCTGTGCGCTTGGCAGGCACGCGCATCAAGCCAACGTCACGATCTAGCCATCAATGGCGAATCAGATGGTCAAAGGCCGACAGTGCTGCCGTTGCACCTGCACCCGCTGCAATGATGATCTGCTTGTACGGCACGTTGGTGCAGTCACCGGCAGCAAACACGCCAGGTACATTGGTCTCGCCACGGGCGTTGATTTCGATCTCGCCAAAGCGCGTGAGGTTGACCGTACCCTTGAGCCAGTCGGTGTTGGGCAGCAGACCGATCTGCACAAAGATACCTTCCAGCGCGATCTGCTTGATCTCGTCGGTGGTGCGGTCCTTGTAGGTGATGCCGGTCACTTTCTTGCCGTCACCGTTCACTTCGGTGGTCTGGGCATTCAAGATAACAGTCACGTTAGGCAGGCTGCGTAGCTTCTTTTGCAGCACGGCATCGGCCTTGAGTTCAGCGGCGAACTCCAGCACCGTAACGTGCTTGACCAGGCCAGCCAGATCAATGGCAGCCTCGACACCCGAGTTACCGCCACCGATCACGGCCACGTCCTTGCCCTTGAACAGGGGGCCGTCACAGTGCGGGCAGTAAGTCACGCCCTTGGTGCGGTACTGCTCTTCACCGGGCACGTTCATGTT
This sequence comes from Comamonas sp. CMM02, assembly GCF_014851485.1. Classification (NCBI taxonomy): domain Bacteria; kingdom Pseudomonadati; phylum Pseudomonadota; class Betaproteobacteria; order Burkholderiales; family Comamonadaceae; genus Comamonas; species Comamonas sp. CMM02. Next base: position 984,418 of record NZ_JACUZW010000001.1, on the reverse strand, counting down.
GCGCCAGCGGGCGCCGGTGGACAAGATTACGGTCTTGGCCTTGAGTGTGGCGCCGGACTCTGTCTGCACCTCGATCAGACCGCCTTCGGTGGCCGCAGGAAACAGCTTGGCTGCACGCTGCAAACCCATGATGTCCACGTCATAGTCACGGATGTGGTTTTCCATGGCCGCCGACAGCTTGGGGCCTTCGGTCTTGCTGACCGAAATAAAGTTCTCGATGTCCACGGTATCGAGCATCTGACCACCGATGCGGTCGGCTGCAATACCCGTGCGAATGCCCTTGCGAGCCGCGTAGATGGCTGCGGCTGCGCCAGCAGGGCCACCACCGACGACCAGCACATCAAACGCGTCCTTGGCCGAGATCTTGGCAGCTTCGCGGGCAGCAGCGCCGGTGTCCACCTTAGCGACGATCTCACCGAGCTCCATGCGGCCTTGGCCAAAGCGCTCGCCGTTGACGAACACTGTGGGAACGCCCATGACTTCACGGTCCGTCACTTCTTGCTGGAACAGGCCACCATCAATTGCGGTGTGCGTGATGTTCGGGTTCAACGCGGCCATCAGATTCAGCGCCTGCACCACGTCAGGGCAGTTGTGGCAAGACAGCGAGTAATAGGTCTCAAAGTTCAACGGCGTATCAATCGCCTTGACTTGTTCGAGCAGGTCTGCAGATTCCTTGGAGGGATGTCCACCCACGTGCAGCAACGCCAACACCAGGGATGTGAATTCGTGTCCCAGAGGCACACCCGCAAAACGCACACCGGAATCTACGCCAGGGTTGGTAATCAGAAACGATGGCTTGCGCACATCCAGATCATTGTTCTGGCGCACTGTGATCTTGTCGCTGAGCGCGGCCAGATCGTCCAGCAGCGACTTGACTTCACCAGCCGCCTTGCTGTCATCCAAGCTTGCCACCAGTTCGAGCGGCTTTTGCAGACGTTCGAGGTAAGCCTTGAGTTGGGTTTTGAGGTTGGCGTCCAGCATAATAGTCAATCCCTAATGAAATATTTATTTAATAGTCAACGATAGCGAGGTTGAAAAAAAGCCCGGGTCCTCCCCGGGCTTTTTCCGGGCAAAGATTAGATCTTGCCGACCAGGTCCAGCGAAGGAGCCAAGGTTGCATCGCCTTCGTTCCACTTGGCAGGGCACACTTCACCGGGGTGGTTGCGCACGTACTGAGCAGCCTTGACCTTGCGCAGCAGATCTTCTGCATTGCGGCCAATGCCTTCGGCAGTGATTTCCACGGCTTGGATCACACCATCGGGGTCCACAATGAAGGTACCGCGGTCAGCCAGGCCGACACCGGGGCGCATCACTTCAAAGTTGTTCGTGATCACGCCGCTTGGGTCGCCAATCATGGTGTACTTGATCTTGCCGATGGTTTCGGAAGAATCGTGCCAGGCCTTGTGAACGAAATGTGTGTCAGTGGACACCGAGTAGATTTCCACACCCAGCTTCTGGAACTGGTCGTAGTGGTCAGCCACGTCGCCCAGCTCTGTGGGGCAGACAAAGGTGAAGTCAGCAGGGTAGAAGAAGAACACAGCCCACTTACCCAGCACGTCCTTTTCGGACACTTCGATGAACTTGCCGTCCTTGAAAGCGGAGGCTTGGAAAGGCTTGATAACGGTGTTGATAACGGACATGTTGTTTCCTTATGTGATACAGCTGAGAACACTGTGTAGTCTAAAGCCTATGCAGAATAATTTCAATCAATTGATTTAATACTATTGATTATAAAAAACTATTCAACTCTAACGAGAACGCAACTCAGCATCACACGCAGCCAATACGCACGCGCGTGGTTTTGCTTGCCACACTTGGTGATGCCGTAGGAGTGCATGACAATGCACTCACCCCTCACAACAACAAGGAGTCCCTCATGAAAGGCGATCCGCAAGTCATCGCTGCGCTGCAAGCCCAGCTGAAAAACGAATTGACGGCAATCAACCAGTACTACATGCACTACCGCATGTACAAACACTGGGGTCTTGAGGCCTTGGCCAAGATTGAATACAAAGAATCCATCGGCGAGATGAAGCACGCTGATGTTCTGATGGACCGCATCTTCATGCTCGATGGCCTGCCTAATCTGCAAGATCTGGGCAAGCTGCAAATCGGTGAAAACGTGCCAGAAGCACTGCAGTGCGACCTCAACCTGGAAACTGCCGCGCAAGCCACCATCAAAGCAGGCATCCGCACGGCAGAGACAGCCCATGACTTTGTCTCGCGCGACCTGCTGCTCAAGATTCTGGATGACACAGAGGAGCACATCGATTTCCTCGAGACACAGCTGGACCTGATCGAGAAGGTGGGCGTGCAGAACTACCTGCAAACGCAAATGGGCGAAGCCGAAGCACATTGAGCGTGAGTGGTTTGACCATCAATAAAAAGAGCCCACTGGGGCTCTTTTTTTATGTGCGTCGCCATGTGCATCGCCTAAAGCCTAAAGCTCGGGCACCAGATAGTCCTTGGCAATGAACTCACCGAGTTGATTCACGCGATCCAGAAACTGCGTGAGGTAGGCGTGCAGACCCGTTTCCAAAATCTCGTCAATCTGGCCGTACTGCAAATCTGCCAGCAGTCGCCCGGCCCTGCGCTGGCTGTCTAGAGCGCCTTCGTGCGCCACAACTTTCAGGTTGTAGACCACCTCTCGCAGACAGGCATGCAAAGAGCGCGGCATGTCTGCCCGCAGCACCAGCAGCTCTGCCACACGCTCTGGGGTAATCACATCGCGGTAGACCTTGCGATAGACCTCAAAGGCCGAGACGCTGTGCAGCAAGGCACTCCAGTGATAAAAATCGAACTGCTGCACACCTTTGCGGCTGGGGTCTGTGCCGTAGTAGTCTCGCGAAATTGCGTGAAAGCGCACATCCAGCAAACGCGCGGTATTGTCTGCACGCTCCAAAAATGTGCCAAGGCGCAGAAAGTTAAACGCCTCGTCTTGCAGCATGGTGCCCAGCACCACGCCCCGCGAAAGATGCGAGCGGTATTTCACCCATTCAAAGAACTGCCCCGGATCTTTTTCCAGAGCACCGTCTTGCAGCTGTTTGCGCAGCGCCAGCCAGGTCTGGTTTTGCGTTTCCCAGACTTCCGTCGTTAACGTGCCGCGCACCGCCCGCGCATTTTCACGCGCAGCACGCAGACACGAGACGATCGAGGTGGGATTGGTCTCGTCGGCCACCATGAAGAACAAGACGTTGTCGCGTGTCACTTGCCGGTATCGGGCCTGGTAAGCCGGAACCAGTTCGCTGATGGACAGCACCCCTTGCCACGCTCGCTCGGCATCTTCCGGGCGCATGGGGAGCATGGAGGTGTCGTAGCTCACGTTCAGCATACGGGCGGTGTTTTCTGCCCGTTCGGTGTAACGAGACATCCAGAACAGGTGATCAGCAGTGCGACTTAGCATGTGCTCCTCCCGGGCAAAAAACCCCACGCCTGCTGCGCAGGCTGGCCGTGTTGTGATGCAAGTGCGGCGCACTTGTCTGCCCGTTCGGTGTAACGAGACATCCAGAACAGGTGATCAGCAGTGCGACTTAGCATGTGCTCCTCCCGGGCAAAAAACCCCGCGCCTGCTGCACAGGCTGGCCGTGTTGTGATGCAAGTGCAGCGCACTTGTCTGCCCGTTCGGTGTAACGGGACATCCAGAACAGGTGGTCAGCGGTGCGACTTAGCATGTGCTCCTCCCGGGCAAAAAACCCCGCGCCTGCTGCGCAGGCTGGCCGTGTTGTGATGCAAGTGCGGCGCACTTGTCTGCCCGTTCGGTGCAGACAGGCAACCAGCACAGGTGATCGGCAGTTGTACTCAACATGTCACAGCCCTGCGCTCAAAGACTGTTCCATGGCCCATGGGCGCATGGTCTGTGCCATGCCTGGCGGGATGTGCGCAGCGTGATCCACACTCCCAGCCCCCATCACCCAGGTGTCTTTGGTGCCGCCGCCTTGGGAAGAGTTGACCACCAAAGAGCCCTCTTTCAGGGCAACGCGCGTCAGCCCACCGGCCACCATCCGCACTTGCTGGCTGCTGCTCAGCACAAAGGGCCGCAGATCAATATGGCGCGGCGCCACACCGGCCTCCACCATGGTGGGGCAACTGGACAAACTCAAGGTGGGCTGTGCAATGTAGCCCGCAGGATTGGCCAGCAAGGCACGTCGGAAGTCTTCAATTTCAGCGCTGCTAGAGGTGGGGCCAATCAACATCCCGTAGCCCCCTGCGCCATGCACCTCTTTGACCACCAGCTCAGGCAGATGAGCCAGCACATATTTCAGGTCATCTGGCTTGCGGCACAGCCAGGTCGGTACGTTATTGAGGATGGGCTCTTCGCCCAGATAGAAACGGATCATGTCAGGCACGTACGGATAGACCGACTTGTCATCCGCTATGCCTGTCCCTACAGCGTTGCAAATGGTGACGTTGCCTGCGCAGTAGGCATCCATCAAGCCCGAGCAACCCAGTGTGGATGTGGGCCTGAACACGTCGGGATCCAGAAAGTCGTCATCGACACGGCGATAGATCACATCCACCCGCTGCAGGCCTCGGGTTGTGCGCATGTAGACGACCTTGTCACGCACAACCAAGTCTTGCCCCTCGACCAGCTCTACGCCCATTTGCTGGGCCAGAAATGCATGCTCAAAGTACGCACTGTTGTACATGCCAGGCGTCAGCACCACCACGGTGGCAGAGGCACTGGCTGCAGCCGGTGGCGCACTGGCGCGCAAAGTGTCCAGCAGCAAGTCGGGGTAATGCGCCACAGGCTCCACGGCATGGCTGCTGAAAAGCTCCGGAAAGAGCCGCATCATCATCTTGCGGTTTTCCAGCATGTAAGACACGCCGGAAGGCACGCGCAAGTTGTCTTCCAGCACGTAATACTCGCCCTCACCGAGCGCATTCGGGGCACGCACAATGTCAATGCCCGCAATGTGCGCATAAATGTTGCAGGGCACCTGCACCCCTTGCATTTGCGGACGGAACTGAGCATTGCCATCAATCAGGTCACGCGGAACAATCCCCGCCCGCAGAATGTCCTGCCCGTGGTAGATGTCGCCAATGAAACGATTGAGGGCCGTGACGCGCTGCACCAAGCCTTGCTGCATGCGCAGCCACTCATGCGAGGGGATGATGCGCGGAATCAAATCGAACGGAATGAGCCGCTCCGTACCCGCGCCACTTTCGTCCTTGTCGCCATAGACGGCAAAGGTGATCCCCACGCGCCGAAAGATCATCTCGGCCTCCGCCATGCGGGCTTGCATGGTGGCGTGCGGCTGGCGCGCCAGCCATTGGGCATAGGCCTTGTAATGGGCCCGTACATCGCTGCCGTCAAAGGGCAGCATTGCGTACATTTCGTCGAATTTCTGCATGCTTGCACGCCTCCTGCGAATGGATTGCCTGTTATTGAGCAAGAATCAGGCCTGACAGCCCTGCCCTCCTCGAAAACGATGCCATTCCTGCACTTTATGTGTCGGTCAGTGTAGCAATGCAGCCCCGCACCAAGGCACAACTGGCGAGCAGTACTCGGGGGTATGGAGCGCTCGTGCAGCACAGATTCAGGGCTCCCGCAGCGGCACAGGTGTGGGCGCGCTGACCAAGTTGACTGCGCTTGTGGTCACGGCAAAGCATCGCCATCACACCTTGCCCCCAGCGGTTGCAATAGCCTGACCTACCAATGGTCATCTGCGGCTGCGCTGGGTGAAAAAAACCGCACCAATGGGCACAGGAGCCTGCGCCCAACTAAAACCTGGGAATCGGCAGCTCTATGGCTTGCATGTCGAGCTGCAAGCGGTCATCGGCCTCCTTCAAGGCCAGTGGCAAGGTGAAGTTCGGAAAGGCAAGAGCCAGCACTGCGCCATCACTCAGGCTTGCTCGAATACGCTGCGGCAAAGGCTCGACAAGCGTGGCACAACCGTCTTCATCGACCTGCCCTTCGATAGGAAGACGCTCTGGTTTTTCCAGTGAACGGTGCACCTGCAATCGCCACGAAGTGTTAAAGCCAAGGTTGTAAGTGCCGCCATACAGCTGGCTCAGACCCAGGCCACAGGCTTGCAGGTACAGCGGCTTATCGGGCAAGGCCTTGGCCTGCTTGCGCTGGCTCTGCAGAAAACGCCCCCACTCCAGACGAGACAAGACGGAGTCAGCCCGCAAGCCATCGCCGTCAGCAGCCTGCAACACCCGCAGCCTGCCTGCACCGTCTTCGAGTGCGGCCAGATCCGTCTCGTATCGAAGCACTTCCACAAGGCGGCTAATGGCTGGCCGGGCAGCCTCCTTCAACCCCAGTAAAGCGGCTTGCTCGTAGTGATACGCTTCTGCCCTGCGGTCAACAGCAGGCAGCCCCAAACCTTTGGCAGCCATGCGCGCCAGATGGTAGTGCGCCACAGCCACCTTGCGCTGCGCACCTTGCTGCAAAGCCTGTCGGGCACCGCTGAAATCTTGCTCCTCCAGCAGCATGACGCCATAGTTGCTCCATGCCTGCGCGTTGTCGCGAGCCATGCCCTTCTTCAACCCTGCCAATGCCTTGCCCCGCAGCCGCTCACGCGCGTCTTCTGCTGGAACGCTGAAGTGGTTATTGCGCAGCGCCAAATATGCCTGCAGATAATTGCGCGAGGCTTCCATCAGCGAGGTGATGTCCGCATCCTGCTCATAAGACAGGACAAAGTAGTCTCCCGCTTGCTCGGCCCTGACAACCGCGCCATGGCGCTGCACCTGATAGTCGCTATCGCCAGGGCTGTATGCCTTGCCCAGATTGAACAGTGTCGGCATCAGCAAACCACGCTGCAACGCCTCTTCCAGCAAAGGAATGGCCTCGACAGAGCGCTTTTCACTCATGAGCACAGCGCCAAGATTGTGGCTGGCGCGTGCGGAGCCTGCAGCGCGTGCTTTTTCGTAATAGCTTTTGGCGAGCGCCTCGCTCTTGTCTACACCTTGCCCAAGGTGATAGGCCTTGCCGAGCAGGAACAAGGCTTGCGCATCTCCTGTGGCCGCAGCGCTGTGAGCCTTTGGAAAAAACTCGCCATAGCGCTCCTGATTGAACAAGGCATCCAGATCGGCGGCAGCAACAGCGTGCGTGAAACACAGGCTGAGGGACAGGGCAATAAACAATCGCGACATGGCATCAATCTCGAGGGGACAGCGGCGCAGACACAAGCCAGATGCCAGGCACGACGCTTTGACCGCAAACAGGTCAGACGGGAATTTTTCGAACAGACAATTTCAGGCAGCCACAGGCAAACCTGTATGGGCACTTATGCAGTGTTTCTGAATGGATCGCCAAGCATGATAGCTGCGCTTAACGCAGCGAAAGCCACCACGGCAGGGGCAATCTATCGGCAATGCACTATAGAGCTGTGGCCGCACTCAAGCGGCTCCTGTAAAGGGTTGCCAGCCCAGCTCACCTGTGCACATCTAGCAGGTTGTATTCGTCGCCAAATGGTGTGCCATGCGCCCTGCAGATGGTCTGTGGAATGTGCAGCCAACTCCGCAGCATGGGGACTGAAAAACACAGGAAATGGTCGCACTATCCCACCATCGTTCAGTGGCGCGGCATGCAAGGCACGCCACAGGGATACCCCAACTGGCACTCAACACAGCACCGCGTTAAAGCGCTAAAGCACTTGGTCACTCAGGCGCAGCTGGCGACCAGTACCTCGGGGTTATGGCTCGCTCGCACAGCACCGATTCTGGGCTCCAGGAGCGCCAGTGCGCAGCGCCACAGCTGGGCGTGCTGACCAAGTTGACATTGCGCTCCTGGTACCGGCGAACCACCGCCGCCACGGGGTGCCCAAACCGGTTGCGATAGCCCGACTGCACAATGGCCACCTTGGGCTGCACCCGGTTCAGAAAATTCGTGCTCGATGATGTTTTGCTGCCATGGTGCGGCACCAGCAGCACATCGGACTGAACGTCAGCACCTGCCCGCAGCAACGCTCTTTCTTGCGCCGCTTCGATATCGCCCGTCAGCAGCGCACGAGACCCCGCATGGCTTTGCACTTGCAGCACGCAACTGGTGGCGTTGCTTTTGGTGGTCTTGCCTGGACTGGAGCCTTCAAAAGGAAACAGCACCACAAACCTGACCCCATCCCATGTCCAGGACTGCCCTGCCTGGCACGGCACGCCGCCGGATCCCATCCACTGCATGCGTACAAAAGCTTGCTGCACTGACGCAGCACCTCCTGCATGGTCACGGTCTTTGTGACTGACCATCATGGCGGTCGGCACAACACCCAGCGCACGCAGCCCGGGCACCACAATGCGCTCACCGGCATCGGACTGCGCTGACCACTGCGGCCCTGCATCAAACAGCAAGCTGTGCTGCTGCGTGCGCAGCAACACCGCGCTGCCCTGGCCTACGTCCAGAGCCAGCAGATCAAAGTGCCCCCACGGCGGTACTGCGCTTTGCCACCACAGCATCGGCACGATCAGCGGCAGGCCCAGCGCACGCCAGCGCCAGCCCCAGGGCATTACCAGCCACAGACACCCTAGCAGCCCCGCCAATCCCGCCCACCACGCGGGCTGGGCAAAGTACAGCACCGCCACTGGCCAAGTCACCATCTGCTCCAGCAGCCATACCATGGCGGTCACGCTGTGCGCGGCAGCTGTCCACAGCGGTGGCCAAAAAGCCCCCAGCATGGACAGCGGCGTCACCACCAGCGTCACCCACGGAATGGCCCACAGGTTGGCAATCATTGCGACCACTGAAATCTGCCCAAACAGCAGCAGCGTCAGCGGTGACAGCGCCAGACCCACCACAGCCTGCTCACGCAACAAGCGCATGCCGGCATGCCGCCAGCGCCGATCAGGCACATTGCGATCTTGAGGCTGCGTGGCAAAGAGCACACCCACGGCCACAAAACTGAGCCAGAACCCTGCTTGCAGCAAACTCCATGGGTCGACCAGCACCACAGCGGTCAGCACGCCCAGCCACACGTAAGGCCATGGCCAGCTGCGCCCCAGGCTGCGCAGCACCACCACCACGCACAGCATGCCAATGGTTCGCTGAGCCGGAATCCCCCAGCCGCTGAACACCGCATAGGCTGCCGCCAGCATCAGCCCCGCCCATGCAGCTGCCACAGGTGCAGGCCATTGCAGGCACAGTCGGGGACTGCGCCGCCACAGCAGGTTGACAACGGCCATCGCCAGCCAGGCAAACATGGTGATGTGCAATCCACTGATGCTCACCAGGTGGGCCACGCCCGTGTCTCGAAACAGTTGCCAGTCGCTGCGGCTGATGCTGGACTGCGCCCCCGTGACCAAGGCCTGCACCACACCGAAAGAATCGCGCTGCCGCTGCGATGCATCTTTGGGCGCTTGCATGGCTCGGTGCAGATGGCCACGCCACTGCGCCACCTGTGCATATCCCGTCTGCTTCAACCAATTGGGGGGGCTGTCACGGGGGCCGTGGCGCACATAGCCCGTGGCCTGAATGCCCTGGCTCCATGACCACAGCTCCCAATCCATGCCATGAGGGTTGCGTTCCCCATGCGGGGCTTTCAAGCGCACCGTCCACTCCCAGCGCTGCCCGGCACGCAAACCCTGTGTCGGTGTATCGCCATACCAGGACAATGCAATGCGCTGTGGCAGCGGGACTGCCTGCGGGGGGTCTTGCAAAGACAACGCTTGCTCCACCTGAAAGCGCAAGCGCACGCCACGCGCAACGGGCTGGGGCATCTCCGTAATCACACCCTTCACCCGGACATCGCGCCCCTCCCATGCTGCAGGCATGCGCTGCGCCTGAAACACGGTGGCACGCCAGCCCGTAAGACCCCATGCCAGCCCGGCACCCAGCAGCACATACACTGCAGCTTTGCGCCAGCCCGGCCGGCGCCACAGCGCCAGCGCCGCCACCACAACCGCAACCACCGCAGCTACATATAGCCACATGGGCCCAAGCTGTGCCTGCTGCAGTTGTAACGCCACGCCAGCCACCACACCGCACATCCCGCAGACACCCGTCGCAGGAAGGTGTGTAGAAACTGTGCAATGTCTTGGCATACTGCCAAGCATGCAGGCACAACGCTGTGCAGGCAAAGCCGATTGCACAGTTTGCACAGTTCACCCGCTACGACAGACAAGACGAAAGGAACAACACCATGAACATTTACGACCGACTCCAAGCCCTCCAGATCAACTTGCCCCCTGTCTCCATCCCTGCTGCCGCCTACGTGCCTTTTGTGCAAACCGGAAACCTGGTGTTTTTGAGTGGCCACATTGCCCGCAAAGACGGCCAAGCCTGGACAGGCCAGCTGGGTGCCAATATTTCTACCGAAGAAGGCAAGCAAGCTGCGCGTGCTGTGGCCGTGGATTTGCTGGGCACACTGCAAGCGGCCTGTGGTGGTGACTTGAACCGTGTACAGCGCATTGTCAAAGTGATGAGCCTGGTCAACTCCACCCCCACCTTCACTGAGCAGCATCTGGTCACCAACGGTTGCTCCGAGCTGCTGGCCGAAGTGTTTGGCGACCAGGGCAAGCACGCACGCAGCGCCTTTGGCGTGGCCCAAATCCCCATGGGCGCTTGCGTTGAGATTGAATTGATTGCAGAGATTAAATAAAAAAATAGCTATCAGCGCTTACAGGTAAACGTTTTCAATATGAAAACATACTGAAAACTAGTACTCATAAGCGAAAGCAGCTACTATTTTTAAAACATCATCAAAAAAGCGCGGTCCTGGCTACCCAGGACCGCGCTTTTTTGCAAGTGCAGAGGCTGCAGCCTAGCTGTGAAGGGCACTGGCTGCCCACTGCGCATTCTGGGCAACCATAATGCGCTGGTCGGCCACAGCCGCCAGCTGCTCTTGACTGACCAAGCGCGCATCCAGCTCTTGCAGGGGCAGCAGCACAAACGCACGCTCATTCATGCGCGGATGGGGCACCGTCAGCGCCACGCCATGCATGCGTTCATCGCCCCACAGCAAAATATCCAGATCCAGCGTACGCGGGGCATTGCGATAAGGGCGCTCGCGCCCTGCAGCCTGCTCCAGCATCTGCAAGGCCTGCAAAAAAGCCTGCGGCGCTTGCTCCGTGTCTAGCGCGGCCACGGCGTTCAAATAATCCGGCCCTGTGGCATCCACGGGTGCACTGCTGTAGAGCGAAGAGACCGACAGCAACCGCGTACCTTGCAAAGCGGCCATGCCCTTTAAAGCATGCAGCAAGGCTTCTCCCCGGTCGCCCAGGTTGGCACCCAGCCCTACATACACACGCACGGTCATGCTTGTGAGCTGTCAGCAGCGGCGGCTTGACTATTGCCCGCCGGTTTACGGCGGCGACGGCGGCGTTTTTTGGCCGGCGCATCACCCAGCTCACTGGTGCTTTGTGCTGCCATGTCATCCAGTGGCGACTCAGCAGCCTCTACCTTGCGCGGTACACGGCGAGCAGGTTGCGTCGCCTTTTGCTTTTGTCGCTGCTCTTCGCGCACCTGGGCTACCAAATCTTCGCGGCGGGCATCGTCTGCGGTTTGAAATTCTTGCCACCACTCGGCCAGGGCTTCTTCCACTTCACCCACGTCTGCACGCAGGCGCATAAAGTCAAAACCTGCACGAAAGCGGGCCTGCAGCACCATGCCAAAGGGCGTAGCGCCCGTGCGCTTGTCAAAGCGTGGCTGCATGATCCAGATCTCGCGCATGTCGGCCGCCAGCTTGCCGCGGCCAGAGACATCGCCAATGCGCTGGTCAAAGACTTCGTCAATCGCATCGTTGAGCGCCGGGAATGCATGAAAGCCTTTTTTCAGCCGCTGCTCCCAGCCATTTTTCACGTCTTGCCACAGCACGCAGGCCAGCATGAAGCTGGGAGCTACCGGCTTGCCCTCGCCCACGCGGCGGTCGGTATCGGCCAGCGCCGCTTTGACAAATGGATGCTCTGCACGCTCAACCACCACATCCAGCAAGGGGTAAATCCCTTTGGCCAGACCCAGCTTTTTAAGCTGCTCGATCGAGGCCAGCGCATGGCCGGTCTGCAGCAGCTTGAGCATTTCGTCAAACAAACGGCTTTGGGGCACGTCCTTGAGCAAATGCTCTGACTCCACCAGAGGCTTGGCTGTCTTGGGCTCAATCTTGAAACCCAGGGGGCTGAGCTTGGCCGCAAAACGCACGGCACGAATGATGCGCACCGGGTCTTCGCGGTAACGCGTGGTGGGGTCACCAATCATGCGCAGCACACGTTTTTGTGCGTCCTGAATGCCCTTGTGAAAATCGACCACAACCTGCGTTTCCGGGTCGTAGTACATGGCATTGACCGTGAAGTCGCGGCGCGTGGCATCCTGGTCCTGCGGGCCCCAGACGTTGTCGCGCAGCACACGGCCACTGGCATCTACGGCATGCTTCATGTGCGCCAAAGCCAGTTTGCTGGTGCGCTCATTGCCGCTGACCTGTTCAGCCAGGCTGTTGTCCAGGAAGGCACGGAAGGTGGAAACCTCAATGACCTCATGCTCACGGCCACGGCCATACACCACGTGCACGATGCGGAAACGTTTGCCAATGATGAAGGCACGGCGAAACAGGTGCTTGACCTGCTCGGGCGTGGCATTGGTGGCTACGTCAAAGTCTTTGGGGCGCAGGCCCAGGAGCAAGTCACGCACAGCACCGCCCACAACGTAGGCCTCATAGCCTTCGTCTTTGAGCGTGCGCACGACATCGATCGCGCGCGGATCCACCAGTTGAAGATCAATGCCGTGCACACTGGCCGGCACCTCTTCACGCTTGCCAAAACGCGGCTTGCGCGAACGGGAGGCGGGCTCTTTGCCCAGCAATTTATCAATGATGGTCTTAATCATGTGTTCTCAGTAAACAGATCCAGGACGCGCCAGCCGCGCTCTTGCGCCAATGCACGCAAACGGGGCTCGGGGTTGGTGGCAACAGGGTGATTGACCCGCTCCAGCAAAGGCACGTCGTTCATGGAGTCGCTATAGAAGGTGGATTCCACCTCATCCCAGCTCAGCCCGCGCTGTGCCAGCCAGGCATCCATGCGCGCCACCTTGCCTTCGCGCATATTGGGTATGCCTTTGACCGCACCCGTATACCAGCCAGTGGCATCACGCTCTAAATCGGTGGCAATCAACTCCTGCACGCCAAATGCCTGGGCAATCGGGCGGGTTACAAACTCATTGGTGGCCGATGTGATCACCACGGTATCACCCGCATCCAGATGGTTTTGCACCAGCGCAATGGCTTGGGGCTTGATGGCAGGGCCAATCACTTCCTGCATGAAACGCTGGTGCGCAGCGTTGGCTGCATCAGCACCCCGCTGCACCACCGCTTCGGTGGCAAAACGCACATAGTCGTGCACATTCAATGTGCCTGCCTGGTAATGCGCAAAAAACTCGTCATTACGCTGACCAAACTCTGCACGGTCACTCCAGCCAATGGCAATCGAAAACTCTCCCCAGCCATGGTCAGAGTCCATGGGAATCAACGTGTGGTCAAGGTCAAACAGTGCCAAGCGAGGCCGCAGTATCTGGGTGACAGAAGACATGAATGCTTTCAATAAGAGCGAAAACTGCAAGCGTGGCGCACTACTGCGTCATGCTTATTCAGTCTCCAGCATGGTTTTGAGCAAGGGAATGGTGATTGCACGCTTATTGCGCAAAGCAAATTCGTCGAGCATGTCCAGCAACTGCATCAAGCTGGCCAGATCACGCGAAAAGCGTTTGAGCATGTAGTCCACCACATCGGCACTCAAGGTCACACCACGCGCCGCGGCTTCCGTCTTCAGCACCTCTCGGCGCTCTTCCTCATTGGGCACATGCAGTTGGAACACATGGCCCCAGCCCAGACGGCTGCGCAGGTCGTCACGCACCTCCATCGCAGCTGGCGGCGTATCTCCGGCCGACAAAATCCACCGTGGAGAGCCGCTGGGCGGATTGATGGCGTTCACAAACCAGTTAAAGGCACGGGCTTGCTGCATGGGCGTGTACAGGTGCACGTCATCCATCAGCACGGCCGACCAGCGCTCATCGAACTCAGGTGGAAAACCGGTCGATGCATCCAGCCAGCCCACCTGGGCACCTTGCTCACGCAGCATTTCGCGCACTGCTTTGAGCAAATGGGTTTTGCCCGAGCCTGAAGCCCCCCAAAGGTAAGTCGGTACGGGCGAGCGCTGGGCGGCACCAAAGCCATCGTTGACCCAGTTTTGCAGATGACTGACCACCGGCGCATTGCGGCCAGCATAAAAGCGCGAAAGGGATGGCCCTGTGGGCAAGCCAATATCCAGCGCCAACTGCTTCATAGAGGGCATGCCGTCGATACGTCTTGCCAGCGATTACGCAAGCGAAAATGCAAAAAAAATGCAGTCAAAAGCAGCAACGTGGGCATGAAGAAAAAGAACGAAACCCTTTGCAGCCAAGTGGCAAGGGACATAAAAGTAACCAAAAGTGTGCGGTACAAGGGTCTATTTTAGTCTGCTTCCGCCAATTCCACAGACACAGGCTTGCTCTTGGCACTAGCAAAGAGCTGCCAAGCGGGTTCTTATAACCCGCGATGCCCTGCTATGACACAGCGGCATGAAGGACATGTCACTGGGTATCGACTTAGAATCGGCCCCTGCCCTGCACCCGCCCGGGCACCATCCCTGCACAGATCTATCCCATGAGCTCCTCTGCCTCCCAATCTACCCCCATTTCTTACAAAGACGCTGGCGTTGACATCGACGCGGGCGACGCACTGATTGAGCGCATCAAGCCCTTGGCCAAGAAAACCATGCGTGAAGGCGTGATGGCAGGCATTGGCGGCTTCGGTGCGCTGTTTGAAGTGCCCAAGCGTTACAAAGAACCCGTTCTGGTCTCCGGCACCGATGGTGTGGGCACCAAGCTGCGTCTGGCATTTGAGTGGAACATGCACGACACCGTGGGCATCGATCTGGTTGCCATGAGCGTCAACGATGTGCTGGTGCAAGGCGCCGAGCCACTGTTCTTCCTGGACTACTTTGCCTGCGGCAAGCTGGATGTAGACACCGCTGCAGCCGTAGTGGGCGGTATTGCCAAGGGCTGCGAGCTGTCCGGCTGTGCACTGATCGGTGGTGAAACCGCTGAGATGCCCGGCATGTACCCCGCTGGCGAATACGACCTGGCAGGTTTTGCTGTGGGCGCCGTGGAAAAGTCCAAAATTTTGACTGGCCAGAACGTCAAGCCTGGCGACGTGGTGCTCGGCCTGGCCTCTGCAGGCGTGCACTCCAACGGCTTCTCGCTGGTGCGCAAGTGCATTGAACGCGCTGAAAGCCAAGGCAATGTTCCCGCTACTTTGGATGGCAAGCCCTTCAAGCAAGCCGTGATGGAGCCCACACGCCTGTACGTCAAGAACGTACTGACTGCGCTGGCCCAGCACCCCATCAAGGCACTGGCCCACATCACCGGCGGCGGCTTGCTGGAAAACATTCCCCGTGTGCTGCCCGAAGGCACAGGCGCTGACCTGAAGGCCGGCAGCTGGCCACAGACCGAATTGTTTGCCTGGCTGCAAAAAACCGCCGGCATTGATGATGTGGAAATGAACCGCACCTTCAACAACGGCATTGGCATGGTGGTGGTGGTTGACGCGCAAGAAGCCGAGGCCACTGCAGCAACTTTGCGCCAACTGGGTGAAACGGTCTATACGATCGGTAACATTACGCAACGCAGCGAAGGCGCTGCCGTCCAAGTTTTGTAAACACTTCTACAGATCGTCACATATGGGGAATCAGCATCAACTTTCAACCGTTTGCCCCCCCCCTGCCGCGCCTTCTCGCGGTGTGATGATCGCCAGCTACCTGCTCATGGCCTGCACGCTGCTGCTGGTCATGTGGCAAAAACTGCTGCCCGGGCTGCTTTGCGCATGCCTGGGCTTTTTATTGACGCGTGGTCTGGCCTCGATACTGTCACTGATTGATCGCCGCCCTCCGGGCCCCACGCCGGATCGCTGGGCCCAGGTGACTGCAGCCACACTGGTGTCCATTGCCCCCCTGATCTGGCTGGCTATTGCGCTGACCCACTCGCGCGGCTACCTGACCGACATTCCCCACCAGTACAAAGAGCTGCTGGACTACCTGGCCAACACCGTGCTGGAGCTGCGCCAAAAACTGCCCGCAGAGCTGGGCACCATGCTGCCCCAGGGGGCTGCTGAGATTCAGCAAACCATTGCCACCTATCTGGCCACCAAAGCAGGCAGCCTGGCTTCTGCTGGCAAGGCATGGCTGGGTGGTTTGCTGCATGCCTACATGGGCCTGCTGATTGGTGCGCTGGCAGCCGTTCGTCCCCGGATTGCTCCGCGCGCACCGCTGACGCAGGCACTGCAGCGCCGTGTCATGCTGCTGGGCGAAGCATTTCGCCAAATTGTGGCCGCGCAGTTCTGGATTGCGCTGTTCAACACCTCGCTCACCGCCATTTTCTTGCTGTTCATCCTGCCTGCGCTGGACATGGCTCTGCCCTATACACCAGCACTCATCATGCTGACCTTTGTGGCCGGCCTGATCCCTATCGTTGGCAATCTGTTTTGCAACGTGGTGCTGACCATTGTGGGCCTGTCCGTCTCACCCGTGGCTGCTGCTGTGTGTCTGGGCTTTTTGATCTTGATTCACAAAGCCGAATACGTCATCAACGCCAAGGTGGTGGGTCAGCGCACACACATGGCCGTCTGGGAGCTGCTGACCGTGATGTTTGTGGCCGAATCGGTCTTTGGCCCTGCAGGCCTGGTGGCTGCCCCGCTGTTTTATGCTTACCTCAAGAAAGAGCTGGAAGCATCCAGGCTTGTGTGAGCAATTAAAAAGAGAGCTGTCTGCGCATGCATTTAAAGCAGTTCAGATACAAATCACTTTGAAACCATTAAAAATAGAGCGCCATGCGCTCTATTTTTTTATAAACCCGCGCAACCCCATCGCCTTTATCGAGCAGCTCGCAGCAACTCGATCCGTGCCTCAATCAAGCTTAAGTCATGGGGGGCTTGTGCCATGCGCACATAGGTTTGCAAATCGCGCAAGGCATCATTGCGCTGCCCCATTTGAGCCAGCACCAGACCACGGTCACGGTAGTTGTCCGCATGCTTGGGGCTCAGAATAATCAGCCGGTTGAGCACGCCCAGCAGCAACGGTTGCTGACCGTCCTGCACGTAGATGCTTTTGAGATTGCGCAGCATGCGCTCAATGATCTCTGCGCCACTGGCAGGCACCAAAAACATATGCAGCGGTGCGATATCGTCCTCTGCCAGCCCCCAGCCTTCACGAAAAGGCTCCAGCCGCTCCGACAGCATGTTCTGCGTCAGGCCGCGCCCAGTCAGAGGGTCTTGAATGATGATGCCCTCATCCACACGCACCTTCACCAAAAAGTGTCCGGGAAAAGAAATGCCATCGACCTTCAGGCCAATCCCCCACGCCAGCTCCATCCACAGCACCGCCAGAGAAATGGGAATGCCCCGGCGCGTTTGCAGCACATGGTGCATGTAGCTGTTGGACGGATCTGTAAAGTCGTTGGCATTGGCTGCGAACCCGAGTTTTTCGTAAAAAAACTCATTGAGCATGAAGTGGCGCTGCATCGCCGTTGCGCCCCAGGGAATGGTCTTACGCAGGCGCTCAGCCAAGCCATCGACCTGAAACAGAACGTCCTGTACGTCCAGCTCCGGCACAGCCTCTTGCGCCAGACTGGCCGCCGCCTCCAGCAACGGAAAGGCCACATCGTGGCCAACCAGACACTGGAAGTGGTCAAGCGCAGAAGGGACTTCGAAATTGAACGACATGCTGCGCACTCTACCGTGATTTATCGAACTGCAAAGCCCTTGTCACGGTATAGACACCATCAGCGACGCAGCAAACGGCGCAGCTTCAAGCCCGAAGCCCACAGTGCTCCAAAGTAAATGGCTGCTGAGCCAGCCAGCATCAGCGTCATCAATCCAATGCGCTGCCACTCATGGGCTTGCAAAGCCTTCCAGTCCCACTGGTGCGCACCCCATCCCAAAAAAGCACCCAGCAACATGGCTGCAGCGGCCACCTGCAGCAGGTATTTGCCCCAGCCCACAACAGGTTTGTAGGCACCGCGGCGCAGCAGGCCAACCAGCAGCCACACCGCGTTAACCAGTGCACCCAGCCCAATAGACAGTGCCAGGCCCGCATGCGCAATCCAGGGCACCAAGACCGCATTCATGATTTGAGTCAGCACCAACACAGCCACAGCAATCTTCACCGGCGTGCGCATGTCCTGACTGGCAAAGTAGCCGGGCGCCAAGACCTTGATTGCCACCAGACCGACCAGTCCGGCCCCATAGCCAACCAGCGCCAAAGCGATTTTGGAAACGTCGCTGCTTTGCAGCGCACCACGGTGAAACAAGGTGGCCACCAATGGCTCGGCAAATGCCAGCAGCCCCACGGCACAGGGCACCGCCAGCAGCACCACCAGACGCAGACCCCAGTCGAGCATATCGGAGTAGCGTTGCGCATCGCCCGCCGCTTTGGCCGACGCCAGCTGCGGTGTCAGCACAACACCCAGCGCCACCCCCAGCAGCGCGGTGGGAAACTCCATCAACCGATCGGCGTAAAACAGCCACGTCACACTGCCCGGTGTCAGGTAGGACGCAATTTGCGTATTAATCATCAGGCTGACCTGCGCCACCCCCACCCCCAGCAGGGCAGGCAGCATCAGTGACAGGATGCGGCGCACACCACCGTCGCTCCACGCGGCCTTGATGGCCGAAGGCGTGAGGCCAATGCGGGGCAGCAAACCCAGTTTTTTCAGCACGGGTAACTGCACACCCAACTGGAGCACGCCACCGAGCACAACGCCTGCGGCCATGGCATATATGGGCTCAATGCCCTGGCGATCCAGCCATGGAGCCAGCAGCAAGGCTGCACCAATCATGCAAACGTTCAGCAAGACCGGCGTGACCGCGGGTACCGCAAACTGTTTCCAGGTATTGAGCACCCCAGCACACAGCGCCACCATGGACATGAAGCCGATGTAGGGGAACATCCAGCGCGTCATCAGCACTGCTGCTTCTTGGGCATGCCCGCTTTCAAAGCCACTGGCCAGCAGCCATACCAATACCGGAGCACCTGCCACGCCCACCACGCACGTCAGCAGCAGCACCCAAAACAGCACGGTGGCAACATTGCCAATCAATGCGCGCGTTCGCTCCTCGCCCTCCTGGGTCTTGGTGGTCGCCAGCACAGGAACAAAGGCCTGGCTGAACGCCCCTTCGGCAAACAAGCGCCGAAACAGGTTAGGAATACGGAAGGCGACGTTGAAGGCGTCCGTGAGCGCATTGGCCCCGAACATGGAGGCCATGATCAGATCACGGGCCAGACCTGTGACCCGGGAGGCCAGGGTCATCAACGAAACAGTGGAGGCGGATTTGAGAAGTGACACCCCGGCAGTGTAGCTATGCCAAACCTCGGCTGACACGCAGCGCGCAGCAAAGCAGCAATCCGTTACGTTGTGCCGTTTAGGGCTCCAACCTCAAAAACACCAATCTGGTGCATCACATGCAGCACATGCACCAAATAAATCACAGCGCCCACTTGTGGTGCGCACGCCATCTACTGCAAGCCCTCGCAAGCGTTGCTATAATCGCGGGCTTCGCTGGCATCATCCACAGACAACTCAAGGAATACATCATGGCAACTAAAGCCAAAAAGAACCCCCGCCTGGCCTCCGGCCGCAAGCGCGCTCGCCAAAACGTCAAGCTGAACGCTGCGAACACATCGCTGCGTTCGAAGTACCGTACTGCTGTCAAGAACGTCGAGAAGGCTGTCCTGGCCGGCGACAAGGTGAAGGCTACCGAACTGTTTGCCAAGGCTCAGTCCGTGCTGGATACCGTGTCCGACAAGGGCATCTTCCACAAGAACAAGGCTGCTCGCGATAAGAGCCGCCTGTCGTCCAAGGTTAAAGCCTTGGCACTGGCCGCCTAATCCACATTTAGGCATCGCCCGGATGGCCTGGCCATCCGCCGTTTGCTACGGGTGCGCTGCCAGCGAAACATCAAACCGCCTTCGGGCGGTTTTTTGTTGCCTGTACATCGGCCATTGAACGCACGCCAGCGTGCATCCCATACGAACGCGTGCAAACCGCTTATCAGATTAGTACTAATACCAATTGATTAGCATCAATTTTTTATTGATCAAAGATAATTTGAGGTCGAAAAGTCTTGTGTCATCTATATGACCTGCTTTCTGAATCAACACAAAAGCCTGCCACATGCGCGCAGGCTTTTTTTGTCATCCAGCCTCGAAGAGTCATGAAAAAGTCAATCAAAATAGGATTGGGCGTTGTTGCGACCCTGATCCTGGCGGCCTTGTTATTTTTAAACTGGCCACTGTTCCCCCGTTCAGTTCCCAAGGCAGAGAACGAGCAGCCGGTGGACGTGGTGATGGTGGGCGCAGGCGCAATGAGCGCCACGCTGGCCACTTATCTGCAGGAGCTGCAGCCCGACTGGAAGATGGAAGTCTTCGAGCGCCTTGACGGCGTGGCTCTGGAGAGCACCTATGGCTGGAACAACGCGGGCACGGGCCACTCCGGTTTTGCCGAACTGAACTACACCCCTCAGTTGCCTGATGGCAGCGTGGAAACCAAGCGTGCCATCGGCATTGCCGAGCAGTTCGAGGTAACACGCCAGTTCTGGGCTCACCAGGTTGGCCGCGGCCACCTGCAGGCGCCTGAAACCTTCGTGAACGCCACACCCCACATGAGCTTTGTCTGGGGTGAGGACAACATTAGCTTCCTGAAGAAACGCCAAGAAGCCCTGATCCAGAACCCTCTGTTCTACGGCATGGAATATTCCGAGGACCAAGAGAAAATCAAACAGTGGGCACCACTGATGATCGAAGGCCGTGACCCGGCACAGAAGATCGCCGCCACTTATATGCCTTTGGGCACTGACGTGAACCACGGCGTGTGGACGCAACAGTTGATGGCATCTTTGCAAAAGACGGCCAACTTCAAATTGCACCTGCAAAGCGAAGTGACTGCCCTGCGCCAGAATGCCGACAAGACCTGGAACGTAACCGTGGCCGACCTGGCCAACGCTGGCCAGGAAAAAACCATCAAAGCCAAGTTCGTTTTCGTAGGTGCCGGTGGTGCTGCGCTCAAAATGCTGCAAGCCTCGGGCATTCCGGAATCCAAGAACTACGCAGGCTTCCCTGTCGGCGGACAGTTTCTGGCGATTGAGAACCCGGAGCTCACAAAACGCCACGATGTCAAAGCCTACGGCATTGCCTCCACCGGCTCGCCCCCCATGTCAGTACCCCATCTGGATGCTCGCCAGCTCGACGGTCAGCCTGTGATGCTGTTTGGCCCCTTTGCACTGGCTACAACCAAGTTCCTCAAGTACGGCTCATGGTGGGACCTGTTCTCCTCGGTCAACCACGACAACCTGATGGGCATGCTGCGCGTGGGTATCCACAATCTGGACCTGGTTCAGTACCTGCTGCAACAGGCCGAGCTCACAGATGAAGACCGCCAGCAAGTGCTGCAAGAGTACTTCCCCCACGCCAAGCGTGAAGACTGGCGCCTGGTGACAGCTGGCCAGCGCGTGCAAATCATCAAACGCGATCCCGAAAAGGGCGCTGTATTGCAGTTCGGCACAGAGATCGTCGGCTCGCAAGACGGCAGCATCGCTGCGTTGCTGGGAGCATCGCCCGGCGCTTCTACCGCACCCCACATCATGCTGAACCTGCTCAAGAAGTCCTTCCCTGAGCAAATGGCCAGCACCGAGTGGAAGAACCACATCCAAAAGATCGTGCCCTCATACGGCAAAAAGATCAACGATGACGCAGGCTATACCAACGAAATTCGTCGCATGACCAGCTCGGCCCTGAAGCTGCCATATCTGGATGTGCCACCGACCGTGGGCAAGCAGACAGACACTCCCGCCGTGAAACCTGAGGCTGCACCCGCCGCACCCCAAAACCCCACGCAACTGAACAAGGAAATGCAGGCACTCTAAGCCTGGTTCCCCAGACACCGGCCATGCCGGTATACCCCGCCGGCCTGTGCCGCGCGGGGTTTTTTCTTGGGACACCCAGCACTACCCG
The DNA here is from genome assembly GCF_014851485.1 of Comamonas sp. CMM02. Taxonomy (NCBI): domain Bacteria; kingdom Pseudomonadati; phylum Pseudomonadota; class Betaproteobacteria; order Burkholderiales; family Comamonadaceae; genus Comamonas; species Comamonas sp. CMM02. The sequence continues at coordinate 962,464 of NZ_JACUZW010000001.1, read as the reverse complement.
TCTGCTTCTTTTGCATGCACCGCCCCCTGACCCACGGCCCGACTGGCCGCGCACTGATGCGTTTTGCCATGCCCCTGTGGGGCGGGTACGTTCTGCAGTCGCTCAACACCTCGGTCAATGCATTCTGGATCGGCCGCCACCTGGGTGAAGCTGCATTGTCCGCCGCCGTGCATGCCAACAACCTGCTGTTCATGCTGATCGCCTTGGTGTTTGGCATCAGCCAGGCCACCAACCTTTTGGTGGCACAGGCTGTGGGTGCGGGCCAGTGGCGCTTGGCACGGCGCACCACGGGCACGAGTGCAGGCCTGTTTCTGGCAGTATCCCTGCTCATGGCAACCTTGGGCTGGCCGCTGGCTGCCCCGTTGCTACGCGCTATGGGTGCGGATGCTGCCACCGCAACACTGGCGGTCGATTACCTGCGAATGCTGTTCCTGGCACTGCCGCCCATGCTGCTACTGATATTTGTGGCCGCCGTGCTGCGCGGCACAGGGGACAGCCGCACGCCCTTTATTGCACTGCTGGCCGTTGCCGCAGGCGATGCTGCGCTCAACCCCTTGCTCATCTTTGGCGCAGGCCCAATTCCCGCCTGGGGCATCGCAGGCTCTGCCTTGGCCACCCTGGTGGCCAACAGCTTAGGGTTGCTGGGACTGCTGACTTGGCTGCGCTGGCGCCGTGTGCCACTGTGGATAGGCTGGCGCCAACGCCACTACCTGCGTCCAGCGCCCGCCCTGGTGCGCTGTCTGGTCACCAAAGGCCTGCCCATGGGACTGCAGATGCTCGTGGTCTCGCTCTCTTTGGTGCTGATGCTCAGTCTGGTCAACGCCCATGGCGCCCAAACCTCTGCCGCCTACAGCGCAGCACTGCAACTGTGGACCTATGTGCAGATGCCTGCGATTGCCGTGGCTTCAGCCTGCACCACCATGGCTGCCCAGAGCATTGGGGCAGGCCAATGGGCGCGTGTGGCACACACAGCCCGCGCGGGTGTGGCCTGCCATTTGCTGCTGACGGGCATCTGCATCGCGTTGGCCCTGACCTTTGAACGCCAGGTACTTGCCCTGTTCCTGCCCGAAGGCAGCGCCGCTCTGGAGCCTGCACTTGACATCAACCGCATCGTGCTGGGCTCGTTCGCGCTACTGGGTATCAGCAACGTACTCGCAGGGGTCGTGCGTTCCACGGGAGCAGTGCTGATGCCGCTGGCTATCCTGGCCGCAGCCCTCTGGGGTGTGCGCCTGCCACTGGCCTGGGGATTACAGCCCCTGTGGGGACTGAATGCGCTGTGGTGGAGCTTTCCACTGAGCGCCGTGATGTCGCTGCTAATGTTACTGATCTACTACCGCTGGGGCGGCTGGCGCCAAGCCCGGCTGCTAAACAACGGCTGCCTGCCATCGTGAAAACCGGTGCGACTTGCTCTTGTCGCAGAAACAAAAAAGCTTCCCCTTGGAAGCCTTGGCTGGTACAGCGTGTCCATGCAGTCGAGAGGGGCTCACCCCTTCTTGCGATCAGGGGCCTCGTCAGGAATCAGGCAGGCCTCTGCCACTTGCAGATGGTTATCGCGGGCGAAGTTCAGTACAAAATCCCAGGCCATGGGTTCATGGGCCTGCAAGTCGCGGTGCACCACCACGCACTTGATGCCGTTCATCGTGGTAGGGATGCACCATGTGGAATAACCCAGATGGCTGCCGCGCTGGGCACCACCGGGGCGAAACTGACTCATCACTCCCGCCAATCGTTCGGCCCAGTCACTGGGGCGAAAGGTTTTTCCGTCCAAGGTCACGCCTTGGATGAACAGTTCTTTGGAGCTTGGGGAAACCATCAGGGTAAATCTGGGTAAAAAGGGTGCCAATCGGGATCGCCATCGTGGACACCATGGTCGCAATTCTAACTCTTATATAAGACAGGAACATGGCACGGGGGATTGAAACCATGTAGAGGATTCATCCAAATATGCAGCAAAAGCATGTGGCCTTGCTTGCAGGGCCCTAGAATCGTTCTCTTGTCTTTTGTTGAAGCTCGCAAAAGTTGTGCCACGACTGTCATATCCGGAGATTGATGTAATGACCGCTCACATTGAGGCTGCCTCGCCCCACGTAATGCCCACCTACGGCCGCGTACCTATCGCGCTGGAGCACGGCCGAGGCTGCCGAGTATGGGATGTGAACGGTAAGGAATATCTGGATGCACTGGGTGGCATTGCCGTGAACACACTGGGCCACAACCACCCCAAGCTGGTGCCCGCGCTGCAAGAGCAGCTGACCAAGCTCATCCACACATCCAACTACTACCATGTGCCGGGCCAGGAAACACTGGCCGCGCTGCTGACTGAGCGTGCAGGCATGACCAATGTGTTCTTTTGCAATACAGGTCTGGAAGCCAACGAAGCGGCCATCAAGATTGCCCGCAAGTACGGTGTCGACAAGGGCATTGAAAAGCCTGAAATCGTGGTCTATGACCATGCATTCCATGGCCGCTCGATTGCCACCATGAGCGCCACGGCCAACCCCAAAGTGCGCAATGGGTTTGGCCCCTTGCTGGACGGTTTCACCCGTGTGGCCCCCAACGACTACGAAGCACTGGTCGAGGCCACCGAAGGCAACCCCAACATTGTGGCCGTGATGATGGAGCCCATCCAGGGCGAAGGCGGCCTGCACCCCATGCGTGCCGACTACCTCAAGAAGGTGCGCGCACTGTGCGATGCCAATGGCTGGCTGCTGATCATGGACGAGGTGCAAGCCGGCATGGGCCGCACCGGCAAGTGGTTTGCCCACCAGTGGGCTGACATCACGGCCGATGTGATGACCCTGGCCAAGGGCCTGGGCTCGGGCGTGCCGATTGGTGCTGTCGTTGCACACAAGGCGGCTGCCGAAGTGCTCAAGGCGGGCAACCACGGCTCTACCTTTGGTGGCAACCCGCTGGCCATGCGTGCAGGGGTCGAAACCATCCGCATCATGGAACAAGACGGCTTGCTGGCCCACTCCACCCAGGTGGGTGACTACCTGAAGGCCAAGCTGCAAGCCGAGCTGGGTGGCATTGAAGGCTTTGTCGAAGTGCGCGGCCAGGGCCTGATGATTGGCGTGGAGCTGGCCAAACCCTGCGGCCAGCTGATCGGTCAGGCCGCTGAAGCCGGTTTGCTGCTGAGCGTGACCTCTGAGACCGTGATCCGCATCGTGCCACCACTGATCCTGAGCGAAGCCGAAGCAGACGAAATCGTCGCCAAGCTCAAACCTCTGGTACAAGCCTTGCTGGCTGCCTGACCCCAAGGAATCGTGCATGAAGCATTACCTGCAATTTAGCGACTTTAGCGCCGACGAATACGACTACCTGCTGGCCCGCGCCGCCTTGATCAAGCAAAAGTTCAAGGGCTACGAAAAGCACCACACGCTCAGCGACCGCACGCTGGCCATGATTTTCGAGAAGGCCAGCACCCGCACCCGTGTCAGCTTTGAAGCCGGCATGTACCAGTTGGGTGGCTCCGTTGTTCACCTGACCACGGGCGACAGCCAGCTGGGCCGCGCTGAGCCGATTGAAGACAGCGCACGCGTCATCAGCCGCATGACCGACCTGGTCATGATCCGCACCTATGGCCAGGACAAGATTGAGCGCTTTGCCCAATATTCGCGCGTGCCCGTCATCAATGGCCTGACCAACGAGTTCCACCCCTGCCAGATTCTGGCCGACATCTTTACCTTCATTGAGCACCGCGGCTCCATCAAGGGCAAGGTTGTCGCCTGGGTGGGCGATGGCAACAACATGGCCAACACCTGGCTGCAGGCAGCAGACCTGCTGGGCTTCAAGGTGCACCTGTCTACGCCCGGCGGCTATGAAGTGAACGAGCAGTTGGCCTTCAGTGGCAAGCCCGTCAACCCAGGCTGCTATGAAGTGTTCAAAGACCCGCTGCAAGCGTGCAAGGGTGCTGATCTGGTCACCACCGACGTGTGGACCAGCATGGGCTACGAGGCTGAAAACGAAGCACGCAAGAAGGCATTTGCCGACTGGTGTGTGGACCAGGAAATGATGGCCGCCGCCAAGCCCGAAGCCGTGTTCATGCACTGCCTGCCAGCCCACCGCGGGGAAGAGGTACAGGCCGATGTGATTGACGGCCCGCAGTCCGTGGTCTGGGACGAGGCAGAAAACCGCATGCACGTGCAAAAGGCGCTCATGGAGTACCTGCTGCTGGGCAAGCAGGCGGATTAACGCCTATCGCCATGCCATGACCGTGATGCGCGCCTTTTGCACGCCTCTCACAAAAACAGGAGCTGCTTACGCGCGCCTGCTAAAGCTTTCACACGTCTTTCGTTTGCAAAGCAAGGCAGGATCAGCGTTAGCAGCTCTTTTTTTATTTAAACCCCGCAGCACCATCACAGTCCTGCGCGGCCAGCGCCCCTTTTCCTGCTCAGCCAGCGGTACGCGCACCCTGGATCTGCGCCGCATGTCACGCTGCAGCAGCGCGCTGCACTCCATCGCCTGCAGCCACTTGCTGAAAACGCCGCGCTACCTGCTCGGCCACACCTAGGGCCTTTTCTTACTTTTTTCACATGGCATGCATGCGCTTTGCCGTGGGCTGGCCTGTGCCTTGCTTATGCAGTTAGGCGTCCACCCGCGACACGGCGATGTCTGCTGTGCGCCTTTATTTTTTTGCCTATCGAAACCAAGCTCTTCACCGCTTCCCCCACCATGTCCGAAGCCATTCACCCTTGCCTGCTGTGCGGCAAGTGCTGCCAGAACTACCGCGTCGAGTTTTCCATCTACGAGCTGCAATCCATGGGCGGCACCGTGCCCGACCATCTGGCCCATGAAGTACCCGCCAAAGGCAACCGCGCCCGCATGAACGGCACCGAACGGCACCCCGTGCGATGCGCCGCACTGAGCGATCTGCCCCATCTGGGCGAAGGCTGTGTGGGCTGCGGCATTTATGAGCAGCGCTCACGCCCGTGCCGCGACTTTCCCTTTGCCTCTTATGGCTGCCACGACACCCGCGAAAAATTTGGACTGCCTGCGCTGCAAGAGCATGAAATAACGCCGTGGCTGGAAAGCGCCTGATCGAAGGCAGTACTGCCTGACAGATCGCAGCTGGCTGGCCATCAACCATACAAGGCTGTACACAGGCATAAATAGTTGCTGGCCCCTTGGCATCTGGGTCTGCAACACCATTCATGGCGGAAAATGGCTGTCAGCAAGCACCACGTCCCCTGTCTGAATTGAGCCAAACCATGCCCTGTTACGCCTACATTGCCACCAGCCTTGACGGTTTTATTGCCCGCCCCGATGGAAATCTGGACTGGCTGAACGCAGCCCAGGCCCGCATCACCCCGCCCGAAGACTGTGGCTATGCCGCGTTCATGCAGGGCATTGATGCACTGGTCATGGGCCGCAACACCTATGAAACAGTGCGCGGCTTTACACCCTGGCCGTATGACAAGCCGGTCTATGTACTCAGCCGCACTGTGCAGGCATTGCCCGACGCACCTGCAGGCGTACAACTTTTTCAGGGCACGCCTGCTGAGCTGCTTGCCCACGCCCAGCGCCAAGGCCAGACACGGCTTTATGTGGATGGTGGCCTGACCGTGCAATCGTTCATTGCGGCGGGTTTGCTCGATGAAATCACCCTCACCCGCATTCCGGTGCTGCTGGGCAACGGTCTGCCACTGTTTGGCCCGCTGGGTGCGGGGCACACCGAGGTACAGCTGCGCCATCTGGACACGCGCAGCTGGGACTTCGGGCTGGTACAAAGCCGCTACGCGCTGGAAAACAAAAAGGCCTGAAACGCTGACCAGCGCCTCAGGCCCGATGTATTCGCCTCAACTGCGCTGAAGCCTCAGGGCTTTTTGGCAGCAGGCGCGCAACTGCTGCCTCCGCAGCCACTGCAACCTCCGCACCCACCACCTTTGGCCGCAGCCGGAGCCAGCGCTGGGTGCATGCGCCCAGCCTGCTGGCGCCAGCGCGCAGGCAGATAACGCCACAGCAGCGACGCCACGGCCACTGCCACAATCAAACCAACCGTCCATTCTTGCCACATTGCGCAGCCCTTTCGCTCATCAACCCCACCCCAGCGCCACGGCGATGCGGTAGGTTACAAAGCTGGCCAGATAGGCCAGACCAAACAGATAGCCCGCCATGATCAGCGGGTAACGCCAGCCATTGGTCTCGCGCTTGACCATGGCCAGCGTCGAGATGCAGTGCGGCGCAAACACAAACCACACCAGCACAGACAGCGCAGTCGCCAGCGACCAGCTGCCCGCAATCAGCGGGCCCAGCTGGGCAGCCGCATCGTCGCCCGTGGCCGACAGGGCATACACCGTGGCCAGCGCACTGACCGCCACTTCGCGGGCTGCCATGGCAGGCACCAAAGCGATGGCAATCTGCCAGTTAAAGCCAATGGGCGACAGCACCATCTCCAGCCAGTGGCCAATCTGACCGGCATAGCTGTAGCGGATGGCCCCTTCGGTAATGCCTTCGGGCGCACCCGGGTAGCTGGCCAGAAACCACAGCACGATGCTCACCGTCAAAATAATGCCGCCCACGCGGCGCAGGAAAATCATGGCGCGCTCATACAAACCCAGGGCCAGGCTGCGCAGACTGGGCCAGCGGTACGAGGGCAGCTCCATCAGCAGCGGCGTTCGGGTCAGATTGCTGCGCCCCAGCTTGGCCACCCATGCCACCGCCATGGCGCTGGTAATGCCACCGATGTACAGCGCAAACAGCACCAAGCCTTGCAGGTTGAAAATGCCGCCCACCGTTTGATCCGGAATGAACGCAGCAATCAGCAGCGCATACACCGGCAGACGGGCCGAGCAGGTCATCAGCGGCGCAATCATGATGGTCAGCAAACGGTCGCGCCAGCTGGGAATTGAGCGCGTCGCCATGATGCCCGGCACCGCACACGCAAAGCTGGACAGCAACGGGATGAAAGAGCGCCCAGACAGGCCCACCGTGCCCATGATGCGGTCCAGCAAGAACGCCGCACGCGGCAGGTAACCAGAGTCTTCCAGCACCAGAATAAAGAAAAACAGAATCAGAATCTGCGGCAAGAACACCAGCACCGAGCCCGTACCTGCAATCACTCCATCCACCAGCAGGCTGCGCAGCACGCCTTCAGGCATCGCCCCTGACAGCCACTCGCCGGCAAAGGCCACACTGCTTTCAATGCCGTCCATCAAGGGCTCGGCCCAGCTGAAAACGGCCTGAAAAATCAGAAACAAGGTCACCAGCAGCAGCAATGTGCCCCACAGCGGGTGCAGCACCACGGCATCAATGCGGTCATCGCGGTGTGTGGGTGTCGCGGGCTCTTGCACGGCGGCTTGCATGATCTCAGCCACCTGCTGGTGCAAGGCCAGCAGTTGCTCACGCGTATTGCGTCCCACCTCGGGCATGAATCGCCCATCCGCAACCGGCGGCTGCAACGTGCGGGCCGCCTGGCTGTCCAGCCAGGTCAAAAACTCTTTGGCTCCGCTTTGGTGCACACCCACGCTCTCGATCACTGGCACGCCCAGCAGTGCACTCAGCCGTGCCTTGTCGATGTGCAGGCTCTGGCGGCGCGCCATGTCGCTCATGTTCAGCACCAGCAGCATGGGCAGCCCCAGAGCGCGAGCCTCCAGCACAAGGCGCAAATTCAGGCGAAGGTGGGTGGCATCGGTCACGCAGACGAGCAACTCAGGAGGGGCTTCGCGTGCATGCTGACCCGTGACGATGTCGCGGGTAATACGCTCATCATCGCTGTGCGCATCCAGACTGTAGGTGCCCGGCAAATCCAGCAGACGCACGCGGCGTTTGCCCGGCGTGGTCAGCCAGCCTTCTTTGCGCTCCACCGTCACGCCAGCGTAATTGGCCACCTTCTGGCGCGCACCTGTCAGCAGATTGAACAAGGCTGTCTTGCCGCAGTTCGGGTTGCCCAGCAGTGCCGCACGCAGTGGTGCAGATTCGCTGTGTGCCGATGGTGCGTTCAAGTGCACGGGTACTTCGCGTGCGTTCATTCTGTGGCCTCCAGCTGCACCAGCACCTTGGAGGCCTCGTGGCGGCGCAGCGCAAACGTTGCCTGTCCCACGCGCACGGCCAGCGGGTCTGGCCCGGGGAAGCCGGTAGCCACAACGCGCACCGTCTCCCCTGGCAAAAAGCCAATCTCCATCAAGCGCAGCAGCAAGCCATGCTCTTGTTCAGTGGCTGCAGGAGCCAGATCGATCACACGGGCCAGCACTTGCGGCGCAAGGCAGTCCAGCCCCACCACAGTCACAGCACCGCTGGGCTTTGCAGGCGAAGTCACCGCTTGCGGTGCCGCCGAAGAAAAAGTATGCATACGAGTTTTAATTGATTTTGATTCTTATTTTCTTTTTACTCCCATCGCTGAACCTGATGTCTGCCTGAACCAGAGTGGCGCAAAGGGCTTTTGCATCCGTCAGGCCGCCATCCCACACGGCTAGTCCCTTGCAGCAAAAGGGGCCACATTTTCCGGACACAATCACGCGGCCCACTGCCCTGCCCCCACGTCCATGACCCACCCCTGCCTAACCTGCGGCGCTTGCTGCGCTGCTTTTCGCGTGGATTTTTCGATCTATGAATCTGAAACCCATGGCGGGCGCGTACCAGCCGGGCTGGCGGATGAAATCACCACCTCCATGTGCCGCATGCGTGGCACCGACTATGCGCGCCCCCGCTGTGCTGCGCTGACGGGCACAGTCGGCGAGAAAGCGGCCTGTGGTATTTACGAGTGGCGTCCATCGCCCTGCCGTGAATTTGCAGCAGGCTCTGATGCATGCAACCGCGTGCGTCAGCGCCAGGGGCTTGCGCCCTTAGAGAACGGTTTGCTCTAAGACCTGTGGCGCCAAACGCCACGGCATCACAGCACCACGGCTGCGGCAACGCAGCGCCCCTGCCAAGTTCAGTACAGGGGCCTGCAGCATCTGTGGTGTGCACCAGTCGCCGCAACTGCTGCCCGCCAAATTGCCCCTTGGCCTGCAATTTTGTTCAATACCGGCCAGCCAGCTTTGGGCACAGTGCGGCCTGTGAATGAACTACACACATCTTCTCTATGGACGAGCTTGCTGGCAATGGCTGGCTTTGCACTGGTCGGTGCCATCACCCCCGGGCCTGTCAATGTGCTGGCTTTACGCCATGGCAGCCAGGGGCCGGGCTACCAGGCTCTGATGTATGTACTGGGGGCAAGCCTGAGCTACGTTGTCGTGGTGGCATGCATGGGCTTTGGAAGCACCCGCATGCTGGGGCAACACCCGGGGATGGCACACAGCGCGCAATGGCTGTGCGCAGCCTATTTACTCTGGCTGGCCTGGCAACTGGCGCGCGCACCAGCCCTTCAGCCTTTGGCTGTCCAGCCCAGTCACCACCCCAGCCCATGGCAGGCTTTCAACCAGGGGGTCGCGGTCCAAATACTCAACCCCAAGGCCTGGCTGTTTGCGCTGTCTGCCGTGGGGCTTTACGCATTGCCGCAAAGCCACCTGCCACACGCCAATTTAGGGTGGCTGTGCGCGATCTCCCTGCTGGCTTGCCTGATCGGCGTCGGGTGCTGGGCGGCACTCGGACGTATGTTGATACGCTGGCTGCATACACCCCGGCGCCAGCGAGCCTTGAACCTGGCTCTGGCCTTGCTGCTGGTCGTCAGTGTGGTCACTGTGCTGGCATGATGCACGGGTCATGCGCAGTCCCTCGCCACACCAGTTCCACCGCTTAGCCACCCTGCCCTGGGCAGAACTGCGCGTGAGCCAGCAATCTCCACATTGCTACCGCTTGCACATGCATGCCGAGTATTCGCTGGGCATCGTGGACCAGGGCCAGACCTTGTTTCAGCATGCTGACGGCTGTGAGCTGCTGACCGCAGGCAGCGTGGTACTGATCGAGCCGGGTGTCTGGCATGCATGCAACCCTGCACAGGCCACACGCTGGTCCTATCGCATGCTGTACATCCAGGCCGACTGGCTGCATGCGCAGCTAGGGGTTGCCGGGCTGCGTTTTACACGGCGTACAACGCATGCCACGGATACCCGCCAGTTGCTGCATGCACTGTGCCAGCAGTTGGAGACTGGCCACGCCAGCACAAGCCCCGGTACAGCCCCCATTGGCAGTGAGTGGACAGCGCAGCTGCTGCACCTGCTATCGCAACCGGCCATCGCAGAACCGCTGCTGACGGCCTCGCAGGCTCCCCAGCCTGAGACAGCCGCCGTGCTGCACGCGCTGGAGCAGTGGCACCAGCACCCGGACACAGCCCCCAGCGTGCAGACACTGGCGCAGGCCCAGGGTATGAGCGCCTCCCGCTTTATTCGCCATTTCAAGAACGCCACCGGCGTCACCCCCGGTGCATATCGCCTGAACCTGCGCCTCAATGGCGCACGCCGCCTGCTGGCACAGGGCATGCCGCTGGCTGAAGCGGCCCATGCCATGGGTTTTGCCGATCAATCCCATCTGCAGCGTGCCTTCAAGTCCCACCACGCACTGACACCGGGGCGCTACGCCCAAGGCCTGCCCGCCCGTATGTAAGACCTTGTAATCTCACTGCCTGCATCTATACAAGCACCTGCCTCGCAGCATGGTCACCCACATCGTCAGATACTGGTCACAACCGTTGCTTCCAGCCAAGGAGGTCACCATGTTCACACTGTTAATGCTGATTGCCTGCGCTTTCATTGTGGGTGGCGTGATGATGGCGGTGCTGTGCATGGAACAGACACTGGCCGACAATCCGGGCGATTCATGAGCGGTTGCTTCGCCTTGTCTGTGCAATAAATCGCGCCTGCGCAGATACTTGAAGGTTTTGTTTCGACTAGAACCTTGGGCGCACATGGCCAACTTCCACGATATTCAACAACGCGAAACAGGCCTGCAACAACACCTGACCAGCGCCCAGATGGTGATGATCGCCATTGGGGGCGCAGTCGGTACAGGCTTGTTCATGGGCAGCGCTTTTGCCATTGGCTTTGCGGGCCCCGCCGTGCTGATCAGCTACGCCATCGGTGCATTCATTGCATTGCTGTTAATCGGCTGTCTGGGTGAGATGACGGTGGCCCACCCCACCTCCGGCTCATTCGGCGCTTATGCCGAGTACTACCTGGGACCAATGGCCGGGTTTGTGCTGCGCTATGCGTACTGGGCTGCGCTGGTCCTTGCCGTCGGCATGGAGGTCACTGCCGTAGGCATCTACATGGCTTACTGGTTCCCGCAGGTACCGCAATGGGTGTGGGTTGCCGTGTTCTCGGCCATCCTGATTGGCATCAACCTGCGCAGCGTGAAAGTCTATGGCGCAGCGGAATACCTGTTCTCGTCCATCAAAGTCGCCGCCATCATTGCCTTTGTACTGATTGGCGCCTATGTCGTCTTTGGCAGCCACACACCAGGCATCGGTCTGCACAACTACCAAAGCGGCGGTGGCTTCTGGGCCAAGGGTCTGGGCGGCATGTGGCTGGGCGTGATTGTGGCCATGTTCAGCTACCTGGGCGTAGAGGCCATTGCCGTGGCCGCAGGCGAGGCCCAGCACCCGCAAAAAGCCGTGCAAAGCGCCATGAAAACCACCGTCCTGCGCCTGGTACTGTTTTATTTGCTGACGCTGGCCCTGATGCTGGCCATCGTGCCCTGGACAGAAGCGGCCACCCAGACCAGCCCCTTTGTGCGGGTGATGGAGATCATCAACATTCCTTACGCCGCTGGCGTGCTCAATTTTGTTGTGCTGGTGGCTGCCCTGTCGGCCATGAACAGCCAGCTGTACACCACCTCGCGCATGATGTTCAGCTTGGCGCGCGCCAAGCAGGCACCCGCCACCTTTGGCAAAACCAATCCCGATGGCGTGCCTGTGGCGGCCATTCTGGTGTCCAGCCTGGGGGCTGCCGTGGCCATGGTGATCAATGCGTTCTGGCCTGAGCAATCGTTCATGTGGATGATGTCGATTGCCATGTTCGGCGCCATGTTTGCATGGTTCATGATTTTTGTGACCCACCTGGCTTTTCGCCGCCGCCGCGACCGCGAAGGCCAGGAGCGCGTACCGTTTCGCATGTGGGGCTTTCCATGGCTGACGCTGCTGGGCGCGGCACTGATGGGCGGCGTACTGATCACCACCGCCTTCACACCCGAGTTTCGCCTGACGCTGGCCTTTGGCCTGCCCTGGCTGCTGATGCTCAGTGTGATTTACCTGTTGCGCCGTGCACGCGCAGTGACACCCAACTGACTTCAATCTGCCATCACAGTGACACACGCAGCTTGAATGATTGCCACCATCCTTCAACTGCTGTGACCACTGTGAACACTCCCCCTCGTCTTTCCTGGATTGCCAGCCTGTGCCTGCTGGCAAGCATCGCTACACCGTCCCACGCCAGCAGCACCCCAGCACATCAGGCCACTTTGGCGGGCCACGCGGTGCTGACAGCGCTGAGCATCATGCCCGCTCCCGCAGACGCACCTGCAGACCTGCGCAGCAGCGGCAAATACACCACCACAGCGCCAACCTACGTACTGGGCAGCGTGGAAGGTCAATCCGATGGCCGCCCCACCGGGGTCAAGCTGCCTTTTGATGGCCAGCCCCGTCAGGGCCATTCAGGCATCGTGCGCATGGACGATGGCTCTTTTTGGATCATCACTGACAACGGCGCTGGCAACAAAGCCAATTCATCGGACTTCATGCTGCACCTGAGCCACTATCAGGTTGACTTCAAGCAAGGCGATTTCAAATTGCTCAAAACCGTGTTCCTGCACGACCCAGACCGCAAGGTGCCATTTCGCATCACTCAGGAAGGCACCGAAAAGCGTTACCTGACTGGTTCTGACTTTGACCCCGAAAGCCTGCAGATCGTTGGCCCCCACCTCTGGATTGGTGACGAGTTTGGCCCCTTTCTGATTCAGGCCGACATGCAGGGCAAAGTGCTGGCGGTGTTTGACACTCTGGTAGACGGCAAGCCCGTGCAGTCGCCAGACCACCCCGCAGCGCGCACAGCGGCTTCGCCCGATGCCAAGCCCGTGCTCTACCCTGTGCGCCGTTCCAAAGGGTTTGAAGGCATGGCGGCCAGCCCCGACGGCAGCAAGCTGTACCCCTTGCTGGAGGGCGCGCTGTGGGACAGCAAGACCGGCGCACTGGAAAGCGACAACGGTGTGACCTATCTGCGCGCACTGGAGTTTGATGTGCAGGGCAAAAAGTGGACAGGCCGCCAGTGGAAGTACCCTCTGGAAGCAGCCACGCATTCCATTGGCGACTTCAACATGATCAACGCCACCACTGCCCTCGTGATTGAGCGTGACGACGGTGAAGGCACCCCTGATCAGGCGTGCCCCGCCGGTGAAAAACGCACCGATTGCTTTGGCAAACTGCCCGCCTTCAAACGCGTGTACAAAGTTGAGATGAGCGAGGCAAATGTGGGCGGCTTGATGCGCAAGATTGGCTACATTGATCTGCTCAACATTCAGGACCCCAAAAAGCTGTCCCGCAAACCGCTGACCCAGGGCGTGCTGCAGTTTCCCTTCTTCACCATCGAAAACGTGGCCGTGGTGGACAGTCAGCACATCGTGGTGGGCAACGACAACAACCTGCCCTACAGCTCCAGCCGCCACCCCAACCAGCAAGATGACAACGAGCTGGTGCTGCTGAACGTACGTAGCCTGCTGCAAGCCAAATAATCCGCACACCTGCATACTGGCAAGCCTGTGAGCACACTGCTCACAGGCTTTTTTACTGCCCGCATGCCATGACAAGCACCCGTCAGCTCTGGGACATCTCAGCTCCCATCCACCACAGCAGCCCGGTCTACCCCGGTGATACGCCGTACCGCCAGGTCTGGACAGCCAGCATTGGCCCGCAATGCCCGGTCAATGTCAGCACCATCGAGATGTCGCCCCACATCGGCACCCACGCCGATGCACCGCTGCATTACGACGCGCAAGGCGCTGCCATGGGTGGCGTGGATCTGGCCGCCTACATTGGCCCCTGCCGGGTCATTCATGCGATTGCCTGCGGGCCGCTGATCCAGTGGCAGCACATTGCCCACGCCATCACGCCCGATCTGCCAGCACGCGTGCTGCTGCGCACCTATGCCCAGGTGCCACAGCACTGGGACGATCAGCTCACCGGCTTTGCCCCCCACACCATCGAGAGGCTGGCTGATCTGGGGGTACAGCTCCTCGGCATTGACACCGCCAGCATTGACCCCGCCAGCAGCCAGACGCTGGACAGCCACATGCTGGTGCGCGCACGCAACATGCGGGTGCTGGAAAATCTGGTGCTGGATGCCGTGCCAGAGGGCGACTACGAACTGATCGCCCTGCCGCTCAAACTCATGCAGGCCGACGCCTCGCCCGTGCGCGCCGTTTTGCGCAGCCTATAAGCCAAATCAGCCCGATGAGGTCGATGCATATCTGAGGCAAAGCGCTCTTCAGGTGAGCCTGCCTTTAACGCTTATGCTTCAAGGGCCAAAAGCTATCAAAACCATATGACCGACCGCATCGCCATCATCGACTTTGAAACCACCGGCATGAGCCCCGCCCACGGCGCACGCGCCGCCGAGGTGGGCATTGTGGTGATTGAGGGCGGGCGCATGGTCGATCGCTTTCAAAGCCTGATGAACGCTGGCCAGCGCATGCCGTGGAACATCACCCAGCTCACCGGCATCAGCGACGCCATGGTGCAAGCAGCGCCGCCCGCAGACGCTGTCATGCGCGAGGCGGCGGCCTTTGTCGGCAATACCCCCATGGTGGCGCACAACGCATCGTTTGATCGCAAGTTCTGGGTCGACGAGCTGCAGCGCGCAGGTTGTGATGCTTCGCAGCCCTTTGCCTGCACCGTGCTGCTGTCGCGCCGGCTGTACCCGCAGGCGCCCAGCCACTCGCTGGGCCGCATCGTGCGTTTTCTGGATTTGCCCCCAGCCGACAAAGCCCACCGCGCTTTGGCCGATGCCGAGATGACCGCGCACCTGCTGCTGCGCATGCACAGCGATTTACAGACACGCTGGCACATCCCCCAGCCCGACTATGCCTTGCTGCACATGATTCAAAGCAGCCAGCGCCAGCACGTACCTGCCTTGCTGCAACGCACATCGACCGAACAAACGCAGCCCGAGCTGCCGGGCATTGCGCACTGAAAGACTTGCGCCGCAACGCTCAAAAACAGAGTTCTCTCAAAAACAGAGCTATCAGCGCTTGCCTGTCAACAACTTCAAATACTTTTAATGCGTAAAAGCTTACTACACATGCGTAAGCAGCTATTTATTTTGATTTTCAGATAGCGCCTTCTTGCTGCAGCAACTGCTGCTTGCGCTCCAGCCCCCAGCGGTAACCGCCCCAGCCGCCATCACTGCGCAGCACGCGGTGGCACGGCACCAGCACAGCCAGAGGGTTGGCTGCACAGGCGCTGGCTACGGCGCGCACCGCCTGTGGCTGGCCTGCAGCCTTGGCCACCTCGGTATACGTGCGCGTTTGCCCGGGGGGAATGCTGCGCAGCGCCTTCCAGACCTTGCGCTGAAAGTCGGTGCCACCCACCACATCCAAAGGTACAACATGCTGCAGCGTGGGGTGCACCAAAATCTCCAGCACCGTATCGCTCCAGCGGTGCAGCAGCGGGCCGCCCGTATCCAGTTGCGCTTTGGGGTAGCGCTGCTGCAAGTCGCTGATCAGTACAGACTTGCTATCGCCCAGCAATACTGCTGCGATACCTTTGGACGTGGACGCCACCAGCACCTGCCCCAGCGCGCATTGACGCAGGGTGTAGTGCAAGACCAAAGGCGCTGAAGAGGTGGAGGTGCGGGTGCTCATGGCAGCCACTTTATGCCACTCCAAAGACCCCGCCAAGGGCAAATCCCTACACAGTGGAGACAGTTCTTGTAAACGCTGCGCGCTACCCTTGCGGCCAGGAGACAGCCACGTGCCCAATAACACCCCCAACACAGCACCCAGCACCATGCAGCGTCAGCTGTGGATCATGCTTTTGGCATTGCTCAGCGGCTTTGCGCTCAGCCAGGCCTTTCGCACCATCACCGCCATCCTGGCCCAGGGCCTGCAGCAGGACTTTGGCATCAGCGCCAGCTCTCTGGGCGCATTTGCCGGGCTGTTTGGCCTGTCTTTTGGTGTCGCCCAGCTCATGATGGGCATTGGCATGGATTTGTACGGCCTGCGCCGCACGGTGCTGTGCGCTTTTCCACTGGCAGCTGTGGGCTCTGCCCTTTCGGCTGCCGCGCCCAGCTATGGCTGGCTGATGCTGGGCCAGCTCATGATTGGCGTGGGCTGCTCACCTGCTTTTCTGGCCTGCACCATTTTCATTGCGCGCCACTTTCCGGCGGAGCGGTTTGCCTTCATTTCGGGCCTGTCCATGGGTGTAGGCGGACTTGGTCTGCTGTTTACCGGTACACCGCTGGCATGGGTGGTCGAGATGGGTGGCTGGCGCAGCGGGTTCTGGCTGCTCAGCGGTCTGTGCGTACTGTCGTGGCTGCTGATCTTTTTCAAAGTGCATGAACCCGCTTTGCCACAGACCGCCAGCACGGCTAAAGAAACCTGGGGCCAGGCCTTTGTCCGCATGGCAGAGCTGCTCACCCTTCCCTACACCTGGGGCATGCTGGTGCTGGGCATGTCGTGCTATGCCGCTTTTTTGTCGTTACGCGGGCTTTGGATTGGGCCACTGCTGATGGAGCGCCATGGCTTCAGCCTGGTGAGCAGCGGGCATGTGGCCTTCCTGGTGTCACTGATTTCGCTGTTCAGCCCTGCGGTCTTCGGCCGTCTGGACCCCGGCACGCTGCGCCGGCGTCAATGGCTGGTTCATTTTTCGCTGGGCATGGCAGCGCTGTTCGTGGTGCTGGCGCTGTGGCGGCAGCCGGTGGCCAACGTGCTGACCCTGGTGGCCATGGCCATGCTCTCGGGCTACGGCCTGCTGCAATACGCCGATGTGCGCACCTCCTACCCCAACCACATGACAGGGCGGGCGCTGTCCCTGTTCACCATGGCCATGTTTTTGGGCGTTGCGCTGATGCAGTGGTTCACCGGCATCGTGGCGGCATGGGCCATCCGCAACGCCTGGGAGCCTTACACGGCAGTAGCCCTCACGATTGCACTGTGGCTGGCAGCGGCATCTACGGCATACCGGCTGCTGCCTGCATCGCCCTTGCTGCAAGCTGCCAGAACGTAGCGCCTACAAGCTGCTGGCGCTGGAGCCATCGCCCCGGTACAGCCACGGCAAATCCATCAGCTGGCTGCCGAGCATGCGCATGGTCAGATCGCGCCCCCAGCGCACAGGCCCGGTGGCATGAAAGATATTGCCATTGCGAATGGAGCGTGCCTGCACGCGTGCATTGCGCTCCCAGCGGTTGATGGCGTAGCGGCGCAGGCGCAGCTCCACCTCCAGATCATCCATCGCCAGTGCGCGCTGCAGCTCTGCCGCATCTTCAATCGCCATGCCCGCACCTTGTGCCAGATAAGGCCGCATCGGGTGCGCAGCATCGCCAATCAAACCGACCAATCCCCTGGCCATGCCTTCTGGCCCCTGCAAGGGGGCTCGGTCTGACAAGGGCCACAGCCGCCACTGTCCACCGGCAGCGGGCACACTGCGCACAAGATCCTGCAAATTGCTCGAGCAATGCTTGAGCGCCTGCTCCAGCGCCTGCGCATTGGCGGCATGGTCCCAATGCTCCATATCTTGCGGCGCAGGCCCTTCAATGATGACCACGATGTTCATCATTTCTCCACGCCGCACCGGGTAATGCACCGCGTGCATGCGTGGGCCCAGCCATACCGTCACCTCATTGCTGCGCCAGCCCACAGGCACGTCTGCCATAGGCAGCAGTGCGCGGTATGCCAGGTGCCCCGACACACGCGGGCGGCTGCTGTCGCCCAGCAGGGGACCACGCAATTTGCTCCATACGCCATCGGCCAGCATCAGCGCATCACCTTCCACCACCTTGTTGGCCGAAGTTCGAATGGTGGTGACACGCTCAGCCCCCAGCAACTCACTCACTTCTTGCCCTGGATTGATAAAGATGTCTGCGCGCTGCTGCGCCGCCTGGTGCAAGACACCATGCAAATCAGCGCGGTGAATCGTGACGTAGGCTGCGCCATAGCGCTCCACCATGGACTGCCCCAGCGGCGCACTGGCCAGAACTTTTCCGTTGATGCCACTGCGTGCCACCAGTTGCTGGGGCAATGCAACCACTTGCTGCAAAGCTTTTTGCAAGCCCCAGGCCTGCAAACGTCGCACCACGTTCGGCCCCAGCTGCACCCCCGCGCCCACTTCAGAAAATTGGGGCGAACGTTCAAACAAGCGTGCATCCCAGCCCGCATGTGATGCACCCAATGCAGCCGCCATACCGGCAATACCGCCACCAGCAATCAGTACTTGTTTTCTCATGCGCCAAATTGTGGCGCTGAAATACGTGAGGCGTGCACTCACAGAGACAGATAAATCTGATACGCCGCAAAATCTGCTCAGTATTTAAGCAAGCTCCCCCAACACCCAGCGCTACACACTTGTGCCCAAAAGCCATAGGCTCCATCCTTGATACATCGCGGCCTTGCTTCGTCGCACTTGAGCGTGCAGCGTATGGTGCGCGGCGAGCTACTTGTGGCTTCGCATTCACCGCAAACCTTTAATTTTCCGGACGGTATCAACCACTCTAGAAGGTCATCTGCTGTCTGTCTAAAAATGACAACGCCATGTCGGTGGACACATAAAAAAACCCGCTACTGCGGGTTTTTTTAGACTCTTTAGATTTCAAACTTGCTGCGGTCCTGGTCTTGAATCCATTTTGGGGCTTTACCACGCCCTGTCCATGTTTCACCTGTTTGAGGATTCTTGTATTTAGGCGCAACTTTGGAACCAGCGGAACTACTGCGCGCCGAGCGCGCGGCAGGAAATACGTCTGCAGCACTCAGACCATACTCATCAATCAACCCACGCACCTTGCTGACAGCTTCAGCCAACTCACGCTTGCGCGCTTCTTGAATTTGCTTTTCGAGTGCTTCACGTTGCTTCAAAAGATCTTTATAAGAGCTCATGTCGTACTTCCTTTAGTTAGGTGCAAAAATTATATATACCAATGTGTTTTCATGAATGCACACACAAGTATTAATAAAAAATAAAAACCCCATTATTTAATAGGAAAGTTTTATTCAATTTCTCTTGCTGCACGCTGTGTGCCACTGAGATTCCTGATCTGCAATTTACACTACGCCTATTGAATACCAGTCATTGCAAATGATGTATTCCTCTTGAATTACAAAGAAAGCAAAGAAAGTGTCCACTTACTTAATTGGTGACATCCAGGGCTGCGACAGTGCTTTGGAAAAGCTGCTTCACCAGATTTCGTTCTCACCCAGCCGCGACACTCTGTATTTACTGGGAGATCTGATCAATCGGGGGCCTGCGTCTGCCGAAGTCCTGCGCCGCTGCATGCAGCTAGGTGATGCCGTCAAACCCTTGCTGGGCAACCATGACCTGCACCTGCTGGCCAGTGCTTATGGTGTTCGCAAACCAGGCAAACGTGACACGCTGCAGAGCATTTTGAATGCACCAGACCGATCTGACTTATTGCACTGGGTTTCACAGCAACCATTGGCGCGTTGCCTAGAGAGTGCTTCAGGCCAGAGATTATTGATGGTGCATGCGGGTGTATTGCCTCAATGGAGTCTTGCAGACACGCTAGCACTGGCCGATGAAGTACACCAGCAGATCAACAGCGATGCCCTGCCAGAATTTCTCATGCATATGTATGGCAACACCCCCAATCAGTGGGATTCGCAATTGTCTGGCGCAGACAGGCTGCGCGTGATTGTGAATGCGCTGACACGCATTCGCTTCTGCAGCACCGATGGTGTGATGGATTTTGAAAGCTCTGAATCTGCTGATGCAGCCCCTGCAGGATTAATCCCCTGGTTTGAATGCCCTGAGCGAAAAACAATGAATGACATTATTGCTTTTGGCCACTGGTCAACATTAGGACTGATGAACCGCCCCAATCTCATGGCACTGGATACCGGCTGTGTCTGGGGTGGCTGCCTCAGCGCCATGGAAATTGGCAGTGATTTTGAAGAACGGCGTTTGCACCAGATTCATTGCGAACAAGCTCAAAAACCCGGTTAAGCCCAAGCTGCAGCCATAAAAAAACCACGCTCAATGGCGTGGTTCTTTTTATGGCTGCAGCGACTTGTTAGAAGCTCCCCATGGGCTTGAACAAAGCTGCAACCTTGCGTTTGGACTTCACACCCGCAGCTGCTTTGGGCGCAGCAGGGCTGGCATCCCATGCAGGGGTATAGGACTCACGCTCCTGATAGGGCTTATCAAAGAAGGGATCTGCCGGAGCACTGCGCACAGGGCGCGCACCACGCATAGGGCGGGTGCCTTGTACCGAAGCACTGCGCTGCACCTCTTCACGGCCTGCGACTTCGCGCTGGCTGTCACGGTCACGGAAACGGCGAGTATCAGACAGTTGAATGGTTTCGACAGTGATCTTTTTCTTGATCAGCTTCTCGATATCAGCCACCAATTTGGCATCCGAGCTACCCACCATGGTCACTGCCAGACCGGTCGCGCCAGCACGGCCAGTGCGGCCAATGCGGTGCACATAGTCTTCGGCGTTGAATGGCACGTCGTAGTTGAACACGGCAGGCACATCTTTGATGTCCAGACCACGTGCAGCCACGTCGGTACACACCAACAGGTCCATTTCGCCTTGCTTGAAAGCTTCCAGCGCCTTCAAACGCTCATCCTGGCTCTTGTCGCCATGCAAAGCGGTTGCACGATAGCCATCGCGCTCCAGAGCACGGGTCAAGCGGGCGCATCCCAGCTTGCTGTTAGAGAAGATGAAAGCCTGGCGAATGCCACGCTCTTTCAGCACCTCACAGATGGCACGGCGCTTGTCGTCGTCATTGGCAGCAATGAAGCGCTGCTCTACCGTCGAGGCCGTCTCATTGGGGCGAGCGACTTCAATGGTGACCGGGTCTTGCAGGTAGCTGCCAGCCAGACGCTTGATTTCTGGCGAGAACGTCGCACTGAACAGCAGCGTAGTGCGTGTCTTGGGCAAATGGCTCAAAATGCGCTGCAAATCGGGCAGGAACCCGATGTCCAGCATGCGGTCGGCCTCGTCGAGCACCACATATTCAACTTGATTGAGCACCACATTCTTGGCTTCAATATGGTCCAGCAGACGGCCCGGCGTTGCCACCAAGACCTCCACGCCTTTTTTCAGCTCCAGCGTCTGGGGCTTCATATCCATACCGCCAAAAACCACGGTGCTGCGCAGCTTGGTGTGCTTTGCGTACAGCGCAATTTGCTGAGCCACCTGATCGGCCAGCTCACGCGTTGGCAATAGCACCAGAGCACGAACCGGGTGACGGGCTGGAGATGCCGAGGTGTTCTCATGCCGCATCAGACGTTGCAGCAGTGGCAGCGAAAAAGCAGCGGTCTTACCCGTGCCAGTTTGCGCTGCTCCCATCACATCCTTGCCGGTTAAAACCACCGGAATCGCCTGGGCCTGGATGGGGGTCATGGACTCGTAGCCCATTTCGGCCACGGCGCGTGCCAGAGGCTCCGCCAAGAGTAAAGAGGAAAAAGAACTTGTCATTGAGGGTGCTATTGTCGCACTGTGAACGCCAAGCTCCTTGTGAGGTCTTTAAATCCAGCGTTTCTTGGCGGATTCCGTGGAAATAAAACCTCACTTTAAGCGCATTTTTGCTACAAGCTGCTGGCAGAAAAAGTGTCACATGACTGCACGGATCCTGTCTGTAAACCGGTTTTAAACCAGCGCTGACGCTGTGCACTGCTGCCGTGTGTAAAGCTGTCTGGCACGATCTGGCCAGTCTGCGCCTTCTGCAATGCATCGTCACCAATTTTTGCAGCGGCGTTCATGGCCTCCTGAACATCTCCCTGCTCAAGAATTTGGCGCTGACTGTCTGCATGGTGCGCCCACACACCGGCCAGACAATCTGCCTGCAGCTCCAGCTTGACGGACAGCTTGTTGTATTCCACCTTGCTGACACGCCCCCGCATTTGATCCACCTGGCCAGAGATACCCAGCAGATTCTGCACATGGTGACCGACCTCATGCGCAATCACATACGCCTGCGCAAAGTCACCGGGAGCGCCCAGCTGGTTTTTCAGCTGGTCATAAAAGGACAGGTCAATGTAGACTTTTTGATCGCCCGGACAGTAAAAGGGCCCCATGGCTGACTGGCCTGTGCCACATGCCGTAGCAATGGCACCGCGGAACAGGACCAGTCGAGGGTCCTGATAAGTTGCCCCGCCTTGTCTAAAAATTTGCGTCCACACATCTTCCGTATCCGCCAGCACGGTAGATACGAACTTAGCCATGGTGTCATTGGCCGGAGGCGCTTGCGCTGGTGCTTGCTGCTGCGTCGCAGGCATACCGCCGCCACTGATAACGCCCAAAATCGTCAATGGGTTCACACCCAGCACCCAGCCTCCAATCAGCGCAATCACGATCGTACCGATCCCGATATTGCGGCCACCCAGCATGGGTGCCCCACCGCCGCCACTGCGCCGGTCTTCCACGTTGTCCGACTGGCGATTGCCTTCCCATTTCATCGTTGTTTCTCCTGGACACCTCAAGGTAGCGCTGCGCGCGGCATACCTGTATCTGTATTCATTGTCATTCGTGCTGCGTCGCCTGCTCTTGCTCGTGCGACGCCTGCGGCATCGTTCCCACAGGCTGGTTGGACCAGCTGGCGGAGCGGCTCACATTCTGCGCCCGTGCAGTGTGCATCTGTACAACGTCCATGAATGTGATGAATTGCCAAACCAGCAAGACAGCTGCACCAAAAAAAAGACAGCCACGCAACAACAGACTAAAAAACACGTGATTCAGTTTGTGCTCGCTCATATCAAAAGTCCGTCATGCAATGCGTGAATGCTAGTTTTTCGCTTGCACGCTGCGTAGCGTGATGCATGCCAAGTCGTTGTAGGACTTTCATATACAGCCACCACCTGCCAAGGGTTCTTGACTGACAAGCACGCCACTTGACGCTCCAGCCTTTTTTTGCAAACACTGCATATCGCACCAACGCTGCTGCGGCCCTGACTTTTAACTTGCCCTGTGCCCACCAAAAGATTCATGCCCCAAACCGACCCACCCTACCGCAGCCTTCGAACTCAAATTGCGTTGGTATTTGGTGGTTTTTCGGTATTTCTGGCCGTGGTGCTTTGTTTACTGGCGGGTGAATTTCTGAAATGGCGTTTGCAGCAACAAGCCGCTACTGCCTTGCATATCGTGGCCAGCAATACCGCCACGATGCTGCAGCAAGATTTGCAGCAGCAAAGCCGCCGTGCGCAGGTACTGGCTACATCCAAAGAATTGTGGGAACAGGGTTTGGCCTCACGCGGCGTAGCCGATATGCTGGCCCGCATGCAGCACATCAATCCTCATAACGTATGGATTGGGGTTGCCGATGTCCACGGGACCGTGCAAAACGCCACAGACCATTTGCTGCAGGGCACAGATGTCTCGCAACGCCCTTGGTTTCAGTACGCACAAAGTGGCCCGTTCATCAGCCAGGTCTACACATCCCAGCAACTGACTCAATTGCTCCAAAAATCTGCAGATGCATCTGCACAAGCACTGCGTGTGGTGGACTTTGCTGCGCCGATCCAAGGCCCTGATGGCTCTTTACTGGGTGTTCTGGGCATTCACAGCAGCTGGGACTGGGCGCGCGATGCGGTCGAGCGGCTGCAGCAAGGTGCGGCAAAAAACAACCAGCAAAGCATTTTCATCTTTGATAAAGCAGGTACGTTGATCTACGCCCCCGATGGCGCTACGGCCCCTTACACAAGGCTTGAGCAGACCCTGCCCGAGGCGATGGAGCGCAACAGCCCCAATGCCAACCTGGTGCAATGGAAAGATCGGGCGCAGCCTTTTCTCACCTCCGCTGTGCAGCTTCCCACACCCAGCCCGGCCAATGATCTGGGCTGGTGGATCGTGGCACGCCAACCGGTTGAAGCTGCCTACGCAGACGCCAACCGCATGCTGTGGCTGTCCCTTGGCTTTGCTGGCATTGCAGGCTTGCTGACTGCCCTGGTCGCCTGGACCCTGGCAAGACATGTGAGCGATGACTTGAAGCAACTGGCCCAGGCTGCCAGCCAGATTCAGGCCCACACGCACGCCAGCATCCCCCTGCTTCACAGCAACCGTGAAGTCTTCAAGCTTTCTCAGGCCTTGTCGGGCATGACGGCGCAGTTGCTGCGCGCCAATGAAGAAATGCAAAAGCAGGTTCATCGACGCACGCAGGAGCTGCAAGCAGCCAATGCCGAATTGCAGCGCCAGGCCAATACCGATGCACTCACCCAGCTTCTCAATCGCCGCGGCTTTGATACCCAGGCCACCCTGGCTTTGGCCCTGGCACGCCGCAGTGGCCGCCCCTTGAGCATGATCAGCCTGGATATTGACTTCTTCAAATCCGTCAACGATCAGTTTGGCCACGATGCGGGGGACAGCGTCTTGGCCAATCTGGCAGACATCCTGCGCCAGCGCACGCGCCAAGCAGACATCGTCGCACGCATTGGCGGTGAGGAATTTGCACTGCTGCTGCCCGACACCAGCGCCAGTGCAGCACAGCAACTGGCCCAGGAACTTCTAGAGAGTATTGAACGCACCCCCATACCGACAGTGGGCCACATCACTGTCAGCGCTGGCGTGAGCAGCTTGCGCAGCGAAGAGGCCTGCGATGATCTGCACAGCATGATCAAGCGCAGCGACGAAGCCTTGTACGAGGCCAAACGCGCTGGCCGCAACCGGGTTCATCGCGCCGGGTGAGGCCGTGCAGCCCCACAAAAAAAGCGGGCCGTTTAGCCCGCTTTTTTATTGGCAACACCTTGCCAATCAAGTACGCGGCAACGTCACGCCGTGCTGGCCCTGGTACTTGCCGCCACGGTCCTTGTAGCTGGTTTCGCACGGCTCATTGCCTTGCAGGAACAGCACTTGCGCGCAGCCTTCGCCTGCATAAATCTTGGCGGGCAGTGGCGTGGTGTTGGAAAACTCCAGCGTCACATAGCCTTCCCACTCTGGCTCAAACGGCGTCACATTCACGATGATGCCGCAGCGCGCATAAGTGCTCTTGCCCAGGCACACGGTCAGCACATCGCGTGGAATGCGAAAGTACTCCACCGTGCGGGCCAGCGCAAAGCTGTTGGGCGGGATGATGCAGTAGTCACCCTCAAAGTCCACAAAGCTCTTTTCGTCAAAATTCTTGGGGTCCACTACGGTGCTGTGGATGTTGGTGAACACCTTGAACTCGCGTGCGCAGCGAATGTCGTAGCCGTAGCTGGAGGTGCCGTAGCTGATGATTTTCTTGCCGTCGGCTTCGCGAATCTGACCGGGCTCGAACGGCTCGATCATGCCGTGCTGCTCCGCCATCTTGCGGATCCATTTGTCGCTCATGATGCTCATGAAAGTGTCCTGTTTCGCTGAATTTTGTATAGCATGAAGCGCTTTTCATATCAGCGCAATGGTGCTATTTTGCTTGAGAAACAATGGTTTGCTCAATCAAGCGGTCATCCCCGAGCACGATCATGGCAAATAGCAGCTCATCCAGCGATGCGGTTTGCTGTGTCTTGCGCGCCAGCAGCGGGGTGCAGGCAGGGTTGATGACAACAAAATCTGCTTCGCAGCCGGGCTGCAAATTGCCAATCACACCCTCCAGGCCCAGCGCCCTGGCCGCACCTGCCGTGTGCTGCCACCACAGGTGGGCGGGCTTGAGGCTCAAGCCCGCTTTGCTGTGCTGCTCACGGCCTACGATGTAGGCTGCCTGCATGGTGCGAAATGGTGAAAAACTCATGCCGCCGCCCACATCGCTGGCCAGGCCATACATCAAGCCTGCAGCATCGGCTTTCAAGTAATCAAAGTAGCCGCTGGACAAGAACAGGTTGCTGGTCGGACTGATGGCCGCAGCCGTGCGGGTTTCGCGCATCAGGGCGCGGTCGGTGTCATCCAGCCAGATGCAATGGGCGTACACGGCGCGCTCGCGCATCAGGCCAAAGCCGTTGTACACATCCAGGTAGCTGCGCGCTTGCGGATACAGCTGGCGCACCCAGCGGATTTCATCAAGGTTTTCTGAAACGTGCGAGTGCACCCACACATCTTTGTACTTGGCCGCCAGCTCACCCGCCCCGCGCAGTTGCTCGGGCGTGCTGGTGGGCGCAAAACGCGGGGTGATGGCATAGCCCAGACGGTCTACGCCGTGCCAGCGTTCAATCAGGTTTTCGGTATCGATCAAGCCCTGCTCGGTGTCATCGCGCACGCCATCCGGGCTGTTGCGGTCTTGCAGCACCTTGCCTGCCATCATGCGCATGCCGCGCTGTTGTGAGGCATGCATGATGGCATCCACCGATGCGGGGTGCGAGGTGGCAAAGGTCAGCGACGTGGTTACGCCGTTGCGCAGCAATTCATCCAGAAAGAATGTGGCCACGCTGTCGGCATAGGCCCGGTCATGAAAGCGCGATTCATGCGGAAAGGTGTAGTGCTCCAGCCATGGCAGCAAGCCATCGGCCGGCGCGCCAATCACATCGGTTTGCGGGTAGTGGATGTGCATGTCCACAAAACCGGGCGCAATCAGCCGGCCCGGCAGGGCGATGAGCGCTGCGCCCGGCTGGTTCACATACTGCGCTTGCAGCGCCTGCCAGCTGCCTGCTGCAACCACCCGCTCCTGGCCCTTGGCGTCTGGCGCTACCGCCAGCAGCCCGTCGCTGTCATACACGGGGCTGCCATCTGGGGCAAAACGGAGCAAGGCACTGCGGTAGATTTTCATGAACACGGCACTCTCTACGGTTGCACACATTTCGGGAGCAGCTTGCGCTGATATTGATTGCTTTTTACGCATGAATCATGCCAAAGCCTAGCAATCACGTGCGCAAGGCGCTCCTGATTTTCCGGCGTAATCGCTGTGCACAGTCTAAGTATTTACCGCCCGCACGCACAGGCCCGCGTTACTTGACGCTGCCAATCACGCCTTCTGCCAGCCAGTCCATGTGGTGCAACTGCTCGTCAGTAAGCTGCGTGCCCCTGGCAATGCGCTCTTTGCCCTGGTTGTCGCGAATCGCGGCTTTCACGGCCTGGAAAGGCTGCAGCTTGCCTGCGGCCATTTCTTTTTGGCGTGCCAGCACCTCAGCGCGCACGGCTTGCGGCAGCTTGGGGCCAAAGTGCTCTACGCGCACCATGCCGTCTTTGACGCCTCCCCAGGTGTCACCCGGCTTCCACGTGCCGTTTTGCACCGCCTTGGCGCGCGCAGCGTAGTAGTTGCCCCAGTGGTGGGTGATGGCCAGCAACTGGGCATCTGGCGCATCCTTGCGCATGTCGGAGTGAAAGGCGATGGCCATCTTGCCGCGTTCTTGCGCCGCTGCCATTACTGCTGTGGTCGCCACCTGAAAGGACAGCACATCAGCGCCCTGGTCCATCAGCGCCATGGCGGCCTCGCGTTCACGTGCGGGATCAAACCAGGCGTTCAGCCACACCACCTTGACCTGCGCCTTGGGGTTCACGCTGCGCATGCCCAGCACAAAGGCATTCACGCCCTGCACCACCTCCGGAATGGGAAAGCCGGCCACAAAACCGGCCACGCCCGTCTTGCTCATGCGGCCTGCCGCTACGCCCGACAGGTAACGCCCTTCGTAATGGCGGGCATTGGCCGTGGCCACGTTGTCGGCCTGCTTGTAGCCCGTGATGTTTTCAAACTTGACGTTCGGAAACTCACGCGCCACACGCAGCGTCGGCTCCATATAGCCAAAACTGGTGGTGAAGATGAGCTGATTGCCCTGCGCCGCCAGATCGCGAATCACGCGCTCGGCATCAGGGCCTTCGGCCACGTTGTCCACCGCCGTGGTCTGCACCTTGCCAGCCAGATCGCGCTCCAGTTGCAGGCGACCTTCTTCGTGCTGGCGCGTCCAGCCCGCAGGCAGTACAGGCGTGACGTAGACAAACGCCGCTTTGAGCGGTGCCTGGCTGGCTAAAGCTGTGGGTTTGGGGGTTTGCGCAGATGCGCTGACGACAAAACAAGCGGCCACGAGCGTGGCTGCGAGGTTTTTGTACATGGTGTTCCTCTACATGGCTCCGAAATGAAAAACACAAGCCAATGGAGCAACCAGCTTGCGAAGGGGCGAATTCTAGCGCTGCTCAGTAGCCTTTGCTGCGTTCGGACTAACCAGACTGGCGGTCAGCGGCCGGTCTGCCTACGATGGCAGCCATTTACTGCAGGAGACAGATTGCCATGCCCATGTTTATTGACACATCCCCACCCGGTCACTGCATTTTTTGCAAGATCGCGGCGGGCGAGATTCCAGCGGCAAAAATTTATGAAGATGCGCTAACCGTGGCGTTCATGGACATCGGCCAGGTCAACCCGGGCCATGTGCTGGTCGCCAGCAAGCGCCACGCGGTGACCGTGCTGGAGCTAACGGCCGAAGAAGCCGCCGCCATCATGCAGACCGCACAGCGCGTAGCCGTGGCCGCACAAGCGGCGTTTGACCCCGATGGCATCACCCTCTTTCAGGCCAATGGCGCAGCGGGCGGGCAGACGGTTTTTCACTTTCACATGCATGTGCTGCCGCGCCATGAAGGCGATGGCATGGCACTTGCCTGGCCACGCAAAGAGCCGGGCATGCAGATGCTGCAAGCCTACGCAGAGCAACTGAAGGCAGCGCTGCAGGCTTAGACCTGGGTGTTTTTAATTTAAAAAAGTAGCTGCTAACGCTTATACAGCAAAGGTTTCAGATATAAAACTATCTCAAAACCTTTACCAGCATACGTTAGCAGCTATTCTTTATGCAGCCATGCTCTCAAAGCAGGCATCAAGCTGCTGCACCCACAAGGCTTGCTGCTCTGGGCTGGCAAAGGTGGCCTCCAGACTGTTGCGGGCCAGCTGGTAGGCCTGCTCAGCGCCCATGCCGGTGGCCGCAAAAACTTGCAGGTAGTTCTCGTTGACGTAGCCACCAAAGTAGGCCGGATCGTCTGAGTTGACCGTCACGTTCAGCCCAGCGGCCAGCATGCGCGGCAGATTGTGGTCGCGCAGGTCGGGAAAGACGCACAGCTTCTGGTTAGACAGCGGACATACCGTCAGCGGCATGCGCGTATCTGCCAGGCGCTGCATCAGATCCCAGTCTTTTTCTGACTGCACGCCGTGGTCAATGCGCTGCACCTGCAGCACGTTCAAAGCGCTCCAGACATAAGCCGGAGGCCCTTCTTCGCCCGCATGGGCTACCAGGTGAAAGCCCAGCGCCTTGCACTGCTCAAACACACGCGCAAACTTCTCGGGCGGGTTACCCACCTCTGAGCTGTCCAGCCCGATACCGATGAAGTGCTCCCGATAAGGCAGCGCGGCATGCAGTGTGTCAAAGGCGGCCTCTTCACTGAGGTGGCGCAGAAAGCTCAAGATCAGTCCAGCGCTGATGCCCCACTGGGCCTGAGCGTCCTTGCAGGCGCGCGCAAGGCCATGAATCACGGTCTCCATGGCCACGCCGCGCTCGGTGTGGGTTTGCGGGTCAAAAAAGATTTCTGCACGCACCACGTGGTCAGCAGCGGCACGCTGGAGGTACGCCATGGCCATGTCGTAGAAGTCTTGCTCTTGCAGCAAAACACTGGCCCCGGCGTAGTAGATGTCCAGAAAACTTTGCAGATCGGTGAAGGCGTAGGCCGCACGCAGCGCCTCCACATCGGCATACGGCAGCTGCACACCATTGCGCTGGGCCAGCGCAAAGATCAGCTCGGGCTCCAGCGAGCCTTCGATGTGCATGTGCAGCTCTGCCTTGGGCATGGCGCGCAGCAGCGCAGGCAGGCAATCGGCCGGAATGCGGGAAACCGTGGAGGGCACTGCGTAGGTCATCAACAAACTCCGAAAGTGACGCCACTGGCTTTCAGGTAGCGGCGGTAAGCAGCCGACATGCGGTCTGCCGAGGAATGCAGCTCTGCGCGCGGGTCCAGCGGCAAAGGCTTGGGCAATTGCGACTCCAGCACCGGCTGGTCCTGCGTGAAGATGGTGTGCTGAAAAGCTTGCAACTGCTCGTCGCTCGATTCAAAGTCTGCCACGGCCAGACGGAACCACACGCGGCTGCTCTCTGGTGTGATGGGGCAGATGAACAGACCAATGGCTTCGCGCCAGCCGTCCTTGGTCGTACCTTCTTCGGGAATCTTGGTCAGCAGCGCGGTGTAAGGCCCCGTGACTTCGTAGGTGTAGTGCACTTGCGCCGGCTTGGTGGAGTGCAAATTGGACAGCGGCTGCACCGCCTTGCAATTGGTGGCCTTGACACCGAACGCCGTGTTTTCTACGTTGTAGGGCGACATCTCCGTCGCATCGCGGCTGCCCAGCCAGCCTTCGTGCACGAATCCAAAGTGCGACATGTCCAGAAAGTTTTCAATGATGCGCGGTGCGCTGGCAGCCACGTCGTAAGGGCCGCAGCTGACTTTGCGCAGGCGCGCATCGCCTTCGGCTTCAAACGCAGGCAGGGGCACATCAGCGGCCTGCAACTGCACCCAGATCAGGCCGCAGGCTTCCTGCACACCAAACGATTTGACGCAATGCTGGGGTGGAGGCGTAAAGCTGGGCACAGCAGGCACTTTCACGCACTGGCCACTGTCGGCAAATTGCCAGCCGTGGTAGGGGCACTCCAGGTTGCCCTCATTGACACGGCCCAGCGACAGGCGTGCACCCCGGTGCGGGCAGCGGTCCACAAAAGCGTTGGCCACACCCTCGGCATCGCGCCACAGCACCAGATCTTCGTCGAGCAAACGCACGCCCACAGGGCCTTGCTGCACATCGCTCGAAAGGGCTACGGGATGCCATTGGGTTTTTTCCATCATGGGGATCACTGTCACAGTTGTTTTCATAGACCGCGATCTTTCCAAAAAAAAGGGCAGCCCACAGGCTGCCCTTGCAATAACCGAGCCAGTCAGAGGCTCGTTGGTGATGGCTTACTGGCCGGGAACCTTGCCTTCTACGCCCTTGATGTAGAAGTTCACGCCCGACAGGAAGGCATCGTCAGCCACAGCGCCGTCGGCCAAAATTTCCTTGCCATCGTTAGATGCGAGCGGACCCTTCCAGATCTTGAACGAACCAGACTTCAAGCCAGCCTTCACTTCATCAACCTTGGCCTTCAGCTCGGCAGGAATGTCGTCAGCCAGCGATACCAGGTCAATGGCACCTTCTTGCACACCCCACCATGCACGACCCGAGGTCCACGTGCCGTTGAGCACGTCGTTGGTGGCCTTGATGTAGTAAGGCGACCAGTCAATGATGGCCGAGCCCAGGTGGGCTTTAGGGCCGTAGGCGGTCATGTCAGAATCCCAGCCAAAAGCGCGTTTGCCCTTTTCTTCAGCGGTCTTGAGCACGGCAGGCGAGTCGGTGTTCTGGAACAGGATGTCGGCGCCACCGTTGATCAGGCTGGTGGCTGCTTCTGTTTCCTTGGGAGGGCTGAACCATTCGTTCACCCACACCACCTTGGTCGTGATGTTGGGGTTGACCGACTGGGCACCCATCGTGAAGGAGTTGATGTTGCGAATCACCTCAGGAATTGGCACGGAACCGACGATGCCCAAGGTGTTGGTCTTGGTCATGCCACCGGCAATGACGCCCGCCATGTAAGCGCCTTCGTAGGTACGGCTGTCATAGGTGCGCACGTTGTCAGCCGTTTTGTAGCCGGTGGCGTGCTCGAATTTGACATCTTTGAAATCTGGCGCAATCTTCTGGATGGAGTCCATGTAGCCAAACGTTGTGCCAAAAACCACCTTGTTGCCCTGGCTGGCCAGATCGCGCAGCACACGCTCGGCATCGGGGCCTTCGGGCACGCTTTCCACATAGGAAGTGACGATCTTGTCACCCATGACTTCCTGCAATTTCTTGCGCGCCGTATCGTGCGCAAAGCTCCAGCCACCATCACCCACAGGGCCGACATAAGCAAAAGCAATCTTCAGCGGCTCAGCCTTGGCGGGGGCCTCTACAGCGGGGGCTGCGGCAGGCGCTGGAGCAGGTTCATCTTTCTTACCGCAAGCAGCCAAAGCAGTCACGGTCAGCGCCGAAATAGCTGCCAGCTTGAACATGGAACGTTTGTTCAGATCAGTCATGAATCATCCTTTTGGATCGGGGAGTAAGCAAACCATTGCAGCAACACCTGCGCCCAGCCTTTTGAGCCAGCACTTCAAGCAACCACTGCCAAAGGCGTGATGGTTGCATAAAACAGCTGCGCTTTTACGAAACAGGCACATCCTAGCGCTGCTGTTTCACAACCGGTCAATTCACGTGCGGCTGCAGGCTGCGGCGTTGCATTCATGCTCAATCGCAAGATGCATGCCATTTCATACGCAATGGGGGTATAGCGCAGACACTTTCCATGCGCGCCTGAGCCACAAAAAAGGCCTCCGTTCAACGGGAGGCCCTGGTACCACGCAAGGGCAGCTCGCCCTTGTGATGAAGCAAATTTACTTGCCTGCGCCGGGCACGTTGCCTTCAATGCCATTCACATAGAACTTGATGCTGGTGATGAACGGCATATCAGCCACTTGACCATCGGCCAGCAATTCCTTGCCTGTGTTGTCCTTCAAAGGGCCCTTCCAGATCTGGAATGTGCCGTCCTTCAGGCCCTTGCGCACTTCGGCAACCTTGTCTTTGATCTCTTGCGGGACATCGTCAGAGATCTTCACCAGATCCATCGCGCCTTCCTTGACGCCCCACCAGAAGTTCTGACCGTTTTCTACCTTGCCGTCCAGCGCATCTTGCACCACCTTGGTGTAGTAAGGCGCCCAGTCAATCACGGCAGAGCCCAGGTGAGCCTTGGGTGCGTAGGCGCTCATGTCGCCGTCCTTGCCAAAGGCGTACACGCCGCGCTCTTCTGCTGTCTTGAGCACTGCAGGAGAGTTGGTGTTTTGGTACATCACGTCCACACCACCGTTGATCAGGCTGGTGGCCGCTTCTGCTTCTTGGGGTGGGCTGAACCAGGAGTTCACCCACACCACTTTGGCCTTGATCGTGGGATCGACGCTCTGCGCACCCAGAACAAACGAGTTGATGTTGCGCACCACCTCAGGGATTGGCACAGAAGCGACGACACCAATGGTCTTGGTCTTGCTCATGGCACCAGCCACGATACCGGCCATGTACGCGCCTTCAAAGGTCTTGGCGTCGTAGGTCGAGCTGTTTGCAGACTGCTTGTAGCCCGTTGCGTGCTGGAAGTTCACTTCTGGCAGCTCTGGGGACAGTTTCTGCACATACTCCTGGTAGCCAAAGCTGGTTGCAAAAATCAGCTTGCTGCCTTGCGCAGCCATGTCACGCATGACGCGTTCGGAGTCTGGACCTTCAGCCACGCTTTCCACAAACGAGGTCGCGATCTTGTCACCAAACTTGTCTTGCACCGCCTTGCGGCCCAGCTCGTGCTGGAATGTCCAGCCGCCGTCCCCAATGGGGCTGACGTACACAAAGCCAACCTTCAGCGGTTCGCTCTTGGCAGCAGCATCTGCAGCAGGTGCTGCAGCGGGAGCAGGAGCGGCTTCTTCTTTCTTGCCGCAAGCGGCCAAAGTGGCAATGGTGATGGCCGACAGGGCCACCATCTTCAACACGGTGCGTTTGTGCAGTTGGGACATGTGTGTTTCCTCGACATGGATATAAAAAAGGCGGACCTGAAAAGCCCGCCTTGCGCTTTGCGTGCCCTTTGCCAGAGCACAGCGTCATGGTTGTCAGCTCTGTTTAAGAGCCCGGGTAAAACGGCTTTCCAAGCGAAGCCGGCATATTCGCACGAATCCATGCAGGATTGCGCGAAATCAGCACCAAAACGACGATGGTCGCCACATAAGGCAGCATGCTCAGCAGCTGGCTGGCAATGTGTACGCCCGAGGCCTGCAGGTGAAATTGCAACATGGTCACGCCACCAAACAAGTAGGCACCCAGCAAAATTCGCGTTGGCCGCCATGTGGCGAAAGTGGTCAGAGCCAAGGCAATCCAGCCGCGGCCAGCCACCATGCCCTCCACCCACAAAGGCGTGTAGACCGTTGACACATAAGCGCCTGCCAGACCGCACAGTGCGCCACCGGCCATGACAGCGCCCAAGCGGATCATGCGCACGTTGTAGCCCAGCGCATGGGCAGACTCTGGCGACTCACCCACCGAGCGCAAGACCAGGCCCGCACGCGTGCGATACAGGAAATACACCAGCAGCGCCGCAATGATGATGGCCCCGTACACCAGGGGATGGTGGCGAAACAAGGCAGGGCCCACCACAGGCAGATCAGCCAGATAGGGAATCGCATACTTGGGCGACTCTGGCATCTTGGCCTGAACATAGTTCAACCCAGCGAATGCCGAAAATCCTGCGCCAAACAGGCTCAGTGCCAAGCCGGTGGCCGACTGGTTGGTATTGAGCCAGATGACCAGCACGCCAAAGATGGCGGCCAGCAAAGCACCAGCGCCCATCCCTGCCAGAAAACCTATCCACGTGCTGCCGGTATGTACCACGGCAGCAAAACCGGCCAGCGCTGCGCACAGCATCATGCCTTCAGCACCCAGATTGATCACACCCGCTTTTTCATTGATAAGCAGCCCCATCGCAGCCAAGGCCAGCACGGTGCCAGCGCTCAGCGTTGAAGCAAACAGCAATGCATACGCATCCATTACGGCGCTCCCTTCACTGCAGGTTTAGCGGCTACCCAGCGGACACGATAGGCAATCAAGGTATCGCAAGCCAGCAGCGTAAACAGCAACAGCCCCTGGAACACGCCAGTCAAAGATTTAGGCAAGCCCAAACGCGACTGCGCCAGCTCGCCACCGATATAGAACATGCTCATCAAAATTGCCGAAAAGATCATGCCAACAGGATGCAGACGGCCGACAAAGGCCACGATGATGGCGGCAAAGCCATAGCCGGCAGGTACATATGGGGTCAGTTGCCCAATGGGGCCTGCCACTTCCAGCGCACCCGCCAAGCCGGCAGTGCCGCCAGAGATCAGCAACGCCGTCCACAGCGCGCGGCGCGACGAAAAGCCTGCGTAGCGTGCAGCTGCAGGCGCCATACCGCCCACTTGCTGGGCAAAGCCGGCCTTGGTGCGAAACAAAAACACCCACAGTGCAGCCACACCGAGCAACGACAGCAGCGTGCCAATGTGCACGCGGGTGCCTTCAATCAGCTTGGGAATCTGCGTCACGCGCTCAAATGCCTTGGACTGCGGGAAGTTGTAGCCCATGGGGTCCTTCCAGGGGCCATAGACCAGATAGCCCAGCACCAGCGTACCGACGTACACCAGCATCAGGCTGACCAAGATTTCATTGGCGTTGAACTTGTCGCGCAAAAATGCCACGATGCCTGCCCAGAACATCCCACCCAGCACTCCGGCCAGCAAAATGGCCGGAACAATCCAGGGACCGGTGCTTTTGTCTGCCAGCAGCGCTACGCCGCCTGCCGTGACAGCACCAATGACAAACTGCCCCTCTGCGCCAATGTTCCAGATGTTGGAGCGAAAGCAGACCGACAAGCCCAGCGCAATCAGCAGCAAAGGCGTGGCCTTCATCACCAGCTCGCCCAGGGCATAGCTTGTTTTGATAGGTTCCCAGAAAAATGCCTGCAGGCCGTTGACCGGGTCTTTGCCCAGAGCAATGAACAACATCACACCTATCGCCACCGTGATCAACAGCGCCAGGACGGGTGCGCCATAGGTCCAGAATTTGGAGACCTGAGGACGGGGTTCGAGCTTAAACATGCTGCGTGCCTCCGTTTTCTGCTTCAACCTGGGCCAGGTGCTGCTGCACATCGGCATTCCACAAACCGCTCATCCATTCACCCACTAACTGCAGCGTGGCATCTGCACGCTGCAGCGAGGGGCTCAACTGCCCCTTGGCTACCACGTGTAAACGGTCACTGATTTCAAACAACTCGTCCAGCTCTTCGCTGAGCACCAGCACCGCACAGCCAGCGTCGCGCAGCGCCAAAATCTCACCACGAATCTGCGCTGCGGCCCCTACATCTACGCCCCATGTGGGCTGCGAGACAATCAAAAGCTTGGGCTTTGCATCAATTTCCCGGCCCACAATGAACTTTTGCAGGTTACCGCCGGAGAGCGACTTGGCCGGCGCGTTCGGCCCTCCTGCCTTGACACCAAAACGCCGGATGATGTCTGCCGCATGCACCTGCAGCTTGCCAATGTTCAGCCAGCCGCCCCTGCCCACCGCGTCATCACGCGTCAGCAGCATGTTGTGTGCCAGCCCCATGGTGGGCACGGCACCACGGCCCAGGCGCTCTTCTGGCACAAAGTGCAGGCCCAACTGGCGGCGCTGCCTGGGGTTCAGGCGCCCTGCAGCTTTGCCAGCCACCTCGATCATGTGTGCCGCTGCTCGCGTGTCTTCGCCTGACAACGCATAGAGCAGCTCGCGCTGGCCATTGCCCGAGACTCCGGCAATGCCCAGCACTTCGCCAGCACGCACTTCAAACCGCATGTCGATCAGGTCCACGCCGAACTGGTCCTGCTTTTTGAGGCTCAGGCCATTGACATGCAGCACAACGCTGCCGGTCTTTACTTCACGGTACTGCAGCGCTGGTGGCTCGGCACCAATCATCAGTCGCGACAGCGAGGCATTCGTTTCTTCTTGTGGATTGCAGTAACCCGTGACCTTGCCGCCACGCAGCACGGTACAGGCGGTGCACAGCTCGCGAATTTCGTGCAGCTTGTGGCTGATGTACAAGATAGAGCAGCCTTGCGAGGCCAGCTTCTTGAGCACCACAAACAACTTGTCCACCGCTTGCGGTGTGAGCACGGACGTTGGCTCATCCAGGATTAATACACGCGGGTCAGTCAGCAGGGCACGAATAATTTCCACACGCTGCATCTCGCCCACAGACAGGGTGTGCACAGGGCGCAAGGGATCAATATCCATGCCGTATTCAGCGCCCTTGGATTCGATGCGTGCTGTGACCTCAGCCAAAGACATGCGCTTGTCCAGTCCCAGCCAGACATTCTCAGCAACGGTCAGCGTGTCAAACAGGCTGAAGTGCTGGAACACCATCGCAATACCGTATTGGCGTGCCTCTTGGGGATTGCGGATATTGACGGGCTTGCCATCAAACAGCACCTGGCCTTCATCAGGCTTGACCGTGCCATAGATGATCTTCATCAACGTGGACTTGCCTGCGCCGTTTTCACCCAGCACGGCGTGCACTTCACCGGGTTGCACCGTCAGCGATACCCCGTCATTGGCCACCACGGCCGGGTATCGCTTGGTAATGCCCACCAGCTGCAAGCGCGGTGGCACGGCACCGGGCGTGGGGATGGATTGAGGGGAATTCATGCGCGAGATTGTTTCAGTTTCAATAAATCTTGTGAAAAACCTACTCAGAAGCAGATTTGGCTTAATTTAATAGCTATATTTTTTATAGCTTCATGGCAGTATTCTTTACAGCTTCTCGCAGCCAGACACCAGCACTGGAGTGGTGCGTACGGTCGTGCCACAGCTGGTAGTAGCGCATTTGCGGCAGCGCAATTGGGGGCGGCAAAATTGCCAGCGGCAGCTGCGCGGCATAGCGCTCACAAAATTGCCGGCCTGTCGTCAGCACAAGCAAGCTCGATGCCACCATTTGAGGCATCAAGCCAAAGTGCGCACAGCGCACCGCAATGTTGCGACGCAGATTCAGTGCATTCAGCGCCTCGTCAATGACGCCTTTCGCGCCAGGGTGGGTCGGCATCGGCGCAATGTGCTCAGCATCCAGCCACTCTTTGGCCTTCCAGCCCCGGCGCACTGCCGGGTGCTTGTGGCTGACCAGACATACCGTGTCATCGGCAAACAGCTGCGCCATGCGCAGCTCAGCCGGGGGCTGGGGCCAGTTGCCGATCACGATATCCACATCGCCCTGGGCCAATTGCCCGCTGTAATCGACATCATGGTTCAAGGCCATGATCTCTACCGTACACAGCGGGGCCTGCTTTTTCAGGTGCGCAACCAGTTGGGGCAGGAACAGGGGATCCAGGTAATCGCTGGCAGCAATACGGAAGGTTCGCGTTGCCACGCGTGGATCAAATGCACGCGCCTCGGTAAACAAGTTTTCTGCGGCTTGCAAGATGGCGGCCGCAGGCTCCAGCATGCTCAGCGCTGCATCGGTGGGCTGCATGCCACTGCCCGAGCGCACAAGAATGGGGTCCCCCGACAAATCCCGCAAGCGCTTGAGCGCCGTAGAAACCGCCGGCTGGTGCATGCCCAGACGCACTGCTGCACGCGAGACGCTGCTTTCGGCAATCACCGTGTGCAGCACGCGTATCAAGTGCAGATCTATTTTTTCTAAAAGCGTGGCTTCTCGCATGAAAGAAATAAGGGCCGCGAATGCGACCCAGTATGCCAATACGTTGGTGCCACAAGGGCAGGGATTATTCGGTTGTCAATGTTGCTGTACGGCTTCACCCGTTAATGCAGCTTCGTCCAGTTTGGCCTGCCAGTACGCCAGTCGAGCGTTATGGCGCGCCATGATGGCCTCATCGATCGCTACTTTGTGGACATCAGAGTAATCCTCCAGCTCATCCACCAACTTCAGCATCTTTCGCTCCATCTGCGACATTTGCTCCATCAGCTCATCTTCCTCTGTCTTTTCGGTCCGTGACGGATTCGCAAGCGCTGCAAGCAGTTTGCTGTTCTTGCCCGGATCCACCGACCCCAGAGCGCGGCAAGCATCGTCGTACGTCGAACGGATACTGTTGAGCTCTTCCATCCGCTCATTGAAGCCTTCGCTGAGCACGGCCTTCAAATGGGCCTCTGCCTGCAAATAGGCTTCATGACAGCGCTGCACTTCTGCTTCACGCTGCAGCCGCTCAGCCCGTGTACGCGGACCTTCAATGCGAAAAAGCATCGCAAAGATCAGGACAGCGGCAGCGCCATACCACAGCAACCAGTCTGCAGGTACTTGAAAGCCCCCCCATGCAAGCACTGCGACTCCAGCCCATGCCCCCATATATATGGCCTGACTTTCCCAGCGCACCTCACGCGGTACAGGGATTGGGGCCAGCTTGACCAGAGAGTGAAATTGCGCAGGCTCTTTGGCTTTGGGAGCCTGGAGCTTGGCCACTCGCTCGGAAACTTCGTCAATATGGAACTCAGGGGAATCAGATGCCAGCTGCACGGGTGCTGACCAGAAATTGAGAGAGCTTTTGGCGCGTCGCAAAAAGTTAGAAAAGCTCATGTTGCGGCAAAAGGTCTAAGAAAAAAGGTCAGGAAGTTTAACCATCACAAGGCAGCTCAAAGGAATCAATAGCCTTGCACGAAAATTGCTTACAGCGTCTGTATACAAATTGCAGCATATCGTCAACGGCGACACCACCGCCGACTTTATTGCTTTAAACGCATAGACTGCATACAGAAGTCTATATGCCATCCCCGTGTTCGAGTGGCTTAATCGCCAAAAAACCGCCAGATTGCAAGCCTATGTCCTCACGCCCTCTCCAATTTCTGCGCGGTGGTCAGCCCGTGACACTGCACAACGTTCCACCTGACCGTACTTTGCTGGAGGTGCTGCGCGAAGACTTGCACTGCACCGGCACCAAAGAAGGCTGCGGCGAAGGTGACTGCGGCGCGTGCACCGTGGTGCTGGGTGAACGCACGAGCGATGCCAGCGGCAAACCCCAACTGAGCTACAAAGCCATCAACAGCTGCATTCGACTGGCACACTCCATTGACGGCATGGCGCTGTGGACCGTAGAAGATCTGGCGCAAGACCCCGACATCCAACTGCCCGAGGGCAAAGACCTGCACCCCGTTCAGGAGGCGCTGGTGCAGTGCCACGGCACGCAATGCGGCTTCTGCACTCCGGGCTTTGTGATGAGCATGTTTGGCATGTACCAGAACCACGCCTGCGGCAGCACACTGGATCGTCAGGGCGCGCAAGAGGCGCTGTCAGGCAACCTGTGCCGCTGCACCGGCTATCGCCCTATCTTGGATGCTGCACAGCAAATGGCCAGCTTGCCACCTGCGACCGTCAACGCTCCTGTGGTTTTACAAAAACTAGAGCTACTAGCGCTTACTGACAATAGCTTTGAAGCACAAAACTATTACAAACGCCCACACAGTCTGCGTGAGCTGCTACAAATTCGATCACAACACCCTCAGGCGCAAGTGGTGGCAGGCTGCACCGATGTGGGCCTGTGGGTGACCAAGCAGCACAAACGTTTCGAGATGGTGCTGGACGTCACCGCCGCTGTCGAGCTGAAAGTGATTGCACAAACCCATGGGCACCTGCGCATTGGTGCCGCCGCCACGCTGCAAGAAGCATTCACCGCGCTCAAAACCCAGTGGCCGCAACTGCACAAATTTGCTGCGCGCTTTGCCGGACTGCCCGTGCGCAACAGCGGCACGCTGGGTGGCAATGTGGCCAATGGGTCGCCGATTGGCGACTCCATGCCGCTGCTGATTGCACTGAACGCCCAGGTGGTACTGGCCAGCGTGCGCGGTGAGCGCAGCCTGCCCCTGCAGGCGCTGTATACCGGCTACCGCCAGAACGTCATGGCCGCCGACGAGCTGGTCACTCGCATTGATGTGCCACTGCCCGGCACCACCGATCACACCACCTATTTGCGCGCCTACAAAATCAGCAAGCGCCAGGAC
Organism: Comamonas sp. CMM02; assembly: GCF_014851485.1. NCBI lineage: Bacteria > Pseudomonadati > Pseudomonadota > Betaproteobacteria > Burkholderiales > Comamonadaceae > Comamonas > Comamonas sp. CMM02. The sequence continues at coordinate 921,967 of NZ_JACUZW010000001.1, read as the reverse complement.
GACGACATCTCGGCCGTGTGCCTGGTGCTCAACGTGCAAGTGCAAGGCGGCGTGGTCATACATGCCAGCATTGGCGCTGGCGGGGTAGCCGCCACACCCGCGCGCGCAGTCAAGACAGAGGCCGCCTTGCTCGGCCAGCCCTGGACGCAGGCTACGGCCCAAGCTGCAGCCACCGTATTGCAGACCGAGTTCAGCCCCATCTCAGACATGCGCGCCAGCGGCGACTACCGCCGCCATGTGCTGGGCAGTCTGGTGCAGCGCTTCTGGCTGGAGAGCCAGGGCCACACCAGCGCATCGCTGGAAGACATCCGCGTGGAGGTTTGCGCATGAAGGCCCCTGTCACTACCGTGCTGAGCACCACCACCAGCGCCACTGCCGTGGTCGGCCAATCCAGCATCCATGAAAGCGCCCGTGCGCAGGTACTGGGTCAGGCCCCTTATCTGGACGATGTGCCCGAGCTGCGCGGCACGCTGTACGCCGCGCCCATTCTCTCGACCATCTCCCACGGCACCCTGCATGGCGTAGACAGCAGCGAAGCGCTGCGCATGCCCGGCGTGCGTGGCGTGGTGCTGGCAGCTGACATTCCGGGCGACCCCATCCTTGCGGCCTTTGGCCACGATGAACCGATTTTCGCGCTCGACAAGGTCTGGCACGTGGGCCAAGTCATTGGCCTGGTGGTGGCAGACAGCGTGATGGCCGCGCGCCGCGCTGCACGCAAGGTGGTCGCTGACATCACGCCGCTGCCCGCCGTGCTGGACACCGCAACTGCCATTGCCCAACAGAGCTTTGTACTGCCCCCGGTGCACGTGCAGCGCGGTGATGCCGATGCGGGTCTGGCCCGCGCCGCACAGCGCCTGCAAGGCACGCTGGAAGTGGGCGGGCAGGAGCACTTCTATCTGGAAGGGCAGATTGCTTACGTCATTCCCAGCGAGCAAAACCAGTGGGTGGTGCATTCCAGCACCCAGCACCCCGGTGAAGTGCAGGAATGGGTGGCCCACGCACTGGGCGTGGGCGCGCATGCGGTCACCGTGCAGTGCCGCCGAATGGGCGGTGGCTTTGGTGGCAAGGAGACGCAGGCAGGTCATCTGGCGGTGTGGTCTGCACTGGCTGCACGCAAGTTTGCCTGCCCGATCAAATTACGGCTGGACCGTGATGACGACTTCATGATTACCGGCAAGCGCCACCCGTTCTCGTATGAGTGGGATGTCGGCTTTGATGCCAGCGGTCTGATCACCGGCCTGAAGCTGCAAATGGCGGTGCACTGCGGCTTCAGCGCCGACTTGTCTGGCCCCGTGGCCGACCGCGCCATTTTTCACGCCGACAACGCCTACTTCCTGTCGGATGTCAGCATCACCTCTTACCGCTGCAAACTCAACACGCAGAGCCACACAGCTTTCCGTGGCTTTGGCGGACCGCAGGGCGTCATCGTGATTGAAACCATCATGGGAGACATTGCGCACACGCTGGGGCTGGACCCGCTGGAGGTACGCCGCCGCAATTACTACGATGCAGATGCCACATCGCCACGCGCCATCACCCACTACCAGATGAAGGTAGAAGACAACATCCTGCTGCCCATGACGCAAAAGTTAGAGCAGAATGCAAACTACCAGCAAAGGCTAGCAGCCATTTCTGCCTGGAATGCGCAAAACAGCGTCCTGCAACGCGGCATGGCCATTACGCCGGTCAAATTCGGCATCAGCTTTACCGCCACCCTGTTCAATCAGGCAGGCGCGCTGGTGCACGTTTACACAGATGGCACGGTGCAGGTGAACCATGGCGGCACCGAAATGGGCCAGGGCCTGAACACCAAAGTCGCACAGATCGTGGCCGATGAACTGGGGGTGCCGCTGTCGCAGGTGCAAGTAACGGCCAGCGACACCAGCAAAGTACCCAACGCCAGCGCCACCGCTGCCAGCAGCGGTACCGATCTGAACGGCCGTGCCGCCCAGTACGCGGCAGGCAAGGTGCGCAACAACCTGGCCGCTTTTGTGGCGGGCCTGGCCAATTGCGGGGCTGGTGCCATCACGTTCTCAGGTGGTTTGATTCATTCTCCCAGCGGTTCACGGCCCTTCAATGCAGTGGTCAAAGAAGCTTATGCCAACCGCATTCAGCTGTGGAGCGACGGCTTTTACCGTACGCCCAAGATTCATTACGACAAAGCCACCCTCACCGGTCGCCCGTTTTACTACTTTGCTTATGGTCTGGCATGCACCGAAGTGGCGATTGATACGCTCACTGGCGAGTCCAAGGTACTGGCCATTGACGTGCTGTACGACGCGGGGCGCAGCATCAATCCAGCCATTGACATTGGCCAGGTAGAGGGTGGCTTCATCCAGGGCATGGGCTGGCTGACCACCGAGCAACTGGTGTGGAACGACAAGGGGGTGCTGACCACGCACGCACCCAGCACCTACAAGATCCCCGCCACGGGCGACATCCCCGAGCACTTCAAGGTGGAGCTGTTCAACGAACCCAACCGCGAAGACAACGTAGGGGGCAGCAAGGCGGTGGGCGAGCCACCGTTCATGCTGGCCATCAGCGTGTACGAGGCACTGCGCAATGCCATTGCCAGCGCCCGGCAGCAGCAAGGCAAAACCGGTGTGGTTCAGCTGCAGGCACCGGCTACAGCCGAACACGTGCTGCAATCGCTGCAGCGCTAAACCTCCAGTGTGGGGTGCGCCGTAATTTGCCCAACTGCCACCTGGCAGCGGCCACGGCGTTTGGCCTCGTAGCAGGCCATGTCGGCGGCACGCAGCGCCTGCTCTGGCGTATGTCGCTGCGCATCCACTGCCACCACCCCAATGCTGATGCTGACCCAGTGGCGCTCCCCGCCCCAGCTGGGCTGCCAGCGCCATACCGCATCACACAAAGCCTGGCCCAGACCTTGTACATGTGCAAGGCTGATTCCCGGCAGCATCACCGCAAACTCATCGCCTCCCAGCCGCGCCAGACTCCCCAGGGGCTGGGTCTGGCTGGCCAGCAAGCGTCCGATATGGCGCAGTATCTTGTTGCCCATCTCGCGGGAGGTCACTTCGTTCATCATCCCCAGATGGTCCACGTCTGCAAACAGCAAACAGCCCTGTGAAGGCACCCGCACCATGGCACTGCTCGGGTCTGACTTCACAGGTTGCATGCTGTCAAACACCCAGGACTGCAGCTCCCACATAAAAGCTTCCCGATTGGGCAAACCCGTCAGCCCGTCCCGCCAGACATGTGCATCGGCAGGCAGGGGGGCGCCGCGCTGCTGGCGCCAGGGCAAATGCAAACGCCACAGCGTGGCTGAGGGCAGTTGCGAAGACGACCATGCCAATACCTTGACCAGCACCCAGTCACCATCTTTCTTGCGCAGTTGCAGCGCCCCCTCGTAACTGCCCAGCTCTTCCAGCGCTTGTCGCACCGTTGACAGGGCCCCGGGGCTTTCCACCAGCTGCGCCAGCGTGAGTTGATCGGCATCCTGCCCAAAGTAGCCCAGCATCACCGCCACCAGCGGTGTGGCCACAATGACCTGCCCATCCTGCTCCAGCAGCATGGCCGAAGGTACCCCCTCAAACATGGCCATTGCACCTGCCTGGATGATCTGGGGCTGTGCTGAGCTGGTGTCTTGCTCTTGCGCTTCAAACACATCTTCATGCTCTGGCTGCACCTGCACACCATGTACTTTCAGCCCAGTTTTCTTAGGCCACGGCGCCAACCAGCCCCATAGCATCCACCCCGCAAGCAGCGTCAGCAACAACGCCCCGCCGCCCAGGCCTGCCCAGACTTTGAGTGGCAAACCCTGGTCCATTTGCTTGTCTGCCGACATGTCTCTCAGCACCACCGCCTGCCACTGCGGCAAAGGCAGCCCCACACGGGTGGCCAGCAACTCGCCCCAGATGCGGGTATCGGCATTGGGTGAGGATGGCTTTGACAAGGCTTTCCAGTCACTGGCATGCACGCCCATGACATCGCTGACATTTTTCCAGCGCTGCGTCGCATCCGAATGCGCCAGCACCAGCCCCTCACTGTCCAGCAACATGTATTGCAGTCCTTGATCGGGCTCTACCAGCTCTGGCATCAACGCCGCCAAAGGCAGTTTCACTATGGCGGCCAAGGCCCCTGAGACGCTGCCATCTGTGCGCCTTATGGGCACACTGAGCAACATCCGCAAGTGCTGTGCATCTTCTACCGACTGAACAAAAGAGACCGTGGGTTTGCCATCGGCAATGGTGCGCCGCAAGGCATCCAGCCCCGGTGTATCGACCTCCGCCACAGCCCCCACCGCACCATGGTTGCTGATAGAGCCCGTGGGCAGCGCAACATGCAAACTTTCAAACAAGCGCAGCATGGAGCCGTCTTGCTGCATCAGCGCATCTAGCACCTCGGGCTTGTCCAGCAAACTGGTATGTACGCCTTGCGCAATCGAGGTCAGCAAACGCTGGTGTGCCTCCACGCGTGCCGTCAGCATGCGCGCCCACAAATCAGCCTCTAGACTTTGAAAAGCAACCAGACGCTCCTGTGTACGGGCATCAAACACACGCACCAGAAAAAAACCGCACAACGCCATGGCAGTCACAACCAGTGCCACCGTCACGCAGACAGCCGCGCGCAATCCATACCAGCTCGATTGGCTGCCGTCAGGCGGTTGTTTAGCAAAAGAAATCTTTCGGTTCACGCCCCACTATAGGCATGCGCTGCACCCGCTCTATACGGGTGGAACCCTTGCCAGACAAGCACTGACAGCACGAAAAGAGAAGCGCCTCAAAGCAAAAGAGGCCTTGCGGCCCCTTGCTTGTCTAGTTTTCAGACTCTAGATACCCGCCACGCTTTGCAGTGCACTGGGCTGGGGCAAATTCAACACATTGCCTGTACCCGCAATCAGTCCATGTTCACGCAGATGACGCAGCACACGCGAGAAGGTTTCTGGCGCAATCCCAAGCTGGGCTGCAATGGTGCGTTTGCGCTGGTTCAGCGTCACGCGCAGTGTGCCATTCACGTCATGCTGGGCATGGCGCAGCAGCCACTGGGCACAGCGTGTTTCAGCATCTTGCGCCAAGCGGCTCACCGCCGTTTCGGTTTGCTGGCAGTACCCCTGCGCCATGTCACGCACCAAAGTGGCAACGGTATCGGGCAAAGCATCCAGACTGCTCTGAAAAGAGCTGAGCGAAATACGGCGCAGGCGAACACGGGAGTCAGTCACCATGTCAACGCCGCAAGGCTTGCCTGTGAGGGCAAAAGCAGCGTCCAGCCAGGCAGGGCCTTCCACCACACCCAGCTGGTGGCGCATTTGACCCTCGCCTCTGACGCCCAGCACCACACATCCGCTGTCCAGATACAGAACGGAGTCAGGGCGCGTGCCTCGCTGGCGCAGCAGTTGACCGGCAGAAACCACTTCTGCCTGAGCCAATGGATCAAAAGATGGGATGTGGAACATGGTTACGCACTGTGCAGCAGCACCTGCCATATCGTGTTGAGCCATGTCAATAATTTGATGCAGTTACAACCCGCGTTCACTGGATCTACCTGCGCGCACGGCAGCCTTGCACACCCCGCTTGCCGCAGGCATAAAAAAACCCGCAGCGCATGGCTGCGGGTGTGGCTACGGGTTGAACCCCCGTCAGCGGGCAGGTGCACCGTTTTCAAACCATTGCTTGAAGGCTTCGCGTTCTGCATCCGTCAAAGCGCCAGGATTGCCAAACGGCATTTTGCGCAGCAGCACCACCTGTTGATAGATCTGCTGGGCATGGCTTTTGACTTCCTCAGGGGTGTCAAACTTGACGTTCTTTTGCGCAATGGTGTTGGCGCTGTGGCAGACCACGCATTGCTGCTGCATCACCGCATGAATTTTTTCATAGCTGCCTGCAGGTGCTGCATCTGCGCCAGAGGTTGGCTTTTCTTCCACCACCACGACTTCGCCTTGCAGCACGGACTGCCCCACTGGAGCAATCACTGCAGGGTTAACCGCCACTGCCGCAGGTGGAGCAGGTTTGAGCCAGGCGATCACCCCCAGCAACACCACCACACCTATGGCGGCGTACTTCCACGGATGGGGATTGCGACCGAGCTTGTAGCCGTGGCGCATGACGAAGAACTGGCGAATGGCAGCACCCGCAAACATCATCAAAATCAGCACCAGCCAGTTTTGCGGATGGCTGTGCAACCAGCCGTAGTGGTTGGACAGCATGGCAAACAACACGGGCAGCGTGAAGTAGGTGTTGTGCACGCTGCGCTGCTTGCCGCGCTTGCCATGGATGGGGTCGACTGGCTCACCCGCCTTGATAGATGCCACCATCTTCTTTTGGCCAGGAATGATCCAGAAGAACACGTTGGCACTCATGGACGTGGCCAGCATGGCTCCTACCAGCAAGAAAGCCGCTTGGCCGGGAAACAGATGGCAGGCCAGGTACGAAGCCACACACACCAGCACCAAGACCAGTGCGCCCACAATGCCGTCGCCGCCCTCTTTCTCGCCGAACAGGCGGCAGACTGCGTTGTACAGCAGCCAGAACACCACCAAAAAGGCCAGCGCCACCACAATCGCCGTGCTGGAAGACATGATCGGGTTCGTTGGGTTGACCAGGTAGATGTTGGCATTCCACAGGTATGACACCGTCAGCAGCGCAAAGCCTGACAGCCACGTGGTGTAGCTTTCCCAATAGAACCAGTGCAGGTGATCGGGCAGCTTGGGCGGTGCGCCCGCAAATTTGACCGGGTGGTAAAAACCACCGCCGTGCAAGGCCCACAGCTCACCGCTGACACCTTGTTTTTTCAGGTCTTCATCGGTAGGTGGCGTCAGACTGCTGTCCAGAAATACAAAGTAAAACGACGAGCCCACCCAAGCGATGGCAGTAATGACGTGGAGCCACCGCAACAGCAGATTGGCCCAGTCGAGGATATAGCTTTCCATAGCACCCAACTCCGGCAGCACAAGGGCTGCACGTGAAGATCAATCCACTCACCACTGCGGGCGCTCTGAGCAGAAGAAAGGGTCGCGCACCTGGGTTTTAACAACCATTCTGGGCACCGCTGCGACCTGTCTTTCATCAAAGTGTATGCAATTTTTGTCTCCAAAAACAGCAACGATTACGCTCCTAGGAGAACTACCTAGCCCTTTGGCAAGGCTTTAGCACGATGAAAGCTGTTGCTGCCGTTGCTGCAATAACTGTGCCGCAACGGCAATGGCAATCACCTCCGGCTCTTTTCCGGGCACACCCGCAACCCCAATCGGGCAGGTGATGTGTGCAATTTCTGCCTGCGTAAATCCGCGCTCAAGCAAACGGCGCTGGAACACAGCCCATTTGGTGGCACTGCCAATCAGCCCTAAAAACGGCATATCGCCCTGCGTGCGCTGGCGGCGCAGGCATGCGCAGACAACATCCAGATCCTCTGCATGGCTAAAGCTCATCACCAGCACCAAAGAATGAGCGGGCAGATCGCGCACCGCGTCTTGCACCGGGCTAGAGTGCTCGCAAAACACATGCGCAGGCACTGGCGAGGGGAACACGCCATCGCGGCTGTCTACCCAATGCACAGTGAAAGGCAAGGGCTGCAGCACACGCACCAAGGCATGGCCCACATGGCCCGCCCCGAACAAGGCCACAGGCACTCGTACTTGCTGCAGGCGGGCAGCCACTGCCTCTAGCGCTGCCTGGTGAGCCACCACACTCAGGCGGATATCCACCGCACCGCCGCAGCACTGCCCCAGCGATGGACCCAGAGCCAGACGGTGGGTGCGACTATGGCCCTGCAAGCCTTGCTGCACCCATTCGCGCGCCAGCCGCGTGGCCTCCCACTCCAGATGACCGCCGCCAATCGTGCCAATCAAGGCATTTTCTTGCACCGCCATCCAGGCACCGGGGCCACGCGGGGCTGAGCCCTGGATGGCCGTGACCTCCACCAAGCACACCGGGCCTTGCGCCAGCGCAGCGTGCAGACATTCCCAATCATTCACCCGGTTCACCTTATTTGTTGACAGCCATCACCATGGCAAGCACAAGTCTTGCCACTTTTGCGTCTTTGTGGATCAGGATAAGCTCGCACCATGACTGAAAAGCACGCCTTAACTCCATCTTCTGCCCATCCTAAGCGCCATTGGTTCTGGGGTGGCTTTGCAACGGCGATCGCAGCCGTGCTGGCAGCTTGCGGCGTTGCACCATCAGCGCCACCCACCGGCTCTTCCACAGCACCGCCCAGTGCGGCATCCAGCGCATCCTCTGCACGTGCCTACCGGAAAGATGCCGCACAGCACCTGTACCAGCACAACCAGCAGCGTATTTATAAAGGGCAGCTGCCGCCCATGCTTTATGCCGTGGGCGTGCTGGAAGTGCATCTGGACCGCAGCGGCAATGTGCGCAGCCTGAGCTGGATGCGCGCGCCCCGCCATGCCCCCGAGGTGGTACGCGAGATTGAGCGCACAGTGCGCGCCGCTGCACCGTTCCCGGTTGCCAGCAAGCTGGGCTATGTGACGTACACCGACACCTGGCTGTGGGACAAGTCAGGGCGCTTTCAGCTGGACACCTTGACAGAAGGCCAGCTGAACGGCGGCTGAGCCATTCGTGGCACCCCGGCTGAAAAATCCATTCACTGCGCCCAGACCTACAGCAACAAGCGCCCATGGCGCAGCGACTACATGCCCCGTGCAATCGATAAGCTGGCGATATGACGACCCTGCCCACACCCTCTACCCGCCCCCTCTCGCGCCGCCAGTGGCTGCTCGGTGGCATGACCACGGTGGCTGCGGCCTCGCTGACCGCTTGCGGCGTACCGATCCGGCTACCTGGCGACCTGCTCGGTGCAGGCAACCCGGCGTCTGCCGCATACGAGCAAAAAGCAGCCCGCCACCTTTACCAGCGTTACCCACAGCGCATCTACCGCGGCAAGCTGCCGCCGATGCTTTATGCCGTGGGCGTGCTGCAGATTTTTCTCTCGGGCACGGGCCATATCCGCCGCCTGAGCTGGATGCGCACACCCAGCCATGCACCAGAAGTGGTCAAGGAAATTGAGCGCTTGGTGCGCGCCGCTGCACCATTTCCGCCCACGGGTGCGGGCAACGTCACGTACACAGATACGTGGCTGTGGGACCGATCCGGGCAGTTCCAGCTCGATAGCCTGTCTGAAGGACAACTGACAGGCGGTTAGATCAGGAAGAAATTAAAAGAGAGCGGTTAGCGCTTATGCCTTCAGTGTTTCAGATACATATGTACCCGAAAGCAAGGAGTGAAGGGCGCTAGCCGCTCTCTTTTATTTGATCGCCCCATGCCCATCAAGAGCCACGGTACGTGGAATAACTCCATGGGCTGACCAGCAATGGCACGTGGTAATGCTGATCTGCATGCGCTACGCCAAAGTCCAGGCTCACCACATTCAGAAAATTAGGCTCGGGAAGTTGCACGCCTTTTGCTTTGAAGTAGCCTGCAACATCGAAGGACAAGCGGTAGGTGCCCACTTTGAGACTGTTGTTGTCAAAAAGTGGTGCGTCGGTTCTGCCATCGTGGTTCAGGGTCAGGCTCTGAATGAGAGTGGCCGTGTCACCCTGCGTAGCAAAAAGTTTCACTGTCATGCCTGCGGCAGGGCCGCCATGCATGGTGTCTAGAACGTGGGTACTCAAGCCCATGGGTAACTCCTTAATTTGCTGCGACTGCCTAACAGTCGCTTGTTCACCAAAAGTGTATACAATTTTTGTTCAAACGCATCTATGATGATCCCTATGGAAACATCCTCCACCAGCGCCATTGCCGACGCATTGACGCGTGCCATCGTCGAGCACAAATTGCGCCCTGGCACCAAGTTGGCGGAACAAAAGCTCGCCGACCACTTCGGCGTTTCTCGCACACTGGTCAGGCAAGCTTTGTTCCAGCTTTCGCAAAACCGCCTGGTCACGCTCGCACCGGCACGCGGTGCCTTTGTGGCCACCCCCTCGGTCGATGAAGCCAAACAGGTCTTTGCCGTGCGCCGCATGCTGGAGTCAGAAATGACACGTGCCTTTGTGCGCCAGATTAAGCCCGCACAGATCAAAGCGCTGAGAAACCACATCACCGCAGAGAAAAAGGCCATGGACCGCAACGATGTGGGCCAGCGCACGGAGTTGCTGGGCGATTTTCACGTGGTCATGGCCGAGCAAATGGGCAACCACGTGCTGGCACAACTGCTGGGTGATCTCATCTCGCGCTGCGCCCTCATTACCCTGATGTACCAAAGTGCCAGTGCTGCCGAGCATTCGCACGAAGAGCACGAAGCCATCGTTACAGCCCTGGCTGCCAAAGACGAAGACACCGCCGTGCGCCTGATGCAGGACCATCTGCAGCATGTGGAACAGGGTCTGACCTTTGACCGCGACATGCCCACCAACGATTTATCCATGGCGCTGTCCAGCGTCACGCTTTGATCTGAGTTTTGCCCCATGACCTACAACGCCTGCGCCCCCTACCCCCGTGATTTGATTGGCTATGGCCGCAACACCCCGCACCCGCAGTGGCCGGGTCAGGCGCGCATTGCGGTGCAGTTTGTACTCAATTACGAAGAAGGTGGCGAGAACTGCGTGCTGCACGGTGACCCGGCCAGCGAACAGTTTCTGTCTGAAATGTTCAACCCTGCCGCCTACCCTGAGCGCCACATGAGCATGGAAGGCATTTACGAATACGGCTCACGCGCCGGCGTGTGGCGCATCCTGCGCGAGTTTGAAAAGCGCGACCTGCCCTTGACCGTATTTGGCGTGGCCACTGCACTGCAAAAGCACCCTGAACTGGCCCAGGCCTTTGCACAGCTCGGTCATGAGGTGGCCTGCCACGGTCTCAAATGGATTCACTACCAGGGCGTGCCCGAAGAAGTGGAGCGCGCGCACATGGCGCAGTGCATGGCCATCTTTGAAGCACTCTATGGCCATGACGGCGACCACGGCCTGGGCTGGTACACAGGGCGCGACAGCCCCAACAGCCACCGTATCGTGGCAGATGATGGCCGCTTTACCTACGACAGCGACTACTACGGCGACGACCTTCCCTTCTGGATGACCGTAGGCAAAACCGATGGCAGCAAGCACCAGCAGCTCATCGTGCCCTACACGCTGGACTGCAACGACATGCGCTTTGCCCTGCCACAGGGCTACTCGCATGCAGATCCGTTCTTTCAGTACCTCAAAGACACGTTCGATGCGCTGTACGCCGAAGGCGACCCACAGGGCGACAACGCCCCCAAGATGATGAGCATTGGCATGCACTGCCGCCTGCTGGGCCGCCCCGGCCGCATCACCGCGCTGCAACGTTTTCTGGATCACATCCAGCAACACGATCAGGTGTGGGTGGCCCGCCGCATTGACATTGCACGCCACTGGGCACAGCGCTTTCCAGCACCAGCCCTGTAAGTCGAAGTTTTAAGCCGAATCAGCCCTGGCGCTTACCCCATAAGCGCTGACAGCTCTTTTTATTGATAGGAAGCACCATGGCACTGACCCTCGAACAACTCAACACTGCCGATGCTGCCAGCGCCGTGCAGATGCTCGATGGCTTGTACGAACATTCACCCTGGATTGCCCAGAGCGCGCTGTCCCAGCGTCCGTTTACGTCGCTGGCCCACCTCAAGCACGCCATGGTGCGGGTGCTTGAGCAAGCGGGTGTGCAGCCGCAGCTGGACCTGATTCGTGCCCACCCGGAGCTTGCAGGCAAAGCCATGGTGGCCAAGTCACTCACAGCAGAGTCGACCAACGAACAAAACAAGGCAGGCCTGACCCAGTGCACGCCCGAAGAGTTTGCACACATCCAGCAGCTGAACGCGGCCTACAACGCGCGCTTTGGCTTTCCCTTCATTCTTGCAGTGCGTGGCCCACGCGGCACGGGACTGCTCAAGCAAGAAATCATTGACACCTTTGCGCGGCGCCTGTCCAACCACCCTGACTTTGAACGTGCTGAAGCCCTGCGCAACATCCACCGGATTGCGGAGATTCGTCTCAACGACAAGTTTGGCTATGAACCCACGCTGGGCAACGACGTCTGGGACTGGCAGGAAAAACTGGCCCAGCACAGCGAACCCGGCTATATCGAAAAAGGCCAGCTCACCGTCACCTACCTGACCGATGCACACCGCGCCTGCGCCCAGCGCATCAGCCACTGGATGCGCGACTGCGGCTTTGATGAAGTCGAAATTGATGCCGTTGGCAACGTGGTGGGTCGCTATAAACCTGCTCAAGATGGCGGCAAGTATCTGCTGACTGGCAGCCACTACGACACCGTACGCAACGGCGGCAAGTACGACGGCCGCCTGGGTATTTTTGTCCCCATGGCGTGCGTGCGTGAGCTGCACCGCCAAGGCAAGCGCCTGCCTTTTGGCATTGAAGTTGTAGGCTTTGCCGAAGAGGAAGGCCAGCGCTACAAGGCCACCTTCCTGGGCTCTGGCGCGCTGATCGGCGACTTCAAGCCTGAATGGCTGGAACAAAAAGATGCCGACGGCATCACCATGCGCGAAGCCATGCAGCACGCAGGCCTGTGCATTGACGACATCCCTAAAATTCAGCGCGATGCTGCGCAATACCTCGGGTTTGTGGAAGTACACATTGAGCAAGGCCCCGTGCTCAATGAGCTGGATATTCCACTGGGCGTGGTGACCTCCATCAATGGTGGCGTGCGCTACGTCTGCGAAATGATCGGCACGGCCAGCCACGCAGGCACCACCCCCATGGACCGCCGCCGCGATGCCGCGCTTGGCGTGGCCGAGCTGGCTTTGTACATGGAGCAGCGCGCCGCGCAAGATGGTGACAGCGTGGCCACCATAGGCATGCTGCAGGTGCCCAATGGCTCCATCAACGTAGTGCCTGGAAAATGCACATTCAGCATGGACATGCGCGCACCGACCGACACACAGCGCGATGCCATGGTGAGCGATGTACTGGCCAAGTTCGAAGAAATTGCCCAGCGCCGTTGTCTGCAGACCAAGCAAGAACTGGCCATGAAGGCCGCTGCTGCCCCCAGCAACCCGGCATTGCAAATCTGCTGGGAAAAAGCTGTGGCCGCGCTGGGCGTACCTGTCTACCGCATGCCCAGTGGCGCCGGTCACGACGCCATGAAACTGCATGAAATCATGCCCCAGGCCATGTTGTTTACGCGAGGCCTGAACAGCGGCATCAGCCACAACCCGCTGGAATCGACCACCAGCGACGACATGCAACTGGCTGTGGATGCATTCAGCCACGTGCTGGCGCAAATGAGCGCCCAATAAACCACCACCCATAAGAGACAACAAGAATGACCCAAGACCGCCAAGCCACCTACGCCGCACTGGATGCATGGATTGACCAGCACTTTGACGAGCAAGTGCAGTTTTTGCAGGCCCTGGTACAAGTGCCCACCGATACGCCCCCAGGCAACAATGCCCCCCACGCTGAGCGTACGGCAGATCTGATTGAGGCCTTTGGCTTTAACGCCGAAAAACACGTCGTGCCTGCGCAGCAGGTGAAGGACTACGGCATGGAGTCCATCACCAACCTGATTGTGCGTCGCCCCTACGGCACACCGGGCGATGGCGGCAGGACCATTGCACTGAATGCCCACGGCGATGTGGTACCACCGGGCGAAGGCTGGAGCAAAGCCCCCTACGGTGCCGAGATTGAAGACGGCAAGATGTTTGGCCGCGCTACTGCGGTGAGCAAGAGCGACTTTGCCACCTTTACCTTTGCCGTACGGGCGCTGGAAGCCGTAGCCCAGCCCACCAAGGGCACGGTAGAGCTGCACTTCACCTACGACGAAGAGTTTGGCGGACTGCTGGGCCCAGGATGGCTGCTGGAGCAAGGTCTGACCCAGCCTGACTTGATGGTGGCGGCAGGCTTTAGCTACGAAGTGGTCACCGCACACAACGGCTGCCTGCAGATGGAAGTGACGGTACACGGCAAGATGGCCCACGCCGCTGTCCCCCACACCGGGGTGGACGCGCTGCAAGCGGCCGTAGCCATCATGAACGGCCTGTACGCTGAAAACGTCAAATACCAGCAGGTGCTGTCCAAGGTGCCCGGCATCAAGCACCCGTATGTGAACATTGGCCGCATCGAAGGCGGCACCAATACCAATGTGATCCCCGGCAAGGTCTCACTCAAGCTGGACCGCCGCATGATCCCCGAGGAGAACCCCGCCGAGGTAGAAGCGTCCATCCGCGCCGTAATTGCCAAAGCCACAGCAGATTTCAACGCCCAGCACGGTTATGCCGGTGAAGATGCCGTGCGTGTCGACATCAAGCGCCTGCTGCTGGCCAACGCCATGACCCCACTGGCAGGCAATGCACCGCTGGTCAATGCCATTCAAAAGCACGCTGAAGCTGTCTTTGGTGAAAAACCACCGGCAGTGGGCACCCCGCTGTACACCGATGTACGCCTGTATGTGGAGCGCGGCATACCCGGCGTGATCTACGGAGCAGGTCCGCGCACCGTGCTGGAAAGCCATGCCAAACGTGCTGACGAGCGCCTGGTACTGGAGGACCTGCGTCGCGCTACCAAAGTCATTGCCCGCAGTCTGGTGGATTTGACGGCCTAAACCGACTGTCACTTTGAACGAAGAAAGCCCCCAGCTGTTACCAGCTGGGGGCTTTCTTCTTTTTGGCAGCGCTGAAGATGTCATGGCGGCCGTATATGCAGCGCAGTGCGCTATTGCTCTGGGCAAAGAGCGTGTCCAGGCGCCCTGTGATGGCACGTGAAAGCATGTGCACTCACTGCTCACTGTTCACTACTCGCCAACACAGTAGCCACACACACAAACACCATGCACGCGTTTGAACAGCACGCAGGCAACACTGCACGGCGATGCTGGCATCACAACCGGCAAGTGCAGCCCTAGCGGCAGCACAGCCGCACACCCCGAACGTCCCCTCGCTAACCCGCGTTCACTGCACGCCACAGTTTGCGTGCAAACCCTCGTGACCTTGGCATCAATCTTGAAGACATTTCTTGTATACAAGATTTGGACATCAAGACTGCGAGGTTCTCCATGCGCTTTTTGAAATCACTGTTTGGACAAGTACTGCTGGCACTGGTTGCAGGTGTCGTCATCGGCCTGGCTTGGCCTGATACAGGCATCGCCCTGAAGCCTCTTGGCGATGGGTTTATCAAGCTCATCAAGATGCTGATCCCGTTGATCGTTTTCTGCGTGGTGGTGCATGGCATTGCGGGCACAGGCGATCTCAAGCGCGTGGGCCGCGTTGGTGTCAAATCCCTGATCTACTTTGAAGTTGTCACCACCATCGCGCTGGCGCTGGGCTTGCTGCTGGCGGTGTGGTTTCAACCCGGGGTAGGCATGAACGTGGACCCCAAGGGACTGGATGCCTCGGCCATGAGCGCCTATGCCAGCAATGCTGAAAAACTGGCAGGTGGCGGCACCGCAGAGTTTTTACTCAAGCTCATACCCACCACGGCAGTCAGCGCTTTTGCCACCGGCGATGTGCTGCAGGTGCTGCTGTTTTCCATCTTGTTTGGCTGCGCCCTTTCCCTGCTGGGTGAGAGGGGGCGCAAAGTCACGGGCCTGATCGAAGATTTGTCACTGGTGCTGTTCAAGACCATGGGCATTCTCATCAAGCTGGCCCCTTTGGGTGTGCTCGGTGCCATCGCCTTCACTGTGGGCAAATACGGCTTGGGCTCCCTCAAGCAGCTGGGCATGCTGGTCGTACTGTTTTACAGCGCTGTGCTTATTTTTGTGTTTGGGGTGCTGGGGCTAATTTTGCGTTTTTCAGGCTTTAGCCTGTTCAAGCTGCTGCGCTATCTGCGCGAAGAACTGGCCGTGGTGTTTGCCACCACATCCTCTGACAGCGTACTGCCGCAGATCATGGCCAAGCTCAAGCACATGGGCATCCGCGACTCCACCGTGGGGCTGGTCATACCCACGGGCTATTCGTTTAATCTGGACGCATTTTCCATCTACATCACCATGGCGGCAGTGTTTATTGCCCAGGCGACCAACACGCCAATCACCATGACGGATTTGCTGACCATTCTGGCCATTTCCCTTCTCACATCCAAAGGCGCACACGGTGTACCCGGCTCAGCCATTGTGGTGCTGGCAGCCACGTTGCAAGCCGTGCCAGCCATTCCGGCCATTGGCCTGGTGCTGGTGCTGTCGGTGGACTGGTTCATGGGCATTGCCCGTGCACTGGGCAATTTGATTGGCAACTGTGTCGCCACCGTCGCTATCGCTGCATGGGAAGGTGATATTGATAAAGCGCGGGCACACCAGGTGCTCAACGGAGAAACGGTGCCCGCACTTGATCTGCCAGAAGATCTCGCCCCCATCCCTCATCTAACATAGACCCCATGCAACGCCCTACGCAATCCATCGCTCAGCTCGTCGTCCAATCCATTCTGGCGCGCAAACTGCAGCCCGGAGAGCGTCTGGGCGAGCAAGCCCTGTCTGATGTGTTTGGCGTTAGCCGTACGTTGGTGCGCGAGGCACTCATGCAGCTTCAAGCGCGCGGATTTGTCAACGTGCATCCACGCCGTGGCTGGTTTGTGGTTGAGCCATCCGTGACTGAAGCGCGTGATGCCTTTGCTGCGCGCCGCGTCATTGAAACAGGCCTGCTGCAAGAGCAAGGCCGCCCCTTGCAGCAAGTGACGCGACAGTTGCGCCAGCACATTGCCCAGGAGCAAGCGGCCCTGGAAGGCGTAGACCCCGCAATGCGGGCCTTCTTGCTGGCGGATTTTCATGTGTGTCTGGCGCAAAGCATGGGCCACGATGCCTTGAGCCAGATCCTGCGCGATCTCACGGCACGCACCACCCTGGCGGCCACGCTCTATCAATCACAGCAAGATGCGAATTTGTCGTGCCAACAGCACGAAGGCATCGTACAGGCCCTGGAAGCGGGCGACACACAACTGGCTGCGCGTCTGCTGCATGAGCATTTGGCAGAAGTCGAGCAATCACTGAACCCCGACAATGCCCAGCCTCACGATCCATTGCGCAAACAACTGCAGCCCATGGATCTACCATCCTAGTGATCACAGGAATGCCAAAGGCGTGCACAGCTTCTGCCATGCGCTTCATTGATCACCTGCAGTGCGTTTTATTTTTCACATTGCAAAAAAGATTTTTGCACTTCAAAAACGTTCACCGGGCTTTTGTTGCGATATCCCGCTAACAGCGGGCAAACCCTATCAGGACAGGCATCAAACAGGGGTTTTGGAGCGGCTTCTTTTTCCTCATTTTGTATACACTTTTTGTATGGAGCGTTGTGCACAAGCAGGTGCATTTCTCTCTGTCAAATATACAAAGGATTCCAAGGAAGACGCCATGCAAACTACCGTCCACCCTGTCGATGAAAAACTGCCTTTAGGGCGGGTCACTGCACTAGGCTTGCAGCACGTGCTCGTGATGTATGCCGGTGCAGTGGCTGTACCACTGATCGTGGGTCGCGCACTCAACTTGCCCCCTGAACAGGTGGCCATGCTGATCTCGGCGGACTTGTTTGTCTGCGGTCTGGTCACCTTGATTCAGGCCATGGGATGTACACAGTGGTTTGGCATCAAGCTGCCTGTAATGATGGGGGTCACCTTTGCAGCCGTAGGACCCATGGTGTCCATGGCGCAAAGTACAGGCGGTCATGCAGGAGCCGGGCTGATTTTTGGTGCGGTCATTGGTGCAGGCATCACCTCCATGCTGATTGCTCCAGTCATCAGCCGTTTGCTGCGTTTCTTTCCTCCAGTGGTCACCGGCACCATCATTACGGTGATCGGTATCAGCCTGATGCGCGTGGGCATCAACTGGATTTTTGGCAACCCTGTGGGCCCAACCGCACCCGCCGTGCCCAACCCTGAGCACCTCAAGTGGCTGACAGAAGCACAGGCCATGGCAGGAGCTCCCGGCTCGGCCCTGTCACCCATTCCCAAGGGGCTTGCCGTTGTTCCCACCATCCCCAACCCGAAATACGCCGACCTGACTGGCGTTGGCATTTCCGGAATTGTGCTGCTGACCATCTTGCTAATTGCACGCTTTGGCAAGGGATTTTTTGCCAATATTTCGGTGCTGCTGGGCATCGTTGTGGGCGGCGTCATTACCGCAGCCATGGGACTGATGAACTTTCACAAGGTGGCTGAGGCCAAATGGTTCAATCTGGTGCTGCCTTTTGAGATTGCCACCCCGGTGTTCGACCCCATACTGATTTTGACCATGACCCTGGTGATGATCGTGGTGATGATTGAATCCACCGGCATGTTTCTGGCACTGTCTGAGATGACAGGCAAGAAGATCAGCCAGGACGAACTGACCCGGGGTTTGCGCACCGATGGTCTTGGCACTTTGATTGGCGGTATTTTCAATACGTTCCCCTACACCAGCTTCTCGCAAAACGTGGGCTTGGTCGCTGTCACGGGCGTGATGAGCCGCTGGGTGTGCGTGGCTGGTGGCGTAATTTTGATTGTGCTGGGTGTGCTGCCAAAAATGGCCATGCTGATTGAATCGTTACCCACCGTGGTGCTCGGTGGCGCCGGCCTGGTGATGTTTGGCATGGTGGCCGCCACCGGCATCCGCATCTTGTCGACCGTCGACTTCAAGCACAACCGGAACAACGCAATGATCGTGGCCGTATCGATTGGTGTGGGCATGATTCCACTGGTTGCCCCTAACTTTCGCCAGTGGATGCCCCACGCGATTCACCCCCTGATTGAATCCGGTATCCTCTTGGCCTCGCTCGCTGCCGTGCTCCTGAATGTGTTCTTTAATGGCGCACGCGGCGATACCCAAGCTGTCATCAATGCTGCGCGCCAGGCAGACGCCCACTAAAGCGTTTTGCCTCCTCCCCAGGCCCGGCCATCACCGGGCTCCACGAAACCCCTGCCCACTCCGCAGGGGTTTTGCGCCTGAGACGGCGCTTGTTGCAGTGCACAAGCGTTCATTGATTGGGAGTTCGAGACCTAGGGTAAGCTCTAGGTCGGCAAGCCTTTTGGCTTGATTTGCCAGATTCACGAGATATTTTTGTATGACGCAAACCCTGTCCACCGCTGAACAAGCTCTGCGCGATGCAGCGCGTGAGTACCACTGCACCCCTAACAAGGGCAAGATTTCGGTCACCCCGACCAAGCCGCTGTCCAATCAGCGTGACTTGTCGCTGGCGTACTCGCCCGGCGTAGCCTACCCCTGCCTGGACATTGAAGCAGATCCATCCAAGGCCTTCGAATACACCGCCCGTGGCAACCTGGTGGGCGTGATCACCAACGGCACCGCGGTGCTCGGTCTGGGCGATATCGGCCCGCTGGCTTCCAAGCCTGTGATGGAAGGCAAGGGTTGCCTGTTCAAGAAGTTCGCTGGCGTTGATGTGTTTGACATCGAGCTGGCTGAACGCGATCCCGACAAGCTGATTGACATCATCGCTTCGCTGGAGCCCACACTGGGTGGTATCAATCTGGAAGACATCAAGGCGCCAGAGTGCTTCTACATTGAGCAGGAACTCTCCAAGCGCATGAACATTCCGGTGTTCCATGACGACCAGCACGGCACCGCCATCATCTCCAGCGCAGCCTTGCTCAATGGTCTAGAGCTGGTCAACAAGAAGATTGATGAAGTCAAGGTTGCCGTCTCCGGCGCTGGCGCTGCTGCCATTGCCTGCGTGAACGTCATGGTGGGCCTGGGCGTCAAGCGCTCCAACGTCTTCATGTGCGACTCCAAGGGCGTGATCTATGAAGGCCGCCCCGGTGGTCTGGATGCCTCCAAGGCCCAGTACGCACAAAAGACCGACGCCCGCACACTGGCCGATGCCGTCAACGGCGCTGACGTGTTTCTCGGTTGCTCCGCCGCTGGCACACTGACTGCAGACATGGTCAAGACCATGGGCAGCCAGCCCATCATCCTGGCGCTGGCCAACCCTGAGCCAGAAATTCGCCCTGAGCTGGCCAAGGCCGTGCGCCCCGATTGCATCATTGCAACAGGCCGCTCGGATTACCCCAATCAGGTCAACAACGTTCTGTGCTTCCCCTACATCTTCCGTGGCGCACTCGACTGTGGTGCCACCAAGATCACCGAGAGCATGAAGCTGGCTTGCGTGCGCGAAATCGCCGCGCTGGCCAAGCAAGACGTGAGCGATGAAGTTGCCGCCGCCTATCAGGGCAAGGAGCTGAAGTTCGGCCCTGACTACCTGATCCCCACACCTTTCGACACACGCCTGATCTTGCGCATTGCGCCTGCGGTGGCCAAGGCTGCTGCCGAGTCGGGTGTTGCTACTCGCCCGATCGAAGACATCGAAGCCTACCGCGAGAGCCTGTCACGCTTTGTCTACCAGACCAGCATGTTCATGCGCCCCGTGTTTGCCGCCGCCAAGCAAGACTTGCAGCGCGTGGCCTATGCCGAAGGTGAAGACGAGCGCGTGCTGCGTGCCGTGCAAGTGGTGGTGGAAGAAGGCCTGGCCAAACCCATCTTGATTGGCCGCCCCGCAGTGATTGCTGCGCGCGTTGAAAAAGCCGGTCTGCGTCTGCAACTGGGTGTGGATGTGGAAGTCTGCGACCCCGAAGACGACCCACGTTTCCGCCAGTACTGGGAAACCTACCACCACCTGATGGGCCGTGAAGGCGTGACGCCTGAGACTGCCAAGGCTGCCGTGCGTCGCTCCAACACCCTGATTGCAGCGCTGATGGTCAAGCTGGGTGATGCCGACGCCATGTTGTCTGGCCTGGTGGGCCGTTTTGACCGCCATCTCGATTACATCGAAACCGTGCTGGGCCACCAGACCGGTGCCGACCGTCTGGCCACCGTCAACGCCGTGATGCTGGAAAACCGCACCCTGTTCATCGCGGACACCTACATCAACGAAGACCCCACCGCTGAAGAGCTGGCACAGATTGCCAAGATGGCCGCTGATGAAGTGGCGCGCTTTGGTCTGCCGCCCAAGGTGGCATTCCTGTCGCACTCCAACTACGGCTCTTCCAGCCGCAAGTCTGCGCTGAAGATGCGCGCTGCGCGCAACCTGTTTGCCGCTGCCAACCCCGGCATCGAGTGCGACGGTGAAATGCATGGCGACGCCGCTCTGGACGAAAACGTGCGCCACCGCACGCTGCTGGACTCGAGCCTGACAGGCGAAGCCAACGTGCTGATCTGCCCCAACCTGGATGCGGCGAACATTCTGTTCAACGTGCTCAAAACCACGTCCGGTCACGGCACCACCATTGGCCCGATCTTGATGGGTGCCAACGCTGCTGCCCACGTGCTGACACCGTCGTCTACCGTTCGTCGCCTGGTGAACATGACGGCACTGTCTGCCGCTCAGGCACAGGCCCGCAAAGCCTGATCGCAGCGCAGTTGCTGCCCGTAAAAAAGCCCCTGGCCTGCGCCAGGGGCTTTTTTTTTATAGAAGCGCTTATCGCTTACCAGTACTTGATTTCAGATATAAAAGTATCTGAAATCGTTTATCAGATTGCGATGTGCGCTCACATTTCATCAATGGCAGTGGCTGCACTGCCCGGCTGCATTTCGGCCTTGCCCTCATTGGCCTCGATCGCAAAGCGCTCGCGGCAGGTGACGTAAAAGCTGGCACCAAAGCGACCCACCGGAAAGTAATCCTGCAGCTTGACGCGCCACTTTTCGGTGTCCACCAGCCCATCGCGCACCGCCAGCCATTGCACGCGGCCAATGAACACGTAGCGGCTGTCAGTTTCCAGCAGCTCGTGCAGCACACACTCAAAAGCGACCGGGGCTTCAGCAATGCGCGGCACTTGCACGGTTTTGGAGGCCACGGTACTCAGCCCGGTGTAGGTCAGCTCGCTCTCGGTCACGGGCAGCCGGTCACCACAACGGTGCATGGCGGCGGCAATCGGCTCATCGGCCAGATGCACCACAAACTCTTTGGTGCGCAAAATGTGTGCAGCCGTGTCTTTCAGTTGCCCGTCTTGCAGCTTGTTCACGCTCAGCATTACCACGGGCGGGTCTTCGCCCACCATGTTGAACATGCTGAAAGGTGCGGCGTTCACCGTGCCGTCTTCGCTCAGCGTTGTCACCAAAGCAATCGGGCGCGGCACGATCAGGCTGGCCATGAGCTTGTAGCGTTCGTACACGCCCAGCGTGGAAAAGTCGATTTCTGTCATGCAACGGTCCGTTCATTGTCGATGCGGCAGTGCCGCAACTTGCATGCCAATTGTGTATGCAATGCAGGCATTGATCTTGCTCAAGCGGTGTGTCATCCACCCTTTGAATGCACCACCCATGCGCAAACGCCAATTTCTGCAAACCGCGGCAGCGGCCCTGCTTGCCTGCTCCGCCCTGTCCAGCGCGCAAGCGCAAACCACGCCGCTGAAGTTCCAGCTGGACTGGCGCTTTGAAGGCCCAGCCGCCTTTTTTGTGCACCCTGAGCAAAAGGGCTACTTCAAAGAAGTGGGCCTGGATGTGAATGTAGAAGCTGCCAGCGGCGCAGGTGCCATCCAGCGCGTGGCATCGGGCACGCACGATCTGGGCTTTGCCGATTTGGCGGCGTTGATGGAGTTTCACGCCAACAACCCCGAAGCTCCCATCAAACCCGTGGCCGTCATGGTGATCTACAACACCACGCCCGCATCGGTCATGGCGCTGAAGAAATCGGGCATTACCAAAGCCGCAGATTTGACCGGCAAGAAAATGGGCGCGCCCATTTTTGATGCAGGCCGCCGCACCTTTCCCCTGTTTGCACAGGCCAACGGCGTAGGCCCAGTGCAATAGACCACCATGGACCCGCCGCTGCGCGAAACCATGCTGGCACGCGGTGAGCTCGATGCCGTCACCGGCTACACCTTCACCAGCCTGCTGAACCTGGAAGCGCGCGGCATCCCACGCGAAGACATTGTGGTGCTGCCCTACGCCACACACGGCGTGCAGCTGTACGGCAACGTCATCATTGCCAGCCCCAAGCTGATTGCACAAAAGCCCGAAGCCCTGCGCGCCTTCCTCAAAGCATTCGCCAAGGGCACCAAAGAAGCCATTGCGCAGCCTGAAGTGGCCATTGCCTCGCTCAAAGCCAAAGATGGCCTGGTCAAGACAGATCTGGAAATCAAGCGCCTGAAGCTGACCATTGAAACCGCCGTAGACAGCGAAGGTGCCCGCAAAGAAGGCTTTGGCCGCCTGAAACCTGAGCGCCTGAAGCTGATGGCCGAGCAAGTGGCTACGGCCTACGAAACCAAGAACCCCATTCCTGTCGATGCCGTATGGAATGGCAGCTTCTTGCCCAGCGCCGCTGAACTGGATGTGCTGCCCAAACGCTGAACATTCCGGGGAAAATTGACGTAAGTGAAGTGACAGGGCCTGCTGCATGCAGGCCTTTTTCATGCGCTACTCAATCATGAGCTGTCAGCGCCTGATGAGGTGCATGCTTCAGATCAAGGCACTGCGCTGGTGCCGTTGCTGATAGGCGGCGAAAGCGATGCCGCCATGGCCATCCACTTATCAAGTGCGCCCTATCGTGCACCGGCCATCACCGGCTACAAGATGGCAACATATCGCCCTCACGCCTGCGTGTACTGCTCACTTGCTTTGCCATGACCTCATCACAGCCCACCCTCGTTCGTATCGAAACCCAAGACCTGTCGCAGGCCAAACCCGGCAAACCCAGCCGCCCTATCAGCGGCCACACCACTTACAAAACGCTGGAAAGCTTCAGCGCCATGGGCGGCCAGCTTTCCAGCGGGGTATGGGAGGCCACCGCTGGGGCTTTTCGCTCCCACTGCGCGGGCTATGTCGAGTTTTGCCACATCGTCGAAGGCAGCTGCCGCGTAGTGGACCCCGACGGCACCATTCACAGCTTTGGTGCGGGCGACAGCTTTGTTCTGCCCGAAGGCTTTGCCGGTCACTGGGAAGTCGATGAGCGTGTGAAGAAAGTCTTTTTCATCACACAAACAACTAGCCTACACAAGTAGTCACACTTTTGGTATTTTCAAATTTTCTGAAAAAGTCTTTTAAAAACATGCTGCAACGCAGCATTTTTCATATTACAAAATAGAAAACTACTTCTTGAAAAATACATCCTTTTCTACGTAGAACCCACATCATTTATTTCAATCTACAGGCTTTCAGCGCCTGCCTAGCGCAAAAGTGCGGGTTAGTATTTACGGGTTAAATCTGATTCACAAGCACGTAAGTGCACCAAATTGAATCGTTCTCTGCGATCACTATTGGGTTCACACGCATGAACTCAAACTACCAGGAGTGGACATGTTCAGAAGAACCGTATTGGCTGCAAGCGCTGCAGTCGCCGTCACCGCAGCCTTGCCTGCACTGGCTCAAGCCAAAGATGCATGGCCCGTCAAAACCATCACTTTGGTTCAACCCTACGCCCCCGGCGGCACCAGCGACATGCTGGCCCGTATCGTGGCGCTGGAGCTGGAAAAGCGCATTGACGCTTCGGTGATCGTCGAAAGCAAGCCCGGCGCCAACGGCAACATCGCCACCGCCTTTGTCAGCCGCGCCAAACCCGATGGCGGCACCTACCTGGTGGGCTCCAGCAGCCCCGTAGTGATTTCGCCCTCGCTGTACAAAAGCGTGCCGTACAACCCCAGAACCGATCTGACACCGATCACCCCTATCGCCAAGGCACCTTTCCTGCTGGTCACCGGGGCCACATCGGGCATCAACAGCGTGGACGAACTGGTCAAGCACATCAAGACCGACAAGCTGAACTTTGGCTCGGCCGGCGCTGGCTCTCCCCAGCACATGATTGCTGAAATGTTCCACATGCAAATCAAGGCCAAGTCGCCGCACATCCCGTACAAGGGATCGGCCCCGCTGATCATTGCCCTGATGGCCAATGAAGTGCAGTACGGCATTGACAACCCTGTGCCCCTCAAGCCCCAGATCGACGGCGGCAAGCTCAAGGCTCTGGCCATTACCAGCAAGCACGCTTCGCCCAAATTCCCCGGCGTCAAGAGCCTGCACGAACTGGGTTACACCGATTTTGAAGTCGAACCCTGGTACGGCATGATCGGCTCCAAGAAGATGCCCAAGGAACTGGCCGAACGCATGAACGGCTATGTGCGCGACATCCTGGCGCAAGACAGTGTCAAAGAAAAAATCTCCAATCTGGGGGCTGAAGCCTACGGCCTGAGCACCACAGATTTCGCGGCCTTGATTGATGCCGATATCAAAAAATGGGGCGATGCCGTGAAAGCCTCCGGCGCAACGGCTGACTAAGTCTTACGCCGCCCAAACTGAACCGCCTTCACATCGAAGGCGGTTTTTTTATGCCCGTTTTCACTCCCGTTTTGATGACTGCATTGCGCACCCATTGAGCATTCATCCATGCAGTCCTTGGTGCATTAATAGATGCTTTCGTGGAACATGCATGCTCAGCTTGCAAGAGCACCAAGCGCTTTGCCTTATTCACATTGAGCATCTTTTAATACGCAATCTCTTGCAAACACAGCGCAGGGTGCTCTTCAAAATTTCAAATACTGCATGTTTTAGTCTTGAAGCCGCTGCTGAAGCAAAGCCACCGCATCATGGGCATTCATGGCGGTGGCACACGCCAAAGCCGTCGTTCCCTGGTGATCTGCCTGGCGGATATGCGCACCGCGCTCCAGCAGCAGTGCCACAATGTCCGTGCGGTTGAACATGGCTGCAAACATCAACGGCGTGCGCCCATCGGGCGATGGGCCATCTACCTGCGCACCATGGTCCAGCAGCAAGCGCGTCATCTCCAGATCACCTTTGAATGCAGCGCCTGCCAATGGCGTCTGGCCTCGTCCGTTGGGTATTTGCGCATCCGCGCCATGCTGCAACAACACCCTGGCAGCATCTGCATGCCCGTAATAACTGGCCAGCATCAACAAACTGTCGCCTTTTGCGTTGCGTAAAGTGGCTGGCAACCCGTTTTCCAGCCACTGTGTCAATTGCAACGCATCGCCCTTGCGCGCTGCATCAAACACGCGCTCTGCAAACTCCAAAGTCGCATCATCCAACGCGGGGTTTTGCTCATCCATTGCGACCACCTTTCACACCATTCCAACAATCAAGCCACAGCTGTGGCGGCATGCAAGCAGTGTAGAGACTAGCTCGTACGCTATGGTTTGTGCTTATCGATGACCAAGATTGAAGAAAGCAATCGCCTGCACCATCAACCCCACAGCCTCACTGCCTGCGCCCACGCTTGAAATTTCTGCGTCCATTCCTTGTGTAGAATACGCAGCTTACGGAGGTTTGGGTGAGCGGTTTAAACCAGCAGTCTTGAAAACTGCCGACTCGCAAGGGTCCGTGAGTTCGAATCTCACAGCCTCCGCCACTCATTTGGAAAAGCTGCCAGCATGGTTTTGAAACCGTCGGCGGCTTTTTTTTCGTCCGCGTTTTCCGACTGCTCTAAGTCCTCAACCATCGCGGCCATGAATGCATGCGCAGGGTCTTCCCCTGTAACGGCGCGCATCTTCCCTCTGATTCGCCAGTTTGCGTTTCGCTTCCCCTGCTTCATTTGCGTCAGATTTCCTTTAGGGATTCCAAGGATTTCTGCCAGCTTTGATTGATTGCCAGCTGCCGTTGAAGCTGCCTCAATCAGCGTTTCCAAATCTTTATCTGTTGTCATTTAGATAACTCCTGTGTAGCATCCGGTATCAGATTGATAACTTTATCAATTTGACAATTTTCTCATGAAGCCACCCGGACCTTGTGCAGTGATTCACAGCCTGTCCTACCGCCAGAAGCAGGGTGGTTCTATGAGCTAACTCATGGAGCTACACATGAACCCTCGCACATCCCCTTGCACGCCCCCTGCTAATCCCGGCTCCGCTGCCGTGGTAGCTCACGCTTCAGAGTCCGGCAGTGGGGCGTGCATTCCTCCAACGCTTGAGCAATTCCAGCGCTGGTTAGAAGACAGGGCCCACGAAGCAAGCCATGCCTTTGATAAGCCGCCAGCTAAAGGTGATTCGCGCAAAGCCCATCAGTGGCGTTGCTCCACGTTGATCAGCAGTTGCCGTGCTGCCACCAGTCTGTTGGTGCACTTCAAGCTGGAGCACTCCGCATGACTACGTCTAAACCTTCTGAAAAGTTTGCGGACTGGTTCTTCGAACGCTTTGTTTTCCCGTTCTTGATGGTTTGTTTGCTCTGCATTGCCGTCACCGGCACCTACGCGCTGTGCAGGTGGCTTATCGAGCCTTCAACAACGGCCACTGTTGCGGCCTTTCATGAGCACGTTGAGGCGCGTGCGAGATCTGATCGCAGCCTTCTTACCCGTGGCGATATATCTGCAGACGAAGCCCTAAAGCGGCGCGCACAGCATGACGTTGTCTATGCGCACATCGCTGAATTCCTCCAGACGCGCTGACAGCCCTCCACGCTCTCTTGCGTGCAGGGGAGCGTAGAGCACTGTTGCTCGTTAAAGCGTTTACCGCATCAACCTGTTCGGAGTATCTCCATGTCTACTGAAAACCAAGCTGTCACCCACGTCCTGCCATCCGTTATCCAAGTGCTCGTTCCGGGCCCTGTGCTCGACAAGAAATATGAGTCTCGCGAGTACAAGTCCCAGCAACTCGAATGCCTCGCGTTAGATGACGCTGGACAACCCCTGCAAGTGGGCATCATCCGCGTCCCCTCGCACTTGCACGGTCAGATCAAAACTGGCTTTTTCCGGCCCGTCTACGGCATGCGTGTCAATCGCGAACGTGTGATTGAACCTGTACTGGTTGACCTGACCCCGTACAAGCCTGCGCCTGCCTCCGGTGTAGCTGCTAAGGGCTAAGCATGTTCATCGAATCCCTGACCCCTGACCAGCTCGTCGAGTTTGCGCAGTTGGTGATTTATGCGGCCTTCCTCGGTGGTGTGGTTGGCTCCATGGCTGGGCCGATTCTGCTCGGACTTTTTGGACTCGTGACAACTGGTCTGGAAAAGGTCACCCGTAGCCCTGAGGCGCGTTCGCGTGAACTGCATACAAAGCGCCGGGTGCTCCTAACTGCTGCCATGACTGCGCGTCGTGAGCTGCGAAAACTGCGTCATGGCTGAACAAGTCATTCAATGCTCATCGGCGTGCACTGTGACTGTGCGCCATGAGCTAACCATTGCGGGTCTGAATATTGATATTCCGACCGCATTCCAGCTCGGCGGTGCGATCGCGCTGTGCTGGTGCATCGCCTACTTCTGGAAAGTGATAGGCGACTCCGTAAAACCTGATCGATCTGATGAAAGAGAGACTTGAAATGACTTTTGAAACTACTGAAATCATGGCCGGTTTTCTGGCCGTTGGTGCGGTTTTGGGCGTGATCGGCGGCGGCAAGGTGCTCATGCACTTGGCTGGTTCTGCGTGGAAATGGATCGGCAGCATGGTTCGCTAATCGCTGCAAAACGCGATTGCCTCGGGCTGCAGACCGGGGCCTTTCTCAAAGCATCAGTGCTTTGGAAAAGGGGTTGCTAGTGGGTGAAGGCGTCTATGTGTTGATCGCATTCCTTGGCGGAATGTGGATTCTGTTGCGTTAGTTTTTCGGTGATAGGAGTGCTGCAGTGCAAGGCTTTTTGCGGTTTTCTGGGTTCGTCGCTTTGCTGGTGCTTTCTGTCAGTAACGCCTTCGCGTTAGGCACAGTGACAACCGATGGCTGGAATGGTTCAGGAAACCCGCCAACATGGTTTTCTGACCCTGTAGATGCATGTAAAAGCAAAGGGTTCCCCGGCACGACTTACGTCAAGGTGGTTGACGGCGTGGCTTGGTGCTACACCACAAACTGGAAGGGGTTACCGCACGACTATGGCTTCCACGTATCGCCAGCAAAGCAAACGTCCTGCCCTGCCAACAGCACGAAAACAGGGACGTCTTGCGCTTGCAATGATGGCTTTAAAGAAAACGCTGCTGGCGATGCTTGCGAAGCTCCGACACCTTCAGACCCTTGCGAAGACTTGGCAGATGCCTGTGCTGGCAGCGAAGGCAAGTCAAAGCGGTTCAGCATGCCAGGCTACAAGGTCGGCATGTCCATTGTCTGCCAGCCAGCAACTGATGTATCAGGGACGATCGCGCTGTTTCCCAACTGCAGCAAGGGCTGTATGGGGGTCGTATCTGGTTCGAACGAGTTCAATAGAAAAGCCGACGGGAAATGGGTCACTTTCGGTTCTGCAAAGGGTAACGGCAGCACTTGTGATCCGGCAATCATCGATGACTTGAATGCTGAAAAAGACCCGACTTACGAGCCTCAAGAAGAGCCAAAACTCGCTGAAACACCAGATGCCACTTGCATGAACGGGCAAAAGGGTTCCGTTAATGGTGTCACCGTCTGCTTGCCTTTCAGCGCTTCATCAGGTGTCACTGAAACGGAAACCAAGGACAACGGCGATGGCACCAAGACGAATTCAAAGACAGAGGTCAAGTGCGAAAACGGTAAGTGCGAAGTTACTAAGACGAGCACTACGACAAACAATACGACTAATAACACGGTTAGTTCTTCAAGCACTACGACAACGGTAGACAAGGCCGACTACTGCTCCAAGAACAAAACAGCGGGCGTCTGTAAAGACGAAAAAGGCGAAGAGGAAGGCAAAGGCAAGTTTGGCGGTAGCTGCTCTGGTGGCTTCACCTGTGAAGGCGATGCACTCCAGTGCGCAATTGCTAAAGAGCAGCACAAGCGTTCTTGCGAGCTGCATGTCAATGAGTCACCTGAATCAAAGCTTTATGAGGCTTCCAAGGGCAAAACCGGCAAGGTCACAGACGACTTACCCGGTAACGAGACCATTGCCCTCACTAATCGAATTGACACCAGCTCGGCCCTCGGTGCTGGCTATTGCCCTCTGCGGGATATCAACGTCGATATGTTCGGCTACAGCAAGGTGCTGCCCCTCTCGGATCACTGCGAAAAGATCGGTTACGTGAAGATCTTCTTCGTCAGCTTCTGCCTTCTGCTGGGTCTCTGGATAGTCTTTGGGAGAAAGTAATGCCTGTATTTATCGCTGCAATCGGTGGCGTGCTGATCAATATCGTCTCAACCCTGGTCGGTCGTGCATTAGTTGCGCTGGGCCTCTCTGTGGTCACGTACACGGGCATGTCAATGTCTATGGGCTGGATCAAAGACAGGCTGCTTGCTGAGCTCAATGGCCTGCCTGCTGATTTCCTCGCTGCGCTGGCATATGGCGGTGTCGGTATAGGCATCAACATCATCACATCGGCCATTCTTGCCCGCATGCTTATTGACGGTGTCAGCGGCGACACCTTCAAACGCTTCGTGCTGAAGTGAGGCGTGCATGCTGTACCTGGTCACGGGCGCAAACGGCGCATGCAAAACACTTAACACCCTGAAATGGGTCATGGACCGGGCCACCGCTGAGGGTCGCCCTGTTTGCCATAACGGTCGCTTCAAGGTTAAGGCTGGTGGCCCCTTGGAGAAGTGGAAAGAGATACCGTTTGAGAAGTGGCAAGACGAGCCAGACGGCACGATCTTTCTGATCGATGAGGCCCATAACGATCTGCCGATTCGGCCATCCGCTGGCCCTGTGCCTGCTCACATCCGCATGCTGGCTGAGCACCGTAGACGTGGTTTTGACTTCTACTTGATCGATCAGCATCCGGGCAATATCGACTCTTTCGTGCGACGGCTAATCGGCTCTCCGGGCTGGCATCGGCACATCAAGCGGCCATTCGGCGGCAACCTGGTATCTATCGCTGAATACCCGGCCGTAGAGATGCAGTGCGAGAAACAAGGTGCCGGCAAGAAAGCCGACACCAACATGCAAACGATCCCGGTCGAAGTATTCGACTGGTACGAATCAGCCACGCTGCACACCGTCAAACGCAACATCCCTAAAAAGGTTTGGGTCCTGCTTGGCTGTCTGCTGGGCTTCGTGCTGTGCATTGCCGTGGCCCTGTACATCATCAAGACCAAAGTGATGGTCAACGAGGACAAAGACAAGCCAGCAGGGCAAACGATCAGCAGTCCAGTTGCTGCCAGCTCTGGCACCAGCTCAAGTGCCCCCAGTCATGAACCAATGACGGTGCATGAGTTCGTGGCCAGCCACAAACCCCGGTTAGAAGGCCTGCCCCAGACGGCCCCGCGCTACGACGAGCTGACAAGGCCAAAGATCGCGCCATACCCGGCAATCTGCATGAGCATGGGGCCGCGCTGTGAGTGCTATACGCAGCAAAACACCAAGCTGCAGACCCCGCAAAGCATGTGTGAGCAGATCGTGCAAAACGGGCTGTTTGTTGACTGGCAAGAGCCTGTCCAGCAACGTAGTGAAACCCCAGCTCGTGCGCACCAGGTCGAAGAACGCCCGCGGGCGCGGACTGTCCCGTTTCCCCCTGAAATGCAGGCCAAACCTGTCCAGCTCGTGAACCAAGGGCTTGTGTCCACAAACGCGCAGGCACGAGCTGAGGCGGGTGGCTATGGCCCCCGGATGACTGAATCGGTAAGTGTTTTAGGTCGCTGATATGTCCACTGCATCTTGTGCGCGCATGCCTCGTTTGGGGCGCTCTGCACGCAATTCGCCCTGTCCCGCACGCATACCCCTTGATGTGCTCACAGCGTGCCCTGTGCGCCCGTCTGCGGCTTCCTGCTGCGCTTGGTCAAACCTTGTCGCGTCGTGGCTTCAAAGCCTGAGCTGGTCTGGTACGCGTGGCGTGCTGCCTGTTCGAGCTGGGCCTGTGCTCGTCGCTGAAAAACAAGGCTGTTGGATGTTCTTTGGCCGACTGGCGTGCGGCCCCGCTAGGCGAAGCGGCGGGGCCGCGCGCAGCGCGGCCTAGATTTATCCCTAAGACACTTTAAGTACAAGCAAGGCAAACGGCCAAAAAAAAGCCCCAGCGAGGACGGCAATCCTCCCGGGGCGATGACTCAACTAAGGTAGGTAGTCAAGTGATACGAATCATAGATGGAATTGCATACGAAAGCTTCTCAACTGAGAATTTCAAGCTCAAAGCGTCTGACTGTGGCAACGGCCATCAGGAAATTACCGCTTCACGCATGGTTGGCTGGCGCGAGATGAACCTTGACCGCATCGCCATGGAAAACCTCTTGGAAACCATGCAAGCCCGTATGGATGACCCTGCAGAACAAGCAAAGCGGGCTGAGAACCATATCAAACGGGCTGCCACAAGGGCTAAGAAACGCGTCAGGCAGCTTTGCAAGGTCATGGGTGTGGACACCATGTTGACCCTTACATACAAGTTCAATCAGCAAGACCTAGACCTCTGCAAAAAGCACGTTCGAGAATTCAATCGGCGTGTGCTTCGCGTCCTCCCAGACTTCGCATTTGTGGCTGCGTTTGAACAGCAAAAGCGCGGCGCTTGGCACGTCCACATGGCAACACGTCGCATCCCTGAATCTATCGCTGACCGCAATCGGCAAAACGCTGTGCGTCTGAAGTCTTACGAGGTCATCCGGCGTATCTGGCGCTCGGTGGTGGGTGAACTGGGTGGAAACATCGATGTGGCCAGGCGCAAATTTCACTCACGCAAAAGCGCAGCGCAGATTGCGTCCTACATTGCCAAATACATCATCAAAGGTTTCGCTGAGGGTGATAAATGGTCTAACCGCTGGACCAAATACGGTGAAGGTTCTGTGCCTGCACCTGTCGAGCTGGGCATCTACTGCGGCCCCATTGCTGCTATCGAAGCTGCATACGCTCTCATGCCAGAAGGTCACCGCGTTGCTATCGGGCGGCTTGATCGTTGGAAAGATTGGTTCGTGCTACATACAGAGCCTGCGTCGTCTCCCTGCTCATAAACATAACAGGGGAATTTATGCTTATTGGATATGCACGTGTCAGCACTCAAGATCAAGACACGGCTTTACAGCTCTCTGCATTCAAGGCTTTGGGGGTAGGGAAAGTTTTTGAAGAAAAGGCAAGTGGTGCTAGATATGACCGTCCGGTTTTATGGAGCTGTATAGATTCGCTCCGCTCAGGTGATCAGCTCGTTGTTTACAAGCTCGATCGAGTGGCACGCTCTCTTGCCGATTTGCTGCGTATCTTGGACAAGATAGAACGCGCTGGCGCGACTATTCGCTCCGTCACTGAGCCTATTGATACATGTACGGCTACTGGTCGTTTAATGCTTCAAATTCTTGGTGCTATGGCTGAGTTTGAGCGCTCTCTAATTCGTGAGAGATGCATGGCTGGTCAACGTGAGGCGATGGCACGCGGTGTGCACTGCGGGCGGCAACTCTCTGTTGATGAGTCCACCGCACAAGCCATCGTTGACGCTTACGCTACTGGTCTATACACACTCAAGGGCGTTGGCCAGCGCTTTGGGGTTTCTGAATCTGTGGTGAAGCGTCTGGTTTATAAAAAGACAAAACCCGGCTACCGTTCGTAGTGTTCTGTGTGGCGAAAGCAACAGCCTCCGCCAAATTGAACTAAGTTGTTGAAATCGCTTCAGACCAAGGAGTTTTACTCCTGAAGTGGTACAAATGACTGGTACACAGTGGCAGCAAAAGGTTCGGCCAGCAAAGGACGCTGACATGCCAACCTACTTGCGCAAGGACGACCACGGTTATCGTTTCCTTCGTCCCATCCCCCAAGATTTGCGCCCGCTTTTCCAAAAAGCCAACTTCGTTAAAAGGCTCGGGCGAGACTATAAAAAGGCCAAAGAGCTTTGCGCCTTGCTGATCGTGCAAACAGATCGCGAGCTTGCCGCAGCGCGATCCAACTCAGCGCAAGCAACTTCCATCGACTCTTTCTTTAAGCTGCCTCGTGAGACGCGGCTTAAAAGGCTTTCGATCAGTCCAGAGCTCCCTGGGCAAATCGCTTCACTTTGGCTGAGCACGCTGGAAGCTGATGCTCAAGCACGCAGACAGGGGATGGAAGATGAGGACTTTGAGTCGCTAGATGCGAGCATCAAGGAAATGCGGCCTAGCATCGACCACGCATTAGCCAGGGGCCAAGTTGGTAGCTTCCACGAAGCAGTGAACCAACTTTTAGTGTTCCGTGGATATGAATTAGTCGCGACAGATGCACAGTGGCAAACACTCACATACGATGTTGTTAAGCATTTTCAGACTGGCTACAAAACTCTCGCTGCCCGACAGCAAGGTGAATCCCTAGGACCACCTGATCTTTCAAAACTGCCACCACCGCTTGAAGCCGCATGGGAGCCGCAGCCAGAACGCGCGCCCATTCCACAAGTAAATCGCTTGGCGGACATCACACCTCACTACAAACGCTATCTATCCCCCAAATATCCCAAAACCCAGTCTACTTATCTG
Organism: Comamonas sp. CMM02; assembly: GCF_014851485.1. Classification (NCBI taxonomy): domain Bacteria; kingdom Pseudomonadati; phylum Pseudomonadota; class Betaproteobacteria; order Burkholderiales; family Comamonadaceae; genus Comamonas; species Comamonas sp. CMM02. The sequence continues at coordinate 887,934 of NZ_JACUZW010000001.1, read as the reverse complement.
TCGATTTGGCAGCGATTTGTTGACTTCGCAGAGAACAAGCCCCTGCATTTGGTTAGCTCAGATGATGTCTACAACTTCCTGGAAAACCGTCTGCAAGACAAAGAAGCGGCTTGGAGCTACAAGTACGTAGCAGGCCGCGTAAAAAGAGCTTTGCACACTGCATTTGGTATTGGGAAAACAAAGAAACTCATCAACAACAATCCAGTGGTAGAACTAGATGTGATGCCTACTGTCGACGCCAAGCAAGAAAAACTTCGCCAAAAGCCCCGCTTTCCTTATCAGCCCGACCACCTCAATAAATTATTTGCATCAGACTGGTACAACCCGAACTCGTCAGCTTGGCGAGGCAAGATGAAAGACGATCTTGGGGCTCGCTACTGGATTCCGCTCATCTGCATGTGGCATGGATTACGCGTCAGCGAGGCAGCTCAAATACAAGTAGAGGATGTGCTACTCAAAGACTTAGGTATCTTGATTCAAGATGGAGAAACCGAGTTTGGCCCTGCTCGAGCTCTTAAAAATGAAGCATCGATGCGTGTCGTACCGATTCACCATGTTCTTATACAACAAGGTTTTGTCGACTTCGTCCGCAGCGTCATGAACCACTATTCGAAGGGCCCCCTCTTCCCGGCAGCCCTTCCTGAATGTGATGGAAAATCACCCAAGTGGGGACGAGCATACGAGCAGCCATTTGTTCGTTTTGTACGGGATAAGTTAGGTTTCGGTAGCGGCTATGGCAATCACAGCTTCAGGCACTCTCTGGAAGACAGAATCAGAGCAGCAAACGTTGAAGACCAATGGCCTAAAGGGCTAGCACAAGCCTATACAGGCCGAGCATCAGTGCGCCCCCAAGACAAAGGCGAAATCGAAAAAGAAGGTAGTGAAAGACACTATGGATATGGATACGAACTTGAAGCGTTCAGACCCTACATCCAACGAATCACCTACCCTAATGTAAAGCTTCCACCCCCCTTTAAAGATTGGCTCCAAGGGAGAGTCATCATAAGTAAGCGACTGCTTTCACATGTGCAGCGATGGAGAGAAGAGACCCATAAGACCCCGTAGCTTAATGAGGCGCAGGCTTCAAAAAACAGTCACGATGCTCATCATCCTCTAACTTGCGCGCTATACAGGTTTGAGGGCAGATTTTGAAGAGGCAAGTGCCTGTGCAAAAAGGCCCTCATGTGTCAGATGTTTCCTCTACCTCTCTTGGCCCGGCTTTTTGCCGGGCCTTTTTTCATCCGCGCTTTAGCAAGCGTATGGAATGAATCATGCTTGAAAGTAGCGGCTCAAGGAGGATTGAGGAACACTTATCTCAGCCTTGCAATCTATTAGTTGACTGCGGCAGCAGCCGTAATCGCGCTAGCTTGTTCTGGCAATAACCCAACTAGCTGGTCTTGTGCACTAACGATGAAGCTTTTGGCAGCACGATTACTTGATGCCAACCCGATTGCACGCTCCACAACTTGCGGCACCCATTCAGGGCGCAAATCTTGGTTACTGCTAAACAGATCCATAGTTCGAGCAGGTCGATTGTTCAGTACACCAGCCTTACCCTGAGCCATTAGCACATCTTCCTGAGGCCCTGCATGGAGGATCTTTTGCTCTGACTGTCCTGGACACTTCTTGCTGTAAACCACTGCTGCGTAGCCTGCAACTTTGCTTGGTTCTGGAGGTAGGACGCTTTCAACTCCTCCAGACACAGTCTTTTGCTCCCAGGTACGCGCCCACGGGATCAGCACACCATCGAAAACGCACGCGCTTTCTTCACGCAAACCATGGCGCTTGAAGGTCATGGCCTGAACAGCATTGAATCCGTTATCCCACGAAGCGTACTTGGCATCTAGTGCCGTACGATATTGAATGGTGAAGGTTTCCACCGTTGCTTGGTACGCCAAGTGCACGAGTTCAGCGCCAGCGCAACCGCTCAGCACTGCAACGGCCACCAATCCTAGGCCGAGCTTCTTTCTTCTTTGCATGATTTTCCCTCCATCTGTTTTGTTGAATTTTGACAGGTTACCCGCCCAGCCCAGCAAGAACACTTTGCGGCGTAGCACCCTTGGCTTCTAGCGCAAGAAGCAGGTTCGCCCATTCACTTAAGGTTGGACGCACCTCATCTCCAAACAGTTTGTCCAAGCTGCGAGTACCAACTACTCCAGCCGCCAGCCTTATCCAATGTGCTGAACTCACGGACATACCTAACCCTTGGTCTCGGTCCCAGCTGCCATAGAGCATTTTGGACAGCTTCACGCAAATGTCGCTTTGCTCTATCGCATCTCGCAGCGAAGGCCATCTCAGATGGACGATCAGGTAGCTTTCCGAGATTCGTCCAATTAGCAAGGTGTAAACACCTGGAACTGACTCATCAGTGCCGTCTTCCACAACGCCCTGAGCCCACAACTTGGATATCAGGATCCAACGAGGTGGACCGCTTGTGATGCAACGCACAGCCGCATCTAGCAAACCCAGCTCTTCAATTGGCACTTCAACTTGAGCAACGCAATCCTGCTCAAGGGCCAAGTGACCACCGTCTGCATCAGTGCTTTTGTATTTCAGCCCCAGAGATGCAGCAATAAGCGGCACGCTTTCTGGCGCAAGTGCTCGGCGCCCATTGAGGCTGGCTTGAATGTTCCCAGGATCTAGATCTGCCAGTTCAGCAAGAGATTTTTGTGATCGCCCAGGATGGCGCTTCGCAAAAAACTGTAGCAAAGAGCGTACGTCATTGGGTGCGATCGACTTTACGTCTGAATTTTTGATGTCGTTCATAACAGGGGTTGCATTTTTGGATAGGATTGCCATAGACTTCATTCATCGTCAATTTTGATGAGGAATTATGTCACAAGGAGTTCTATGCCAACAGACCACCCTAGATTAATCGAAGCTGAGTTGCTGTCTCAGCTGCGCGAGGCTATGAAGCCCATGTCACCAGAAGAGGTTGCGCGAGGTAAAGCGGCCTTGCAGCGGTTGTTCGAATTCGCCCAGGGCTTTTCAGGACAGCCACGGAAAGTCGCCTGCTTTCTTCTCAGCCTGTACGACTCAAGCCGCTTCACTTTTGACATGACGGATTTGCGCGCACTCGATAAGCCAGTCATTCAGGACTGCATCGCTGTCCTATACATGAACAGTGTTCGACACACCAACGTCGAGAAAGACATTGATGGCGGAGAAGAAGCTCTTGAACTGCTGGCTGCGCGCTGGAACCTAGGCGTCCAGTGTGAACAGTAGGTCGCTGATTAAGAGCTGCAAACGCCTGCCAGCCTGGAGTTTTGGCTGCTATTCCACCTAATCGAACTTATGTGTAGTTGCCTTCATTGTCAGAGAGCAACTCGTCCCCGCCGCTCTGCGGCATTCCGATCACAAAGGCCTATTTGAATGCGGGACGTGATCATTTTTCAACTTTTTCATGGAGCAAGTTATGCAAGAAAGCATTCGCAAAGAAGTAACGGTGTCGGAATTTTTGTTCGACTGTTGGAAAGATGAGAACGAATATTATCTAGAGAAGCTTGACCGCTACATGACTGAGCGTGTGAGCGAAGCAGCCTCACGCGAGATGGTTAGCCTGGTTGCACAAACTCGGTATGTGGAGTTGTTGGAAATCGGTAGGGCATCGCTGCAAGGCACGTTTACCGCCGATGAACTTTACCTACTCCTAAATGCCTACCCACAACCATGGTGGCCAGAATTGAACGGGGGGCATGGTTGCTTTTTCGCCAGCTTGATATCCACCGAATATGTGGGGGATGATGAGCCAACCCCTGCCATTGAAGAGTTGATACGCAAGCTCTGCAATTTGGATGTGCTTCAGCAGATGGCACTCACTGATGTATTTGAACGCGCATGGCGCAGTCAGAAGCATCCAGTGGATAGTGCCTTGGAGGTCCTTAGCTGAGCTAGTGATGTACTTCTCTCGGCAATTGATAGCACTGCTTGCTTGGATAGATGCTGTCTAAAAAACGATGGGTTTCAGCACATCGCAGGAACCCAGCGCCCTGGGTGCAAAAAACTATTCTGAAATGTTCAAGAAGTCATTCATTAATCAACGTCAAAGAAAGGGCCTCCGTGGCGGAAATTGGATATGCACGAGTCAGCACGCATGAGCAAAACCTAGACCTACAGCGTGATGAGCTCACGCGAGCTGGCGTTGAGGTCATTTATGAAGACAAGGCCAGTGGCAAGACAGCCGAGAGGCCCGAGCTACAGCACTGCCTTAAAGCACTGCGGGAAGGCGACACGCTGACAGTCTGGCGATTGGATCGACTAGGTCGTAATCTGCAAGACCTTATCCGCATCGTCAACGAGCTTGAAGCCAGAGGGGTGACCTTCAAATCCCTTAAGGAATCGATTGATACCCGCGGGCCAGCTGGCAAGTTGGTGTTTCACCTTTTTGCGGCTCTTGCTCAGTTCGAGCGTGAGTTGCTGCGTGAACGGACGCTGGCCGGGCTTGATGCAGCAAGAGCCCGTGGTCGTAAAGGTGGCAGGCCTGCCAGCTTGTCAACGGCACAAAAAAATATGGCTTTATCGCTAATGAAAAACGGCGACTTGAGCATTGCAGAGATTTGTAAGCAGTTCGGCGTATCGCGTTCGACGCTATACAACCTTGCGGCCAACAGCCGAAACGCAGCTTGAACCACAACATGGGCGTTGAGGTCACCCCAAAGCCCATGAAATCAAGCCGGAGCCATTCGGCTTTCATCGTGCGTCCCATTACTGAAACCATCCGAACCAGTACAGGGCGCGTTCAACAAAAACAACTCGCTCGCAATTAAGGGCACAAATTTAATTACCAGCCTCGGCTGGCATGAGGACAGATGGTGGCGAGCGCTCTATGGAGCGCACCATGCATCCGCATATTCCCCCTCTCCGTGGCACCCATAGCCTCGGTGAACTTGTCAATAAGATCGAAACAAGTGCGTCAACGCTCAACAAGCGCATACGCATTTGCCGAAAAAAGCTCAAGGCAGTAACGAAAGAACATCGCCGCATCGCAAAAACAGAAGGTTTGTACGCTGTAGCGGTCACCTTGACCTACGTTAAGGATGCGGATTTCTGTGCAAGAAACCTGTCGCAATTCTTTAATTGTTTGCGGTCCAAACTCAAACCAACAGGCCACAAGCCGCGCTATGTATGGGTGCTTGAGCGTTCGGGCGCTTTGCACTATCACCTCGCCATTTGGTTACCTCGCGGCTTTATGTTGAATCACTCTGATTTGACGAGGTGGTGGCCTTGGGGAAGCACATGGACACAGCGATGCCGCAAGGTTTCTGGCTGGATTCACTACATCAGCAAGCGTAGTTCCAAGACAGACCTTCCAAAAGGTGCACGAGCTTTTGGCCATGGTGGTGTAGATGAACAAGCCAAACAAGCGGTACAGCAGGCAATGTTTCCGCGATGGCTCAAGGCATTGCTACCTCCAGATGCAAAAGTAAAGCGAGTACCTAAGGTGGGCTGGCTGGACTTGAGCACCGGGGAGGTCTACGAATCACCCTGGATATGGACGCCTAGAGGGTGCAGACTCAAAGCGAAAGAGGCAACGGGCCGACGCTGACCAAGGCACCCTTGTATATCAAGCGCCTTGCCGCTGGCCGCGGGTCATCTTTACATTTAATGTCTGCTTCTTGGCACATCAACGACGGCTCATGGTCGATCTGCGACCGTCGCAAATCGACCCACTCCAGACATTCGCCTATGACACAGCTAAGGTGTGCAACGCCTACACTCCAGGCAGAGCGCCCCCTAGCGCAACGGGTTGGGTTGGTGCTGCAGGGTAAAAAGTACCCTCTGAAAAAGCAGCGCTCCCGCTCTTCAATAGGTAACGTGCATATGGCAGATCCTCAGTTGTTCGCCCTATGTTTGCCACCGTAGCGAGCTTGTTGATCAAAAACGGGACTTCGCCATCTGGTGTTTTTCCAATGAAGATGTGCGCCGCATTCAAACGATTTTCCAGAACCTGACGCATCTCGTTAGTGAATAAAACTAGTCCGTCTTTGAGAGATACGGTCAAATTCGGAGACAGGTGCTCTGGATAACGGCGACATGCTGTTGCATATCGTTCTGCAAGCGTGGCAGTAGCCAGAGACGATCCATGGCAAAGAATAAAACCATAAATTTGGTCAAATGGCTTGTGTTCTGGGTCAAATGATTCAGACGGAGCGCCTTGCATCGACATTACTGAGCCGTATTTACGGAAGCATGTTGGATCGTTAAGGTAGCGTCGCAATGACTTCACTTTTGCGATTTTATCGACGGCATCGTTGATTTCCGAAGTGCCGACCGAGCTCTTGATTTCACCAACTGCGATGACGCTTTCGCACGGGATATAAGTTGCGGCAGGATCTCCGTTGATGGAAAACACAGGACAATGATCCTTTTCGTAGAGAATCAAATCACATTGGTTCGAGGTGTTTCCGAATGAGTCAATCACACACCCTGTGGCAACAGCTACTTTTGTTGGAAGAACGGATTGCAGTTTGTTTCTCACTTCGTGTTCGCGTGCACTTCCAACGAGCCCTGGGGTAGTTCCGCCTCCGGCTCTTGCAAAGTTGAAAATCAACTCTTCTGCGAGTCCATCAAGAAATTTATGTGGACTGAAAGTTTTGTCCATTGTCTATCCCTCTCTTAGGTCCAACTAGATTTAGAAGAAATGCAACAGGCATTTCTAGTTCATCTAATAAGTTATGAACTTGCAGCTTAGTAGGCAAATTATCTGTTGCAGTGTTTAGACATGCCTAAAATTTTGACCTCAGTCTTTGGTGGATACAGAAGATCAATGACCTAATGGCTGCTTCTGGCCGAGAGCCCCATTTCACTGATGTTTCAGAAAGCAGTCACTGGCTGATTTGCCTTCAGTTTGAGCGTCTGCTTTGGGGATTTATGTCGAACTCACACTCCCGACCACTAGCAGTCCTTCGGGTCAGAACCGCCGGCGGCACGTTTAGGCTGGTTGCTGAAGTTCACCAACGACGGCTTAGCGGCCCCTCAGCTGTGCGCAATTCCTGCTTTTTTGCAGTGACGTACTCATCAACCCTCAGCAAGGGTATTGGCCGGAATTCATCCTATGCTGCCGAACATGGATGTGGACTCCCTTGCGATCGTTGCTGTGTGTTTTGTCTACGCCACACGTCGAGTGGGATCCAGAACCGCCCGTATCGGTAGCGCGCGGCGCCAGCTGCCCGGCCAAGCAAACTGACGAAAAAGCACGGATACTTAGAGGCAATGACGTACGACTAGGGGAGGAGCATGGCGCGCATCCGCCGGCTGGAAATCCGCAACTTCCGCTCGATCAAGACACTCGATTGGGCGCCCTCGGCAGGCATCAACTGCCTCATCGGTCCAGGGGACAGTGGCAAGTCCACCATCCTGGATGCCATCGACTTGTGCTTGGGCGCGCGGCGCAGCGTCAGCATCGCCGACACAGACTTCCACGGGCTTGTCGTCACCGAGCCTATCGTCATCACGGTGACCTTGGGTGGTCTGTCCGACGAGCTGTTGAGTCTGGAGGCCTACGGAGAGTATCTGCGGGGGCATGATCCAGCGACTGGGCAGATCGAGCCGGAACCCAGGGCTGACATCGAGACCGTGTTGACGCTACGCCTTGAGATCGGCGCAGACCTGGAACCGTCATGGCTGCTGTACTCTGAGAGGGCACAAGAGCAAGGGATAGAGCGTGGCCTCGTCTGGAAGCATCGCGCTGCGCTAGCTCCGGCGCGCATCGGCAACTACGCCAGCACTCATTTGTCCTGGAGCCGCAGCTCTGTGCTCAACCGGCTGACTGACGAACGCCCCGAGCTGGGCGCCGAGTTGGCTCGCGCAGCGCGTGACGCGAGAACAGGGTTTGGTAACCAGGCGGGGGCCCAACTGGCCGAGACCCTGCAGGTCGTGACGCGCACCGCCACCGCACTGGGCGTGCCGATAGGCCAGGCCCAGGCAATGCTGGACGCACACGCGGTCTCCATTGGAGATGGTGCGATAGCACTGCACAGCGAGAGCGGCATTCCGCTGCGCTCGCTGGGGACGGGGTCGGCACGGCTGTTGATGGCGGGGCTGCAGCGCGAAGCCGCTCAAGCAGCGACCATCGCACTTGTGGACGAAATCGAGTTCGGCTTGGAGCCTCACCGGCTCAAGCGCCTGCTTGATTCTCTGGGTGCCAAGGACGCGAACCTGCCCCTACAGGCGTTCATGACGACGCACTCGCCCGTTGCGCTGCGCGAGCTCTCCGGCAACCAGTTGTTCATCGTCAGGCGCGAGGGTGATGTTCATGTAGTGCGACCTGCCGGTGTGACCGATCAGGTGCAAAGCATCCTGCGCACGGACCCAGAGGCCTTCCTTGCGAAGTCTGTCCTGGTCTGCGAAGGGGCCAGTGAGATCGGGCTGGCGCGAGGCATCGACCAATATGGCGTGGAGGTTCACAACCGAACGTCGTTCTTCGCGCTCGGCGGCGCATACGTCAATGCAGGGGGCAGCACGCCAGACCAGTGTCTGGACAAAGCGCTCGTCTTGCGCCGGCTAGGCTACAACGTCACTGCATTCATCGATGCGGACAAGCCACCGACATCGGCGCTCCTCGTGACTCTCGCTGCAGAGGGTGTTGGTCTCCTCACCTGGCGGACCGGCCGCGCGTTGGAGGATGAACTGTTCATCAGTATGGCGGACGCGGCGATCGATTCTCTGCTCGCCTACGCCATTGAACGCATTGGCCGAGATGACGTGGCCGAGCACATTCGGTCCAAGTCCGAAGGTCAGAGAACCCTCGAAGCCATCGAGGCTGAGCGAGCAGCGCAGGGCGTCTATTCGGCAGTGACACGCGAGCTCTTGGGCCGCGCAGCGCGGGTCAACAAGAACGGCTGGTTCAAGTCCGTTTCTGCCTATCAGCATGTCGGCCGCACGATCGTGGGACCGCATTGCAACAACTCGGACGCCGGATTTCTCGAGGTGCTGAACCGGCTGTGGGACTTCACCCATGCCGCCTGAGCTCGACCTGCTCTCAGTCGCACGCGGGTCGGTGACTGCGCCGGCAGGCTGCGGCAAGACGCAGCTCATCGCCGATACGTTGGCAGCGCACACCGGCAGTAAGCCCATTCTGGTCTTGACCCACACAAACGCCGGTGTCGCGGCATTGCGGGCTCGCATGGCCAGAGCGGCTATCCCCAATTCGGCGTACCGGATCTCGACAATCGATGGCTTCGCCATGCGACTCGCCGGGAAGTTTCCGCTGCGCAGCGGCCTTCCTGCCCAGACGCTGGAACTTGCCAATCCAGGCCAGGACTATCCGGCGATTCGAGCTGCAGCGGCCAACCTGCTGCAGGCCGGACACATCAACGCGCCGCTACGAGCTACTTACGCAAGGCTACTGGTCGATGAATACCAGGACTGCAATGCGGCACAACATAGCCTGGTGGTCTGGGCCGCGCAGACACTGCCCACGTGCGTGCTCGGTGATCCCATGCAGGCGATCTTCGGGTTCGGTGGCAATCGCCTGGTCAACTGGCAAATCGATGTTGAGGCGCAGTTTCCTGCCTTGGGCATGCTGCAGACGCCTTGGCGCTGGAGGATGGCTGGTACCGAGGAGCTGGGGCAATGGCTGCTGAACGCGCGAGCGCTGCTGCAAGCCGGACGGTCTGTAGACCTACAGGGAGCGCCAGCCGAAGTGCAATGGGTGCAACTGGCCGCGGCGACGGCTGAAGAGCAGCGCCGGGCCGCAGCAAGGACACGCGGGCGCAACGCGCAGGACAGCGTGCTCATCATTGGCGACGCGATGAATGTCCGCGGGCGCTACCAGCTGACTAGCCAGACACCTGGCGCGACGGTAGTGGAGCGCGTCGACCTTGTGGAGCTCATCCAGTTCGCACGATTCTTTGACCCCGCAGGCGCCAATCCGCTAGAGCAAGTGGTCGAGTTTGCCGCGAGCCTGATGACTGGCGTGGGGGCGGCCGTACTACTAGAGCGTGTGCGCGTTCTGCAGCATGGCAGGCCTCGCAATCCACCGACACCAATTGAGGCTGCCGCCTTGGCGTTTGCTCAGGCTCCCAGCGTCGCGGAGGCATCTAGGCTGCTGCAAGCGTTCGCTCGTCAGCCTGGCACTCATGTGTACCGCCCCGAGGTGCTGCGCTGCTGCCAAGCGGCCATGGAGGTCGCCGCTCGTGGCACTTCCACTTTATACGCTGCAGCTCTCCAGGCGCGCGAGCGTCAGCGCCACATGAGTCGGCCGGTTACTCGACGGTCGGTTGGCAGTACCCTGTTGCTCAAAGGACTCGAGGCCGACGTTGCCGTGGTGCTCGAACCCCAGGCCATGACGGCTGCGCACTTGTATGTGGCGCTGACGCGCGGCGCGCGGCAGGTGGTGGTGTGCTCGCCCACCAACATCCTGACGCCACGCGCGGGCGCCTGAAGACGCAACCGTTAACGCACTGCAAGCGCGAGCTTCCTCTACAAACCCACTCAACTGCCGAGCGAGAGCCGTCCTTTGATCTCCGTCAAGCAACATCTCGCGGGCCAGGGCTGAGGCGCCCTCAAGAGGGTTGTCGTAGAGCTGGGTCAGCTGCGGCGTCGTCGACGCCTGATATATCGTACGGCTTGCAAAAGGTACATCTGCATAATAGGCCGCACATAGACAGGGGAGGACCAAGTGGCTGGCGAAGAGAATGTTGTTGAAATGGCGATCATGATGGCGTTGCAGGAGTACTGCCGAGGCAGAAATTTGCAGCAGTTCAGGCCAGTCCCACGTCAGCAAGGCGAGGCACTCCGCCAGTACTGCGGCGACCTTTTTGGCTTGATGGACGATGCTGACCTCATCGCCCTCGAAATCAAGGAGTTGGATGTCGCATCGGGACGGCTGAAGGCGTTCAACACTGATCAGCACGAAGCTGCCAAGCGATTCGAAAGCCTGAAAGTTCCGCTGGCGTATGCGTATAACTCGGTGAGCGTCAACGAACTCGCTTACCACCAATACCCCCAACCCGCATGCTGGGGGGCAACGACTTTGGCTGCGATCAAGCGTTCAACTCCGACGCCCTTGCCTGGGCCTACGCCTGACCTGCTGCAGCATGAAACGCTGCTGGATTGGTTGAACGGCAAACATGGCACGGACGGCTCCACGCTATTCGGTCGCTTGCACGGAAAGATCAAGTCAACGAGGCAGCTCAGAAACGGCGTCCTCGTGCTGCTGTACTCTGTGGAGCAGAGCACCCTGGCCACCATGACCGAACAGGACGTCGTCAAGGTCCTCAACCAGCTCAACCAGACGCAGCTGGGGCCTAGACAGCAGGCGAAGCTGGAAAAAATCCTCGTCGAAAGCGCCAAGGTCTTCAACGCCTTCCAGTCTCCACAGCCGCCAACTCTCCCAGGGCAGTCGGGCAGCGGGCCATCAAATACGCCACGGCCCCCAGACTTTCGCAGGTAGCGAAAGCTCAGCCCATCATTGCAGCCGACCTGCGTGAGCTTCGCTGGCAGGTCAGGTTGAATTTCGACGTTGATCGGCAGCTTTCGGGCACCGAGTTCGGGGAAGCGAGAGACCGCAGCCGCTGAAAAGCTGAAATTGGTATTTCCAACACGGGCTACTGAAATGAAGCGTTGCGCTAGCGACTCTGATTTATCGCACTTGGTTTGTTGACGTTGAATAGCCCTCATAAACACACTCTCTTGCATGCCAATGTCTGGCGGCTTTTGGATGCGAATCGCTGTCGGGCTTCAGATGCAAATGCCTGATGCCTATAAGTTGCTAATCACTGGCGGATTTCATGTGATTACTCAGTTGGAGAACGTTGACACAGGGCTTCTTCATCCAGCGCCGGACGTGGGGTGCAGCGAGCGCGCCTACATCTCGGGCAGCAACTCGCTACACGCCAGTTGCAATACCTCAAAGTAGCAGATGACAGTCAGACGGCTGTATGCGGCTACAAGTGCCTTTTAGCAGTTGACCCAGCACCATCTGCTCGTGCTTAAACGCAGTGAAGCCTGCTATCGCGAATAAACGTGCAGCGCTATAAGACCTGAATACGGAACTTTTTGAGCACTTGATGCGTTTGCGACCGCCGTTGGCCAACACGGACAAGGCGAGCGTACTTTATGGAGCAGGCACGTGCTAATCACCACAAGCTCGTGCCGGCATAAACCACAGCAACTCGGATTTACTTACGCGACGCTGGCTTGCGCATTTGCGCCCTTACCTGTCTGAGTTCAGCCAATGCCTCATCCAGTTTCTCCCAGTTTTCCAATCCATAGTTGATGGCGATCCACAGGCTTTGCTGTGCTTGGTCAGAACTAGCGTAGTCATTCAGATTAGTGCTATAGCCACTGAAACTATTGATGACGAGGTTCGAGTTGGCCTTGTCTGCCACAGAGATCGAAGCCCACCCGTACGACCTATTTACTAAAACTCCACTGCTGCCGTGAATGACAATTTTGGCATCCGCCTTGCGTAATTTTTCGCATACCTCATGATATTTCTTAAATGTGTATCCATTGTTCGCACTAAAGGCCTTGTCCACTTGAGGTGACGATGTCTCGCGATAAATGGTGCAACTCGCGCTCGCAGGCAATGCAAGAGCCACCAAGCAGACGCCCGCAAGAACACGCCGGATGGAAGTGAATTGGAAAGACATTAGAGCGGCTCCTTAAGGTTGTCCGAACAGGGTCTTAAAACGTGCATCCGAGACCGCCTTTTTGAGCGTGTCTTGCACAGCGGGCGCAAAGGCGTCCGCCGCGTTCTTGCAAGCACTTATTGCCGTCCAGCTGGTATCGAAATCGAATCTGTTCGCTGTTTGGTAGCTCGCCCCGGTGCTCGATGAAAGCGTCAGGCTGATTTCCCAGTTCGCGGGCGTGACAGAACTAAAGCTCAATGCGTCTAGACGTCCAGATACCGTGGTAAGTGAGCTGGGCGAGTACGCCTGCGCCATGAACAGCTCTTCCTGAAGCGCGTCATGGATGAACTGCGCGGGTGTTTTGCCGGCGCCGATGCTGATCGGACCATTCGCCCGGCACCAAGGCGACTCATTGACCCCTGCCGCGGTTGTGAAACCCAGCAAGCGCACTTTGGCACCACCCGCTTGCTCCTGGATGTTGATGACGTTGTGCGTGGATGCTTTGTATTGAGTGCCACCGCTGGTGGTTGAGCAGCCTGCTAGTAAAGCAGCCATAGACACTACCGATATGTAAACGATTACTTTCTTCATTGCTCGCTTTTGTGACTTTTATAAACATCAACCAGTGACTTATATATACATCACTGATTGATGTGTTTGTAACACAAGAAAGTGGCTTAGGCACCATCCACGTCCATGACTGCCACACGCCCCTCTCCATTTCCTACCTCCACGCCTTTGTCGTTGGCAGAGGCTTTGGGAAAGCGCGTGAAAGCATGTCGCCATCAGGCGGGGAAATCGCAAGAAGTTGTGGCCGTAGAAGCTGGCATTGATCGCTCCTTTATTTCCGCTGTTGAGCGAGGAGCTGCGAACCCATCGATTGAGTCGCTGGGCAATATTTGCTACGCACTAAACATCACGCTGTCGGATCTGCTCAAACCTTTAGATGGCGTGTCTTTAGCGCCGACCGGAGAACGCCGTGCAAACGCAGCAAAACCTGTTGCGGTTAAACGTAGCCGACTGCGTTGACGATTCGAATGATCACTGCTGTGACCCTTTGACGAGCAAATTGCGCATCTCTACGGAGCAGAACGATGGCTACTCAAACCCCAAGAATCCTCATCGATATGAGAGATGCAGCGTGTTGCTTTGCCTCCTCAATGCTGCCTGCATACCCTGCCGGAGCAGACCAGCTTGCGTTTTCAGCGTGATAAGACCAAGTGCCGGGAGCATCCGAGTCCTGCCAGACATAGGCCGTATAACCTCCATAGTGGGCAGCATTGACTTGAGTTTCATCATCGACATACCAGCCTGCTGCGTCTAGTCGCCGCAAGATTGCATTTGTGCGATCAGCGATCACAGTCTCCTCGGTGAATTCGATGCGCCCAACTCCCACAGCACCTTGGCGTGTGCAGCATGCAAATGTCAGCGGCATATCGCTGTGTGTGGATGCAGCCACTGCATGCATCACGCGTGAGCGATGACTGAGGGCATGCCCGCGTTCATCTCGAGCCTGCGCCAGGTACGCCACCATGGCATGCGTTGGACGATGGCCGCAGACCGCCTCGGCTTTGCCTGCAGCAACAGCACTCAGTGCCTCAGCCATCTGACGCATCGCTGGGCCTGTTTTGCGCGCAGACTCTACTTCTAGCCAGATCACCTGGGCGCCTTTGATCGCCAACCCATCAGGCATCTTGGTCAATGCACCGGCTGAGCGGCGCAGTACAGCCTCTGGCAGGATGCCAAACCCACGCTTGCGCAATTCCACGAGCACTTGGGCTGCAAGCAAATCATGCATCCAGGTCAGCGGTGGTCGCCAAGTACCGTTGATCGTTTCGCCGATGTCTTTGCCAGAGCGGGTAGCGAACCCAGCTTCTGCAAGCAACTGCACCCCCCTGGCAGCCAGCATCAGTGCACGACCAGCTCGTTCGGGCAACTTGCGCTCAAGAACCAGGCCACGACGTCGCCAGGAGCGCACTAGGCGTTCTGCTTGCTTGTGAGCGTGCATACCCGTAAACATGAGAGCACTGAGCTCCGCGGTACGTAGCCAGCCGAAATCAGAAATCCAGCGCAGGCCGCGTACGTCGTTGTGGTGGTGTTGATCGAGAGGCGTCATATGAGGTATAGCGTGCGCAGAGCAGTTGCCGCATACCTTTTTCGACCTGTTCCTGCACATATTCCTGACCTTGGCCACTGTGGAACATGTTGGTATTTCGAAGGCCAGCCCGTGTGCCCAACGGCGGATACGCAGAGGCTATGTGACTTGGCATCGAGAACGCTCTGCTGCGTAGGGCGTTTTAGCGCTCCTTCTCTTTCGAGCACTACGCCCACCTGCGCGCCTTGGGCGCTGCTAGCAGGTGGAGCTGCGCGGACTGGGTCGCTGCGCTCTTGGCCGTCCTTGCCTTCACGCAAACGATCCACTGCGTGGTCGTTTTCTCCAGCACCCGCACTGCGGCGGGCTTGGGGGCGCTCCACTGGCCTACGGCCATCCCCCTTGGGGACCGCTACGCGGGCGGGCATGCAGCTTTCTCATGTCGCCCAGCTCTTAGCTGGTCACCACCACCGTCCTGCCCCCACCGACCGCAAGGCGGTTCGGCGTGGCCCCGTAGCAGGACGCTTTTCGAAACCCGCATGCCCGCCCCCATGGGCCGGGAGCGCGGGCTTCGCCCCCAATGAGCTTTTTTGCCGCCTGTCGCAAAGCTCCAAGCTCGCGGCAAAAAACTCATTGGCTCCCCGACCAAGCTGCCGCCTGGACTGGGGCTGTCGCCCCCACACCACCGGCTCCCGGACGCCTGTCGCAAAGCTCCTGGCTCGCGTCCGTGCCCGATGTTGCGGCCCCCCCGCTTAAGCCCTTCGGCGCAAGCGCCTCAGGCCCCTGCTCGCACGCTCGGTTGAGGCGGTTCTAAACGCTTTGCAGTGAATCAGCATGTGTAACTACCTCGCGCTGCAGAGGCTGTGGACGCAAAAAAGCCCGGGCATAAAGCCCGGGCGGAGAGGTACGAGGAAACAATGACGAATCGAGACCTACATATGCGCGCAACTGGACATTCTGACCTCCAACATACGTAGTCCTCATACCTGTATAGGGCGTGACGCATAGGATGTTCACGCTTTAATGCAAAAAAGTTGGAACGATTTTTCTGTAATGGCTAGGCGGCCTAGAGGAACCATCTCATCAGCATGAAATGGGTGCATTCATCCCAGTGTGGATTGCATATACACCTGTAGACGATATCAAGATCAGTACCGTATTCATACAGTATCGATATCGTTTAGATATCAATCGTGATATCGCTCTACCTCGTTTAGGAGCCTCTCACATGAGTACTCGCCTCGTCACCAAAGACCTCGTTTTCAGCGCCGCAGACAAGCTGGTCGCCGAAGGCAAACAACCTTCCCAGAATGCCATCCTCTATGCAATTGGAGGAGGCAGCATCAGCACCATTGCGCCTTTCTTGAAGGAATGGCGCAGTAATGCCGCAACAGTTAAAGCTGCAAGCGCCAAGCCACTCCCGGCAGGCCTGTTGCGCGAACTGGAACTGCTGCAGCGCCAAGCTGAAGATGCCGTGCGCAAGGCATGTGACACCGAGCTTCTAGATGCCAGTGACATGGAGCAGCAGCTAATCCAAGAAAACGGGCAGCTACAGTCACAAGTCACGGCACTGCTGGCCCAACTGCAAGAAGCGAGGGAAGGCGCCACAGCAGCGCAGGCTCAACTCACCCACTTCCAGGCAGAGCATGCAGCACTGAAGAAAGAGCTGTGCGATGAACGTGCTAGTACAGCGGAACTGCGCATTGAACTCGCTAAAGCCAATTGGCGCCTTGAAGAGAACGTCCCTCGATTAGAGCAAGAACTGATCGCGTGCCGCGATCAACTGGGTACAGCACTTCAAGCTCACGCAAATGCAGAGCTCAAAGCCGCGGTTTCGCTGGAGCGTGTTAACGGGCTTGAGCAACGCTTGGCAGACGTACTCTCCAATTGAGCAAACTCTCAATGCTCCCCGCTTGACCAGCTCCAGTCCGACCTACTGCCACCCAGTCTAGGGGGCTCTCTGGAGCTCTCAGCAACTCGTCGTGGCCTCCAGGCTTCGCATCAACCGTCGCTTGCATCCTGCAATACCGCCGCGACGTTTGATGCGCTCAATGACAGCTGACGCCGCACACTCTGCCATCGCCGCATCTCCTACTCCTCGCAGTAAGTGGGCGGCTTTTACAGCTAAGCCGCCTGAGCAAGATGCACGCGAGGTGCCACAGATATATTTTTTTCACGAAAACGTGAATTACAGCCCGTCATGGGGGGTGGTGCGTTCCTACATTCATTTATGGAGCGCAGATTCAGCTCCACCAACTCTAGGAGATTCCATATGACAGCTACCCTTGCCAACAACTTGTTGGTCACCTACTACCCCGATGGCACTATCGATTCGGTGTGCGTCAACCCTGACGATGAACTTTACGCTGAAATCATCGATTCCGGTGTAGCGTGTGCCTACATCCCCGCTGGGAGCCCAGCCTCCGACATTGAGCGATTGGCTCCAAAGCCTTCCCTGCCTTCTTCTGATGAGATACGGGAGGAGCTTGAAGCTGATTACCTCGCGGAGAAAGAAGCGCTTGCAAAGTTTCAAACCGAAGAGCGTTCGCATGCTTTGGCAATCTCTTTGCAGCTTCAGCGTCTCTTCGAAGCAGGCTGTCGTATCGCACTGCTCAACCCTAGTCATCCGAATGCTGAGTTCATCGTTCGCGTTTCAACAGCCCACGATCAACTCCTGCTGCAAGCGCCTGCTTGTGGCGGCCTCTACTCCGATATTTACTGTGTGCTTGAAGCCGATGAGTTCTCCCTGCGTCGCTACGCACCAGAGTCAGGCAAGCGTTTTTCATTGGCTGCCGCCGCTTACGTTCGTCGTTGCCTTTACAAGTTCGCCTTTAGCAGATTTGCACCCTCTTGCTTGCCTGAGCAAATCGGCGCCTTGAACAACTGCCCGACCGTGGATGATGAGGATGCCTATTACTCAACGACACACGTCGCACTTATGCGTAATAAGACCGAGATCGGCAGAGGCGTCCGGCGGCTCACAGGCAAATTAGAGTCAAACTTCAGTTACATGCAGTATCCTTTGGTGAGAAGCGCCGGAACGTGGCGCGCTTCTGGTCTTTCGTGAAACCTATTGGCGTTTCGTGCTGCATGGGGATTCTTCGCGGAAGGAAATATTTCTTAGTTCGCCCTAGAGTGCGCCCGTGAATGCCAGTTTTTTTTGATGTGCATTGCAGAAACCTTCAGCTCGACCCGATGCTGCATGGCGTCTGTGCTGGATTTGAATCTGGCGCTTGGCGAGCTAAACAGCTCTCTCACTACCTGATGGAGTGGCTGCCGGAGTTTTGCCTCTCCTTTTCCGAGCATGAATCCATCAAAGGCACTAACGCGGTAAGCCAGCTTCGCGCCGCTGCCCAGACCGTCTACGACACGGACAAGTATGACCGGCGTGGAGAGTTCGGTGAGCTCCTGCTGCACGCCCTACTACGTGAGACGAAACAGACGCAGCTTGCTATTAGCAAGATTTTCTTCAAGGACTCGGTCAACAACACGGTCAAGGGCTTCGACGCCATCCACGTCATTGATACCCCCCAGGGTCTTGAGCTCTGGCTAGGGGAAGTGAAGTTCTACAAAGACATTGGAAAAGCTATCAGCGACGTTGCCGCCGAGCTGGAAGTCCACTTCAAGGACGACTACCTCAAGAAGGAATTTCTGCTCATCACTCGCAAGCTCGACCCAGCCTGGTCTGGCACTCCGAAGCTCAAGGAACTCCTGCACCGAAACACGTCGCTGGACAAGGTGGTCTCCACGATCGTCGTTCCGGTTCTGCTGGCCTATGAAAGTCCGACGACACAAGCCTATACGCGGGCCTGCGCTGAGTACACCCAGAAGCTCGAGGCCGAGCTCGCTCAACTTCATGCTCGATTCAAGAAAGCCAACACAGTGACACGCGTCCGTATTGAGCTCTTCCTCTTTCCCATGTCGAGTAAGGCAGATCTCCTTGATCAGCTCCACAAACGGCTCATCGCCGCACAGAACATATGAGCTACGCCGATTTACGCGACACCCTGTTGAACGGCAACAATGGCGGCGAGTTCGACTCCTTTAAGTTCTTAGCAGACCTTTCTGCCTTCACGTCACTGGCTGAGGCGGATGACAATCTTCAGGAGGCGCGCGACATTCTCATTCGTGTCTTGGAAGATTCTGCCAAGTTCAAAGGCTACGAGGCAATCATCCAGACCCTGCTTCGCAACGTTGGCCTCTTCCCATATCTTGACTTCAAGAATGCCGATGCTGCAGATCAACTCGCTGCAGAGGCTCACAGGCCAGAAGCGATGCCCGAGAACATCGTATTCACTGCAAAGCAGGCTGAGGTCTATCGCGAATTGATGGCCGGGCGCAGCGTTGTTTTGAGCGCGCCTACCAGCTTCGGCAAGAGCCTGATCATCGACGCTGTCATTGCGTCGGACAAGTACCGCTGCGTCGTTGTGGTGGTTCCGACCCTCGCGTTGGTGGACGAAACGCGCCGTCGCCTATTGAAGTTTCGAGACCGCTACAAGATCATTACCCATCTAAGTCAAGAACCGGCCGAACGCAACATCTTTGTCCACACTCAGGAGCGAGTTGTTGAGAACTCCAATATTCGGGATGTTGACTTCTTCGTTATCGACGAGTTTTACAAGCTACACATTGAGGACTCTCCCGAAAGCGACGAACGTGCGGTGCTGTTGAACCATGCGTTTTACAAGCTGGCCAAACGTGCCAAGCAGTTCTACATGCTTGGACCCAGCATCCACGAGTTGCCTGACGGTTTTGGTCCGAACTATCGCTGCCTGTTTATTCGTACTGACTTCAGCACAGTGGCCTCGGACTCGCACCTAGTCCCAGATGGCAAGGACGACATCTCCCGGTTGAAGGCGCTAGTACCCAATCTTGCAGGGCCTACCCTTGTGTTCAGCGGGTCGGTCGGTGGGGCCAGAAAGTTTGGGCGAGCAATCGCAGAGGAGCGTTCGGAGTTCAGGCCGAAAGAAGCGCTCAAACAGGCTATCGCCTGGCTCAGCGCCAACTACTCGCCGAAGTGGGGGTTAGTCAACGCACTTTCGCGTGGCGTTGGTATTCATCACGGCAAACTCCCTCGCTCTATCGCTCAGTTACTAGTTCGTCTGTTCAATGGTGGTTTCCTAGATTATCTAGTCTGCACGTCGACTCTCATCGAAGGCGTAAACACTGCGGCTCGAAATGTTGTTATCGTGGACAATAAGATCAACAAGAAGAAATACGACTACTTCACCTTCAACAACATCCGTGGTCGGTCTGGCCGTATGTGGCAGCACTACGTGGGTCACGTATATCTCTTCAATTCCCCGCCGAACCGTGAGCTTGAGTTCGTCGATGTGCCGGTCTTTACTCAGAACGAGAGTGCCCCTGACGCACTGCTCGTGCAACTTGAACAACAAGACCTTTCCGACGATGCGAAGGCTCGGGTGAGCCAAATCTGGAAGCAAGCGGTGCTTTCTCCGCAAACTATTCAGCAGAACGTCGGCATCGACCCACAAGGCCAGATTGAAATGGCAAAGGAAATTGAGGCCCGCCTCCAGGAATTGATGCCACTCTTGTGCTGGACTGGGCAGCCCACATACGATCAGACAAAAGAAATATTTGATCTTGCTTGGCGACACTTCAAGGTGAAGACTGGATCAGGCGTGCGCTCAGCAAGCCAGCTGACGCTACTGGTGAATAGGTACAGGAAAAACCCTGACTATTCGGCACAATTGAGCGCCGCCATCGCAGGAAAGATAGGAGATGACGCTGACGAGGCTTTGGAGTCGTTTTTGGAATTCGCACGCCAGTGGCTCAGTTTCAAAGCGCCAAGGCTCGTGAGTGCGGTGGGGAGAATACAAAGCGACATCCTTTTGCGGCACAACATTCGGCCGGGTAACTACGCATTCTTTTGCACCCAGCTGGAATCCTTGTTCATGAACCCCGTCGTTATTGCTCTTGAAGAATACGGAGTGCCCATCCAGATTGCGTCGCGACTCGTCCCAATGCTAGGCGAGCCCAAAACATTGGATGACGCATTGGCCAGTCTTGCTAGGCGCAAGCCAGCCGAGTTCAGTGGCCTCACTATGTTTGAGCGAGTCCTTATCAGCCCTTTGTGCGCACGACCGGCTGCCCAATAAAAATTCAGGCAAGATGATTGACAATGTCAATCTTGGAGAAAGCATGGGAAAGGCGAAACCTATATTCCTCACGTCTGGCCGTCATTGGTCCAAGAAGGGCGATGCGCGTGCTCACTTTAAGGATATGCTCAGCCGCTACAGCGCAGGGGATCGAGTCAATGACCCAAGCGATCATGCGGACCTCGCTGCGCTCCTTGCCGTCTATGACTCGGTGCTTGCTACTGGCGAGCCAACCAAAGCTGGCTGCGGAGTCAGCCACTTCGAGAAGCGGTGGGATACAGACCATCCTGGCTATACCGCGTGCTTTTTCGTGGTGCGAACAGATGGAACAAGTATCGACTTCAGCACGATCAAAGCTCTCGATGTCGCCTCGGATAAAGCAAGCTGAGCGTACGAAAAGCGAATAGCCACGATGTCCATTGGCGCTTCGTGACGTAGATGATCGCTTTCGTCAGTGAAACGGGCTAGCATCTTGGTAACAGTTCGGAGACAGGTTTCAGGCTTTAGCTGACACCCATCTGATATATCTGAGCGTCTGTACCCAGACTAACGCTGCCTGCGGCAGGTGAACTTCTGCGTAGATAAAAATCTCTCTATTTAATCGCCGAGAATTCGCTCTACCTATCTCACAGTTCTGCGACTTCGTGCCTGCTTCACCCACCCTCGGCTTCATCCTGACCCGCAATTGGCGAGATAGCAGCTCGGGGACGGTGGTCGAATATTGGCTTGCTACCGATGTAGGTGCCCTCAAGGTGGTGTTGACTAAGCAAACCTCAGTTGCGTTTGTCGAGGCGCAGCACAAGGCAGTGGTTCAAGCCCAGCTTCTGGGTTCAACGGATATGTACCTGAAGGAGTTGGAGCTCAAGAGCTTTCAGAACCAGCCGGTACTGGGCATCTACGCCAAGCAGTTTCGCCAGCTAGGCAAGCTGGCGCGAGCCTTGCAGCCTCAAGGCATCTCACTGCTGGAGGCGGACATACGTCCGCATGAGCGTTATTTGATGGAACGCTTCATCACCGCTAGCGTGGAGATCCATGGCGGGCGTATGGAACATGGGGTGTGCCAGGACTGCAAGTTGTCGCCTGCCCCGGATTACAGGCCGAACCTGAAGGTGGTTTCCCTCGATATTGAAACCAGCCAGAACCTTGAGCTTTATTCCATTGCCTTGGATGGATTGGATGAACGCGTGGTCTTCATGCTGGGTGAACCTGCTGCTGGTGCCATTGAGCCCATAGACTTTGCCTTGCGGTACTACTCCAGTCGCAGGGCCATGATCGAGGCGCTTAACTACTGGTTTGAACAGCATGATCCAGACGTCATCATTGGCTGGAATGTTGTTCAGTTCGATCTGCGCGTGCTTCAAAAGAATGCGGACGATGCACATACACCATTGCTGCTGGGGCGAGAGCGTCAACCCATGGCATGGCGTGCCCATCCAGGCAAGCAGGAGTATCTCTTTGCACCCATGCCTGGGCGCGTGGCTATCGATGGCATTGAAGCACTGCGCGCAGCCATGTGGAGCTTTCCATCTTTCAGTCTGGAAAACGTCGCACAGCAACTGCTGGGCGAAGGCAAAGATATTGGATCTGAATACGACAAGCTAGCGGAGATCGAGCGCCGCTATCGGGAAGACAAGCCGGCACTAGCAGCCTACAACATCAAAGATTGCGAATTGGTGCTGCGCATCTTTGAAAAAACCAAGCTGTTGTCATTCGCCATGGAGCGAGCCCATACAACAGGGCTACAGCTTGATCATTTTGGGGGCTCCATTGCTGCGTTTAGCCACCACTATCTGCCCCGTATGCACCGCTTGGGATATGTCGCACCGAATGTGGGTGACGTACAAGGTAAGTCATCGCCAGGTGGATACGTCATGGACTCTAAGCCAGGTTTTTATGACTCCGTCTTGGTCTTGGATTACAAAAGCTTGTATCCCTCCATCATCAGGACCTTCTTGGTGGATCCAGTGGGGTTGGTTGAAGGCTCATTCAACGCATCTGATGATCCCATCAAAGGGCCCCTTGATACGCTGTTCTCACGAGACAAGCATTGTCTGCCAGGCATCGTGACGACTTTGTGGAAGGCACGTGACGAGGCCAAGCGCAATAAGAATGAGCCGCTGTCCCAAGCACTGAAGCTGGTAATGAACTCTTTTGCGGGCGTGCTGGGAGCAGCTGAATGCCGTTTCTTCAATCCTAAGTTGATCTCTGCCATCACGCTGCGTGGGCATACCATGGTCAAAGCGACCCGTGACTTTGTAGAGCAGCGAGGGTATGAGGCCATATATGGCGACACAGATTCGATTTTTATCTGGCTCAAAAGCAAACACACAAACGAGCAGGCCTATGTCGTCGCTGCGGAACTTGTCAGAGATATCAATGCTTGGTGGACTCAAAAGCTGCGGGACGAAGAAGGCTTGGAGAGCCATCTCGAAATTGAATTCGACACCCACTTCAAGAAGTTCTTCATGCCCACCATCCGTGGATCAGATGTTGGCAGCAAGAAGCGCTATGCCGGCTTGAGCGTTGATGCAGAAGACAATGAATCCATGATTTTTAGGGGGCTAGAGATGGCGCGCAGCGACTGGACGCTGCTTGCGCGCCAGTTCCAAGATGGATTGCTTTCACGCGTTTTTAAAGGTGAGCCTTATCAGCAGTGGGTTGCTGAGTATGTCGATGCCACTTTGGCGGGGCTCAAGGATGACCTGCTTATCTACCGCAAGCGCTTGCGGCATCACTTGGATGAATACGTGAAAAACGTGCCCCCGCAAGTGAGAGCAGCGCGCATTGCGGACGAATTTAACCACCGCATGGATCGCCCACGACAGTACCAAACCGGTGGCTGGATTCAGTACGTCATGACTAGAAATGGGCCAGAGCCATTGGAAGTGCGCACCTCTACCATTGATTATGACCACTACCTTAGCAAGCAGCTTCAGCCCATTGCTGATGCAATCTTGGTGCCGCTGGGGGATAGCTTTACTGCGCTGATTTCTCCCCAGAAACCTCTCTTCTGATTAGCAACGCTTGTAATGCAGCGATTGCTGCTACTCATGACTGCATCGTGACCTATCGGTCACGGCTACATAACGGTCATCCGAGCATCAAGGCTGGTGACTGGCCAACAACAGGTTTCAGATGAGCAGCCGACAGTGACCGTCAGTGCAGCCTGGGGAGCTGCTAGAAGTTCGCTATCGCGGCTCATGAACTGGTTCTGTCGACCCATAGCAGCCGATCAAACCTCTTTAGGCTTTGACTGGCTTGCAGCCGATTGGCCCCCACCGAGTTCAGAGCCGGTATGACTGATTTTTTCGAAACTGCAGTCATTAACTAAAAGTGAGGAAGCAGTTTCACTATCTACGAAACTTTGGTGTTTGCAATACGGCATCACTATATGCACGCAAGGTTCAACCTATACAGCCTATGTATCAGGATGTTGGTTATCCTTGCCGCCCATGTATATTGAGTTACACCGGACTTTCCAAGAACTACTTCCTACAGGGCGATCAGGCGATGATGCGGCACTGGAACCCGCCATGGGACAGAAGGCGGTGCTTCTGTGTGCGCTTCTTGAGCAGCCCAGAGTGGTGATGCTGGCGGAAGGCGGATCGGGAAAGACATGGTTGCTGCAAGAAGCTGCGCGACGCTTGCGCAATGAGCGCAAGGCAGCATTCTTTCTCCGGCTAGAGCATGTGGTCCAAGACTTCGAGGGTGCGTTTGACATCGGCAGTCACGAAGACTTCGAGGCATGGCTTGCCTCACAAGAGCCTGGCTGGGTGTTGCTTGACTCTATTGATGAGTCGCGGCTGCGCTCGTCGCAGGATTTCGAGAGAGCGGTGCGCAAGGTCGCTGTAAAGCTGGCTAAGGCACTGGACCGGACGCATATCCTGATGACAGGTCGGCCATCAGCATGGCGACCTCGGACGGACCTGGATCTGTGTGGTCGGTTGTTCCCGCTGCCTGAGGAAGGGGCCGAACAGTCCGGTCAGCGCCAGGATAAGGGGCCGGTCTTCCAGGTGGTGCGGTTAGAGCCGCTTTCGTCATCGCAGGTTGAGGGATTTGCTATCGCTCGGGGCATCCGTGCCGTGAGACCGTTCATGGAATCCATAGAGCGGGCCGACGCAGGGTCTTTTACCCAACGTCCTCAGGACCTGGACGAGCTCGTGGGGTTTTGGACCGAGAGTGGGCGGGTCGGTTCACGGTTGGAACTGATGACCGCAAGTGTGCAGCGCCGCTTGCAGGACAGCCAGGATCGTGCACAAGCGCACCCCATGACCCCAGCACGAGCACTAGAGGGGGTGGAGAAGCTTGCGGCCGCCCTGGTGCTTACGCGCCAGCAAAACATCCAGGTGCCCGATGGGCCACAGGCTGGTCCAGGCTTGCGCCCTCGCAACGTGCTGGGTTGGGACGATGCAGAAATCGCCGCGCTGCTGCAGCGATCACTGTTCGATCCGGACGTCTACGGTTGCGTCCGATTTCATCACCGATCTGTGCTGGAATATCTTGCCGCGCAGTGGTTCCACAGGCTGCTCAAGCAAGAGGTGTCGCGCCAAAAGGTTGAAGCCCTGTTCATTCGCGAGCAGTATGGGCTCCAAGTAGTGACGCCCTCGCTGCGCCGTCTATTGCCCTGGCTGGCCATGTCCGACATGCGCATCCTCTCGCGAGTACAGGAGGTTGCGCCGGAGATCGTGTTCGAAGGCGGGGACCCACTGCAACTTCCTTCAGACGTGCGCAGTTCCATCCTGACGGATATCTGCAGGCAACTGGCAGCTGGAACTTCGGATCGCACTCCGGCCCAATACAGCGCCATCCAGCGTTTCGCCGCACCGGATGTATCCGAGACCGTGCGTCGGCTGGTCCAGGAGTACAAGGACAAGGAAACCGTCACCGGCTTCCTCATGTGGATGGTGTGCCACGGGCGGATCGCGGATGCATTTCCCAAGGCCATGCAGATCGCCCTCTCCGCCTCAGCGTCTTCAAATGTGCGTGTGGCTGCATTTCATGCAGTGGCTTCTGTGGGAACCCCATCGGATATGGCAATCGTTCGCAGCCAGTTCGCCTCAGAGAATGACAGCTTAGACCGACGGTGCATGGCTGAGCTGTTAGGCCTGATCGATCAACCCGACGCCACGACGCTGCACTGGATGATGGACTGCATCCCCCGGCTGGAAGAACTCAACGGGTACGACACCACGGGCCTGACCACCGCAACGATACGGTTGCTGGAGCGTGCTGACCTTTCTCTGCTTCCGAACGTCATCGATAAGTTGTATATGCTGTTGATCAAACCTCCGATCATGGAACGGCATGACCACATTCTGTCCGTCAGGAACCGATGGCTGCGCCGGCCCATCGGCGCGGTGCTAACCCGTCTCGTGGCCGCACGCCATGCGCTCGCACTGCAGCTCAGCGCAGTGGCAGCGTTGCATGTACTTATGCGGGACAGTCCCTACGACGACGACTTCCCTAATGTGAAAGATACAAGCCTGCCTAATCAGGTGCAAACCTGGTCTGCTCTTAAGTGGGCCTGGCTTTGGCTCCTCATCGATCGGCAGCGCTCGGAGCGGCGCGTCGTTGACTTCAGGATGGCTCAGGCCGCCATGAATCCCATAGCCTGGGACGAGAACGACTTTGCACCTGCTATCACGGCAACTGCTGAGCGGGAGCTAGAAGAAGACCGACTGGCGGCGTTGGAGATCGCATTCCGTTTGTATGTCCAGTCCGAGCGGCCGCAGAGTCTGCACTTTCAGCTACTAAAAGCTGTGGAGGGCAATGAGTCGCTGGCGCAACGGCTACAACAGCTTGAAGTGCCGTACGAAAAGAGCGAGGCGCTTCAGAAGTCGGTGCGTGAGAGTGCCGAATGGGCACAGCGTCGCAAGGAGGAAGCGGAACGGGCACAGCAGCGACGCCGCGAGGATGTTGTGTGGCTCGCTAACGGGCTCGACGTCTTGCGTGACCCGGGCTTCGATGATCCTTCCGGTATCTGCATAGAGCAGGCTTATCTGTTCGAAGTCATGCGAAAGCAAGAGAAGGGCAGCCATTCAGGACGGACACAAGGCAGCTGGCGCAGCCTTGAAGCGGAGTTTGGCGCACCGACGGCACTCGCGTTCCGGGATGGCATGGTGGCGTTCTGGCGTCGTTATCCCCCGCCGTTGCTCTCCGAAGGCGCACAAATAAACAGCATGCCGCTTGCTGATCCGTTCGGCTTGACTGGGTTGACCGTTGAAGCCAAGGAGATCCCTGGGCTGATGACAACTCTCTCCCCTGCGGAGGCCAGTGTGGCGTTTCGCTACGCGATGCGAGAGATGAACGGATTCCCAGACTGGTTTCCTTGCCTGTTCGCAGCCCACCCGCAGCTCGTGGCAGAAATGTTGCTGGTAGAGATCGCATTCGAACTCCGGATTAGCGACTCAGACACCGCATTCCAGTACGTGGTGGCACGAACCCATCACGCCAGGGAATTGCTCGCCAACGCTCTGGCGCAGGGCATCCTCCTGCTTCTGACCTCCCACTTGCCGCGGCGTCCCCAGGTGCTAGAGTACCTAGTGGATATCCTCCATGTGTCGGATCTACCAGATGGTCTCGTTGCCGCCTTGGCACGTGAACAGATGGTGGAGGGAGATGCCGTACACCGCGCACTTTGGGCCGCAGCATGGTCCAGTGTCGATCCCGGTCCCGCCATCGATGCCGTGGAGCAGCACCTGAATGCATTGGGAGACGCCACGCAGTGTACGGAATTCACGATGGCGTTTGCCGCACACCTATTGGGCAACCGGCGGAGCATGTCCTGCATGCGCGGTGCATTCCGAACGCCAGCCGTGCTCAAGCGCCTCTATCTTTTGGTACACCAGCATGTGCGTGCCGATGAGGACATAGACCGCTCCAACAAAGGCGTGTTTTCACCGGGTCCGCGTGACGACGCACAGGATGCCCGCGAGCACTTGGTTCGGCTGCTAAAGGATATACCTGGGCGGGAGGCATTCTTGGCGCTGCAGAGCCTGTCGCAGGATCATCCCCAGGCCGACTACCGGCCTTGGATGGCACAGATGGCGCTAGCAAGGGCCCAGGCCGACAGCGAGCGGCCTGCGTGGAGCGAACAGCAGGTGAGCGAATTTGCCGAAACTTACGAGCGGTCCCCGGCTAATCACCGCGAGATGTTCGACCTAGCAGTCATGCGCTTGCTCGACCTGAAGCATGAGATGGAGGACAGTGATCTAAGCACCGCGTCAGTGGTCATCCGCTCGGAGCTCGAAACCGAACTGCGCAACTGGATCGCCGCTTGGTGCTCCCAGCATGCCCACGGCCGATTCGTAATTCCGCAAGAGGACGAACTCCCAGACGCAAAGCGTCCTGATCTGCGGTGGATCTGCTCAACGTTCCCTGGCGCCGTGCCGACTGAATTGAAGATCGCTGACAACTGGACGGGGCCGAAGCTATTCGAGCGACTCGAAGGGCAGCTAGCTGGCGACTATTTGCGAGATCGGATCTCCAACCGTGGCATCTATCTGCTGGTGTGGAGGGGGGCCAAGAAGCAGCACTGGGTACTGCCTGATGGTAGCTCCGTCGATTTCGTGACGCTGGTTGATGCGTTGCAGTTGCATGGGACATATGTGGCCGGCCATCATCCCGGCGTCGAAGAAATCCGGGTCATCGGGATTGATCTGACTAAGCGGACAGGTAAGACTACATTAACCCTACCTTCTGGGGGCCAGCACCCAGTTGCTTGAGGACTGGAAGTAAGACAACGTTAGCTACTCGCCAAGTCACCACAGTAGATGCTATGAGCTTGACTCAACTGCTGACGATCTTGCTCGAAGACCGCTATTGGCCGGAAGCACGCGATCATCGTGGCCCCCAAAAGCTGTCTATCACTGGCAGCAGCAAACCAGCCAGCGACTGCTTTCGGGGGGCTTGACCGAAATGGCGCTCTCGGCCAGAAGCGGTCTTTCAATGCACTTCTTTCAAAGACTGCTTTGTGAAAGTCTCAGCATCTTTTTGAAGACGATGTATTCCGGTCGCAACGATAGGCTCTAAAGCAGCGAGCAACCCCAAATGCTCTTGACTGACAGGGTGCATAGTCGCCATTTCAATTACCGCAACTACCTGTCCGGCATGGCGTATTGGCATCATCACAATTGATACAGGCTCACAGTTGCCCAGACCTGATCGCACACGAAGATAATCTTTGCCCGGCGAATTCACCGTAACTAACTCTCCAGTAGCGGCGCACCTTGCCATCAAACCTGCGGCAGTCGGAAATTCTCTTAGTGATTCCGCAGGTGTGGGGGAAACGCCTGCGTAGTGTGCAAGCGCAATCAGGCTCTTATTGTCTTCGCTAACCATTGCGATCAACCCTTGCCCCAATGGCAGATGAAGCGCCAATTCTTGAAGCGTTACTTGCGCGAATGCTTCTAAAGAATCTACAAGTTGTAGCCTCATGAGTAAGTTAGATACCGCTTTCCCGCGACTGACTTCTTCACGCATAAGTTCTTGGTTTTCACTCAGCGCCTGTGAGACCTTGCGATGCTGAGCAACCTCACGTTTTAAGCGTCTCGCCCAAAAAACCATAGCCAGCAGCAACCCCGCCAATGCTGAACCAGCAGGGATGCCCCATTTGACAAGGAGTTCTCGCCACCGAGATTCAGTATCAAAAGAGGCGGTGAACATTTGATACTCCATCAATGAAACACCATACTTTTTACGCCATGAGCGATCCAACCCAGAGCCGACTCGGCGGCTTTGATCAAAAAACTCATTCAAAGCCAACTCCAAGTCCGGCATGTTTGAGGCAATGCCCCAACCTACTTGCGTAACATCTCCAATAGGAAACAGCAGGTCTAAGTTATCCAAGTCATCGCGAACCCACTTAAAGGCTGATTCCGCCGCAATCACAGTAAAGTCTGCACGGCGTTCAACGACCTCCCGCATGGCCTGAGCAGTATCGACAAGATTGATCTTGACTGGATCATCTTTGATTGTGGAATTGAAAGTTCGCAACCAAGCTTCATAGGCAGTACCCGCTTGCACCGCTGCTGTACGGCCTCTTAAGTCACGCTGATTGCGCAGCGAAGCGCGCAACTCCGGTCTAGCAATTACTACGCTGCGAGTTGAAAAATATGGCACTAGCACCATCCTTAGCTGACGCTGCGGAGTGATGTGAAGATCGTTGGGATACAAGTCACAGCGCCCAGACGCTAAAGGCGTAGCATCTGCTTGATCAAGCCTTGCAGCAAATTCTTCAGTGACAGCGAACTGTGCATCCCAGTTCAGCAAAACTTCTGTTTTTGCTTGAGCGCCTAAATATCTAGCGAATTCTTCGGCATTCTCTCGATAAAAATCTGCGCTTGATCCAGCCACGCACACGCGAAGTTCACCTGTGCTGCGAATCTCTGCGAGAGATCGCCCATGTGCACTTCCTCCCGTAAGAGCGAAGAACAATAGCGCAAGAAAAGTATGTATGAAGTTATTCATACCGTACCGCTTATAAGCCTCTAGCCTTATCAAGAGCTGCCGAAGCTGCCTCGAAGTCCACCTTTTCAATGGCGCGCGTCACAATAGCCAGTTGATTGGCAAGCGGATCATTTTCATCTTCCAGTTGCTTTATCAGAGTTTCTAGAAATTCACCGGCCTCAGCGTCGCTATCTTGCAAAAGCTGATGAAGCTGTTCCAGCATCCTCTGTGAGCTGCTTGATCTCCCCTTTGAGGGACGTAATGAAGTTGAAGAATCAGGCAACGCTGACTCCTTAACTAACTTCTGCAAATGATCAATCAAAGGATCCAGATGAACCTGTACGCGACCCAGTTGCTCCATCAGATCAACCTCTTTAGCAGCAGACAAGCAAGCTGATTCAAGCGAACTAGCTGTTGCGGCCAAGGGTATGGCACCTATGGTGCTAGATGCCCCCTTGAGGGTATGCGCCAAGCGTGTAGCCTGAGTTTGATCGCCAACTCGAATTGCAGAAGTGAATTGGGCTACGAACTCTGAGTGTTCGCGTGAAAAAATGTTCAGCAACCGACGGTAAAGCTTCACATCCTGCTGCGCGATTCGAAGACCTTCTTGCAAATTCACACCGGGCAAATCTTGAATGTCGGACAAGGCGTGATTTCTGGTCTCAGATGAAATGCGAGCTTCACCATACTTGCCTACTGCGGCGTCCTCGCGAGCTACGGATTTTTCCGGCGGATGCTGTATCCAGCGTGCCAGACAGGCAAACATTTCTCCCACGCGCAAGGGCTTTGGTATGTGATCGACCATGCCTGCGGCAATCACTTTTTCTCGATCACCGGCCATTGCATTGGCTGTCATAGCGATGATTGGGATCGCATCGAACTTTCGTTGTGCACGAATTTTTGCTGTTGCGACAAAACCATCCATAACCGGCATCTGGCAGTCCATAAGCACGGCATCGAACTTTGCATCCTCTGCTAAACAGTCAAGAGCCTCCTGGCCGTTCCTCGCCACCACTACCGTCAATCCCGCATCATGTAGCAACTCCTGCGCCAGCTCCTGATTAAGCTCGTTATCTTCCACAAGAAGTACACGTGCTCCATTGAGCTTTTGCAAATGCTGCTGCTCTCCTTGAGCCTTTGATGCAGCACGAGAAACCACAAGTTGGCCTTTACCTAATGCCTCACCCACCGCTTCTAATAGCGTCGAAGGAGTCACTGGCTTGGTGAGCACAGCATTAACGTGAGCTCCTTTGCTATGCAAGGCAGACAAGGCATCATCCCGTCCAAATGCTGTGACCATGATGACCGCAGGTGCACTTTTACTTTGCTCCGACTGCAAGCGCCATACAGTCTCTGCCCCGTCCATGCTAGGCATGCGCCAGTCCATTAGTACAAGGTCATAGGGGAGGTTGCGCTCATTCGCTTGTTGAACCATGCGCAGGCAATCATGCCCGTTCTGTGCAGCGTCGACTTCCAGGCCGAAACGCTGTGCCATCGTTGAGAGTATTTCTCGTGCAGCCGCGCTGTCGTCAACAACCAAGATTCGCTGGCCCAGAAGCTCCTCTGCATTAAACATACGCAGCGGCATAGGGTAGGCCTGCAAACCGAAGCGTGCATTAAAGTGGAAGGTCGAACCTCGTCCCAGCTCACTTTCGACCCGGATGTGACCATGCATAAGCTCAACCAGGTTATGTGAAATGGCCAAGCCAAGACCTGTACCGCCATAACGACGTGTTGTTGAGCTGTCAGCTTGGCTGAAAGACTGAAAAATCCGTCCACACTGTTCGGGCGTCATGCCTATTCCCGAATCCTTAACCCAGAAGTGCAGCTCTACTTCTTCGGACTGCTGGGCAACGAGTTCCACGCCAAGAACAACTTCACCCTGTTCAGCAAACTTAACCGCGTTACTGCACAAATTAACCAGCACCTGTCCAAGCCGCAATGGATCTCCCACTAAGGCTGTTGGAACATCCACAGATGTGTTGAACAGTAGCTCCAGACCTTTGTCTTCTGCCTTCATACCCGTAAGATCAGCCACGCGGTCAAGCACATCCTCCAAGCGGAAATCAACGGACTCCATGGTTAATTTTCCAGCCTCGATTTTTGAGAAGTCGAGAATGTCGTTGATGATGCCCAACAGATTCTCAGCAG
The DNA here is from genome assembly GCF_014851485.1 of Comamonas sp. CMM02. NCBI lineage: Bacteria > Pseudomonadati > Pseudomonadota > Betaproteobacteria > Burkholderiales > Comamonadaceae > Comamonas > Comamonas sp. CMM02. Next base: position 855,550 of record NZ_JACUZW010000001.1, on the reverse strand, counting down.
AGAGGTTCACCTTCTCAATGTAGTTGCGCTGTTTGGTATTGAGGTCCGTTTGCAAAGCCAGGTGCGACATACCAATAATCGCATTCATGGGCGTTCGAATCTCATGACTCATATTCGCCAAAAACTCGCTCTTGGCTTTCGTAGCCTCTTCAGCCAGTTCTCGCGCACGACGCACTTCGTCTTCAGCGCGGCGGCGTTCAGTCACATCGCGTACCGACGCACAGACGCATTCACCACGCCCGCCTATATCAGGTAAGCGCGCCAGGCCAACCTCGATAGGAATCTGCACCCCGTCTTTGCGCAGTCCAAATAGACGACTGCCGCTTGCCCCCATTAGACGAGCTCCACCCTCATGGGCGAAACTGTTTCGCCGTGCGGGATGTCCATCTCGGGCGTACAGGGGAACCAGCGTCTCAACTGGCAATCCAATTAATTCATTGGGCGCGTAACCAAACATCGCTTCTACCAATGGATTAGCCAATGTTATGTGCCCACCTGAATCAACTACAAGCATTCCGTCAGGTGAAGATTCGATGATGCTGTGATACCAAGCTTCCGTAGCCTTAATGGCATCTTTTTGCTGCGCCAACTCGAAGGCTTGCTTCTCCAGCGTTTGCGCTTGTCCTTGCGTTTCTTCAAGCAAACGTTGCGTGGCTAGATTACGTTCCAAAATTTCCAAATTCGCCGCAAGCGAAGGCATCAATGCATCTAAAAGAGCTTGCCGTGCAGGTGTTCCAAGCTCCAAGCTAGCGATCTCTAGTACGCCCAGCAACTCTTCGCCACGAACTATTGGTAATACGCTGATGGAGCGAGGTACTGCATCCCCTAATGCAGAACCAATTCGTACATAGTCCTCTGGAGGATCTGTTAATACGATGGGACTACGCTCAAGCGCACACTGACCTACTAGGCCTTGACCAAGCTGAAAATACTGCTCCAGAGATTTACGCTCGCGATAAGCGAAACCTGTCAGTAAGCGCAGGCGTCGATGTTTTTTTTCATAGATGTACAGCACTCCATGACCAATCTCCAGCAATGGGGCTGTCAGAGCAAAAAAGCGCTGCGCTAGCTCGACAAAAGAATGACTGGCTTGGAGTTCAGCAGAAATCGTGGCGGTGTGAGTTTTTACCCATCGTTGTACCTCCAGCTCGCGGGCAACCTCTTGCAGCACAGCTACGGCACGTGCTAGTGCACCAACATCGTTCTGATAGGTGGTATGCGGCACCTCTTGCTGCAAATCGCCTCCGGCAATACGCTCTACCGCGGTGCGAAGTTCTACTGCTGATATGCGAATTGAACGGACAATCAGCCAAGCAAAAAGTACGCTGAGGAGCCCTCCCAATATCAGTAAAACTGTTCCGCGAAATCGCGTCTCTTGAGCGAGATCTTGGACTGCTTTTAATGTGGTGCGAGCAGCCTGCTCTTTGGTAGAGGCAACGGCTTCCATCGCTTGCGCTACAGCATCACCCTTCAGCTTGAACTCTCTGCTTGAAATGCGTTGGCGAGCCTCATTTAAATTACCGCGTCGAGCCAGTTCAATGACCTGCTCCGTACTTAGGCGATATGCCGCATAGCTCTCATCAAATGTAATTAATCTACGCCGGTTATCTTCCCGAAAAATACGTTTACGCAGCTCTGCTACTTCACGACTAAGATCTCTGTGAGTCTTATCCAGTAGTTGCAGCGCGCTCGCGCGGTCAGACTCGTCGTTAGTCAATAGGGCATCTCGTAAGTAGCGCCCCATGTCGGCATAGTAAAACTGTACGGCTCGTGCATCAGAGATGCCTTGAAGCTCGTTCTCGTACATGTCCTTGATCTGATTGCTAACTCTTCCTATTGCATACAACCCAAGTACGCTAATTAGCACTGCCATCAAAAGAACTACAGCAAATGCAGAAGCTAACTTGGCAGTCAATGAAGACCGATGGTATTGCTGAATCAATCCATTCATGGGCGAGTTCTCATCGGTAATAGGAGTGCGCAATCATTAGCGGGACACAGCGACTTCAAGCTTCGTCTTGGTCTGGAGAAACCGTGCCACCTTGGGAGATTTCAAGCTCACGTTTCTTTTGTGCTAAATCTGAATCTTTGTCTGCAAAAGCTTTAGCAATGTCCTGAAATTCATTCAGCACATCAAGAAATGCATCAAGAACATCGGGATCGAAATGTGTCCCACGGCCTTCTCGCATGATGTTCACGGCTTTTTCATGCGGCATACCTTCTTTGTAGACGCGGCGACTGATTAAGGCATCGTAGACATCCGCGACTGCCATAATGCGCGCCGAAATCGGAATTGCGTCACCCTTTAGTCCCTGCGGATAGCCACTACCATCCCATTTCTCATGATGGCCAAATGCAATTTCCTTGGCGTACTTCAGAAAGTCGACAGGCATCCCCAACTGATCTTCTGCGTGCTCAATCGCATCCCGACCCAGCATCGCATGCGTCTTCATAATCTCAAATTCGTGAGGCTCGAAACGACCGGGTTTTAGCAAAATACGATCAGGAATGCCAATCTTTCCAATGTCGTGCAGTGGTGCGGACTTGAACAGCATATCGATCACATGATCGTCAAGATAAGCGCGAAAACGGGGATGATCTTGTAGAGCCTTCGCTAACGTTCTTACGTAGTGTTGGGTCCGCCGTATATGGTTGCCCGTTTCGTTATCACGCGTCTCAGCTAAAGAAGCCATTGCTAGGATGGTGACATCTTGAATCGCAGCTACTTCACGGGTGCGCCGCTGAACCTCGTTATCCAAGAAAGAATTGCGGTCTCTTAGCGCATCAGCACCAGCTTTGGCTTGTAGCTGCGAAGTGACACGCGCTAAAAGTATTGGCGGGTTGATCGGCTTCGTAATGAAATCAGCAGCGCCAATCTCTAGCCCCGCAGTCTCATCGTCCGTGCTTGTCATCGCAGTTAGGAAGATGATAGGAATGTGCCTAGTCTTTGGAGATTCTTTAAGCAGGCGGCACACCTCATGCCCAGACATACCTGGCATCATTACGTCCAGCAGCACCAAGTCGGGAAGCTGATCTTGCCGAACGATCTCCATCGCTTTTTCGCCTGAATTTGCAAGCTTGAGGCGATACTTATCCTTTAGCAAACCTGACAGTAGCCAAAGATTGTCTGGTGAATCATCTACAGCCAAGATAAGCGGTCGAAACAGTCCCTCTTTTGTTTCCAGCATCGTCGCTCCAAGGCAAGTAGTGAATATTTCATCGGCAGATGACTATCTCTGAATAATCCCCGTTTGACAATATTTTCTAGACAACACTGAGACAGGTTTCGACTCAACGAGAGCAATGGGCAGTAACAAAAAAACGTGACATCAGAATTCCTTGCTAGGTCTTTGCCCCCCCATTCCCAATAGGAAAGCTGACGTTGATAGATTAATCGTGGAGGTCCACTTTGGGTCGTTTGCGACGGTCGCAGACGGCCAGAAGTAGTCGGCCAGCATCATTTCCCGAGAGGTTACTTCAGGCTAGTGGCTGCCACTCAGCTCATAAATCACAATTACTGTTGACAAAAAAAGCTGTCATAGACAGATGCCTAGTCGCATGGTAGTCAGGATGACTGCTACCTAGCTGAAATCGGCAGTTCGGGCTGACGATATGAACTGCGGCCTCCACAGCCAAGAGGTCAGTTACTGTTGCTGATGACCACCAGCTTGGTCAAGGCTAACTGACATTTAAGTCAACTGAGGTCTACGACACCGCTACTTTAAGGAGCTTCGTACTGGTACACTAGCCGGTCCATTTGAGTGGTACACACGCAGTTTTTCGAAAATCATAAGCCATTGATTTTTAATAACTTTCATCACCTGACGCCGAATCTCACAGCCTCCGCCAGGACATCGACGCACACAACGTCAAATCGCTTCAAAACCCGCTTCTCTCATAGGGAAGCGGGTTTTTCTTTGTCGCAAGTAATCGCACCACGCCTCAAGACAACCCAGCTTTTGTTGGTACTTTCGTTGGTAGCTCAATCAGAGCCAAAATCAGATACCAACAACTAGAACCAACGGGGCCACATGGCACTGACCGATACGTTCATCAAAAACACCAAGCACAGCGGCAAAGCAGCTGGCGACAAGCACAGCGATGGTGGTGGGCTGTACCTGCACGTCAAAGCGGCGGGCAAGTATTGGCGGTTGGCCTATCGCTTCGAGGTCAAACAAAAGACACTGGCGCTCGGCGTGTATCCCGCTATCACCCTCGCCCAAGCCCGCCGTGGCCGTGACGATGCCCGCGCCCTGCTGGCGCAAGGCGTAGACCCCAGCCAGAACAAGCAGCGCCTCAAAGAAGACAAGGCGGTGGCAGCACTCAACACCGTGGAAGCCATGTCCCGCGCTTATCTGGCGAACAAACGGCCGGGCTGGTCAACGACACACTACGACCGCGAAGCCCGAAGCCTGGAGAAAGACCTGTACCCCTTTCTTGGCCAGCGTGTGATCGGAGAAGTCGAGCCGCCTGAATTGCTGAAAGCATGTGAGCGCGTACAAGACCGCGACGCAGTGGAAAGCGCACACCGGCTGCTCACCACGGCATCAGGAGTCTGGCAATACGCAATCGCCAGAGGCTGCGCCACGCGGGACATTGCCCAGGACATCAAGAAAGCCCTCAAACCGCGCCAGAAGGGCCATTTCCCGGCCATCACCGATCCAGGCACTGCTGCGCGCCAGCGACGGCTATGGCGGCGGCCCCGTAGTGCGGACAGCGCTCTACATTGCCCCCATACTGTTCCAACGCCCCGGCAACCTACGGACCATGCGCTGGGCTGATCTCGACCTTGATGCAGGGCTCTGGACTATCCCAAGCGCTGACCTCAAACGCAATGTCGAGGGGAAGAAGAACGGCGCGCCGCACAAGGTTCCATTGCCCCGCCAAACCGTTGTGGCCATACGCAAGCTGTACCCCGTAACAGCTGGCCGCGAGTATGTATTTCCCGGCCTCCGCGACCATGCCAAACCCATGAGCGAAGCTGCCGTCAATGCGGCCTTGCACGCAATGGGCTACAAGGACGTTCACACTTGGCACGGCTACCGTGCGACTGGCCGCACCCTGTTGCGCGAGGTCTTTAAGATCGACATTGACGTGATCGAGGACCAACTAGCCCACGTGGGTGGCAAGACCCATAACGGGGCCTATGACCGAGCCACTTTCGTCGATGAGCGCACCACGGTTATGCAGCAATGGGCCGACTACCTGGACAAGCTGCGCCAAGGGGCCGAAGTGCTGGAGTTCAAGCAGGCTTAGTACCCGACAAGACGAGACAAAGTGGGACGGGTCCCAGGAAGTAAGTCAGAGCCAAATTGCCAGAAATGGCATAGGCCGAGCAAAGGTGGTCTACGATCAAAGAAGAACTCGGATCTGAGACGTTGATCTTCTACGCCTTGTGTGGCGAGCTTGGCGTAAGCTCACCACACAAGTAGATCAGACGGCCTAGAGGTCAGCCTATATGACTGGAGATGCTCCTAGTCAGCTGACATGGGGTCAATTTTAAGGTACTTTTCTAGAATGTCCACCCCGCTTAAAACGGTTGCAAAACGCCCACTAGAAGATCTGTTCAATGCCGTCTATCACGACAAATACAGATTCCAAGATCTAGCCCAATTAGATGTATTGCTCAACTGCAAGAGAGAGCAATACACCAAGGCTGGTCACACTCGCGCAATCCTTGCTCCCAATGAAATTCTGGCTGCGTGTCTAGATTTCACTCGGCTTTTTGTCGTCGACTTCCTGCCAATCAATGAAGATGTCGTCTACTCCTACCGAAAAGGAATGAGCGCTCTTGATGCAGTTGTCTGCCACAAGGACAGCAAGTATTTCTTTGTCTGCGACATTTCCCATTTTTTCCCAAGCATTACATGGGAGCGTGTTGGACTGACGCTTGCGCAGGCTAAGGATCGCACTCCGATTTCAGACTTCGACCTCTGGCTAGACCGTTTCGTTCACTTGGTTTGTCCTGAGACAGGCTTGCCGGTCGGGTTCTCAACCTCTCCTGGTATCAGTAACTCAGCACTAAAGCCCTTTGACGATGCAATGAAGCGAAATTGCGATGACCGCAGTTTGCGCATTACTCGCTATTCCGATGACATCATCGTGTCTGCCAAGACTAAAGAGCCCCTACACGAAATTGAAAAACTGATCGAAGGTACGTTGCAGGAAACCTTCTCCAATGATTTCACGCTGAATCAGTCCAAATCGAAGCACCTGCATCGAGGAACAAAAGTCAAGCTTCTGGGAATGGTGCTTCTCCCAGATGGAAGCGTGTCAGTGGACGCCTCTATCAAGGACGAAATCGAGGTCTTGCTCCATTTTCACGCAACGAATCGATCCAGATTCGTTGAGTATGTCGGCCATAGCCTTACAAAAGGGGAACGTAGGCTCTCGGGGCTAATCAACTACGTGAACACTATCGACAAAGCATATCTCGATAAGTTGCGCCGCAAGTTCGGGGTAGCCACAGTTGATTACTTCTTGCACCGATCTTTTTCGTAGCCATGCAGCTTCAAGTCGAAATTGAGAATATCCCACCAGTTGGACGGTATGCCTTCACGGTAGACCTTGATGCTCCTGGAGTGCTTGGCATCGTTGGCGGAAATGGAACCGGCAAGACAACCCTGGCCAAGTCACTATTGAACCTAGCGCTCGCCGACACATTCATTCGAACCTCGTCAGCGGGCTCAATCACACCTAGCAGCCGGATTACCTATCGTGTTGGGGATAGCGAGTTCATCTTCGGATACGACGCTAAAACACGCTCACTTAGCACACGTAGCCCGATACCAGATGACGTAAAAAACCTGCTATCGATAGAGCTACCTGCGCCGTACGGAAAAAGGTTTACGTTCTTTGGAACGCTTGTGGGCTCTGACTTAGAAATCCGGCGGGCTATCGTACTAGGCCAGTACACAAAACCAGCAGAAATGATTGGCTTCCTCAACGAGGTCTATGGAGATGGCAGATTCAACGATCTGATCGAAATTCGCCTCCGTCGTGGTTCTTGCTGCTGCTTCATGCTTGGCGGTGACCGTTACTTGCGAGAGGACTATTTCAGCTCAGGTGAGTATTTTTTAATCCATCTTTTCCGACTAGTCACTGCGGGCCGCCCCTTGGTGTTTATTGATGAGATCGACACGTCGCTCGACGCAAAAGCTCAAGCACGGTTGACAGCTCAACTTCGTCTATTGGCTCTTCACTACAAGGCCAAGGTAGTGTTCACGACACATTCCCTAGCGCTGATGCAGACGTTAGATGTGACCGAGCTTGCATACTTAGAGCGCTCAGCTGAAGGCGTCACGATGACGCCCATGTCGTTCAATTCTGTAAAGAGCATTCTCTTTGGGTTCCGCGGGTCTGACCGTTACATACTGACAGAAGACGACGTTCTGAAGCAGTTCCTTGAGTACGTGATTAGGCGTTACTGCCCACCAACATTCTTCTCGTTCCAGATCATCTATATAGGAGGTGCTGGACAGGTTACGGACCTGATGCGACGGAACCGAAGCGCCCAGTTCTTCGGGCCAGAGCCGCACGTCATATCGGTCCTGGACGGAGATCAAAGCTATCGTGATCTTCCAAGAGGTACGATTTGCATCCCATTGCACAACGTTGAGCAAGCACTATGGGATGCCTACCGTCGACAAGACTTCCAACACGCATTCCAAGGTGGTGAGCAGCTTGCGGCGAAAAAGCTCTACGAGCAAATTCAGCGCCGTCAGCTTCTCACCTCAGAGCAGATTAATGAACTACTCTGTGACCTGCATGACCCTGAGATGAAATCCTTCTCAGAACATTTGAGCGGTTTTTTATGCCGCCCGTGAGCTTGGCGACCCAATCTCAGAGATCTTTGCTGCAGGTCTTTGCCACGTCGACCAAAAGGCGCAATTGCCGATGAGCAGAACTTAGCCGGTTACAGCCTAATCCCGGTCAACAGCACTCGGCACGGGCACCTCACATTCATGCGTTTGAGCCCGAACAATTGCTTCCAATGCCATTTCGAGGCCTACCCACCCTTCATCAGCAAGAGTTGAGGAGCGTCCGTACCAAACACCCTCGGCGCGCCATGACGCCCCCGCCGCGCTCGCCCGCTTCGTGGACCGCAAATTACGAGCAGGTCGCAAGGTTCGAAGCCCCATCAGGACTGGCTTTGCTGCAAAAAAGCTGAGGGCTAAAAATTACGAGAAATTACGGGAATTTCTCAAATATGTACCCACGACGCATTGGACGATTTAGTGGGTAAAGCATGCTCTGCAGCCAGCACAGAAGTTGCTAAAGAGCCCACAACAGGCCTTCGTGATTCGATGTGATCGGCTTCTAGGCCCAAAGCCGGCTGTCAGCTCTTATGCTTGCGGTCATTTCTGAAGCCGACGAAAGCAAGCTATTTCTCCAAGCCTCGGCGTGCCATTCCGTGTAGCAGTGTTGTCAATGGGCTATCCTCATCTCTGATGAACGCATCTTCAACATAGTCCTGCGGAAGGACTGGCATCTCAGCTAGTCTGTATTCCAGGGAAACCACTTCCTGAACCCCCTCACCACCCGCGACCATCTCGAATGCATCGCTGGCGAAACAGCTAAGGTTAGTTCCTGCACCGACGCTGCTTTTGAACGTCAGTCCTTCGAAACCATCCACCCGTATCGCATCGGAGAAGAGTTGCGTGATTGCATAAAGGGCGCGGTGCTCAGGCTGCACGGGTACATTGAGCACATCCGCAATCGACAGAATTTTACGGAGGTCTTCCAGTCTCCTGTCGCTCAAGAAATTTCGGATGTCGTGCTTGGCGAAGTTCGCCACTCGCAAGTCACGTTTCAGCCGAAACTTCGCCGTCGAAATCAGATGGCCCGGATGAGGCCGGAGCTCCGCTACTGCGGTCTGCGTGTCAGACGCTAGGTAGAGAATGGAGACACGAGCACGGTTGAAGCGCCCCTCGGTAGCTACCGAGACAGGGGGTTTATCAATGTTTTTGCCCGTGTACGGGAGGTACCGAAAGTCTTGACCATCTTGCAGGTAAATGCGCTTGCGCTTTAGACGAGACTGTACGCCGACTCGGGCACGGAAATACTCCGTACCCGCTGGAATGACGTACGAAAGGTCATCTCGCAGCGACTGAATGAGGGCCTTGGCACTGGGCTCCATCTCGAACCAGTTCCGCTTGAGGGCATCCGAGACTACGTTTTCGACAGTTGCGTCTCGACTGTCCCGCAAGCCTTCCAGGATACCCCCATCCCAGTACCCACCGCCTAGCGAGATGTCATCTTCTGATTCTGGGTACCAGCCAGTCTCTTCCATCGTTAGGAAAGTTTCCTCAAACTCACTGAGCGATGCGCTTTCGTCAAGGTTGAAAATGGCATTGCTCTTAAAAATAAGCATCTCGAGCGATATATCGCCGCCGATGTGGTGGTTGTAGTCCCACTCAGAGAAGTTCAGCCGAATTAAGGCACGAAACGTTCGCTTAATTCGAGTGTCCGACGCAGGCAGCGCTCTACCGCCCTTGTGATGGCAGATCGGGCACACATCAATAACGTTACCGCGCTCTTGAAGCTCCAAGCGCAGCTCGTTATCAGCAACGCAGTACTCGCACAGAAATGGTTCATTCAGCATGAGGCTATGTTACCGAGCTGAACTAGGCGAAGACCTCTGCAGCACAGCGACTCCATGCAACTCATGAACAAGGAAGAGCGTCAAAGCCATATACTCGGCCGACACTCGATCTCAGGCAACTTAATCTGAGATAAGCAAAGTCGCTAAAGACGATTTCTCTGATCTACCAACTTCAATTGGTGACCACCTTGTGTCGTAGAGATCAACGCCTGCTTCTGACCGCATTCGACTGTTCACGTGACGCTTGGCCACATCAGCATCGCATGATGCTTACTTGAAGACGCACGCTGAATAGCGCCCCCACCAACGAGTAAGTTAGGCCTGCCATGCCAAGCGCCAAGGCGAGCGCGATGGCAATGCTGGTGGTGACCATGAGCCTGATATTACCGGCGCAAAGGTGTCGCCAGCCTGCGCACGGGCCAGCATCCGGCAGCACGGCGGATTCATGCTTTTCCAGCCATTCCCGGGATGGGTTCGGGAAAAGCGTAACCTCCGTAATTAGCCCATCAAATCGCCTGCAAACCCGCATGAATGCTGGGTTTCGTAGGTTACAGCTTTCTGTAATTCAGCGTAATCCAGATTACAGCGGCTTCGCAACTCATTGTTTTTATTGATTTTTCTGTTTGCGAGAGATTACTTTGAATTCTGTAATCTGATTACGCTCAGGTTACGGAAAAATTACAACAAGCACTTCTCCGAAAGCATTGATAGAAAAGGATCTCCAGGTTAGCGATTGCTCTGATTACGCAGATTACACTTTTCCCGACCCCTCCCCGGAATTTTGGCGGAACTGTATTTCCTCAAGGGTAAACCCTTGTTTTCTGCTTAAATGCTTATTTATTCATCAATGTTGGCGGGCATGAAAAAGCCCCGTTTCCGGGGCTGGCCATGAGATCGGAGTCGGCTCAGAAAAGAGCGGTCTAACCGCCCAACTCAAACACCCAGCAGCGCACCGCCTTGCCCTGGTCATCGCCTGCATTTCGGGTCTTGATCGCGCTGTTGATGACGCGGCTGGAGTCCACAAAGCGGCGCGCTTTGCTGGTACGCAGCACCTTCTTGAGCTCGGCCAGCGGCGGCACTTGCTGGCGGTGCAAGCTGCCCTATCAGTTGCCGCGCTTCTTGTGCATGCTCACTGCTTGACCGGCAGCTTGGCGCGTTCGCCCAAGGACGCACTACCCACAGCAATGCCATCCAGATTTGGACGTGAGAGGGGTCAACAAAAAATTTGTTGGTACTTTTGTTGGTATGTTCAACTTACCAAACGACAGATCCAAGCATCCATGCGGATTTCAAGACTTAATTCGTGTGCCACAGCCGCGCCTTTCAGGCACTTTTTCTTTTTCCTCTATCGCTCTGTCTACTATCAAATATTTGAGATTGCCCCACACTGGACCGATCCCTGCCAGCTGTCTGTTGGGATGCCTGCTTGCTGTATCTCAATTTCTTTTTTCAATCTCATACCACTAGCTTGCCCCATCTACCGGGCCTGCCACCAGTCATGCAAAGCCTGAGCTTCATCGCTCAGGCTTTTTTGCATCTCGGCCTCAATAGGAACTGCTGATAAAGTCCTCCCCCCCGCAAAAATCACAATGTGGTGCACGGCTTTGCAGGTGACAAGGTCTTCGGTGCTTCATGCCTGACTGCTCATCAGGCGGGCTTCGATTTGCAGGCACAACTGGCTTGCCATTTCTCGCTGTCGCAGGGGTCAATGCACAGCCAGCACTGGCACACAAGGCTGCAGCGCAGGCGAAGCCACCCACTCCCTTGACACACATCAAGATTGCATAGAAAAACACCTCTTATCTGAAGCATGGGGCTGTGCACAAGAACTAGCATAGTTCCAACCAATCTGATGGTTTTTACTCTTGCGAGGAACTCATATGGCATCTATGCCTGCACCCGAAACCGGCCCGATCACATCGAAACCGGAACCTGATTCAAATAGAAAGCTAGCCTATCTGCTGCTGGGCCTGGTGCTGTACGGCATCGTTCTGGCCCTGCCCCAGCCAGCCGGACTGACGGACTCGGGCCAGGTGGCTCTGGGCCTGCTGGTACTGGTGGTGGTGCTGTGGATCAGCGAATGCGTATCACCCGCCAACAGTGCCGTGGTATTGACCGGTGCCGCCGTGCTGGGGCTGATGGGGACATCACTTACCGAAGGCGGCAAGGTGATGAATTCATCGGCTGCGCTGAGCACCATGCTCACCGGCTTTTCGTCCACCGCTGTACTGCTCGTGGCTGCCGCGCTGTTCTTGGCTGTAGCGCTCAAGCACACTGGGCTGGACAAACGCATCGCACTGATCGTGATGAGCAAGATCGGCGTATCGCCAGCCCGTCTGATACTGGGGGCCATGATTGTTGGCTTTGTGCTGGCCTTGTTCATCCCATCTGCCACCGCCCGCGTGGGTGCAGTGATTCCCATCATGATTGGCATTACTGCCGCTCTGGGGCTGGCTGTGAACAGCTCGCTGGGCGCCACGCTGATGATCGTCACCGCCAGCGCTTGCTCCATCTTCAACATGGCCATCAAAACCGGCGCTGCACAGAACATCATCAGTCTGGACTTCATGCAGCAGGCTTTTGGCCGAACTATCACATGGGGCCAATGGTTTGTGACGGCGCTGCCCTTCACCATCGGCATGTGCGTGGTGCTGTTCTTTGCGGCACTGTGGATTTTGCGCCCCCAGGTGCCTGCAGGTGAAGACATGGCTGGCAAGCTGCGCCAGCAACTGGCCGAGCTGGGCCCGGTCACCGCCGTGGAAAAACGCCTGATCGCCGTGGCTGCATTGCTGCTGGTGATGTGGTCCACCGAAGGCATGCTGCACCCTTTTGACACCACCACCACCACCCAGATCGGCATCGCTCTGTTGCTGATGCCAAAAATTGGCGTGATGCACTGGTCGCAGGCTGAAAAGCTGGTGCCTTGGGGCACGATCGTGCTGTTTGCAGCGTCTATCTCGCTGGGCAATTTGCTGTCCAAGACCGGTGCGGCTGGATGGCTGGCACAGCAAACGCTGGGCCAGATGGGCCTGTCTGCGCTGCCTGTCGTGGCGGTGATTGCGGCGCTGTCGGTGTTCAGCATCGTGCTGCACTTGGGCTTTGCTTCGGCAACCGGTCTGGCCAGCACCTTGATCCCCATCATGATCGCTTTCACGCAGACCCTGCCCGTCAGCCCTGAAACAGCTTTCGGCATCGTAATGATTCAAAGCTTTGTGGTTTCCTTCGGCTTCATCCTGCCCACGAATGCGCCGCAAAACATGCTGTGCTACGGCACCAATGCCTTCAACACGGCGCAGTTCGCCAAGGTGGGGATTGTGGTCACGCTGGCTGGCCTGGGGTTGATTTTGCTGCTGTCCGCCACGCTGTGGCCTGCTATGGGAGTGCTGTAAATGGGTGCACGTATTGGCATTATTGGCGCTGGCCAGGTGGGTGCGGCAGCAGGTTATTTGCTGTCGGCCACGCCCGGCATCAGCCAGGTCATTTTGGTTGACCAGAACGTTGCCCGCGCTGCCGGCGAGGCGGCTGACATTGGCCACGCCGCTGCCTTTGGTACGGCTGCCCGCGTCAGCGAAGGCGACTATGCCGATCTGGCCGGAGCCTCGGTGGTGGTCATTACTGCGGGTGCCAGCCTGAAGCCCGGCCAGACGCGCCTGGAGTTGCTGCAGCAGAACCTGAAGATGACGGACACCATCATCGGCCAGATTCTGAAAGTGGCCCCCGATGCCGTGCTGCTGTTCGCCACCAACCCGGTGGACGTAATGCCCGCCATCGCCGTGCACCGCTATGGGCTGCCACCGGGCCGTGCAATTGGCACCGGCTGCTCGCTGGACTCGATCCGTTTTCGCGACCGGCTGGCCGATTACCTGGGCGTGGCACCACCCTCTATCCACGCCTATGTGCTGGGTGAGCATGGCGACTCGTCTGTACCCAACTGGAGCAGCGCCCAAGTCGCTGGCATGCCCGTTACGGCTTTTGCGGCACAAGTGGGCCGCCCGATTGATGCGGCCATGCAACTGCAAATTGCCGAAGATGTACGCACCTCGGCCTACCGCATAAAGGCGGGCAAGGGTGTCTCCAACTTCGGTATTGGCGGCTGTATTGCACGCCTGGTCAAAGCCATCGTGGCCGATGAGCAATCGGTGTTTGCGGTGTCCACCTGCATGCCTGAGCTACTGGGCGTGCGCGACACCTGTGTCTCCCTGCCCCACCTGATCGGCGCACGCGGAGCCTCTGCCCCGTTCATGCCAACCCTGGATGCCGCCGAAACCGAGGCACTGCGCAGCAGCGCTGCCTTGCTGTCCACCACCATCGCCGATGGCCTGCAATTGTTGTAAAACCATAGCAATCAACAAAAAGCCAGCTCCTAGTGAGCTGGCTTTTTTTATCTCATCAGAGCATTGCCTTGCTGCTTGAACAACTTCTCAGTGACAGAAGGTACTGCGGTTTTATGCGGTCATAAGCTGCCTTGCAGGACAGCAGGATGGCCTGTTGAGCACACTGCTTTATCCACACTGCAATGCATGGAGACAGCACGCATGCAATCACCATCGAAATAAAAAAGAGCCGGAAGCAGTCAGGAATCGCATGGAGTGATCCGTTGTCTCCATGTCAGTTTCACATCCATCACCACCGGGCGCTGTTGCATTAACCGCTTCACACAAGCCGGCACTGTGGCTTGGACTGATTGATGCCACAACAACGCACACACCCCATCAGGACCGGGCATTGATCAGCGCATTCCTGAACGACAGCACATGGTCAGAAATTGCTTGCTGCGCAGACTCGGCATCCCCTTGCTCCAGCGCATCCACAACCAGCTCATGCTCATCTTGAACTTCATTCATATGCCCGCTGCTGGAAAGAGAAATTGCCCAGAAACGCTGTGAACGGGCATGCAGCACACGCAAGACATCGATAAGCACAGGATTGCGAGATGCAGTGGCCAGCACTTCATGGAACATGCCATCCAGGCTCATCACCTCAGCCACAGCGCGATTGGCCACGGCCTTGTTGTACGCCAAATTGATGGAACGCAGCTGCTCAATCTCTGCCTTGGTGATGTTCTTTGCCGCCAGTTTCAGGCACAGTTTTTCATTGACAAGACGCACATCAATCATGTGCAGCGCGTCATCAATCGACAGAGGCGAGACCATCACGCCCTTGCGGGGAATGATCTGTATCAGCCCTTCGTTGCCAAGTCGATGCAGCGCATGGTTGATGGGTGTTCTGCCCATGTCCAGATCGCTCATCAAAACGGCAGTATTCAGGTACTCACCCGGTTTGTACACAAGGGTAGTTAAACGCCCATGCAAAAGCTCATAGGCCTGCTCATTTTGCGAAACAGCTGAACCTCTTTTATTGACTTGTCGGGGTATCACACGTATCTCCGTTGTTCCATTCAGCTTGCAGCAATCTTATAAAAATTTCTGACTGGCATGTTTCTCGCTTTAGCAGCATTGTCGCTATTGTGAAATTTCACAACAATTTCAGAAAGAAGGGAAAACCCTCTTACAACTGAAAGAGTTCTTCTTCTAAAGTTGCAGTGAAATTTCACAGTAATTGCAGATTGGTGCATCACCGCACCATTTGTGCTCATCCTGGCCTCAGGCTTTCTGAAAGGACATCATCATGAAACGTGCTCTCTCTGTTTTTGCGCTTGCCATTGCATCTTTCACTCCTGCAGCACAGTCAGCTGATCTGCCTGCAACCAAGGTGAAAGTCGTTGGGGCTCTGAGCAATCTGACTCTGTACAACGATTTTGAGAAGCCTTTCTGGACCAAGACCATCCCCGAAGCCTCGGGCGGCAAGGTAACTGCCGACATCAAGGGTTTCAATGACATGGGCCTGAAGGGGCCTGAAGTCATTCGCTTGATGAGCTCCGGCGTGATCGAGTTTGGCACTTCAACGCTGGCCTACTTCGCAGCCGACAACCCCATCAATGAGGCCATCGACCTCGCAGGTCTGGCCACCGATGTAAAGACCGCGCGCGCAGTGACAGATGCATTCCAGCCTGCCTACGAAAAGTTCTATGGCAACCAGGGCATCAAGGTGCTGGGCATGTCCACCTACCCCGCACAGGTGCTGTTCTGTAACGCCGATATCAAAGATCTGTCTTCCCTGAAGGGCAAGAAGGTGCGCACTTCCAGCCGCACTCAGGCTGAGTTTGTGGAGGCTCTGGGCGGTCACAGCGTGACCATGGCTTTCGGCGAGGTAGTGCCTGCGCTGCAAAACAAGGTGGTGGACTGCGCGATCACTGGCTCGCTGTCTGGCTACTCCGCCAAGTGGTACGAGGTCTCTACCCACCTGTACGCACTGCCCATCAACTGGAACCAGCAGATTCACGCAGTGAACAAGAAATCCTGGGACAAGCTCAACCCCGGTGTTCAGGCGCTGATCGCGGACAAGTACAAGACCCTGGTCAATGACATCTGGGCTGGCGCGGCAAAACAGACCCAGGAAGGCTACGACTGCAACACAGGCGCAGCTGCTTGCAAGGAAGCCGTGAAGGGCAAGATGGTTCTGGTCCAGCCGACCGAAGCTGACAAGGCCGCGCTGAAGCAGATCTTTGAAGAGAAGGTTCTGACCAAGTGGGCTGCTCGCTGCAACGCGCAATGCGTGGGTGATTTCAACGCAACGATCGGCAAGGTCGTGGGCCTGACAGCAAAGAAGTAATTCTTCTTTAAACAGCATGAAATTGGCGGATTCGTCCGCCAAGCTTTAAAGGGACGAGTCATGAACTTAGCTGCACAAAAACAGTGGGCTCCGCTTCGCTTGGCCAACGTACTCTCACAGTACGCGGTCTGGGCAGCAGGATCTCTTCTCATTGCCAGCGTCTTGCTTATCTGCTTTGACGTTGTCGCCCGCAAGTTCTGGAACTTCACCACCGGTGGTGCCGATGAACTTTCAAGCTTTGCTTTTGCCATCAGCACCAGCTGGGCACTGGCCTTTGCCACCCTCCAGCGCGCCAATGTGCGTGTGGACGTGCTCTACCAGAAACTGCCCCTCAAGCTGGCTGCGTTTCTGGACTGGCTTTCTGTCGTGGCTCTGGGCGTTTTCATGGTCTTTCTGACCTACTACGCCTGGGACGTGCTGGCCGCTTCATGGATACAAAGCTCCACGGCCAACTCCACCATGGCAACGCCGCTTTGGATTCCACAGGGCATGTGGTTCATCGGTCTGGCCTGGATGTGCATCGTGATGACCTTGATGCTTGCCCGATCGTCTTACCTGCTGGTGACTGGTGACATCGGTGCATTGCAGCTGTTGTGCGGTGTTCGCTCCGCACAAGAAGAAGCGCAAGAAGAGGCCGCCAACGGCGAGCGTTTGATCCAGTCCGAGAGAGAGCAGGTGAAAGCATGATTGCAACCGCAATGACCATTTTGCTGGTGCTTATCGGGTTGAGTATCCCGGTTGGCGCCGCCCTTGGCGTTCTGGGCCTGACCCTGGACCCCATGTTTTCTGAGCTTCCGCTGACGCGAGCACTTGGCGAAATTTCATGGAACTCCAACAACGAGTTCCTGCTGGTCGCCATTCCTTTGTTCATCTTGCTGGGCGAGGTGCTGCTGCGCGCCGGCCTGGCAGAGAAGATGTACCAGTCCATGAGCCTGTGGCTGTCGTGGCTGCCCGGAGGCTTGATGCACGCCAACATTGGTGCGTCCACGCTGTTCTCGGCCACTTCCGGCTCCAGCGTGGCCACTTCTGCCACCGTAGGCACTGTGGCTATTCCACAGATCAAGAAGCACGGCTACAAGGAATCCCTGTTTCTGGGCAGCCTGGCTGCTGGTGGCACCTTGGGCATCTTGATTCCGCCGTCGATCAATCTGGTGCTGTACGGCGTTCTCACGAACTCTTCCGTGCCCAAGCTGTATCTGGCCGGCATCATCCCCGGCTTCATGCTGGCGGGGCTGTTCATCCTGACGATCATCATCGCCTGCGTTCTCAAGCCTCAATGGGGTGGCAAGAAGATCCACGCCAGCTGGGGTGAGCGTTTTCGCAGCCTGGTGAACCTGCTGCCTCCGCTGGGCATCTTCTTTTTGGTGGTGGGATCGATCTACGCAGGTCTGGCAACCCCTACAGAGGCTGCTGCGCTGGGCGTGTTCGGTGCGCTGGTGCTGGCGGCGTTCTACCGCCGCCTGTCTTTGAACATGCTGCGCGAAGCTGTCGAAGGCACCATGAAGTCCACCGCAATGATCATGCTGATCGTGATCGCCGCGGCCTTCTTGAACTTCGTGATGTCGGCAACGGGTTTGACCAATGCGATTACTGACTTCATCGGTGGCCTGGGTCTGTCTGCAGGCTGGATGTTGCTGGTCCTGGTGATCTTCTATCTGGTGCTGGGCTGCTTCATGGAAACGCTGTCCATGATGATCACCACGATCCCCATCGTGGCCCCCGTGATGATCGGTCTGGGCTACGACCCCGTATGGCTTGGAATCATGATCATCATTTTGGTTGAAGCCGCCTTGATCACCCCACCTGTGGGCATGAACCTCTTCGTCGTGCAGAGCTTGCGCAAGTCTGGCTCCATGAACGATGTGATCGTGGGTTCACTGCCCTTTGTCGCAGCCATGTTCGTGATGCTGCTGCTGCTGGCCCTCTTCCCGGCCATTGCCATGTGGATGCCCACCACCTTCGGCTAACTGTTTTTGAAATCATTGGAAATACAAATGCAAGCTACCTTCAACATCGAATCCAAAGGGCAGACCCGTGCCGTGGAAGTTGAACTGAACCACCTGATCGTTGCGGGCTGGGCTGGCCGTGACATTGCCGCCATTGAGCACCACATCGAAGAGCTGGCCGCCATTGGCGTGCCGCGCCCAACCAGCGTTCCCCTGTACTACCGCATTGGTGCAAACCAGTTCACGCAAGAGCCTGTGGTGCAGGTCGTGGGCCCGCACTCATCCGGTGAAATCGAAGCACTGGTGTTTGAAGCCGAAGGTCAGCTGTGCCTGAGCATTGCCTCTGACCATACAGACCGCAAGCTGGAGGCTTACAGCGTGGCCTTGTCCAAACAGGTGTGCGCCAAGCCAGCGGCCAAAGACGCTTGGCTGTACGCTGATGTGGAAGAGCACATCGACTCCTTGATCCTGCGCTCCTGGATCACTGAAAATGGTGAGCGCAAGCAGTACCAGGATGGCCCCATGTCTACCCTGCGCACACCGCGCGATCTGATCAGCGGCTACGACGGTACATTTGCGCAAGGCACTGTGATGACCTGTGGCACCGTTGGCGCTATCGGTGGCATTCGCCCATCGACAGTGTTCGAGATGGAGCTGCACGATCCGGTGTTAAACCGTTCGCTGCACCACCGCTACGAAATTGAAATCCTTCCCGAAGTTGCCTGATAAAGATTGCAGCCATGTCCAAACATTGTGTTCAACGAACCGAAGCAGCGCTGCAAGCCATTGCCGCTGCTGGTGATGAAGGTGCTCGCATCTTCGTCAAGGTTTACACCGCATCCGCAAGGGCAGAGGCTGCAGCAGCCGACGCCCGTGCCGCAGCTGGCATCTCTTTGAGCCCTATCGATGGCCGTATCGTGTCGATCAAAGACCTGTTTGATGTGGCTGGCGAGCCCACTACCGCTGGCTCCAAGGTGCTGCGCACAGCACCACCGGCCCAGCAAGACGCGGTCATCGTGCAGCGCCTGCGCTGTGCAGGCGCTGTGATCATTGGCAAAACCAACATGACCGAGTTCGCCTTCTCGGGCATCGGCATCAATCCGCACTACGGCACGCCTGGCAATGCCAAGGATGCAAGCCGCATCCCCGGAGGCTCGTCTTCTGGTGCGGGTGTTGCTGTGGCACGCGGCATGTGCGAGATTGCCATTGGCTCCGACACCGGAGGCTCCATCCGCATTCCCTCAGCGCTGAACGGCGTCACCGGCTTCAAGCCCACGCAGGCGCGGGTGACACGCGAAGGGGCATTGCCCCTGTCGTACTCGCTGGACACCGTTGGCCCATTGGCCAATGATGTGCTTGACTGCGCCAAGACCGATGCCGTACTGGCTGGCCAGAAATGGGAGCCATTGATTGTGCGAAGCGTTGATGGCCTGCGTGTAGGCATCCCTCGTGGCCTGCTCTTTACGCATGCGGATGAGCAAGTGCTTAAAGCGTTTGAATCAGCGTTGGGGCAGTTGACAGCCAGCGGCATCAAAGCCGTGGACGCGGATCTGGACCACCTGCTTGGCGCGCCATTCAAGCTCCAGGAGAACGGCACCTTGATTGCCTGTGAGGCGGCTCAGATCCACCAGGAGCTGTTTGCCAATGGCACAGACGATCAGCTGGACGAGCTGGTCAAAGCACGTATTACCCGTGGGCAAACGGTTGCAGCTTCACACTACGTTTCCGTGCAGCAAGCGCGTGCCAAGTTGCAGCCGCAGCTCGATGCGGCCATCGCAGACTTCGATGTACTGCTGCTGCCAACAGTTCCAGTCGTTGCTCCGACGATTCAAAGCCTGGACGACGCGGCAGAGTTCAATCGCACCAACATGCTGGTTCTGCGCAACCCGTCCGTCTTCAACTTCTACGACCTGCCTGCAGCTTCTATCCCATTGCCCCGCTCTCAAGGCGAGTTGCCAGTGGGCCTGATGGTCGTTGGCAAGCGAGGTGCTGACCGCGACTTGCTGGCGCTCGCCCAAGCCATCAGCGCCAGCCTCTAAGCCCTAAAGAAACGCCCTCTCCAAACTGCAAAAGCACCGAGAGCCACGAAGCGCGCACTGCTGATGGCAGCAGCCATTTCAGTCGCGCTTCGTGGATGTCTCAGTGCTTTCAAAGCGGACGCCCAGCCACCTGGGTCAGTCATCCGCTACATGCGGCTTATGCCTGCACTTTGGTCAATGGAATGTAGAGCTGCCCACCCGTGCGGTTAAATTCCTCTGCTTTGGCCTGCATGCCAGCTGCAATGCCCTGTCCCTCAGCCAGCCCCTTGGCGGCTGCGAATTCACGCACTTCCTGCGTGATTTTCATGGAGCAGAATTTGGGGCCGCACATAGAACAAAAGTGAGCCACTTTGGCGCTGTCCTTGGGCAGGGTTTCGTCGTGAAAGGCGCGGGCCGTGTCAGGGTCCAGGCCCAGGTTGAATTGATCTTCCCAGCGGAAGTCAAAGCGCGCCTGGCTCAGTGCATCATCGCGTGAACGTGCACCCGGATGGCCCTTGGCCACATCAGCGGCGTGCGCCGCAATCTTGTACGCAATGATGCCTTGCTTGACGTCATCACGATCGGGCAAGCCCAGATGTTCCTTGGGCGTTACGTAGCACAGCATGGCCGTTCCCATCCAGCCAATCATGGCCGCGCCAATGGCCGATGCAATGTGGTCGTAACCGGGAGCAATGTCGATGGTCAGCGGGCCCAGTGTGTAAAACGGCGCTTCGTGGCAAGTTTTGAGCTGCTCGGTCATGTTGGCCTGAATCATGTGCAAAGGCACATGCCCGGGGCCTTCGATCATGGTTTGCACATCGTGCTTCCAGGCCACTTGCGTCAGCTCGCCCAGCGTAGCCAGTTCAGCAAACTGTGCTTCATCGTTGGCATCAGATGCGCAGCCGGGACGCAGACCATCGCCCAGCGAGAAGCTCACGTCGTACTGCTTCATGATGTCGCAGATGTCTTCAAAGTGCTCGTACAGGAAGCTCTCGCGGTGGTGTGCCATGCACCACTTGGCCATGATGGAGCCGCCACGCGAGACAATGCCCGTACGGCGCTGCGCCGTGAGGTGGATATAGGCCAGACGCACACCCGCGTGGATGGTGAAATAGTCCACCCCCTGCTCGGCCTGCTCAATCAGTGTGTCGCGAAAGATAGGCCAGGTCAGGTCTTCGGCAATGCCGCCCACCTTTTCCAGTGCCTGGTAAATCGGCACCGTGCCAATTGGCACAGGCGAGTTGCGCACGATCCAGTCACGCGTGGTGTGAATGTTCTTGCCGGTGGACAGATCCATCACGTTGTCCGCACCCCAGCGAATGGCCCAGACCAGCTTTTCCACTTCTTCTTCGATGCTGGACGTCACGGCAGAGTTGCCGATGTTGGCGTTGATCTTGACCTTGAAATTGCGGCCAATCGCCATGGGTTCAATTTCGGGGTGGTTGATGTTTGCCGGAATGATGGCGCGGCCACGGGCCACTTCGTCACGCACAAACTCAGGGGTGATGATTTTTGGAATGGAGGCGCCCAGACTGTTACCGGCCAGACGCGCTTCACGTGCGGTGTCTTGCTGGTATTGCTGCATCCACTCGCGGCGACCGTTTTCACGCAGCGCCACATATTCCATCTCCGGCGTGATGATGCCGCGCTTGGCGTAGTGCATCTGGGTCACGTTCTGGCCAGATTTAGCGCGGCGCGGCTGGCGCTGCAGTGCGGCGGCTTCTGCGCGCAGTTGCGCGACGCGGTTGTCTTCTTCCCCGCGCTTGCCACCATCATCGAGCGCCATGCGCGGGCGCCCCACGTAGAACTCGCTGTCGCCCCGCGCCTCAATCCATGCACCGCGCACGCTGGCCAGCCCTTGGCGCACGTCGATCTGCGCCTGAGGATCGGTGTAAGGGCCGGATGTGTCATAGACACTGACCTGCTCGCCGTTAGTCAGTGCAATATCACGCACCGGCACGCGCAGCTCAGGGTGCAATGCGCCGCTGAGATAGCTTTTGGTGGATGCAGGAAAAGGCTGCCGCGACTGGGCCAGCAGCTGCGCAAAACGAGTGGCATCTGGTGCATTGCCAGCAGCGGGGGTAAAGATGGAATCGGGTGCGTTCATCGCGGTCTCCTCAAAGGCCAAAGCGGGGATAAAGCGCTCCGAGGAATGCGTGGCTCTGATCTGGCCGTAGCTTGCGATGGACTGCGTCCATCACAGACCACGGTGCACCTTGGTGAAGCAAGAGATACCAAGGGTTCGGTATCGTCTTTACCAACCAGAATCTGCTGATTCCGGCCATGGCTGACGCGCCATGAGGTCAGTCCATAAAAGACAAAACCCCAGTGCGCGAGGCGCCTGGGGTGTGCTGTGCCGCATGAATCACGGCCAAGGACATGGAGATGCCATCAAGCTGTCATTCACTGGCCCTGCGTCAGGGTCCCGCTCTTCTTACGCCGGTATGAACCGGATCAAGTTCGTCGGGTTCGCAAATCAGAGATTTTTCAATCTCTTTTTACATCTCAGCGCTTTCGCACACCCCGGAGCTGCTCAAAGTATACCGACCTTTGGCAGCAACAGCGCATGCTGCATGCGGCCCCCTAGGGGTAAAACTTTTTCACCCTCGGCCATTGCACCAGCTGGTGCACGTGCAGCGGCAGGTATCCTGCCTAGCCCTTTGAGATGGAAGCATTGCAGCCATCAAAAACCTTGCGATGTGGAAAATTCGCCAAGTCATACGCGTTACTCACATGCACAGCACTGCAAGAACAGACTATGTTCACCGCTGTGTAATCCAAGCTTTGCACAGCGGTGCCACATTCCCCACTCAAACCCCAGACAGACTATGGAACTGCGTCAGTTGCGCTACTTTGTACGCGTTGTAGAACTCGGTTCCATGAGCCGTGCAGCACTGGATCTGAACCTGGTGCAATCCGCACTCAGTCAGCAAATCAGCCGCCTGGAAGGTGAGCTGAGCACCCGCTTGCTGCAACGCACCAGCAAAGGCACGGTTCCGACCGAAGCGGGCATTGCCTTCTTTCACGAAGCACAGCTCACACTGCGCCATGCCGAGCAGGCCATTCGGGCTGCACAGCAAGCACGGCTGTCCGGCGCGGTGAGCATTGGCCTGTCTCCCACCATTGCATCGGTGCTGGGTCTGCCACTGATGAAAGCCATGCGTGAGCGCTATCCCGAGGTGCGCCTGCACATGGTGTCTGCCCTCTCCGGGCACCTGACCAGCCTGCTCAATGCCCGCCAGCTGGATCTGGCCATCTTGTTTGATGACAAGAATGCAAGACGCTGGAGCGTGCTGCCGCTGCTGGAAGAAAAGCTCTACCTCATTCAGTCCAGGCAGCACCCTGTGTGCCCGCACACAGCCACCACCAGCATGGCGCAGCTGCGGGGCGTGCCGCTGATCCTGCCATCGGGCACGCATGGGCTGCGCTACTCCATCGTTACTGCGTTTGCGCACGCAGGCATTCCCTTGAACATGGCACTGGAAATTGATGGTTTGCCCCTGCTGATGGAAGCCGTCATGGCGGGCATGGGGGCCACCGTACAGCCGTGGTCTGCCGTCAAGCTGCACCACGCCGCTGAAGAAATGTTTCAGTGGTCCGAAATCATTGACGGACAGGTGCGCCGCCCCGCCATGCTGTGCGGTCTGTCTGAGGACGAGCTCTCACCCGCCGCGCTGGCTGCCCGGGTGGTGCTGCTGGACTGCACCAGGCAACTGGTCAGCAGTGGCGCATGGGCAGGCGCGACGCTGAGTCATCACGAAAACTGATACCCCCATTCCATTTGCCACCTGCCTCACCCTGAACGTTCTGCCTAGAGTTCACATTCCCCACGAGTGAGACTGCAAGGAGAGAGATTCATGGACACCGATGTTCTGGTCATCGGTGGTGGCAATGCCGCCCTGTGTGCCGCGCTGATGGCGCGCGAAGCAGGTGCGCGCGTGCTGCTGCTGGAGTCCGCACCGCGCGAATGGCGCGGCGGCAACTCCGCCCACACCCGCAACCTGCGCTGCATGCACGATGCACCGCAGGACGTGCTGGTAGAGGCCTACCCCGAAGAAGAGTACTGGCAAGACTTGCTCAAGGTCACAGGCGGTATCACCAGCGAACATCTGGCCCGCATGGTGATCCGCGCCTCCTCCACCTGCCGCAGCTGGATGCGCAAGCACGGCGTGCACTTTCAGCCACCACTGTCTGGTGCTTTGCACGTGGCACGCACCAACGCGTTCTTCATGGGCGGTGGCAAGGCGCTGGTCAATGCCTACTACCGCAGCGCTGAAAAACTGGGCGTTGAAATTCGCTACGAATCGCCCGTGGATCGCCTCGATATTGAAGACGGTGTCTTTCAAGCCGCATGGGTCAACGGCCAGCGCATCACCGCAAAAAGCTGTGTGCTGGCTGCCGGCGGGTTTGAATCCAACCGGGAGTGGCTGCGCGAGGCCTGGGGCCAGAACGAGCGCGGCGAATGGTCGGCAGACAACTTCATCATCCGCGGCACTGCGTTCAACAAGGGCGTACTGCTTAAACACCTGCTCGATGATCACCAGGTCGATGGCATTGGCGACCCTACACAGGCACACATGGTGGCCATTGATGCCCGCGCCCCGCTGTATGACGGCGGTATCTGCACCCGCATTGACTGTGTCTCGCTGGGCGTGGTGGTCAACCGGGATGCACAGCGTTTTTACGACGAGGGAGAAGATTTCTGGCCCAAGCGCTATGCCATCTGGGGGCGCCTGGTGGCACAGCAGCCGGGGCAGATTGCGTATTCCATCATCGACAGCAAAGCCATTGGCCGCTTCATGCCGCCCGTGTTTCCCGGTGTGAAGGCAGACAGCCTGCCCGAGCTGGCCCACAAACTGGGGCTGCATGTCGATACCTTCATGCACACCCTCAATACCTACAACAGTGCCTGCAAAGTCGGCAAGTTTGACCACACCGCACTGGACGATTGCCACACCCAGGCCCTGACACCGGCCAAAACCCACTGGGCACGCCCGATTGATACCGGGCCGTTTTACGGCTACGCGCTGCGCCCCGGCGTGACGTTTACGTATCTGGGCCTGAAGGTGGACGACACCGCCGCAGTGCGCTGGAGCAACCAGCCCAGCCCCAACCTGTTTGTAGCGGGCGAGATGATGGCTGGCAACGTGCTGGGCAAGGGCTACACCGCCGGTGTTGGCATGTCGATTGGCACCGCCTTTGGCCGCATTGCCGGGCGCAATGCAGCGCTGGCTGCTGCTGGAAAAGACGCCGTACACGGCGCTGTGAAAGACGAGGTTTAAGCCATGAGCATCGAATCCCTGCAAGCACTGGGCCAAGAGGCGCAATCCTTGGCCGCAGGCTCTGGCGGCAAAGTCATCCCCATTCTGCCCATGTCCGCCGCCGAAGATGAAGTGGCGCGCTCCATGCAGATTTGCAACGCCTGCCGTTATTGCGAAGGTTTTTGCGCTGTGTTTCCGGCCATGACGCGCCGCCTGGAGTTTCTCAAGGCCGATGTCAATTACCTGGCCAACCTGTGCCACAACTGCGGTGCCTGCTTGCATGCCTGCCAGTACGCACCACCGCATGAATTTGCCATCAACATCCCCAAGGCCATGGCCCAAGTGCGAGGGCAAACCTATATCGACTACGCCTGGCCACCCGCGCTGGGCCAGCTGTACAAGCGCAATGGCTTGACGCTGTCGCTGGCACTGGTCGCCGCCCTGACACTGTTTCTGGTGCTGGGTGCAGTACTGCAAGGCGGTGGCCTGAGCGCACTGTGGGGGGCTGATCTGGGCGCCAACTTCTACAACCTGTTCCCGCACAACCTGCTGGTGGGCATGTTTGCACCTGTCTTTGTGTTTGTTGTGTTTGCCCTGTCCATGGGGGTGCGCCGCTTCTGGAAAGACATCAAGCCGGCCACCAGCGGGGCCGATGTCAGTGGCGCGGCAGCCACTGAAGCCACCAGCGATGTGCTGCGCCTGAAGTACCTCGATGGCGGGCACGGTGAAGGCTGCCACAACGAAGACGATGCCTACACGCTGCGCCGCCGCCGCTGCCACCACCTGACGTTCTACGGCTTCATGCTGTGCTTTGCAGCCACCTCGGTGGCCACGCTCTACCACTACGTGTTCGGCTGGGCCGCCCCTTATGACCTGCCCAGCCTGCCCAAGCTCTTGGGTGGCGTGGGAGGTGTGATGCTGACGCTGGGCACTGCGGGCTTGTGGATGCTCAACCGCAGCCGCCACCCCATGCACGGCGATGCAAAGCAAAAGCCCATGGACCTGGGATTCATTGCCCTGCTGTTCCTCGTT
Organism: Comamonas sp. CMM02; assembly: GCF_014851485.1. Lineage (NCBI taxonomy): Bacteria > Pseudomonadati > Pseudomonadota > Betaproteobacteria > Burkholderiales > Comamonadaceae > Comamonas > Comamonas sp. CMM02. The sequence goes on along the minus strand of NZ_JACUZW010000001.1, from coordinate 829,017 downwards.
GCCACCAGCGGCCTTGCTCTGTGGTGGGGCCGTGCAACCCCGGCACTGGCGCTGCTGCTGTGCCTGCATCTGGGTGCCGTCATGGCCCTGTTTGTCACGCTGCCCTACGGCAAGTTTGCTCACGGGGTATTTCGCACCGCTGCCTTGCTGCGCCACACCACCGAAAAGCGCCAGCCCAACCCCATCGGACTGGGGGCCGATTAGCCATCCGTTTTCCCTTTGCTTTCCCCCTGCTTTCCTCTGCCACTTTCATATTCATAAGACAACACAAGGAGACCCACCATGAAAAAGCGCACATTGATCCAGGCAGCCGCACTGGCTGCGACATCACTGGCATTCACAGGCCATGTTCTGGCCCAGGACTTTCCGCCCAAAAAACCCGTCACCATGGTGGTCGGCTTTGCACCAGGCGGTGCCGCCGACGCCGCAGCCCGCTTGATTGCCAAGAAGCTGGGAGAAAACATTGGCCAGTCGGTGGTGGTGGAAAACAAGGGCGGTGCGGGCGGCAACATTGCCCATGGGCAGGTGGCCAACGCGGTGGCCGATGGCTCGGTGATTTTGTTTGGCTCCGTCGGCCCGCTGGCGATTGCCCCGCACCTGATGAAGCTGAACTACGACCCTTTCAAGGATCTGGCCCCGCTGTCCGGGGGCGTGAACTTCCCTAACGTACTGGTGGCACACAAAGGCGCAGGCGTGAAGAATCTGCAGGAGTTCGTCGCGCTGGCCAAAAAATCTCCCGGCAAGGTGGATTACGCATCCACCGGTGCTGGCTCGGCCTCGCACCTGGCAGGTGAGCTGTTCAACCAGCGCGCTGGCGTTGAAATGGTGCACGTTCCCTACAAGGGCGGCGCGCCAGCTTTGCAAGACCTGCTGGGCGAGCGCGTCACCAGCTACTTTGCAGCGCCCCCCACCGCCCTGCCCCACGTGCAGACCGGCAAGCTGATTCCGCTGGCCACCACAGGCCTGACACGCCCGGCCTACATGCCCGACATTCCGACCGTTGCTGAAGCGGGCTACCCCGGTTTTGAAGCCCTGAACTGGTACGCCTTTGTTGCGCCCAGCAAGACCCCTGAGCCCATTTTGGAGCGCTGGAATGTGGAAATCGTCAAAGCCCTGAACGACGAAGGCGTGAAAAAAGCCCTCAACGACCATGGCCTGACACCCCAGCCCACTACACGCAAGGAGCTGGCAGCCTTCATCAAGAAAGAATATGACCAGTGGGGCCGTGTCGTCAAAGAGCGCAAGCTGGCTGACAACTAAAAACACCCCCGAAGTTTTCCTTCTTTGACAGCCACCTCAGGGTGGCTTTTTTTATGCCGGCAGTCTTACCTAAAGTAAGCATGCGCTTTCAAAACAAACCTCTCAAACAAATCATCTCATTGGCTAGCAACGCAACAAACCATGCGCCGGTTGCGCACGCAGTTTTTCGCAATGGGAGCCGCACCGCTCAACGCCTGATTACAGAAAAAATAGCCTTGTTACGGAGCACTTGCCGCGTTTTCTTCATACTTTCGCAGCAAGGTTTTCCCTGATTGCAAGAAATAACAAAAACGAGCGCGGCCATGTCTCCTCTGGCCGGGCCAAATGAAAGGTGTTTAGTTTTGACAGAGTCAGTATTCAAACTGCGCTACAACCCTGCGCTGGATGGATTGCGCGGCGTAGCCATCATTTTGGTGGTCTTGTCGCATGCGCACGCGCCCCTGTTTGACGGCGCTTTTTTTGGGGTCGATCTGTTTTTTGTGCTCAGCGGCTTTTTGATTACCTCGCTCTTGCTGCAAGAGTTTCACACCAATGAGCGACTGGATTACTGGCGCTTTTACCGCCGCCGCTTCTTTAGGCTGATGCCCGCACTGGCATTGTTTTTGGCCACATATTGTGTCGTTGCACCATTCCTGTGGCCTGAGCTCAATGACATCTACTCCGATGCGCTGGTGTCCCTGCTCTATCTGGCCGATTACGGGATTGCCTTCTTTGACAGCCCCGATACATTGCTGCACATGTGGTCGCTCTCGGTCGAGGAGCATTTCTACCTGATCTGGCCACCACTGCTGGTATGGCTGCTGCGCAAGACTTCACCGGGTCGCGTATGGGCACCGCTGCTGGGGCTGTGGGTGCTGAGCACGCTGTGGCGCGTGTTCTGGGTGTTCCAAGAGCAGGCGTTCTATGAAATTTTCTTCCGCTTTGACACACGCGTCTCGGGCCTGATTGCCGGGGCACTGCTGGCTGCGCTGATGGTGGAAAAGCCCAAGTGGATCGCGTACCTGCAGTCCTTGCGTGGCTATACCATGTGGCTGGTACTGGCTGTGCCACTGATCATGGAGCTGAAATGGGACGACCAACACGCCATGCTGTGGGGCATCACTGTGGTCGAGTGCGCAGCCATCGTATTGCTGCTGGCAGTACAAAAGCCCGAGGGCTTGGTGTATGAAATGCTCACCGCCCCCACGCTGCTGCAACTGGGCAAACTGTCTTACGGTGTTTATCTGTGGCACTACCCTGTGGTGCGCTTTCTGCGCGCGGACTATTCTTGGCCAGTGACCGTCATCGGCGCACTGGTGATCTCTGCAGCGCTGTCTGCCCTGTCTTTCTATACGATTGAGCGCTGGGCCATGCGTTACCGCGATGGTCGCAAACCCGTGGCCAACGCTCCACGCCCACAGCGTGAGCGCCGAGATCCACGCATGCACGAAGCCTCGCACCACTCGTCCTGAGCGTACGGGCGAGCTGTTTGCAAAGGGGGATGCCACGGCATCCCTTTTTTTGTGCGTTCAACTTAGAATCTGCCCCTAAATCCCGTGCTAACAAAGAGCCAACGCCATGAATTTGCTGTGGAAAAAAGACATCCCTGGCGCACAGAAGATACACATCGGCACCTTCATGCTATGGATGCTGGGCGCTTTGGTGCCCATCTTTTTTCGCAGTTTTGTCCCTACGCAGCAGTGGCAAAAGATGGCGTGGGGCATCTCTTTGCTGCTGACCGCTGTCAGCGCAATCTGGCTCAGGGCCTTGTACCGCAAGAACCTCTGGCGTCCTTCTGGCCCTTGGCTGACTTACGGACCTTTCAAACGCTTGCTCATGGCGCCGCTGTGCATGGCTTTTTTTGTGGTCGTGGTGTGGCTGAATGTAGCCGTCACGTTGCCACTGGGCTATACCAGCTTGGTGCATGCCAAAGTCACACGCTCGGCCACCGTGGAGAAAAAGCGTGGCTCAGGGCGCTCTTGCAAGCACCAGATCGAGATTCCCGACATGCGTTATCTTTTCTTTGAATTCTGTGTGAATGCAGATAACTTTGACACGCTCCCCAAGGGCCCTGTGCCTGCAGAGCTATCCATCCGCCGCAGCTTCTTTGGCGATCACATCCATGCGCTGCGGCTGAACGCTGCGGCCCAAAGCGCTGCACCTTGAGGACACCGCCCACCAACGCTTTGCAAAAGCACGCAAAACCTCGCCCCGGCAGCTTTATGCCAAGCCAGCGACAATAGCACCTTGCCCTGCTGACCAGCCGGGCTTTTGTTTTGGTTTTGCGGCACTGCCGCGCTTCTGGCCTGCTTGACTGTTCATGACTGCTACTGCCCCTCGCGTGCTCTCGTTCATCCCGCCGATGACGCAGCTCAACACGCCTTACCCATCCACCGCCTACATCACAGGTTTTTTGCGCTCGCGCGAGGTGAATGCGGTGCAGGAGGACCTGGCGCTGGCGCTGGTGCTCAGGCTGCTGTCCAAAGAGGGGCTGGAGCGCATCATCGATCTGGTGCAAGCCCAGTTCGACGAGAACCCCGAGCGCATGTTCAGCCCCGCCGTGCAAAGCTTCATGGGCCAGCGCGACCGCTACACCGCCACCATCAACCGGGTGATTGCGTTTTTGCAGGGCAAAGACAGCACGGTGAGCCACCGCATCGTCAGCCGCAGCTGGCTGCCTGAAGGCCCGCGCTTTGATGCGCTGGAGCATTACATGGACGATGGCTCGGGCGACCCCATTGGCTGGGCCTTTGGTGCCTTGGGCCAGCAAGACCGCGCCAAGCACTACGCCACGCTGTATCTGAACGATCTGGCCGACGTGATCCGTGATGCGGCCGACCCGCGCTTTGAATTTGTGCGCTACGCCGAGTCGCTGTCGGGCAACCAGCCCACTTTTGACCCACTGGCCAGCGCACTGGCCGCCGCACCCACGCTGGTGGACGAGGCCTTGATTGACCTCACGCGCAAGGCCATCTGGCGCCACCGCCCTACGGTGGTATTGCTGTCCACGCCCTTTCCCGGTTCGGTCTACGCGGCGTTTCGCATTGCGCAAACCATCAAGGCCGAGTTTCCGCACATCAAGCTCATCTTGGGTGGCGGCTTTGTCAACACCGAACTGCGTGAGCTCAACGAGCCACGCGTGTTTGACTACTTTGACTTTGTCACGCTGGATGCGGGCGAGCGCCCTCTGCTGGCGCTGCTGGAGCACCTGCAAGGCGAGCGGGGCCAGTCGCGTCTGGTGCGCACCTTTGTGCGCGATGCAGAGACGGGCAGCGTCAAATACATCAACATGATGGAAGCCGACATTGCCTTTGCCGAAGTGGGCACGCCCACTTGGGACGGCCTGCCGCTGCACGACTACCTGTCGCTGCTGGACATGCTCAACCCCATGCACCGCATGTGGAGCGATGGCCGCTGGAACAAGCTGACCATTGCCCATGGCTGTTACTGGAAAAAGTGCAGTTTCTGCGACGTCAGTCTGGACTACATCAGCCGCTACGAAGGTGCCAGCGCTGCCGAGCTGGCCAACCGCATTGACGCCATCGTGGCCGAAACCGGCCAGACCGGTTTTCACTTTGTGGATGAAGCTGCGCCGCCCAAGGCCCTGAAGGCGCTGTCCAAAGAGCTGATCGAGCGGGGCACCGAGATCAGCTGGTGGGGCAATATCCGTTTTGAAAAAACCTTTACGCCAGAGCTGGCCGAGCTGATGGCCGACAGCGGCTGCATTGCCGTCTCGGGCGGGCTGGAAGTGGCCTCCGACCGCTTGCTGGAGCTGATGAAAAAAGGCGTGAGCGTAGAGCAGGTAGCGCGTGTGACCAAGGCGCTGACCGATGCCGGCATTCTGGTGCACGCCTATCTGATGTATGGCTTTCCCACGCAAACCGTGCAAGACACGGTGGACGCGCTGGAATACGTGCGCCAGCTGTTTGAAAACGGCTGCATTCAAAGCGGCTTTTTTCACCGTTTTGCCTGCACCGTGCACTCGCCCGTGGGCCAGAACCCGCAGGACTACGGCGTCACCCTGCCCCCCCAGCCCAAGGCCACATTTGCGCGCAATGACATTCCGTTCATTGACGCCACCGGCGTAGACCACGACAAGCTGGGCGTTGTGCTCAAAAAGGCCATCTATAACTACATGCACGGCATTGGTGTGGAAGAGGACGTGCGCAACTGGTTTGACTTCAAGGTGCCCAAGCCCACCGTGCCACGCAACAAGATTGCCAAGGCACTGGCAGCCAAACAATAAACACTCGATAACAAAAACATAGCTGCAATCGCTTACCCAATGGACTTTTCAGATATAAAACTATCTGAAAACCTTATGCAGCAAGCGTTAACAGCTACCAAATTAAAAAGCCACATTACTGCTGCATGCAGCCACACACAACAAAGCCCGCAATTGCGGGCTTTGTTGTCAGGGCGGCGCTGCAGCGCCTCAATGCCCGCCCGCGCCCGGTGCCACCACGCGCTGCGGCTTGGGGGCCAGCCAGATCACGCTGGCCGCCAGTACAAAGCAGATGGCAATCACCGTCATGATGTTGTTGGTGGCCAGCATCACGCTCTGGTTGGTGACCAGGTGGTCCAGCGTCTGCAAGGCCGCCTGCGGCGTCAGGCCAGATTGCTGCAAGCCTTGCAGCACCTCGCCGGAGCGATCGGTCAGCCCGACCAGTTCGGCGTGCTGGCGCGTGGTTTCGTTCTCCCACTCGGTATTGACCATGGATACCGCCGCTGCGCCCGAGAGCGTGCGCAGGAAGTTCATCAAGCCTGCAGCGTTGTCCATCTCGTGCGGCTCCACGCTGGCCAGAGCCAAGCCGGTGGTGGGGATAAAGAAGAACGGCAAGCCCCAGCCCATCAGCATCAGCGGCATAGCGATGTCCCAGTAGCTCATCTCGGTGGTGGCCACCGTGCGCCACATCGTGATGACACCCAGCCAGAACACCCCGCCAAAGATCAGCTTGCGCGGGTCGACCTTGGCAGACAGCCCTGCCGCCATGGGGGCCACCATCAGCGCGAACAGGCCGGTCCACGCAGTGACCTTGCCCGACTGCGTGGCCGTGTAACCCATGAAGCTTTGCAGCCACAGCGGCGTGAGCACGTTGGCGGCAAAAAATGCAGCAAACGCCAGACTGATGGTGAGCACACTCATGCTGAAGCCCCGGTGCCGGAACACGCGCAAATCCACCACCGGGTGCTCTTCATGCAGCTCCCAGATCAGGAAGGCCACAAAGCCCACCACGGCCACAATCGCCAGCGTCACGATGGTACCGGAGGCAAACCAGTCCAGATTTTTGCCCTCGTCCAGCATCAGCTGCAGCGCGCCCACCCAGGTAAACAGCAGCACCAGCCCCACCGTGTCGATGGGGTTTTTGAGCTTGGGCAGCTCATAGCGCTTGAGCAGGTTCCATGCCGCAAACGCACAGCCAATGGCCACGGGGATGTTGATCAGAAAGATCCAGTGCCAGCTGTACTGGTCGCAGATCCAGCCCCCCACAATGGGGCCCAGCACAGGAGCTATCAGCGTGGTCATGGCCCACAGCCCCACGGCGGCTGGTGCCATGCGTGGCGGAAAAATGCGCAGCAGCAGCGTTTGCGACAAAGGCATCAATGGCCCGCCTGCAAAACCTTGCAAGATGCGCGCAAACACCAGAAAGCCCAGAGAGTTGGCCAGCCCGCACAGCAGCGAGGCCACGCCAAACAAGCCCATGGCCGTGGCAAACACCCGCACGGCACCAAAGCGGGCGGCCAGCCAGCCGGTCAGCGGCACGGTTACGGCCTCGGCCACGGCATAGCTGGTAATCACCCAGGTGCCCTGGCTGGTGGTTGCGCCCAGGTTGCCAGCAATGCTGGGCACAGAGACGTTGGCAATCGTCATGTCCAGCACGGCCACAAAATTGGCCGCCGCCAGCACAATGGCCGCCAGCCACAGCATGCCGCCCGTCAGTGGCTGACCACCAATGGTGATCGCCCCGTCGTTATTACGGTCACTCATGGCGGTGCTCACTGCACGGCGGGACCGCTGCGGGTGTCAACCGTGGCCGTCATCGACAGCCCCACCCGCAAAGGGTGCTCTGCCAGCTCTTGCGCATTGAGCTGAATGCGCACGGGCAGGCGCTGCACCACCTTGATCCAGTTGCCGGTTGCGTTTTGCGCAGGAATGGCGGCAAACGCGGCACCCGAGCCACCGCTAAAGCCCACCACCGTTCCGGTGTAGGTCACATCTTTGCCGTACAGGTCTGCATGCAGCTGCACGCTCTGGCCGGTGCGCACCTTGGGCAGCTGCACTTCCTTGAAGTTGGCATCGACGTACATGTCCTGCAGCGGCACCACCGACATCAGCGGTGTACCGGCCTGCACGCGCTGGCCAATCTGCACGCTGCGCTTGGCAACCACACCGTCCACCGGGGCGCGCACAGTGGTGCGGTCCAGATCAACCTGGGCCTGGTCACGACGGGCCAGCGCCAGCAATACCTCAGGGTTGTCTTCGGCGGTGCTGCCTTCAATCAGCGTGGCGTTCACTTGCTTGGCTCCAATGGCGGCTTCGTGGTTGGCCAGTGCCTGCGCCTGTGCAGCCAGCGCAGCCGCCAGTTGCGACTGGGCCGCTGCGAACGCGTTTTGTGCGTGCGTCAGCTCATCTCCCGAGACCGAGCCGCTTTGCGCCAACGCCTGACGGCGCTGCAAATCGACTGTGGCGCGCGCCATGTCAGCCTGCGCTGCAGTCAGCTTGGCGGCAGCGCTTTTTTGGTCGGCCGCACGGGCGGCAATCTGCGCTTTCAGGCCACCGTCATTGGCCACATAGCCTTTCACGCGGCGCACTGCGCGGGCCAGCTCGGCCTCTGCCTGCGCCAGGCTGAGCTTGGCGTCGGTCGGATCAATACGCACCAGCACATCGCCTTGCCGTACGGCTTGCGTGTCTTTCACCAGCACCTGCAGCACCGTGCCCCCCACCGAGGGGGTGACCTGTGCCACCTCCACCGCCGCGTAGGCGTTGTCGGTAGAGACAAAGTTGGAGGCATGCAGCCACCAGTAGCCGCCGGCAATGGCAGCAGCCACCACGGTCACACCGGCCAGGCCCAGCAGCATTTTGTTGCGGCGCTGTTGGCGCGCCACGGGATTGGCGCTCACGGAAGAAGCGTTTTCAGTCATAAAAACCTTGCACAAATCGGATCAGAAATAAGGGGGGGGGAGATGTTCTTGTCTGGGTGTTCAGGCGCTCAGGCCTGCGCAGCCTGTGGTGCGGGCAACGCCTGCGGGGCTTGCCAGCCACCGCCCAGTGCGCGGTGCAAGCCAATGTCCAGCGCCAGCGCCCTTGACTGCACATCCACCAGTTGCCGCACGCTGGCCAGCAACTGGTCTTCGGCAGACAGCACCTCCAGATGGTTGGCCAGCCCGCCTTCGTAGCGGTTGCGGGCCACGCGGTGCGCCTCGGTGGCAGCATCTACCGCCTGCTGCATGGCCTGCAGTTGCTGCTGCAATGCGCGCTGGCTCACTGCGTTGTCAGCCACCTCTTGCAGCGCTCGGTTGAGGGTGTTGCGGTACAGCGCCACCGCCTCGTCATAGCGGGCGCGGGCCGCTCCCAGCTCCGAGCGCAGGCGCGCCCCGTTAAAAATAGGCAGGCTGATGGCCGGGCCCACGCTGGCAATGCCCGAGCCGCCCCTGGTCAGCATGTCCAGCCCCAGCGACTGCGCACCCACCATGGCGCTCAGATTCACGTCCGGGTAAAACTCGGCCTGCTTGGCGGCCACGCGCGACTCCAGCGACTGCGCCTGCAAACGCGCGGCCACCACGTCGGGGCGGCGTCCCAGCAAGCTGGCGGGCAAATTGGCGGGCACGGCCCACTGCTGCTGCCAGGGTTGCTGCAGCGCCGATTCGGGCAGGGCTATCTGGTTGCCCCGCTCAGGTGCAGCGCCCATCAGGGCGGCAATGCGGTGGCGTTGCAAAGCCACCTGCTCCTGTGCCTGCAGCCACTCGGCCCGTGCAGCGGCCAGACGGGCGCTGGCGCTGTGCACGCTGCCCTTGTTCTCCAGCCCATGCTCAAACCGCTGGGCAAACAGCTGGGCGGTGGTGCTGCGCACCTGTACAGACTGCGCCAAGGTGCGCTCTGTGGCCCCCAGACGCAGCAGATCAGCATAAGCCGTGGCCACGCTGCTGGCCAGCAGCAGGCGCGATTGGGCTGCATCGGCCTGGCGCGCTTGCAGCTCGCCGTTGGCGGCGGCAATGGCGGCCCGGTGTTTGCCCCACAGGTCCAGCGACCAGCTCAAATCCAGCGTTGCGCGGCCATAGCCGTTCATGCCGCGCGGTGTGATTTCTGCGGGCGTCAGGTGGTTGTAGCTGAGCTTGTCGGACGTGGCACTGGCATGGGCTGACAGCTGCGGCGCAGTGGCCGACTCACTCACACCCAGCATGGCCTGCGCCTGGCGCACCCGGGCAGCGGCAGCGGCCATGTCAGGCGCGCCCTGCAAGGCTTCGTCAATCAGTGCATTGAGCTGTGCATCGCCGTAGCGCTGCCACCAATGGTCCTGGGGCCAGTCCATGACAGCGGCAGAGGCGGTGTCGCCCAAAGCGGCGGGCACGTGGTCCGCCAAAGATGCTTTGCCCTGCCAGTCGGGCAATTGGGCACACGCGGCCAGCAGCAGCGGCGCCCCCAGCGCCAGCCAGACAGCGCGCACAGACGGCCTTTGCGCTGGCGCAGTTTCGTGACAAGTTTTCATGGAATACTTTATTAATGAACTGTACGGTACGGTTTAAATTCTAATACTGCGCACAGCACCGCTACACTCAAAAAGTCTCCAACTCCTTCACACGACAAGCCCCCCATGCGAACTAAAACGGAAGAAAAGCGGCAAGCCATCCTGAATGTGGCCGCAGCCACATTCGGAGAACTGGGATTTGAGCGCAGCTCCATGTCCGAAATCTGCATGCGCCTGGGTGGCTCAAAAGCAACGCTCTACAACTACTTTCCCTCCAAAGAAGCCCTGTTCCTGGAAGTGATGTTTCAAGCTTCTGAAGCGGACTTTCGCCGCACCATGGAAGCCTTGAATCTGGATGGCCCAGACATTGCCACCACCTTGCGCCACTTTGGGGAACGCTTTCTGGGGCTGCTGTATTCGCCCAATGTGGCTTCGGTGCGCCGTCTGGTGGTGGCCGAAGGCGGGCGTTCAGGCCTGGGCCAGCGCTGCCACGCCATGGGGCCGGGGCGCGGCAGCATGGCGGTCAGTGCGTTCCTGGACAGTGCCATGCAGCGCGGCCTGCTGCGCACTGCACCCACGGCTCTGGCAGCGCGGCAGCTGCAGGCGCTGCTGGAGGCCGAGCTGCTGGACCGCTTTGTGTTCCAGCACCTGCCCCTGCCAACCCCGCAAGAAATTGCAGACTGCACACAGCGGGCGATTGCCGCCTTCATGCAGCTGTACGCACCCAGCGCTGCAAAAGCTTAGTTTTCATAGCTATCAGCGCTTTATTTACGGTACTTTCAGATATAAAAGTATCTGAAAACGCCTACCCATAAGCGCTGAAAGCTCACAAAAAAAGCCCTGCGATGCAACACATCACAGGGCTTGGTTTTTATGTGCCCTGCATTTACCAGCGGGCAACGGCCAGATATTTAGCCTTTACGGCGGCGCACCAGCAGCCAGCCGATGAGTGACAGCACCACCAGCGCACCCAGCACCATGCCAACGCGCACCAGCGTCACCAGACCAGAGTCCGAGCTGGTGGCAGGATCGCGCAGCTTGGCCACCTGTGCTTCGGTCACTTTGGCTTCAGGGTTGCCATAGCTGGCCAGCATGTAGTTGCTCAAGCTGGTGACTTGCTTGTCGCTCAGCTCGTGAGCGAACGCGGGCATGACCGAATCCACTCCCACGCGGTGAATACCGTGCAGCACCACTTGCACCAGATTGTTGGTGTTGCTGTGACCCAGCGAGGTGTTCTTGAACAGCGCAGGCAGGCCATCACCTTCCGTGCCCTGCCCTTGCACCTGGTGGCAGCTGGCGCAATAGCCGTCATAGATTTGCGCACCTGTCAGGGCGTCATGCTCCTTGGGCCATGCCGTGCCGCGCACGGTCTCCAGCGCATCGGTCTGCTGGCCAAAGCTGTCTGCAGACTGCTTGAGCTTGGCATCGGTTACAGCAGGCACCGACTTGATGTAGACCGCAATGGCCTGCAGGTCCTGCGCCGTCAGGTGCTTCAAGCTGTGGTCAATGGCCTCGGCCATGGGGCCAGCAGCCGGGCCTTTGCCGGGTACAGGCTGGCCTTGCATGTACGTGACCAGCTCTTGCACGCTCCATCCACCAATGCCGCTGACCGCATCAGAGGTGATGTTGGGCGCGTACCAGCCGCCCACCTCTGCACCGCTCAATGCGCGCAGATTGTCTTCTGCCATCAGCGTGGTGCGCGGGGTGTGGCACGTGGTGCAGTGCGCCAGCCCCTGCGACAGGTAAGCGCCGCGGTTCCACTCTGGCGTCTGCGAGGCAACCGGCTGGTAAGGCGTGGCATCGTGGAACAGCGCATTCCAGACACTCAGCGAAGCGCGGATGCTGAAGGGAAATGGCAGGTCCGTCTGCTGGGCAGGGGCCGCATCGACCGCAGGCACACCCTGCATGAAGTAGGCATACATGGCGGCAATGTCCTCGTCCGTCGTCTTGGCGTACGCGGTGTACGGCATGGCTGGGTAGAGGTTGGCGCCATCTGCACGCTTGCCATGGCGCAGCGCATCACTGAATTGCTCCAGCGAATAGTTGCCAATGCCGTGGGTTTTGGAGGGTGTGATGTTGGTCGAAACAATCGGCCCCAGAGGGCTGGCCAGTGCCAGTCCACCAGCCATTTCCTTGCCGCCGGCTGCCGTGTGGCAAGCGATACAGTCACCCGCCGTGGCCAGGTAACGGCCACGCTCAATTTCGTTGCTGTCTGCAGCAAACGCCGGAGCAGCGGCCAGCAGCACAGCCGCCAGCCAGGAAGATTTCATCATTGTCTTGTTCATGCTTGCTTCCTCCAGCCTTAAGCCGCAGGCTTCCAGAGGGGGTTCAGTCGCTTCCAGGTGGCCAGCGTGTTGCTGCGCGGCAGCATGGCAGCGCCGCCGTTTTCGGCGATCAGGTGGGCACCCGTGCGCAAAGCCACGGCGATACCGTTGAGTGTGGAGTTGCAGGTCGACGAGGTGGGCAGCACGCCTGTCGAAGCAAAGTACAGGTTGGCATGGTTCCAGGCACGGCCAAATTCATCGCACACCGACACCGCACTGTCCGTGCCCATGCTCAGCGTGCCGCAGATGTGCTGGTTGTTGGCAAAGTCGTCGTCCTTGGTGTAGCGCAGGTTGGTGCCACCCATAAGCTGCGCAATCTTGGCGAAGTCCTTTTGCGCGCGCTTGTGGCCCTTGAAGGTGTAGTCGTCAATGCTGTAGTGGGCGCGGGGCTTTTGCAGGCCCATGGCGTCTTTTTCATCGGCCAGATCAATGCGGCGCTCAGGATCGGGCAGCACTTCCAGCACGCTTTTCACGTTCATCTCACGGGCCGATGCATGGCGCAGCTTCTCGGCAAACTCCTTGCCATAAATACCGGCCTTGAGCAGCGAGTTGGTGGCTCCGTCAACACGTGAGATGTTGGTGAAGTCCAGGCGGTACGGAGAGTATTCACCGCGGAAATCCCCATCGCGCATGGCGTTAATGGACACCGGGCTTTGCGGGCCACGGCCCAGCCACACGTCTTCGTCGGCGTCAAAGGTCAGCGAGGTGCTGGGGTGGTCCATCAGATGGCGGCCCACCATGTCGTTGTCGTTGGCAATGCCCTGCTTGAACTTCTCGCTCTTGGACAGCAGCAGCAGGCGCGGCGACTCAATGCCGTTGGCAGCCACAATGAAAGTTTTTCCCGTTACGCGGTGCACGTTCTTGTCGGGGTCGTAGTAGTTGGCGGCCACGATGCGGCCCTGCGCGTCGTGCTCCAGCTGGAACACGTTGGCCAGGTACGTCATCTTCACGCCCACTGCCAGAGCCTGCTGCACCGCAATGCCGCCGTGGTATTGCGCATCAATGGGGCAAATAGGCTGGCAGCTGTTGTTGCCACAGCAAGGGGGGCGGCCATCAAAGGTGCGGCTGTTGCGCGCCACCGTGTTGTTGACCACGTCAAAGGTGCCCGCCAGACGGTCTCGCACACGCTGCATGGCATAGGGAATGGCGACTTCACCCATGGGAAAAGGCTGACTGCGCGGTGACCCCGTGGCCGTAGAGCCACCCACACCCATGATGGCTTCCGCCTCCTGGTAGTAGGGCTCCAGATCGTCATAGTCAAACGGCCAGTCCACGCCTACGCCATACAGCGACTTGATCTTGAAGTCACCGGGCACATTGCGCCAGGCATGCGCGGCCCAGTGCCAGCTGGTGCCGCCAACCATGCGCATGTATTCGGCCTTGTAGGGGTAAGGGCCGGCCTGCACCAAGTGGTGGTTGTCTTGTGGGCGGTAGATGGGGTGCGGGGCACTGTCTACCGACGGGTAAGGCGACATCCAGTCGCTGCGGCGGGTGGAGTTGCGAAAGCGCCCGACGATTTCGCCGCGTGCAATGTTGGGGCCGGCTTCAAGCATCAGCACCGATGCGCCGGTTTTCGCCAGCTTGGCAGCCAGCATGGCACCGATGATGCCGGAGCCGATGATCACGTAATCGGCTGAGTTGGGAGTGGTTTTAGCCATGGGAAATATTCTTTTTTGACGTTAGAGCAAGGCGCATGCAGCCTCAGGCTGGACGTGCAATGCGCTGCAAGTTGAACGTGGTGGGATTGCTGGTCCAGCTGCCATACACGCCATACGAGTAACTGGGGGGACGCAGCTTGTCTGCCACGGTCTGTGCGTTCAGTGCGAACTCATAAGTCACCACTTTGGCCTGGGTGCCTGCACCCACAATGCCCAGATACCAGGCCTGCATGATCTGACCGGGGATGGGCAGCAGCTCAGGCTTTTGCGCCTTCAGGCGCTCGTTCAATTGCGCCAGCGTTACCTGCTGGGCCTGCACCCATTGCCACAGTGCATCGGCGTGTGCGGTGAAGCGGCTGTCCAGACTTTGCAAAGCGGCCTGCATGCGCCCCGCCAGCTTGGGGCTCAGGTTGCTGCGCTCAGTCAGGTACTGGGACAAGGCCATGAACGCAGCGGTTGCTGCGGGACTGGCTGGCTGGGCCGCCCAGCTCAATGGCGCAAGCTGCACCACGCTGGCAGCCAAAGCGCCACCCAGCAAGTGGCGGCGCTGCAAGCCAAAAAATGGGGATTGAGGATAAGGAGTCATGGTGGGACGTTTCGCTTGATGTGAATCAGCACCAACCAAGCTGCCAGCAAGCGTTGCCCCATGCCCTGTGCCACCGTTGCCGCGGTCGCACTGAACAGCTTGAACCTCTGGGCCCCTGTCTGTGCAGTGCGCGCCATGGCGTTCGTGGGTGTACTTCTGTCTTGCGCACGCTTTGAGCATGCCGGCGCAGCGCAAAGCCGCAAAACCAGCGCAGCAAGCACCATCAAGGCAGAAGGAGCCTGAGGTGCCTGAGGTGTCAAGAGCGGCGAATGCCACCCAGCCCGGTCAACGATGGGGGTGGCGACGGGGCGCAAAGCGACAACGCATCAAAGGTCGCGCTCTCCGCCCCCACTCGCTAAGAAAGACAGAAACTATGCATGCCAACCAGCCAGTGTTGGTACTTGCTCACACTGTATGCCTTGTCAGAGCAGTAAAAATGACGCTGCAAGTAATGGACTTTTACCGCTCCCGTAATAATCCAACGCTATAAGCCCCGCTGCGCGGGCATACAAAGAGGTGTTTGTGCTGGATCGTTTGCAGACCATGAAGGTGTTTCTGGCCGTTGCCGATGACGGCAGCTTTACAGCGGCTGCACGCCACCTTGGCATGACCGTGCCCCACGTGACACGCCACATTGCGGCGCTGGAAGCACAGTTAGGCACCCGCTTGCTGCAGCGCACCACACGTCGCACCAGCCTGACTGCTGCAGGCGAGCGCTATGCAGAAAACGTGCGCGATATTTTGCAAGCCGTCGAAAGCGCATTCATGGAGGCGCAGAGCAACACCAGTGCTCTGAAGGGTGTGCTGCGCATTGTGGCGGCCCCTGCCCTGACCGATGCCCTGATCTCTCCACTGGCCGCAGCCTTTAGAGCGCAGTACCCGGGCATTTCGCTGGATGTCTATGTCGACCCGCAACCAGTGCCCGAGCTGACCCGCTACGACCTGGGTTTGCTGCAGGTGCCCGAAGGCTTTGATGCCGACATCGTGGCGCGCACGCTGTCTACCTCCGAGTCCATCTTGTGTGCCGCCCCCGCCTACATCGCCCGCCATGGTGCGCCCCAGACCGTGCAGGAGCTGGCGCAGCACATGTGCGTGCTGCGCCGCCCTGCCGGGCAGCACCACGACAGCTTTAAGCTGTGGCACAGCGGCCAGCGCATGACAGAGCCGCCGGAGCACACCATCGAGGTGCAGGCCGCCGTCACCATCAATCAAACTGCCAGCATCCTGCAGATGGTGCTAGATGGTGCGGGCATTGCCACCTTCACCATGGACTCGGCCCGCCCCTTTCTGGAGCAAGGCGTTTTGCAGCACGTGCTGCCCGGCTGGATCACAGGCCGCTACAGCGTGCTGGCAGCCATGCCCAGCCGCAAGCACCTGCCCATACGCGCCAAGGCTTTTCTGGATTTTGTGTTTGATGCACACAAGGCCGGGCTGATAGATCGCTGTTAAAAAATCAGCAATAACAGCCAGCTGCGCAGCAGCCAGGGCATCTCAATGCCCAAAGTCCTGATGGGGTGTACATGCATCAGAGCAAGGCACAGCACTGGTGCCCCGCAGACCTGCCGCAGCAAGGCTGCCGGACAGGGCGGCTTGGTTCATCTGACTGGCCGTGGTTGTTCGAGCCACGCGCTGGTACAGCGCACAGCCCGGTTCCACGGCAGGTATCCCCAAGCGCATCTTTGGTTACTTTGCAGGGTGCACACAGAAAGTAACTCGGCTGCCGGGGCGAACTGCCGGCCTGTGGCTACCGAGTCCCAGCGATATCTGAGACAAGTCACCACTCACGCCCAAGCATCTGGAATGCCTGAAGAACCAGCCCGAGCTGCCGGGCTTGGTGTGCTTAAGGTGCGGGTGCAGGTGCGGGTGCAGGTGCGGGTGCAGGTGCGGGTGCAGGCGTTGGTACTGGCAGCGCAGCAGCAGGCTGCGCAACCGCCGTTTCAGCAGCGCCGTACTGCCAAGACTGAGGCAGCACACTGTTCAACCAGCCATAGCGCCAGGCCACAGCAGCCAGCACCAGCAGCGCCACTGCCGCCCACACCCAGCGGGCTGTGTGCTTGTCGGCAAACGGGTCACGGGTAATGCGCTTGGCGCTCAACGGCACTTTGGCGGCCTGTGACAGCGAGTTACCCAGTTGCAGGTTGATCTTCATGCGGCCATTGATGGCCCAGCCACTGGCATCCAAAATGGGGCCCAGACTGCGTTCACGCAACTTGAGCCAGGCAATCAGCATGCTGGGGCCAGAGATGGCCAGGATGATGCCCAGCAAGGCCACAGGAATCCAGGGGCCCAGTTCAATGAACTTGCCAAAGATACCTACCAGCACCGCACTGATGGAGCCCAAGGCCACACCAATCGCAGCCACGGTGCCTACATCGGTCTTTTTGCCAGCGGCAGCAGGCGCAGGTGCCGCAGGTTTGGCGATGTCGGCCAGCTTGGCCGCTTGCGCATCCAGATTGGCCGTCACGGTGGCATCTTTGGCTGCTGCGCGCTTGGCCACCTGCTCTTCAATCATGCGCACAAACTTCTTGTACGGCGAAAAGAAGGCCTGACCAATGCTGGTGGGGTTCTCAATCAATTTGGTGATCGTGGCATCCCAGTCCTTGCCCTCGCGGTCATAGAAAATGCCATTGCGGCCCACGAACAGAAAGTCCACATCGCCTGCCGTAAAAGCCGCCACGATATGGCGCTTGACGCCGTTGCGCCGGCATTCGCAATACGCCAAAAACACTTTGGCCATGCCAGCCAGGGTAGCGTGTGAGGCCGCATCGGCCACATCCACCGTCAGATCACAGCTGCGGCCATCAAGGTACAAGGTGCCTGCCTGAAAAGCTGCGCCCTGGCGGCTGTAAAACTGCGAGAACGAGACAAAGTTATTGAGCAGTGCCAGCAAATCACGCTGAAAGCGGATGAGCTTTTCCAGCGTGAGCACATGGGCGCTGTGCTGCTTTTCATCCGCGTCATGCTCAATCAAGGCTTGCAAATACGCCTGCATGCCGCCGGCCAGCAAGGCCTGCGCTTCTTGCTGCCCCATGTCGCCCAGGGGCGTACTGGGGTGAGCGGCCAGCCAGGTCTGGCAAACGGCCAGTTGCTCTTTAAGCTGCACCCACTGCGCTGCGCTCAGGCTGCTGTGCTCTCCCAGCAATGGCAACACCGCGGTGGTGCGCAAATTGCTGATGGCATCTGCCCACGCGGGGTTGATGCCATGCAGCAGGGGCAAATCACCGTTCGCCACCACCGTGGCAATTGGCAGCGCAGCAATTGCTGCGTCCTGCTGGCTCAGCACCTGCTGGCTCAGCGCGGCGTAGCCTTCCTTGGACGGGCTCAGTGGCTCCAGGGCATTGGCATCAAACGCGACCAGCCGGGTGCGGGCAAAAAAATCTTCCACCTTGGCCTGCACCGCATTGAGCGCCTTGGCCGCAGCCATGGCCTGCTCCTGCGTGGGCAAGGCACAGGTATTGGTTTGCGCACGGGCGTGCCAGTCAGCGATCGACTGCACATCCGCAAAGAAGTTGTCCAGCTGTGCGCGGCCCAGACCCGGCTGCCCATCACAGCCGTTGGCAGCGCCATAAGCGTCCATGATGCGCGAGACCAGTGCAGCCTGCTGCGGGTACTCGGTCATGGTGGCGGGGTTCAAGATGCCGTCGCCGTTGAAAGGCATGGCGTTCAGCGATGCCAGACGCTCTTGCACATCCGCCAGCGTGACGCTGTCTGCGCCCTCTTTGCCAGACAGCTTCAGAATGCGCCGTGCCTCGTCGATCAGCGCCTGCCCGGCCTCGGCATCCGGGCGGATGCTGTCCAGCGCCAGCACGTCAGAGCCTTGGGCCAGAACCTCTGGGTCCTTGACCATGGAGGCAGCCCATTCGCAGGCCTGCACCAGCTCCGGTGCGCGAATGCGGCCGTCAGAGTCCTGGTCGATCAAATCCAGCGTTGCGCTGTCAAATTCAATGCCGCGTGTGGGACAGGCCAGTGCCACCCACAGCTTTTGGTCCAACTGGCCAATGTTGGCGATATCTGCGCCGGTGCGAATCGAAACCTGATCCACTCCCCCTGCTTGGTAAAACTGCCACTCGTGTTGTTGTTGCATGCCGCACTGACTAGGTATGTGTAAACGCGTGAGCCGCCGCCCGATCAACAGGCACCGCCCATGTAAACCCTAGAGTGTATGAGCGCAACAAGCCTTCACTGCCCACCTTGGCCGCCTTGAGTGTGCACAAGACGTTACATCGACGGTCTGGCCACCCACGCCCATGCCACAATGCCCCGCATGCCTGCGATGCCTTCACGCTCTAACGCCTTCACCCCCCCACCCAGCTCCGGGCAAACCGGCATCATGCCGGACCTGTATCGCTTGAGTGTGGGTCCCGTTAACGCTGACTACTATCAGCAGCAGTTCAACCGGTTTGAGGCTCTGGGCAAGGTCATTCCCACCTGGAACCACGGCGCGGCTTTCTTCACGCTGACGTGGCTGCTGATGCGCAAGCTATGGCGGCCAGCGGGCATTTACGCAGGCCTGCTCGGTGCGCTGTTACTGCTGTGGTGGCTGGGTTTACATGGCCGCGTGCCTTTGCAGCTGGAAGTCACGGTGTGCTTGCTGGCCGTACTGCTGCTGTGCGCAGTCCCAGGCTTTATGGGCAATGGTCTGTACTACCAGCATGTGCGTAACCAGACCTTGAAGACGCTGACACGCGCCAGCTCGATTGGCCAAGCCCGTGCACAGCTGGTCCAGCAAGCCATCACCAAAGAACGCTTTCAGCTTGCCGTAGCCATTCAGTCGCTGGCCATGCTGGCAGTGGCCGCTGTGCTCTATTTCACCTTGGATGCAGCAGCCCAGCGCCCTGCAGGCGCGACACACTCTGGGCCACCAGACCTTGTCATCCCCTCAGCCAGCCCGCTGCCCCCGCTGGAGCCCGTAGCGTTCACGCCAGAGCAGCCCTTGCCGCAGCCAGCCTTGCAGCAGGCCGCTGCTTCGGCTATAGAAGCCGCACCCGCACAAGACAATGCGCCAGCAGCGCTGGCCCTGGCACCATCCGTGCCGGTCACTGCACAGCCCAGCACCGCTGCCGCCCCGCCAGCTCCTGCTGCTGCGGCTATCACGCCCGCTCCGGTTGCCGCAGCACCCGAACCCGCCGCGCCTTCACCAGCCAAAAAGCTCGCAGCGCCCCCCCCTGCGGCCAAACCACTGCCCAAACCCGCTGCAAAGCCCACGCCCAAACCTGCCCCCCCACCTGTCGCCTCTGGCCAGTTGATTGCAGGCAAGTACTACCTGAATGCCGGGGTTTATGCGCAAACGGCGAATGTCGACAAAGCCGTCAAAAGCCTGCAAGCGGCCAAGCTCAATGCGGTGCGCCAGACCGTGAGCAGCAATAAAGGCGAGCTCACTCGCCTGCGCATTGGGCCTTTTGATACGCGCCAGCAGGCCGAACAAGCGGCCATCAAGGCCAAACGTCTGCGCATTGATAGCAGTGTTTTTCAGCAACCCAAGAAATAAACCCCACAAGACAGAGAAACAAAACGTCACATCTCTGTCGCATTAATCACAATCGCTGCTGTTAAGGTGGCTGGCAGTTACACATCTGAAAATCAGGAGTTCAACCATGCGTTTTTCACTGCCAACCTTGACCCTGGCTGCCGTCGCTGCACTGGCAGCAGGCTGCACCACCACACCGTCTGGCACTGACTCTGGCACCACCCCTGCACCGCGCCCCGTACAGCGCTGCGACCAAGCCGCCGCGCAATGGGCCGTTGGCAAGACAAACACAGAGCACAACGTCAATGAAGCACGCAAGCGTGCAGGTGCCTATATGGCCCGCGTGCTGCGCCCCGGCCAGGTGACCACACGTGAGTTCAATGCAGAGCGCCTGAACCTTGAAATCGATGCCACAGGCCGCATCATTGCCGCACGCTGCGGCTAAGCCATTCTTTTGATAGCTGTCTGCGCTTGGTTAACAGGCACTTGGCTATCAAACATAGCTAAAAACCAGAAAGCACCCGCGCAGGGTGCTTTCTTTTTTGCAGCAGCGTAAAGGAATTACGCCTCGCCGAGAAACAGCTCCTGCAAATCGTTCAGAAAATCAAAGCCCCGCTCCGTAGGAGTGACGTGCGACGCGCTGCGAGTAATGAGCCCCTTTTTCTCGGCTGTATCGAGCGCTGCACGGATGGAGCTGATCGGCAGCCCCGTGCGATCCAGGTAGTCTTGAATGGCAAAGCCACCGCGCAGACGCAGCGCGTTGAGCATGTATTCAAACGGCAAGTCCTTGCGGCGCACATCTTCATCGCTGGCCAGTACATGACCAGCCAAGGCCGCGTCCATGTAGCGCTGCGGATCACGCAGCTTCACCTGCCGCACCACGCGGTGCGCAAAACTCAGCTTGCCATGCGCACCTGCGCCAATGCCCAGATAGTCACCAAACTGCCAGTAGTTGGTGTTGTGAAAGCACTGGTGGCCATCGCGCGCATAGGCCGAGATTTCATAGCGCTGCATGCCATGTGCACCCGTCATGGCGGTGATGCAGTCCAGCATGTCGTAGGCCGCGTCGTCTTCCGGGATGACTGGCGGAAACTTGGCAAAGTAGGTATTGGGCTCAATCGTCAGGTGGTAGATCGAGATGTGCGGAGGCTTGAAGCTCAGCGCCGTCTCCAGATCCTTGACCAGATCCGCCTGCGTTTGCCCCGGCAGGGCATACATGATGTCGAGGTTGAAGGTCTCAAACGATGCGGCGGCCTCTTGCACGGCAGCCCGCGCCTGCTCACCGTTGTGCACACGCCCCAGAGCGGACAGAAAACGGTCATCAAAGCTTTGCACGCCAATTGACAGACGTGTGACCCCCGCATGGCGAAAGGCCTTGAAACGGTCTTTCTCAAACGTGCCCGGGTTGGCCTCCATGGTGATTTCGCAGTCAGGCTCCATGCGCAGGCGCGCGCGCAGGCCGCTGATCAGGCGATCAATGCTCTCAGGGCTGAACAAACTGGGCGTGCCACCACCAATGAACACACTGTGCACAGTGCGCCCCCAGATCAGGGGCAGACTGGCTTCCAGATCCGCCATCAGCGCGTCAATGTAGCGCTGCTCGGGCACGCCACCTTCGCTGCCCGCGCGCTGCTCGTGCGAGTTGAAGTCGCAGTACGGGCACTTTTTCAAGCACCAGGGCAGGTGCACATACAGCGACAGCGGCGGCAACGCAGGCAGCCCCAGCGTGCCCGCACGCATGTAGTGCTGCACGTCTTTGGGGGCTTGGCCCAGTTGCGGCTCAGCACCGGCAGAAACAATAGGAATAGTCATGGCATTCAAAAATCGAAGCTTGCTCCGGCCTCACCTGTGACAACCAGCGGATGCCGAGCAAGGGCCGCCTCACCCGGATCAGCCAGAGCAAAAAGGCGCACAGCGCCTCAGGAGGCACTCAACCAGGTGGTGCGCAGCAGCTCCATCATGGCGCGCGTGCTGCGGCCACGGTGGCTGTGGTCGTTTTTGAACTCGGGCGCCATTTCTGCAAAGGTTTTACCCAGTTCAGGAATGATCAGCACGGGGTCAAAGCCAAAGCCATTGCTGCCACGGCGCTGTGTGGCAATTTCTACGCTCACGCGGCCCACGGCAATCAAGGGTTCGGGGTCCTTGGGTGAGCGCACACCCACCAGGGTGCTCACCATTGCCGCTTTGCGATTGGCATGGGGGGCCAGATTCTCCAGCAGGCAGGTGACGTTGTTGTCATCGCTTTTTTCGTAGCCGTAGTGCGTGCAGTAGTAAGCGGTATCCACACCCGGCAGCCCACCAAAGGCATCCACGCACAGACCGGCATCGTCGGCAATCGCTGGCAGACCAGTTTTCTCAGCCGCAAACCGCGCCTTGCTCAGTGCGTTTTCTACAAAAGTGCCATACGGCTCAGGCGCTTCGCCGTCAAACAAGTCTGCTTGGCAGACCAGCTGCACGCCCAGAGGAGCGAACATGGATTGCAATTCGGCCAGCTTGCCGCGGTTGTTAGAAGCAAGAACAATTTTCATGGGTGAAATCTGGCAATAACGCTGACGCATCAAACGTTAATAGCTATTTATTTAGATGATTGCGCAAAGACCAAACCGTCTTGGGTGGCGCAAAACAGGGGCCAAGTGTGCGCCAAAGCGCAAGTCCACATAGGCTGCTGCAGTGCAAGCGACTCAGGCTTTGCTGGCAGCAGAGCGGCGGATGGCGGCGTTGATTTCGGCAATATTGCGCTCGATCTCGTCTTCGTCCAGCGGGTCATCCAGGGCATCCAGCTCATGCGAAGACTGAATGGTTGACGCAAACAGCTCACTGATCGATGCCGTATCGGTACGCACGTCACCGGCACTTTGCACGTCATCGGGCATCTCCCACTCCAGCGCCAAAGCGGTGACGTTGTCGCTCTTGTCGCCGGTAATTTGCAAAGCCGACTCCACCAAGGCAGGAATCGCCTGCGCTACAGGCAACGAGGCAAGCCCGTGCAGCAGTGCAGGCTCTTTCAGCGCACCCCACAAGCCATCCGAGCACAGCAGCAACCGGTCACCACTGCGCAGAATGTGGGGGCCACTCACATCAAAAATGGGCTTGCCACTCGCCCCCAGACATGTAAACAGCACGTTGCGATTGAGCAGTTTCTGCGCCAGCCGCACCGGCATGGCTGTATTGCGCTCCATCTCCATATAGGAATGATCGCGCGTGCGCGCCAGCAGTTGCCCCTGGCGCACCCAGTACAAACGGGAGTCGCCGCAATGCAGCCACGTGGCAGCACCGTTTTGCACGACACAAGCCACCACCGTCGTTCGGGGGGCGTCAGGCATGCGCTTGAGCTTGGCGTAGCGCTGAATCTGCTGGTGTGCCGTCAGCACAGCACGGCTGAGAAAATCTGAAGGATCCGCCAACGCAGGGGTTGCCTCGCGTTGAAATTGCGCCGCAATGCTTTGCAGCGCCAGTTGCGCGGCCACTTCACCTTCGGCATGGCCACCCATGCCATCAGCCAGCAGGAACAAAGCCGCTTCTCGGGTGTAGCAGTAGCCCATGCGGTCTTCATTGACGGCACGCGCGCCCCTGCGGCTGAGCTGGAAAACAGAAAACTTCATGGAGCCTTCACACGGACGGAGGTTTCCGCTGCAGACTGGGTTTTGCGGCCTTCGCCAATCAATGCATCCAGCTGCAAGCGCACCCTTTCAGACACGCTGAGCGGCGTGTAGCGGCGTTCAGGTTCGTGACTCAAGGCTTTGTGAAAAGCAAACACCGACTGCGGACGCGCCATGGGATCGAGCTCCATGGCCCATTGCACCAGCTCCAGCAAGTTATCGGAGTACACACCGCGCAAACGCGCCAGCGCCACGGCCAGACGATCTTTGTCACGGCGGCTGGGTACGTCCGCAGGGGGCTGGCCTGTCATGCAGGCAAACATGCAGGCACCGACTGCGTAAATATCGGTCCAGGGGCCCATGCTGCCATTGCGCTTGTACATCTCAGGTGCTGCAAAACCCGGGGTATACATCGGGCGAATGAAGTTGCCCTCTTTGTTGAGCACTTCGCGGGCAGCACCAAAATCGATCATGACGGCACGGTCTTCATCGGTGATGAAAATATTGGCGGGCTTTATATCCAGATGCAGCATCTTGTGCTGATGCACGATGCGCAGCCCACGCAGCACTTCATCAAACAGCGAACGAATCGAAGATTCGCGCAGCACTTTGGCATGGCGCTGACCACGTGCAATCACTACGTACTCCTGCAGCGAAGCACCGCGCAGGAAATTCATGACCATGTAAACCGTTTCGTTTTCGCGAAAGAAATTGAGCACACTCACCACAGATGCGTGGGAGATCTGCGTCAGGGCTCGCCCTTCTTCAAAAAAACTTTTCAGTCCCAGCCGATAGAGCGACAGTTTTTCTTGCGAGACTTTGGGAATCAGCTCACCGGCAGCGCGAGTGACCAGCGCCGCTGGCAGGTATTCCTTGATGGCAACCTCTTGCCCCTGTGCATCGTTGGCCAGATAAACCACCCCGAAACCTCCGGATGCGAGCTTGCGCACCACACGGTAATCGCCAATGAGCGTATCGGGAGGCAGGGGGGCTGGCTTGATCCTGGGAGACATTTTGTTCAGGTAAACCTCAAGGTCGAAGCGGAAACTGGATAATCACCAAATTGCAAGTAACCAAAGATAAGTCCAATGCCAGTTTACAGCATGACCGGATACGCCAGTGTGCAGCACGCACCGGCATCTGCTGAGGACAACGCCTCTGCACAAAACGTGCGTTTAGGGCTTGAAATCCGCGCAGTTAACAGCCGTTTTTTGGACCTCACCTTTCGCCTGCCTGATGAACTGCGCAGCCAAGAGCCCGCCCTGCGCGCCTTGCTGAGCAACCGCCTCAAGCGAGGCAAAGTCGAAGTGCGCGCCGCCATTGATGTGGATGCGTCAGCCTCCTTGCCCCAGCCCACACCGGCATTGCTGCAGCGCATGCAGTCCGTACAAGACATGGTGCAGGCATGGCTGCCCGATGCCAAAGGCTTGTCAGTCTCTGACGCGCTGCGTCTGGCAGGCAGCGGCAACGCCGTCCAGGTCGACTGGCACGAAGTAGTCCCCAATCTGGCCGATGCCGCCGTCACTGAGTTGATGGATGCGCGTGCCCGTGAAGGCAAGCGGCTGGCAGACATGCTCAAAGACCGTTTGCATCAGCTGCGTGAACTGGCTGCGCAAGCAACGCCTCTGGTGCCCCAGCTGGTTGAGCAGCAGCGCCAGCGTTTTCTGGAGCGCTGGCAAGAAGCCATGGGCCTAACCGAAGGCCAGGTTGCCCCGGAGGCAGCCCGTGACCGAGCACTGTCAGAGGCCACTGCATTTGCCATTCGCATCGACGTTGCCGAAGAAGTCACACGCCTTGACTCCCACCTTGACGAGGTGGAACGCCTGCTCAAAAAAGGCGGCGAAATCGGCAAGCGACTGGATTTCCTGATCCAGGAAATGCACCGCGAAGCCAATACCCTGGGCTCGAAATCTGCCGCCCTGGACCTGACACGCATCAGCGTGGACATGAAGGTACTGATCGAGCAAATGCGCGAGCAAGTTCAAAATATCGAATAACCACCGTTAAAACCACAGGGCGCGCAAGCGCCCTTTTTGCAAGGTCGCCACAAGCACCCGAGTTTTTCTTATGCAACATCCTGGAAACCTCTTTGTCGTCGCAGCTCCCAGCGGAGCCGGTAAATCCAGCCTGGTCAAGGCCCTGCGCTCATTTGATGCGCGTGTCTATCCGTCTGTCTCTCACACTACCCGCGCGCCCCGTGGTCAAGAAAAGCATGGTCGGGAGTATTTCTTCGCCTCCGAGCAAGAATTTGACGCCATGGTGGCCAACAGCGCCTTTATCGAATGGGCCAATGTCCACGGCAAGCGCTACGGCACCTCCAAAAAAGGCATTCAAGACCGCCTGAGCACTGGTGAAGACGTGCTGCTGGAGATTGACTACCAAGGCGCACTGCAAGTGCGCGAGTCATTTCCTCAGGCGGTACTGATTTTCGTCTTACCCCCAAGCTGGGATGAGTTGCGTGCTCGCCTGGAAAATCGCGGCGAAGATGCGCCTGATGTGATTGCGCTGCGGATGAAAAATGCCGAAGTAGAGATGGCGCAAGTAGGTAAATTCGACTTCGTTATAATCAACGAGTTATTTGAGAGCGCACTGTTTGACCTGAAGGCGATCATTCACGCCCAGCGTCTGAAGTACGTATCACAGCGCCGCTTGCGCGCCGACGTGTTCGAATCGCTCAACCTTTCCTGAATTCCCCCGGAGTACCTAATGGCACGCATCACTGTTGAAGATTGCCTGGAGCAAATCCCTAACCGCTTCCAGCTTGTGCTGGCGGCAACTTACCGCGCACGCATGCTGAGCCAGGGCCACACCCCCAAGGTGGAATGCAACAACAAGCCCGCCGTGACTGCACTGCGTGAAATCGCAGAAGGCAAAGTGGGCCTGGAAATGCTGAAAAAAGTTCCAGGTTAAGTTCTGGCTTATTTCAAAATCTGTCTCACTGGACAGACAATAGAAGCACCGTATCGCGGTGCTTTTTTTTTACTATGTCCATCCCCGCTTTCCCGCGATACATTTAGGGTATGAACGCGGCTTTCACTTCCAAAACAGACGACACCCCCCGAATTTCGCCAGACGCCTCGCTAGATGCGCGTCTGGAAGCTGCTGCTCGCATCTCTGCTGCGCACTTTGAGCGCATGCTGGACTATCTCTCTTACTTGCCAGCTGCAGACATTGAGCAGGTAAGACAAGCTTGGCAATACGCTGACAAGGCGCACACCAACCAGTGGCGCAGCAGCGGTGACCCCTACATCACCCACCCGATTGCCGTCACCACCATCTGCGCGCACTGGAAGCTGGATGCCCCGGCACTGATGGCGGCTTTGCTGCACGATGCCATGGAAGACTGTGGCATCACCAAACAGGATCTGGCCGAGCGGTTCAGCCCCGTCGTGGCAGATTTGGTCGATGGACTGACCAAACTGGACAAGCTGCACTTCAACACCCGCGAAGAAAATCAGGCCGAGTCTTTCCGAAAAATGCTGCTGGCCATGGCCAAGGATGTACGCGTCATCCTGATCAAGCTGGCAGACCGCACCCACAATATGCGCACCATGGGCGATATGCCGCGCAGCAAGTGGGGGCGCATTGCTTCGGAAACTCAGGAGATCTTTGCACCGATTGCACACCGCCTGGGTTTGAACCAGACCTACCGCGAGCTGCAGGATCTGTCCTTTCGCTACCAGAACCCCTGGCGCTACAGCACGCTGGAAAAGGCCATCACCAAATCGCGCGCTCGCCGCCACGATCTGGTGCAGCGCGTGCAAAACGAAATTGCCGCAGAGTTTGACCGCGTCAGCATGACCGCCCGCCTGGCAGGGCGCGAAAGCACGCTGTACTCGCTCTACCAGAAGATGATTCGCCACCACCTGACATTTGCGCAGGTCACTGACATCTACGGCTTTCGCATCATTGTTCCCACCGTCACAGACTGCTATACCGCTCTGGGCATCCTGCACCAGATGTACAAGCCAGTACCGGGTAAGTTCAAGGACCACATCGCAATTGCCAAGAGCAATGGCTACCAGTCGCTGCACACCATGCTGGTGGGCCCCTCGGGCGTGAACATCGAGTTTCAGATTCGCACCGAGCCCATGCACATCGTGGCCGAGGCAGGCATTGCCGCCCACTGGCTGTACAAATCACAGGGCAAGCAAGACGCACTCAACACCAAGTGGCTGCAGTCGTTGCTGGACATTCAAACCGAAACCAACGACGCCACCGAGTTCTGGGACAACGTCAAGGTGGATCTGTTCCCAGACTCCATCTACGTGTTCACACCCAAGAGCAAGATCATGGCCATGCCACGTGGAGCCACCGTGGTGGACTTCGCTTATGCCATCCACAGCAATGTTGGCCACCACACCGTCTCTGCCTTGATCAACGGTGAAGCTGCCTCGCTGCGCACTGAGCTCAAGAGCGGCGATGTGGTGCAGATCATCACGGACGACAACGCCAACCCCAACCCTGTGTGGCTGAGCTTTGTCAAAACCGGGCGGGCTCGCTCCAAAATCCGCAATTACCTCAAAACTGCAGCGCACAGCGAGTCCACAGAACTGGGCGCGACCCTGCTCACGCAAGCGCTGCGCGAAGAAGGTATTGCCTCCATTCCCGAGAACGACGAAGCCAACCAAGCCCTCTGGGATGAAGTACTGCGCAAAACCAGCAGCCCCAGTCGCGAAGATTTGCTCACCGACATCGGCATGGGCCGCCAAGCCGCAAGCTGGGTTGCACGCCATTTCATGACACTGCTGTCCAGTCAAGGCCAGCGCCCTGACGCTTTGCTGCTCACCCAGGAGCGCTTTGCCAGCAAGAACAAGCTGACGCAAAGCACCGTGGCGCTGGATGGCAGCAGCAACGCATCCGTGCGTTACGCCCCATGCTGCCGCCCCGTGCCTGGTGACGCTGTGGTGGCCTACCTTGGCCGTGGCGATGGCTTGCATGTGCATCGCGCCCAGTGCGTCAACGCCAGGCGTCTGCAGGCCACCGACAGCGAACGCATCGTGCCCGTCGAATGGGCGGAAGACAGCAACCAGAAGCTGTACGACAGCGGCATCAGCGTCACCATCCATAACCAAAAAGGCGTGCTGGCACGCGTGGCCAGCGAGCTGGCAGAGGCCAATGTGGACATCCGCCGTCTGGAGATGGACGACGAAGCGGCCATGCAGACCACCGAGCTGCGCTTTGTAGTGTCTGTGCATGACCAGCAGCAGCTGGACGCCGCCTTGCGCAGCTTGCGCCGCGTGCCCACCGTGGTGCGTGCTGCGCGCATACTGCCGCAGGAATAAGAGCGTTTCTCACAAAAAATGCGGCCTGTCAGCCGCATTTTTTGTTTGTATAGTTTTAAAAGTGAGCTGTTTTCGCTTATCAATCAACAGTTTCAATGCGTTTTATATTTGAAACCATTACTGAGCAAGCGCTAGCAGCTCATTTTTTATTAACTCTCTGCATGAGGCGCTGGGTAACTCACATCCAGCACTTCCAGCGTGCGCACGCCAGCAGGGGTTGGCAGTGGCACCTCATCGCCAATTTTTGACTTCAGCAGCACACGCGCTACCGGAGCAATCCAGCTGACCTCGGCTTTGCTGCTGTCTGCCTCATCAATCCCCTTGATGGTGATGGTGCGCTCTACGCCTTCATCGTCTGCGTAGGTGACGGTGGCACCAAAAAACACCTGCTCACTGCCGTAATGCACCGAAGGGTTGACCACCTCGGCAATCTCCAGACGCTTGGTCAAAAACCGGATGCGGCGATCAATTTCGCGCAGCCGTTTCTTGCCGTACAGGTAATCTCCGTTTTCCGAGCGATCGCCGTTGCTGGCCGCCCAGTGCACGATCTCGACAATCTTGGGCCGCTCGTTATCAATCAGCTCCAGCAGCTCTGCTTTGAGCGTCTGGTAGCCGTGCGGCGTCATATAGTTTTTGCTGCCCTTGGGAAGGGCGGGCAAGCTGGGCAGCTCGTCATCATCGTCCTGCCCATCGGTTTCCTTGGTGAAAGCCTTGTTCATAGACTGAATCTTCACACAAAAGCAGCGCTGCAAAAATTTGCAATGCAGAAACCAAAAAGTCCTGACACCTTTCGGTATCAGGACTTCAAATTGGTGCGGCTGGCAGGAATTGAACCCACGACCCCTTGGTTCGTAGCCAAGTACTCTATCCAACTGAGCTACAGCCGCTAAGCATTCGATTATAAGATAAGTAATTACCCTAGGATCGAAGTTTGCTAAATTTCTTTAGCTAAAAGTTTGTTGTTTCATGACGCTGAAAAAACAAAGCTTTCATAAATAGACAAAAACCCCAGAAACTTTCATTTCTGGGGTTTGAATCTGGTGCGGCTGGCAGGAATTGAACCCACGACCCCTTGGTTCGTAGCCAAGTACTCTATCCAACTGAGCTACAGCCGCTATGGCGGAGAGGGTGGGATTCGAACCCACGGTAGTATTGCTACTACGCCTGATTTCGAGTCAGGTACATTCGACCACTCTGCCACCTCTCCGCAGTGTCGAAGCTGCAATTGTAGCAGTGTTTTCACACCCTCAATGCAAACCCTCAGCTTTTTAAGCTTGCAGGCGCTCGATGCCGCCCATGTAGGGGCGCAGTGCCTCAGGCACGATCACCGAGCCATCGGCTTGCTGGTAATTTTCCAGCACGGCCACCAGACAACGGCCCACAGCCAGACCAGAGCCGTTCAAGGTGTGCACAAACTCGTTCTTGCCCTTGGCATTCTTGAAGCGCGCTTGCATGCGGCGTGCCTGGAAGGCTTCGCAGTTGGAGATGGAGCTGATTTCGCGGTACTTGCCTTGACCGGGCAGCCACACTTCCAGGTCATAGGTCTTGGTTGCACCAAAGCCCATGTCCCCCGTGCACAGACTCATGACGCGGTAAGGCAGGCCCAGCTTTTGCAAAATGGCTTCAGCGTGGCCGGTCATTTCCTCCAGCACTTCATAGCTCTTTTCAGGGTGCACGATTTGCACCATCTCCACCTTGTCGAACTGGTGCTGGCGGATCATGCCGCGCGTGTCGCGGCCATAGCTGCCGGCTTCTGAACGGAAGCAAGGGGTGTGTGCAGTCAGTTTGATGGGCAGCTCTGCCTCTGGCACAACCACATCACGCATGAAGTTGGTCAGTGGCACTTCGGAGGTCGGAATCAGGTACAGCGCCTGGTTGTCTGGCACGGGTTCGCTGTCTTGGCCGCCCTTTTTGGCAGCAAACAGATCGCCTTCAAACTTGGGCAGCTGGCCGGTGCCGCGCAGCGAATCGGCATTCACCGCATAAGGCACATAGCACTCGGTGTAACCGTGCTCACCGGTTTGCACGTCCAGCATGAACTGCGCAAGGGCTCGGTGCATGCGGGCAATACCGCCCTTCATGACGGTAAAGCGCGAGCCCGAGAGCTTGACGCCCATGTCGAAGTCCAGCCCCAGCGGGGTGCCCACATCGACGTGGTCTTTGACTTCAAAGTCGTACTGCTTGGGTGTGCCCCAGCTGCGCACCACCACGTTGTCGTCTTCACCGGCGCCTACTGGCACGCTGTCGTGTGGCAGGTTGGGTACGGCCTGGAGCATGGCTTCCAGTTCGGACTTGATTTGCTCCAGACGCGCGTCCGAGGCTTCCAGCTCGGTCTTGGAGGCGGCAACCTGGGCCTTGGCCGCTTCTGCGCCTTCTTTGTCGCCCTTGCCCATCAGCATGCCAATTTGCTTGGACAGCTGGTTGCGCTGGGCTTGCAGCTCCTCCGTGCGGGTCTGCAGCGTCTTGCGCTCAGATTCCAGCGACTGAAAGGCCTCCACATTCAGGAACGCCTGAGGCTTTTTACGGGTTTCCAGGCGCGCAATGGCCAAGGAGAGGTCTTTACGGAGAAGAAGAATGTCTAGCATGGTGGCAATTTTAATGGGGCGGGCCCATCTCAGGGGCAGGCACCGCAATCAATCCACCATTGTGCGGCAGTTGATGTTCAGTTGCAGGCTTTGCTGCCGATAGATAAGACAGACCCTGTCAATGCGCACCCAGCGCACAACCCGAGGAGATTTGCGCATGTTCTATGTCTTTGGCATCAACGGCCCCATGTACCAAGGCGGGCCTGATCGCCTGAGCCACATCACCGCCGTACGCGGCGTGCAGCGCCCCAGTGGCTTGCGTGCCAGCGCTTCGGGGGTGGAGTCGCAAGAAGCACAGGTGCGCAACGCTGAGCCCAAGCTTTCACTTTCTGCCCGCGCCCAAGGTGCGGTATCGGCCTATCTGGGCACTGAGCAAGGCCCCAAGGAAGAGCGCCGTCAGCTGTATGTGGTGCGCGATGTGATGACGCGCGGTGCCGTCACCGTGACACCGGGCATCTTGGTAGAGCAGGCATGGCAGGTGCTGGCCGTCAAAAAGATTGCGCAAGCCCCGGTGCTGGATACGCAGGGCCGCGTGATTGGTTTGCTGCTGCGCGCCGACATGGCACCGCTGGCTTTGCTGCCCGAGCCGGGTGCCGTGCGCGAGGCCATCGCCATGGCCAAGCGGCCCGTGTCCGAGGTGATGATCACCCCCGTGCCCGCTGTGGCCGAAACCACCGATCTGCGCCGCGTGGCCCATGTGCTGCTGGATACCGGCCTGCCCGGCTTGCCGGTGACCGACGACCTGGGCCACCTGAGTGGCTTTATCAGCCGCACCGACATTCTGCGCGCCGTTGCCAGCGATCCACCGCTGGACCTGTGGGGCTAAATGGGGCGATGCGTTCAGGCCCGCTGCCTCTGTATCAGACTCTGATGCGGCCTTGCTTGGTCTCCAACGCCCATCCACGCTGTGCGAGCTTGTCTGAACGGTTTGCAATCGCTCGCAATCCAAGCTGAAAACAAAAAAATAGCACCTAGCGCAGGTATTTCAAGCACTTCAGATACAAAACATACTGAAGTGCTTGATTACCAAGCGATAAGTGCTCTTTTATTTATAAAGACTGATCCGCTCTTCCAGTGCCGCTCTCACCGTTCTCACCGTTCGCAATGCTCGGCAAGGTGCCAGCTTGGGTTCACGCCAAGGCTTTAAGTGCCAGTTTCAGGTGCTTTGCGCACCTCAATCTCCAGCCCTGTGACCGGATCGATCATCTTCAGCCCCTTGGGCAGGGGAAACTTCATGGTTTCTTCCACGCCGTCCATCTTGCGCACTGAGACAGCGCCCAGTTCTTTGATGCGGGCAATCACGCCGTTGACCAGCACTTCAGGGGCCGAAGCACCGGCCGTCAAGCCCACGCGGCCTGCGGTATCAAACCACTGTGGCTGCAGTTCATCGGCGTTGTCCACCATGTAAGCGGGTGTGCCCAGACGGTCTGCCAGCTCACGCAGGCGGTTGCTGTTGGAGCTGGTGGGGCTGCCCACCACAATCACCACATCGACCTGCGGGGCCAAAATTTTGACCGCGTCCTGCCGGTTTTGCGTGGCGTAGCAAATGTCTTGCTGCTTGGGCTCGCGCACCAGCGGAAAGCGCGCCTTGATGGCCGCCTTGATGCCTGCGGCATCGTCCACGCTGAGCGTGGTCTGCGTGACCACGGCCAGCAACTCGGTTTGCCTGGGGGCCACCTTGGCCACGTCGCCCTCGTCTTCCACCAGGTGGATGCCTTCGGACAGCTGGCCCATCGTGCCTTCCACCTCTGGGTGGCCCTTGTGACCGATCATGAGGAACTCATAGCCCTCTTTGGCCAGCTTGGCCACTTCCACGTGCACCTTGGTCACCAGCGGGCAGGTGGCGTCAAAAATGGTAAAGCCACGGGCCTTGGCCTCGTCCTGCACTGCCTTGCTAACGCCGTGGGCGCTGAACACCAAGGTGGCACCTGCGGGCACATCATCGAGTTCTTCAATAAAGATGGCACCCTTTTCCTTGAGGTCGTTGACCACAAAGGTGTTGTGCACGATTTCATGGCGCACATAGATGGGGCGGCCAAACTTTTGCAGGGCACGCTCCACAATCTCGATGGCGCGGTCGACGCCCGCGCAAAAGCCACGGGGCTCGGCCAGCAAGACTTCTTTGGCGTCCATCACCTCAAAGTACTCCGATGATTTGCACTTCGAACGTCACCGGCTGGCCTGCCAGCGGGTGGCTGAAGTCAAACAGCACTGCGCCGTCTTCGCGCACCTGCACCACCGAGCCTGCGTAGCTGCCCAGCCCGTCCGGGGTGGGGAACTGCACCACATCGCCCGCCTGGTACTGCTCATGCGGGTCGCCCAGCTCATTCATCAGCTTGCGGGCCACCCATTGCTGCATTTCGGGGTTGCGGTCACCGAAGGCGGCGCCTGCGGGCAGCTCCAGGGTGGTGCGCGTGCCTTCTGGCAAGCCGATCAGCAGCTCTTCAATGGCGGGCGACAACTCACCCGTGCCAAGCGACAAAGTGCCGGGCTTTTCATTGAAAGTGTTGATCACATCACCTGCAGGTCCCGCCAGGCGGTAATGCAGCGTCAGGAAAGAGCCCGCTTGTACGGTGGGCACAGAAGTCGTGGTCGAAGGCGCGCAATTGGTCATGGAAGTCCCGATAAACTGACCCTATTGTAGAAAACTGGGTATGCCCCCGCGCCCTTGGCGTCTGTTTATCCCACTATCAGCATGAGGAGCATGTCTTTGAAAGATCTGCCAGCCGATACCCGCCCTCGTGAAAAGCTGCAGGCACGCGGTGCTGGCGCACTGTCTGATGCCGAGTTGCTGGCTATTTTGCTGCGCACAGGTCTGGCTGGCTGCAGCGTCTTGCAGATGGCACAAGCCACGCTGGAACGCTTTGATGGCCTTGCAGGCCTGCTGAACGCCAGCGGCCCGGATCTGGCCCGCATCAAGGGGCTCGGCCCTGCCAAGCGTGCGGAAATACTGGCAGTGATGGAATTGGCCAAACGTGCCACGGCGCAGCAATTGCGTGAGCGTGAAGTGCTGGGCAGCCCTGAGACTGTGAAACACTACCTGCAGTTGCAGCTGGGGCACCGCCCACATGAAATTTTTGCTGTGCTGTTTCTCGACAGCCAGAACCGTTTGATTGCCATGGAAGAAATGTTTAGGGGCACGCTGAGCCAAACCTCGGTCTACCCCAGAGAAGTTGCGCTGCGCGCGCTGCACCACCATGCGGCCAGCGTCATCCTCACGCACAACCACCCCAGCGGCAGTGTGCTGCCCAGCGCCGCCGACAAGGCTCTGACTGCCAGCCTGAAAAGTGCGCTGGGCCTGCTGGATGTGCGGGTGATCGATCACATCATCGTCGCCCAGGGGGCCAGCTATTCCATGGCCGAAGAAGGATGGGCATGAACCAGGCCTTTCGCCACCATGGCCTGCACACGCTGGGCAGCATTTCCAAAGAGCTCAAGCAGCAGCGCGAACGTCAAGAGGCCCAGGAGAAAATTCGCCAAGAAACGGCCGCCAAGGCCGAGCGCGAGCGCAACCTGTTCACCCACTTTGTCGGCACAGTCACGCCACTGCCGCATGCCGACCGGTTTGAATTTCAGCAGCAGCCCCCCACCCCACGGCCCTTGCAGCACGAGCTGGATGAGCAACGCGTACTGCATGAGGCCATGAGCGATGAGTTCGACGTCAGCACTTTGCTGGATGTGGACGATCAGCTGAGTTTTCGCCGCTCCGGCATTGGGCTGGATGTCACGCGCAAACTGCGCAGCGGGCAGTGGAGCATTCAGCGCCAGCTGGACTTGCACGGCCTGCGCTCTGACGAGGCACGCGAGGCGCTGGGGCAGTTCATCCGTCTGGCGCACCGCACGGGCCTGCGCTGCGTGCGCGTGGTACATGGCAAGGGGCTGGGCTCTCCCGGCAAGACACCGGTACTGAAGGCCAAAGTACAGCGCTGGCTGGTACAAAAAAAAGAAGTGCTGGCTTTTGTTCAGGCCCGCCCGGCAGAGGGCGGCGCGGGCGCTCTGGTTGTGCTGCTGCAGCCTGGCAAGCGCAAGCTCTACTAGATCGACTAGACCGACTAGCTCACTTTGAGCGAAAAGCCCCCTTGACATGGCCAGCCCACGCTCAGAGGTATTTGTTGGCGCTCCACGCCCACGCCCGCCTAAGTAACCGCTAGTATTTGCCTTCCAAACTTGGCATGAAACTCAGCCACATTGCCGCAAAATAATTGACCAGAGCATGGCCTTTGTTTGGCTGCCGCAATCATTTCAAAGTAGCCCACGTACTTGTGAACCAGGAAAAATGACCGCACAACCATTCGAGATGACACGCCGCAGGGCCGGTATGGCAATCGGTGCACTGGCCCTGGGTGCCATGCACAGCGTGCGTGCACAGCCACACTGGCCTGCCAGGGCTGTGCGCATCATCAACCCTTTCCCCGTCGGGGGCGGCCCCGATGGCACATCCCGCATCCTGGCCGAGAAGCTGGCCAGAATCTGGAGCCAGCCCGTGGTGGTTGAAAACCGCCCCGGAGGCAACGGCTTCATCGCCATCGACGCATTCAAACGCGGTGCGACTGACGGCACCGACCTGATCCAGCTAGACAACGTACACATCGCGGCCTACCCTGCCCTGTTCAAAAAATTGCCTTACAGCGTGGCCCAGGACTTTCACATCGTCTTGCCCCTGTTTCGGACTTTTTTCTTTGTGTGCGTGGCCAATGACAGCCCCTACCAGACGGTCTCCGACCTGATTGCTGACGCCAAAGCCCGCCCCGGCCAGTTGAACTACGGCTCCTGGTCTGTGGGCAATGCTGTGCATCTGGGTTCTGCGTTGCTGGAGTCGCTGACAGGCACCCGGATGGAGCACATTATTTTCAAGGAGACCAGCCAGCTGTACGCCAGCGTTGCCAATGGCGATCTGGCCTTTGCGCTGGGCTCTTCAGGCACGGCTGGCCCAATGGCGCGTGCAGGCAAACTGCGTTTTCTGGCTGTGATGGCACCCCACCGCCTCAAAGGCTATGAAAGCGTGCCAACCATTGCTGAATCTGGTGGCCCCGCCGAGGCCATCGCTACGGGCTGGAATGCGCTGGCCGTATCCCCTCAAACGCCAGCCGACGTGGTGGCCAAAATTCGCAGCGACGTTACCCAAGCCCTGCATGAGCCAGACATTCAGCCCAAGTACCAGACTTTTGGTTATGAAAGCTACTTTCCCGGAGAGGCTGAGTTCCGGCAATTCATCGCGCAGGAAAGCAAGCGTTTTGGCGATGTCATTCGACGCGCCAATCTGAGCCTGTAAAAAGCACACGGACATAAAAAAAGGAGCAAGCACTGTGAAGTGCTTACTCCCTATACATGCAGCTTTTATCGTCCTCAGCAGCCGAAAGGCTGTGCATCCTGAATCCAAGAAGAGCAGCACATGACGCCCTGCAAGGCTGTGCTTTTAAGTGTTATAGATCAGTTTGTCTTGACGATGGACTGCTCCATCGGCTGGGTAGCCGTGTGATCTTGTGCCACTGCGGTATCACCTGACTGTTGCTGGTGCATTTGCAGGTAACGCTGGTACTCCGGGCTTTGCGCACTTTCGCTGTAGCCGGAAGGATGGGCCACAAAACTCATGCCCGCTGCATGCCATTGCTGGAGATCAGCGAGCACCTGCTCGCGGGTCAAACCTTGCGAGGCACGGTCTGGAGACACAGGGCTTTCTGCATGAACCACGCTGGCCATACCAAGCGCCAGTGCTGCCAATGAAAAAAGACGGTAACGCATAACAACTCCTTGACTTTCCAGTAGATGTCGCCCTCGTGGCGACTCTGCAGGTCTGTAGTGTTGCGAAAGTCCTGTGCTGC
Source organism: Comamonas sp. CMM02 (assembly GCF_014851485.1). NCBI lineage: Bacteria > Pseudomonadati > Pseudomonadota > Betaproteobacteria > Burkholderiales > Comamonadaceae > Comamonas > Comamonas sp. CMM02. The sequence goes on along the minus strand of NZ_JACUZW010000001.1, from coordinate 791,765 downwards.
GTCTGTGCGTTTTCTCACGCTGATTTTGTAACACTGTCAGGCAGTCAAGCCGCTACAGCTCCACCAGCGCCATCAAGCCATCTACGTTGCACAACCTGAGGCTGCGCCCCTGACGCAGCAGCAGGCCCAGCCGCACCAGGCGAGACATCTCGCGCGCCACTTCTTCGCGACTTGCCCCCAGATAGGCAGCCAGGCTGGCCTGCGTAGGGCTGGGAGACAGCAACACCTGGTTGTGCTCTACACCCTGGCGCTGTGCCAGCGAAAGCAAGCGCATGTGCAGGCGATTGCGCACATTGAGCATGCCAATCTCCACCACCCGCCCCATCAGCCGCCAAAGCAGATTACTCACCGTCTGCAAGATGGCCAGCACAATGCTTCTGTCCAGCGCAAGCCAGTCTTGTGTATCTTGTCCATCGAGCACGGCCATCAAGCCTGACTGGGTGACATGTGCAGAAAACGCCAGCGGTGGCACATGGCTGTAGATGGCATTACCAAACAGCTGCCCCTGCGGCAAATCGCCCAGCAGTAGCTCTTTGCCTTGCGGGTTGGTGCAGCGCACTTCTATTGCACCGGTCACCAGAAAGTTGATACGCCCGCCCTTGAAAGGCTGCTCCAGCACATCCCCAGCAGTCAAGACCTGCCACCTGACGTGCTCGGCCAGCCATATCAGGTGCTGCCTATCGACGCCTGCCAGATCCGGAATGGTTCGAAAGGCTTGCCAGGCGCGTGGCACTGGCTCAGAGCTGTTGGCAGACATATGGTTAAGGATTTTCAGTCAATGGCAGGCCTTGCATCGGCCTGCCATAAATACGGGCCACACGCGCTTGCAGCGGTGGGTGGGCATCGAGCCAGTGCTCCAGCTTGCTGCTGTCTGGCGTCTCTGCCAGCAGCATGTGCTGTACCAAGGGGTGGTTCAGCCCCGTATGGCTGCGGTGGTCTGCGCGCCAGCCACCGCGAAAGGCCTCCGCTTCTTTGCGCTGCGTAAGTACTTTGCGCAGCACACCGCCCAGTGCATCACGGCTGCGGGTCCATTGCACAGCACGGGCGTCTGCCAGATATTCACGCTGGCGTGACACGCAGGCCTTGAGCAAGCGCCCACTGAGCCAGCCCACCAGGCCCGCCAGCATGATGGCAGAGCCAAACCACCAGCCCAGAACTCCACGCTCACGTACGGAGCCGCCAAAGTTGTAGACCAGCTCCAGCCCGCTGACCATGCCAGCCAGCTGCATGTTCAAGCGCGTGTCACCTTCTTTCAAGTGCGACAGCTCATGCGCCACCAGCCCCTGCATTTCATGGCGCGACAGGTAATCCAGAGCACCTTGTGTCACGGCAATGACGGCATCGTCTTGCGTCCAGCCTGCTGCAAATGCATTGATGGCATCTGCGCGGGCCAGCACCACCACCTGTGGTGGCCGCATCTGCGCGGCGATACACATCTCCTGCACGATGTTGCACAGCTGCTGCTCCGCCATGCAGCTATCGGGCCGCGCATCACGCGCACCAATGCGCTGCGCCAGTTTTTGCCCACCCTGGCTCAGCTCCTCATGGGTAAGCCACCAGCCGCCCGCAATCAGCAGCAGCGTCACGCCCACGTTGACGGCCACAAAACCCTTGGGGTAATCAATGTGCGCAAACAGCAGCAGCCACGCCAGCGTCAGGCCACCGTGCACCGCCGTCAGTGAAGCCAGAACGCACAGCCCAAACAGCAGCAGCAGCCAGCGTGTGGTGCGCCGCGCATCGGCCTGCCAATCCCAAAACCGCATGACAGTGTTACCGGCTTAAAAGCGCACCTGCGGTACTGTGCGCTCTTGCTCGCTGGTGGTGGCCTGCAGCATGGACAGATGCTTGAAGCCCAGCAGGCGCGCCCAGATCAGGTCAGGAAACTGGCTGGCTTTGTTGTTGAACTCCATGACCTCGTCGTTATAAGCCTGGCGGGCAAAGCCAATCCGGTTTTCTGTACTGGCAATTTCTTCACTCAGGCTTTGCATCTGGGCATCGGCCTTGAGTTCAGGGTAGGCCTCGGTCACCACCATCAGCCGCCCCAGACTGCTGCCCAGCGCCTGCTCAGCCACGGCCAGATCACTCAGGGCATTGCCGCTGCCCGCATGCCCGCGCAAGGTATCGGCGGCGGACACCGCACGGCTGCGGGCACGGGTCACTGCCTCCAGCGTGGCAGCTTCATGCTGCATGTAGCCACGAGCAACTTCCACAAGATTGGGAATCAGCTCATAGCGGCGCTTGAGCTGAACGTCGATTTGCGACCACGCGTTTTCCACTCGGTTGCCCAGCAGGCGCAAGCGGTTATAGACAGCCACGGCCCACAGGGCAATGACTATGAATAACGCCAGAATAATGAATGCTGCAGTGCCCATCTGTCTGCCCTCTTATGGATGTATGGAGACAGATATTAGCGGTTACTGTCACACACCTTTATTGCGCATCCAGTCTGCAGTCTGCATGAAACTGCCTTTCAGGCGCGTGCGCAGCGCCTCTGGTACATCGGTTTCAGCCATGGCCTGATCCATGCATGCCACCCACTGATCGCGCTCCAAGATACCAATCGAAAACGGCATGTGGCGCATGCGCAGGCGCGGGTGGCCAAAGCGCTCGACGTAATGGTCTGGGCCGCCAAGCCAGCCGCACAGAAACCAGAACAGTTTCTGACGGGCATCGTCCAGCGTACTGCCATGCGAGGCGCGCAGCTCGGCGTAGCCGGGCTCCAGATCCATCAGGTCATAAAAACGGTCAACCAGACGGCGCACGGGTTCTTCCCCACCGATCCATTCAAACGGCGTGTCGTGGGGGGCTTTTTCTTCAATCTGCATGGCACATGAACTCTGAAAGCAGTCAGCCCGCCGAGCTTGGCAGGCTGCAATGGGGCAAGTGTGCCAGCAGCGGCAAGGCAGCCGCCGCGATGGGGTTAAGCGCAGCAATGCCACACGGGTGAAAACTGATGCATCTGCGGGCAGCAAGAGCGAGTCAGTGAGCGCACTTCAGCACCTGCGCGCGCATGCCCGCCCCTGCCTGATCTCTAAGCTGCTATGGGCAGGCCCTTCACTGTGGCTGATGAATGGCTCAGGTAGACTGTTTTTTTCACTCCCCGCAAGGCCAAAGAATGTACGGCGCAGCTTCAGACATGCACAAAAAACTAACGTCTCAAGTGGCGATCGTCACCGGCGCGGCACAAGGCATCGGGGAGGCCATTGCACGCATGCTGGCGGACAACGGATGCTTCGTTTACGTGACAGACATCCAGCATGAACTGGGCAGCGCCGTTGCACACTCAATAGGAAGCCAGGCGTGTTATGCGCCACTGGATGTGCGCCAGGAAGACGATTGGCTGCGCGTCACAACCCAAGTACTCCAGGAGCGCGGCAGGCTTGACGTGGTCGTCAATAACGCGGGCATTACCGGGTTTGAAGAAGGTGCCGTGCCGCACGACCCCGAACATGCAAGCTTGCAGGACTGGCATGCCGTGCACCGCACCAACCTGGACGGGGTGTTTCTTGGCTGCAAGTACGCGATACGCGCCATGCGGCCTCAGAAAACAGGCTCCATCATCAATATCTCTTCCCGCTCGGGGCTGGTAGGCATTCCTGGTGCGGCGGCATACGCCTCATCCAAAGCTGCGGTGCGCAACCACACCAAGACAGTGGCGCTTTACTGCGCCGAGCAGGGTCTCAAAATTCGGTGCAATTCCATTCATCCTGCGGCCATTCTTACGCCCATCTGGGAGCCCATGCTGGGCAACGATGAGCACCGGCAAGATCGAATGGCTGCGCTGGTGCAAGACACTCCGCTTCGCCGGTTCGGGATGCCTCAAGAGGTGGCCTGCGTGGCGTTGCTGCTGGCGTCCAGCGATGCCACTTACATCACCGGCAGCGAGTTCAATATTGACGGTGGCTTGCTGGCGGGCTCCGCTGCCACACCTGCCGTTGTGGATGACAGTGGCAGCTAAGCCCAGTTCGCGCAGAAGGCTGGCCCCCATGGCAGCCATCGATCAAACACAGCCAGCGCCACCGCGCCCATCTTTGGTGTGCCTTGAAGACGTGGCGCAAAGCCGCACGCCATCCAGCGCAGTGCAGTGCAGTGCAGTGCAAGGCTGTACCGGCCTGCGACAAGGCCAGCAGCGGCGTGTATCAAGGGCAGTGTTGCAGGCCTAGGCCTTGGCTTCGGCCAGCGTCTGGCACGCAATACAGCGCATGGCGGCAGGGTTGGCTTTCAGGCGCTCCACCGCAATGGCTTTGCCGCAGTTCACACACTCACCGTAGCTGCCATCTGCAATGCGCTGCAGCGCTGCGCGCACCGCCTGCAGCTCTTGCTGATCGCGCAGCAGCTCTGCATGGCGCACCTCGCGGTCAGAGACCTCGTGGGTCTGGTTGGCATCGGGCTCGCGCGGCAGGTCCTCGGCATCTTGCGCCTGCTGCTCTTGCTCGATCTGGGCAGCCTCCAGCTCGCGGCGCAATTGCTGTTCACGCGCTTGCAGGCTCTCGCGCAAGGCCTGGATGGGGGTGTTTTTCTGTGTGCTCATGGGCCCAGCATGCGCTTGCCGCAGCACCATGGCAATGGGAACTGTGCGCATAACCCCGTCATCCAGTGCAGGATGGGCGAATTTAAAAAACAAGAGCTACCAGCGCTTTATCTGCAACGTTTTCAGATATAAAACTATCTGAAAACCAGCACACATAAGCCTTGGCAGCTCTCTTTTATTCTGCCGCTGCGCGCAAGCTGTGCATCACGGGGCGCTGCAAGACTTCGCGCAAGCCCCACCAGCCGGCCATCAGCGCCAGCAGTGCCCCGGCCAGCGCACCGGCCGCCGGCACCCACCAGGCGGCAGTCCAGGTAAATTCAAATACCCAGCGCGCCAGCGCCCAGCCCACCAGCATGGCCACCACGCTGGCCAGAAAGCCCGCCAGCAACCCCACACCCGCCAGCTCAGCGCGCTGCACCTGGCGCAGCAAGCGGCTTTGCGCCCCCATGGCGCGCATCAGGGCGTACTCACGGGCGCGCTCTTCGCGCGTAGCCGTCACAGCAGCAAACAGCACCACCAGCCCGGCGGCCAGTGTGAAGGCAAACAAAAACTCCACAGCGCGGATGACCTGATTGAGCACACGCTGCACCTGGGCGATGGTGCTGTCCATGTCCACATTGGTCACATTCGGAAACTGGCGCAGCAACGCATTGTCAAACCCGGCCTGCCGGGGCGCACGGTATGCAGCCATATAGGTAGACGGCACGTCAGGCAGATTCGCCACGGGAAAGATGATGAAGAAATTGGCCCGCATGCTGCCCCAGTCAACCTTGCGCAAACTGGTCAGCCGCGCGCTGTGGCGCGCGCCGCCAATATCAAACACCAGCGTGTCACCCAGCTTGAGGTTCAGGGTTTTGGCAATGCCCTCTTCCACGCTGGCACCATCGGCCTCGCCCGGCAGCCATTGGCCGGCAACGATGGTATTTTTTTCTGGCATTTGCTCGGCGTGCGACAGGTTGAACTCGCGCTCTACCATGCGCTGGGCGCGGTCATCTGCATAGCTGTCAGGGCTGACGGTCTGCCCGTTCACCTCAATCAGACGCCCCCGAATCATGGGATACCAGTCGTACTGGCTCACGCCAGCCGCCCGCAAGTTGGACTGAAACGCCTCGGACTGGTCGGGCATGATGTTGATGACAAAGCGGTTGGCTGCATCAGGCGGCGTGGCCTGGCGCCAGCTGCTGACCAAATCGGTGCGCAGCAGTACCAGCAGCACCAGAGCCAGCAGGCCTACCGCCAGACTGCTGACCTGGATCACCGCATAACCCGGGCGTGCCGCCAGCTGGCGGGTAGCCAGAATCAGCCAGCGCGGGGCCGTGTTTTCTTTGACCAGCCTGCGCAGCAGTTGCACCGCCAGCCATGCCAGGCCTGCAAACAGCAGCGTGGCCACAGTAAAGCCGCCCACGGCAATCCCCCCCAAAGTGGCATCGCGGCTTACCGCCATCAGCAAGGCGGCAAAACCCAGCACGCCAATCACCAGCACACCAGCCGACATGGGCTTGAGCGCTCCCACATCACGGCGCAGCACGCGCAGTGGCGGCACCTGTGCCAGTTGCAGCACAGGCGGCAGGCCAAAGGCAAACAGCAACGTCAAGCCCATGCCCACGCCAAAGCCCACTGGCCACCAGTTGGCCGCTGGCAGCCCTTCAGCCACCAAACCGGACAGCAACCACACAAAGCCGTGGTGCACCCCCCAGCCCAGCGCCACGCCCAGCAGGCTGGACAGCAGGCCCACCACCGCAAACTCAAATACATAGGCCAGTGCAATGCTGCGCTGGGGCTGTCCCAGCACGCGCAGCATGGCCGCGGTATCCAGATGGCGCTGGGCAAACGCACGGGCGGCCAAAGCCACGGCCACGGCAGACAGCAGCGCAGCCAGCAGCGCCACCAGACTCAAGAATTTCTCTCCGCGCTCCAGCGTGCGGCGCATCTCGGGGCTGCCGCTTTCCAGCGACTCGACACGCCGCCCGCCCCGGCCGTGCTCGCCCACCTGCTCTTTGGCCCATGCTTCATAACGCGCCACAGCGGGCGCATTCTCGCCAGCCACGGCCAGGCGCCAGGTAATGCGACTGGCTGGCTGCACCAGCCCCGTGGCCTCCAGGTCTTGCGCATTGATCATCACGCGCGGTGCAAAGCTCATGAAGCCCGCGCCTCGGTCAGGCTCGGCTGTCAGCAGCTGGCTGATGCGCAAGCGGGCATCGCCCAGCAGCAGGTCATCCCCCACCTGCAGCTCCAGAGCCGCCAGCAAAGTGGCGTCTACCCACGCCTGTCCAGCGGCGGGAATGGTGTTGGTGGCGGCATCGGGCTGACTCTGCCCGCCCGCCACACGCAGACTGCCGCGCAGCGGGTAGCCGTCTTCCACCGCCTTGAGCGCAATCAAGCGGGCATTGCCGCCACGCTCATCGGTGGCACGTCCCATCGAAGGGAAAACCAAGGTGGTCACGTGGCGCAAGCCCTCCTGCTGCGCCCGCTGCACAAAGCTTTGCAACTGTCCGTCCTGGCTGGCAATGACCACATCACCCCCGAGCAACTGGCGTGCGTCCCGCTCCAGACCTGCCTCAAGGCGGTTGGCAAAAAACGCTACGGACGTCAGCGCTGCCACCGCCAGGGTCACGGCCACCCACAGCAAGCGCAGCTCGCCTGCACGCGCATCGCGCCACAGCGTGCGCCATCCCAGTTGCAAAAAGCTCATTGTCATAACACGCACCTTACCGCAAGGCGGTCTGCCCACCTTGGGCACGCGTCTTTGCCTGCGTTTTGGTGAAATCAATTTCATGCGGTATGAAATTTTTTGTTTACCCCCTTGAACTCGGGTTAAACCCCTAACGCGCAAGCTGCCTCCTTCACGACTATTGCGGCTTTGGAAAATCTATCTAAACAGCAAACAGGGAGAGTTACTATGGTTTGGCAACAAATCTACGACCCAATGAACAGCATGTGGGTATCCACCTTGCTGGCAGCCATTCCGGTCGTGGTCATGCTGGTGGGGTTGGGCTTTTTGCACATGAAGGCCCACTTGGCGGCTGGTGCGGGCTTGGTTGCGGCACTGATCATTGCGGTCTTTGTCTACAACATGCCCGCAGAAATGGCCGGCAAGGCAGCCCTGATGGGTGGTTTCACCGGTCTGCTGCCCATTGGCTGGATCGTGCTGAACATCATCTTCCTGCACCAGCTGACCGAGCAAAACGGCAGCTTCAAGGTGCTGCAGGACTCGCTGTCAGGTATCACCGAAGACCGACGCATTCAGCTGCTGCTGATTGCCTTCTCCTTTGGCGCGTTCTTTGAAGGTGCTGCGGGCTTTGGTACACCGGTTGCCGTGACTGCTGCCATCTTGATTGGCCTGGGCTTCTCGCCACTGGCTGCATCGGGCCTGTCACTGATCGCCAACACCGCCCCCGTGGCCTTTGGCGCGCTGGGCACACCAGTGATCACGCTGGCCAAGGTGCACGGCTACGACCTGATGGAAGTCACGGCCATGATTGGCCGCCAGTTGCCCTTCTTCTCGGTGCTGGTGCCGTTCTGGCTGATCTGGGCTTTCGCTGGTCGCAAGGGCATGATGGAAATCTGGCCTGCCATCTTGGTGACTGGCCTGTCGTTTGCCATTCCGCAGTACCTGGTGTCTAACTTCATTGGCCCAGAGCTGGTGGACATCATCGCGGCCATCGTGTCGATGACCTGCCTGGTGGTTTTCCTGCGCTTTTGGCAGCCCAAGAAGATCTGGACATCAGCCTCGCTGCGCGGCAAGGACGTGAGCGCTTCTGAAGTGAAGCCCCCACAGCCTGTGGTCCAGCACAGCCGCTCTGCCCTGATTGCAGCGTGGACACCCTGGGTCATCCTGTCGGTCTTCGTCTTTATCTGGGGCATGCCTTCGGTCAAGACATGGCTCAACAGCATCTTCGCGCCCGCCTTCCCGATGGAAGGTCTGCACCTGATGATTGAAAAGATGCCTCCTGTGGTGGCCAACCCCACCAAGGAAGGCGCTATCTACACGCTGAACCTGCTGTCTGCCACGGGCACCGGCATCTTGCTGTCGGCCATCATCAGCGCGCTGGTAATGAAGTACAGCCCCGTAGCCATCGTGCGTACTTTCTTCAAGACGCTGTGGCTGGTGCGTTACTCGCTGCTGACCATTGTGCTGATGCTGGCACTGGGCACGCTGTGCCGCTACTCCGGCACCGACACCACACTGGGTCTGGCCTTTGCCAACACCGGCATGTTCTACCCCTTCTTTGGCACTTTGATGGGCTGGCTGGGTGTGGCTCTGACAGGCTCTGACACGGCATCCAACGTGCTGTTCGGTGGCATGCAAAAGGTGGCGGCTGAGCAACTGGGTCTGTCGCCCAACCTGATGGGCGCGGCCAACAGCTCTGGCGGTGTGATGGGCAAGATGATTGATGCGCAATCGATCGTGGTGGCCTCGACCGCAACCCGCTGGTTCAACCATGAAGGCGACATCCTGCGCTACGTGTTCTTCCACTCGATTGCACTGGCAACCCTGATGGGTCTGTACGTCACGCTGCAAGCCTATGTCTGGCCTTTCCACCTGATGGTGAACTAAGCGCCACAGGTACAAGCACTGTACTTTTAAGAGCAAAAACCGCCAGTCCTGCAAGGGCTGGCGGTTTTTTTATGCCCGGCTTTTTTGTGCTCAGCGTGCGCGGCACTGCGAGCAGGCCACAGACAGACAGACAGACAGACAGACAGACAGACAGCGGGAGCGACAAGGGTAGAACGCCAAGGCAGCCCCCCCTCGATACGGGGCGTGAACCTGCAGCCCATACGCTGGCTGCGACAAGTCAAAACAAAACAACAACCTATCGCAGGTCGCGCAAGCCGCCCTTACCCAGCAGCGGCCCCGCGCAGCACCGCGGCATCCTGAGCACAGCCAGTGCTGTAGGCCATGCTTACTGCTCGTTCAAAGGTCTGCCCAGAACCGCGGGCGGCGTTGCTTCGTAGTCTGTGCTGGAGCCTGGCTCTGCGGCAGGCCCTGACCATTGATTCATCCACACATCCAGCTCATCGGCTGGTGACACAGGCGCTGGCGCACTGGGTGCTGGCAATGCAGGTGTGGACTCTTCAATCACCTCTTGAGCGGGCTCTGCAGGGTGCGCAGGCGAAGGCTCAGGCTGGGGCAGCGCAGCAGGCACAGCTTTGCGAGCAGGCTGGCTTGCTGCGGGCGGGCTGTCATCCCCCCACCATGCATTGAGCTGGTGGTGCACGCCTTCTTTCAGATTGGCCCACCACTGCGAAGACTCTGGCTCGGTAAACCGTGCGTGACGGTCAATGTCTTTGCTGCGCAGCGCCCGCGATGTGAAGTCCCCCACCATGGGCAAGGCACTGCGCGCACCCTGGCCCCAGTAATCGCTGCGCAGGGTAATGCGCGCGTCGTTAAACCCGGCCCATGCGCCTGCCACCAGTTGCGGGTGCATCAAGATGAACCAGCCATCGGCGTTGTTTTGCGTGGTGCCCGTCTTGCCCGCCACATCGTCTTTGATGCCCCAGCGCCGGCGGATATCTCGAGCCGTGCCTTTGTCCACCACGCCGCGCAGCATGTCGATCAAGGCGTAGCTGTCTTGCAGATCCATCGCCTTTTGCGCGGCATGCGGTGCAAACTGCGCCAGCAGCTTGCCATTGCGGTCTTCGATGCGCGTGACGATCAGCGGAGAGCGGTATTGCCCGCCACGTACCAGACTGCCGTAGGCATTGGTCATGTCCAGCAAAGTCACAGGGCTGGCCCCCAAGGCCAGCGCGGGTACAGCATCCAGGTGGCTGCTGCGCACCCCGAGGTTGCGTGCCAGCTTGGCCACGGCGGCTGGCCCTACCTCCTGCACCAGCTGCGCTGTGATGGTGTTCTTGGAATACGCCAGCGCATCACGCAACGTCATGCGCTTGCCCGAAGGCGGCCCCGCATCGCTGGGCCGCCACACTTCACCGCCGGCCAGTTTGATTTCAACCGCTGTATCTACGCGTTCGTCATCGGGCGACAGTCCATCCTGCAGGGCAGCGCCATATACAAAGGGTTTGAAGGTAGAACCCGGCTGTCTGCGTGCCTGCTGCACATGGTCATACGCATCGACTGCAAAGTCCCGGCTACCCACCCAGGCACGAATACTGGCGGTGTCGGGGTCCATGGCCACAAAGCCGGCCTCAATCCGCGTCTTGTCCTGGCGCAGTTGCTGCATGAAAGCTTTGTCTTTGAGCAGCGCCTGCAAGGCGTCAGGGGCGCTTTGCCCTTTCTCGCGCAATGCCGCAAAGGTGCTCGACTCCCGCACCATGCTCTGCACCAGCGGGTTGTCATTGCGCCAGCCATCGCTTTTGCTCCAGTTGGTGTTGGCAATCGATTGCAAAGCCTTGGTGTGGTTGCGCACCGCCTGCGTCGCCATGGACTGCATGCGTGCATCCAGCGTGGTGTGCACCACCAGACCGTCTGCGTAGATGTTGTACCCCTCGCTGTCGGCCCAGTCGATCAGCCACTTGCGCACCTGCTGTGCAAAGTGCGGCGCCATGCCCGAAGGGGCCTCCTGGCGCTCAAAATTCAGCCGCAGCGGCTGCTTTTTAAGACGCAAGAAATCGGCCTGCGACAGCACCTCGCGCTTGGCCATCTGTGACAGCACGGTGTTGCGCCGCTCTACCGCACGTTCGGGATTGCGCACGGGGTTGTAATAGCTGGTGCCCTTGAGCATGCCCACCAGCGTGGCCGCCTCAATCACCGAAAGTTTGGCTGCCGACTTGTCAAAGTAAGTGCGGGCCGCCATTTCAATACCCCAGGCGTTGTAGAGAAAGGGAACCGTGTTGAGATAGGTTTCCAAGATCTCATCTTTGCTGTACAGCGCTTCAATCTTGAACGCCGTAACGGCTTCCTTGAGCTTGCGGTTCAAGCTGGCCGAGCGGCCAATTTCTTCGGGGTACAGGTTGCGCGCCAGTTGCTGCGTGAGTGTGGAGCCACCTTGCAGGTCACCCTGCAGAGAATAAAAAATCGAAGATGCGGTGCGCCGCAGGTCCATGCCAAAGTGGTCATAGAAGCGGTGGTCTTCGGTGGCAATCAAGGCATCAATCACGGCAGGCGCAACCTGCCCCAGCGTGACCCATTGACGGTTGCTGCGCTTGAAAATGGCCAGCTCCTTGCCGTCAGCCGTCAGCACTTGCGCAGGCTGCTCCAGCTTGGCTTTGCGGATGTCGCTGATGCTGGGCGTCAGCGGTATCAGCACCAGCACATACAAAAGCCCCAGCGCTGGCAGCGCCACCAGCCATTGCCAGCGCCACGTGCGCAAGCGCTGCCACAGTGGCTGTATACGCGCCCACAGTGCTTGGCTGCGCGGCGATTGCTGCACCACGCACATCACCCGCTGGTACAACGCCGCAGCCTGCTGCGTACAGCGCTTGCGCAGCTGACGCAAAGCGCACAGAGAGAGGTGGTGCTTGGCACCAGTGGGGTTTTCAGGCTCTTGTTCTTGCACGATCAAAGGCAGCACCCGGGGCACCGCACAACGGAGAAGCCGCACAGCATGCCGTAAAAAAAGCGCCCCGGCTTGACCGGGGCGCTTTGCCTAAGTTTTCAGCAGGCCCAATCAGGGCACAGCCAGCATCAAGTGTTCTTGCTGATGGTGATGGTGGGAAACTTGGCCGAAAAGTCTTTGGCTTTTTGCGCAATCTTCACAGCCACGTCACGGGCCAGCTTTTTGTAGATGAGCGCGGCTTCGCTGTCTGGAGCAGCCACCACGGTGGGCTTGCCGCTGTCGGCTTGCTCGCGAATCTGCATGGACAGGGGCAAAGAGCCCAAGAAGTCCATGTTCCACTCTTCGGCCAGCTTCTTGCCGCCATCTTGGCCAAAAATGTGCTCCACATGGCCGCAGTTGCTGCAGACATGCATGGCCATGTTCTCGACCAGGCCCAAGATGGGCACGCCCACTTTTTCAAACATCTTGATGCCCTTGCGCGCATCCAGCAAAGCAATGTCTTGCGGCGTAGTGACAATGACCGACCCGGTCATGGGCACCTTCTGGCTCAGCGTCAGCTGAATGTCGCCCGTGCCTGGTGGCAAATCGATCACCAGGTAATCCAGATCTTTCCAGTTGGTCGAGCGCAGCATTTGCTCCAGCGCCTGCGTGGCCATAGGGCCGCGCCAGATCATGGCTTCATTGGGGTTGTTGAGCAGCAGACCAATGGACATCAGTTGCACGCCGTAGTTCTCCAGCGGCTCCATGGTCTTGCCATCGCTGCTCTCTGGCTTGCCTTGCACACCGAACATCATGGGCACGCTGGGGCCATAGATGTCGGCATCCAGCACGCCAACACGGGCACCTTCAGCAGCCAGCGCCAGCGCCAGGTTGGCTGCGGTGGTGGATTTGCCCACACCACCTTTGCCCGATGCCACGGCAATGATGTTTTTCACGCCGGGCAGCAACTGCACGCCACGCTGCACCGCATGCGACTGCACCTTGATGCTGATGTTGGCCGATACGTTCTCCACGCCGGGAAGGGTCTTTGCTGCGGCAATCAAGGCCTTGCGCAACTCAGGGATCAAGCTTTTTGCGGGGTAGCCCAATTCCACATCAAATGCCACGTCACCGCCGCTGATCTGCATATTGCGCACTGCGCGAGTGCTCACATAATCATTGCCAGTGTGGGGATCGATAACGCTGGCCAGCGCGGCCAGCACGCCTTGTTCGGTGAGGGACATGTCGATTTGTACTTGTAGTGGGTGGGGTCTGAGAAAATGAGTCATCTAGTCTATCGAAGCCCTTCAACCCATGCCGGGAACGGGTTCTTGTCCATCTGGTGCTCCCGCACCTTAGCCTTCCTCTGAAAGATATACCCGCCATGAAATTTAAGATGGCCGAAAACTCCCTGTTCGCTATTTTGCTGCGATCGCGCTGGTGGATCAGTTTTGCCGTGGGCGCTGGCTGGGCCCTGCTGGCAGCAGCGCTGGTGCCGCAGCCCTACAAAATCATTGCGATTTTGGGATCACTGCCTTTTTGGGCGCTGGGCTTTGTGGCCTTTGTGCGCCAGTACGACCAACCCACCCCTGCACAGCAGCAAGCCTTGCTGGACATGGCCGCCCAAGATAACTGGAACGATTTTGCCAGCCACCTGGAGCGCGCCTGGAAAATCGAAGGCTACGAGGTTGCCCGCAGCCCGGCCGCTGCCGCAGATTTTGTACTGACCCGCAACGGCAAGACCACCCTGGTGCAGGCCAAACGCTGGAAGGCTGCCACCCACGGCGTCGAGCCTTTGCGCGCCTTGCACCAGGCCATGCAGGTACAAAAAGCCGATGAGTGCGCCTACGCCTGCATTGCCCCGCTGCAGGACACTGCACAGCGTTTTGCCGATGAACAGCACGTGGCCATCTTGCAAGGCTTGACGCTGGCTACCCTGCTGCAAAAGCCTTTGATGAAGCAGCCAGAGTAAGAGCAGTCCATCGCCACGATGGCGATCCATCCAAATTGAGAGCGGTTGGTGCATGTATTTATTTGGATTCAGATTAAATTCAGTCTGAACCCCAGTACTTGACTGCGCCTGTCGCTCTTTTTTCTGCGCATCACTTTGTTACAGGGCGTGCTATACATCGAAACAGACAGCGCTCCAAGACGCTCGCCTGCAACTGCCCCCCAACACCTCTTTATTGCCAATGCCCGCTGTTTCCCTGCAATTGCGCTCTCTCAAGCTGCGCCTCCTCCTGCCATATGCCGCACTGATCGTGGTGCTGACTGGCGTGATCGGTGGGCTGACCTACTTGGCGGGCGCACGCACGGTAACCAATCTCTCGGACAACATGCTCAAAGAGATGGCAGCGCGAATGCGGCAAAACATTCAGCACCACGTCAGCGGCTCGGCCGCCGTGCTGGAGGCTGCTTTCCCCAGCGGCATGGCGGCACCGCAAGACATGCGCACCGACTGGCTGGCCCTGCGCAACCGGCTGTGGGCAGCCACTACGCTGCACCCGCGCACCAACAGCTATGTGTATTACGGAAATATCGCGGGCCAGGGTGTCGGCCTCAAGCGCCAGCCGGATGGCACTGCCGAGCTGCGCATTCGCGCGCAGGGCGACCAGCACCGCCGTTATTACAGCCTGTCAAGCATCGACAGCACCCAGCACTACCTACGCACCGAACGCGCCATGTTTGACCCGCGCAACCGGCCGTGGTTTCAACTGGCCTCGCAGGTCGATCACCACACATGGACCTCTGTCTACATCGACTTTGGCATCAAAGACCTGGTGCTCACGCGCGCGCGCCGTGTGCTCAATACCCACGGTGATTTCGAAGGCGTGGTAGCCACCGACGTATCGCTCAGCGCCTTGAATGATGTGGTTGACGAGCTCGCCCGCAGTGTCAAAGGCCTGGCATTCGTTGTCGAATCCAGCGGAGAGCTGGTGGCCATCTCCGGCATGAAAAACGTGCGCTTCACCGATGCCGGGCGTATCGAGCGCCTGACCACCCAAACCGGTGGCAATGCACTGGCCAACAGCATTTACCAGCAAATTCAGAGCTATTTCAACGAACCTGTGCCTCAGACTGGCAACACTGACTATCTCTTCAATGTGCGCAGTCTGCAGCTAAAAAACCAGAACGATGAACCGGTGCACGTCGCGTTTGTGCGCGTCACGGACCACGCCGGGCTGGACTGGATGGCCGCCGTAGCCGTGCCCCGCGCCACCATCTTGGCCGATGTATCGCGTCTGGTGGAGCTGGTGGTGGTGGTGGGCGTACTGTGCCTGCTCATCGCCCTGGTCATTGGCATGCGCCTGTTTGGCCGCATTGCAGACGACGTACGCAGCCTGTCCAATGCCGTCAAACGCGTGGGCCAAGGCGATATCGCCTCCTCGTTTGAAACCAACCGCAGTGATGAAGTGGGTGAGCTGGCACGCAACTTCAGCCACATGCGCCAGGAGCTGTTCACTGACCGCGTGACCGGCGTCTCCAATCGCAGCGCGCTGCAGCATGTGCTCAACAGCTTGATCACACCGCCCAGCCCGAGTGCCACGGTTACACCATTTGCACTGCTGTTTCTGGACCTGAACCTGTTCAAGGCACTGAACGACCAATGGGGCCACGACAACGGCGACCGGGCGCTGGCCGAAGTGGCCCAGCGCCTGCGCCACCATGTGCGCACGGATGACCACGTTGCACGCCTTGGAGGCGATGAGTTTGTTGTGGTTCTGCGAGGTGTCGACAACATGGAAGTGGCCGAGACGACCAGCGCCAAGCTCGTCGACCTGATCAGTGCCCCACTGACCACACTGCAAGGCATTCCCGATGGTGTGGTGGTGCACCTGGGTGCCAGCATTGGTATTGCGCTGTACCCCCACGATGCCAAGGATGCGCAAAGCCTGCTCAAACGTGCCGATCAGCAGATGTATGCAAAAAAAGCGTTGCGCCCCTCTGCCCATCAGCGCTAGAAGCTCGTAAAGACATAGCAATTTGGACAGCTTGCCCGCATTGGCTGCAAGCCGGGCCTAGGGCTTCTAGAATCGAAGGTTGCTTTTCATCGCCTACGAGAAGACCTCTTTATGTCCCAACGCAAGATTTTCGCTACCACCGCCCTGCCGTACGCCAACGGCAATTTCCACATCGGCCACATCATGGAATACATCCAGGCCGACACTTGGGTGCGTGCACAGCGAATGCAGGGCAATCAGGTGAACTTTGTGGGCGCAGACGATGCCCACGGCGCGCCCATCATGATTGCGGCGGAAAAGGCCGGCAAGACACCCCAGCAGTTTGTGGCCGACATTGCCGCAGGCCGCAAGCAATACCTGGATGGTTTCCATATTGCTTTCGACAACTGGAGCAACACCGACAGCCCGGAGAACCACGAGCTGTCCAAGCAGATCTACCGCGACCTCAAGGCCGCGGGCTTTATCGAAACGCGCACCATTGAACAGTTCTTCGACCCCGAAAAGAACATGTTCCTGCCCGACCGCTTCATCAAGGGCGAATGCCCACGTTGCCACGCCAAAGACCAGTACGGTGACAACTGCGAAGTCTGCAGCTCGGTCTATGCGCCCACCGACCTGATCAACCCGTTCTCGGCCCTGTCCGGTGCTACGCCAGTGATGAAGACGTCCGAGCACTTCTTCTTCAAGCTCTCCGACCCACGCGCTGTGGAGTTCCTCAACGAGTGGACCCAGGACGGCAAGCATGTGCAGCCCGAAGTGGCTGCCAAGATCAAGGAATGGTTTGGCGTGCGCACCAACCCCGATGGCTCCACCAGCGAAGGTCTGGACGACTGGGACATCTCGCGCGATGCGCCTTATTTCGGTATCGAAATTCCCGACGCACCGGGCAAGTACTTTTATGTGTGGCTGGACGCGCCCGTGGGCTACCTGGCATCGCTCAAAGAGCTGCTCAACAAGCGCGGCGAGGATTACGACGCCTACATGGCTGACCCTGATCTGGAGCAGTACCACTTCATCGGCAAAGACATCATCACTTTCCACACGCTGTTTTGGCCCGCCATGCTCAAGTTCAGCGGCCGCAAGACGCCCACCAAGATTTGCGTGCACGGCTTTTTGACCGTGAACAACGGCGAGAAGATGTCCAAAAGCCGCGGCACGGGCCTGGACCCGATGAAGTATCTGGCCCTGAACATGAATCCCGAGTGGCTGCGCTACTACCTGGGTGCCAAGCTCAACGGCAAGAACGAAGACATTGACTTCACCGCCGAAGACTTCATGCTGCGCGTCAACTCCGACCTGATCGGCAAGTACGTGAACATTGCCTCGCGCGCTGCGGGCTTTATCGCCAAGCGCTTTGAGGGCAAGCTGGGTGCCGTCTCGCAAGACGGCCAAGCCTTGCTGACACAGCTGCGTGAAGCCAAGGCCGGCATCGTCACTGCGTACGAAAACCGCGACTCTGCCCGCGCCGCCCGCGACATCATGACGCTGTGCGACCGCGTCAACAGCTATGTGGACGCCAACAAGCCCTGGGAGCTGGCCAAGCAAGAAGGCATGGATGCCCGCCTGCAAGACGTGTGCACCACCTGTATTGAAGCCTTCCGTCTGCTGACGATTTACCTCAAGCCCATCCTTCCGGCAGTGGCCACGCAGGTTCAAGCATTCCTGAATGTCTCGCCGCTGCAGTTTGCCGATGCAGACAGTCTGCTGGGCGCAGGCCACACCATTGGCAAGTACGAGCACCTGATGCAGCGCGTGGTGGTGGAACAGCTGGATGCGTTGTTTGAACCACCGGCTGCCCCTGTGGTTGAAGCCGTGAAACCCGGTGGCGAAGAAATCGCACCCACCATCACGATCGACGACTTTGCCAAGATTGATCTGCGCATTGCCAAGATCGTGGAGTGCAAGGCGGTTGAAGGCTCTACCAAGCTGCTGCAACTGACGCTGGATGCAGGCGAAGGCAAGACGCGCAACGTGTTCAGCGGTATTGCCAGCATGTACAAGCCCGAGCAGCTGCAAGGCAAGCTGACCGTGCTGGTGGCCAACCTGGCCCCGCGCAAGATGAAATTTGGCATCTCTGAAGGCATGGTGCTGGCAGCCAGCCACGCGGATGAAAAGGCGGTGCCCGGCATCTATGTGCTGGAGCCCTTCCCCGGCGCCCAGCCCGGCATGCGCATCGGTTGATGCCCTGACACTTCCAGCCAAGCCTCTGCGGTTTATCTCTGCAGGGGCTTTTTTTATGGCTTGCCGCTTCCATCGCCAAGACCTGCGCAGCACTTTGGCAGCACCACTCATCCATAAAGCATCTTCATAAAAGATGCCAAGCATCTGTACTCAAGATGCACTTGCAAAGAAGTTGGGCTCCATGAAATTCAAGCAATTTCACACTGAAACGCTTTTGTAACAAGCGCTGTATGCTCCTATATTTACGTAGCCATGCATCATCTGGGCCTGCCGCATCCGAAAGCGCATCCACGCAAGAGATCCGACCAGCGGTCCTTATATGCAGGGTGCAGAAACTTCTAACCAGTTGTTTCAATGTGCTACCTAGAATGCGACGCTCCAAAGGGTGCACGGTCATGGGCCTTGCACTTATCCACGATAAACACCCACGGATGCACCCCTGCATTCCGGCACGCGATAGGAGACTGCATGCCTGTGTCCCCCGCTTCCTCACTGCGTTCAGCCCTGTGGCTGACAGCAGCTTTGCTGGCCCCTGCGGCCATGGCGCAAACCGCGTCCGCACCGGCTACCGCTGGCCTCAGCGTGCAGGACATTTCTGTGCTGGCTGGCACCTGCGCCAACTGCCACGGACCGAATGGCCAATCCACGGGAGGTATCCCTTCACTGCGCGGTGTGGGTGAGCGCCACCTGCTGCAACGCATGCAAGCGTTCAAAACGGGCACCGCCAGCGATGCCACGGTGATGACCCGTCTGATGAAGGGCTATGACGATGCCCAGATCCAAGCTCTCGCCCAGTGGTTCAGCAAGGAGGCCAAGTAAATGACATTCAATCGCCGTACAGTTTTAGGCAGTGCCGTTGCAGGTGCTGCCTCCTTGGCCATGCCCGCAATCGTGCGCGCTCAGGGCGGTGCTGCCCATGTGGTCGTCGTGGGTGGTGGCTTCGGTGGTGCTACCGCAGCCCGCTACCTGAAGGCCCGCGCGCCCCAGGTGCGTGTGACACTGATCGAGCCGGCACAGCGTTTTTACACCTGCCCGTTTTCCAATCTGGTGCTGGCAGGCTTGCGCTCGTTTGAGAGCATTGGTCACAGCTACGATGGCTTGCGCAAGGCAGGCATTGAAGTCATACACGCCCGGGCCGACAACGTAGACACCAGCGCCCGTCGCGTTTTGCTCTCCAGCGGCCAGGCGCTGAGCTACGACAAACTGGTGCTCTCCCCCGGTATTGATATGCGCTGGGGCGCGCTGGAAGGTTATGACGAAGCCGCCTCACAGCTGGCGCCGCACGCCTGGAAGGCTGGCCCGCAAACCCTGCTGCTGAAAAAGCAAATCGACGCCATGCCTGACGGTGGCAAGTTTGTGATGGTGATTCCTGCCAACCCCTTTCGCTGCCCACCTGGCCCCTACGAACGCGCGGCCATGGTGGCCCACTACTTCAAGCAGCACAAACCCAAATCCAAAATCCTGCTGCTGGACAACAAGGACGCTTTCTCCAAGCAAGGCCTGTTCTTGCAGGGCTTTAAGGCGCTGTATGGCGACATGATCGAATGGGTCAAGCAATCGGATGATGGCCAAGTGGCGCGTGTGGATGCCAAGCGTCTGGAGGTGGAAACCTCGTTTGGCACCAAGCACCAGGCCGATGTGTTGAACGTGATTCCTCCCCAGAAGGCTGGCTTTATCGCGGACCGTGCAGGGGTCACCGATGCCAGCGGCTGGGTGCCTGTCAAGCCCGACAGTTTCGAGTCGACCCTGGTCAGCAATGTCTATGTACTGGGCGATGCCACGCAGGCGGCCCCCATGCCCAAATCTGGCTTCTCGGCCAACACCCAGGGCAAGGTGGCTGCAGCTGTCATTGCTGCGCAACTGACTGGCCAAGCTGCTCCTGCAGCCGCCTTCGCCAACACCTGCTACAGCCTGATCGGCACGAACTACGGCATCTCTGTGGCTGGCGTTTACCGCACCGACGCGGGCAAGCTGATCGAAGTGGCTGGCTCTGGCGGCGTCAGCCCAGCAGATGCCGATGCAGGCTTTCGCAAGGCAGAGGCTGAGTACGGTGCTGCATGGTACAAATCCATCAGTACGGATATCTGGGATCGTTAAGCCATGACGCTTTTGTGGGCCGGTTTTTTTTGGGGCTGCGCGTTCGGTGCTGCAGCGCGGCTGGGTCGGTTTTGCCTGCTGCGCGGTTTGCGCCAGTCGCTGGGCCAAGACAGTTCAGCACCTCGCGGCAGCGCTCCTGCACTGCAGGCCTTTGCCTTGGCACTGGCCGTTGCAGTACTGGCTTCACAAGGCTTGCACTGGGCTGGGCTGGTCGATCTGGGCAATGCACAGATCGTACGCACCAGTTTCTCCATTCCCGGCGTACTGATTGGTGGTGCGCTGTTTGGCATTGGCATGGTACTGGCCAATAGTTGTGGTGCACGCGCTCTGGTTTTACTGGCAGGCGGCAACCTGCGCGCACTGGTCACGGTGGTATTTCTTGGCCTGGGCGCACAGGCCAGCCTGACTGGTGTACTGGTGCCCGTGCGCCAATGGTTTCAGGCACTGGCTCCCACAACCGTTGAAAACGCAACCTTGCCCCAAGTTGTGCAGGCGGCGCAATGGACGCCTCTTGCAAGCTTTGCACTGCTGGCTCTCTTGCCCGCGCTGTTATTGACCGCCTATGCGCTGTGGCAACCAGCCCTGCGCCGCAGCCCAGCACAGTGGATCAGTGCTATCGCTATCGGAGCCCTGGTTGCCTTCGGCTGGTGGCTGACTGCCACAGTCGATGTGGACCCTTTTGACCCCGAGAAACTCACATCACTGAGCTTTATCGCCCCCATTGCCGAAAACCTGCTTTACCTGCAAGTTGCAGTGGGCCGCGCTTTCAGCCTGGGCCCTGCCATGGTGCTGGGCGTACTGGCCGGAGGCTTGGTCATGGCCTTGCTCACCCGCACCGCCCAATGGGAAGGCTTTCACAGCCCGGCGCATCTGGCCAAAACAGCTGTGGGTGGCGCTCTCATGGGGTTTGGTGGTGTGCTGGCCGTCGGTTGCTCGATTGGCCAAGGACTGACAGGCCTGAGCACACTGGCCATTGCCTCCTTGCCCGCGGTGGCAGGCATCGTTGGCGGCACCTTGATAGCGGTCAAGTTCTTTCCATCTTCCAGCCAAGCCGCTGCTTAGACTGTTTCTAGAAGCAACACGGTGGTCTAGAATCGCCGCCAGACAGCTCTGCTTGTGCCGCGTGACGGCTAAGAGGGATTCCCTCATCCATTGCCCGTTTGTGCTTGGCCCAACGCCAGCCCACACGATCAACGCTCAAGCCTGCACTATTGAGTTTCGTTGATGCAATGGATGCGGCTCCTGCCACATCAGGAGCCCTGAATGCCAACTTTCTTGCTGCTTGCACCGCTTTGTGCCGACCTTGGCCAAGGCATGCGTTCACCAGTAGCTGGCATGGTCACTTCTGTTCCCTTTGCATTCTTGGCTACCGCAAGACCTGCGGCAGCACTTGCACGCATACGCTTGTCCATTTGATTGCCCGATGTCCAACCACAAGAAGGAACTTTGACCATGCAACGTCGCCACTTTTTGATGACCCCGCCCGCCATGGCTTTGGGTGCAGCGGCTACCGCCGTATCCACGTCTGCGCTTGCAGCCCCCATGATCATGACCCCGCAGTCACGCATCCTGCCGCGTGAAGGCAAAGGCCCACGCATTGTGATTTGCGGTGGTGGCTGGGGCGGCATGACTGCGGCACGGTATCTGCGCGAGCTGATCCCCAACTCGGATGTCATCTTGCTGGAGCGCAACCCCACATTCTGGTCAGGCCCCATGAGCAACAAGTGGCTGATCGATATCGTGAACACCGATTTCATCAACCGCGACATGCTGCACCCGGCCATCAAATACGGCTACAAACTGGTGCAGACCGAAGTCACAGGCTTTGAACGCGACAAGAAGCTGGTGCGCACCGCCCATGGCCTGATCGAGTATGACTACCTGATCTTGTCCGGAGGTATCCGCAACGACTATGAAGCCTGGTTTGGCAACGACCAGCGCGCCATTGAATACACCCGCCAGCACTTCCCCAACGCCTACATCCCCAACCAGGAGATGCTGGCGCTCAAGAGCAAAGTCAAGAACTTCAAGGGCGGCACGCTGGTCATGACCCTGCCACCACCACCGCATCGCTGCCCGCCCTCGCCTTACGAGCGTGCATGCTTGATTGCCTGGCACATCAAGAAAAACAAAATCCCCGGAAAGATCTTGATTCTGGACCCCAAGCCCAAGATTGCCCCCATCGGCGTAGGCTACAAGCAGGCGTTTGACGAGCTGTACCCGGACATCATCACGCACGTGCCCAATGCCCGTGTGCAAGAGGTCGACCCTTTCAACAAGCGCATCAAAACTGCTGCGGGCGAGTTCAAATTTGACGATGCCATCCTGATGCCTCCGCACCAGGCCGCAGACATGGTCTGGGCAGCTGACTTGATCGGCAAAACACCTGATGGCAAGCCCACTGGCTGGGCCGACATGGATGTGCGCTACTTCACGGCCAAAACCGACAACAGCGTGTACTTTGTGGGTGACTTGATGGGTGCCATTTCGCCCCAGTTTGGTCACTACCCCAAGAGCGCCCACGTGGCCAACTTCATTGGCAAGATCGTCGCCAAGAACATCTCGCAACGCGTTGCGGGCCAGGAAGTGACGCCTTTGCTGCCAGACAACCTGTGCTACATGATGGTCAATGGCGACCCACAGGAAGAAATCTCTGTGAAGTTCGAGTACGAGGTCGATGCCAATGGCCAAGTCAACCAGACCCAGATCGACATGGATGTACGCACCCCTGACCTGGTCAAGGAAGACTTTGCCTGGATCAATGGAAAATTCAGCGATTTCCTCGGTATCTAAGACATGACACCTGCATATACCCCGACCCTGACGCGCCGCCACATGGTGGCAGGCGCGGCCGCCGCCGGAGCGGTTTTGGCACTGCCCAGCAGCGCAATGGCCCAGGCCAAGACGCCCATCGTGGGCCCTTTGGCACCCAACCCTGCGGAGTTCAAGAAAACCATGGAACGGTTCATCGGCAGCGCTACACCGCTGACCGAAGGCCTGCACCTGGATTTGCCTGTACTGGCTGATAACCCCAGCGCAGTGCCTGTCAAAGTCAAGGTCACCTTGCCCATCACTGAACAAGAGTGGTGCGAAGAAATCATTGTGCTGGCCGACCTCAACCCCTCGCCACTGGCATGCCGGGTGCTGCTGACGGTGGATACCGGTGCGGCAGAAGCTGCGGTGCGCGTGCGCTTGACGCAGTCGCAGACCATCCACGCGCTGGCCCGCATGAAAAGCGGCAAAGTACTGGTGGCCAAGCAAGCGGTGACCGTGGCCGCCAGCGGCTGCGGCATGTAAGGAGGTATTCCATGAGCATGAACAAACCTCCCCGCATCTGGGTGAGCAATGAAAAACCCGCCAAGGGTGACATCTTGCGTGTACGCGCGCAGATGGAACACGTTATGGAAAGCGGCTTGCGTACCGACCCGGCCACCGGCCAGGTGCGCCCCCGCAACCTGATGAGCCACTTTGAAGCCAAGATGGCTGGTAAATTGATTTTCACCTGGGATCCGGGTATCTCCATCTCCCAGAACCCGTACATCGAGTTCACGTTCAAAGCCCAGCAAAGTGGCGATCTGACGTTCCTGTGGAAAGACGACGCGGGCCAGACGCTGACCGCCAAGAAAACCATTGCAGTAGGCTGACGACTCACGCGTGCAGCAAAAAGCCCCGCTGGCCATGCCTGCGGGGCTTTTTTACGAAGATGCGCCCCACTGGTTTTGAAGACGGATGCACAAAGCACCAAAAGCTGTCCAGACTACTTGCCTTGGTAGCGCCCGGGGCGGTGGCTTACCGACAGGAAAATGCCCATCACAACAGCTGCCAGCACTGACCACGCTACCCGCTCAAACGGCACCACCCACAACGCCAGCGCCACCACGACGCAATCGATGGCCATCTGCACCTTGCCCGCAGGAATGCCCCATCGGTCCTGCGCATACAGCGAGACAATGGTGGCCCCGCCCAGACTTGATTTGTGGCGCGCCAGAAACAATACCCCAGTCCCCATCAGCAGGCCCCCGGCAATGGCAGCAAAAGCGGGGTGCAGATAGTCAATGTGGATCAGCCGTGGGCCCAGCTCCGTGATCAGCGACAGCAGCGCCACCGAGAGAAACGTTTTGGCCGTGAACTCCTTGCCCACATACTTCCACGCAAACCAGTAAAACGGGATATTGATCAGAAAGTAGATGCCGCCAAATGACAGCCCTGTGGCGTAGTGCAGCACGAAAGCCAGCCCGGCGGTGCTGCCGGTCAGCAGCCCGGCCTGGGCATACATCATCATGGTGATGCCGACAAAGAGCGAACCCGAAAACAGGGCCTGCGCATCTTCATAGGTGCCGTGTCTGACCACCTGGGGGGTGACAACAGAAAGGGGGGGGCTTAGCTCGGGCTCAGTGGTGGTGCTCATGGCGGATACCGGTTTTTTGCAAGGCTGGCTTGTGGCCGGCAACGCGAACATTAATGCTGCAATGCTCAAAGCAAGAAATGCGCCATCAGACGGTGAGTCTCATTGCGCACTTCACACAACGCAGCACCCAGATAGGGCGCTGACACAAAATTGCTGCAGCGCAGCAATTAAAGCACTATCCGGTCTTTCAGACTGTCTGCGCACCGCGACATCAACGATCGCCTTGGGGCATTTTCTCGCGGCTGGCTGTGCGCTTGACCGTGCCGTGCTCGCCAAAGGTCACCGTAAATTCCATCTCACGGTTGGGTGGATCTATCCAGTTCCAGTCCCAGTCGGTTTCTTGCTTGAGCGCGTAAGTCATGCGCTTGGCAGGCTTGCCCAGCATGCGGCGCACCTGTTCCTGCGTCATTCCAGGCTGAATTTGCTCAAACACATGGGGCGCCACCACCTGGCGCAGCGCTGTCATGACGCCCGCTGAATCGATGGTGATCATGTAATTGCGGTGGCCCATGGGCTGGCGTGGGTACTCAAATGTGCGTGAGCCATCGGCCTCAGGCCAGATGGTTTCTGGCTCTCCAAATGCTTTGCGCACCTCAACTTCGGTGGAAAGGCCTTCCTCCAGCTCATTGATCTTTTGCTGATCGCAGCCCACCAAAGTCAAAAAGCTGGTGGCCATCGCAGCCACGATGGCGGTGGCACGCTGAAGTAGGTTCATGGACAGTGTCCCGGTAGAATCGACGATCTAGAGAGGTTACCAGTCCATGTCTATCTTTGCCCGTCCCCATTACACATCCGAAGTCACCCAATTCATCGAACAGATGAAAAAGGACAACCCCCAGCTGGAAGCGCAGCAACTGGCTGGTCGTGCCCTGCTGTGGGACAAGAACGTTAACTACGAAGTCCAGGAAGATGCCGCCCAAGCCAGCGTGGCCCAAAAACCCTACGTTTACCAGAACAACGGCTGAAAACATTTTTCAACGTTTTCACTGCCCAGCCCTTGCCAGTCAAGCGCTGGGCGCTCTTATTTAAATGATTGAATGAGCGAAAGTTCTTCCGAGACCACCGAAGCCACGCTGCCTGAATCTGCCAGTGCAGACAGCAGCGACGCCCTGATGCCCCATGTGGTCGATCAGGTGGCTTTGGCGCGCCTGTACGGAGAGCCGCTGTTCAAACTGCCCAATGACCTCTACATCCCGCCGGATGCGCTGGAAGTCTTTCTGGAAGCGTTTGAAGGCCCGCTGGACTTGCTGCTCTACCTGATCCGCAAGCAAAACTTCAACATCCTCGACATTCCGATGCTGGGGGTCACACAGCAGTACCTGCGCTATGTGGATGAAATCCGCAGCCGCAACCTGGAGCTGGCGGCCGAGTACCTGCTCATGGCGGCCATGCTGATCGAGATCAAGTCGCGCATGCTGCTGCCGCCCAAGAAGAAAGAGGGCGAGGAAGAAGCAGAAGACCCGCGTGCCGAGCTGGTACGCCGCCTGCTGGAATACGAAAAGATGAAGCTGGCGGCCCAGCAAATCAACCAGGTGCCGCAGTACGGACGTGATTTCCTGAAAGCCCAGGTGCACATTGAGCAAAGCTTGCAGCCGCGCTTTCCCGATGTGCAAATCAGCGAGCTGCAAGCCGCGTGGCGCGACATCTTGAAACGCGCCAAACTGGTGCAGCACCACCGCATCACACGCGAAGAGCTCAGCGTTCGTGAGTACATGAGCCAAATCCTCAAGCGTCTTCAAGGCAAGCGCTTTGTGGAGTTTGAAAATATTTTTGACCCCAGCAAGGGCAGCACGGTGCTGGTCGTCACCTTCATTGCCTTGCTGGAGCTGGGCAAAGAAACCCTCATTGAGATCACCCAGGCCGAGGCCTATGCGCCCATTTATGTGCGTTTGGCCTATAAGCCCGTTGACGCAACGGTGCTGGAGCCTATTTTTGAAGACCAAGACGAGTAACGGAGACAAACATGCCACACATGACCGTGGAATACACCAACAACCTGCAGGGCCTGAACGAAGCGGCACTGATGGAGCAATTGAACGCTGCCGTGTGCGAACACCCCACCGTCACGGATGAGGCAGATGTCAAAACCCGCATTGCCTGCCTGAGCAACTACCGCATTGGCCTGAACAATGCGGGCCGGGCCTTTGCCCACGTAGAGCTGCGCCTGATGGCTGGCCGCACCGCAGAAGTGAAGAAAGAACTGTCAGAGCGCATTGCTGCCGTGCTCAAGCGCGTCATTCCTGCGCAAGAAGGGCTGCAAGTGCAGTTGAGCGTGGACATTGTGGACATGGACAAGCCCAGCTACTTCAAGGGCAAGCTTTAATTAGCAAAGATCGCCCAGCAAAAAGGCCGCATATGCGGCCTTTTGTTTTTTGTGGTCATCCACCCATTCAAAGTGGCTGCGGTGCCTCGCCCAGCAGCTGTGCTGGAATCCAGCCACGCAGGCTGTTGATAAACGCCCATTGCTGCACGCGTGGAACATCTGACAACCGAATCACACCTTCTACCATTCGCCCCTGCGCCAATGCCTCTTGCCGTCCTACGCCGGCCAGCAGCCCGCAAGTCAGTGCAGGCGTGACCCACTGCCCATCGATCAACGCGGCCACATTGCCACGCGTGCCCTCCGTGATTTCACCTGCCTCGTTCCAAAGCAGCGTGTCCCACACATGAGACTCAGTCGGTGCCAAACGCTCATAGTGCATGCGGCGTGACGTTTTGAAGCGCACAAACTCGCCGTGCGCTTCAACCAATGGCTCTGTCGCCCACTGCAGGTAAGCCACAGGAGGCGGGGCTTTGCACACTTGCACCTTGCTGCAAAACTGCCCCTCTGCATTGAGCTCCACCCGTACGCGCCATAAGCCACACGGGTGGGTATCGGCCACATGCTGCAGCGTCAGCTGCACAGCTTCGTCACTCCACGGATATGCAAAGTGGGCTGCGGCCCCTTGCATGCGCTGCAGATGCTGCGCCAGATGGCGAAAGCACCCATCTTGCAGCGCCAGGGTTTCAATAATTTCAAAGCCCATGCTCACCCTTTCTACAAAAGCGCGCTTGGTGCGCCATTCCTGCCACTCACCCTGGGCCGTGGCATCTGCCGTAATACCACTGCCAATGCCACAGCGCAGCTCCTGCCCTTGCACCACTACAGTGCGAATTGGCACGTTGAACGTAGCGCGAATTCCCCCTGCGCCATCAGGGCGCACTACCCCCAGAGCACCGCAGTACCAACCGCGCGGCTGTGTTTCAAGTGCTGCAATCGCCTCCATGGCCGAACGCTTGGGGGCCCCGGTCACAGAGCCGCAGGGGAACAATGCCTCAAAGACTTGCAGCAATTGGGTACCCTCAGGCAGTTGCGCTGTGACGTCCGATGTCATTTGCCACACCGTTGGCAACGCCTGCACAGCAAACAGCTTGGGCACTTGAACTGTGCCTGTCACTGCAATCTTGCCTACATCGTTGCGCAGCAAATCCACAATCATCACGTTTTCTGCACGCTCTTTGACTGAGGTTTGCAAGTGCCGCGCCTGTGCGGCATCGGCCTGCTCCGTAGCCCCCCGCGCCGCCGTGCCTTTCATGGGCCGGGTCAGTATGCGGCCCTGGCCTTGCGCTGGCTGGTGCCAGTCAAAAAACAGTTCAGGGGACACAGAGGCCACCTGCTCCTGGCCCATATCCAGCGACATTGCATACCCACCTGGCTGTGCACGCTGCAGCGCGGCAAACAAGGCAGCGCCATCGACGATGGTCTGTGCCTTGCCATGCAATTGATTGGTGAAATTGATCTGGTAGTAACGCCCTTGTGCAATGCCTGTATGGATGGCGTCCATGCCTGCATTGAAGTCTTCACGGCTGCAGGAGGCCTGCCAGTGCAGCGGCGGCAAATGTGCTGTCCGCTGCGGCGGTGCATCCGTTGTGACTGGTGAAGGAGCCTCAAAGAGAGCAAACCACGCCAGCGCACCTTGAGCTGGCTGTGTCTGCAATTGCGGATGCAACGCACTGGCCGCCTCGTAACGCAAACCACCGACACACCAGTAGCCACGCTGCGCGGCCTGCTCCACTTGCTGCAAAACAGTTTTCAGTGATGGGGCATCGACGGCCTGCAGTACCTGCACAGGCTGGGAAAAATGATGTTGCAAGCGGGCAGTGTCAGCCTCCAAGGGCTGGCCCATATCTAACTGCACAAAATGAGGGGAAACGACTGTCATACAGTCCGTAAGCATAGCGGGCGACAGCAGATGGGAGCGCCTGCGCACGGCATCTCCGCAATAGGCAGATAAATGGTGTGTGTTCACAGAAAGCGTGCGGGATCATTGCACACAGGCACAACACCCACTGGAGAACCTGTGAAAATTCCACAGTCAGCCGCTCGCATCCCTGTAATGGACGCCACACGAAGTCGGCAATAATTTCCGCCGGAGGTGTTAAAGATGACCGTTTCTCTTGCCAGTGGGTTGGACTTTGAAGACATGTTCGACCTTGCGCCTGTCTCGCTGTGGATGGAGGATTACAGCAGTCTCAAACAATTGTTTGACCAGTGGCGTGCCGACGGTGTCACAGACCTTCTCGCTTTTTTAAAAGAAGACCCGGCGCACCTGCAGCGCTGCAGCCAGTCCTACCAGGTGCTGCGCGTCAACCAATACACGCTGGATCTGTTCAAGGCAGCCGATCAGGAGACCCTCAAAAGCAAGCTGCACGAGGTCTTTCGGGGGGACATGCTAGACAACATCGTTCCGGAGCTGCTCGCGCTATGGAATGGCCAGCTGCACTTCGAAAACCGCAGTGTGAACTATGACCTGCAGGGACGCAGACTCAACGTCGAGATCAGTGCCCGGGTTCTGCCCGGCTATGAAGACAGCTGGAGCCGCGTTCTGGTGTCACTCAAGGATGTGACCGCTGAAGTGCGCAGCATGCAGCAATTGCAGCGCAGCGAACAATATGCCCGAGACCTTTTTGAGCACTCTCCGGTTTCTCTGTGGGTAGAAGACTTCAGTGCCGTCAAGCGGCTGATCGATGAAGTTCGCAACCAAGGCATCAGCGATTTCCGAACGTTCCTGAAAGTGCATCCAGACTTTGTCACGCGCTGCATGCAGGAGATCCATGTGATCGACGTTAACCAGCAAACACTGGAGATGTTTGACGCAAGCAGCAAAATCGAGCTGGTGCAAAACCTGTCTCAGGTTTTTCGGGGCGAGATGTACGAATCCTTTGCCGAGCAGTTGCAAGATCTGTGGAACGGCAAGCTGGTACAGCAGCGCGAAGTGGTGAACTATTCCCTCACCGGTGACACGCTGCACATCCACTTGGAGTTCGCCGTCATGTCCAGCCATGTGGAAAACTGGGACCTGGTGCTCCTGTCCTTGGTTGATATCACTGCACGCAAAAAAGCCGAGGCCTATCTGGAGTACCTGGGCAAGCACGACGTCCTGACCCAGTTGCGCAACCGTGCTTTCTATATGGAAGAGCTCAACCGGCTCTCGCGCAAAGGGCCATGGCCTCTGTCTGTGATTGCCATTGACATGAATGGCCTCAAAGCCGTCAATGATGAGCACGGTCACGCGGCTGGCGACGCCATGCTGCGACGGGTGGGCGAGGTGCTGGCCAAGGCCGTGGATGCACCGGCCTGCGCCGCCCGTATCGGCGGTGACGAATTCATGGTACTGCTGCCTGCTACCGACGAGCGAGGTGCTCAAGCCATGCAAGAGCGGATTCTGTCCCTGCTTGAATTGAACAACCAGTTCTATCCGGGGCAAACCATCCACATTGCCATGGGCGTAGCCTGTGGCCAGCAGGGAGCATCAATGGAAGCGGTGGTGCACCGTGCCGATCAGAGCATGTATGTTGAAAAAACCCGTTTCTATCAGACCAGCACGCTTAATCGGCGATTGCAGTAAGCAGCACGCACTGCTCTGCATGCCAGCAGCAGCAGTTCTGTGCCGCTGCGCAATGGGACGGCCAACCCGGGCACAGATACCCCGCTGGCAGCAATTGCCATTCGATATGGCCTACAACGCCGTACAGCCATCGCAAACAGCCACCCAATTGGACATCTCTCGCCGCCCACTTTGCAGCGCATGCCTGCGCCCTCACAGCGCTTGTTTATGCCCTTTGGTGCAAACGGTGCACAGCCAGGTTCAGCTCTTGATCCTGCAACACCCCATGGAAGTGGGACATGCCAAAAACACGGCACGCCTGCTGCACCTGTGCGTACATGGCAGCCGCCTGCACGCAGGTGAAGTTTTTGATGGGGAGCAACTCAACGCGTGGCTGCATGCACCCTGGCTGGACCAGAGCACCGATGCAGTCGTGCGCCCCGTGCTGCTTTACCCTCCCACGCCCCCCGATCCGCAGTTGCCCGTAACTGCACCGCCTGCACTGCCCGGCGACTGGCTGGGGCAGCCTGCATCACTGCGCCTGGTGGTGCTGGATGGCACCTGGCGAAAAAGTCGCAAGATGCTGTATCTGAACCCCGCTTTGCAGCAACTGCCACGTCTGCAGCTGCACGGCGCTCTGCAAGGGCGCTATACGATTCGCAAGGCCCACGCGCCAGATCAACTTTCAAGTTTTGAAGCTGCGGTCCAGGCTTTGGCGCAATTGCAATCCTGGGGCGATGAGCACGTCGGCAGGCAGCAGCTCATGCAAAGCTTTGATGCCGCCATCACCCAGCACCAGCAGCTTCAAGCAGCCAGTCACAGCGCTTCTCACAAACGCCAGGGCGCAGAGGTGCTGTTGAACCCTTAGGGTCGGAAGCGCCCCCAAGTAAATCCTTGATTTACGCTGGAACCAGGCGCGAAGCCACAGGCAGTACAAACGTACGACAAGGCCAAGCAACGATCTACCAAGGGTGGTTGTTATTGATTTTTAGCTGGTTTTAGCTGGCGTTGAAGGCTATTAACACTGGTAAGCCCCAGCGACTCCCCCTTGCAAGGGGTGCAAGGACAAGCCCTTGCAGCGCACATGCACGACACCGCCTTGCTCAAATTCCAGCTCCATGGTCACCACGCCTTGCAGCTCGCACGGCATGGGCAGTTTTTGAATGCGCTGGCTGGCATGCAGAACAAAGCCTTGACGGATACGCCCCATACAGGCCGCAGGCTCCAGGGTCTCCCAAGGCTCCGCGTGTTCTGCCGTGAGCAGCACGGGTGCCCAGACTGCATCGGCACGCAGGTCGCTGGCATCGAGCAGACGGGCAGCAGAAAAACGCAGTTGCAGGCGGCCGTCTTCCCACGTGCATTGGGCCACCTCAGAGTCGGTGAACTCGAAAATCATGCTGCGTCTCCTGTTCAGATGTGCAAGGCCAGCCACAACCACGCCATCACTGCATGCTGGGGCGATGGCTGCAGCATAGGCAGATGCGCAGCCCAGTGCAAAGTCCAAACTGCTGACCCGCATGTCAGAGCGCATGCCCGCTCAGGGCACCGCATCCCCCCATCCGTTGAAGTCTGGGTCTGAAATATGCGGGCAAGAGCGGCAAGTCATGGCGAATCCAAAAAACAAAATGCCTTAGCTGCATTGGTAATAAAACGCACCTCTGTACTCGATCGAGGCATTGCATACAATTGAGTGTTGATAATCATTCTCAATTCATAACCCGCAGGCCCAGCCGCCTTTGACACTTTTGCCTGACCATGACCGCACATCTCCCGCTCTCTGCACGCAGTCAACCTCGATGGATGCGGCTAGGTACGCTCAGGGCATGTGACTTCAATGGTCCCGATTATCAATTTCTGGATATCCGCCCCGCCGCGCAAGACGCTTTACTGGCCGGACACCTGCAATCACTGCAAGTCCACCCGGGCATCTTGCTGCATGGCGTAGAAGCCCGCGACCTGCGCACGCTCAACACATGCTCCCCAGCAGAGCCGGGGCTGCACATTGTGGTGGTTTTAGAGGGCAGCGTAGATGTCTCTTTCGGTGAACAAGCCTTGAAGATGGAGGTGGCCACCACCGGCTCCCGGCCAGTGCAGGCATGTGGGGCCATCATCCATACACGCCCTGGCGATCTGTTCCGACGCCGCTGGAAGCAAGGCAAGTTCGAGCGCAAAATCAGTTTGAGTCTGGAGCCCGAGTGGCTGGCCGATTTATGCCAAACAGACAAGGCAGCGCCGCAGTTGCTGCGCACATGGATCGCCAGCCAGCAGCTGGCGATTCAGCAATGGCAGCCATCTCCCCGGGCGATTGCTGTAGCGGAGCAAATCATTCAGCTGGCACGTGACGGTACTTCGCCACTGTTGCTGCTCAGTCGTACGCTGGAATTGACGCATGAGGCGCTGCAATCGCTTGCTTCGATTGCGCGCCCCTCCTCCCACGCATTGGGTGTGCGAGAGCATCAGCGCTTGGCACGACTCAAGCAACTGCTGGACAGCGGCGATGATGCTTGGCGCTCACTGGGCGAGCTGGCGCAGGAAGTCGGCCTGAGTACCAGCGCCCTGCAACGCCAGTTCAGGCAGATTTATGGCTCCAGCATTGATGACTATCGCCGAGCACAGCGCCTAGACCATGCCAGGCACATGCTGGAGCAGACAGGCTGCAGCGTTCTTGAGGTGGCGCATACGGCGGGCTACACCAGCGCAGCCAATTTCTCAACAGCATTCAAGCGGCGGTTTGGCATGTCGCCCAAGCTGGTGCGCGGCAAGGTCTAACTCGCATGCCAGGCAGCCAGGGCCAGGCAAAAGTTTATAAATAAGAATTATTTCGATTGAATTGCAAACATTTGCACCGCTTGCGCAAAACACCTGATGCACGGCCAGTGCTGCAATGACGCCTTGCTACATCGGAGGTGCAAAACCCGGTTCGCCGCGCGTGCGTCAGCCAGAAAAACCTCCCTTGCGTCCGCGTAACAAGGTTCAAATGGTCATGACAACTAATTTTCAGCATGCAGTTTCTGCTGCTCCTTTTCGCTGGGCCACGACGGCTCTTCTCGTCGCCTGCGCCACATCTGCATGGTCACAGCAGGAACAAACCACGCAAATGGACACGATTGTTGTCACCGCCAGTGGTGTGCAGCAGCACATCAAGGACGCGCCGGCGTCCATCAGCGTGCTGACACAGGAAGACATCAAGAAAGGCAACTACGAATCAGTTGCCGATGCCGTGCGCTCCGTACAAGGGGTTTCTTTGGTGGGCGACAACCCCAACACTTCGGACATCGTGATCCGCGGTCTGCCGGGAGAGTACACCCTGATCTTGATTGATGGTCAGCGCCAAAACACCCGCGAGACCATGAACCGCGGCACCAGCGGTATTCAATCCAATCTGCTCCCTCCGTTGTCTGCCATTGAGCGCATTGAGGTCATTCGCGGCCCCATGTCTTCGCTGTATGGCTCTGAAGCCATGGGTGGTGTCATCAACATCATTACCAAGAAAGTGCCCAGCCGCTGGGGTGGCAGCGTGGCTGGCGCCATGACACTGCAAAGCGACGATGACTATGGCAATTCCCGCAACGGCGAGTTCTGGCTGGGAGGCCCTATCCAGAGTGATGTGCTGGGCCTGCAGATCTGGGGCAAGAGCGAAAACCGCAGCGAAGCGGGCAACTTCTATCCGTCTGCGGACACGGCCTATGGACGCAAAAACCAGAACTTGGGCGTCAAGCTGACTGCACGCCCCGACAGCCGCCAAGAAATCGTGCTGGACATGGGCACTGAGCGCACTACGACAGAAACAACACCTGGACGCTCCACACTCCCCACGATCGCTTGGAAAAAGGTTCGCCACACGCGCAACCACTACGGCATCAGCCACACCGGACGATGGGATTTTGGTCAAAGCAAATTGGCCCTGTACACCGAAGAGGGCGAACTGGAAGACTGGCCCAAAGCTGCGCTCTACAGCAACCGCAAAGTAAACAACACTACGCTGGATGGCAATGTGAGTCTGCCGTTTGAAAAGCACGTACTGCGTGTGGGGGGGCAGGTTTTGCGCACCTCCCTCAAAGGCATCAGCAATGAGGCCTCGGTAGCAGGGTTTCCCACGAACACTGACAAGGTTTCGCTGACCAACTACGCGCTGTTTGCAGAAGATGACTGGCTGATTACCGAACAGTTCACGCTAACCGGCGGCGTGCGCATGGACCATGATGAGCGCCACGGCACCCACTGGTCTCCGCGTCTGTACGGGGTGTACCACTCCTCCGATGCGCTCACTTTTCGCGGCGGCATCACATCAGGCTTTAAAGCGCCCACCATTCGCCAAAGCACTGCAGGTTACTGCATGAGTACAGGCGGCAACTCTGGCATACGTGGCCCGTTGTGCGGCAACCCTGACCTCAAGCCTGAAACCAGCCTGACCCAAGAATTTGGCCTTAGTTATGAGTGGGCACCGGCCAGCACTTTGACGGCAACCGTGTTCAACACCAAGTTCAAGAACAAGGTGGTCAGCTTCGACTCCGGTCTGCCATCGCCTGTCCCACCGCTGGCCAACCATCTGTTCGTCTACGACAACGTCGATGAAGTCAAGATTCGAGGGCTGGAAATGGGGGTGAAGATGCCGCTGGCACGCAATCTGCGTCTGGACGCCAGCTATACCTACACCCAGTCGCGCCGCCAAGGCGGAACCGAGACCGCATTTGACGGCACCTCTTTGGATGGATTGCCGCTGGAGAAGACGCCCAAGCACATGCTGCACGCGCAGCTTGATTGGCAAACCAGCAGCACACTCAATACATTTGCACGCTTGAACTATTCCGGCAAAGCCATGTATGCGGGCTTTCGCAATGGTGCCAGTGTCACGCGTGAGCGCGAAGGCTCGGCAACCTTGGACCTGGGCGGCAACTACAGCCTGAACAAGACGACCACATTACGCTTTTCCGTGTTGAACGTCACTGACCGCAAAGTGCCAGTCGACGTTCGTACACGCACGACAGGTTTGGACGGCAACTGGATGGCAGATGAAGGCCGTCGCCTGTGGCTGGGTGTCAATGCCGAGTTCTAACACCAGCTACGGCAGCACGCGGCGCCAGTGGCTGCAAAGCACAGCAGCCCTGGCAGGGCTGCTGCTGAGCGGGGTTGCGCCTGCCAGCAGCCAGCCTCTGCAGATTACCGATCTACGTGGCCGCACGGTACGACTGCCCAAACCGGCTCAACGCATGGTGCTGGGCGCTACCGATGACTTTGTTTTGCTGTCCATGCTGGACAAGCAGCCTGCGCGCAATGTCGTTGCCTGGAACAAATGGCGGCTTGATGCGCAAAGCCTGCAGATGCTACGCGGGCCTGATACCAAGGCGTTTGACCATATGGCACAGCTTGCGATTGACGGGCCGCAGAGCCTGCATGCCGAGTCATTGATCGCCCTGGAGCCTGATCTGATTGTGCTGGATGCCTTCTATGCCAAAGCGACCCAAACTGTGGCACGCCTGGAAAAAGCAGGCATTCCTGTGGCTGTGCTTGAAATCAACCCCGATCTGCGCCAGCCCCAACCCACACAGGGCTTGATTCAGTTTGGCATCTTGACGGGCCATGAGGCACGCGCCAGAGAAGTTGCCAGTTTTATAGAGCAACGTGTCCACCGTATTCGCGAAGGCGTGCAACGCCTGAAATCCCGCGGAGCACCTGAGCCCTTGGTGCTGATGGAGCCCCATGCAGGCTCGGCACCTTGCTGTCTGTCCATGGGAAATGGCAAAAATCTGGGCGATATGGTTCGCATGGCGGGAGGCCGTCTGATGGGCGGCGAGCTGATTGCAGGCATGGCCGGCACACTGAGCACCGAATACGTCATCGACCAGGACCCCGAAATTTATATTGGCACAGGGGGCGGTCATTTAAAGGCACGCAATGGCCTGCTGCTCGGGCCTGGTGTGAGCACGTCACAGGCTCACTCCAGCCTGCAGCATGTCATTCAACGCACAGGACTCTCGCACACACGCGCCATTCGCAATCGCCGCGTGCACGGCATCTGGCACGGAGGTCTGGGGATTGTCAATTTGGAATGTATTGCCAGCTGGCTCCATCCCGAAGAATTTGCCGACGTCCGCCCCCAAGCGACATTGGATGCTTTAAATCAGCGCTTTCTGGCGTTTCCCTGGCAAGGAACTTTCTGGACCAGCCTGCAAGCAACCGCAGCCCCGCGACCGTGAACACCTCGAACTGCGCCCCCCATTCCAACAGCCACGCCCTGCACGCTTACCGCGCCAGCCAATGGAGGCGCCGAAGCCTGATCGCTGTGCTGGCCCTCTTGACCCTGCTGGCCATCCTGCTGGATATCACCACAGGGCCTTCATCGCTGGGTTTTATGCAAGCCGTGCATGGCCTGTGGCAACCCGAAACGCTGCCTCGCAGCCTGCAGGTGGTTCTTTGGGAAGTGCGCTTGCCGGTCGTGGTGCTGGCCGTTCTTGTCGGCATGGCCCTCTCGCTGTCTGGTGCAGAGATGCAAACCATACTGAGCAATCCACTGGCTGAACCCTTTACGCTGGGTGTGTCTTCAGCAGCTGCACTGGGCGCTTCACTGGCCATCGTGCTTGACTGGGGCATCCCGGGCTTGCCTGCGGCCTGGGTCGTTTCTGGCAACGCCTTTGTCTTTGCGTTGATTGCACTGGCGCTGCTGCAGATGATGGCCAACCGACCCGGCACCAATACCCAGATTCTGGTGCTCTTTGGTATTGCGATTGGCTTTGCGGCAGCAGCACTGCTGTCGCTGGTGCAATTCGTTGCCAGTGAAGATGCTCTGCAGCAACTCATTTTTTGGAGCATGGGCAGCCTTGCCCGTGCTGACTGGCCCAGCGTCACCATGCTGGCATGCGTTGTTGCAGCCGTCACACCTTTTACCTGGCGTGCCGCCAGCGCTATGACGGCCCTGAGCTTGGGCGAAGAACGTGCCCAGAGTTTTGGCATCGATGTGGCCAAGCTGCGCCGCTGGGCGCTGCTGCGCATCAGTTTGCTGGCTGCCGTGGCAGTGGCCATGGCAGGCACCATTGGTTTTGTAGGCTTGGTGGGCCCGCATGTGGCCCGCATGCTCGTCGGTGACGGACACCGCCATCTGCTGCCAGCCAGTGCCTTGGTAGGGGCCTTGTTGATGGCCCTGGCGTCTGTCATCAGTAAATCAGCGGTACCCGGTGTTTTGCTGCCGGTTGGCATCATCACTGCCTTGGTGGGATTGCCGGTTTTCATGATGCTGGTGCTCAACCGCACCCGGAATGCGCCATGAGCCAAGCAACATCTTCACACGCTTGCGCAGCCCTGGAAATACGTGACCTGACGGTTCGCTACCGCCAGCGCGCTGTACTGCATGGACTGACCCTGCCAGCACTGCAGCCGAGTCGCGTGCTGGCCTTGGTCGGACCGAATGGGGCAGGCAAATCGACCTTATTGCGTGCGCTGGCGGGATTGATACCCGCCACTGGTCTCGCAGCGCTCGGCAAGCATGAGCTGCTCACACTTTTGCCATCTACACGGGCGGAAATGGTCAGTTTCATGCCGCAGCACGTTCCACCAGGCACCACCATGACCGTGCTGGAAGCCACACTGGTCGCCACGCATGGGCTGCACATGCACCAGCCACTGGAGCAGTCGCTGCAGGTGCTGCAGCAACTGGGCATTGCCCATCTGGCGATGCAGGCACTCAGCAGCCTTTCTGGTGGACAGCGCCAAATGGCAGCACTGGCCCAGGCAGTGGTTCGCAATTGCCCGGTATTGCTGCTCGATGAACCTGTCAGTGCGCTGGATCTGGCCCACCAGTGGCAGGTCTTGCACAGCGTGCAATCCCTCGCCCGTGCAGGGCGCATTGTCTGCATGGTTTTGCATGACTTAACTTTGGCAGCGCAGTGGGCCGACGACATTGCACTGCTGCAAGGCGGCCAATTGCTTGCCTTCGGCCCACCGCAGCTGGCCATCACCCCTGAGCTGCTGCGAACTGCTTATGGCGTGCACAGCCGAGTCCGCCACTGCGAGCAAGGCCGTATGTATGTGATGGTGGATGGTCTGGCTACGCTCCCTTCTTCCCTTTCCCCTACGCCATTGGCACAACAGGAGTTGCGATGACATCGCTGCAAGCGCACAGTTGCGTGCGCTCCGACCAAGCCCACGTTCTGGTTCACACCATCGTGGAGCACATGCAAGAACACGAACTGGAACCACACCAGCAAGGAGAACGCTGGGTACTTTCTTACGCCGGCGGTCTGGGCAGCCTGTGGCAAGAGGCAGGGCATATACACCTGGACATTACTGCCCCCACACTGGATGCCCTGCACGACCTGAAACTCATCATGGCGCACGTGGTGCTTGACGTTACGGGCAGTGACGATGACGCCCTGTCGTGGCAAGGAGACGGCAACGCCTTGCAGCGCCCGCCCGCCTTTCGCCTGTTGCGTGTGCTTTCCATCCGCGACCTGACACCCCATATGCGCCGCGTGCGCTTTGCTTGCCATGATCTGGCACGCTACGACCAGCCTGACAACATCCACTGCAAGCTCATCTTTCCCCAGCCCGGCATCAGCGAGCCGCAATGGCCAACGCTGACCAGCAGCGGCATGCCGCGATTTCCCGAAGGTGATCAACGCTTGGATGTCCGCACCTACACCATTCAGGCGATCGACGAAAAAGCAGGCTGGATGGATGTCGATTTTGTAGTGCATGCCGATGCTGGCCCCGGTTCAGCCTGGGCCAGCCAGGCAACTGCCGGCCAGACCATTGGCATGAGTGGCCCGGGTGGCCGCACAGCCACACCCGCAGACTGGATGCTGCTGGCTGGCGACGACACCGCCCTTCCCGCCATGCTGCGCATTGCCGCAAGCCTGCCCCAGCACACACGCGGCCATGTGTTTGCTGAAGTTCAGGGCCCAGAAGATGAACAAGCCGTGCAGACGCCGCCAGGGCTGCAGTGGCACTGGTTGCACCGCGCTGACACCGAAGCTGGTCGCAGCAGCTTGCTGCAGGCAGCGCTGCGATCGGTCACTTGGCCAGAGCCGTCAGCAAGCAAATTCCTCTGGGTCGGTGCCGAATTTCAAACCGCACAGGCCATCCGACAATGGGCCAAGGAAGAAAAGGGCCTAGAAAAACACGAACAACTGATCGTTGCCTATTGGCGCCATGGCATGAGCGAGTCGCAATTCAAGTCCAAGGCAAAAAGTGAGCCCTCCAGCAAGTAAGCCTGCAGCTGCCTGGCACTCCCAGGTGCTGCGGCATGCACTGGATCTGGCACCACTGCGCAACACCAGCTTTAGCTGGCTCTATACGGTGCGAGTGATTGCCGTCGTGGTGTATGGCGTTCTCGGTATTACCGTGGCATGGCAAGTGTGGAGCCTCACGCAATCTTCCCTGAAGGTTGCGGGTGTCGGCGTAGGTCTGGCCCTTGGCACCATGCTGGGCCTGATGGTGGGCGGGTTCTTGGCCGACCGCGTCAACCGCCGCACCACCATGGTGGCGGGCAGAGCCGCCTATATACCCGTCGTCGTGCTGCTGCTGATCAACAGCCTGCAGACATCGCCTCAGGTGGAGTGGATTTATCTGGCCACCGTGCTCAGCGGCTTGACCGGCGGCATCAGCGCCCCTGCCCTGATGGCATCCGTGCCTGCGCTGCTGCCGCCCCAGCAGCTGGCCGCTGCCGGGGCCTTGGGCGCACTGGCTGAGCAGCTGGGGCGCCTGATCGGCCCTCTGCTGGCAGCTGCACTGATCAGCTTCGGCGGCAGCAGCGCTTGCTACACGCTGGCACTGGCGGGCGCCCTTGCCACACCACTGCTGTTATTGCGTCTGCCCTCCATGCCGCCACCCACCCACACCGCAGCACTGCGCCCGCCCCCGGCATGGCGAGCGTGGCGTGAAGGCTTGCTGTTTGCCTGGCACAGCCCTGTCGTTGGCGGGCTGCTGCTGCTGGATGTGGTCATGGCCCTTGCCGCCACGCCCTGGGTGTTGCTGCCGCAACTGGGGGTGGAGTCGCTCGGCGGTGATGCCCAGCTGGTGGGCTGGCTGCATGCTGCCCCTGCCGCTGGCGCGATGGTGGCGGCAGCCACCTCTGGCTGGACGCGGCGCTTGCAGCGGCCCGGAGCGTTGCTGATCGTCGCAGCCGTGGTCTGGGGGCTGGCATTGGCAAGCGCCGGCGCCAGCACACAGGCTGTCTGGGTGCTGGCACTGCTGGTGCTGGCAGGCGCGGCGGACACCGTGGCAGACATCGTGCGCGGCGCGCTCTTGCAGCTGCATACCCCCGATGCACTGCGGGGCCGGGTGTCCGCGCTGTGGCTCATGCAAATGCATCTGGCCCCGGCCGCCGGCGGTGTGGCTCTAGGTGGCGCAGCGCAGCGCTGGTCTGCCAGCGCTGCCTTGCTGGCGGGAGGGCTGGTTTGCGCATGTACATCAATGCTGGCGGGTGGCTTCAACCGCACCCTGCGCCACAGCCCATGGCGGTGCGAGCAGACACCGCCCAGCACGGCCCCTTCAAACTAGCTCGGGGTGCCGCCAGCCGCTGCAGCTTCGGCTTGCAGCGCCTGGACCAGCCAATCAACTTCGGGGACGGCAGGCCGGTGCAAGGGCAGCAGCATGTGCACCTGAAACGGTATGGAAAACTGCAAGGGCCTGACCA
The DNA here is from genome assembly GCF_014851485.1 of Comamonas sp. CMM02. Lineage (NCBI taxonomy): Bacteria > Pseudomonadati > Pseudomonadota > Betaproteobacteria > Burkholderiales > Comamonadaceae > Comamonas > Comamonas sp. CMM02. The sequence goes on along the minus strand of NZ_JACUZW010000001.1, from coordinate 750,653 downwards.
CCAGGTCAGCGCCTGCGCAGGCACGGGCAGTCAGCGGATTCACAATCGCCACGCCCAGCCCGTGCTGCACCATGGCACACACGGCCACGGCACTGTGCGTTTCCACCAGCATGCGGCGCTGCACGCCTGCTCTGGCCAGCACTGCATCGATCTGCACACGGTAAGGGTCATCACGCGCCAGGCTGATAAATGCCTGCCCATCAAAGTCTTGTGCCTGCAGCACAGGCTGGGCTGCCAGCGGATGGGCTGCGGGCAGCACCGCCACCTCATCCATGGCAGGCAAGGCGATCACGCGGGTGCCCGGTGGGGCGTCGCCCAACTCGGTCAGCCCCAGATCAAACCGCTGCGCAGCCATCCACTCCTGCAGCAACGGCCCTTCTTGCGTGGCCACACTCACCGCCACGGCGCCGTGGCTGCGCTGCAAGCGCTCCAGCGCCCCCGGCAGCAAGGCATGGCTGAGCGCTGGCAGGCTCAGTACGCTGATGCGCCCCTGGTGTGGCTGCCCCAGTGCCAGCGCATGCTCCACCACGCGATCCAGCCCCTCCCAGCTGCGCTGCACTTCCTCCCACAGGCGCAGCGCACGGGCATTGGGCCGCAAGCGGCTTTGTGCGCGCTCAAACAGCGCGTAGCCCAAAAGCTGCTCCAGCCGCGCCAGTTCACGGCTGACCGTAGGCTGTGAGGTAAACAGCATCTGCGCTGCCGCCGTGGCGCTGCCAGTGAGCATGAGGGCGCGAAACACCTCGATATGGCGGTGTGCAATGCGGTCTGGATTGGCGGGCGTGGGTTGCGCATTCATGGCACAAGCATATCGAAAATGAATAGACAAAATAAACATAAGCATTGGTCTGAATGCATAAAACCTACGAAGATGGCAACCGTTACCAACCTTATGGGCTGTCAGTGCTGGTCAAACCAGTGCATGCAGCCATCCAACACTTAAAGCCATGTCTTGCCCTTTCTCGCCAGAACAACTGTGGAACCTTGCTGATGAATTTGGCACCCCGCTGTGGGTGTACGACGCCCAGGTGATTCGCGAGCGCATTGCCCAGCTCAAGGCGTTTGACACCGTCCGCTTTGCCCAGAAGGCGTGCTCCAACATCCACATCTTGAAACTGATGCGCGAGCAGGGCGTCAAGGTAGATGCAGTCTCGCGCGGCGAAGTGCTGCGCGCACTGGCCGCTGGCTACGTGGCCGGGGGCGAGCCCTCAGACATCGTCTTTACCGCCGATGTGATGGACGCCGCCACGCTGGCGACCGTGGTCGACTACAAAGTGCCGGTCAACGCGGGCTCCATTGACATGCTGCACCAGCTGGGCCAGGCATCGCCCGGCCACAGTGTGTGGCTGCGCATCAACCCCGGCTTTGGCCATGGCCACAGCAACAAGACCAACACGGGCGGCGAGCACAGCAAGCACGGTATCTGGCACACCGATCTGACGGCAGCGCTGGATGCCATTGCCCAGCACGGCCTGCATCTGGCTGGCCTGCACATGCACATTGGATCAGGGGTGGATTACTCGCACCTGCAAGAGGTCTGCGGTGCCATGGTGGCGCTGGTCAAGCGTGCCAAAGAGCATGGCCATGACCTGCAAGCCATCTCGGCGGGCGGCGGCCTGTCCATCCCCTACCGTGAAGGCGATGCCACCATCGACACCGACCACTACTTTGGTCTGTGGGACACCGCGCGCAAGCAGGCAGAAGTCATCATCGGCCACAAGCTGGCTCTGGAGCTGGAGCCCGGCCGCTTTCTGGTGGCCGAGTCAGGCGTGCTGCTGGGTACCGTGCGCGCCACCAAGAACGCAGGCAACAACCACTTCACCCTGGTGGACACCGGCTTTAACGAGCTGATGCGCCCCAGCATGTACGGCAGCTACCACGGCATGCACATCCAGCGCCGTGGCGCGGGCGTACTGCCGCCCGTGCGTGACAGCGTGGTAGCAGGCCCGCTGTGCGAGTCTGGCGACGTATTCACCCAGGGCGACGGCGGCGTGGTACTGCCCCGCACGCTGGGTGATGCGCAGGTGGGCGACCTGCTGGTCATTCACGACACGGGTGCCTATGGCGCGTCCATGTCCAGCAACTACAACACCCGCCCGCTGGCTGCAGAAGTACTGGTCGATGGCAGCAAGGTACAACTGATTCGCCGCCGCCAGACCGTGGAAGAGCTGCTGGCGCTGGAGCTGGACCTTTAACGCGCCCCGTGTACCCCATTAAAAAAGGAGCCTTCAGGGCTCCTTTTTTATCTTTATAGCTACCAGCGCTTATCCAGCAAGGTTTTCAAATACAAAAGTATCTGAAAACCTTTGTACACCTGCGAAAGTAGCTCATTTTTTATATACCTTCACTTTTCGGATCTCGCGCCATCAGGCGCTGCACCGCGTCTTGCGGGCTGATGCGGCCATCCAGCAACTGCACCACGGTGGCGGCAATCGGCATCTCTACGCCAGCGGCCTGTGCACGCTGCACCACGGTGCGTGCGCTGTACACCCCTTCGGCCACGTGCCCCAGCGAATCTACGGCCTGCGCCAGCGTCATGCCCTGAGCCAGCAGCAGCCCCACTTTGCGGTTGCGCGAGAGGTCGCCCGTGGCCGTCAGCATCAAATCCCCCAGGCCACTCAGGCCCATGAAGGTGTCGGCCTTGGCACCCAGCGCCACACCCAGACGCGTCATCTCTGCCAGTCCGCGCGTCAGCAAGGCCGCCCGTGCGTTCAGACCCAGATGCATGCCATCGCACAGGCCTGCAGCAATCGCCATCACGTTTTTGACAGCACCGCCCACTTCCACGCCCACGATGTCTTCGTTGGCATACAAGCGCAGCGGGCCCGTGTGAAATGCCTGCAACAAGGCCTGGCGCACCAGCAGATGCCGGCTGGCCGCTACCAGCAGCGTCGGCTGGCCATTGGCCACTTCCTGCGCGAAGCTGGGGCCACTCAAGGCACCGCTGGCTAGCTGCGGCGCCACCTGTGCACACACTTCATGCGGCATCAGACCCACGCCGCTGTGTCCGGCAGGCACAGCTTCAAAGCCTTTGCACAGCCATGCCACGGGCACCGTGACATGTGCATCAGCCAGGGCCTGCAATGTGCTGCGCAGTGCAGACATGGGCGTAGCCACAATGACCAGCTCCATACCCTGCACGGCTTGCGCCAATGGCGCCGCGCTGACTTGCAGCGCCGCAGGAAATGCCATGCCCGGCAAATAGCGGGCATTGCTGCCTGCCGCCTGCATCTCCTGCACCTGCTGGCTATCGCGCGCCCACAGCGTGACGTGGTGGCCCGCACTGTGGCGCGCCGCTGCAATCGCCAGTGCTGTGCCCCAGGCACCAGCACCAATCACAATTAAATTCATAGCTTTTAACGCTGATTCATCAAGCCTCAGAGGCTAAAAATGCATAAAAAAAGGCTCCGCAAGCGGAACCTCTTTTGTAGCATGCCCACAGGCTGGCTGTGTGACAGTGGCTTACTGCACGGTGCCTTCAACTTGCCCGGCGGCGGCGGCATTTTGCTGCTCGTACATGGCTTGAAAGTTGATTTCAGCCAAATGCACAGGCGGGAAACCAGCGCGGGTCACGATGTCGGCTACGCTGGCACGCAGGTATGGGTACACGATTTGAGGGCAAGCCACGCCAATCACGCCACCCATCTGCTCTTCTGGGATGTTGCGGATTTCGAAAATGCCGGCTTGCTTGGCTTCCACCAGGAACAAGGTTTTGTCTTCGATCTTGGTTTGCACGGTGGCCGTCACAGCCACTTCAAACACGCCTTCAGCCACTGGAGTGGCTTCCACGCCCAGTTGGATGTCGACATTGGGTTGTTCTTGCTGCAGCAAGATAGCGGGCGAATTGGGTTGCTCCAGCGACAGGTCCTTCAGATAGACACGTTGAATCTGGAAGACGGGAGTAGCTTGTTCGGACATGGTGTCAGTCTTTCTTACGCAAAGCAGGCGATCATAAAAAGGCCCGCTGGCAGTGGCTGCGGCAGCGGGCACTTAAGCCGATCATTATGCAGGCATGCAGCCTGCACAGAAAAATCAGGCGTTGAGCAAAGGCAGCAGCTCGCCTTTGGCATCCAGTGCCATCAGGTCATCGCAGCCGCCCACGTGGGTGTCGCCCACAAAAATCTGCGGCACCGAGCGGCGGCCTGTAATTTCCATCATCTGAGCACGGGCAGCAGGGTCCACGTCGATGCGGATTTCTTCAATCTGCTCCACGCCCTTGGACTTGAGCACTTGCTTGGCGCGCACGCAGTAAGGGCAGACGGCGGTGGTGTACATCTTCACGGCTTGCATGACAGGAATCCTTGTGAGTCAAAAATGAAGGCTGCAAAAAAAGGGGTCTTGCAACCCCTTAATGGTAGGACAGTTGAAAAAAACTGACCTGCTTAAGCTTTAGTGACAGGCAGGCCCGCATCGCGCCAGGCCTTCATGCCACCGGCCAGTGCCTGCGCATGCTCATAGCCCAGCTTCTTGGCCTGGGCTTCAGCGCGCACCGCACGGGCACCCTTCTCGCAAACCAGCACCACAGGCAGGGCCTTGTTCTTGGCCATCTGGGGCAGGCGCTCGTCCAGCTGTGCCAGAGGAATGTTCTTGGCATTGGCAATATGGCCCTTCACATATTCCTCGGGTTCGCGCACATCCACGATCACCGCTTTTTCGCGGTTGATCTTGGCCACAGCCTCATTGGGCTGCAGCGAACCATTGCCCATACCCTTGAGCGAAGGCACCAGCAACAGGCCACCTGTGACCACCGCCAGCAAAATCAAATACCAGTTTTCAACAATGAAAGTCACGTCAGTCCTTGGGTTGGCAAAGCGTGCAATTTTAGGGGCACTGCCAACGCCCCTGACAAAGCAAGCTATACAGAGCCGGCGCACAGCCTAAAATAGCAGGCTACACCCTTTCCCCTTTGTGTTGTTGTGCAGAAAGAAGCCATGTACAAGCTCGTGCTGATCCGCCACGGTGAGTCCACCTGGAACCTTGAAAACCGTTTCACCGGCTGGACCGATGTTGACCTGACGCCCACGGGCATCGCCCAGGCCAAAAAGGCCGGTCAATTGCTTAAAGCTGACGGCTATGAATTCGATGTGGCCTACACCTCCGTGCTGCAGCGCGCTATTCACACCCTCTGGTACGCACTGGACGAGATGAACTGCACCTGGCTGCCCGTCAACAAAGACTGGCGCCTCAATGAGCGCCACTACGGCGGCCTGCAGGGCCTGAACAAGGCCGACATGGCCAAGCAATACGGTGAAGAGCAAGTACTGGTCTGGCGTCGCAGCTACGATGTGCCGCCACCAGCGCTGGAGGCCAACGACCCACGCAGCGAGCGTGGCGACCGCCGCTACGCTCACCTGCAGCCCGAACAAATCCCTTTGACTGAATGCCTCAAGGACACCGTGGCCCGCGTGGTGCCGTTCTGGAGCGAAACACTGGCGCCCCAGATCAAGGCAGGCAAGCGTGTCGTGCTGGCCGCCCACGGCAATTCGATCCGCGCACTGGTGAAGTACCTGGACAATATCGCCGATGACGCTATCGTTGGTGTCAACATTCCCAACGGTATTCCACTGGTGTATGAGCTCGATGAGAACCTGAAGCCCATCCGCAGCTACTATTTGGGTGATGCACAAGCTGCAGCCAAGGCTGCCGCCGCCGTTGCAGCCCAAGGCAAGGTGTAACACCCTTCCTGTCTACGGGTGGTTGCGTCTTTAACGCACCACCTGCAAGGCAGCGCCGTGTATATTTGTCGACGCAGGTAAAAACTAAAGTCTCTATGAGCCAAAAACTCAAAATTGCTGGATGGGTCTCGTTGGGCGTTTTAGCGGGGGCACTGACCACGGTGTCACTGCAAACCGTTGCGCGCGGCGGCATCTCGCCCCTTCCTCTGGAAGAAATCCAGCAGCTGTCGGCTGTGTTCGGCATCATCAAGACCGATTACGTCGAGTCTGTGGACGACAAAAAGCTGATCACCGACGCCATCTCTGGCATGGTCTCCAGCCTCGACCCCCACTCCCAGTATTTCGACAAGAAGTCTTTCAAGGAATTCCGAGAAGGCACTTCGGGTCGCTTCGTGGGCGTGGGCATTGAGATCACACAGGAAGACGGCTTGATCAAAGTTGTCTCTCCCATCGAAGGCTCTCCCGCTGACCGCGCCGGTCTGAAAAGCGGTGACTTGATCACCAAGATCGACTCCACCGCTGTCAAGGGACTGACACTCAATGAGTCCGTCAAGCGCATGCGCGGTGAGCCCAAGACCAAGGTCGAGCTGACCATCTTCCGCAAGGACGAAAGTCGCACCTTCCCCGTGACCATCACGCGCGAAGAAATCAAGACCCAGTCGGTCAAGGGCAAGCTGATCGAGCCCGGCTACGCCTGGGTACGCCTGAGCCAGTTCCAAGAGCGCACCGTGGATGACTTTGTGCGCAAGGTTGAAGAGCTGTACAAGGAAGACCCCAACATCAAGGGCGTGGTGCTGGACCTGCGCAATGATCCGGGTGGCTTGCTGGATGCCGCTGTCGCCATCTCTGCCGCATTCCTGCCGGAAGGCGTGACCGTGGTCAGCACGGACGGCCAGCTGGAAGAAAGCAAAGCCGTCTTCAAAGCTGCGCCAGAGTTCTATGCACGCCGTGGCAATGGTGATCCGCTCAAGCGCTTGCCTGCTGCACTGAAAAAAGTGCCATTGGTGGTGCTGGTCAATGAAGGCTCGGCCTCTGCCAGCGAAATCGTGGCAGGTGCTTTGCAAGACCACAAGCGCGCCACCATCATGGGCAGCCAGTCGTTTGGCAAGGGCTCGGTACAAACCGTGCGCCCTTTAGGCCCAGATACGGGCCTGAAGCTCACCACAGCGCTGTACTACACGCCGAGCGGAAAATCCATTCAGGCCAAGGGCATTGTGCCCAACATCATGGTGGACGAAACAGCAGAAGGCGATGTCTACGCAGCCCTTCGCATGCGTGAAGCCGATCTGGAAAAGCACTTGGGCAACGGTGATGCCACCGCCGAAAGCGAAGCTGCTGCAGCCCGCGAAAAACTGCGCGAAGAAGCCCGAAAGCGCCTGGAAGAAGATGCTAAAAAGCCCATCGCTGAACGTCGCCTGCCTGAGTTTGGCTCTGCCAAAGACTTTCAATTGCAACAAGCTTTGAACCAGCTCAAAGGTCTGCCAGTCAAAGTCAGCAAGACTTTGACTGAACGCCCTCCAGAGCAAAAAGACAAAGACGAATAAATAGAGATAGCAGCTATCGCACAACCAGCTTAGTTTTAAAAGTCAATTCATATTGAAACCTAAGTAGGACAAGCGCCAGCCACTCTCTTTTTCTTTAACAGCCGGGTGCCTTGTGCCCGGCTTTTTTCATGGAACCACCATGAACGACGAACAACTGCTGCGCTACTCACGACACATCCTGCTGGACGAAGTTGGCATCGAAGGCCAGCAAGCCATGCTGGATGCGCACGCACTCATCATTGGTGCAGGTGGTTTAGGCTCTCCGGCTGCACTGTACCTTGCTGCATCAGGCGTGGGCCACATCACCCTGGTCGATCATGACAGCGTCGATCTGACCAATTTGCAGCGCCAGATTGCCCACACCACCGCTCGTGTGGGCCAGCCCAAGGTGCACTCTGCAGCGCAAGCGCTGCACGACATCAATCCCGAAGTGACCGTGCGCTGCATCGAGCAGCATGCAGATGCCGCGTTGCTCGATGAACTTGTCTCACAGGCTACGGTCGTTTTGGACTGCTGTGATAACTACCAAACGCGGCAAACTGTGAATGCCGCGTGCGTCAAACACAAAACCCCTCTGGTTGCTGGAGCGATCATTCGTTTCGATGGCCAGATTACGGTGTTTGATCCACGCAAGGAAACATCACCCTGCTACGCATGCCTGTTCTCACCCGAAGAAACTTTTGAAGAAGTACAGTGCTCCACCATGGGTGTCTTTGCACCTTTGGTCGGCATTATTGGGTGCATGCAAGCGGCCGAGGCTTTGAAGCTGATTGCACAGGTTGGTGAGTCTTTGGCAGGTAAGTTGTTGATGTTGGACGGAAAGAACATGGAGTGGTCGCGCATGCGTACCAGCCGCAATCCCGAATGCATCGTTTGTTGTAACCAGAAGTAGGCTATTGACTACAAACACCAGTCACAGGGACATGCAAAATTTAAGCACTGTCTCCCCGATGCCATTGCACTTCATTGATTTATTCCCACTGTGACTCTCCAAACTTTCTTCGTGGAAGACAACGCCACCATTCGCGAAAACTTGATCGAGACTTTGCTTGAACTCTCGGATGTCAACGCTATCGGCTATGCAGAAACGGAAGCAGAAGGCATTGCCTGGCTGACAGACCCGCACAACCACTGGGACCTGGCCATCGTCGATCTGTTTTTGCGCCAGGGCAGTGGCTTGGGCGTCGTGGCTGCCTGCCAGAACCGCAAACCTGGTCAGCGCGTGATTGTGCTGAGCAATTACGCCACGCTGGATGTACGCCAGCGCTGCAAAGAGCTGGGGGTGGATGCTATTTTCGATAAATCCAATGAAATTGATGCTTTACTGGATTTCTGCATGGAAATGACGTGACCGGGTTTTCTTTCAAGCATAAAAAAAGCTGACTTCCGTCAGCTTTTTTTATGCTTGAAAATGTAAAAAGATCAATCGATCAATTTGTTTTTCAATGCGTAGTAAGTCAGATCGCTGTTGGAAGACAGCGCCATCTTCTCCATCAAACGCGTGCGGTACGTGCTGACTGTTTTGACGCTCAGTGACAGCGACTTGGCAATATCACCTGCTGTTTCACCCTTAGCCAGTTTCAAGAACACCTGAAACTCGCGCTCGGACAGCTGCTCATGGGGGGGCGCATCATCTTTACGATTGAGCTGCTGCGCCAGCAGATCAGCCACCGTGGGCGTCAGGTAACGCCGCCCCAGAGAAATGGTGCGAATAGCCTCGGCAATCTCCTTGGGCTCGCACTCTTTGTTCAAGTAGCCGCTTGCACCCTGGCGAATCAAATTGATTGCATAGTGCTCTTCGGGATAGCCACTCAAAATCAGGATGCCCATGTCTGGCGCCTTGGCACGCAGCATGGCCAGCGCATCCAGGCCACTTTGACCTGGCATGGACAAGTCCATCACCAAAACATCAATGTCTTGTTGACGTACCAGATCAATGGCTTCACGGCCATTGCTGGCCTCTCCTGCGACACGCAGATCTACGTGTTCAGACAAATACTGGCGCAAACCTGAGCGCACGATGGCGTGGTCATCCACGATACCTACTTTGATCATCGAAGCCTCTCTTCGTGTTATGGGACGAATCCCTAGATTTTCTAGTTTCGCAAGACATATGTTTGCGGCACACAGCGGTAACCCTGTCTCAAAGCAAACTTGATTATGCAGAATATCTGTACCAAACTGGGAACTTGCTGGAGGAATCAATGTGAACTGGACGAAATTGCGCCGTATGGCAATCAGCTTGCCACTGGCCATCTTGGCAGCTTGTCTCATGATCAGTATCAATGAGTATGGCTACAAGCAGACGAATCAATCGCTCACCAACTTGACGCATGCATACGACACGCGCAATGCCGTTAGCTCACTCATGAAAGAAATGCTGGATGCAGAAACTGGTTTACGTGGCTTCCTTTTGACGGGAGACGAGAACTACCTGCAACCATACAACGATGCCATCAAAAGCATCAACCAGTCTCAGGATCGCATCCGCACGCTGCTGCAGCGCTCACCTGAGAGCATGAAATTGTTCGTGCCTCTGTCACGCAGCATCAGCCGCAAAACTGCAGAAATGGATTTGAGCTTGCGCCTTTTTCGTGAAGGCAACGCAGATGCCCTGAAGTTTGTGATGTTCACGGACATGGGCAACAAGGACATGGGCAATATCCGGGAGCTTTCGCACCAGCTGGTTGCGCTGGAAACGCAAGAGGCCAACGCCTATCACCAGAACGTGAAATCTTCGGTTTTCCTGGCTCGCGTGGGCGTCACCACAGTCACCCTCATCGGTCTCTTGGCGTTTTATCTGTACCTGCGTCAACACAACATGGTCGAGCGTTTGCACAAACGCGAGCAAGCCTTGCAGCTGGAAGAACGCAGCCGCCTGGAGCAACTGGTGCGCGAGCGTACTGCCACCTTGACAGAACTGGCCAACCATTTGCAGCAAGTGCGTGAAGACGAGCGAGGTCACCTGGCACGCGAGCTGCACGACGAGCTGGGTGCATTACTCACAGCAGCCAAGCTGGATGTTGCGCGGCTGAAATCAAAAATCGACATGCTCAATCCGGAAGTGACTGACCGCATCAAGCACCTCACAGAAACGCTCAACAGCGGCATTGCGCTCAAGCGCCGCATTGTGGAAGATTTGCGCCCCTCCTCCTTGGCCAACCTGGGGCTGCCCACTTCGCTTGAAATCCTGACTTCTGAATTTGCACAGCGCAGTGGCATTGCCATGGAAGCCAACTTCGAGGCGGTAGAACTGCCGGACGCCACCGAGCTGACCATTTACCGCTTGGTGCAAGAATCGCTCACCAACATCGGCAAATACGCAAAGGCCACCGCAATTCAGGTCACCGTGCACAAATACCCCACCTATGTCGCTGTACAGATTCAGGACAATGGCGAGGGTTTTGATCTGGCATCCATCCGGCCCAACTCGCACGGTTTGGCAGGTATGCGCCACCGTGTAGAAGCAGTCGGAGGCCGGCTGACCATCAACTCAGCAATTGGAGAAGGCACCACCGTCTCTGCGGTGATTCCGGTTGGCACCACCGCAGTAGAAACGCTCACACCGGCTTAATCTAGGCTTGTCCTGGGCCACAGCGCATTGCCAGACATGCGCCGCTTGTGGCCTGACCAAGGGGGCGCAATCTGCGCCCCCTTGGTGTTTTTGAGGACGCGAGCACTTTCATTGCTCGCTTTTCCTGTGCTTCGCTGCCCATGGCATTGCTCACCTGACAGAAACACAGCGCCAGCCATCTGTAGGCCTGCGCGCACATGCATGTCAGTCTGCATGCTTACAAAAAACCGCCCCCGGTACTGTCACACAGCTTGCACCAGCTTCTCTACAGTCAAAGCATTGGTTAGCGAGCTCTATTCAAAGCACGCAATGACCAGCACCTAGAGGAGGTTCACTATGCTGCATTACGCCGTCGTATTTCTCATCATTGCCTTGATTGCTGCCATCTTTGGTTTTGGCGGCATCGCTTCAGGCGCAGTCGGTATTGCCAAGATTTTGTTCTTTGTCTTTGTCGTTATGGCCGTCATCACTTTTGTGATGAGCCTGCTCAAAAAGAAAGGCTAAGCCTGAGAACGTCAGCTGCAAATCACTGATTTGCACTTTTCAACACAGAAGGACAACTTGATATGAGCCAAACTGAAGACGCCAAGAAAAAGCTGACCGAAGCAGCAGATACCACCGCAGAAGCCGTCAAAGACGCTGCACAAACAGCCAGAAAAAGCGCACAGGACTTCGCTCAACAAACCAGCGAATCGGCCAAAGAGGCTGTCAAGACCACTCGAGAAGCAGCGAGCAATGCGTTTGAAAAAGCACAAGATGGCATGCGAGCGGTAGAAAAAGAACTCAGCCCAGCCATTGATGACCTGTCTTTACGCGCTCAGGAGTTTTGCAATCGAAGCATTGATTTTTGTGCCGAAAGCTCTGAGCGCGCCCGCAAGCAGTTTCAACAAGCTGCTCAAAGCACGACGCGCTACGTCGTAGAGCAGCCCGGTAAATCCATCTTGATGGCCGCCGCCGCTGGCGCAGCCGTTGCTGCTGCCTTCTTGATGGGCCGCCGCCGCTAAATATCTCGGGATTGAACCAACCCATGGCGCAGAGGGTGCGCATGCCAGGGGGAGTTAAATTTTGCGCACCGATCTAAAACTAAGACTTAAAGGCTTGCTATGAATAAAACCACACGTGCTCTCGCTTTTGCTACTTTGGTTGGCGTCACCATCATTGGAGCCACAGGTTGCTCCGTAGCCCGCAACCAGCAGACCGTAGGCTCGTATGTTGATGACGCGGGCATCACCACTGCGGTGAAAGCCAAATTTGCGGAAGACAAATCCGTAGCGGCCACATCTATCAGCGTGGAGACACTCAAAGGCACGGTACAGCTGTCCGGTTTTGCAAAGAGCCAGGCTGAAAAAGACCGCGCCGAAGCCATTGCCCGCAATGTCAAAGGTGTAACCGCTGTTCGCAACAGCATCGTGGTTCGCCCTTGATCACGCAGCAGGCAGCTGTCTGCTGCTTTTGACCACTGCCTCAAGCAATGCCGGCCCATATGGGCCGGCATTTCTATTTATGCGCAATCCTCGCTAAGCTGGTGCCATGCGTACTTTTACTTGCGACCACTGCGGGCACCTGGTGTTTTTTGAAAGCACAACCTGTGTGCATTGCGGCTCTACGCTGGCTTTTGTGCCAGAGCGCATGCACATGGCCGCGCTGGCACCCTCGCAAACTCAGCCAGGCATCTGGGAGCCTGTATCCAGCCACTTCGACAAAAGGTTCGAGCACTTGCGCATGTGCCGCAATCGCAGCAACGAAGGGGCGGCATGCAACTTCACAACCGATGCCGATGGGTCTCAGCCGTATTGCGTCTCCTGCAGGCAGACACGCTGGTTACCCAACTTCATCAATCCGCTGAATGTGCTGCGCGCCAGCAAAGTGGAAAACGCCAAGCGACACCTGTTCTACACCCTGTCTTGCCTGCAGCTGACCCCACTTCAAGGATTTGCTGCCCCAACTTTTGACTTCTTGGAAGACTTGCCGGGGCAACCTCAGATCATGACCGGACACACCGCAGGCGTCATTACCCTGAACGTGGCCGAGGCTGATGATGACGAGCGCGCCCGCCGACGCTTGGCCATGTTAGAACCCTACCGCACTTTACTGGGCCACTTGCGACACGAATCCGGGCATTTCTTCTGGGACACCTTGGTGCGCGACACCCAATGGCTGACTCCATTCAGGCAATTGTTCGGCGATGAACGCATCGACTACGCCCTTGCACTGCACAACCACTACGCACGCGGACCGATGGGGCTTGCGGGCTGGCAAGCACACTATGTCAGCGCATACGCAGCCGCACACCCGTGGGAAGACTGGGCCGAAACATGGGCGCATTACCTGCATGTGATGGACTTGATGGAAACCGCAGCGAGCTACCACGTGCAGCTGCGCCTGCCTGGCCACCAGAGCAGCTGCGCACCGGTAGATGATCCATTTGCCAACATTCACATCCCGTTTGAGCACATCCTGCAGCAGTGCGTGCCGCTTACCCTCATGCTCAACAGCCTGACGCGCAGCCTGGGGCAAAGCGATGCCTACCCATTCGCGCTTTCCAGCGGCGCAGTTGCCAAGCTGCAGTTCATTCACGAGGTGGTCACTGACCACCGCATGCGCAAGCTACGGCAAACCTAGCGTTTCAACTTGCCCAGCAACTGCTGCAGCACTGTGGGCGAGACAAATTTGCGCACCTCGTCTCCCCCCAGCGTGGCAATTTCACGCACCAGGGTGCTGCTGATAAACATCGTTTCTGCACTGGGCGTCAGAAACACCGTTTCTGCTTCAGGCATCAAGTGCTTGTTCATGCCTGCCAGCTGAAACTCGTAGTCAAAGTCAGTGCCTGATCGCAAGCCGCGCACCATCACCTTGGCACCCTGCTGCGCCACAAAGTCACGCACCAGCCCCTCAAAGCTGGCCACGCTGACATTGGGCACATCGCTAAAGACCTCGCGCACCATCGCCAGGCGCTCGTCCAGCGTGAACATGGTCTTTTTATGGTGTGCCGTAGCCACCCCCACAATCACCTGGCCAAACATCTGGCTGGCGCGGCCAATCATGTCTTCGTGCCCCAAAGTAATCGGGTCAAACGTACCGGGGTAGACAGCAACCACGTGCTCAGCCATAGCGATCTCCATGTTCTTCAACGATTGCGCTGCATTATGCCTGCGCGGATTTTGGCCATAAAAATAGCTTCTAGCGCTTGTGTACCAAGCGTTAGAAGCTATTTATTTAGCCAATCAACGTTTAAATTGGCAACTTCTTAAGCAAATGGGCATGCACGGCACCCGCTTTGAGATAGCGGTATTGCTGCAGACCAAACTCTGCCAGTTCTTCATCTGTCCACGCCTTGGGCGCTTCCAGGTAGATAAAGCCGTCATCGGCGATGGCAAGCGCGGCCGCTTTCACTGCCGGCGCAAACAAGGCTTCTGCCGAAAACGGGGGGTCAATGAACACCAGGTGCCAATGCCCGGGCGTGCTCTGGCCCAGTGCTCCGATACCGTCGCCGCGCTGTACATGCACACCTTCTGCCTTGAGCTGCTGGCTCAGACGCTCCAGCTGCTGTGACAGGCCGGCATCTTGCTCCACCATGCGCACCTGGGCTGCCCCGCGCGAGGCAGCTTCAAAACCCAAGGCACCCGTGCCTGCAAACGCATCGATGCAGCGCCAGCCCGCCATGTCCTGGCCCAGCCAGTTGAACAGGGTCTCGCGCACCCGATCAGGCGTCGGGCGCAAACCCGGGCGCTGAGCCACAGCCAGACGCGTGCGGCGCCATTGGCCACCAATAATGCGAATCTCTCCTGAACCACCACTGCCCGGCTTGGCTGGTTTGGTGGATTTGCTGCCCGGTTTTTTACCCGCAGCCACGGCCAGCACTTCGGCCTCTGCCTGTTTGAACGCCTCGCGTTTTTTCAGACGGGCTTGCACCGCCAAAGCCTGTTCAATATTGCGATAACTATTGCGACCCATTATTTCTTTTCCCCTAACACCACGGTCACCATGCGATCCGGATGGAGCACACGCTGGATGGCGCTGCGCACATCGGCAACGGTCAAGGCTTCGACCTTCGCGGTCCAGTGATCCAGATAGTCCAGTGGCAAATCATTCCACGCGATATTGGCCACATTGCCCAGCAGCTTGCGGTTGCTGTCGATGCGCAGCGCAAAGCTACCGATCAGATTGTCCTTGGCATCACGCAGTTCTTTCTCCGTAGGGCCATCAGCCACAAACTGGGCCAAAGTCTCTTGTGTCACTTGGCGTGCCTGCTCGGCCTGATCAGGGCGCGTTTGCAAGCTGATGGTGAACGCACCGGCATGCATCCCCGGAGAAAAGCCGCTGGAGACACCATAGGTCAGGCCACGCTTTTCACGCACCTCTTCCATCAGGCGCGAGACCAGACCACCACCGCCCAGAATGTGGTCACCCACCAATAGCGCCATGAAGTCAGGATCATTGCGCTTGATACCTGGCTGGCCGATCAGAACCTGGGCCTGGGCAGACTGAAAAGGAATGCGGATGAGCTTGGCCTCTTTCAGTGGCGGTACTTCTGGCACCGGCGCCAGGGGCTGGCAGCCCTTGCCATCGTCCTTGGGCAAACGCGAAAGCAATTGCGTCACCAGTGCATCGGCCTGCGCCTTGTCCACAGCGCCCACCACACTGACCTTGGCGCGGCACGCCTGAATGCCGCTGGCATGAAAAGCCTGCATATCCTTGATCTGGATATGGTTGAGCGTTGCAGCCGTGGTTTGCATGCCATAAGGGTGGCCGCCATACACCGCTTCGACATAGGCACGGCGGGCAACCGTACCGGGGCGCGTATTGGACTCGGCAATTGCCGCACTCCAGCGTGCGCGCTCGCGCAGCCATACCTGTGCAGGCCAGCTGGGCTGGGCCATCTGGCGCGAAGCCAAATCCACTGCACGGTTGAGCAGATCGGGCACCATCAGGCTGCGCAGCGTGTAGCTGAAGCTGTCCTGCCCGGCGCTGGCGCCAAAGCCGGCGCCCAGATCTGCCCAGGCCTCACCTAAGCCGTTTTCATCCAGCGCAGGCTGTTTGCCATCGGCCTTGATGCCTTTGGAAGTCATCAGGCTGACCGACGTAGCCAGACCTGACTTGCTTTGCGGGTCACGGCGTGCACCGGCGTCAAAGGACACCTGAATGTCCACCATGGGGATGCTGGGGCTGTCTACCAGCCATACCTTGGCACCCGAAGGCTGCTGCCAGTGCTGGATAGGCAATATGGCCCATGCAGAGCCCATGCCAAAGCCGGAAACAGTAAAAGCCAGCCAGGCGCTGGCAGCTATGGTTTTTGTTTTCATTGTCATCACTTTCAATGCTCAAGCGTATCGCTGGCTGCGCCCTGGGCGGGACGGGGGGCCTGGCCGGCTGCGCGCGGCTGGGGCACCAGGGTAGCCACGGTCATCTGGTCATCGCCAAAGTACCGCTGGGCCACACGCTGCACATCGGCTGCGGTGATCTTCATCAATTCCTTGACCAGCAATTCATCGGCATTGGTGGGCATGCCCATGACCCAGTAGTTGCCCAGACCTTGCGCCTGACCCATCACCGAATCGCGCTCGTAGACTTGCGAAGCCATCCACTGCGTCTTGACACGTTCCAGCTCCGTCGCTTGCACGCCATCCTTGGCCACGCGCTGCACCTGGGCACGCAGGGCCTGCTCCAGCTGCGCCGCAGTCTTGCCCTTGGCGGGTACCCCCGAGAGCACAAACACCGAGGGGCCCCGGCCCATGATGCTGGCCGAGCTGCTGGCGCTGTCTGCCACACGCTCTTGACCCTGCACCAGAGCACGCTCCAGGCGGGCGCCGTCATAGCCGTCCAGCACCGCAGACAGCACCAGCAAGGCCAGTGCATCTTTGTCCTGGGCATCCAGATTTTCTACGTTGCGAATGGACGGCGCGCGAAAGGCCATGGCCACAAAAGCCTGCTCAGCAGGTTGCTTGACTTCAATGCGGCGAATCCCCAGTTGCTGCGCCTCTTGCTGTGGTTTGCTCTGTACGGCAGCTCGCGCAGGAATTTGCCCATAGGTCGCTTCTGCCCAGGCTTTGACCTGCTCCACATCCACATCCCCGGCAATCACGATGGCCGCCTTGGCGGGCACATACCACTGGCGGTAGAAGTTGCGCACATCGTCTGCCGTCATGGAGTTGAGGTCACTCATCCAGCCCACCACGGGGCGACGGTAAGGGTTGGATTGAAAGACCGTGGCCGACAACTGCTCAAACAGCATGGAGCGCGGGTTGTCTTCGGTGCGCATGCGCCGCTCTTCCTTGACCACCTCGATTTCCTTGGCGAACTCTTCGTCGGGCCACTGGTTGTGCGCAAAGCGGTCGGACTCCAGCTCCATCACGTCGCGCAGACGGTTGGAGGGAATTTGCTGGTAATAGCCCGTGTAATCCCGGTTGGTAAAGGCATTTTCCAGCCCGCCCAAAGCAGCCACACGGCGAGAAAACTCACCCGGAGCCAGTTTTTCAGAGCCCTTGAACATCATGTGCTCCAGCACATGCGCCACACCCGTGGTGCCATCGACTTCATCCATGGACCCTACGCGCAGCCACAGCATGTGCACGGCTGTGGGCGCACGGCGGTCAGGCTGCACGATGAGCTGCATGCCATTGCCCAGCGTGAACTGCTGCACCGCCGTGGCCGGGCTGGCCGCAGAGGTGCTGGCCCACTCGGCCAGAGATGACGACAACGTGCCAGCAGGCACCGAATTCTCGGCCGCGGCACTCAGGCTGGCCACCAGCACTAGGAGGGATAAAGTTCGTTTCATAGAATGCAGGATTCTAAGAACCCGCCAATGTTCAGTTTTTTCAAGAAAAAAGTCCCACAAGCCGACGTGGCTCCTGCGCTTGCGCAGTCTGAGACCGTCGCACCTACCACCTCTGTCCCCGCGCACGAGGAGATATCTGCACCCGCTGCCAAAACCGACGCTGTCGGTGGCTGGCTGCGCAATACCTTCGGAATGGGTGACAAGGAAGAAGTTCCTGCCAGTGTCGCACCAGAGTCCGAAGTCTTTGAGCAAGCCCCTGAACCGCAAGCCAAGCCCGAAGCGGCTGGCGAGCGCAAAGGCTGGATGGACCGGCTCAAAGCAGGCCTGCGCAAAACGGGCTCCAGTATCACCACCGTGTTTACCGGGACCAAGATTGATGATGCCTTATATGAGGAGCTGGAAGACGCCCTTTTGATGGCAGATACCGGTGTGAAAGCCACCATGCATCTGCTCGATGACCTCAAACATCGCGTCAAAGACAGCAAAGCCTCCGATCCTGCCGCCGTGAAAGCGCTGCTCGCCGATGCCTTGGCCGATCTGCTGCAACCCCTGGAAAGGCCTCTGACCATCGGCAAGCACACGCCCACCGTGATCATGGTGGCCGGCGTCAACGGTGCAGGTAAGACAACATCCATTGGCAAGCTCACCAAACATCTGGCCGACAACGATCAGTCCGTACTGCTGGCTGCTGCCGACACGTTCCGCGCAGCTGCGCGCGAGCAGCTGGGTGTCTGGGCCACGCGCAACACCGTGGAGATCATCAGCCAGGCCGGTGGCGACCCCGCTGCAGTCAGCTTTGACGCAGTCAGCGCTGGCAAGGCCCGCAAGAAAGATGTGGTGCTGGTAGATACCGCAGGCCGCCTGCCCACGCAGCTGCACCTGATGGAAGAGCTGAGAAAAATCAAGCGCGTGATCAGCAAGGCCGATAGCTCTGCGCCGCATGAGGTGCTGCTGGTGATTGACGGCAACACGGGGCAGAACGCACTCAACCAGGTCAAGGCGTTTGACGAGGCGCTGGGCCTGACCGGCCTGATCGTGACCAAGCTGGACGGCACCGCCAAGGGCGGCGTGCTGGCTGCGATTGCACAAGAGCGCCCCATTCCCGTGTACTTCATCGGAGTGGGCGAGAAAGTGCAAGACCTGGAAACCTTCAGCGCCAAAGAGTTTGCCCAGGCCCTGCTGGCTTAAGGCTGATGCCCGTCCAAACAAAAGCCCCGCATTGCGGGGCTCTTGTTTTTAGGAGCTACCAACGCACAGCCACAAACGTTTTCAGATAGTTTTAATACTGAAATCGTTGTTGTATAAGCGTTAGTAGCTCTTATTTATTACAACATTGGCATTCACCCACGCGGCATAAGCGGCATCGGCTTGCTCGGTACGCAGCAACAGTTGCGGCACCTCATAAGGGTGGGCAGCCTGCAGCCACTGCCACAGTGCCTGCACCGCATCGGGCACGGTTTTGAAAACCACGCGCCATTCGGCACTGTGCTCCAGCTGGCCCTGCCACAGATAGTGCGAAGTGATTGCCTCCAGTTGCGCGCAGGCGGCCAGGTTGCTGTGGATGGCGTCTTGCGCCAGTTGCTGGGCCTGGGCCTGCGTGCCCACAGTGGTGGTCACGATGGCAACCGGTGCGAGTAAGAGGGGCAATGTCATGGCTTAAAGATGTGGTTGACCGGCTGTTTGCGGGGCTTGACCGACCATGTCGCCACCAGTACGCCCAGCAGCGCAACGCCCAGCGCCAGCAATTGCAGCTGGCTGATGTGTTCACCCAGCACCAGCATGCCGACCAGGGCAGTGCTGATGGGCAGCATGACCGTAAAAATACCGGCCTGTGCAGCCGGTACGACACGCAACCCGGTCATCCACAGCCAGACCGTCCACACACAGGCTGCCAAGGCGTAAAACAGCAGCAGCGTCCACATGGACAGGCTGACACCACCAAAATCAAATTGCCACGCCAGATACAGCCCGAACGGGGTTGACAGTAAAAAACCCCACAGATTGATGATGGCGCTGATGCGCTTGGGGGACAGCGTGGCGGTCAGCTGCTTGCCGATCACGGCGTACATGGCCTCACACAGCACGGCGGCCAGCAATAACAGTTGTCCCAGCCATGCATAAGGCTGGTCTGCTGCGGCATCTTGTGGCTTGGCCACGGCATACAAGGCAATGCCCGCCACGGCCAGCGCCACAGCAGCCCAGGTGCGCCGGGCAATCTGCTCACGCAAAATCAGCCAGCTCAGCACTGCCACCGCCACGGGAATGGACGCCATGGTGACGCCTGCAGTAACAGCACTGGTCAAGCTCACGCCCGTGACCATGCACACCGTGAATAAGAAGTTGCCAAAGAAAGATTCCAGAAACAGCAACCGCTTGGTGCGGCCGTTCAGTGGCGCTTCATCAGGTTGCTTGCGCAGCCAGCGTGCCATCGCAACAACCCCGATACCAAAACGCAGCCAGGCCAGCAGCAGCACCGGAAACAATGCCGCCAGCGGCTTGGACAGCGCCACATAGCTGCCAACCAGCGCCATGCTCAGCGCCAGACAAAGGTAGGCCACAGGCCGAGAGGGAGAATTCACAGGCAAACTCGAAAAAAAGCTACGCCATCATAGATGGCGCGTGGCCCCCTCTAGATCAGTACAAAATCAGTACAGCACGCCAGAGAGCCTTCCAGCCGCGTGTAGAGCGAAACAGGGCATGCCACCGATGCGGCCACACAGATGACGCACGGGCAAAAAGAGCCCTTCATTCACAGAAGGGGCGCTCGCCCAGTGACTCCACCACGTGATTTACAAAGCAGGTAATGCGCGCTGCCAGCGCCGTATTGCGGTAGTACACCGCATTGATCGGCTGGCACACGTCCAGCGTCTGTTGTGCCAGAAGGGGCACCAGCGTGCCAGCGCTGCGATCTTGGTGCGTCATGAAATCTGACAGGCACACAATGCCCAGCCCAGCCAGTGCCATGTGGCGCAGTATTTCGCCACTGGAGGAGGCAACGCTGGGCTGAATGTGCAGCACGTTGCCATCGGCATCACGCAAAGGCCAATCGTTCAAGGTCTCAGGCTGAGAAAACCCCAGCAGGGTATGTTGCCCCAGGTGATCGAGTGCAGTGGGCGTGCCGTGCCGCTGTAGATAGCCGGGGCTGGCCAGCACGCGCAAACGGCTCATGCCGACAGGGCGTGCATGCAGCGTGGAATCTTTGAGTGCGCCGATGCGAAACGCCACATCTGTGCGCTTTTCCAGCAAGTCCACAAAACCTTCGTTGGATGTCAGTTCCAGCTCTACCTCGGGGTACCTGTCACGAAAACTCTCAAGCAGCGGCACAAGCACATGCAGCATGAAAGGCGTGGCGGCATCCACGCGCAGCCGCCCTGCAGGACGGATGCGTCTGGCGGCCATTTGCTCTTCGGCATCATCCACCGCTGCAATGATGTCCCGCGCACGCTGCAAAAACAAAGCCCCCTCCTCCGTCAGCTCCAGCCGCCGTGTCGTGCGCCGCAGCAGGGTGGTTTGCAGCTTTTTTTCCAGCCTGCCCAGCGTGCGGCTGGTGGCCGAGATGGTCAGCCCCAGCAACTCTGAGGCGGCAGTGATCGAACCCGTATCGACCACGGCAGCAAAGGCTTGCAGTTCATCCAGGGTAGTTTTCATTGTTGAATTTAATTCAAAATAATTTATTGAATACAAGGCTTAATCTACAAATATTAACCGGGCACACTGAGCCCCATGAAATCTTCAGTTGCTCTTTTCGCTCTGGCCATTGGCGCATTTGCCATTGGCACCACCGAATTCACACCCATGGGCTTGCTGCCCGTCATTGCCGATGGTGTGCAAGTCAGTATTCCCACGGCTGGCATGCTGGTGTCTGCCTACGCCATCGGTGTCATGGTGGGTGCGCCAGTCATGACGCTGCTGTTCAGCCGCTTCGGAAAACGCACCGCGCTGATATCGCTGATGCTCATCTTCACCATTGGCAACTTGCTGTCTGCCTTTGCCCCCAGCTATACCACCTTGCTGTTGTCACGCCTGTTTACCAGCCTGAACCACGGTGCCTTCTTTGGTATCGGTGCCGTGGTAGCGGCCAGCGTGGTGCCCAAAGACAAGCAGGCCAGAGCGATTGCCGCCATGTTCATGGGCCTGACGGTTGCCAATATTGGCGGCGTGCCTGCTGCAACCTGGATCGGCCAGCAAGTGGGCTGGCGGGTGGCTTTTGGTGGCACGGCCATATTGGGCCTGATCACCATGGCAGCGCTGTGGGCAGCCCTG
The DNA here is from genome assembly GCF_014851485.1 of Comamonas sp. CMM02. Lineage (NCBI taxonomy): Bacteria > Pseudomonadati > Pseudomonadota > Betaproteobacteria > Burkholderiales > Comamonadaceae > Comamonas > Comamonas sp. CMM02. The sequence continues at coordinate 728,825 of NZ_JACUZW010000001.1, read as the reverse complement.
CCCAAGGGCATGCCCGGTACACGCCCCGATGTGCGCCGCGAACTCAAAGTACTGGTACGCCCAGAAGTGCTGCTGGCCATGGGCACCACCGTGCTGGGTTCTGCCGCCATGTTTACGCTTTACACCTACATTGCCCCCATGCTCACTGAGCTGACCCAGGCCAGCCCGGATTTTGTGGCTTTCGCTCTGGTGCTGATTGGCGTTGGATTCACGCTGGGCAACAGCCTGGGTGGCCGTCTGGCTGACTGGTCACTCGATGGTGCCACCAAGCTGATTCTTGCCACCCTTGCACTGACCATGCTCTTGCTGCCCATGCTGCTGACCACCCATACCGGGGCCGCTATCGGACTGGTCTTCTGGGGGGCCGCCGCTTTTGGCATCGTACCGCCTGTGCAGATGCGGGTGATGCAAGCAGCATCTCAGGCACCTGGCCTGGCCTCTTCAGTCAACGTCGGTGCATTCAATCTGGGCAATGCAGTCGGTGCGGCACTGGGTGGCATGGTGATTGGTCAGGGCCTGGGTTATGCGGCCGTGCCTTGGGTAGGGGCCGCACTTGCCGCAGGCGGACTGGCACTGGTATGGCTGGGCAGCATGCACCGCCGCGAAGCAAAGCAATGCGCATAAGCCGATGGACATGCCCGCAACAACTTTTTTTGCAGGTGCCACACCTTCGCAGGCATTGGCTGCAGTTTCAAAAATATGGAGGAAGTCCCAGACTTCATCAACAACTATGGAGCCGGCGCACCGGCATTCATAGCGAAACACGGGATTGATCGCAGCCGCACTGCGTCTGGTTTCAAGCCATTTTTTCTTCACTCAACTGACTTTTCTCATTTAGGAGTTTTCCATGGGCATCCCTTCCTTTGGTGTTGGTACTTTCCGCCTGACCGGCCAGAGCGCAATTGACTCGGTGCGCAATGCACTGGACGTAGGCTACCGCGCGGTCGACACCGCACAAATCTATGGCAACGAAGCCGAAGTTGGGCAAGCCATTGCCGAAAGCGGCGTTCCCCGTAGCGAACTGTTCATCACCACCAAAATCTGGACAGCCAACTACGCCAAAACCATGCTGGTATCCAGCCTGCGTGAAAGCCTGGAGAAACTGCGTACTGACTCTGTCGATCTGACGCTGATTCACTGGCCCGCACCCGGCAATGGCGTGCCACTGCCCCAATACATGGAAGCACTGGCCGAAGCCAAGGCGCTGGGTCTGACACGCCAGATCGGTATTTCCAACTTCAATATTGCGCTGACGCAGCAGGCCATCGCCGTGGTGGGCAAAGACGAAATTGCCACCAATCAAATAGAGCTGAGCCCCTACCTGCAGAGCCACAAGCTGACGGCTTATCTCAAAGAGCAAGGCATTGCTGTGACGTCGTACATGACCCTGGCGTATGGCAAGGTGCTCAAAGACCCGGTGCTGACAACGATTGCCGAAAAACACCACGCTACCGTGGCACAGGTGGCGCTGGCATGGGCACTGCAACTGGGCTATGCGGTGATTCCATCGTCGACCAAGCGTGAAAATCTGAGCAGCAACCTGCTGGCCCGTGACCTCAAGCTCGATGCACAGGACATGGCGCTGATTGCCACGCTCGATCGCAATGGCCGCGAGGTCAAGCCAGAAGGTCTGGCACCCGACTGGGATTGATGACCGCTTTGCCTTGCTGCCTCAGGCCAGACGGAGGGGGGGCTGCTCCCGACTCTGGCCTGTAGCAGCCATTCCGTCACTGCCAGCTGAGCAGCTGTGTGCAGGCCGGCCCCTTGAGGGAATTGCTTTTGCAGGAATTGCTTTTGCGGGGATAGCTTTTGTGCGCATTTATTTTGTGCACATTCATTTTCTGTGGCGCTCTAGGCTGCGCACTCTGCGGATTGGCAAAGCACCACGGGCAGGTGCAAGTGCACCATCAAACCACCGCCCGGCGCTGGCTGCACAGTCAGGTGCCCCTGCACACTGTCCACGATACGCTGAACAATCGTCAGGCCCAGACCACTGCCCTGACTGGACGGGTTTTTCCGCCAAAAACGCCGCAACGCCTGTTCACACTCGGCTTGCGACATGCCCGGCCCATGGTCACGAATGCTGATGCAAACCTGGCCAGCCTGCTCCTGCAGCTCCAGATGCGCTGTCACGGGCTCTTGGCCCTGGTGGTGGCGCAATGCGTTATCGACAAGATTGCTGACCGCACACACCAGCAATGGCGCGGGCAATGCCACCTGCCATGACTGCCAGTCCTGTTGCGCGCCAGGAGACACGTGCGCCTGAAGCTGGGCGGTATGGCCTTGTTCTGCCGCGTGCTGCTGGGATTGCTCACAAGCGCGCTCAAAAGCACCAACAATGGCGATGCCACTGAGCTTGCGCGTATCCAGGGCGCTGCCACTTTCCACCCGCGCCAGCATCAGCAGTTGCTCCAGGGTGTCATGCATGTGTGTGATGCCTGACATGGTGTATTCCAGCGACTGCTGTATCTGCTCGGCTGCCAGACAGCTTTGTCCTGGCATGAGTTTCAATTCACGCTGCACCAGCAATTGCGTGACTTGCACATGCGTCTTGATGGCGGTCAGGGGGGTGCGCAGCTCATGGGCGGCATCGGCAGTCCAGCGCCTTTCATGCTCAATGGCTGCGTTCATGCGCAGCAGTAACGCATTCAAGCTGTTGACCATGGGCGCCAGCTCTTCAATGTCTCTGCCGTCTTCAATCGGCGTGCCATCTTGCGGAGGTCGTTTGGCCAGGGTGTGCTGCAGACGCCTCAACGGCTCCAGCCCCTTCGTGCATGCCCACCACGTGATGGCCAGCAGCCCCAGCAATGCCATGGCAAACGGCAGCACCATGGCGTAGGCAAACGACTGAACCAGCCCCTCTCGCACATCAATACGATCTGCCGTTGCAATACGGATACCGTTTTCTTCCAGAACGTAAGTGCGCCAAAGCTTTCCACCCTTGTCGATGCGCCCAAAACCTGTGCCCTGCAGGCTATCAAAACCAGGGCTGTTTTCTGTGCGCGCAAGCGGCAGCAATTCCACCTCTGCGCGCACCAGACTGACCTCACATGCCACACCATCTCGGGCAATCACCGAGGTCAGATCCACATGTTTGCCTGGCACGCTCGCTGACTGTATTTGTTCGTGTGAAAACTGCTGAACAATCCCGGCCACCATGCGTGTCGAAGCGATCAGCCGGTCATCCAGAACACTGATCAATTCACGCCGGATGCTGGTGAACATCCAGGCGGCCATGCTGCTCCACAGCACAAAGATGGCAATGCCCAGCGTGGCAAGCAGCCTCCAGCGCAAACTTTTCATGCCATGTCCTTGCAGTAGCTTGCCCCCAGACGAAAGCCAAGTCCACGTACGGTATCAATGAGCTCGGCCCCTAGCTTCTTGCGCAGGTTATGGACATGCACATTCACGGTGTTGCTGCCCACATCCTGCTCAAAGCCGTACAGCCTGTCGTGCAACTGCACAGGGGTGAGCACACGCCCATTGGCTTGCAGCAGCGCCCCCAGCAAGGCCCATTCACGGCGTGAAAGCTCTACCGGTTGCTCGTGCACAAAAGCCTCATGCGTGGCAAGGTTCAAGCGCAGGGCGGGCCACTGCTGCCAATCACTGGCGCGGCCTGCCGCACGGCGGTGCAAAGCTTGCAGCCGCACCACCAGTTCTGGCAAATCAAAAGGTTTGGCCAGATAGTCATCGCCCCCCGTCTGAAAGCCAAGCACCTTGTCTTCGACAGTGCCGCGCGCCGTCAAGATGAGCACAGGCACATCCAGGGTGCGGGAACGCCACTGCTGCAACAGCTGCAGTCCATCGCCATCAGGCAGACCCAGATCAAGCACACACACATCAAACTGGCAGGCAGCCATCAGCAATTGCGCCTGGGCAATGTGCATGGCGATATCGCAGGTCATCCCGTGCAGCTCCAGGCCTGCTTTGATTCCACGGGCAACCAGCGTGTTGTCTTCGACAATTAATACGTGCATGGCAAGGACTGTATCCAAAGCACAGCAGGCCAGTGCAACCCTTGGGCTTCACTGGCCTGCCCTTTCAACGGCGGTGTACGCCAACAGCGCTTAGCTGATACGGCGGATCTTCACTGGCAAGCCTTGTCGCACCACAGCGCCAGAAACCCAGTCAATCCAGACATTGTCTTTGGCTGGCCGCGTGGGGTCGGTAAAGCCCAGCCTGTTGAGATTCACTCCGTTGCCGTGCTGTGGATTGGTGTGTGTGGGCTTGCCATCCACAACATGGGCAACAGCCCCCAGTTGCGTATGCCCGTAGCCGTACTCAATGGCAATCGCACCTTTGGCAATACCACTGCGCACCAGCGCCATCCCCTCCAGCTTGGCACCAGGCGTGCGCACTTCAATACGGTCGCCATTGGCGATCCCAAAGCGCGCTGCATCTTCCGTGTTCATGCTGATCGGATTGTGTGGGTGCACCTGGCGCAAGCGTGCAGCGGCAATCGACATCGAGCTCATCAGATTGGATTTATAGCTGCTCATCGAAAGCGGCCATTCCTTTTCGGAGAAATGCTCACGCATGCTGCTTCCATCTGCAAAGCGTGTGGGGTACCAGGTCGGGCAGCCCGTGTATTTTTCACCCGTCATGGAATGGCGCATCTTGGCAAGGCCTTCATGCCAGATCTGTACTGGAAACTTGTGCACCGCCTTGATGTGGTCAGCCTTCCAGGCATCTTCCACCTTGTCAAAGCGCCCTCCCCGGGTCATGACCATGGCAACGCGGCGCACTTCCTCGGGTTTGAGGCGCTGCTGCAGTGCAGGCATCCATTTATCTAGCCCGGTCAGTGCGATGTCGTCATCGCTGGCTTCCGCCACAGGCTTGCCCGCCTGGTAGGCAATATTGCACATGCCACGCAGGTAGAAGTCTTCAGCACTCTCCAGATCCAGCGGTTCGCCGTCTTTGGTAGACATCGCATTTTTGCCAAAACCGGGCAGTGCCAGCTGCTTGGCCAGCGCAAACACGAAGCTCTCAAAACTGACGGGCTTGCCATCGACCGTCTTGGCCGTTGCTGCTTCTACAGTAGGCCAGCGCACCGTACTGCTCTTGGCCACCACGTCGGCCCACGGAGCGCCAATGCCCCAGCTTTCATAGGTGACCGTATCAGGCACGATGTAGTCCGCCAGTGCCGAGGTTTCATTGATGAAGGGATCAACCGAAATGAACAATGGCAGTTTTTTCGGGTCCTTGATCGCATCTACCAGGGTGTTTTCAAAACCACAGATGGCATAAACAGGGTTGCTCATGTGATTGAGCCACGCCTTCACGGGGTAGGGGTAGCCCAGCAGGCCCGCTGCCAGCATTTCACTGCTCATCCCTCCTGGCGCTGGGTACCAAGGTGCTTTGGCGGGATAGGGGTTCTCACCCGCTTCTTTTTTGCGCTTGAACTCACTGGTCTTTTCATACGGGAAACGCGTGCGTGACAGAGAGACCCCGCCGGCTTTGACCGCTCCTGGAAATTGCGCAAAGTTATAACGCGGACCTGGGCCAAACGGACCAAAGGGCCCTGCATCCAGCACCCAGCCACCTTTGACATTCAAGTTGCCAATCAGGTTGTTGAGCATGGCAATGGCATAGGCTGTGTAGAAACCTGCGCCACTCATGGTGCCGCCGTGAGAGTTGGCCACCGCCTGCTTGCCATGGCTGGTGAACTCTTGCGCCAGCGCTTCGATGTCTGCAACAGGCACGCCGCACTGATCGGCATACTCTTGCAGTGTCATTTGCTGCGACTCCTCGCGCAGCTTGACCATGGCGGTGCATACGGCCACCGCTGCGGCTGCGCCCTGTGCTGCGTCTGGCGCTGGCGCAATGCTGACCATGCGCTCAGGCACCCACAGCTGTGCAGGCTGCGCACTGGTGTGTGGCGCAAGTTGACCATCCAGCAATTCAACCACGTACACATCTTCAGCAGGCGTCTTCTCGTCAACGGCCTCAGGCATGGGCCAGCCCATATCCGCCCCACGCAGAAACTGACCATAGCGAGGGTGCTTGCGATCATTGATCAGCAAGTGCGTGGCATTGCTCCATGAGGCTTCGCCCGCAGCAGCCATGGCCACAGGGCCGGGCTGGCTCAGAAAATCGGCGTCATAGCGCTCGTTTTCTATGATCCAGCGAATCATGGCCATGACCAGCGCCAGATCGGTGGCAGGCTTGATGGGAAGCCAGCGGTTGTTATCACCCGAGGCGTAGCTCGATGAGGTTGGCAACACGGGGGAGACCACCACATAGGTATAGGTTTGCTCTTGGCGCGAGCGCGCATCTGCAAGCTCACGCCCCTGCCGCTGGAAAGGGTTGCCTGCCTGCGCCGGTGCGGTGCCAATGAAAAGGCCAAACCGCGAATTGCGCCAGTCGGGCTTGCCGTGGGGCATGCCAGCAATATTGCCCAAGGCTGCTGCCGTGCCTACGCGGTAGCTTTGACCACAGTAAGCGCCATGATTGGAAACATTGACCGTACCAAATGACTGGCGCGCAAAACGGTTGATCAGCGGTGTGCGACCTTCATTCGACGCATCTGTTACCAGCAACTGATTGGCCTTGGTGCCGTACTCCGGGTTGTTCGGATCGATCAGTGTTTCCAGATCACGAATGGCACGCAGACCTTCGACATGGCCTTCGCCAAACAGGTTGCCCCCATCGCTGATTTCCTGCACCAACTGCTCAAGCGAAATGCTTTTCCACTGGCCAGAGCCGCGTGGCCCTACGCGTTTGAGCGGCGTGAGCACGCGATGTGCAGCAGTTTGGTGGGCCAGCATGGCAGAGCCACGCGCGCAGCTGGTGGCGCGCCCTTCCAGACCATGGTCGCCCCCCAGCATGGCGTACACCTCGCGCACCGGTGTTTCCATGGGAGCGGGATTGGTGGTTGCAAGCGGGTGGTAAGGGTTGCCAGCAATTCGAAGGATCTGGTTGTTTTCGGTGTCGATACGCACTCGAACGCCGCACTGCGTCCAGCACCCCAGACATGACGATGGGCTGACCACCTGCCCCGGCTGGGTGGTGAGCTGGCCAGTCAAAGGATCGATACGAAACTCTGGGGTAAGCGAGTTGCCACGTGTAGCACTGGCTGTGGGCACACCCGAGGTGCCAGCCACCAAGCCTTTGGCGGTTTTAACCACCGTTTCACCGTAGCCTGCCGCAAAAGCAGCCAGACCGCCTGCCACGGCACCGCCGCGTAGCAGCATGCGCCGGCGCGCTACATCGGGTTCGTTGAATTGTTCGGAAGAATGTTTTTTATCAGTCATGGTCTGCCCTTTCAGGGCAGGCACCTGCAAAAGTTCAATAACTGCAAGTGCCCGTCAATATTGCGTTAAAGGCTGAATTGGCTTCAAACCTATGAAGCTTGCTCAAGCGGTCTGGGGGTGGCGCTCAGGAAAGACTTCCAGTGCCCAAGTTGCCATCGCCACCAAAGCCACACACAGGCCAGCGACACCCAGCATGCCCAGCAGGCCATCGCCCCCCAAAGGCATGTGGTACAGGTACAGACCTGCTCCAAACTTAGGCACGCCTTGAATGCCCATGAACAAAGCCCAGCGAAATGCCCAGGCTGCAGCTGCCAGGCCCAGGCCCAGCACCAGCGTGTAACCACTGGCGTTCAAACGCTGCCTGCCACGAAGCAACGCCCCCACCACCACAGCGCCAAACACCGCCGACCCCAGCATGGTCATGCGCCACACAGGAAATTCACTGAACAGTCGCAAAGCTTCGTTAAAGGATGGGCTCCAGCCCACAACACCAGACAAGGCCCACGCAAGCACCACCAGCAACAGCAAGCCAGCAACCCCTAATCCAATGCTGCGCAGCACTTGCAGGGCACTTGCATCGGGGCGCAGCTTGGCGGGCAAAAAGCGCTCGACCACCAGCATCACGCCCACTGCGGCCAGCCATCCTGTCAAGGCCAGGTTCACCGGCACCCACAGGGTGTTCCACAAGGGACGTGCACGAATGACCATCAGCTCCGCGCCGGAATAAACAGTGATCGACAGCGCAGACAGCAGCAGCAATGGCACCAGTCCACGCATCCAGCGGGTTTTACCTAGCCACCATGCGGCACAAAAGGCCAGCGCTATTCCCACAAAAAGTGGCAACAGCACCGCACCACGCGACATCCACGACCAAGGCGTGAAGTGGGCATAAAAATGCCAGAAGCGTGCGGGCTGGTGCAAATCCGCCAGCAACGAAACAGGTGCAGCCAAGGTGCTTACAGCCAGCGTCAACACAGCCACGGGCAGCAGACGCTGCATGGCACTACCGCGTTGACCAAAAGCACATACCGAAACCAGCAGTGCGGCACCTGTGGCCACGCCCACCAAGAAGAAATACTGGACAGCCCAGGGCAGCCAGGCCACTTCGTAATGCGGGGTCAAGAGTTCAGTGATTTGCATAAGACACTCCCAAGGCTTCAGTGATCGGAGAGAAGGCGCACGCTGGCTTGGCCGTCAACACCGTTGACAAACTCGTTGGGCAAACCAATGTAGAAAACACGTGGTTCTGTCTTCATGTCTGGCTTGAGCACCTTGATGTCCTGCTTGTGTGCAGCCATGCGCTGGTTGATTTCACTGCCCTGATCGTTCAGGTCACCAATCACGCGGGCCCCGCCCACGCAGCTCTCTACGCATGCAGGCAAGAGCCCAGCTTCCAGCCGGTGCTCACAGAAAGTGCACTTGTCGGCAGTCTGCGTTTCATGGTTGATAAAGCGCGCGTCGTAAGGACAGGCTTGCACGCAGTACCCGCAGCCCACGCAGCGCTCGTTGTCCACCAGGACGATGCCGTCCGTGCGCTGGAAGGTTGCTTGCACCGGGCAAACAGGAACGCAGGGAGGGTTGTCACAGTGGTTGCACAGGCGCGGCAAGCTCACCATGGCAGGAGCGCTGGCCCCTGGCTGGCTGATCTCGTACTGCAACACTGTCGTTCTGAACTGGCCAATAGGGGGCAAGTTTTCTACAGAGCAGCTGACGGTGCATGCCTGGCAGCCAATGCATTTACGCATGTCAACCAGCATGCCAAAACGCTTGCCCTGCATGCCGGGGCGGCGCTGTGGCTGGAAGTCCGGTTCCGGCTGCGCAGCGTTAGCGCTACCAGCCAGGCCAAAGCCGGTGGCCAAAGCGACCAACTCTTGCAAGAAACTCCGCTTTGTATTCGAAGGTGTGGGACTAATATGGTTTTCATGCATTTGAAAATCCTTTTATGAAGGAATACCCTGATTTTCAAATGCTTCGCACCCTATTCAAATTGACACACATCAATCATATAAGTTATTGTTTTTATTGTATTTTTCAACAAAACCAGCGATATTAAATAATAATAATTAAGGAAGTATTAACAAATAATTAAAATACACAAATCGTTGATTAAATAGAGATTCACCACCTTTCAACAAATTATTTTATTCATTGCTGAACAAGGCTTGGCATCATCAAGAGGGCTGAAACGGGCGGGTCTGGCACGGCTAAAGACAAAACTTTTCCTGCAAAAGATCCACAAAAGCCCGAACCTTTGCTGGACGAAACCGTGATGCCGGAAATACGGCATGAATGCCCCCTGAGGGCAGCGCCCATTGAGGCAAGACGTGGGTCAAGCTTGCGTCAGCCAAATCTTGCGCCACCATGTAGTCCGGCAAGATAGACAGCCCCGCCCCCTGACGCACGGCCTCGCGCACGGCCAGCGTTGCATCCAGATAAATGCACGGGTGAACAACAACGCTCTGAGGCTCTAGCGCAGGGTGCGAAAAACTCCAGCGTGTGGGGTCACGCAATGCCGTATTGGCCACAAATGGCAGTGCCTCAATGTCTTTCGGCGCAGTCACCCGTGCCACTTGCGACAGCCAGCCAGGGGCAGCCACCAGCAGCTGCCGAAATGTCCCGATTTGCCGTGCTTGCAAATGCAGGTCTGTCAGCCAGCCCACGCGAATTGCCAGCTCCACCTGCCCAGACATGAGGTCGAGGGACTGGTCGCTGAGCGCTGCCTCGACCTTGCATTGCGGAAAGCGCCGTGTGAATTCAGCAATGGCCGGCACGATCGTGGTGATGCCGTAGTCCAGCGGTGCGGTCAAACGCAGTGTCCCAGCAGGCTCTACCGCTACCTCGGCCAGCTCTTCAAAGGCATCGCTCGCTTCTTTGAGGATCAGCGCACACCTTTGATAAAAACCTTTGCCAGCCGCTGTCAGTGCCACCTTGCGTGTCGTTCGTGTCAGCAAGGTCGTCCGGAACTCTCTCTCCAGCCGCGTCACCTGCTGGCTCACCACGGCTTTGGTAATGCCAAGACGGTCTGCTGCGGCCGTGAAACTGCCGGTCTCCGCCACAGCAGCGAAATAGGCCAGTCGCTTGAGATTGGCAAAGTTACTCAGATCGGTTGCTTCCATATTGTTTGCTTTTTACATACGGTCCATCTATTTCACCACCCTTTATTCATCAATGCAGGACTTCTACCATCACGGCATTGAATGAAACGGAGCCTTTTTATGCGCAAAACCCTGTACTACATCTACGACCCGCTGTGTGGGTGGTGCTACGGCGCTGGTGGCGCAGTGCAAGCTCTGGCAGACAGCACAGACATAGCGCTGCAAATGCTGCCCAGCGGACTGTTCTCTGGCGAAGGCGCACGGCCGATGAGCGAGGATTTCGCGGCCTACGCATGGAGCAACGACCAGCGCATTGAGCAGCTGACAGGCCAGCGGTTCACCGAACGCTACCGCCATGAAGTGCTGACCGACAACCAGCAGATGTTTGACAGCGCGCCTGCCACGCTGGCTTTGACGGCCGTGGCCCTGACAGCGCCCTGCCGTGAGGGGCATGCACTCAAAGCCATCCAGCAGGCACGTTACGTGGACGGGCTCGACATCACGCAGCCTGGCACCTTGGCATCTTTACTCCATGCGCTTGGCCTTGAAGACGCCGCAAAACTGCTGGCCCAGCCAGATGCAAGCCTGATCGCAGCCAACAGCGCCCGCATTGCACAAGCGCAAACACTGCTTGCGCAATTTGGGGCACGTGGTGTGCCTGCCTTCATTGTGGAGATGAATGGACATCGCCAGTTGATGTCTTCAAACGCAGCACTCTCCAACCCGCAGACCTTCGTAGACCAGCTGGCTGCAGCCTGAGGCCTTCTCTCTTTATCCACATCGACCAAAGGAGCACCCTGATGAACCGCCGAAATTTTGTTCAAACCGCCGCAGCCGCCGGTGCCACCATCGCCATGGCAGGCTGCACAGCCCTATCGAGCACAAGCACCCCACTGCAATGGAAACACTTGCCTGCGGGCGAAAAAGGTTTCTTCCGGGCTCCCGTGCTGCTGTCCGGTGCCCGGGAGGCCATCCTGATCGACGCAGGCTTCTCACTGCCTGATGGCCGTGCTGTGGCAGAGGCCATCCAAGCCTCGGGCAAGACACTGACCACGATCTACATCAGCCAGAGTGACCCCGACTACTACTTCAGCCTTGGGCCTATCAAGCAAGCATTTCCAAACGCCAAAGTCATTGCCGCTACCGAAACCATTGCCGCAATCCGCTCCAATGCACAAAAGAAAATTGATACATGGGCGCCCCAGCTCAAAGAAAATGGCCCGCAAAAACTGACCGACATCATCTTTCCTGAAGCCTTTGATGGCCCTGCGCTGAAACTCGAAGGTCAGACCATCGAAATTGTGAAGGCCCAGGGCATGAGCAACCGCCGCTACCTGTGGGTGCCCTCTTTGAATGCCGTATTCGGTGGTGTACTGATTTTCTCGGGCCTGCACGTCTGGACCGCAGATACCCCGACACCCGCGTCACGTGCTGCCTGGATCCAGAACCTGGATGCCATTGCTGCGCGCAAGCCCACCGCAGTGGTGCCCGGCCACATGGCCAACAACAGCGCGCTGGATATCTCTGCCGTGAACTACACCCGGGAGTACCTGCTAGCGTTTGAGCAAGAGCTTGCCAAAGCGCCGCATAGCGATGCGCTGATCGCAGCCATGAGCAAACGCTACCCCGCCGCAGGCCTGGCTCCAGCCCTGCAAATAGGCGCAAAGGTCGCCAAAGGCGAAATGAAATGGGGTTGATCCTTCGCTGAACGCCATAGCAGCGGGTCTTCAGACAGCAAAGAACATCACTTTGTTTTTTGAAGACCCGTGCTTGTGACAAGCAGCAAGGGCCTGCTGGCGCCCAGACACAAGACAGCCAGAACCACGCGACAAAAACCCTATTCACCGAAAAAATTCAACAACTTGCAAAATAAAAGCGTTGTTATCGTGAAAAACTCAGCAACACACAGCTATACATTTGCTGCCAATCGGTAGCCCATGCGCTCTCGAAGACCGCCATTATCTAGGGGAACTTTTGATTTAGCACTCAATCACAGAGAGTGCTAATATGAAGCGATGGATGAAAGGATGGAATGCAATGACAACCCAAACTAGCACACTTGCTGCTTCTGCTTTGGCTCCTGCGAATCCTTGGGCGCTGGTTCCGCCGCTAGGCAATCTGGATGCCTATATCACTGCGGTGAACCGCTTGCCTCTGCTCACCGCAGAGGAAGAGCAAGAGTACGCCCACAAACTCAAAGAACACAACGATCTGGATGCTGCCGGGCGCCTGATCATGTCGCACTTGCGCTTGGTGGTCTCCATTTCGCGCCAGTACCTGGGCTATGGCTTGCCACATGGCGACCTGATTCAAGAAGGCAACGTTGGCCTGATGAAGGCCGTCAAGCGTTTTGACCCCGAGCAGAATGTGCGCTTGGTCAGCTACGCCATGCACTGGATCAAGGCTGAAATTCATGAGTACATTCTGAAGAACTGGCGCATGGTCAAGGTGGCCACCACCAAGGCCCAGCGCAAGCTGTTCTTCAACCTGCGCTCACTCAAGCAGGGTATGCAGGCCGATGCTGCCATGGACGATGAACTGATCCAGCGTGAAACGCTGACAGCTCAGCAGATCGACGCCATGGCCGCCAAGCTGAACGTCAAGCGTGAAGAAGTCATGGAGATGGAAACACGTCTGTCTGGTGGTGATGTCTTGCTGGACCCCAGCCCCAACGATGATGGCGAGCATGCATTCGGCCCGATTGCCTACTTGTCAGATGCCTCGCATGAACCTACCAGCATGATCGAGACACGCCAGCGCGATATGTTGGCAACCGACGGTATCAGCCAAGCGCTGGAAATGCTGGATGACCGCAGCCGCCGCATCGTTGAAGAGCGCTGGCTCAAGGTGAACGACGATGGTTCTGGCGGCATGACACTGCACGAACTGGCTGCTGAATATGGCGTCAGTGCCGAACGCATTCGCCAGATTGAAGTGGCAGCTATGAAAAAGATGAAAAAAGCGCTGGTGGAGTTTGCTTAATCATCTTCCTGCGCTGTCTGCCTGAAAAAGACCAGATTGCTGCTCAGACTAGCCCGGATAATTTCCGGGCTTTCTTTTTTCTTGGGAAGTGGCGTCTTCACTCCTCACTATTTTCTGCACCACGCGATATGACTTCTCTCTACCAGATTGCCCGCCGTACGGTTTTGACTGCAAGCTCAGCCCTGGTTGCTGCCGCTGCCACCACTTCTGTGTTTGCAAGCCCTTCGGCGGACACCTGGCCCACCAGACCGGTGCGTATTGTGGTGGGTTTTCCTGGAGGGTCTTCGCCCGATCTCACAGCCCGGACGTTCTCTGAGCCCTTGTCCAAAATACTTGGACAACCTGTGATTGTGGAAAACAAGGTCGGTGCGGGCGGCAACATTGGTGCCACAGAAGTTGCACGGGCTAGCGACAACCACACCATTGGCCTGATGATCAATGGCAACATGACGATTGCCAAAATCCTCAACCCGGCTACCACTTACGACCCGCTCAAGGACTTGGCACCTTTGACGCTCATCGGCATCTCTCCGCTGGTGCTGACCGCTCCGCTGGAACAACCCGGCGTTGCCAAAGACGCCGACGCCAAAGCCTTCTTCGCTGCCGCCAAGCAGGCGGGAGATAAGTGGAGCTACGGCACCCCTGGTGTGGGCACCATCGGCCATTTGGGCACTGAGCTGCTCAAAACACGCAGCGGTATTGCACCCGTTCACGTGCCTTACAGCGGCTACCCGCAAGTGGCCACGGCCATGATGGGCGGCCAGCTGCAAATGGCGCTGCTGCCTCCCGCGCTGGCTATGGCTCAGGCACAAGCTGGCAAGCTGCGTTTGATTGGCGTCACATCCAGCGGGCGCAGTGCACTGGCACCCGGCGTACCCAGCCTGGCAGAAGCGGGGGTCAGCAATTTCGATTTACAGATCTGGAATGCCTTTGCTGCGCCCTATGCCATGCCTGAAGCCATTCGCACCAAACTGGCGGGCATTCTGGTAGAGATTGCGCGCACGCCGCAGGTGCGCCAAAAGTTGTTTCAGCAGGGCTGGCAAACGGTGGGAACCTCACCCGAAGGCCTGGCCAACCGCATCAAAAAAGATACCGAAGAATTGAGCAAACTGATCAAAGAACAAAAGATCAGCAACCAGTAACCAGCTTCGCCTCAGCAAAAAGCCACCTTTCGGTGGCTTTTTTTATGTTCCCGCACTGCATGCAGGCAGCGCTGACGCATGGCGACAAACTACGTAGCCCGATTGATGGCCTTTCGGCGTCAGCTTAAGCCTTGGCTTCGTCCAGCAGCGCCTTGGCATCTTTGGCCAAAATCTGCGCGCCCTGACCGTAACGCTGATACACACGCAGTTTGCCTTGTGGGTCATAGACATACAGGCCTGCGGAGTGGTCCAAGGTGTAGCTGCCGGGCTGCTTGCCTTCTACTTTCTTGTAGAACACTTTGAAGTTTTTGGCTACCGCAGTGATTTGCTCATGCGAGCCTGTCAGCGCCACCATTTGCGGATCAAAGGCTTCAGCGTAGGCACGCAGCACTTCTGGCGTATCGCGGTCTGGATCAAGCGAAACAAAAATGCCCTGCAAACGATCGCCCTGCTCACCCAGGATGGCCTTGGCCTCTACCAGCTCTTGCAAGGTAGTGGGGCAGACGTCCGGACACTGGGTATAGCCAAAAAAGACCACCACCACCTTGCCCGCGAACTCACTGACTGAACGGGGCTTGCCATAGGCATCCGGCAGCGGGAAGTCTTGCCCGTATTCGGCGCCAGTGATGTCTACGCCTTCAAAGCTGATCGGTTTGGGCTTGCAACCCATCAAAACGGTGGCAGCACCGATGGCAGAGGCTCCCACCATCAAGGTCTGTAGTGCATGTCTTCTTTGCATGGCAATCTCAGTCAATCAATCCATAACCATAACCGCAAACGCAAATGCCTCATTCACGCAAGCTTGTGCATGCTCAACGTCCGGGCTGATCCCAGGATGAAGATGCGCGCAGCAAACGCTCCAGGTCGCGCTTGGCTTTCGGTGCGCTGGTTTTGTCCAGATTCGCAGGAAAGCGCAGCATCCAGTGCCCGAGCGGATCGATCACGTACAAGTGATCTGAAAGCTGCTGCCCTGCAGCAGGTTGCAGCCATGTTTGCAGCGCAGTGGCATCGATTTGCAGAACCTGGGCTGGCTGCAAAGCCTTTTTCAGCTCCGCAGCGGGCTGCTGCCCATCTGCCACCAGCCACACCCAGTCCAGCCGCTCTTTCTCACGGCCCAATCCTTCACGCAGTTGCCGCTGCAAATACAGATGGGTTTCGCACTGCGCTGCACAGGCAGCACCCGAGGTGCTGACCAGCAGCCACTGTCCTTTGAGCTGCGACAGAGGAACTTCTTGCCCTTCCAGCGTTTTGGCCATCAACGCAGGCATGTCTTTTTGCGGCTCAATCAGCTCGCCAAAATTGCGCCGACCTTCGGGCCGGATGACGTAATACGTGAAGTAAGAAGCGATCACCGGTGCTGCACACACCAGCAGCACTGCAAACATTTTCCAGCGCCCTTTGCGCTGGGTCTCAACGGCCTGCACGCCTTGCGACAAGCTTTGCATGCTGGGCGTGCTGTGCACGGTCAAGTTCAAGGGGAGCAAATCAACTTTTTGGTGCGGCATGGCGTTGTCGGGCAGTGCGGGCAGGCCGCAAAAATTGAAACCACAGCACCATGGCAGCCAGTACGGCTGCAATGGCAAACCATTGGAAAGCATAACCTTGGTGCGTGGCAATACCACTGCTGGGCTGTGGCCACGCACGCAACAGCCCTTCGCTGGCTGCGCCGGTTTGTACCACCGTGACAGGCCACAGTGGCAAACCTGTGGTTTGTGCATAAGCCGTCAGGTTGAGGTTCTGGCGAATGTGAGGGTTGTGTGCATCGGGTGCATCACCTTCACCCAGGGCATACAGACGCCCGGGCGCACCAGCCAGTTGGCCTTCAACCGTTACGGTACCCGCGGGGGTTTCAATGGCTTGCAGCAATTGCCGGTCCTGAAAGTTGCGCGCAATCCAGCCGCGCTGCACCAGTACCACCTCACCGCTGGCCAGTTGCAGTGGCGTAAAAACAAAAAAGCCTGGCCGCCCCTGCATTTGCCGGTTGTCCAGATACACCGTGTGTGCAGGCATCCACTGGCCGTGCAATGCAATCGGGCGATACAGCCAGTGGGTCAGCGTTGCATCTCCCAGCGCAAGCTGGTCGTGCACGGCACGGGCGTCCAAGGTGACTGTGCTCGATTGCGCTTGCATGGCATCGTGCAGCCGGGTTTTCTGCGCTGCGCGCTCCAGCTGCCAAAACCCCAAAGCCAGCCCTACACACACGGCGATAACGCCAGCCACCGTCGCCAGCCACCACCGCAGGTTGCCCCGCTTGCGTGTCATACGCAGCTCTCCATAATGGACGGCATGACATACGCCATCGCCCTTTTCTTTTTGGCCATTCTTGTCAGCCTTGCTGCGGCAGGATTTTTTATGCTGCGCAAAAGTGATGCCGAACACGATGCGGCACGCAGCAAGAACATGGCACGTGCGCTCACTTGGCGGATTGTGCTGTCGGTGGTTTTGTTTCTGTGCCTGCTGCTGGCGTGGAAGCTGGGGTACATCCAGCCCACAGGCTTGCCGGTTGGCAAGTGAAATAAAAAAGAGAGCTCGCAACGCTTACACACACTTGTTTTCAAAATGATTTCATATTGAAAATAAGTACTGATAAGCGCTAACAGCTCTCTTTTATTCAAACCATGTTCCTTGCCAGCCATCAGGGCGCAGGCCCTGACCGCATTCACATCCAGTACACCAGTATGTACAGGCCCAGCCACACCACGTCTACAAAGTGCCAGTACCAGGCGGCCCCTTCAAAGCCGAAATGGTGCTCTGCCGTGAAGTGGCCTTTTTGCAAGCGCAAGGTAATAAAGAGCAGCATCAGCATGCCCACAAACACGTGGAAACCGTGAAAGCCTGTGAGCAAGTAGAAGGTGGAGCCAAAGATGCCGGAGTTGAGCTTGAGGTTCAAATCCGTATACAGGTGGTAGTACTCGTAGCCTTGCACGCACAAGAACGTGATACCCAGCAGCACCGTCACCCACATGAAACCAATCGTTTTAGCCCGCTGACCCAGCCGCAGTGCATGGTGGGCAATGGTGAGCGTAACGCCCGAAGTCAGCAGCAATGCAGTGTTGATGGTGGGCAGCCAGAACGGCCCTACGGTTTGAAACGCCTCAACCATGCCACCAGGTGCAGCCGTGGCACCCGGCATGACGCTGGGCCACACGGCACTAAAACCGGGCCACAGCAATGAGTTTTCCAGACTGCCCAAGGCTGGCACAGAGTGCGCACGGCCCCACCACAGGGCAGTAAAGAATGCGCCAAAGAACATGACTTCCGAGAAGATGAACCAGCTCATGCTCCAGCGGTAAGACAGGTCAATCTTGCGACCGAACAAGCCACGCTCGCTCTCCTGCGCTGCTTCACGGAACCAGCGAAACAGCACCACCAGCCACCATGTCAGGCCAAAGAAGAAACTCCACATGCCCCACTGGTGGCCATTGACCCACATGCCCGCGCCCAGAATGACAAAAAACAGTCCGGCAGCGGCCCAGATGGGGTGACCTGATTCAGCAGGTACAAAATAGTACGGGGTGCTTGCAGTGTGCGGTGTACCCATGTCAGCTCCTGTCATCACTCGTCTCAAACATAGCGTTTCGATCCAGCGCTGCGCGCTAGACCACCCAATTGACAATACCGATCAACAACAACACAAATACAAAAATTGCCACCAGCCCCACACTGACGACCAGCAGCGGGGTCATCTGCGCCGAATCACTGCGCCACTCGCTGCCTTTGCGCACACCCAGAAAGGCCCAGGCCATCGCCTTGATGGTGCGCAACAGCGACGGTTTACGAGAGGATTGCTGTTCACTCAAGACGCACCTCCTTGTGCTGGCTGCTGCAGCGCTGCTGTCGGTGCCGCAGGCACCTTGCCACCCACTTCAAAGAAGGTGTAGCTCAGCGTGATGGTGGTCACGTCCTTAGGCAGCCGAGGATCGATCACAAACGCTACAGGCCACTCCTTTTTCTCGCCGGGCTGCAGCTCGTACTGGTTAAAGCAAAAACACTCCATCTTCACAAAATGCGGTGCAGCCTGGCGAGGCGCATAGCTTGGGATGGCCTGCGCTGCCATGGCACGGTTTTGGATGTTTTGAAACTCATACATCACCGTCGCCAGCTCACCGGGGTGGACCTGCAAAGAGCGTATCTCGGGTTTGAAATCCCATGGGCCTCGCGCATTGGCATCAAACTCCACCGTGATCGTGCGGGTGGTGTCTACCTGCGTATTAGTGGGCAGCTTTCCCACCGCTCCGTTGCCCGGCACCTGCCGCTCGGAGATGGTGAGAATGTTGATGCCCAGCGCCTCACACACATGCTTGTAGATGGGAATCAACGCATAGCCAAAGGCAAACATTCCCACAGTGATCACCAGCAGTTTGGTGACCATTTGAAAGTTGGCGCTGCGCTTGCGTGGATTCATGGCTGTGCGTGCCTTAGCCGCCCAACAATGCCATCTTGGCCACAAATCCCACAAAGAACACGACGGCGATAGACGCCAGCACCAGGGCCATGCGCGTATTGCGCTGGCGCTGCAGTTGCCAGGCTTCTGTACGGCCAGGCATGGAGTTGCTGTGTTTAGGGTGAATCATGGTTTATCCAATCACGCGGGTTGCGGTGCTATCCAATTTAGGAGGTGTTTCAAAGGTATGAAATGGGGCAGGCGAAGGCACTTCCCACTCCAGACCTTCTGCCGCTTCCCATGGTTTTTGCGGTGCTTTTTCCCCTTTGCCACGCATTGCGGGCACTACAACGGCCAGGAAGAAATACACCTGCATCAAGCCAAATCCAAATGCGCCTATAGAGGCTACCGCGTTGAAGTCGGCGAACTGCATGGGATAGTCGGCATAGCGGCGTGGCATACCGGCCAGACCCAGGAAGTGCATGGGAAAGAAAGTGATGTTGAAGAAGATCAGCGAACCCCAGAAGTGGATCTGCCCACGTCGCTCGGAATACATCACGCCCGTCCATTTCGGCGACCAGTAGTAATACGCCGCAAACATGGAAAACAGCGAACCAGCCACCAGCACATAGTGAAAGTGCGCGACGACGTAGTAGGTGTCCTGCAACTGAATATCAATGGGGGCCATGGACAAGATCAGCCCGGTAAAGCCACCCATGGTGAACACAAAGATAAAGCCCACCGAGAACAGCATGGGCGTCTCAAACGTCATGGAGCCGCGCCACATGGTGGCTACCCAGTTGAAAATCTTCACGGCCGTGGGCACCGAGATCAACATGGTGGAATACATGAAAAACAGCTGGCCAGTCACCGGCATGCCCGTGGTGAACATGTGATGCGCCCACACGATGAAGCTCAAAATGGCAATCGAGCTGGTGGCATACACCATGGAGGCATAGCCGAACAGTTTTTTACGGCTGAATGCCGGCACGATCTGGCTGACGATGCCGAAGGCCGGCAAGATCATGATGTAGACCTCTGGATGGCCAAAGAACCAGAAGATGTGCTGGTACATCACCGGGTCACCACCCCCTGCAGGGTTGAAGAAGCTGGTGCCAAAGTGGCGATCTGTCAGCGTCATGGTGATAGCGCCTGCCAGCACGGGCATGACGGCAATCAACAGGTAGGCCGTGATCAGCCATGTCCAGGCGAACATGGGCATCTTCATCAGCGTCATGCCGGGCGCGCGCATGTTCAAGATGGTGACGATGATGTTGATCGACCCCATGATGGAGCTGGCACCCATGATGTGCATCGCAAAGATGCTGGTGTCCATGGATGGCCCCATCTGCAGCGTCAGGGGGGCATACAGCGTCCAGCCCGCAGCCGGTGCACCACCGGGCATGAAGAACGAGCCCACCAGCATCAGGCCCGCAGGCACCATCAGCCAGAAACTGAAATTATTCATACGGGCAAAAGCCATGTCTGATGCGCCGATTTGCAGAGGCAGCATCCAGTTGGCGAAGCCCACAAAGGCCGGCATGATGGCGCCAAACACCATGATCAGACCGTGCATGGTGGTCAATTGATTGAACAGCTCTGGGTTGACCAACTGCAAGCCGGGCTGAAACAGCTCTGCACGAATCAACAGCGCCAGCACTCCACCAATCATCAGCATGGTGAAGCTGAACAGCAGGTACAGCGTGCCAATGTCTTTGTGGTTGGTGGCGTACAGCCAGCGGCGCCAGCCCGTGGGCGTGGCGTGGTGATGATCATGGTGGTGATCACCATGTGTGGTCTGGTCGTGAGAAGGTGGGTAAATGGCGCTCATGTGCGGGGCTCCCTATCTCTGTTTTGCATTGCGCTCACTGCGCAGCCACGATATCTACACGGCGTGCCTGCTCGTTGGCACCAGCGCTGTCGGTAATGGTTTGCGGCTTGCGCAGCTCAATACGTTCAGCGGCCACGCCCGCATCTGTCAGCGCCTTGGCCACTGCCTGGGCACGCTGCTTGGCAAGTTCCGCATTCACATCAGCGCTGCCGGTGGCATCGACATAACCTGACAGCGCAATCTTGACGCTGTCATTGCTTTGCAGCCACTGCACGGCTTGCTGCACGGTCGCCTTTGATTTGTCATCCAGCGCACTTTGGCCGGTGGCAAAGAAAACCTGGTAAGGCATGCCACCCGCACTGACGGGTAAAGCAGTGTCTGGCGCAGGCGCTGCAGAAGCTGGCGCTGGCTCAGTGGCCGCAGCAGGTGCACCACCTTCAGGAAAGCTGCCCTTGCGCGCCTGGGTGAACTGCGCAGGCTGAATCAATTGCCCCGTCTGGTTGCTCCAATTGTTTTTCACATAGGTCAGCACGGCGGCCAGCTCTACATCGCTCAGTTGCTTCCAGGATGGCATGGCCCCATTCGCACGCCCTTCCAGCACCACATGCATGGGTTCAGCCAGAGAGCCACGTACCAGCGCGCTGCCATCCAGCGCCTTGATAGCCCCTGCGCCCTTGCCACTGGCCTGATGACACGCCGCACAGTTGGCTGCGTAAACCTTTGCGCCACGCGCAACCAGTTCATCGAGCTTCCATTCTTTGGTTGGGTCATCTTTTTTGGCCGCTGCCAGCTTGAGCTGTTCATCCACCCATGCTGCATAAGGGCCGCTGTCCAGCACCTTCACATGAATCGGCATGTAGGCGTGCTCTTTTCCGCACAGCTCTGCGCACTGTCCGTAGTAATCACCCGGTTTGTCTGCCTTGAACCATGTATCACGTACAAAGCCAGGAATCGCGTCTTGCTTGATACCGAAAGCCGGCACCATGAAACTATGGATCACATCATTGGCCGTGGTGATGATGCGCACCTTCTTGCCCACTGGCACTACCAGCGGGTTGTCTACCCGCAGCAAATAATCATTGGGTGCATTGCTCACATCACCGCTGCTGGACATTGCACGGTGGCTGCTGTCGATGGTGGACAGGAAGCTCAGCCCCTCGCCCGGGCCTTTGAGGTAGTCGTACCCCCACTTCCACTGATAGCCCGTGACCTTGATGGTCAGCTCGGCGTTGGTGGTATCTTTTTGCGCCACCAGCACCTTGGTAGCGGGCAGCGCCATCAAGATCACGATGATGAAGGGAATCACCGTCCAGATGACCTCTACCGTCGCTGATTCGTGGAAGTTGGCAGCCTTGGCACCCTGGGATTTGCGATGCTTCCAGATGGAATAGAACATCACCGCAAATACAGCCACAAAGATCACTACGCAGATGGCCAGCATCATCCAGTGCAGAAAGTGCTGCTCCTGGGCAATGCGCGTGACCGGCGGGTGCAAGTTCAGCTGTTTGACGGCTGGGCCACCGGGCAAGTCTTGCACTGCATGCGCGGTACTGGCCAGCCATGCTGTTGCAGCCGTACACAGAGAAACCAGTTGAAAGATACTGCTTTTCATATTTCTCACTTGCGTCTGAGCCTCCGGGATTCCGTTGCCCGCCTGCCATTACAGTGCCGTGCGAAGTCTTGCGAAGAAAGCAAAAATCAAGGTGCCTGGCACACTGCACCCAACTGCCCTGCATGCAGTTTGCAGGGATGCAGCGCCAGCGCATACAGGGGTTTCAAGCAGGAGAAGACATCGCTGCAACGGTGCCCTGTAGGATGCCGCGCAAAAAACGATGAATGAAATCGCCAACTGCATGCACGCTGGTACGCGAGATGCAACAACAAAAAAACACGAGAGACTGACCCAGGCTTTGCGGTCCAGCCTGTCTGCAAGGCATAGCGACACACCAATTTTTTCTCCCCTGACGACCGCTGGGCCGTTGGCTTTGCACTGCCCAAATCCGCGCTCCAGGGCCGTGCTTGCTATCAGTAGTTTGAAAAAATTGTAGTGCGCTTTGCGTTAAATCAATGCAGCAAAAAAGGCTTTTCGCCTATCGCAAACCCTGCTCCCTGCCCTGCTTGAGCATGCTGCGCATCTGGTCTAAAGAGACCGAACTTTCACTGTCCACTGCCACACGTGGAACAGGTTTAAACGCATGGCCATAAACCAGCTCAAAGGACAAGGCCAGTTGCCCCTCGCTGTGATCGACACGCAAATGCTCGCCCATGGCAGCGTGCAACTGTGCCAACCATGCGCGGCCACGCAAGCCCGAAAAACGCTGGGGATGCAAGTTGCAGCCCAGCTCACGCAGCTCTTGCAGCAAGCGCTCGGGGCTGGCAAAAGTCAGCGTAATGGTTTCCATATCCATCACAGGCTCTGCAAAGCCTGCCTGCACCAGCATGTCTCCCCAGTCGTGCATATCGGTAAAGCTATGCCCGGCTGCTGGCCAGCCCATGCGCTCATACAGGGCACGCATTTCTTTGGCGGTATCTGGCCCCAGACACGAAAACATCACAAAGCCATCTACAGCCAAAGCTTCATGCCACTGCTTGAGCATTTGCACAGGCTGTGCCTGGTTGTGCAGCAGCATGTTGGCCCACAACATATCCACGCTACCGGCGGCCGGCATCTCCATCAAAGTCTTGGCACCACCCCAGCGTGAGGGGCTCCACCATGGCTTGGCCCACTGCTCCTGGGCAACAGTCTGCATGCGCGGCACGGGCTCGACCACATAGCATTGCGCCTGCGGATAGCGTTGTGCCAAAGCTGCATGCACCTGCATGCCACCGCGCACGGGCTGCCAGTCGCACCATGTACCGGGGGTGCGGCAAATCCACTGCAAACGCGCCTCCATCCGGCGGCCCACCTCTTCATGCAGCCACGGCGACTGGGCCGGTGCAGCCTGTTGCCAGCGTGCAGCAGCGATGGGATCAATGGTGGGGGGCAAGTGCTCAGACATGGAAGTGCAAACTCAACTAGCAACCCCGCCGCCACACGGCATGGCAACGGCAGGTGCCGCGGCAGTATATTGATTTCATGCCTCTGCGTTGGCCAACATGGCTATCCCATCCTGTGAAATGGCTCCGTGCCTTACCCAGTCAGTGTCTGGCATGCCACGCATGGCCAAGCCAGGATGTGCTGTGTCCCGACTGCTGGCAGCGTTTTGCCACCCATGCACCATTTCGCTGTACAGGCTGTGCATTGGCTCTGCCAGGCGTTGGCCCCGAGCGGCCGCGCTGCGGCGCATGCCTGCGGCACCCTCCTGCATGGCATGAAGCACACGCATGGATGGACTACCACTATCCATGGAACAACTTGATTTCACGCTGGAAATTTGGACAGCAGCCCGCTCTGGCCCGCTACGCAGCACACTGGATGCTGCAGGACGCACGCATTCAGGCCGCTATCAATGCCGCTGATGTACTGGTCCCCATCCCCTTATCCAAAGAACGCATGCGTGAACGCGGCTACAACCAGGCGGCGCTGCTGGCCCAGGCTTTCAAAAGTCACAAGCACCAGCTCCATTGCCTGGCACGCACGCACCACGCAATGGCCCAAAGTGGCTCAACCCGCGCACAGCGTCTGCGTAATTTGCGCAACGCCTTCACCATTGACACTGCGCAGCGCCACCACATTCAGGGTAAAAAAGTTCTGTTGATTGATGACGTAATGACCACTGGCGCCACACTCACCGCAGCCAGCCACTGTTTGCTGCAAGCTGGCGCCCGTCAGATTCAAGTACTGTGCATGGCCCGGACACCATAAACACCGCCAGGGACAAGCCCAAAAGCGGACAATACGCCGCCATGTTCCATATCGTTCTTGTAGAGCCTGAGATTCCACCGAATACAGGCAACATCATTCGCCTGGCAGCCAACACCGGCTGCCAGTTGCACCTGATTGAGCCCCTGGGCTTTTCCATGGAAGACCGCCACATGCGCCGCGCTGGGCTGGACTACCACGAGTACACCAGCGTGCGTCGCCATGCCAGCTGGCAAAATTTTCTGCAAACCATGCAACCTGCGCAAGAACGCATGTTTGCCATGACCACGCATGGCAGCCAGCCTGCCCATTCGCTGCAGTTCCAACCGGGCGACTGGTTTGTGTTCGGTTGTGAAACACGCGGCCTTGCACCCGAAGTGCGTGAGTTTTTCCCCACGGCACAGCGCCTACGCCTGCCCATGCTGGAAGGCCAGCGCAGCCTGAACCTGTCTAACGCCGTGGCTGTCACCGTGTTTGAAGCCTGGCGCCAAAATGGTTTTTTAACGCCTGACGGACACCCTGCACGTTAAGTCAGCATCGACGCCCCCATCGGGGCGCCGTAACTGCGTGACAGTGATTCCGCCACACACACCGGCTTGTCGCCACCTTCTCGCTCGACAGTCACCAGCCATGTAATTTGCACGCTGTCTGGGCCCACGGGCTCCACCGCCTGCACCCCAACCCGGGCTCGCACGCGGCTGCCCACAGGCACAGGGGCCGGAAAACGTACCTTGTTCAAGCCATAGTTCACCCCCATCGTGGCACCTTCGATGTGCACTGCCTGGCTAAAAAACAAAGGCAGCAGTGACAGTGACAGAAAGCCATGTGCAATCGGCCCACCAAACGGGCCTTGAGCAGCTTTGACCGGATCGATGTGGATCCACTGGTGATCACCCGTTGCGTCAGCGAACAGGTTCACTTGCTCTTGGGTAATGGTGATCCAGTCGGTCACCGCAATTTCCTGGCCTGCACAGGCGCGCAGCTGGGCATAAGAGTTGAAGGTTTTCATGCCTTCAATTTAAGAACCTCTGTGGCTGCAGTCAGTCGGTCCTGTGACAGGGGTTGACCCTAGGTGACTGACAGCCCGATCAGGCATGAGCGCTGATGCACAAAGTGCTGACAGCTATCGATTTAGCCCAAGCCGGGCATCCCGAGAATTACCCTTGGTTTGTCGAACGCTGCACAAAGAACAGTCCGAAACCCACCAGCATGAGCAAGCCACCAAAGATGCGGTTTTGCCAGCGCATGGCCTCGCTGCTGCGCATCCAGCGGCGCAGCGCACTGGCGCTGGCGGCGTAGCCGTGCATCACCACGGTATCTACGGCCAGACAGGTCGCAGACATCACTAGCAGCTGCACCCACAATGCGCGCTCCGGGCTCAAGAACTGCGGCAATACAGCCACCATGAAAATAATGCCCTTGGGGTTGGTGGCGTTGGTCAAAAATCCGGCCAGGGTACGCTGCCTCCAGGGCATAGGTGCAGCCTGCAAGTACCCCACATCCACTCCGTTGCCAACACTGCGCCACTGGCTCCAGCCCAGATAAATCAGGTAGCCCGCGCCCAGCACCTTGACCACGGTAAAGGCAACGTCAGAGGCAATCAGCACAGCCCCAACGCCACCACCTGCTATCAGCAAAATCAGCAGCAACCCCAACTGCAGGCCACCAATCGTGGCCGAAGTCTGGCGCACGCCGTAGGCCAGACCATGGCTCATGGAGAGCACTGCCCCAGAGCCCGGAGAGATGGCGATGAAAACGCACGCCGAGAAAAATGCCAACCAAGTATGAAAATCCATGTGCCAATGTCCGAGAGCTGCCAACCTGAAGCGCGCGATCTTACGCCGACCCCGGCGCCCTATTGCCACCTTGGCGACTGGATTGCGCCGCACATGCTACGCTGCCGCCCATCATGCTTTTCAACCCCACCCAAGCTGACGTGCGACGCTTTTTCTGTAGCGTACGCAGCAAAATGCTACATAACGCGCCGATGGAGGCCATCGAGACACTGGCCAGCCTGTGGATTGACGAACACCCGGAATACTTTGCCGAGCTGGACGACGTAGAGGCGGCCATCAAGCGCAATTACGACCTGGAGCCCGATCGCACCAATCCGTTTTTGCACCTGTCCATGCACCTGTCCATCAGTGAGCAATGCAGCGTAGACCAGCCCCGCGGCATTCGTCAGGCGGTGGAGCTGCTGACCAAACGGCGCAACTCACTGCACGACGCACACCACGAAACCATGGAATGCCTGGGCCAGATGCTGGCCGACAGCCAGCGCAATGGCCATCCGCCCGATGGTGACCAGTACGTAGCTGCCGTACAGCGCCGCGCCACGCGCGACTAAACGCCCCGAACAACAACAAGGCCCGCTTGCAGCGGGCCTTTTTGTTATTGGCAGCGCTCAGCGAAAGTGCGCTGGAGGAATCGTTTTCAAATCCCCATCGAGCTTGCTGATGTAGTGGGCCAGCAGCTTGAGCTCCTGATTGCTGAACTGCTGGGCAATTGGCGCCATGATGCCGTTGCTGCGACCAACCCGGGGGTTGTTGACTGTTTTGTATGACTTGAGCGCCGCCAGCAGATAGTCCGAGTGCTGGCCTGCTACTTTCGGGTAGCTTGCGTCAATCGGCTTGGAGAAATTTTGACCATGGCAGGTAAAGCAGGCGCCTTTTTCAATCAAGGCGGCCACCTGCGTCGGTGGATCATGCGGTTGTGCGGCATCTTTGCGTACGGGGTTGTGGGCCTCGTAGTAGGCAGACACATCCGCAATGTCCTGATCGCTGAGTGACTCGGCAACGCCACGCATGGTGGGGTGATGGCGATCACCCTTGCGGTAGGCATCCAGCGCCGCAGCAATATATGCTGCAGACTGCCCCGATATCATCGGCACCTTGTAAACCTCAGGAAAGCTGGCCTGGTAACCAGCGATACCATGGCAGCCAATGCACATGGAAATTTTCCCTTCACCTGCCTTGATATCTCCCTGCACAACCTGTGCCGAGGCAGTTGACGTCGCACAAGCGACAAACAATGCAAACACCGTGGTCCATGTTTTGATCATTTTGTGCACAAAATCCTTTGCAAAGTTCAGCTGGGATCTGGTCGTGAAAATTCATTATCAGAGCAGTTGTCAAGCACCCACATCAATGTTTACGCTGATATCACGCCCATGAAATTCCAAGGTTCTGACAATTACGTTGCCACCCAAGATCTGATGCTGGCGGTGAATGCCGCCATCAAACTGCAGCGCCCGCTGCTGGTAAAAGGCGAGCCCGGCACAGGCAAAACCATGCTTGCCGAAGAGGTGGCAGCCGCCTTGGACATGCCCTTGCTGCAGTGGCACATCAAGTCCACCACCAAAGCGCAGCAGGGCTTGTACGAATATGACGCGGTCTCACGTCTGCGAGACAGCCAGCTGGGCGACGCCCGCACGCAGGACATTCGCAACTACATCGTCAAAGGCGTGCTGTGGCAGGCGTTTACTGCGGACGAGCCCGTGGCCCTGCTGATCGACGAGATTGACAAGGCAGATATCGAGTTCCCCAACGACTTGCTGCGCGAAATCGACCGCATGGAGTTTTACTGCTACGAAACCCGCGAGATGATCCGCGCCAAGCACCGCCCGCTGGTGTTCATTACCTCCAACAACGAAAAAGAGCTGCCCGATGCCTTCCTGCGCCGCTGCTTTTTCCACTACATCAAGTTTCCTGAAGCAGACACCATGCGCCAGATTGTGGCGGTGCACTTTCCCACGCTCAAGGGCGACTTGCTCAGCGCAGCGCTCAAAACGTTCTACGACGTGCGCAACCTGCCGGGCCTGAAGAAAAAACCTTCGACCAGCGAGCTGATCGACTGGCTCAAGCTGCTGGTAGCCGAAGACATTCCGCTGGAGGCCTTGCAGTCTCCAGACCAGAAGGTCTCCGTGCCGCCACTGGTTGGTGCCTTGCTGAAAAACGAACAGGACATGAGCCTGTTTGAAAAGCTGGTGTTCATGAATCAGCGCAACCGCTGACACGGCGCTGACAGCCGCGTTGCAGGCTTGCCCCAATGCGCAAAGATGCCGTCTGTCGTAGCTTCGGTGTTTTGATGACTTTGCTTAAGGGAAAAAACATGGCTTCTGCACAAAAAATGCTGCTCGAGGGAGTTTCCGACGCGGTGTGCTTCATGCTCGGCGCACTGGCTGGCTATGGTCTGGGCAAGATGGTGGGTATCGACATCTTTGAAGACGGCTACAGCGGCTCCGGCATGATCGGCATTTTGATGATCGGCCTGGGTGGCGGCGCAGGCTTGCACATTGCACGCATCTGGCGCAGCCACCAGCAAGCCAAAAACAAACTCGAAGAAGCCGAGGTCGATTGACCTCTACCCCCTATGCATGATCCACAACCGAGCACGCCCTTTGCGCCCCCCGTCAGATTGCAAGGATGGGGTGTTTGCCTTGAACCATTGAGCCTGCTGCACACCGCAGGCCTGCAAGAAGCTGCCGCTGATGGCCAACTGTGGAATCTGCGCATCACCTGGGTGCCCAGGCAAGAAGAAGCGACGGCCTACATCCAAAAGGCCCTGGACATGCAAGCCCAGGGTACGCGCTGCCCGTTTGCCGTACTGGATGCGGCCAGCGGCAAGTTGCTGGGCACCAGCAGCTACCACGACATCGTGCCTGCGGTAAAGCGCCTGGAGATTGGCTACACCTGGTACGCCGCCAGCGCACAGCGCAGCCATGTCAACACTGCCGCCAAGCTGCTGCTGATGCAGCATGCATTTGAAACGCTGTCCTGCGCCGTGGTGGGCTGGCGTACCGACATTCTGAACACCCGCAGCCAGCAAGCCATTGAGCGCCTGGGTGCACATAAAGACGGGGTATTGCGCCACCACGCACTGCGCTGGGATGGCAGCGTGCGCGACACTGTGATGTACAGCATGCTGGCCGCCGAGTGGCCAGCCGCAGAACATCGTTTACTTGAAAAATTGAAGCATATGGCGCTTACCAGCAATTAATTTGCGCATCAAATCACTTTGTAAACAAGTAATTTCAAGCGCTTGTAGCTTCTGTTTTTAAACTCTCACTGCCATGCTGATCGATTTTTTCTACACCTTGCGCGCTGCAAAGCTGCCCGTTTCCGTCAAGGAATACCTGATGCTGCTCGAAGCGCTGCAGGCCGGCGTGGTCGGCCCGCTCAGTGACGACGGCTGGAGCCTGGACGATTTTTACTTTCTGGCCCGCACCACACTGGTCAAGGACGAAAAGCATTACGACAAGTTTGACCGCGCCTTTGCCGCCTACTTCAAGGGCGTGGAAATGGTGGCCGACTTCAAGAAAGAGCTGCCCGAGGAGTGGCTGCGCAAGCTGCTGGACAAAGAGCTGACACCTGAGCAAAGGGCAGCTATCGAGAAGATGGGCTGGGATGAGCTCATGGAGACACTCAAAAAGCGTCTGGAAGAGCAAAAAGGCCGCCACGAAGGCGGTAACAAATGGATTGGCACCGGTGGCACCAGCCCCTTTGGGCACGGCGGCTACAACCCGCAAGGCGTGCGCATTGGCGGACCCGGTAAAAACCGCAGCGCCGTCAAGGTGTGGGAGCAGCGCGCCTACCGCGATTACGACGACACGCAAGAGCTGGGCACCCGCAACATCAAGGTGGCCCTGCGCCGCCTGCGCAAATTTGCACGCCAGGGCAGCAACCTGGAGCTGGATTTGCCCGACACCATCCGCAGCACAGCGGCCAACGCTGGCTGGCTGGACATCAAGATGGTGCCCGAGCGCCACAACAATGTGAAAGTGCTGCTGCTCATGGATGTGGGCGGCACCATGGACGATCACATTCAGCGCGTGGAAGAGCTGTTTTCAGCCGTCAAAAGCGAGTTCAAGCATCTGGAGTTCTATTACTTTCACAACTGTGTGTATGACTTCATGTGGAAGAACAACCGCCGCCGTTTTGCTGAAAAGTTCGACACCTGGGACATCATTCGCAAATACAACAAAGATTACAAATTGATATTTGTTGGTGATGCCACCATGAGCCCTTACGAAATCTTGCAACCAGGCGGCAGCGTTGAATACAACAACGATGAGCCGGGCGCTGAGTGGCTGCAAAGACTGACTAACGCATTCCCTCACCATGCATGGATCAATCCAGAACCCCAGGGTGTGTGGGAATATCGCCAAAGTATTGACGTCATTCGCCAGTTGATGGGCGGTCGCATGTACCCCCTGACTTTGAAAGGTCTGGAAGAAACCATGAGGCTGCTGTCAAAATAAATCCATGCCCAAGCACTTATCTACAAACAAGCCCTTCTGGAAATCGGCATGTTTGTTAACCAGCGCACTGCTGCTGTCCGGCTGCAGTCTGCTGTCCAAAGACAAAATCGGTGATGACGCTCCCGCCAGCTTTGCGCTGGAAGTGGATGCCCCCAAAGACGTGCGCGAGTTATTGCTGCAGCACATGGAGTTGCAGCGCTATCGCAGCTTGAGCGACTTGCGCCGCAATGAACTCAGCCGCCTGCTTGGCGCAGCTGATGGCAATATCCGCAGCCTTCTGGGCACCATGGGCTATTTCTCACCCACCATTGAGCTGCAGTTGATTGAAACGCCAGAGGATGCCGACACGCCACGCAAGGTGGTGGTGCAAGTGGAACCAGGAGAGCCCACCAAGGTCACCCAAACCGAAGTCGCCTTTACCGGCACCAATGCCGATGATCCCAAAGGCAGGAACATGCGTGAGAGCATTCGCCGCAATTGGTCTTTGCCAGTCGGTGAACGTTTTAGCCAGTCCGCATGGAGCAGCGCCAAAAACGATGGCGTCCGCCGTCTGCAAAACCGTCGCTACCCCACCGCCAGCCTGACTGAAAGCCGTGCAGACATCGATGCCGACACCCAAGAGGCGCAGCTCAAAGTGGCGTATGAACCCGGCCCTGCTTACTACTTTGGCCCCCTGGTCATTGAAGGCGCTGAACGCTACAACCCTTCGGGCTTGATTCGTCTGGCGCGGTTGCCGGTGGGTGATGAATATCGCCAGACCACACTGCTCGATGCCCAGCAACGCTTGGCCAACAGCGGCTATTACGACTCGGTCTTTCTGACGCTGGCAACGGATGCGGCCCAGCCCGGCGACACCGAAGTGCACGCCCCCGTCATTGCCCAGGTGCGCGAGGCCAAGTTGCAAAAAT
Organism: Comamonas sp. CMM02; assembly: GCF_014851485.1. Classification (NCBI taxonomy): domain Bacteria; kingdom Pseudomonadati; phylum Pseudomonadota; class Betaproteobacteria; order Burkholderiales; family Comamonadaceae; genus Comamonas; species Comamonas sp. CMM02. Next base: position 697,169 of record NZ_JACUZW010000001.1, on the reverse strand, counting down.
GGATTTACGGCGTGGGCTTGAGCACCGACACAGGTTTTCGTTTCTCCATCGATCACACCCACAACCGCGTGCCTTATCTGGACTGGCGCGCGCAAAGCAAGCTGCAGCTGGACAAGAAGAACCCGCTGCTTTCTACCCGCGTCGCGTCATTGCCTGATTACAGCGGCTGGAATTACTTCTTTGGTGGCAAAGCCGCTCGCGAAGAGCTGGCCGATTACACCGCCAACAGCGTGACGCTGGCGGCTGGCCGCAGCAAGAGCGAAGACAAGATTGATCGTACCTACTATCTGCAGTACGACATGGCCAAGGCGCAGGGCGCAGGCGCGCCACCCTCCAGCTCGGCCATCACCATCAACTATGGCTGGACAGGGCGTTATTTCAACAATGCCACCAATCCCACACGTGGCTACGGGCTGGGCTGGGACGTTGGTGCCGGCACCACGCTCACCCCTGCCCGTGAACCCTTTAGCCGGCTGTCTGCACGCTGGCTGTACTTCATGCCGCTGAGCAAAACCGATGAGGCCACCAACCGCCGCAGTCGCCTGGCCTTCAGAGCCAATGGTGGCGCAGTGATTGCACGCGACGATGCCGTGGTACCTATCACGCAATTGTTCCTGTCTGGTGGCGACACCACAGTGCGCGGCTACAGCTATCAGAGCATTGGTGCACGCAGTGACAATGGCAAGCTGATTGGTGGCCGCTACATGGCATCGGGCAGCATTGAATGGCAGCGCCCAATCACCATTGCGGGCAATCGCACTGACTGGGAGCACGCCACCTTTGTGGATGCCGGCACGGTGACTGACTCGCTGGATATCTACACCGTATTTGTCGGTATCGGCACTGGTATTCGATGGCGCAGCCCAGTCGGGCCACTGCAAGCCGATTTGGCCTACGGCCTAGAGACCAAGGAGGTGCGCCTGCACCTGCGCCTGGGATTCAATTTCTAATTTCATGCAAGAACGCCAAGAACCGCAAATGGAGACCTCTGCGGTCTCTCCTGCCCCTGCAGCCAAAGCCCAGTTGCGCCGCCGTCGCCGCTGGCTGCGCTGGCTCATGATGGCCATCGCCTTGTGCCTGATTGCGCTGTGCTCTCTGGTGGGAGTGGCGTGGTGGTGGTCTGGTCAGGCCGACTCGCTCAGCCGCACGCTGGCCCAGGTGGCAAGCTGGATGCCTGCTGATCAAAAGCTCGAGGCCGACGGCGTGCAGGGCAGCCTGCGCAACGGTGGCCGCATTGGCTGGCTGCGCTGGAGCAGTCCAGCCATGCAGGTCGAGATCAAAGGCGCAGACATTGAATGGCGCCTGCAGCCGCTGCTCTCCAGAGAGTTGCATTTTGGCCGTGTGAACATGGACGAGCTGCGCATTCGCAGCACCCCTGAGCCCAAAGACGATACCCCTACCCAGCCACTGCAATCGCTGGTGCTGCCTGTGCGCATTGATGTGCCACTGCGCATTGAACGCCTGGTGTGGGAAGGCCCACCCGAAACCGTCATTACCGAACTGTATGGCCACTACCGCTATACCGGCAGCCACCACGACGTCAAGGTCAGCAGCCTGCGCTACGCCGGAGGCTTGTACGAGGCTGAAACGCAGCTGCAAGCCGCGGCTCCGATGCAACTGCAGGCCACACTCAAAGGTGCTATCGAAGCCCCCCTGCCCAGCCAGCCCGACAAGCTGCTTAATATTCAGGCCAGTGCTTCGGTCAAAGGTACCCTGGCCACGGAAGCTGCCAGCCTGAACATTTCCGCGCAAGCGCGCACCACTGAGGCTCAAGGGCAAGATGCCAGCAGCACCTTGTCTGCCGATATCAGCGCCGTTGTACGGCCATGGCTGGCACAGCCACTGGAGCAGGCGCACGCTCAGTTGCGCCATGTGGATGCATCGCTGTTCATGGCCGGTGGCCCACGTACCGATCTCAACGGTACGCTGCAGGCCGGCCCTGACGGCCAAGGCTGGAAGGTGCATGCAGCGCTAACCAACAGCATGCCCGCCCCATGGGACAAACAGGCCTTGCCCATTCGCACCGTCACAGCAGATGCCAGCTTTGATGGCCTGCAGACATGGCTGCTGCAAAACGCACGCATCGACTTTGGCAAATCAGACGACGCCTATCTGCAAGCTCAGGGGCGTTTTGACACCCAGACTCAGGCGCTTGAAGGCCAAGCCGAGCTCATCAATGTCAACCCCGCCGATCTGTACAGCACGCTGGATGCTGCGCCACTGTCTGGCTCGCTACAGGCTCAAACGAATGCACAGCAGCAAGTCCAGTTCAAACTGAACCTGCAATCAAGCCGTGCACGCAGCGCGCAGACTTTGCGCATTGAAGCTGCCCGGGCAGAAGGCACATGGAAAGCGCCGCTGCTGGAGGTACGCAACCTGTACCTGGATGCGCTGCAGACCAAGCTGCAAACCGATGTGCTGCGCTTGAATACCGAAACACAGCACATTCAAAGCAAGCTCAATGCGCAGCTGCCCGGAGTCCAGGCTGATCTGGACATGGATGCCGGGCCTGAGGCAGGCACGGGCAAACTGAACCTTCGCGTCAACTCTGCCGAGCAGCTGGGGCAATGGATGGCACGGCTGCCCATCGGCAGTGACCCACTGGCAGGTGCCAAACTGCAAGGCAGCACCACCGTCAGCTTGCAATGGCGTGGTGGCTGGGCCAAGTTGCAGCAACGCCTGCAAAACCCGGCAGCAGCGGTGCAAGCCAGTGGTTTGCAAATTAACGCCCAAGTGACTGCACCACAGTTGAGCTATCTGCCGCCTGATGGCACAAAAATGCAGCTGCAGCAGCTCAAGCTATCACTGGCAGGCAGCCCCGAATCTCTGCAAGTCACGCTGGACAGTCAAGCACAAATGGGCCGCCAGACCTTGTCACTGACAACCGATGTCACAGCAGGTTTGCTCACCAGCAAGGGATCTGCTGCCACCGACTGGCAAGCACGCATTGCCAAGCTCAACGCGCGCTGGAGCCCGCAAGGCAGCGCTGACACCACATGGCAGGTGCAACTGGCCAGCCCTGCAACAGCCAGCCACCACACCACAGGCAACCCTGTGCGCACCACCCGCATTCAGGCCAGTGAAGGCCGGCTGCTCATCACACCACCAGCCGGCACTGGCACACAGCCAGCCAGCGTAGCCTGGGAGCCTGTGCTGCTGCGCCAGGCTGGCAATGGCAGCTGGGTGCTGCAAAGCAAGGGCCAGCTACAAGGTGTACCACTCGCATGGGTTGATGCTTTCAGCCCAGACCCCAAGCAACCTCTGCTGGCCGGCTCTGGCATCAGCGGAGATCTGGTCGTGCAAGGCCGCTGGGACATTGACAACACAGGCCGTCAATTGCGCGCTGACGTTGTCGTGGAGCGCACGAGTGGCGACATCCGCCTGTCTGCAGAAGACAGCGACGCAGCCCCCATCACCGTCATACGCAGTACGGGTGCCAGCGAAGTGAATGCAGAAACCAAGCAAGTGCAATCACGCGCTGTCAGCAGCAATCGCGGTATGCGCACCCGGCTGCAAGAGTTGCGTTTGCAAATGAATGCGCAGGGCAATGACTTGCGTACACAGCTGACCTGGAACTCTGAGCGTGCGGGCCAGATCAACGCCGATTTACGCAGCCAGATACAGTCCGGCGCCAACGGGTTGACCTGGCCGGTGAATGCCCCGATTTCTGGAACCATCAAAGCCAGCATGCCCAATATCGGTATCTGGGCCTTGTTTGCACCTCCTGGATGGCGCGTGGGTGGCACCTTGAATGCAGATATGGTGATCTCCGGCACCCGCAGCGCACCGCAATGGAGCGGGCAGCTCAGTGCCGATCAACTCAGCGTGCGGTCACTGCTGGATGGCGTGGATCTGAAAGATGGCCGTCTGCGTGCACGCCTGCAGGGCTCTCGTCTGGACATTACCGAGCTGTTCCTCAAAGGCGGCGAAGGCAGCAGCACACGCATCTTGACCCAGAGCGGCAACCTAACCTCTGCCCCCAAAGACGGCGGAACGCTGACTGGTCATGGCTTTATCGAGTTTGACCCCAACGCACCGGCAGGCAGCTCTGGTATACGCATGGACATTCAAGCGCTCGCAGAACGTCTGCAGGTGCTGGTGCGCGCCGACCGGCAGCTCAGCGTCAGTGGCAAGCTTCAGGCAAGCATGAACAGCGGCCAAGTCACGCTGCGTGGCGACCTCAAAGTCGATCGTGCCGCCATCATGCTGGCCGATGCGTCTGCCCCTTCGCTGGATTCCGATGTGCACGTCACCTCTGCAGCCAGCCGCAAGCTTGCACAAGACAAGGCCGACAAGGAAGCCGCCCGCGCCCAGGCCGCTGGCTCTGTAAAAGCTGCGCAGCCACCCATCATTGATGTACGGCTGGACCTGGGCAATGACTTTGCGCTGCAAGGCTATGGCATCACCACGCGCCTGGAAGGCCAGCTGCAGATTGCCAATGGGCCGCGCATCACTGGCGAGATTCATACCGTCAATGGTCGCTACCGTGCCTGGGGCCAGTCACTGGATGTAGAAACGGGCACGGTCCGCTTTAACGGCCCTTATGCCAACCCAGCCATCGATATCGTGGCCTTCCGCCCCAATATCGACGTCAAGGCCGGGGTCAAAGTCACAGGCAGCGCCAACAACCCACGTGTCACCCTGTTTTCAGAGCCCGAGATGTCGGACGCGGAAAAACTCTCCTGGGTCGTCATGGGCCGCAGTGCAGCCGCAGGCGGCGCTGAAACAGCCCTGCTGCAACAAGCTGCACTGGCCCTGCTCAGTGGTGGTGGGGGTGGCGGCAACTTTGCCAGCCAGCTAGGGTTTGATGAGGTAGGCCTCAAGGGCCCCAGCGAAGACGGCGAACAAGGCGCTGCACTCACGGTGGGCAAGCGCCTGTCCAAAGACCTGTATGTGGCCTATGAGCAAAGTTTGGCCGGAGCCATGGGCACGCTCTATATCTTCTATGACCTGTCACGCCGCCTGACCTTGCGCGGTCAGACCGGAGAGCAGACCGCGGTGGACTTGATCTACACAAAAAGCAAGGACTGATGCCAGCCCCAGCGCACGCCACTCGTTTGGCAAAACCTGGGGCTGCACCACTTACAATAACGCCCGCGTCCCCTTGTAGTTCAATGGATAGAACGGGCCCCTCCTAAGGGTCAGATGCAGGTTCGATTCCTGCCGAGGGGGCCACTAACCCGCTGTTAAATAAAGATAAAAATATCAATCGGGACATGGCTGGGACAAATGGCGCATTTTTCCCCATAAAAAGGCTGAAAACTGCGTTCCACTCGCCCCATGCGTATAAGAACGACAAGCATTTTTACGTGTCGTCAAAATCTAGTTATGCCCTAGGAGGCAACATTGAAGCGACTTGAAGCATCTCAATCTCGTCAGTTTTCACCTCTGGTGCTGCGTCTCGACGGGCTTCGAGAGATCCTCACAGTCCTTGCGCCCGCGGAAGGGGTGAAAATTGTCGCAGATGGCATGGAGTACGAAAGCGTCGATGAGCTTGCTGGCCATTTGTTCGGCAAGAGTCCGCGGGAGTTAAAGGTAACCGGATCTAGTCCGTATCTCACTGTCGAGCTTTCTCCCTTTTCGGCTCGCCTTTACGCGGGCAGTGATGATCTCGTGTCATCCGGCATGTTCGCGCGTATCGCAGCCGTCCTTTCTGCCGCAGAAAGATCACCAAGGGCGCTGTACAAAAACTCTTGGGTTTTCCTGCTCATGGTTGGCTTGCAAGTCCTATCTATAGTTCCTGCGCTTAAGTCCATGCAACAGGGCTTCATCGGCCTCTTTGGGTTGACCATTGCTTGGTACCTATGGATCAACTTTATTCATTTGCGTAAGCACGGATTACTACTTACTCATGAACCAAAGGATGGTAGGAGCTTCTACCAGCGCAATGCAGATAGCATCGTTGTCGCGGTTGTTTCAGCAATCCTCGGGGCGGTGCTAGGCGCTGCAGCCACAAAACTTGCAGATCGCATCATCCCCACCACTCAAGCTGCAACTGTGCTTCACACTCCCGCCACACCTCATAGAGCCTAATAATTCCTTCAAGCCGACGCCGATCCATGGAACGGCTTAACTTCGTCGTTAGTAGCTCGGCCGTCTGCTTTGGGTCGAATGCTTTCGACCTTGACCGCTTCGATAAAGCAAGCATCCCTCCCAATGCATTGGTGCGGAAAACTCTCGTAATTTCCCGCAATTCCACAAGGCAGCATATTTGCCAGTGCAGTCAAGCCTGGCTTGGCTTTCGACTTTCCGACCTGGATGTAATTTGTGCCCCACGAAGCGGGCAGGCGTGGCGGGGACGATGTGGCGCGCCGAGGGGTTGAGGGATGATGTTGGGTGCTGCCTCTTAAAAGGGGGCGGCAAGGCCCGGAAATACCCCTTGGTGAGGCGCGGACGCGAGGGGTGAGGTGGGGATGGGTCAAAAAAAAAAGGTGCCTAGAGCACCTTTAAAGTTTGAAAGGCTTCACTGCATAGGAAGCTACCTCAGTGATTATTTAATGTCGGAAGGGCAAGCGTTTGCTGCGTGTTCCAGCGTACGTCTGTACGCCGGTTGGGAAGGATGCACAACACTGGCAAAAATTGACAGCCGCCCCTTAAACGCGAGTAGGTTTGCATAAGGGTCGCTACTTTGAACGATTCGAAAATGGTTAACGGCCTCTTTTACGGTATTTTCAACCTCTGAGGTAACATCCTTGCCCTCTTCAGCGCGTACAGCCAAGTGTTGAATTTTGCTCACATACTGACTAATGAGTCCCTCTTCATGACCACTCATATTTCACTCCAGAAATGAATAGAGACTCGACTTTATCAATTCCTTACTTGCTTGTGGATTCAGATCTGAACACCTGCCCACAATGAAAGTTTAGTAAAACAGCGACTGGCATAAGCGGCGCTTAATTGAAGCGCACCAACTCTTCCCCCGCCCACTCGTTGATCGTCATAAGTTTGGTCTGCAACGGATCAATTTCGTTTTCAACAAACACATTGCGGGCTTCGCCTGCATTGCCAAACCCGCCGGTGTTGTTGGGGATGATGCCCAGCAGCCCAGGCGGCACGCGGTGGGCGGCCAGCACGTCCTCTTTGCTGGCGTTCTTGATAGCGCTGAAATCGTCCTTGGCGGCCACCTCGCTGATGGGGATCAGCTTTAGGCCGTCCGGCTTGCCATTCGGGGCATGCACAAACAGGTTGCGAAAATTGCCCGGCCCCTTGGAGCGGCGCAGTTGTTCGCGCAGCTTGTCCACATCGGTATTGCCAATGGCCGCATCTGACAAATACATGATGAAGCCCGCATGGCTGCCGTTGTCGTAGTAGCGGCGGCGAAACATCGTGGCCGAGTTATTGAGCATGGCCGCCTGCAACGCGCTGAGGCATTCCGGCAGGCCGTACATCTCCTGGTTGATGTCGAATTCGCGCAGGTGAAACACAGAGTCGGCGGCGAATTCGTGTTCCTCTGCAAAGTTGGGTGTGTAGAAGTAGCGATCCTCTTTACCGCGCCGTGTGTACCGGCTCAATGCGTGCTGATAGCGCATCACGCGCCCAGACAATGCACGGCGCTTTTCCAGGTATGCATTGCCAAACACCAGAAAATCCAGCACCCAGGCACTGAATGTCTCACGCGACAGCCTGGGGTGCGGCACAAAACGCGATGTCAGCAAGTTGCGTTTCAGAAAGATGGCCGAGCTGTGGTGCGGCGAGGCGCGAAACGCATTCGACAGCCCCTCCAGCGGATACGGTGGCTCATACCAACGGCCATTGAACATGGCTTCGGCATAGTCCATCAAGCTCAAACGGCTGACCGGCTCTGGCTCGCCAAAGGTAAACATTTCCATTTCGCCGTCGTTGGGGGTGGCGGCTCTTGTATTCATTTTTCGCGTTGTCATCACGCGTATACCTCTACAGAAGAATTTCCACCCAGCACATCACCGGCTAAGTTTTCGTTGTCCAGCGCATGCATCACGGCCCAGGCCAAGTCAGCATGGCCAATGCTTTCAGATCGCCCGCTTTGGTAGGTCACATGGCGCTGGCTGGGCGTCAGCACCTTTTTGATGGCCATGAACGCGGCGGCAACATCGGTGCATTCGTGGTCCATCTCAAGCCGTCCCTTGCTGATGACTTGCTGGGCCTTGAGCACCAGGCGCGACTTGAGCGCCAAGTCGTAGTGGTAAGCCTTGGCTTGTGGGTAAAACTTGATGACCTGCTGGTAAACGACCTGGCCCATGCCCGTGGTGTCAATCCCCATGAATGCCACGTTGTATTGCTCTGTGATGCTGCGGATGTACTCCGCCTGGGCGTCATAGTCCGCACCGCGGAACTGCTGGCGGTGCAGAATCCGAAACTTGCCACCCGGTTTATTGGGTGGCGCAATCACCACCAGTGCGGCGGTGTCGCCGGTAAATGAGGGGTCATAGCCCACCCACACCGGCTTGCGCGCAAATGGGCGCATGGCCAAGGGTTTGAAGTCGTCCGCCCACAGTTCCCATGAATCCACCGTGCATGACTGCATCTGTGCCAGCGTAAAAATCGAATTGCTGTCATCAATGAATTCGCAGTCAAAAAGATTGGCGTATTCGTCCGCTGGGTACTCGTCCTGCAACTCCGCAATGTCCACCAGATTCATGCCCTGGCGCACCGCATCGTCCATCGTCACAATCTGGCGAAAGCGCCCATCCGCACAGCACATGCCTACCGCCAACGCCCGGTGGCTCAAGTCCATTTGCACCTGGTCAGATTTCTTTCGGCTCTTGTTGCGGTCTTCGCCCATCCAAAATGGGTACGCCTGGTGGCTCTTGGCTGACGGTGTAGAAAAGTACGTGCGCCGCCAGTGCTTATGCGTGGCCATCGCGCTGGCCACCTTGTTCAATTCCTTGAAATTCGGTGCCCGAAAGAATTCGTCAAAGTAAAAGTCACCGCTGCGGCCTTGGGCTGTGGCGGCGTTGGTGCCCAAAAAGTGCAGCTCTGCGTTGTTCCACAACATGATGGGATCGCCGCTTAAATCAACGTCCACCTCGCGTGCGAAAGCAATCATGTAGCTCTTGAACTGGTGCGCCTGGGCCTTGGATGCAGACAGAAAAATCTGGTTGCGCCCTTCCGTGATCGCCCGAATCAAGGCTTCGCGGGCAAAGTACCAGGTAGCCCCCAATTGGCGGGCCTTGAGCAAGATGCGGATACGTTCTTGCTGCGAGGTAAACCATTCGTTTTGATAAACGAAATTGCCCGCGTGGAAAATCTCCACCAGTTGCTCCACCTGTTCCGGTGAAAGCTCGTTGCGCTTGGGCTTGCGCTTGGGTGCCGCATTGCGCCGGGTAATGTTTTGGTTTAAGTCGCCCTCCTTGCCTGTGTCCTGGTAGCGCTCAATGCGCGCCGTGCGCTCTAACTGGCGGCCCAGCAAGTCAATCTCCTTGAAGTCGCCCCCGCTCTTGCTCTCGCGCATGATGAGTTGCACCAGGCGCAGCTCCAGCGTGCCGTTGACACGATCGAGCGGCTTGGCTTCGTCCCATTGCTCTGTCTTGCACCAGCCGTAAACCGTGCTGGGTGGCAGGCCCAAATGCTCCGCAATCAGTTTGATGCGCCAGCCCGTCCAGTACTATTGGTTTGGTTGCGTCTGCGGGCTGGGCCATCTACAGCAATTGGGGTGTCATCAGCAGCAAGACCAAGGCGCTATGGCAAGACCTGGGCAATTGGTGGGGTGGCTTCTCTGATCGGCTGGCCAACAATTGGTCAACCATGTGGAACGCAGTGGCCAGCACTGCCAGCAGTGCAATGACTGCATTGGTGGATGGGGTGCGCGGCTTTCTCAGTGGCGGGGTTGATACCTGGGCGGCAACGCTGGCCAACTTCTCGCCATTCGGCCTGTTGTGGAATGCCATCACCACTGCCCTAGACGCACTGGGCATTCAGGTGCCTGAAAAATTCCGCAACTTTGGCAGTTTCATTGTGGATGGCCTGATCGGCGGCATCGGCAGCAAGTTAGCGGCGCTGAAAGAAACCGTGCTGGGAATGGCTGGCATGGTGCAAGACCTGTTCACCGGTGAAATGAAGATCCGTTCCCCTTCGCGGGTGTTCATGGAATACGGCGGCTTCATCAGCCAAGGCGCGGCCCTGAGCATTCAAAACGGCCAGGCCGGTGTGCATGCGGCCGTAATGGCCCTGGCTGGCGCGGCTGCTGTGGGTGCGCCCGCTTTTGCGGCAGATAGTGGGCTTGCAGAACCTGCGCGCATTGACCGCCGCCCTGCCCCCATCTTGCAGGGCGACACCATCACCATCCAAATTCATGCCGCGCCCGGTATGGATGCCCAGGTTATCGCCCAGATGGTCCAGGCAGAGCTACGGCGCAACGAACAAGCCAAAGCCGCCCGCCTGCAAAACGCTTTCAACGACTTCGGTTAAACCTTATGCAAATGCTTTGCCTGGGGCTGTTTGTGTTCAGCCTCAATACCCTGACCTACCAGGAACTACAACGCCGCACGGCCTGGAAGCACCCTACGCAATCCATCGTCGGCGGGCGTGATGCCTCGCAGTTTCTTGGGGCTGGCGAGGACATCATTTCTTTGAGCGGCAGCATGGTGCCAGAGTTTGCCGGGCAACCTGCCAGCCTGGACGAACTGCGGCGCATGGCCAATACCGGCCAAGCCTGGCCGCTGGTGGAGGGCAGTGGCACTGTTTACGGTGCCTACGTCATCACCGACCTGCAAGAAACCAAAACGCTTTTCTTTGTAGATGGCACACCGCGCAAAATTGAATTTAGCTTGTCGCTGCGCCGGGTTGACCAAGACCCTGAAGAGGCCGACGAAGACCAGCAGGAAAGCGGCGACCAAAGCGCCCAGGACATGGGTGACCTGGAAGACGACGAAGCTCCCATCCTAGATGCCCTGCTGGGTACCCCATGAACACCGCCACCCCAAGCACTACAGCCACCATCCATGCGGGGCTACCCGTTGCGCGCACCACGGGCACCAGCCCGCGCCCTGCCGCCAACCTGCGGCCCGTGTGGCGCGTCACTGTCAAGGGGCAAGACATCAGCGCCCGCATTGCGCCGCGCCTGGTCAGCCTGAATATTTCTGACAACCAGGGCGGCGAGGCAGACGAGGTGGAGATTGTCATCAGCGACCACGATGGCGCGGTGGAACTGCCCGACACCGGCGACACCCTGACCGTGGCCATTGGCTGGCAGTGGGACAACGGCGCAGGCCACAACCAGCAACCGCAAGACTTTCCGCTGGGCTTGATCGACAAAGGCGCGTACACCATCCAGGCCGTGGAATACAGCGGCGCACCTGACACCATCACCCTGCGTGCCCGTGCAGCCAACCTGCTGGATGAGCTGCGCACCATCAAAGACCGGAGCTGGCACAAAACCACCGTGGGGGCCATCGTGCAAAGCATTGCAGTGACCAACAATATCAAGGCCAGCATCGATAAAGAAATTGCCAACCGCAAGGTGCCTCATGCCGACCAGGCGCACGAATCCGATGCATCGTTCCTGCGTCGCCTGGCCAGGCAGATGGATTGCCTGTGCAACATCAAAAACGGCACCCTGCTGTTTAGCCAGGCACGCAAGGCCAAGACCCCCAGCGGTACACCACTGCCCACTGTCAGCATCGTGCGCAGCGATGGCGACCAGCACCGCTGGTCTAGGGCCGACCGCGATTCATACAGCGGGGTAAAGGCGTACTACAACAACATCAAGCGCGGCACGCGCAGCAGTGTGATGGCGGGCATCAGCGGCAGGGCCAAGACCTTGCGCCAAACCTTTGCCAGCGAGGCCGATGCGCTGGCCGCTGCCCGTGCGGAGTGGCTGCGCATTCAGCGCGGTATTTACAGTTTTGACATCACCTTGGCCCGTGGCCGTGCAGACCTGATGCCCCAACGCCCTGCTGTGGTCAGCGGCTACAAAAAGCAGATCGACGAAACGCCGTGGATTTTGACCAGCGTGCGCCACAGCCTGGGCAGCGGCGGCTACATCAGCCAACTCACGCTGGAGACGCACCAGAGGGAGGGGGTGGATGGTGGGGATGAGGCGTTTGCTAATTAATTCTTTCACTATCGCTACAGGATTGATGAAAAAATTACTTAACTTCTTTAGTTTTTTCTAAAGTCATTTTAATTTTTATTGCCAATTCATAATTCATATATTTTCTAATTATTATTGGAAAAATAATTAGAAATAAACCTGCACCTATTAAACCAATAATTTTTTGATCGTTTCTAGTATTTTTATATAATTTTTTACCATCCTCGGTAAAAATTGAACAAGATATATATTTATTAAATAAATCTTTTTCCAAATCAGAATCTGGGTACGCAATATTTTTCAATTTTGCACAATCTTGTCTTTTTAAAACTTTATTGTTTAAAACAATTTTATCACCATCAAATTTAAATTTCGCATCTGTGTCTACTACTTCAAAATAGGGATCAGCAGTGAATGCAGAAACAATTGAAAGATATGTAAAAGATAATAATAAAGAAAAAACCACCAATAATAATGTTTTTTCCAACAAAAATGGTGCCCCTTTTACTTCAAATTTCTTAAAATCAAACAAATTACTTATTCGGCGGAGTTGATTTATATTTATATTATTTTTGTTTATCCACGCTCTTGTATTATCAACATCTTCAATGGAATCTGCTAAAAATCCATATCTATATCTATAAAGCTCTACATCTTTAACACTATCCCACTCCTGATTCATTATCGGATCTTTAAATTCTTTATTTCCTCCAAAAAATATCCACGCTCTATCAAGCAGAAAATCGAATGATCTAGCTCTATAAATGCAGTATCCTAAAATCAAGAGTATAGATAACGCAACAGAAATCAATCCCCATGTAGGAAGAGAACTTACAACACCTTTAATTTCATCCGTTATATCAGTATTCATGTTTTGATTTATTATTATCACAATAGAAAAGTTATTTATTTATTTTACCGAAAGATTCAAAAAATTTATTTAAATCAATATTTTCAATTAAATGTGAAAATGGTGTTTTTTCTATATACTTTCCATCTAAAGATTTTGAAGCATTATAAGAAAGAGCATCTATTGACTTTGCAATCAGTTCTTTCTGCAGATCATTCGAATCTACTTTTAGGTCTTGAAGTTGTTTTTTATAACCTTCATAAGATGAAGCAAGTGCCTCTTTATGAGCATACTCTTGCTGTAATCTTTCGTATTGACTTCTTCGAGTTGCTGAAAAAACTGCAATCCATATTATTGGGATTAAAATTGGAATTCGAACTAAAAGCATTCGTAGCATTTCATCCCAATTATTGGATTTATCTATTTTAAATGACCAAGGTTTGAAAGAAAAATCAACAACCATAATTAATGCGGACACAAACAATACAGTTAAAGCCAAATAAAAAACTTTTGTGTAATTTTGAATTTTTGAGTCAAATGAATCTTTTAATTTTTTGTATGCTATTGCCAGCCCAACACTAGTAGCGCCTGGTAAAAGAGATTCAATTTGATTAACAATAGTATCGCGTCGTCTTTTACTGTCTTTTTCATAATTATTCAAATCAATTATGCTTTTTTCAATTAAATGCTTTAAACCATCTTTTTTCTCGCCACCATCATCAGTTCCCAAAACAAGTTGACTATAATTTTCAATTTCTCTACTTTGTTCTAAGTAACGGTCTCTCAAATCATTTAGCTCAGAGTTAATTTTTTGAGAATCGCGAGCGTATTGACCAATAATTAGGGCTTTTGAATCAGGGCCAACTAGCAAACTTTTATAAAAATCAGATATAGCTTGCTCTTCAATATTTATTCTATCAAGTGTACTTCTTATACGAAATTCTATACTTTGCTTATCCTCTTCGCTTGGAAATAAATATTCATTAAAAGATTTTATTTTATTTATTTTATCATCCGCGTCAATTAATTTATTATTTAATTTATCATTTTCTTTATTGAGTTGCAATTTAAATTCATTAGCTGCCAACTTCAATTTATCAATTTCTATTTTTACTTCTTCCCTATCTTTAGCTATATTTTCACCTTCTTTAAAACTCGGTGCCTTCGATAAAAAAGGAACTAAAATTAAGGATAATTCCATTTGTCTATCAACAATTTCCTGAAGTAGCGTGTTATCCGTAAAATCCTTATAATTTTCAACTCTCTTAGTGCTTTCAACCACCAATTTTTCGCTTTTACGAATTAATGAAATCGGCAAATCTGGAAGATATTCTTTATTTCTACTAATCAAATCATCATTGAATGATATAATATTTCTTATTTCAATATTAAATTTTTTAGTTAAATTATCTTTTTCAGGAATTTTTAATTCAGTTTTTGAAGAATTTAAAAAAATTCCCCACTGAGATAAAAATCTTCTAATAGCAAACATTAATTCAATATTACTCATAACTCTCTTTTTTTAATTAAATAATTAGCAATTTACAAGTCAACTTATTTTAATAAGCAAAACTATTTACAGATTTTTTTAGTTAACTATTTAAATCCAATGCCGAAACCCAAGCCTCTTCTCTCAAAATCTGAATAGCAGCACCGTTTTCTTTCAGTTTCATAGCAGCATCAATCTTGCGGCCATATGCCTCGTGCTTCCAAGACTTGGTAGCACCAGCCGAGCCAATCACCAGATAACGTGTGGTGCGAGTAACGTTGCCTACGCAAACGCCACCAGCTGCAGCAGTGGCAGCCTCGCAATCACCACGCGAACCAAATTGGAACTTTCCAGTTAAGCAAAAAGTATTTCCTGCAATTACCACTTCGCAATCATCCGCCGGGAAAGCAAGCGGATCAGCAGTTACGCAGCCCGTTTCAGCAAAGTCAGTGCCGCCTGCACTTTGTAGTACAGCCATCAAGTCAGCACGCTCTGCGTCCGTAATGACACCGTCAGCCAAGATGTGATCGATATGCGATGCAACTTTGGCCTGCAGCCAATGCCGCTCTCCGTCACTTTGTTTTTGAGACAACCAAGTGCGCAGAAACTGTATTTCTAGATCGTGCAGGTGTCCGTCTGCCGTGATGCCAGCGATAAGCCCTAGCAACTGGGCGCAGGCCCGATCAGTTCGTCGCTCACGGATAACTCGACTATCTTGAATAGTTGCTTCGCTCACGGTGGCTCCCCCACGTTTGATATTTTTGTTAAAGGTAAAACAGACAAGTCAAAACCGACGCCCATTCCACCCATACACCACTCGCCCGCGCACGTCGAGTTGGTGGCTGCCGTCCAGCACTTCGGCGGTGCGCTCTGCTTCGTTGTCGCTACTGACCACCAGGCGGCCATCCATGCGGAAAGACACACGCTTGATGAAATGCAGGCGGTTGACGTGCAGCAGGTACACGCCGGGAAACTCCACCGTGCGGCAAGACGTATCGACCACCGCAAAGTCCCCACTGTTGAGTGTGCCCTGCATGCTGTCGCCGTAGGCGTGGATGAGCCGCAGCGCATCAGGCTGCACGCCGGGAATGTTGAGCGATAGCCAACGCCGTGAAAACGGAGCTTCACCCACGATCACATCTTCGGTCAGCAACTCATTGCCTGGGCCCATGCTGCCCGTGGCGCTCATCACGGCGATCTGGATGGTGTCTTCATCTTCTGCAGGTGCTGGCGCGGCGCCAGATAGACGATGACTACGCTTTTTGGCAGGTGGAGATAACAACTCACCTGCATGAGAACTTTTATTCTCATATTTACCGGTGAGAACAAAGTTCACATCAACACCAGCGCTGGCAAGATTCATCAAAACACCAGCGCCTGGCTCAGCAATTCCACGCTCGTACTTCCCTAGCATCTCTCTGCTGATGTTGGCGTTTTCTGCAAGCGTGGCTTGTGTGTGGCCGTTTCTAGCCCGCTCAGCTTTCAAGCGCTCACCAAAAAGAGAATTAAAGCTCATACAAATCTCTTGACAAAGAGAATCAAAGTTCTCAGAATTCACTCACTTCTTAACGAGTGAGAGCAATGAACACAACAAAGCAAACTGTCGCCAACCCTGTGACATTGATGCCATCCACGGATGGGACAAACGGTCTCATTTCTTTCACCATCTGCCGCGGCGAGTTCCGCAGCGAGGAAGGTTTGGAAGAGTTGTTAACGCTATTGGCAGCGCTGTCGAATGGTGTTGTAGGTGTGGTGCGTCAGCACTTGCCGGATGCGCGGGTGGAGGTTGGTTTGCATCACGAACGCATGACCAATCACTACGTGCTGTGTGAAGTGTTCAGTCGTACTAAAGCCGCCCATACCCGTGCTGAAGCAGTCAGCCCCAGTTCACCCGCACTGGCCGGTCTACATCCCGTGTCGGAGTTTCGTACCCATTTTTCTGAGCAACCAGGTCTTGAAGTTCAAGCGCCGCTTGATTCAGCTCCAGATACGTGCGCACAAAGTGTTCGCGCAGCTTGCTGCCATCAGTCAGCGCAGCCAAGTCTGCCGGGGTCTTCGCTGTCTGAAAAATTCCAGCCATGACGGTGGCTGCTGCCTGAAACAGCTCTTTATCGACGCTCATTTTTTACTCCATTCGCAACTCTTAACAAACGCATTATGACCAAGCCAGAAGCTGCCCCCAAACGCCGTCGCACGTTTGACGAAATCCTGTACATCCGCATTGATCCACAGGATGCAAGCCAGGTACGTCAAATCGCCGCCGACGAAGAAAGTAAGTACACAGCTACTGTGCGCAAGCTGATTGGCTTGGGTCTTAAAGCGTATGCCGAGCAAGTCGAGAAGGCTCCTGCTGCAGCCTCCTGATTGCTTCATGCCCTGCATCTTGAACAGCATCCCGCGCAAGCACACGCAATTTGTTTTGCACGCGGTTGCGCCGGTCTGCGCAGTAGCTCTTTACCCATCACCTACTAGAACAATATGAACATGACACGCACAAATCAGGGCGCTGGAACCATTGAGCGCGTACTGCGCCAGCACTTGTCCCAACCAGGCAATGCGGTGCAAGAGGCTGCAAGCTGGGACAGCTCCAACGTCAGCCGTTTTCTGGCTGGCCAGCAGGGCGTGCCCATTGGAAAGATTGATGCGGTGGTGGGCGCTGCGGGTTATGTCCTGATTAGCCGCCGCTACTTTGATGCAATTGGCACGCTGGGCGAAGTAGGCATGCATTGCCACTGCGCACGCACAGGTGGCGGTGAATGCGGTGCAGGCATGGTGCGCTGCGGGGAGTAAGGGCCAGATGCTGAATAACCCATTTCCCGTGAACGCTGATGCAGCCGACGCTGCAATGCAGGCGCATGAGCGCTTGGCAGACAGTGGCCGCAAAGTGGTGGCTAGCCCCACAACACCACGGCCCGAGCCTGAGCAAGCCACGTACAAGCGCTGGGAGTGCAGCACGGCAGAGAGCGACGAAATGCGTCGTGAGTATGCCCGCATGCCTTGCCCGGACTGCGGCACACCGATGGACATTCGCACCAGTCGCAGCTTCACGATGTTGATTCGGGAGCGGCACCGTCAATGCCCCAATGTGATGTGCGGCAGCACGTTCCGCTCTTTGGAAGAGCTGGTGCTGCGCATCAACCCAGGCGCGAACCCCAACCCCAAAATTGATTTGCCCGTGTCTGAGCGCACGGCGCGCAACTTAATCAGCCACCAAATGCAGCACGCCCGTGTTGGGGAGCACCCCCCACTGCCAGGCGCAAAGCCAGTGACAGCCAGCCTGTTCGATAGCCCCGGCTAACCCCAAGCGCCAAACCGGCGCACCACCACCTTTTTTAACGCCCATCGACAGAGCCTGTTTTCAGGCTCTGCGGGATTTCTTACGCCCCCAAACCGAGGTGCAACTTGAACTGCTACCGCATCACCCACATTGATGAACATCGCACGCGCCGTCGCCTGCGTGTGCTGGCCGCCAACTGCCGCCAAGCCCTGCAGGCTGGGGCATTCCATCGAAATGTTCTTTCGCGTGTACAGCCGGTGGATTGAGGAAGCAGACAATGGAGCAGAGCGAAAAAGGCTCCACGCGTTCATCTCCGATGAAGCTTTGAGAGGAGCTACTGATTGAGCACCATTCCGCCCATCGGAAAGAACTTGCCTAAAAATTAGGCAAGAGTGAGTATTGTGGCTCCTATTTTTTTGCAAGGAGTTCTCATGAGCGGAAACACTCCCACAAACGGCCCCAGCAAAACAGGCAATCCATCTGGTGGTGGTCGAGGCAACAACCCACCCAGTGGTGGCGGAAAGAAGTAATTTCAAATACCAAACGAGCCTTAAAGCCCCTCCCAGGGGCTTTTTTGTTTCTGTATGAATTAAGCCCTGATGAGCAACATCACCAAAGAAAGTCATATCGCACAGCGTCCAAGTATGCTGCGCAGCATATTTCTGATGGAGGGCTAAAAATGTTTGGTGAGATGAGTTGCTGGAGTGTCGACTGGACAGCTATCGGAGCAGTTCTTGCTGGGGTTGGAACTGTAACTGCCGCGATTACTGCAGGAGTTGCGCTTCATGTTGGAATGGAACCCCGGAGGCTTCAACAAGAAAAAGAACGGAGGCGAGCAGTTGTCGCGGCAAGCCTTTTACTGACCGAGTTGACAGTATTGAGAACACTAGGAAATGTCCTCGCCGATGAAAATTTCGACAACAAAAAACTAAGTCATGTCAAAGAAAAAGCGGAGGTTTCTGCATCGCTTAAGTGTCCTAATCTTAAGAACTGCTTGGATATGGCTGATAGCTATCCCGAAAAATTAGCAAAATGCATGGGGACCGTTTTTGCTTTGGCATCCGCCATAGACTTGCAAGTGCAGCACATGCCCTATACAGAACTAGATAAAAAAAATAAGGAGGGCTTTAGAGTGACGGTAGTTGAGTCAGTCAAAGCTACTGACACTCTTAGATCTGAGTTAAAGAAGTACATCTCTCCTCAAGTTGGTTAACGTTCTGACGGAACACGAAATGGGACATGAACGCTGTAAAACATTTAAATTGACACTGATAGAAGTAGTTTTCCATAGCATTTTTGGGCCAAATTTCTTTGATTTACTAGATTAACGGGTTCGATTCCTGCCGAGGACCACATCAAAGGTCGTAAGCTTGCACCAGCTTCCGGCCTTTTTCTTTTTCCCCTCTGTAGAACACAGTCTGTAGTGCGTCATCGCCCGCCAAAGTGGGCTGCAATCCGGGGGCACCTGGGAGCATCTGGGGGGCACATTTTTAAAAATTGGGGGTGCATTTAAAAATGCCCCCAGCATTTCTTAGTCCCCTCAGGTGGTTCAGCGCAAATTCAAGAGGTCTGGGCCGACAGCATCAGCTGGCGCCCACACAAAAACAAAGGTGCCTCAGCGCCTTGATGTGTTGCTCTGGGCTACCAGCCCCAGACTAGCTTTTGCGATACCCAGCCCTGGGTGCCTGCGCTGGTGCGAACCTTGGCCCAGCCGTTTTTCTTGTCGATGGTCTTTACCACGTCATATTTATCCAGCTTGGCCACGATCTTGTGCTGGGTGCCTGCCCCCGCTCTCAGGTTGGCAGTTTTGACTTTGACAAGGTAGTGAGGGGTTGTGGCTGTAATGGGCTTGTAAACCCAGCCCAGCACACCATCAATGTCTTTGACTTGCAGCCAGTTGCCCTTCTTTTTCACCACCGCTAGCGGATAGCCCCGGGTCAGCTCCCAGGCAACTTCCGATTTGGTGTTGGGTGCAACACGGATGTTGGCAGAGTTGCCTTTGACACTGCGAAATTCGCTGGCATGCACCCACTGCGCTGACAAAGCCAAGGTGGAGAAAAGAACAATTTTTGAGAACAGACGACCAAACACTGGTACCAAACTCCTGATAGGTTTTTAGAACATCTTGCTCCTGAAATTCAGCAAGATATGGGGAGATACAGGTCTGTTCGTGTTCAAACTTGGCAGCTAGTTCATTTTTCTTACATTTTTAGACTGCCTTATGCCGTGCCAGCTTTTCTTGAACGGAGAAACGGCAGCACATCCAGCCGGCCCCAGCGTTTGAGCGCCACGCATTTGAAAGTCACTCCCTTAGCTGCAAGCGCTTTCCTCACACACGCACCCGTAAAACCCAGCTTGCATTTGTTTTTCGACATCGCCACACTGAATTTTCCAAATCACTTGGGAGAGGCTCATGACGAAAGTTGCTGATATTTTGCGCACCAAGGGGAATGCCACTGTCCACGCCGTAAAGCCTGATGACTCGATGCTGACTGCTTTGCAGCAAATGGCCGAGCATGAGATTGGGGCGTTGCTGGTCATACAGGAGCGTACGATTGCCGGCATTGTTTCCGAGCGCGATTACGCACGAAAAATTGCGCTCAAGGGGCGTAACTCTCTGGACACCCCGGTGCGTGAAATCATGACCGCCCATGTGCATTGCGTAGGGCCAGATAACACCAGTGACGAGTGTATGGCGCTGATGACGCAGTTAAAAATTCGCCACCTGCCTGTGGTGGGGGCCGACCATGAGCTTCTGGGCCTGATTTCGATTGGCGATTTGATCAAAACCACCATGGCAGACCAGCAAGTAACCATTGCACATCTGGAGCATTACATCTCCGGTGCTCACCGCTGAGCCTGTGCCCAAGGTGCCTGCCCCCTGTGCACCTGGGCAACAGATTGGCGGCCTGAAAGCCACCCGTTACATCTGCATGCAACATGCACGCACTGTGCATGCGCTTTCGGGCACCTCTATACTGGATTGTTCTGTTGCTCCCGAGATTGAAGGCATGCGTTTGAAAGCCTTGCTGCGCCCTGTCGCATGCGTTTGTTTACTCAGTTTGGCCGCCTGTGGCAGCACGGTGCCCCGCACAAGTACCAGCGCGGCCAACGCCAGCACTACATCTATACCTACTGCCGATGCCCCAGTGCGCATCGGCATTGCACTGGGTGGCGGAGCCGCCAAGGGCTTTGCGCACATTGGCGTGATCAAGATGCTGGAAGCCAACGGCCTGGCTCCTGACATGGTGGCGGGCACCAGCGCAGGCAGCGTGGTGGGGGCCCTGTATGCCAGCGGCATGGATGCCTTTGACATGCAGCAAAAGGCCGTGGCTCTGGATGAAGCCAGCATTCGCGACCTGCAGTGGTCGGCAGGTGGCCTGGTCAAAGGGCAAAAACTCCAAGACTATGTAAATACGCAGGTGCAGAACCTGCCGCTGGAAAAACTGCCCAAACCCTTTGTGGCGGTTGCTACGCGGCTGGAAGATGGCAAGCGCATCGTGTTTGCGCGCGGCAATACGGGGCAGGCAGTGCGTGCTTCCAGCAGTATTCCGGGTGTGTTCGAGCCTGTACGCATTGGCAAACAGCACTATGTGGATGGCGGCATTGCCAGCCCCGTGCCCGTAGATGCCGTGCGCGAGCTGGGCGCTGATCTGGTGATTGCCGTCGACATTTCTGAAAAGCCGCGCGATAAAACGCCCGCCAATCTGCTGGGCACCATGGGGCAGTCGATTGCCATCATGGGTCAGCGGCTGGGGCAGGCTGAACTGGCCCGTGCCGACGTGACCGTGCGCCCCCAGGTGCTGGACATCGGGCCTTCTGACTTTACGCAGCGCGCCCAAGCCATTGTGGAAGGCGAAAAGGCCGTCATGGCCGTGATGCCGCAAATCCGCGAGAAAGTGGCGCGCATTCAGGCAGAGCGTTTGAAAGCAGCACAACTGGCCCAGCAGCAGACGGCGCAAGATCGCTTGCAGACCTGTTTGAAGCAGCGCAGCAGCCTTGAAAAAATGGCGGGCATGGCCGGTTTGAAAAATGCCTGCGCCAATCCCTGAAAAAGCATTTATCTAAAAAAAAGAGCTACCAGCGCTTGAGTAGCAAGGTTTTCCATATGTTTTATATTGGAAAACACCATCTCATAAGCGCTAGCAGCTCTTATTTTTAGCTCTTATTTTTATTACTCAGTTGCGCTGCCAAGGTGTGCGCCACACGACCCACGCTGTGCACACTCCGTACAGCGCCATGGCAACCGCCACCAAGATGAACAGCGCATGCACACTGGCTGCGCCACCCAGCATCAACCAGGCGCCACCGGCCATGACCACCGCCAGGCGCACGGTCCCCGCCAGCACGGGCCCACGCACATAGCCTGCGCCCAGCGAGGCAAAGTACAGCACCAGCCCCATGCCAAACAGCCCAAACACCGGGCCTACGGTGCGCAGATACAGGTTGGCATAGGCAAGCACCTGGGCATCTTGCGTAAAGATGCCTGACCATGCGCTGGGCCAGATCAGCACCAGCAAGCCCAGCACCGCCAAAATGGCAGCGGCCAGCCAGCCCCCCATCCACGCCACGCTGCGTGCACGCTGCACCTGCCCTGCGCCCATGGCCATTCCTACCATGGGCACGGCGGCCACCCCCACGCCAAAGGCAATCGGAATGAGCAAAAACTCCAGCCGCTGGCCAATGCCATAGCCTGCCAGGGCTTGCGGCCCCAGCCGTGCCACCATGCCGGTAAAGATCAATGCCGCCAGCGAGGTTTGAACAGGCGAGATGCAGGCGAACGCACCCACGCGCAAGATATCTTTGAACATGGGCCACGACAGCGCCGCACCATGGCCACGCAGCTGCAGCTTGTCTTGCCCACGCAGCAAATACCACAGCAGCAGCAGCACCGCCAGCGCCATGGCCACGATATTGCCCAGCGCCACACCCTGCATGCCCCAGCGTGGAAACGGCCCCAGCCCAAGGCCCAGCCCCCCGCCTATGGCGATTTGCACCATCGACACCCCAAACAAAATGGCCGATGGCAGTTTCATATTGCCTGTGCCCCGCACTACCGATGCCAGCGTATTGCACAGCCACACCAGCACCGCACCGCTGAACAGCACACTGCCAAACTCTGTAGCCGCTTGCAGCACCTGCCCCTGCCCGCCCAGCCAGCGGTAAAACACCGCACCGCACAGCACAAACAGCAGCGAATAAAGCACCCCCACCACGCCCCCGATCACGATGGCATGCACAGCCAGCGCAGAGGCTTTGTTTTTGTCTCCACCACCCAGAGCCCGGCTGATGGCAGAGGACACCCCACTGCCCATGGCACCATTGCTCATCATTTGCGTGAGCATGGCCAGCGGAAACACCAGCGCCATGGCAGCCAGCGCTGTGGTGCCCAGACGGCCCACGTAATACGTCTCTGCCACGGCCACCAGTACAGCCATGCCCATGGCCACCATATTGGGCACTGACAGCCGCAGCAGGGTCGGAAAGATGGCACCGCGCAGCAAGGGGTGGCTGGATGCGGGCAGCGCCGCACCCGAAGAAGCAGCCACAGGCGCAACCGTGCTCATGCGGCCTCCGGCACGGTTGCAAGGCGCGGCAGCAGCTGGTGCACCAGTTGCTCCAGCGTGGCAATCTGATCGGTGCCGCACATCTGCCGCACCTGCACTTGCGCCTGCTTCCACAGCCCCAGGGCCTGGCGAAAAGCAGCCTCACCCTGCACGGTGACCACCACGCAGCGACTGCGCGCATCTGATCCCGCTTGCAGTGCAATCAGGCCAGCCTGCTCCAGCGTGCGCAGATTGCGCGTCATGGTGGTGCGGTCGGTGTTGAGCACCGCCGCCAGCGCGGTCACGGTCAGGGGAGCCTGACCGCGTCTGGTCCGCGCTTGCGACAGCAGGCTGAACTGCGTGCCCTTGAGCCCGCTGGGCGCAAGCGTGTCGTCATACAGCTGAGAAATCTTGCGCGAAAGACTGCGCACCATAAAGCAGGTGCAGCGCACATCCTGAGGGGGCGCAGCGGCAGGCTCTGCCGCAGTGGGGGGCTTGGGGGCGAGGGTCACCATGGTCTCCTGCACCCCAACCAATGGGATGCCGAAAATAAGTGTAGATGCACGTATTCATGCCATGTGTCATGTCTGGGACGCGCCGCATCCTGCAGCCGCTCACTCACACCTTGCAGCTAAAAGAAGCGCCCTGTGCGTATCCGCCAAGGTTTTCACACCTTTGTATCTATGAATGCTTGTGCACCAGGAGCCGCAAAGCTCGCCCGGTAAAACTCTGGTTGACGCTCAAGACAGGCGCAAGGCCTCAGCCAGTGCAGGCAGTGCAGACGAACAGCCGGCAAAGCAACGACGCACCCAGCAAGCTATGGCACCACTATTTTTATGCAGCCAATGCCAGCAGTGGCTCCAGCTGGGCCAGGCGCTGCTTGAGCACTTCGGGCACGGCGCACGGGCGCTTGCTTTCGCGGTGTACGCACACCACGCCAATCTTGCCCAGCGTGATCAGCGCGCCACTTTCGGCATCCACCAGCCGGTACGCCAGATCAAAGCCCTTGGCTGCCATGTCCCGCACGGCCATGTGCACTTCCACCATTTGCTGGGGAAAAGCTTCGGCCTTGTACTGCACCGCCTGATCGCCCACAAAAATCTGCACGCCCTCGACATTGTTTTCGCGGTAGCCCAGCCATTCAAAAAACCGAAACCGCGCTGCCGATGCCAGTTGCAGCAACTGCACGTTGTCGGTATGTGCACCAGGATGCAGCGCCTCAGGGCACTGCAACGCAGTGGCAAAAACAAAATCATCAAAGTCTGAAAGCTGAATGCGGGCCATGGCCAAGGTCCAAAAAGGCGCAACGTGCATTGTTGCAATGCAGCATTTTCACCGTATTGCACCCCGACAGCAGTCACCTTGGTGCAAAGCAGCACAGGGGCGCACCAAGCTTGCGCAGATGGCGAAAAACACCATACAAAAACTGCATACAAAAAGCAGGCACAACTTTTGCTCACTGTCGTTACGAAAGTCGCCAACCTTGCACCACACAGCAGGTTGCGGAAATTTCTGACCACCTTGTCACCAGGAGTCCCCATGCAAAAACGCCGCTTCTTGCAAGCAACCGCCGCACTGGCTCTGGCCAGCAGCTTTGGCATTGCCCACGCTCAAAACACGCCCATCAAGTTCCAGCTGGACTGGCGCTTTGAAGGCCCTTCAGCCTTCTTCCTGCAGCCTGTGGCCAAGGGCTACTTCAAGCAAGCGGGCCTGGATGTGAGCGTGGACGCTGGCAATGGCTCTGGCGGCGCGGTGCAGCGCGTGGCCTCGGGTGCCTACGACATGGGCTTTGCCGACATGGCTTCGCTGATGGAGTTTCACGCCAACAACCCTGATGCACCCAACAAGCCCGTGGGCGTCATGGTGGTCTACAACAACACGCCCGCAGCTGTGATGGCACTCAAAAAGAGTGGCATCAAGACTGCCGCCGATCTGAGCGGCAAGAAGCTGGGTGCCCCCGTGTTTGACTCCGGTCGCAAGGCTTTTCCCGTATTTGCCAAGGCCAACAAGATTGCAAACGTGACCTGGACATCGATGGACCCCCCACTGCGTGAAACCATGCTGGTGCGCGGCGACATTGACGCCATCACCGGCTTTACCTTCACCAGCCTGCTCAATCTGGAAGCCCGTGGCGCCAAGGCCAGCGACGTGGTGGTGCTGCAGTACGCCGACCACGGCGTCAAGCACTACGGCAACGTGATCATTGCCAGCCCCAAGCTGATCAAGGAAAACCCCGAAGCCATCAAGCAGTTTCTGGCCGCCTTCTCCAAGGGTGCCAAGGAAGTCATGGCCAACCCCGGTGCATCGATTGAATACGTGAAGGCACGCGACGGCATCGCCAATGCGGCGCTGGAAACACGCCGCCTGCAGCTGGCCATTGACACCGTCGTTGCCAGTGCCGATGCCCGCAAGGAAGGCTTTGGCAAGCTGGAATCGGGCCGCCTGTCGCTGATGGCGTCTGAAGTGTCTGATGCATTTGGCACCAAGACCCGCATCGATCCCGCCGCTGTGTGGAACGCCAGCTTCCTGCCCAGTGCAGCGCAGCTGGACGTTTTCCCGAAGAAGTAAAGCCTCTGTGCAACCCGGCAGCCAGGCCCTGCGCTTGGCTGCCCCACTGATGGAGCCGCATGCAAAGCGCTGCCGAACCCAATTTTGTTGATTTCCGTGATGTCTGGCTGGCCTACAACGATGAGTTGCTGGCCCAGAATCACTTTGCCGTCGAATCGATTGACCTCAAGGTCAAGCAAGGCGAGTTCATCGCCATCGTCGGCCCATCGGGCTGCGGCAAATCGACTTTCATGAAGCTGGCCACAGGCCTGCGCATGCCCTCGATGGGCAAAATTTTGATTGATGGCCAGCCGGTCACCGGCCCGCTGAAGATTTCCGGCATGGCCTTCCAGTCGCCGTCGCTGCTGCCCTGGCGCACCACGGTGGACAACGTGCTGCTGCCACTGGAGATCGTGGAGCCCCACCGCTCCCAGTTCAAGGCTCGCCGCAAAGAATACGTGGAGCGCGCACGCCATCTGCTGCAAAAAGTGGGACTGGGTGGCTACGAAGACAAGTACCCCTGGCAGCTTTCAGGCGGCATGCAGCAGCGCGCCAGCATTTGCCGGGCGCTGATTCACGAGCCCAAGATGCTGCTGCTCGATGAGCCCTTTGGTGCGCTGGATGCCTTCACCCGCGAAGAGCTGTGGTGCATCTTGCGTGACCTGCACGCGGAACAGAAATTCAACGTCATCTTGGTTACCCACGACCTGCGCGAGTCGGTCTTTCTGGCAGACACCGTGTATGTGATGAGCAAAAGCCCCGGCCGCTTCGTGGTGCGCCGTGATATCGACATTGCCCGTCCGCGTGACCTGGAGCTGACGTACACCAAGGAATTCACCGACATCGTGCACGAGTTGCGCGGCCACATCGGTGCCATGCGCAAAGTCGGCGCCGTCATCAACCAATAAGCCGCAGGCCATTGAACATGTACAAGCTCAACAACAAACAGCTGCAGCGCTGGTCGCCCTGGATTTTGCTGCTCGCCGTGATCGTGCTGTGGCAGGTGGTGTGCTCCGCCTTTCAGGTCTCACCTTTCATCTTTCCCAGTCCTGCGCTCATCCTCAAGGACTTCATGGAATACCACAGCGTGATTGCTGGCCACGCCTGGCGCACCTTCTGGGTGACCATGGCAGGCTTTGGCATTGCGATTGTGGTGGGCGTGCTGCTGGGCTTTCTGATTGGCAGCTCACGCCTGGCCTATGCCGCCATTTACCCGCTGATGACCGCTTTCAACGCCTTGCCCAAAGCCGCTTTCGTCCCCATCTTGGTGGTCTGGTTTGGCATTGGGGTAGGCCCGGCCATCTTGACAGCGTTTCTCATCAGTTTTTTCCCCATCACCGTCAACATTGCCACCGGCCTGGCCACGCTGGAGCCTGAGCTGGAAGATGTGCTGCGCGTGCTCGGTGCCAAGCGCTGGGATGTGCTGATCAAAGTGGGCCTGCCCCGCTCGCTGCCTTACTTCTACGGCTCGCTCAAGGTGGCCATTACGCTGGCTTTTGTGGGCACCACCGTCTCAGAGATGACGGCCGCCAACGAAGGTATTGGCTACCTGCTGATCTCGGCCGGCTCATCCATGCAAATGGGTCTGGCCTTTGCCGGCTTGCTGGTCGTGGGTGCCATGGCCATGGCCATGTACGAGCTGTTCAGCTGGGTAGAAAAACGCACCACCGCATGGGCACACCGCAGCTCACACAACCACTGATCGCCCGTTGCTGATGGAGCAACGCTGATCTTCTCTATCCTCGACTTGGGCCTGCCTTGTGCAGGCCTTTTTTTATGCCCTGCGCCCTGCCCATACAGCGCTGCACCATCTCTGTCCAATCTCCATCTGGGTTTTCTCCATCGCATTCAAACGCTGGGTCCTGGATCAAGCGGCGTTGTCAGCCCCTGTTTTTGAATGCAGCGCCGGCCATCAATGCCTCTTCTTTCTCCACCCCACGCGCCAGCTCACATCAACTTACAAATCACCCATCCTCTGACCTACAAATTCCCACCCGCTTTGGCACGGCCTGTGCATTGAAGCTTGCCATCAACGAACGCACGCTGTACCACCCGGTCAGCGTGTTGTGGCCCCACCCAGCATGCAGGAAAGGCCCGCCCATGCAAGCCCATTTCTTTCAGTCCAACACCCATTCCAACCAGATGCCCCCCGAAGACGAGCAGCCGCTCAGCAACTTCGACGCGCACTGGCTACGGCAATCTTTTGTCTGGGCCAACGCAGCGCGCATACGGGGCAATCGCCCCTTCGGCGCCATCATCGTGACGGCGGACGGGCGCATCCTGGCCGAGGCCTTCAGCAACACTCAGGAAACAGGTGACAGCACAGGCCACGCAGAAATGAATGCCGTGCGCCAGATTGGCACAGCACGCCTGCCTGCCGACGTCATTGCCGCAGCCACGCTGTACTCCAGCGCAGAGCCCTGCGCCATGTGCGCCAGCGCCATTTGCTCAGCAGGTGTGCGCCGTGTGGTGTATGGGCTGGACTGGCAGCGCTTGCAGCACATCCGGCCAGACCTGCGACCCATTCACCTCAGTTGCCACGATATTTTTGCCAGCGCCACCGAGCCTGTGGAATGCGCTGGCCCCTGTCTGGTGGACGAAGCCCTGGCCGTGTATGAGGACAGCTGGCTGTCCGCTGCCGATAACGCCAGCTCCAGCAACACGGATCTGTAAGCGCAGCACTTGCCCCTTGAAAAGCGGCTGGCACCACCCCGCAAACTGCAGCCTTTTTTACTGCATCACGCCCCAGCTTGGTGCATTGGGCGCATTTCTTGCTTGTCTGAGCGCATGGCCTGGCTTGCTCAACTTGATCTCAACTACTCCCTCAGTGCAGGGCGCTCGCGCGTGCACTTCCGCCACGATGGGCCCTTGCGTGTACTGCGCAGCCTCTACCCCGAGGGAGACGCGGTGTGCCACAACGTGCTGGTGCACCCGCCTGGCGGTCTGGTCAGCGGCGACACGCTGGACATTACGGTGCAAGTGGGCAGCCATGCCCATGCGCTGGTCACCACGCCCGGTGCCACCCGTTTTTACAAATCCAGTGGCGAACCTGCTACCCAGCGCACCCACCTCAGGCTGCAGGCCGGGGCGCGGCTGGAATGGCTGCCGCTGGAAGCACTGGCCTACAACGCCTGCGATGCCCACAACCTGCTGCACATGGATGTGGCCGAAGGCGCTGAACTGATGGCCTGGGACATCACCGCCTTTGGCCTGCCCCACGCCAGCGAGCCCTTTGTGCAAGGCCGTTTTACCCAGCACATGCAGTGGCCAGGCCACTGGCTGGAGCACGGCACCGTGCGTGCCGATGATGCCTACCTGATGGACAGCCCCCTGGGGCTGGCTGGCCAGCGCTGCATGGGCAGCATGCTGCTGGCCTGCGGCACTGCCTTGACGCGCACACAGCGCGAGCACTTGCTGGACGCCACACGCGCCGTACTGGATGCACACCCCCAGGGCCAGTGGTGCGGCGTTACCGCACCCAACGCGCACATGCTGGTACTGCGTGGCCTGGCACCAGTGGTGGAACCCTTGATGCAACTGTGGCAACAAGTGCGCGTGTGCTGGCGCCAAGAGCACTGGCAACTGCCGGGGACGGCGCCACGCATCTGGTCAATGTAAGCGACTGCACAGGCAGACGGCCTGTGGCGAACACTCAGGGTGCCGGGAAAAAACTGCTTTTCTCGGGCTCGCGCCCCAGCTCGCGCAGCACTTTCAGCGTGATCGCCATGCCGGTATTGCCTGCAGGCACTCCGGCGTACACGGCGGTTTGCAGCAGCACTTCCTTGATCGTTTCAAGGTCCAGCGGCGCTGCATCGGCCTGCTGGGGGTTGGCCATCAAGCCGGTGCGAATATGCAGTTCAAACTCTTCCCAGCGCCCCATGGCAGCCGTTGTGGCCAGCACCATGATGCGGCGTGTTCTGCGATCCAGACCGGGGCGGCTCCAGATGCTGTCCCAGGCGTAAGACGTAATCAGACGCTGAAACTCGACATTGAGCGCGTTGGCGTTGCTGACCGATTGCTCAACCCAGGCATCGCCCAAAACCTGGCGACGATTGCGCAGCCCTTGCTGCAAACTGTCTAGCGATGGTGCTGTTGTCATGCAATGCTTTCGTTCAGTGGCGCGGGCTGGCCTGCGCTGCTCATCTGTGTCAGTAATTCATGGCAGCGCAAGGCAGAGGCCTGCGCCGCAGCCTGGACATCTGCCGCTGCATGCAGCTGGGCATGCAGTGCCTGGCTGACAGCATGTCCCTGCGCTTTGAGGTAAGCCACCAGCAATGCGGGCAAAGGCTGGCCTTGCTGCAAAGCCTGCTGCGCGCACAGTGCCACAGCGGCCTGCGCCTCGGCTTTGCCCAGCAAGGGCAAGATCACCTGCGCCAGCTGCTCGGAAAACACCACTCCCTGCAAACTGTCGATATGCGCCTGCATGCGCGGTGCATGCACCTGCATGCCCTGCGCAGCCGCACACAAAGCAGCCGCAGCTGCATGCACATGCGTCCATAGCTGTGCCCAGTGCACCACTTCGGCCTGCCACTCACCCAGTGCACGTTCGTGCGCCTGGTCCATGCACGCCAGCAAGGTAGCCGCCAGTTGCGGCACGGCCTTGGTTTGTGCCAGGGCCTGCAGGCAATGCACGGGGTTGCGCTTGTGCGGCATGGCACTGGAGGTGATGCCACGCGCAGCCTCACACAGCTCACCGACTTCATACTGCGCATGCAAGGCCCAGTCCTTGGCCAGTTTGGCCAGGCTTCCACCGCACACCGCCACTTCCATGCCCAGACGCATCCAGTCATCGCGCTGGGTATGCCAGCTGTAGCCGCAGGCCTTCAGCCCCAGGCGGCGTGCCAATGCCTGCTCCACACGCATGGCATCGCCACCCAGCGCAGCGCTATTGCCCACAGCCCCGCCCAGCTGCACACACAGCGCCTGTGCGGCCAGCCGCTGCAACTGCGCGCTGCTGCGCCCCAAAGCCGCTGCGGTTTGTGCGCACTTCAAGCCAAAACTGGTGATTTGCGCGGGCTGCAGCAAACTGCGTCCCAGCACTGGCGTGGCTGCATGCTCGTGGGCCATGTGCAGCAATGACTGCTGCAACCCCTTTAATTGCCGCTGCAAAGCCTCAAGGGCATGGACCGTCAGCATGGCATTGGCGGTGTCCACCACATCCTGGGTGGTGGTGCCCCAATGCAGCCAGGGCAGCCCTTCGGGGGCATGGCGCTGCAGCCATTGCTGCAAAGGGGCAACCACCGCCATGCCCAGCGCCCCGGTTTGGCGCGCCTGCGCAGCCAGCGACTCTGGATGCAGCGCAACTGATGCACAGGCCTGAGCAATGGCCTGTGCTGCCGCCTGCGGAACCAGACCACATTCGGCCTGTGCCATGGCAAGCTGTGCTTCAAAACGCAGCATGGCATCTATCCACTGCCTGTCACTGAACAGCTCCACCTGCGGCAGCGGATTCAGATAGGCACTCATTAAAGAAGACGATGCAAAAACCATGGCTGCGCTTGTTATGCTGAAATTTATACCGATGCACCCGATGCTTTGATCACGGCATCCCATTTACGGGTTTCTTCCTGAATTTTCTTGGCATACGCCGTGGAATCACCCAGCAAAGGCACGGCCCCCTCCACCCCCAGTTTGGACTGGAAAGCAGACTGCGCAGCCACCTGCAAAATCTCATCGCTGAGTTTTTTGACCGTACTGGCAGCAGCGCCCTTGGGTGCCAGCACGCCATAGGTGAGCGTGCTCTCAAACTTGGCCAGCGCCTCCACACCTGATTCAGCCACGGTGGGTACATCGGGCAGTTGTCCATGGCGCTGCAGACTGGTCACTGCCAGTGCGCGCAGCTTGCCAGACTTGACCAGCGCCTGTGCCGCAGGAATCACACTGAAGCTGAAGTCCACCAGGCCGCCTGCCACATCGTTGAGAGAAGGGGCCGTTCCCTTGTAAGGCACGTGCGTGGCCTTCACACCCAGCATAAATGCCAGCATTTCACCTGCCAGATGTCCGCCAGAGCCCGAACCGCTGGAGGCATAGTTCATCGCCTCGCCCTTTTCACGCAAGGCCTTGACCAGCTCGGCCACGTTGCGCACGGGAGAGCTGGCGGGCACCACCAGCAGCAAGGCCGACGAAGCGAACATGGCCACAGGCTGCAAATCGGTGGTGGGGTTGAATTTCAGGCCCTTGTAGAGGGCGGGGTTGATCGACACCGTGCCGGTATGGCCGAGCAGATAGGTCTCACTTTGAGGGCTGGCGCGCACCACCATTTCAGTGCCCAGATTGCCACCAGCGCCGGGCTTGTTTTCCACAATCATGTTGTAGCCAAATGCCTCAGACAGGCCATGTGAAAGCTGGCGCGCAAACACGTCATTGCCGCCACCCGGCGCGAAAGGTACGACCAGACGTCCGCTGGCACTGCTGCGCCCCTGCGACCATGCAGGCAGCACCGCACACGCTGCCATACCTGCAGCAGACTGCAGCCACTGGCGGCGTTTCATCATTGCACCCAGGCTCTGGGGTTGAGGCTTGTTCATGCTTGTCTCCTTGTTGTGCCTATCCATTAGCCTGCAGTTTCGATGTTCCCACCCGAGAAACCAACTGGCCTACACTTTCATCATTTTTAAGAAAATGTGTTGAATGGAAACCTCATACATCTACAATTTTTTGAAAGTAGTGGACTGCGGATCCATGTCCGAAGCGGCCCGGCAACTGCACCTCAGCCCCGCAGCCATTGCACAGCAAATGCGGGTTCTGGAAGGAGAGATGGGTTGCGTCCTGCTGGTGCGCCAGGGGCGCAATGTACGCCCCAATGGAGCCGGCCAGCGCTTGTATGAAAAGGGGCAGCGCCTCCTGGTGAACCTGCACGAGCTACGCGATCACGTGGTGTCTGAAGAAGATACCGGCGTGCTGCGTCTGGGCAGTGTCAATACGGCACTGCACGGTTTTTTGCCCGACATGCTGCGCCGCTTTACACACACCCACCCCCGCGTACGCGTGCATATCCGCACCGGACTGACGCCTGAGCTGTACAGCGCGCTGCTGCAAACCGAGCTGGATGCCGCCTTGTGCCTCAAACCCGCATTTGATCTGCCCAAATCCGTGCTCTGGCACGGCCTGCGCCATGAACCTTTGGTGGTGCTGGCACCGGCAGCACTGGCACACCGCGACCCTCTGGAGTTATTGCGTACGCAGCCGCTGGTGCGCTATGAGCGGCGCCTGGGCGGCGGCAAACTGGCCGATGATTACCTGAAGGCGGTAGGCATCACTCCCCAGGAACGGTTTGAGATCAGCTCCGTACTGGCCATTGCCATGCTTGTCGAGCAAGGGCTGGGGGTTGGCCTGGTGCCTGACATTGGCCATGCGCTCACCCGGGGCAAGTCCATACGGGCACTGGCACTTGCGCACACCGCCTCACGCGAAGCCAGCGGCCGCGAAGTGGGCCTGCTGTGGATGCGAGCGTCTGCCCACAGCCGCTGGATTCAGCAATTTCTGCAGTGCGCCAGTGACACCCCCGACCCAGCCTGATGGCGGACCCTGCCCTGCTTGCCCAAAGCCTGCCTGAGGCCACGATCGCAGCATTCACCGCAATGACCTGCCCCTGCCCATGTACCGCCAATGCGTGCGCAATAAAGACAGTTGGCAGTTTTTCAAGTGTTTTAGACAAAATTTATTCTTGAAAAAATTCTCTTGAAAAATCGCTGGGCGATGACATGTAGGGAGCATCCAGGC
This sequence comes from Comamonas sp. CMM02, assembly GCF_014851485.1. Classification (NCBI taxonomy): domain Bacteria; kingdom Pseudomonadati; phylum Pseudomonadota; class Betaproteobacteria; order Burkholderiales; family Comamonadaceae; genus Comamonas; species Comamonas sp. CMM02. The sequence goes on along the minus strand of NZ_JACUZW010000001.1, from coordinate 663,728 downwards.
GCAGACAGCGCCCTTTACACAAGGAGTTTGAGCATGTTTCTCGCTACACCAATCATCCGTAACGTCACCCGTCCCGATGAAGCGCTGCAACGCTTTTTGAAAGCCGCCACGCACGCGTCCAAGCAGCTCAATGCAGACTTTCAGGTCAGCCACAGCGACGAAGCGACCGTGCTGTCGGTGGACGTACCAGGCTTGAGCCGCGAACAACTGCAATTGCGTATTGAAGAAAACATGGTGCATTTGAGCAGCGTAGAAGATGCGCCCCGCCAGGTACGCCGCAGCTGGGAGTTGCCGCACAAGATTGATGCTGCAGCCTCTAGCGCAAAACTGGAGCTGGGTGTGCTGACGCTGACATTGCAGCGCCTTCAGCCTGTCGATAAGACAGTGACGCTGAATATCCAGTAATCCTCTTTCATCCATCGCTTCAAGCCGTATTGCATGCCGTGCAATACGGCTTTTTCACGTCCCGGCGCTGGCTGGCCGCACATTTGTGGCAAGACCACGCCTGTGATTCAATTGCGTTTGATTTTTTGTTTCTGGTAGGGACGCATCTTGAAGAACTTAAACATGGCTTTTGAAATGGCTCCCCGCTGGCTGCTGCGCATTGGCAGTGCTTTGCTGACTGCAGCGGTTTTGCAAGGCTGTGCCAGCACCACCAATTCGGGGGCTATCGGGCTGCAACGCAGCCAGCTGATGCTTGTCTCCAGTGACACCATCAACGCGCAAGCGGCCAAGGGCTTTCAGCAGCTGACCGCAGACGCTCAGGCCAAGAAAAAACTCAACACCGATGCGGCCATGACGCAGCGCGTGCGCAGGATTGGCAATGACTTGATTGCCCATGTCGGCGTGTTCCGCCCTGACGCCAAAAACTGGGCCTGGGAAATCAATGTGTTTGAGTCCGATGCCATCAACGCCTTCTGCGCTCCGGGCGGCAAGATCGGGGTGTATACCGGCATCGTGCAAAAGCTCAAGCTCACCGACGATGAGCTGGCCGCCATCATGGGCCACGAGATTGCGCACGCATTGCGCGAGCATTCGCGCGAACAAGCTTCGCAAAAAACGCTCTCCAGCCTGATTACCAGCACCGTCGCTGCCGCCACCGGCATGCCCGGCGAGATCATGGATGCCGGCTCGCAAATGCTGGTGCACCTGCCCAACTCACGCGCGATGGAGCTGGAGTCCGACATCATTGGACTGGAGCTCATGGCGCGCGCAGGTTATGACCCACGCAACGCATCGTCGGTGTGGAAGAAGATGCAGCAAATCAGCGGCGGCAGCCAGGGCAGCTCTTTTCTCAGCACCCACCCCGCCGGTGCCGACCGCATTGCAGCGCTGGACGCTTATGTCCCCAAGGTCATGCCGCTTTACCAGCAGGCTTTGTCGCAAAGAAAAACCTCCATGCCCCGGCGCTAAGCGCAGCTAACGCCACCCAGCAAATCCTTGATTTGCATTGGAAACGCAGCACGAAGCCACAGTCGGTACAGGCAGCACAGTCAGTACAAGCAGCACAGGCGCTACGACAGGCCAAGCAACGACGTATCAAGGGCGCGGTGTTAAAAGGTCTTCATGCTGACAGGCAGACAAGGCCCTCTGACACGCGCTCGTGTCGGCCTTGCTTTTATGCTGTGCACACCCCACAGCCCATACGCCCATGAAAAAAAGCACAACGTTGGCTGCTACCGCTTTGCTGGTCAGCGCCTGCAGCCATCCACCCGCCCCTTCACCAGCCCCGGCTGGCGCGCCGCCCAAAGTGGGCATGGCCAACCCAGCTTCGGTGTTTTGCATACAGCAGGGCGGCAAGTTGCGCATGGTGAAAACCGCCTTGGGCGAACACGCAATGTGCGTGCTGCCAGACGGCCGCGAGATCGAAGAGTGGGCATTTTTCCGCCAGCACCACACCAACTAAGCACGGTCAGCACAACGAAAATGAATGGCGCAATCCGATGCACGCCGCCACGGCTGTGAGGGCCGCATGAGGCCTGCTAAATTGCCACCAGCTTCTGAATGCCCTTGTCCTGCATCTCAGCGCCCGGCCCGGCGGCAATCACTTCGCCGCGCTCCATCACCACATATGCGTCAGCCAGCTCCTCGGCAAAGTCGTAGTACTGCTCGCACAGCAGCACGGCCATGCCACGCTCTTTGGCCAGCATGCGGACCACACGGCCAATGTCTTTGATGATGCTGGGCTGAATGCCTTCGGTGGGCTCATCCAGAATCAGCAGCCCCGGCGCGGGGGCCAGCGCACGGGCAATGGCCAGTTGCTGCTGCTGGCCACCAGAGAGGTCACCACCACGGCGATGCAGCATTTGCTTCAATACAGGAAACAGCTCGTACAGATCTGGTGGAATGGGTGTGCTGCCACTTTGATAGGCCAGCCCCATGCGCAGGTTTTCCTCCACCGTCAGGCGGCCAAAAATCTCCCGGCCCTGGGGCACAAAGCCGATGCCTCGGCGCGCACGCTCATACGGTGTGAGTTTGTGGATGGGCTGCCCCTTCCATTCGATGGCGCCACTCTTGATGGGCACCAGCCCCATCAGGCTTTTGAGCAGCGTGGTCTTGCCCACACCGTTGCGCCCCAGCAAGACAGTGACTTTGCCCGGCTGCGCCGTCACACTCACTCCCCGCAAGATGTGCGAGCCACTGTAGTACTGGTGCAGGTTGTCGACTTTGAGCATTTCTGGTCTCCAGCGCAGCTAGAGCCTGCGCAAACAGCCCCCATGGCTGCGCTTGTTTCAATATTAATAGCTGCTATCGCTTATGCACGTTAGTTTTCAGAATGAAAAATATCTGAAACTGTTTACGTACAAGCGATAGCAGCTACCTTATTTACAGGAAAAGCCCTTTGGCCTACCTGCCCAGATACACCTCAATCACGCGTTCGTCCGCCTGCACCTGTGCCAGCGTGCCTTCAGCCAGCACGCTGCCCTCGCACAGCACGGTTACTTTTTCGCTGATGGTGTTGATGAAGGACATGTCGTGCTCCACCACCATCAGCGAGTGCTTGCCTTTGAGGCGCAGAAACAGCTCCGCCGTGCGCGCGGTTTCGTCATCGGTCATGCCCGCCACGGGCTCGTCCAGCAGCAGCAATTTGGGGTCTTGCATCAGCAGCATGCCAATCTCCAGCCACTGCTTTTGTCCGTGCGACAGCTCACCCGCCATGCGGTTCACACTGCCCGCCAGATGGATGGTGTGCAGCACCTGTGCCAGCCGGTCGCCTTGTTCGCTGCTGAGCTTGAAGAACATCGAGTGTTTGACGCCCTTGTGCGTTTTCAGGGCAAGCTCCAGGTTTTCAAACACCGTCAGCTGCTCAAACACCGTGGGTTTCTGGAACTTGCGGCCAATGCCCAGCTGCGCAATTTGCGGCTCGTTATGGCGCAGCAAATCGATGGTGGAGCCAAAGAACACCGTGCCCTTCTGGGGCCGTGTCTTGCCGGTGATGATGTCCATCATGGTGGTTTTGCCCGCACCATTGGGGCCAATGATGCAACGCAGCTCGCCCGGGGCAATGTCCAGGTTCAGACCGTTGATGGCCTTGAAACCATCAAAGCTGACATGCACGTCTTCCAGATACAAGATGCGCCCGTGGGTGACATCGACTTCACCCGGGGTTGCAATGCGCGCCATGCTGGCGCTGCGCCCACCGGATTCGGTGTTTTGCGCAGCCTTCACAGCGGCGGTGCGCATGCGGGTTGCGCCCGCTTCCAGCAGATCCGGGGTCATGCCACACCTGCCTTCTTGTTGCTTTGCAGCTTGCTGCGCAGCTTGCGCACCACACCCACGATGCCGTGGGGCATGAACAGCGTCACCACAATGAACAGGCCACCCAGAAAGTAGAGCCAGAACTCGGGCGCGGCCACGGTCAGCCAGCTCTTGGCGCCGTTGACGGCAAAGGCCCCCACAATCGGCCCCACCAATGTGCCCCGCCCTCCCACCGCCGTCCACACTGCAATCTCGATCGAGCTGGCTGCCGACATTTCCACCGGGTTGATGATGCCCACCTGCGGCACATACAGCGCCCCCGCTACGCCGCACATCATGGCGCTGATCACCCAGATGGTCAGCTTGTAGGGCAGCGGCGAGTAGCCCGAGAACATGACACGCGTTTCCGCATCGCGCACGGCCTGCAGTACCCGGCCAAACTTGCTGCGCACCAGCCAGCGCGCCAGCAGAAAAAAGCCCAGCAATGTGCAGCCCGTAATGACAAACAGCGCCATGCGCATTTCTTGCGTAGCCAGTGGCATGCCCAGAATGCGCTTGAAATCGGTAAAGCCGTTGTTGCCGCCAAAGCCCGTCTCATTGCGAAAGAACAGCAGCATGGCCGCATACGTCAGGGCCTGCGTGATGATCGAAAAGTACACCCCCTTGATGCGAGAGCGAAAGGCAAACCAGCCAAACACAAAGGCCACCACACCCGGCACCGCAAAGATCAGAATGAAGGTGGCCAAAAAACTGTCTGACAGGGCCCAGAACCAGGGCAGCTCTTTCCACGCCAGAAACACCATAAAGGCTGGCAGCTCATCAGCCCCGGCAGACTGGCGGCTCAGGTACATGCCCATCACGTAGCCACCTAAAGCAAAGAACAGCCCGTGCCCCAGACTCAGGATGCCGGTGTAGCCCCAGATCAGGTCCATGGCCAGCGCACAGATGGCGTAGCACATGATCTTGCCCAGCAGGCGCACCGCGTAGTCCGAAAGGTGAAACACGCTGCCTTCGGCCACCCACAGATTGAGCACCGGTGCCAGCGCGCACACCACGATCAGCGCCACCATGAAGGCGGACCAGCCGGCCTTGGTGAGCAAGGGTTTGCGGCCGGGCAATGTCAAGACTGGCACAAACACATTCGATTTCAACGTTGTTGAAGCATTCATAACTGTGATCCTTCGCAGGGCTTAGGAGAACGCCCGTTTTCGCCAGAGACAGCGAGCCAGGGCCGCCCCGCAGCGAGGCTGTCGCCCCCCTTGAGGGGGAAGGCGCGTAAGCGGCTCAGGGGGTGTTTCATCTAGGCCTCTGCACTGCGCCCCTTCATCGCAAAAATGCCTTGGGGGCGCTTTTGGATGAAAGCAATGATGAACACCAGCACCGCAATCTTGGCCAGCACCGCACCGGTCCAGCCTTCCAGGAACTTGTTGAGAATGCCCAGCCCCAGAGCGGCGTAGACCGTGCCCGCCAGCTGGCCAACCCCGCCCAGCACCACCACCATGAACGCATCCACGATGTAGCTCTGGCCCAGGTCAGGTCCAACGTTGCCCACCTGGCTCAAGGCGCAGCCGGCCAGACCGGCAATGCCACTGCCCAGCGCAAACGCCATGGTGTCTACCCGCGCGGTATTTACCCCCATGCACGACGCAATCGGGCGGTTTTGCGTGACACCCCGCACAAACAGGCCCAGGCGTGTTCTGGCAATGATGTAGGCCACCCCAGCCAGCACGGCGAAGGCAAAAACAATCAGGATCAAGCGGTTGAGCGGCAGCGTGAGGTTGGGCAGCACCTGCCAGCCGCCACTCATCCACACCGGGTTTTCTACGGCCACGTTTTGCGCACCAAAAAAGGTACGCACCAGCTGCATCAGCACCAGCGATATACCCCATGTGGCCAGAAGTGTCTCCAGCGGGCGGCCATACAAGAACCGCAGCACACCACGCTCCATGATGGCCCCGACCAGAGCCGCCGCCATGAACGATGCAGGCACAGCAGCCAGCAAGTACCAGTCAAAAAACTCTGGCACATAGGTGCGAAAAACGCCTTGCACCACATAAGTGGCATAGGCACCAATCATCATCAGCTCGCCATGGGCCATGTTGATGACGCCCATCAGCCCATAGGTAATGGCCAGGCCCAGCGCCACCAGCAGCAAGATGGAGCCCAGACTGATGCCGGTAAAGGCCACGCCCAGACGCTCGCCCCAGGCCAGCTTGTCATTGACTTCTGCCAGCGCGCGCTTGAGTGCCACCTGCACTTTCTCGTCTTGCTCCTGGGTCAGCTGTTCACTGAGCAGCAGGCGTGTGGCAGGCGTTGCCCGCTGGGCCAGCAAGGCGGCGGCAGCCGTGCGTTCAGCAGCGTTGCTGCTGCCCAGCAAGGCCGCAGAGCGGGCCATTTCCAGCTCTGCCTTGACGGCCTCGCTGCTTTCTTTGGCCAGCGCCCTGTCCAGCATAGGCAGGCGCTGCGGCGTTGCGCCCTGGAGCATGGCCCTGGCCGCACTCAGGCGTTCGCTGTCATTGCCCACAAACAAATTCAGCGCTGCCTGTGCGTTGCCAATTTCACGGCGCATGCGGTTGTTGGTGCTGGCGTCGTCCACACCTTCGGGCAGTTCTGTGGCCTTGCCTGTCACCGGATCCAGTGCTTGATCACCGCGCACAATGAAGGCATGGCCTGCACCGTATTGCACTTGCCCATCGCGCAGGGCATTCAAAAAATCGGCCACACGGGTGACATCTCCCGTTGCAACGGCATCTTGCATGGCGGCAATGCGGCTGTTGTTGTCGCCGTCGGCCATGGCAAAGGCTTGCTCTGCCGTCAGGGCATGGGCGGGTGCCTGGCTCAGCGCCATGGCAGCCACAACGGCCCCCAGCCATGGCCTGAGTCTGTGCAAAAGGAGGAAAAACATAAGCGATCCAATCGGCCAGCGGCCCGCCTCAGCAAGGGCGGGCCCCTGAAAAGAAACCGGGTTGCACAACGCGCATCCCTGCTCGCTGAAATGGCAGCCTCTGGAGGCACACCTCGCGTCTGCCATTTCAGCGCTGCGTCACTTCTTTTCTGGTTCGTCCTTTTTCTTGTCGTTGCCTTCAATGAAGGGGCTCCAGGGCTGGGCTTTGACGGGCGCCTTGGTTTTCCACACCACGTTGAACTGGCCATCGGCCTTGATTTCGCCAATCAGCACAGGTTTGTGCAGGTGGTGGTTCTTGGCATCCATGGTCAGCGTAAAGCCGCTCGGTGCCTTGAAGGTCTGGCCCGCCATGGCTGCAATGACTTTGTTCACCTCCAGCGACTTGGCTTTTTCAACCGCCTGCTTCCACATGTGGATGCCTACGTAGGTGGCTTCCATGGGGTCGTTGGTCAAAGGTTTGGTGGATTGACCGGGCAACTTCTTGGCCTTGGCGTAGGCACTCCACTGCTTGATCCACGCTTCGTTGGTGGGGTTCTTGACGCTCATGAAGTAATTCCACGAAGCCAGATGGCCCACCAGCGGTTTGGGGTCCAGGCCACGCAGCTCTTCTTCACCCACAGAGAAAGCCACCACGGGCACGTCGGTCGCCTTGATGCCTGCGTTACCCAGTTCCTTGTAGAAAGGCACGTTGGAGTCGCCATTGATGGTGGAGATCACGGCAGTCTTGCCACCGGCTGCAAACTTCTTGATGTCTGCCACGATGGTCTGGTAGTCGCTATGCCCGAACGGGGTGTAGCTTTCCATGATGTCCTTGTCTGCCACACCCTTGGATTTGAGGAAGGCGCGCAAAATTTTATTGGCCGTGCGGGGATACACATAGTCGGTCCCCAGCAGCACCCAGCGCTTGGCCGAACCACCGTCTTCACCCATCAGGTACTCCACCGCAGGAATGGCCTGCTGGTTGGGTGCCGCGCCGGTGTAGAACACGTTCTTGCTCAGCTCTTCGCCTTCGTACTGCACTGGGTAAAACAGCAGCGCATTGCTTTCTTCATACACCGGCAGCACCGACTTGCGGCACACCGAAGTCCAGCAACCAAAGGTGACTGCCACCTTGTCCTGACTGATCAACTGTTTGGCTTGCTCCGCCGCCAGCGGCCAGTTGGAGGCCGTATCAATCACCACGGGCTCCAGCTTCTTGCCCAGCACACCGCCCTTGGCGTTGATGTCTTCAATCGTCATCAGCGCCATGTCCTTGAGCGCGGTCTCCGAAATCGCCATCGTGCCCGACAGCGCATGCAGCACCCCCACCTTGATGGTGTCCGCAGCCTGGGCGGACAAACCCGCAAAACCAAATCCGGCAACCGCTGCGCTGGCAGCCAGGGTTTTCAAAGTGAAACGACGCTGGTTCATGGAAAGTGCTCCTCAAAGGGCTGGTTGATGGGTTCCACTGGTACACACCAGCGGTCTCAATGCCCCCTTTGCAAGCCATGTGCCACTTTGGGCCACGCACCATGCAATCCCCATGGCGGTGCAACATAAACCGATAGCCGGTGTGACTGCACTGCTTTGGCCGCACTGCGCACCAATAAAAACGGGGCCGCCAGCTGCGGTCAGCACCCTGGCACCAAATCAAGGCAGCACCCCTGCACCAAGCTAGCGCCCAGGCCGGCACTGGCACGGCTCTTGCAGAGACTGTGCAGGGCGCTGTCGCCCATTTGCACTGCACCCGATCACGCCATGGAACTGACACCCCGCGAAAAAGACAAGCTGCTCATCTTTACCGCTGCCTTGCTGGCCGAGCGGCGCAAAGCCCGTGGTCTCAAGCTCAACTACCCCGAAGCCGTCGCCTTGATCAGTGCTTTTGTGATGGAAGGCGCTCGCGACGGCAAGACCGTGGCCCAGCTCATGAGCGAAGGTCGCACCGTGCTGACGCGCGAAGACGTGATGGACGGCGTGCCCGAGATGATTCCAGATATCCAGATGGAAGCTACGTTCCCCGATGGCACCAAGTTGGTCACCGTGCACGAGCCGATTATTTGAATTTCAAGCCTTTCAGGCACCCGGCCCTTACTTCACCTGCGCTAACAGCTATGAACACCAAATATCTGATCACCACCGCCATCACGGCTGCCTCTTTCCTGCCCCTGTCTGCGATGGCTCACATCAGCACCGACGGCGGTGGCCACCACAACTTTCTGGACAGCCTGAGCCATGCCTTTGCCCACCCCTTTGGCGGTGCAGACCACCTGGCGGCCATGCTCGCTGTGGGCGCGTGGAGTGCATTGACCATGGCCAGCGCATGGCGCGCGCCAGCGGCCTTTGTTGCGCTGCTCATTGCTGGCTGTCTGGCCGGTTTTGCGGGGCTGCATATCCCGGCGGTCGAACCCATGATCGCCGCATCGGTGCTGGTGCTGGGCCTGCTGGTGATGGTGCAAAAGAAAATGGCCTGGGGCGCAGCGGCCGCACTGGCCGGTGTATTTGCCTTCTTTCACGGTGCCGCCCACGGCTACGAGCTGGCCCAAGACAGTGCGCTGGCCGCACTTGGTGCCATTGCGGGCATGGCCGCTGGCTCTGCCTTGCTGCACCTCTCGGGCATCGTGCTGGGCCACGCAGTCATGCAGCGCCACCAGGTGATTGCCAAGCTGGCTGGCGGGCTGACTGCAGCACTGGGGGCCTTCATGCTGACCCGCCTGGCTTAAATGAAACGCCACACTGCCCCGCCGTACAGCGCTGCCGCAAGGCAGGCGACGGTGGTGGTGTGGGCCATCTCCGCGCTGATGCAGCGCCAGTTATTGATAAGCCGTGCCATGCACTGCGCGGCATTGCGCCAAGGATAAAAGCATGATTCCCGGTGAAATTTTGGTGGATGCAGGCGCACATGTCCTCAACCCCGGCCGCCCGGTTACGACGCTGCTGATCAAAAATGCCAGCGACCGGCCCATTCAGGTCGGCTCTCACTACCACTTTGCAGAGACCAATGCCGGGCTGGAGTTTGACCGGCAGGCTGCGCACGGCAAACGTCTGAACATTGTCAGTGGCATGGCTGTGCGCTTTGAGCCAGGCCAGCAGCGCACGGTAGAGCTGGTCGATGTAGCCGGTGACCGCCAGATTTACGGCTTTCGAGGCCTGATTCAAGGAGCACTTTGATATGGCCACGATGGACAAGCGCGCCTACGCCGAAACCTTTGGCCCCACCGTGGGCGACCGTGTGCGGCTGGCCGATACCGAGCTGATCGTTGAGGTTGAAAAAGACTTCACACTGGCCGCTGGCGGCTATGGTGAGGAAGTGAAATTTGGTGGCGGCAAAACCATCCGTGACGGCATGGCGCAAAGCCAGTTTTCACGCGCCCAAGGGGCCATGGACACCGTGCTCACCAATGCCCTCATCGTCGACCACTGGGGCATCGTCAAGGCCGACATTGGATTGAAAGGCGGGCGCATTGCTGCCATCGGCAAGGCCGGCAATCCGGACACCCAGCCGGGGGTGGACATCATCATTGGCCCGGGCACAGAAATCATCTCCTGCGAGGGCAGCATCGTCACCGCAGGCGGTATTGACACCCACATCCATTTCATTGCGCCGCAACAGATTGAAGAGGCTCTGACCAGTGGCGTGACCACCATGATTGGCGGTGGCACCGGCCCCGCCACCGGCACCTTTGCCACCACCTGCACGCCCGGTCCGTGGAACATGGAGCGCATGCTGCAGGCGGCCGATGCCTTCCCGATGAATCTGGGCTTTCTGGGCAAGGGCAATGCCAGCCTGCCGCAAGGCCTGCACGAGCAAATCAGCGCGGGGGCCATAGGCCTGAAACTGCACGAAGACTGGGGCAGCACGCCAGCGGCCATCGACAACTGCCTGACGGTGGCCGAAGAGACCGACACCCAGGTGGCCATCCACACCGACACACTCAATGAAAGCGGCTTTGTGGAAGACACGGTGGCCGCCTTCAAGGGCCGCACCATTCACACCTTTCACACCGAAGGCGCGGGCGGCGGCCATGCGCCCGACATTCTGAAAGTGGTGGGCGAGGCCAACGTACTGCCCTCATCCACCAACCCCACTCGGCCCTACACCATCAACACGCTGGACGAGCATGTGGACATGCTCATGGTCTGCCACCATCTGGACGCTGGCATTGCCGAAGATCTGGCCTTTGCCGAAAGCCGTATCCGCAAGGAAACCATTGCAGCCGAAGACATCCTGCACGACATCGGTGCCATCAGCATGTTCAGCTCTGACAGTCAGGCCATGGGCCGCGTGGGTGAAGTGATTTTGCGCACCTGGCAGACCGCGCACAAAATGAAGCAGCAGCGCGGTGCATTGAGCGGTGACGGCGCACGCAATGACAACTTCCGCGTCAAGCGCTACATCGCCAAATACACCATCAACCCGGCCATTGCCCACGGTATCAGCCACGAGGTGGGCAGCATTGAGGTGGGCAAGTGGGCCGACATCGTGATCTGGAAGCCCGCGTTCTTTGGCGTCAAGCCTGCCGTCATCATGAAGGGCGGCTTCATTGCCATGGCCGCCATGGGCGACCCCAATGCCTCCATCCCCACGCCACAGCCTGTGCATTACCGCCCCATGTTCGGCAGTTTTGGCGGTGCGTTGACCAGAACCTCGCTGACCTTTGTGTCACAAGCTGGTCTGGCCGCAGGCATTGCAGAGCGGTTTGGCCTGCTCAAGACGCTGTCTGCCGTCAAAGGCATACGCGGCGTACAAAAGCAGCACATGATCCACAACGATCTGGCCCCCCGCATGGAGGTGGATGCGCAAACCTACGCTGTGCGCGCTGACGGACAGCTGCTGACGTGCGAGCCTGCCACCAGCCTGCCCATGGCGCAGCGCTACTTCTTGTTTTGAGCCATGCCATGACCGCTTTTCGATTTGAACTGGATGCAGCGCGCGACCCTCGCGTCGTGGCCTTTTTGCGTGCACACCTGGAAGATATGCACCGCGTATCGCCCCCAGAAAGCGTGCATGCGCTGGATACAGCGCAATTGCGCCTGCCTGGCATACGCTTTTGGACGGCATGGGCGCAGGATGCGCTGGTGGGTAGCTGCGCACTCAAGACCATTGACAGCGCACACCTTGAACTCAAGACCATGCGTATCGACGCCAAGCACCGCGGCACCGGTGCCGCGCAGCAATTGCTGGATTTTGTTCTGACGCAGGCACAGCTAAGTGGCGCACAGCGAATCAGTCTGGAGACGGGAAGCCAGGACTTCTTTGTGCCTGCACGCCGCCTGTATGCCCGCAATGGCTTTGTGCCCTGCGCGCCTTTTGGCAGCTACCAGCCAGACCCCCACAGCTGCTTTATGAGCCGTGTTATTTAACCTTCCACGCTCACATGCCAGGGCCGCACCCAGCCGGTCTTCAGGTTGCTGCAGACCCCGGTGGCACACCTTTGCTCTGGTACCAGGCCAGCCAGTCGCTGGCTGCAATCACCGGTGCCTGCTGCACCGTGCCGGGCAAGGCTTCATAGACCAGCAACGCCATCATCTTCGTGCTGCCACTGGTCAAGGCCACGGGCAGCGTGACGATACGTTTGGTGTATTCGCCCGTGTTTTGCGGCCAGATGCCTTCGTACCCGTCCAGCACTTGCTCCAGCGCGTGATCCAGCGGATACACCTCGGCCAGCACCTGCTGTGTGCCTTGAAAAATCAGACCCGGGTACCAGCCCAGATCATGCAGCGTACCCGTCAAGGTGGTACGGCCTGTGCTGATGATGCCGGGGCGCAGGCGTGCTATTTCATTGACACCACCGGCGCGCAGCGTGCCGTACACGGCCACATGGTCCACGCCACAAGGCTGCCAGTCGGATTTTTTCTGAAGAGAAAGCGCAGTAGGGGTTGACATGTTTGTCATGCTATCGATTGAAACAAAGTGCTGTCGAATGCATAAAGCACGCCAGCTTGTCGCACTTCTTTGAAAAGTCAGAAACCAATGTTGACCGCAAACAAACTCCTTGCCCAGGGCCATGGCCTGGCCAGCGTACTACTCAAACGTGCAGCCACCGTGGAACTCGACTGGGATGTCCGCCAGAAATCACGCTTTGCAGCCACGGACAGCCAGGGCCGTGAGCTGGCTGTTTTTCTGCCCCGTGGCCAGGCCGTGCGTGGTGGTGATGTGCTGGTGGCCGAGGATGGCTCCATGGTGCGTGTGATTGCAGCGCCGCAGAAAGTGCTGCACATCACGGCCTGCGCTGTGCACGGCAGCCCTTTTGATCTGGTGCGCGCCGCCTACCACTTGGGCAACCGCCATGTGCCGATTGAGCTGCAGCCCGATCACCTGAAGATTGAGCCCGACCATGTGCTGGCCGACATGCTGCGCAGCATGCACATGACCGTGGTACAGGCTGATATGCCTTTTGAGCCTGAAGGCGGTGCCTACGGCGGCCATGTGACCCATGATGGCCACAGCCACCATGGACATGGGCACAGCCACGCACAAGATCATCACCACGACCACGACCACGACCACGATCACGGGCATGCACATTCCCACGATCACAGCACCTGTGAGCACCCGCACGAGCAGGCATGCCATGCCCATGGCACGCATGTACACAGCAAAGGCGGTGGCGGATGAGCTGGGTCTTTTTGATTGCAGCCGGTCTGTGCGAAATCTTTTACGCAGCCGCCATGCCACGCACTGAAGGTTTCACCCGGCTGTGGCCCAGCCTGTTTTGCGGGGCCTTCATTGCGTCCAGCATGTATTTGCTCTCGCTGGCCACGCGCACCATTCCCGTAGGTACGGCCTATGCCGTATGGGTAGGCATCGGTGCCGTTGGCACGGCCGTTTACGGCATGCTGGCTCTGGGAGAAGACCGCAGCGTTGCACGCATGGCCTGCTTTGGCTTGATCCTCATGGGTATTGTGGGTTTGAAGCTCCTCACGCTGCGCGGGGAATAAGTGCATGAACACACCTGCACCGCCCCTCACCCCGGATTGCTTTTTGCAGTTGATGTGGCTGGCCTCGCCAGCACTGCCCATTGGTGGTTTTTCCTACTCTGAAGCTCTTGAATCTGCAGTCAATGCAGCACTGGTAGCCACGGAATCAGAAGCTTGCAGCTGGCTGGTTGCGCAATTGCACCTGAGCCAGTCGCGCGCAGATATGGCGGCCATTGCGCAAGCCATGCCCGCATGGGCCAGCCGTGACACATCGCGCCTTGCAGCACTCAATGCATGGGTGCTGACCACACGCGAAAGCAGTGAGCTGCGATTGCAGACAGAGCAAATGGGCCGCTCTCTGATCGAATGGCTCAAGAACCGCTATGCCGATGACGCTGCAGCCATGCAGCAAACGAGCTGGCTGGCTGCCCAGGATGCCAGCTACCCCATGGCATTTGCGCTGGCCGCCACGCTGACGGGTGCAACAGCACGCAATGCACTGCTGGCCTACACCTTTGGCTGGGCCGAGAACATGGTGCAGGCAGCCATCAAATCTGTGCCCCTGGGGCAAAACGCTGGCCAGCGCATTCTGGCGCGGCTGACCGCAGACATTCCTGCCGCTGTCGAGCACGCCTTGGCGTTGCCTGATGGGCAGCGCCAGGCTTTCTCACCCATGCTGGCCATCCTCTCTGCGCGGCACGAGCACCAGTACTCCCGGCTGTTTCGCAGCTAAAAAAGCTACGCCATGCCTGCCCAGACGCTGTCACGCCCCCATCACCCAGACCACCACCCGGCCTGATTTTTTATTTCCCCCATTTCTGATGACCTGAACCGCCATGACTTCTGCACTGCACCACATTCCCCTGCGTACCAAGAAGCTGCCACCTCTGCGCGTCGGTATTGGTGGGCCCGTTGGCTCCGGAAAAACCACCATTCTTGAAATGCTGTGCAAGGCCATGCGCGACAAGTGGGACCTGATCGCCATCACCAACGACATCTACACCAAGGAAGACCAGCGCCTGCTGACCATCAGCGGCGCGCTGCCCGCCGAGCGCATCATGGGCGTTGAAACCGGAGGCTGCCCGCACACGGCCATTCGTGAAGACGCCTCTATCAACCTCGAAGCGATCAACCGCATGCTGGGCCAGTTCCCGGATGCAGACATCATCTTTATCGAATCTGGCGGCGACAACCTGGCAGCCACCTTCAGCCCCGAACTGTCAGACCTGACGATTTACGTCATCGACGTGGCAGCGGGTGAAAAAATTCCGCGCAAGGGCGGCCCCGGCATCACTAAAAGTGATCTGTTTGTCATCAACAAAACCGATCTGGCTCCACATGTGGGCGCCAATCTGGACGTCATGCGCAGCGATACCGAGCGCATGCGCAATACGCGCAAAGGCATGAAGCCGTTTGTGATGACCAACCTCAAAACACTGGAAGGGCTGGATACGGTGATTGCTTTCATCGAAAAGCAGGGTTTGCTGCACAGCGCCTGAATGTTTCACACCGGCCGCACCACGCGCGAAGAGCCGCTAGCTGCACCCAGCCCAATACAGGTTTTCAATGAAGATAAGGCGTGAATGAAGCGCCAGATAGCACCAGCGATACGACCCGATGAAACAGCGACGTATCGAAGGCGGAGTCAGCAGCGCCAACGGCACTCAGGCACACTGGATGCCGTTTTGATTGAGAGAACTGACACCATGACACGCTTCACTTCACGCCTGCTCTGGATCTGCGCTACCGGTTTTGTGGCGTGGAGTGCTGTGTTTGCCGTGGCCATGGTCAGCCAGCTGGCCGATGCCGCAGACCGCTTGCATGCCGGCGCGGGTCAGCCCGTCTTCTGGAGTCTGCTCGGCCTGCTGACCGCTACCGTGCTGGTGCCTACGCTGTGGCTGCTGCGTCTGCCCGCCGCTCTGCGCTTTCCCGCAGAAGGTGATGAGGCGGCCACCACAGAGTACCAACAGCGCCTGCGGGCACATCTGGCACGCAGCAGCCATCTGGCGGGCCAGCCGCTGAACAGCGATGAAGAAGTCATGCACGCCCTTGCCCGCTTGCGTGATGCGGCGGAAGTCGAAACCCGCCGCACGGCAGCCAGTGTGCTGGCCAGCACCGCTTTGCTGCAAAACG
The DNA here is from genome assembly GCF_014851485.1 of Comamonas sp. CMM02. Lineage (NCBI taxonomy): Bacteria > Pseudomonadati > Pseudomonadota > Betaproteobacteria > Burkholderiales > Comamonadaceae > Comamonas > Comamonas sp. CMM02. Next base: position 648,094 of record NZ_JACUZW010000001.1, on the reverse strand, counting down.
GAAAGCTCGATGGCTTGGTCGTCCTGGTCAGCCAGATTCAGCTGGTATGGCGCATTGCTCGCATCTACGGTCTGCGCCCATCCCTTCAACAAATGAGCTATCTGTACAGCAACGTCGGCGCTTGCGTGCTGATTGCCAGCAGTCTGGACGACGTCGATTTTGCAGAGCTGACCGCGCCCATCGTGCAATCGGCTACACCTGCGGCCGTGGGCAGCATTCCCGGGCTGGGTGGCATGGGCAACTTGCTCACCAACAGTCTGGCCAGCGGTGCTGCCAATGCGTTTTTGACATTGCGCGTAGGCTTGATTGCCGATGCTTACTGCGCCCCTCAGCAAGCGCCAGAGCGCCAGGCTGTCAAACAAGGAGCCACCCGCCGCGCCGCACAGATGCTGGGCAGCATCGTCAAGGACTGCGGCACACAAATCACGCAGGCCGTTTATGGGCGTATCAAATCCAGCGTGGTGCACACCGCACAGGCAGCTGCAGACAGCGTCATGCAGGCTGGCCGCTCTGTCGGTTCGGCCACACAGTCGGCAGTGCACGCTACGACCCAGAGCCTGAGTCAGGCTGCCGCGCAAGTGCGTGACTCCACCACATCAGTCACCCAGCGTTTGCAGCAATCTATCAAGCCCAAAGACAAGCCCTGATTTTTTTGAATTTTTTGGAGGACCTCTAGCGTTGATTGCTGGATGCCTGCTTCTGGATGGGCGCGCTTGAATGCAAAGAGCACCGTGCTTAACATGCAGCCATGCACACCCGCCCTACACCTCTGACTTGGCAAAGCACGGTTTTGTGGCTTGCTTGGTGGCTTGCTTTGTCCCTGTACCCACTTGCCAGCCAGGCGCAGGCATACCGCTGTGGCAATAGCTACAGCAGTGCACCCTGTACGGGTGGTCAGGCCGTAGAAGTCGAGCCTGCGGTCAATATGTACCCCAGCACCACAGGCAACGCCGCAAGCGGCATGCTGCCCGCAAGCTCACACCAGAAGAACTATCGCCAGGAAGACAAAGAAACCCGGGAGTGGCAGCGCGCAGAGCGTGAGCTGGACAAGGCACAGGCAGCGCCGCCACCGCAACGCCAAGGGCGACCCAATACCGCCAAATGTGAAGCGGCCAAGCAGCGCATCAAAAAGATTGATGAGCTGGCACGCCGCGGTGGCTCGGTCAAACTGATGGAGCGCCTGCGCGAAGACCGCCAGAACACCCGCGACTGGCAATTTCGCTCCGGCTGCTAAGGCTGGTGCATGGCTTGTTGCCTGTGGCGCAGGCGCGGCAAAACCTTAAAGCAGCTCCAGCACTTTCTCGGGCGGGCGGCACAGCGCAGCCCCTTTGGGGGTGACCACAATCGGGCGGTTGAGCAATGCGGGGTGCTGCGCCAGCGCCATGATGATGTGGGCGTCGCTCACCGCCGGATTGTCCAGACCCAGCTCCTTGTACGCCGCTTCTTTGGTGCGCAGCAGCTGCCGCACCGGCACGCCGACATGCGCGACCAGTTCCGCCAGTTCTACCGCCGTCAGCGGCGTGGCGATGTAGTCCACGATATTGGGTTCGAACCCGCGCTCGCGCAGAATGTCCAGGGCACCGCGCGAATTGCTGCAGCGGTTGTTGTGAAAAATGGTGATATCGCTCATGGGCGCAAGTTTAGGCCTTGCGCGCCGCTTTAAAGCCACCCACGCCCAAAGCCAGCCAGGCCAGCATCAGACTGGTTCCGCCCCAAGGCACCAAGGGACGAAAAGCTTCTATGCCGGTGAAAGTGCGCAGATAAATCAGGCCGCTGAACAGCAACACACCCAATGCAAACAAACCGCCTGCAGCGCAAAGCCAGCGATTGCCCAGACCCTGGATGCTTAAAACTCCCACCCCCAGCAACGCCAGTGCATGAAACAGCTGCTGCTGCACCGCCATGTGCAGCGTGCTGCGCGTAGCTTCGCGCAGCACCGGGTCGGCAATAAAGCCCAGCCCGTGCGAGGCATAGGCGGCCATGCCAACACCGGTCATACCCAGCACTGCCGCCAGAGGAATCCAAAACTTGCGCATACGCTGCATCCTGTTTTTTAAAGCCACAAATCATGTGCCCGCAAGACTGTCAAAACAGCCTGCGCAGTCACGCCTTGCGCAAGCTGCGGCGCATCTCGCGCAAGGCGGTATCAATCATCTCTTCCATGCTCGGGTGGTAGTACGGCAGCTCCAGCATGGTGTTGACCGTTTCTTCGCGCTGTACCGCCCATGCCAGCTGGTGGGCCAGGTGCTCACCGCCGGCGCACATCAAGCTTGCACCCAGCAAACGCCCTGAGCTGCGCTGCGCATACAAGCGCAAGATATGGTGCGGCGCTTGCATGAGTTTGGAGCGGCCACTGCCCGGGCCACGCACCGTACCTATCACCACATCTTCTGGCAGTTGATCAAAACGCGTGCCCACTTCAGCAATGTCGGGGTCGCTGAACACAATCGACATCGGCACCGTACGATGACGCTCAGGTAGATTTTTCCAGTCCCCATCACCCAAGGCGCGCAGCGCTTGCTGTGCTGCCAGCGTGCCTTCATGCCCAGCCTCATGCATGAGGGCACGGTGCGCTGAAACATCTCCCGCAACAAACACCTGACTACCTGCACAGCGCAAGCTGTCGGCCTCCATGTGCGGACGACCTTTGTCATCCAGCTGCACCCCTGCTTGGGCAATATCCAGCCCCTGCCAGCGTGGCTTGCGGCCCAGTGCCGCCAGCAGGTACTGTGCGCGGTGGCGCAAAGGCCCCGCCTGCATCAGTACGCCGTCGCCGTCGCGGTGCACCGTAATCTGCGCCTCGCTCAATGCCAGAGGCAGTTGTTGCGAGAAATAGTCGGTGGCTGCCTGCGCCACCTCGGGGTCTGCAATTTTGGCCAGAACGGGCGAGCGCCCCGCTGCTGCCACCTGCACGCCCAGGCGTGACAAGGCCAGCCCCATCTCTAAACCAATCGCACCCAGCCCCATTACGGCAACGCTGCGTGGCAATTGCGGAAGATAAAAAAGCTCATCGGTAGTAATCAAAGCCTGGCCCAGCTCAGCCTGCAGACCTGCGGGCCTGACTGCTTGCGAGCCAGTGGCCACCACAAAGGCCCGTGCCTGTACCTTGCGCCCATCACTCAATGCCAGCGTGTCAGGTGCGACAAAGCGGGCCGATGCCTGCAGCAAACGCTCGCCGGCCAGCTGGTGCACATTGCGCACATTGCCATCCACCAGTTCGTCGCGCACGGCCAAGGCTTGCTGCCACAGCTGCTGGGGGGTGGTGTGGCCTGCAGGCAGTTGCGCTGATGCACCTTGCGGCAGCAGACTTTGCAAGGTGCTCCAGCGCTTGCCCGCATACAGCGCGGCCTTGGAGGGCATGCACCCCACACGGGCACAGGACGTACCCAGTGGCCCCTGGTCAATCAGTACGGTGTCAGCCCCAGCGCGGTGAGCCGTGCTGAATGCATGCATTCCTGCTGTGCCTGCGCCAATCACGGCCACATCCACATGGATGGTGTCAGAAGTCATGGTTTGCCCTCTCTGGATTGCCTGCCGCCACTCAAGCGCCGTCGCTGCTGCAGGCAATGTAGTGAATATGCTGCCACCTTACCCCAGCCCACCGAAGGTTGTCGTGCTGTGGTCAGCGCAGCTTGGCCACTGGCTCGACAGACTCAGTGGCAGGCTGGCGCAGCGCCTCTACACATGTACGCAAATCACCGGCCCATGCACGGCGGTCACGTCCACTGGCTTTTTCTGGCGTGCCATAGCGCACCACAGCCACCAGATGGTCTGTCTTGAGTGTGCGCCACAGGCTGCGCACTATCGGTTCATCCTGCCATGCCTCACAAGGCGCGTAAGAAGCTTGCCCCGTGCGGGCATCCACAAACGTCATGCCGACAGGTTGAATGGGTACATCGGCATCAATGGCCGCTTGCAGCGTGTTTCCGTAAAACGGCAGCAAGTCACGGCCATTGCCCACGGTGCCTTCTGGAAAAACGGCCAGACTGTCGCCCTGCTGCAAGGCCTCTGTCATGGTTTGCACAATGCGCTGGGTCTCGCGGCGTGAACCACGCTGGATAAACAAGGTTCCTACCGCACGTGCCAAATGGCCCACCAAAGGCCACTGGGCAATCTCGGCCTTCGAGACAAAACGGCAGTAACGCGCAGCGTGCAACGTAGGAATGTCCAGCCAGGACTGGTGATTGGCCACCCAGAGCACAGGGCTGGTCGCAATTGGCAGGCCTTCAACCTGCAATGCAATGCCTGCTTTGCGAAGAAACCCCTGGGCCCAGTGCTCCACCAGGCGCTGCTGCGCATGGGCATCCAGATGGTTGAAACCGTTGCGCACGAGGCGTATGCCTTGCACGATATGCCACAGCATCCGCACCAGTCGCCGCGTTGCACGCCAAGTTCCAGCCATCCAGCCTATTCCTTCAGTGGTTGTTGATCGACGCGGTCTTCACCAGCTTCTGGCACATCACCCGCGCTCAAAAGCCACATGGCCGTTCACCAGCGTCAGCTGCACACGTGCGGGCATCTCGTAACCGTTAAACGGTGTGCACTTGCCCTGACTGACCAGTTCTGGCGCTGCCACGGTCCACGCAGCTTTCGGGTTGACCACGCACAAGTCAGCCACACCACCTTCCACCAGTTGCCCCAAACTGGCTTGCAAAGTGCCCAGAGCACCACCCAGCACGCGTGCCGGGGCAGCGGTGACCACCTCCAAAGCGCGCGCCAGAGGGATTGCGCCGTCTTGCGACCATTTCACGGCCAGCGACAAAAGCAGCTCGACACCGGTAGCTCCCGCTTCTGCTTCGGCAAAAGGCAGCACCTTGGCATCGTCATCTACCGGGCAATGGTCAGACACCAGCGCATCGATGGTGCCATCGGCCAAGGCGCCAGACAATGCATCGCGGTCACGCTGCTGGCGCAAAGGCGGTATCAAACGTGCGCTGCTGTCAAAGTAGCCAATATCGTTTTCGGTCAGATGCAGCGAATTGATGGAGACATCCGCCGTGATGTTCAAACCTTCGGCCTTGGCCTTGCGCACCAGCTCCACGCCAGCAGCGCTGGAGATGCGGCACAGGTGTACGCGGGTTTGGGAGCCACGGATCAGTTCAAAAATCGTGTGCAGCGCAATGGTCTCGGCAGCCACTGGCACGCCCGACAAACCCATGCGCGTGGCCAGCGCGCCGCTGGCGGCAACACCCTTGCCCAGATCTTTGTCCTGCGGGCGCAGCCATACGGCATACCCAAAGGTGTTGGCATAGCTCATGGCACGGCTGAGCGTAGTGATGCTGGGCAAGGGCACATCGGCCTGACCAAACGCCACGCAACCCGATTCCGTCAACTCGGCCATCTCGGTGAGCACTTCACCTTGCAAGCCCTTGGTCAGCGCACCCATGGGGAACAAGCGCGACTGGTGCAAATTCTCAGCGCGCAGCTTGAGCATTTCAACCAGGCCCTGCTCATCGAGCACAGGCTCGGTATCCGGCAGACACACCAGGCTGGTCACCCCGCCGGCCACGCTGGCCGCCATTTCAGACTGCAGCATGCCTTCATGCTCGTGGCCAGGCTCGCGCAAGCGCACAGCCAGATCCACCAGACCGGGCAGAACCCACAGGCCCGAAGCGTCCACCACGCGGTCCGCCTCAAAGCCAGCAGGTGCCTGGCCAATCGACACCACACGGCCAGCCGCTACGGCGACATCACAGATTTGGTCCAACCCGCGGGCGGGATCCATCACGCGACCGTTTTGAATCAAGATTTTCATGGATTCACACCAAATTGGCTGCCAGCCCTTATGTACCAAGCGCTAACAGCGATAAACATATTTTTCACTTTCACACCCCCTGGACGCGATGGTGTCACTGCCCTTGCCGCTGCCTGCAGCAAGAGCAGCTCGAGAGCGCGCAGCGCCTCAGGAGGATGGCTTGACATGTCAGGCTTCGTTGCCTGCAACGATCGACATCACAGCCATGCGCACAGCAATACCAAACGTCACCTGTGAGAGGATCACGGCCTGCGGTCCATCCACCACGGCGGAGTCAATCTCCACGCCACGATTGATTGGGCCCGGGTGCATGACGATGGCGTCAGGCTTGGCCAGCTCCAGGCGCTTTTCCGTCAGGCCAAAGCTCTTGAAATACTCTTGGCTGGAGGGCAGCAGCGCACCGCTCATGCGTTCGTTTTGCAGGCGCAGCGTGATGATGACGTCGCAGTCCTTGATGCCTTCTTCCAGATTGTGAAAGACGCGCACGCCCATGCTGGCCATGTCGGCGGGCACCAGCGTACGTGGGCCTACCACGCGCACTTCGGCAGCGCCCAGCGTGGTCAGCGCATGGATATCGGAGCGCGCCACGCGCGAGTGCAGCACGTCACCCACAATCGCCACGCGCAAGTTGGAGAAATCCTTCTTGTAGTGACGGATGGTGTACATGTCCAGCAAGCCCTGCGTCGGGTGGGCATGACGGCCATCACCGGCGTTGACCACGTGCACATGCGGGGCCACATGCTGGGCAATCAGGTAAGGCGCACCCGATTCGCTGTGGCGCACCACAAACACATCAGCAGCCATGGCCGAGAGATTGTCAATGGTGTCCAGCAGCGTCTCGCCCTTGCTGGCCGAGCTGCGCGCGATGTCCAGATTGAACACATCGGCCGACAGACGCTTGGCCGCAATTTCAAACGTGGTGCGTGTGCGCGTGCTGTTTTCAAAGAACAGGTTAAACACGCTCTTGCCACGCAGCAGCGGTACTTTTTTGACTTCGCGGTCGTTGACGCTGACGAAGTTGCTGGCCGTATCCAGAATCTGCGTGAGAATGTCTTTGGTCAGACCTTCAGTGGAGAGCAGGTGAATCAGCTCGCCGTTCTTGTTCAGTTGGGGGTTGCGCTTGTACAGCACGTTTAAACCTCTTTGACTTCGAAGTGGAAGGTGCCGTCGTCACTGCGTGCCAGCGCCAGCGACTGGCTGGCAGGCAGCGCCACACGGGCGGCGGCAAATTCGGCGGCCACAGGCAGCTCACGGCCACCACGGTCCACCAGCACGGCCAGCCGCACACAGGCAGGGCGGCCGTAGTCATACAACTCGTTCAGGATGGCGCGTACGGTGCGCCCGGTGTAGAGCACATCGTCCATCACCAGAATGTCGGCATCGTTAACATCAAAATCGATCTGAGTTTGCACGCTTTGCGACATGCCTCGCTGCGCAAAATCATCGCGGTGCAGCGCAGACGACAGCACACCAGCACTGCCCTGCAGCCCCAAGTCTTTGTGCAAACGTTCCGCCAGCCACGCCCCGCCGGAGGCAATGCCCACCAGTTGCGTGTTCGGGCCCATCAGGCTGCGCACGCCGCGCAGCAACTCACGGTACAGGGCCTCGGCATCCAGCACCAAAGAACCAGCGGAAAGACTCATGCAATGCTCCTCAAAAATTGCTCCAAGATGATGCAGGCCGATGCAGCATCGGCATCTTTGGCACCGCCGGCCAAGGCTTCGGTGGTGCTGTAGCGTTCATCAACTTCATAAACAGGCAGGTTGAAGCGACCGCGCAGCTGACGGCCAAACTTCAGCGCCTTGACCGTGTTTTCGTGCGGATTGCCATCGGGGTGGTACGGCACGCCAATGACCAGCGCTTGTGGCTGCCACTCCTTGATCAGTTTTTCGATCGCGGCAAAGCGTGCATCGGCGCCTTCGGCCTTGATGGTGGGCAGCGGACTGGCCGCGCCAAACACGCGGTTGCCGGAGGCAGCGCCCGTGCGCTTGGTGCCAAAGTCAAAAGCCAGAAACTGCTGAATGTGCGCAGGACATTGCGCAGGCATGTCCACGGCCTGTGCAGCAGCGTTGCTGGGCCGTGTGTCAGAGGTACTGGTATTCATGCGCGTCCTGCGTCGGGAGACAGCATCCAGGGCTGCAGCCCCAGCAGGCCCATGGCCTTGTTGTAACGCTCTTCAACCGGGGTCTCAAAGATGACTTGCGGATCTGCATCCACCGTCAGCCAGGTGTTTTCGCCCAGCTCTGACTCCAGCTGCCCCTCGCCCCACGAGGCATAGCCCAGCGTCACCAGCACACGGCGTGGGCCAGCTCCATGGGCAATGGCCTCGAGCACATCTTTGGATGTGGTCATTTCCAGCCCGCCAGGAATAGTCATGGTGGAGGCGTAGGCCGACTCGTCGTCCTTGGCGCCTTCAATGATGATGGGGTCGTGCAGCACAAAGCCTCGGTCGGTTTGTACGGGGCCACCGCGCAAGACCAGATCATCTTGCAAATCCTGGCGACCCAGAGGCAGATCGATTTTGTGCAGCAGCGCTTGCAGAGTCAGCGTGGAGGTCTTGTTGATGATCAGACCAAGCGCTCCGCGCTCGTTGTGCTCACACAAATACACCACGCTGCGGGAAAAGGACTCATCTTCCAGACCGGGCATGGCGATCAGAAAATGGTGCGTCAGGTTGATGGACACAGAATCAGCGGGCATAACTGTGCATTTTAACGGTGAACCGCTCCAGCAATCACGCTGTGAGCTAAGCCCTTGGGTCCTGCACACATACGGCACAAATCAACAAAAAGAGAGCTATCAACGCTTGTAATCATTAGTTTTCAATGTACTTTGCATTGCAAACTCAATAAACACATGCGCTGACAGCTCTCTTTTTCAATACAACCTCTGTCGTCAGCTGGTACTGGCGGTCTCCATGGTGGCCGCAGCATGTGCCACGGGCAACCCTTGACCCGCCGCGTAATGGTGCACCAGACCCATCAGCTCTTCGTCGGAGTACGGTTTGCCCAGATAGTGGTTGGCCCCCAGCTGCATGGCGTGATCACGGTGCTTTTGTGCAGTGCGTGAAGTGATCATGATGATGGGCAGCTGCTGCAACCGCTCTTGTGCGCGGATATTGCGCAGCAAGTCAAAGCCATCCATGCGCGGCATTTCAATGTCTGACAACACCACACAAGGCACTTCGTCTTGCAGCTTCTCCAGCGCCTGCAGACCATCGGCGGCCGTCACCACCCGGTATCCCTCGCGCTGCAGCAAGCGCTGAGAGACCCGGCGCACGGTGATGGAGTCATCCACCACCATCACCAAAGGCACCTGGCTGGAAGACGCCAGACCCGCCACCGTGCCCGGCGGCACAGCTTCACCCTGCAGCTGCTTGGCGGTCTGTGCATCTAGCAGCGCTGGCAAACCTTGACCCAGTTGGTGAATCTGCTCGCCATACACCGCGGTCAACGCTACCGGGTTGTAAATCAGCACCACCGCGCCCGATGCCAGCACAGACATGCCCGTCAACCCCGGCAGACGCGACATTTGCGGGCCCAAATTTTTCACCACCACTTCCTGGTTGCCCAGCACTTCATCCACGTGCAGCGCAATACGCTGTGCTGCACTGCGGAAAATGATCACAGGCCGCGTCTTGCCAGCCGCAACGTCCAGACTGCGCGGTGACTGGCTCCAGACCGCACCTGCCCAGAAGAATGGAATGCGTGCATCGCCATCGAGCAGCTCGCCACTGCGATAGGCCGCCTCCAAATCACCCAGGCTGACACGGCGCACCATTTCAACCAAGCTGGCCGGCACGCCCACCGAGAACTCCCCTGCGCGCAGCATGACCACTTGCGTCACAGCAGTCGTCAAAGGCAGCACCAAGCGAAATGAAGAGCCCTGACCTTCCTCACTGCGCGTTTCAATCCGGCCACCCAGCGCCTGCACCTCTGTGCGCACCACATCCATGCCGATGCCGCGCCCCGACACCCCTGTCAGTTGTTCTGCCGTGGTAAAGCCCGGCATCAGTACCAGCTGCGCAGCGCGGGCTGCGTCCATGGGTTCATCTGCGGCAATCAGCCCCAGCCCCAGCGCCTTGTCTCGAATACGAGCCACATTCAGGCCAGCACCATCGTCCTGAAAAGTCACAGCAACGTCATTGCCTGACTGCTCCACCTGTACATTGATCGTGCCCGTTACGCTCTTGCCTGCTGCCTTGCGCTGCTCTGGCATTTCAATACCGTGGTCCACGCAGTTGCGCAGCAAATGCTCAAACGCCGGCACCATGCGATCGAGCACACCGCGGTCCATCTCAATCGTTCCGCCAGACAGCCCCAGCTTGACCTGCTTGCCCGTTTCCTTGGACGTCAGACGCACCACGGCGTACAGACGCTCGGAGATGGAGTCAAATTCCACCATGCGCGTGCGCAGCAAGTCACGCTGCAGTTCACGGGCCTGGCGGCCCTGAGCAATCAGATCGTCTTCAGCACCCGTCACATCCCGCAGCAAAGTGCGCTGCACCGTGGCCACGTCATTGACAGATTCGGCCATCATCCGCGTCAGCTCCTGCACGCGCGTAAAGCGGTCGAACTCCAGCGGATCAAAATCAGCGCCGGCTTCCTTGGACAGCTGCATGCGCGACTGCATCTGCGATTCGGCCTGCACCTCAATATCACGCAGTTGCTGGCGCAGACGATCCAGGTTGTGGGTCAAGTCACCCAGAGATGCCTTGATACTGCCCACACGCTCATCCAGACGCGAGCGAGCTATCAGCACTTCACCGGCCTCATTGATCAGCCGATCCAGCAAATTGGAACGCACCCGCACCGTGGGCTGTGTACCCTGGCGCGCGGCCACCAATGCGGGTTTGGTCCACGCTGCAGCCACTGGCAATGGGCTGGGCGCCAGACTTGGCGCTGTCTCAACCGGTTGCGCTAGATCTGCCACTACCGGCGGCAGTGCTGCATCAGCCGCTGCCGCAGGTGCCTGCTCCAGCGCTTGCACCTCAGGCTGCACCTGCCAAGGTGCTGCTTGTGCCTGCGCATCCATTGCACGCAGCACATTGAAATTGGCATCAATGGCATCCAGGCTCGCAAACAATGGCTCAATCTGCTCTGTCGTGGCCGCGTCCACATCCAGTGCCTCCAGGGCCGACTCAAGCCGATGCGCCATCTCGCCCATGCGCATCGCCCCTGCCAGGCGCGCACTGCCTTTAAGCGTATGCAAGGCACGCAGCAATGAACTGCGCGCCTCCAGTCTGGTGGGGTGCGCGGCCCAGTCGCGCATGGCACCACCCATTGTCGGCAGCAACTCAACGGCCTCTTCTTCGAAAATAGGAAAGAGGTCGGAATCAATCACATCAACGGCGTCAATATCGTCGTCTTGCGATGCCGTCAAACCCACGGCCACAGTTGGCGCAGCACCGCCACTCGGCACTTCTGCACGCGGCGCAAGAGCCTGTGCGCCATCTTCATGCAGCACAGGCGCCTGCACGGTCTGTGCAACAGCGCTGGGCAACGCCAGCGGAGTCAGTTGCACCTGTGCTTGCAAGATTTGCTGCAACTGCGCCAGCACCTCGGGTGAGGCGCTGCGCAAAAAGCCAGCCGCAAATTGGTGCAGCAGCCCGCGAACTTCTTCTGCCGCCTGCACAAAGCACTGCACCTGTGCAGCCACGCCATGCGTCTGCGGCTGAACGTGCTGCAGCGCATGCTCCAGCTGCCGGGCCAGACCCGACAATGCAGAAAACCCAACCGTTGCAGAGCTTCCTGCCAGAGAGTGCGCCCACGCAATCACCATGTTCGGCTGTGGTTCGTCCAAGTTCTCTTGCCAGGCAGTCAGTGCATCCAGCAAACGGAAAGACCATGTCTCGGCCTCACCCAGATAAACATTGAACAAAGGCAGCGCAATCGACAGATCACCAATTTGCTTGGTCGCTGTGACTGGCTCAGGCACTGTCTCAGGAGACGATTCAGCCTCAAGCGACATATGATCGAACACCGCTTGGGCACTGACCACTGGTTCGGCTTGCTCAACATTTGCAAGCACATCTGCTGCCACGGCTTGAGCTTCTGCTTCTGCTTCTGCTTCTGCTTCTGCTTCTGCTTCTGCTTCTGCTTCTGCTTCTGCTTCTGCTTCTGCTTCTGCTTCTGCTTCTGCTTCTGCTTCTGCTTCTGCTTCTGCTTCTGCTTGAGCTTCTGCTTGAGCCAGTTCTATTTTTTCTACGCCATCTGCCTGCGGCGCCAATGCTGCAGCTGGCTCATCTTCGGCAGGAGACAGGATGGGGGCTGAAACACCATCGCCTGCAGCCTGCAGCAAAGCATCGAACTCATCAAAGCTAATTTCTTGCGCCTCGGTGACCACAGGCGCTGCAGCCCCCACATCATCGAAATGATCCAGTGACAACGCAAACTCTGCAGTCTCCAGCGCTGTCGCCGAAGGAATTTCTTCATCGATGGCAGCAGTGGCAATCTCCTGCAAAAGCACCGGCTCAGAAATACTTTGCGTCAGCGTCTCTGTCAAAGACAGATCATCTGCTGCGCAGTGCTGTTGTGATTGAATCGTGCCGACTGGCTCAGCGACACCGCTTGCAGCCTCGCCTTGCACGGCAGCCATATCCAGCGTGATGAAGCGGGACTCCAGCCGCATGGCATCTGCACTGGCCCTGAAGGGTGCTGACTGCCACTGCGTGGCTCCATCCTTCTCAATGGCATTGACCCAGGTTTCAAATCCATTCAACGCCTGCAACGCCAGTTGCTGCATAGGCTGCGGCATGGCTTTTTGCTCAGCCAGCCATGCATTGAGCATTTGCTCCATGGCCCAGCCAGCCTGGCCAAAGTCATCCAACCCGACCATGCGTGAACTGCCCTTCAAGGTGTGAAAGGCACGGCGCAAAACCGTTTGCTCACTCAAGTTGGCAGGCTCTTGAGCCAGCCCCTGCAAAGCAGCTCGACCACTGTCCACCACCTCGCGGGCTTCTTCCAGGAAAATGCCAAGCAATTCGCTGTCAGTATCTTCGTCTGCCACCTGCAAAGCGGCTGCAGCCTCTATCGCTGCGTCAGCCTGAGCAGGCAGTACCGCCCCCTCAGACTCTCCTGCCTTAGACTGCGCGAGCATGGTCGGCTGCGCGATGTTTTCAGCGGTTTTCTCCGCTTGTGCAGGTTCACCCTGAGACAGCACCACAGGCTGCACAATTTGCTCCACGCGTGCCTGCACCACCTCCGAGACGGATTTCTGCCCCTCATCACTGGAGCGCACGCGCACACGCCCCATCAACAGTTTGAGTTCACCCTCGTTTTCATCGAACTCATACAGCTTGCGCGCCATGTTGCGCTGGTAGCTGAGCATGTCGATCAAAAACCCGAGAGCACCCAGGCTATTGCCCATTTTTTCAAACAGTACCTGCTGCTCTGCCTCGGGCACATCCTCTGACTGCAAACGCTCCACGTTCTGGCGCATGCGCACCATGGCCTGCGACGCAGGCTCCAGCCCCAAGACAGACAGCACACCCCGCATTTGCGACAAATGTGACGCCACGGGTGACAGCACGGCAGTGTCTGCCGGGTTGCGGAAATACTGATCCAGCAGCTTCTCGGCTTCTGCCAGAGTTGCGCGCAGCTCTCCAAGCACACTGCCCATGGTTTGCTGATCGCTCACTTGCCGGTACAGCTGCTCCATCCACGGTGCCAGTGGCTGCGAAGCGTGGCCTGCCAATACAGAGGTCAGGCGATTGGCCAACGTTTCGCCATGCAGTGCCATCGCTGAGTCTGCAATATCCAAAGAAGCAAACGCGGCCTGCAAATAGAGCACCGAAGTTGCAACTTCCATCGCTACTTCTGCAGAGGGCGGCTGCCCTTTGGCTGCCACGCTGTGCACGACCTGCATCAAGGCTTTAGCCAGAACATGGCTCTCAGGGTGCAATTTGGCCAATGAGTCACACACCAGCGTGAATTGATCCACCGCCGGCTTGATCTTGCTGACATCTCCCCCCGCCAGGCTCGACCAGATTTCTGTGGCCGTCGCAATCCGCTTGCGCGCTTGCGTCAGTACAGCAGGATCAAATCGACCAAAATGCGCCCGCTCATAATCTACGACTGCATGCCGCTGCAAGCCAAAACTGGCGTAGACAGCCTGCCAGATCGTGGCGTTTTTTGCGGCTTCTGCGCCGGTCCCGGCCTGGGCACAAAAAAACAGCATGTCCTGCAACAGCCGTTCAGGCGCAACGGGTTCGCCCTTGGCCAAGGCAGCACACACCATCAGTACCCGAGAAGCCATGCGTTTGGCGTAAATATCTTCGTTGAGCAGCCCGTGGGCCATGGCATCGAAATAGGCCGCCGCCACCTTCCAGAAAATGCGCATGGACATTTCGGACTGCGCTTGCGCAAAACCCAGACAAACGTCGCGCACGCGTGAGCTGGCTGCTGCAATGTCCTGACCCTTCACAATTTGCAGCACCGCTGTGTCTAATATCTTGCGTTGCTCTGGCACATAGCCCAGCGCTGGAACGTCGCAAGGCAAATCGGGGTCGCGCAACCTGCGCTCGATCGGCCACAAATCTGCAGGGTGCACCTTGCCTTCGTTACCGTACAAGGCCTGTATATCTCGATACTGAGGAAATAAGGACACCGCAGAAATGCGCTTGCCTGCCAGCACTGTTTCTAAAAACTCCAGCACTGCAAAACTGGATTTTTCCAAGGTCAGTGCAACAGCCTCGGTGCAATCACGGGGGTTTTGTACGTAATGCTGCACGGCGGTTTCCATGGCCCGCAACAGCAAAGCGACCTGCGGCATCCCGACCATCTCCAGGGCACCACAGGCTTGGTGCAACTGCTGCTTGGCCATGCGCAGCGGGCTTCCGTCCAAAGCAGCCAAGTCTGAATCTCGCACCTCCTCGGCTTCTCTGACAAAACGGCGAGTGGCTTTGACCGCACCATCCAGCGACTTGCGCAGCTCATCAAGCACCCATGCCAATGGGCCTAAATCTTGATCCCCTTGAGAGGCATTGCCTCCCGTTGGTGCAGTGACTTCAGTGGGTAACATCATCCATCCTTGGCTTATCTCTGCCGTGATTGCGTGCGAAAAATGTCATTGCCGCCATATACGGGAGACTCAGTCGATTTTGAATCGAGATACCGATTGCCGCAGCTCTTCGGCCATGTGTGCCAGGTCACGCACCTGCTCTGCGGTGGTGCGTGTACTGTCACCAGTTTGCTCTGTCACAGCGAAAATGTGCTGGATATTGCCCGCCACATCGTTGGCCAGCGCAGCTTCACTTTGCGTGATGTACGAAATTTGTTCAATCAGCTCAGCCAAGCGGCGTGAGACCCGATCAATTTCACTGAGCGCCGTACCCGCTGAGTCAGAGAGTTTGGCCCCCTCCACCACACCCTGGGTTGAGCGCTCCATCGCGGCCACTGCATCCTGTGTATCTGTCTGAATGGTTTTAACCAGCGCAGAAATCTGGCGTGTCGCATCAGCAGAGCGCTCCGCCAGACGCTGAACTTCTTCCGCAACGACCGAGAAGCCTCGACCTGCCTCGCCTGCAGAGGCTGCTTGAATAGCAGCATTCAGCGCCAGCACGTTGGTTTGCTCGGTAATGTCAGAGATCAGCTCTGTGATTTCGCCAATTTCCTGGGACGACTCGCCCAGGCGTTTGATACGTTTGGAGGTTTCTTGAATCTGGTCACGAATGGCATTCATACCCCCAATCGTGTTTTGCACCGCTTGCTGGCCCTGCTCAGCCGCCTGCAGGGACTGGCGCGCCACGGTGGCTGATTCTTGCGCCTGACCTGACACCGTATTAATACGTGAGGCCATGTCGAGAATCGATTGACCTGTTTCACGAATTTCACGCAACTGCTCTGCAGAAGTGGCCAGCAGCTCAGACGATGTGCTGTCTACCTGTGCAGTGGTTTTAGCCACCCGTGTCGCGGTGTTCTGCACACTACCTACCAGCAATCGCAGTTCTTCGACCGTGTAGTTCACAGAGTCAGCAATCGCCCCGGTAATGTCTTCCGTCACCGTTGCCTCCTGGGTCAAGTCACCCTCGGCCACGTTTTGCAACTCGTTCATCAGCCGCAAGATAGCCGCCTGGTTGGCGTCATTGACACGCTTGGCTTCTTGCTCCTGGTGGCGTGCATCGCGCTGCTGCTGCTCTGCAAGCTCTTGACGCTGGCGGCTGTCCAGCAGTTGCACCCGAGAAATGCCTACACCGCAAGCCAGCACAAACAATCCCAGCAGCACCAGCAAGGCCATCTGCCCTGCAGAAATACCAGCCTGGCCTGACAGCTTGGTTTGCAAGTTCTCCAGTTGCAGGCGCAGTGGCTCACTGTCTGTAATGATGGCATTTTGTGCTTCACGAGCGGCTACCAGCCCCTGCAAATTACCCAAAATTGCCGTAGATTGAACGCGTGTTTGTTCATATTCTTCCAGCATCGCGGCCAGTTGCTCGCGCACCTGTGGGTCCCGTGCAGCTGGCAAACGCAGTTCTGCACTTCCCTTGAAGAGTCCCTCTGCCAATTCCTTGAAAGAATTGAGGTCACGGCCCAGCAAAAACACCGCTTCAGGGCTAATACCATCAATGGTTTGAAACTCGTTGGCAGACTTGCCAATACGCTGTGTCAGCATCAGCAACTGGCTCGATGCCGCGATCTCTGCAGGAGATGCACCCATCTGTAATTTGCTGTTGGCTACCGCTTCTGCCAGCTCCAGCAAACTGGAAGACTGGCGATTGATAGAGCGCAAAGCATCGCCTGCCTGTATCAGGACGTCCTTTTGAGCCAGCACCGCTTTGGCATTGTTTTCGGCCCGCTGTGCCAAGGTGCTGACAGAACCCAGATCCGCTTCAAACGACGAATCCACGCTTTGAACACCGAGCTCAGCATCCCCCTGAGCCAGAGCCCGCACATTGCGCCCCAAAACAGCTGCGCTGTCCTTGAGCTCCACAAACGCCTGCTCTTTGCCAAGCAAGGCCTGGGTCACCGATTTCGCCAGACGCTGTGACTGCATCAATGACTGGCCTGTTGCAGCCAGTTGCTTGGCAGAGCGATCGGCCTGCTGCAGCACCCAGCCGGCAACCAGCGCCAAAAGCACAATACCCAGCGCCACCATGGTCAGCAAACGTCGCTGGTGGGTGGTGGCAGGTGCGGGACCGAGCAAAGGCAGATGAATATCACTCTGCTCCAGAGTCATTTCATCCATCAAATTCGTGTCCTGAACGCTCTGCAGCGTGTCCGCACTCAGCATGTGCTGCGTGGAGTCATCCGCGCCTACCGCTGCCAGCCTGTCCTCTTCACCCTTGGATTTACGACGAAAAATACTGCTGACCTGTTGGAATAAAGACATGCTCAACCTCAAAGAATCAAAAGATCAGAGACGAATGCTCAGGAATTCCGGGGACTGCACCAACTGATGCAATTGCAAAACCTGCCAAACGCTGCCGGCGCTATCTGTGTAGCTGCTAGCACCGACCATACCCGGCTGCGCCTGTTCGGGCTCCTGCGCTGCCTCAACAGCCGTCAAGATAAAGTCATCCGCACTGCGCAAGCCCATCAGACGATCGACCACCAAAGCCACATTCACTTGCAAGGCTGGGTTGATCGTCAACAGGCTGACCTCATGCAAAGATTGCTCTGTGCGCTCGATGGGATGCCCAAGGTATGCGCACAGATCAACGACTCCAGCCAAACTTCCACGCAGGTTGGCCACTCCCCAGAACCATGAACTGGTATAGGGCACGCGCAAAACGCCTGACCAGGAAAAAATTTCGCCCGCCTGCTCGAGAGGCAGCAAATAGTTACGCCCGCCCACCTGGACAGCCAGCCAGCTTGCCCCAAGGGAAGTGTTGGTACGCGCTGCTTGCAGACGGTCTGCCAGGCGCGTCTGCAATTCACGCAGCGCTTGTCGATTGGCCATGGCTATCCGCTTACGCGTTGTTCAGTGCGGCAATCTTGGCTTGCAGCTCAGTGGGATCAACAGGCTTGGTGATGTAGTCACGAGCACCCTGCCGCAAGCCCCATACCCGGTCGGTTTCTTGATTCTTGCTGGTGCACATGATGATGGGCACGTCAGCGTAGTTGGTGTCACGCGCAATAGAGCGCGTCAGTTGAAAGCCGTTTTGGCCCGGCATGACCACATCCATCAAGATGAGATCCGGCTTGTCTTCACTCAAGCGGGCAATGGCTTCTTGCGCATTCTCCGCAGTGCGCACTTGATAGCCCTGCTTTTGCAGCAAGTCCGTCAGATACATCAACTCGGTTTTCGAGTCATCCACAACCAATACCTTTTGAATGGACATGGCCCTCTCTCCTCTCGTTTTATTAGATTCAGACAACAACAGGCGCAACACGGCCAAACTGCTGCACCGCTTGCAGCAGCTGGTCTTTTGTAAATGGCTTGGTGAGATATTCCTGACAGCCGACCATGCGGCCACGCGCCTTGTCAAACACCCCGTCTTTGGACGAGAGCATGACAATCGGCGTGTCAGAAAAATGGGGGTTGCGTTTGATGATGGCGCACGTCTGATAGCCATCCAATTTCGGCATCAGGATGTCGCAGAAAATCAGCTGGGGCTGAAAATCATTGACCTTGGCCAGTGCATCAAAGCCATCGTCGGCAAGCAGCACTTCGTGGCCGCCTTGCTTGAGAAAGATTTCCGCGCTTCGGCGAATGGTGTTGCTGTCATCCACGACCAGCACTTTGAAGGATGCTCCTGCTGTACTCAATTTGAAACGCCCCCTGGGTTATAAAAAATCCCCAACAGGGCTGTACAGCACCTGTCGTCCTCTCAAATTTCGACCATCTCAAATTCTGATTTACTGACGGCACATTCGGGGCATGTCCAGTCATCTGGCACATCTTCCCACCGGGTCCCTGCTGGTATGCCGTGTTCAGGGTCACCCACCGTCTCGTCATACATCCAGCCACAAATCAAACACATCCAAGTTTTAGGGTCAGTCACAGCTTAAAGTCGCTTCCAATAGAATGCAATCATTGTATCTAGGCACCTAACCAGGCCCTCTTGACAGAACGACGGTCATTGGAACAACGCATGGC
Source organism: Comamonas sp. CMM02 (assembly GCF_014851485.1). NCBI lineage: Bacteria > Pseudomonadati > Pseudomonadota > Betaproteobacteria > Burkholderiales > Comamonadaceae > Comamonas > Comamonas sp. CMM02. Next base: position 629,304 of record NZ_JACUZW010000001.1, on the reverse strand, counting down.
ATTTCAGCCCCCAGCAGTTCCAACTGCAAAAAATACCCCCGACAGCACAGAAACCGTTCTTGCGCAGCCCATGTGCGTGATGTGTTTCAACGCCTGCGACCCCAGTGGCGCAGGCGGCCTTACAGCCGACATAACGACCATTGCATCAGTGGGCGGCCACCCTGTGGCCGTCGTCACTGGCGTAGTGGTGCGCGACACCAGCCATGTTTTCTCGCACACCTGCATCGACGATGAAGCCGTGTCCGACCAGGCACGCACTGTGCTGGAAGACATCCCGGTGCGCGCCATCAAAGTGGGCTTTGCTGGCAGTCCTGCCAACTTGGCGGCCATTGCAGAGCTGGCAAGCGATTACCCGGACATTCCCGTCGTCAGCTACATGCCTGACCTGTCTTGGTGGCAAGGTGACGGTCTGGAGGAATATCTGGATGCGTTTCAAGCTCTTGTGATGCCTCAAACTTCGGTGTTGGTTGGCAACCACGGAACCTTGAGCCGCTGGCTGCTCCCCGACTGGAGCCACAGCCGCGCGCCCACTGCGCGCGATATCGCCAAAGCCGCCGAGGCGCTGGACGTTCCCTTTGTTCTGGTCACAGGCATTCCACTGCCTGAACAGCATATTGACAACGTTCTGGCCTCCACCGAGACCGTGATTGGCAGCAGCAAGTTCGAATTGTTTGACGGCAGCTTCAATGGCGCCGGTGACACCCTTTCGGCGGCATTGACCGCTTTGCTGGCCGCTGGCAACGACTTGGGAGCGGCCTCTCAGGAAGCGCTGGAGTATCTGGACCGCAGCCTTGCCAACGGTTTTCGCCCGGGCATGGGTCAACTCATACCCGACCGGATGTTTTGGGCGCAACCTGAAGATGGTGTGGACGCTGCCGAAAGCAGCGAAGATACCGAGGAACCACTGTCTACAAGCCCCTCCCATGAGGGGAATCAACCGCCCCTTGAGGGCTTTGTGCTGCCTTCTCATGACACCAAACACTGACCTGAATCTTTCTTTGTTCGAACGCGCCAAGGGCGTGATCCCTGGCGGCGTGAACTCGCCAGTGCGCGCTTTCAACGCGGTGGGCGGCGTGCCCCGCTTTGTCAAACGTGCCCAAGGCCCCTACTTCTGGGACACCAACGACCAGCAGTTTGTGGATTACATCGGCTCCTGGGGCCCCATGATTTTAGGTCACGGTCACCCTGAAGTTCTGCAGACCGTGCAAGATGCCGTGCTTGAAGGCTTCAGCTTTGGAGCACCGACAGAACGTGAAGTGGTGCTGGCTGAAAAGATCCGTGAACTGGTGCCCTCCATGGAAATGGTGCGCATGGTGTCTTCTGGCACTGAGGCAGGGATGAGCGCCCTGCGTCTGGCGCGTGGCTATACCGGCCGCAACAAGATCATCAAGTTCAACGGCTGCTACCACGGCCACGCAGATTCACTGCTGGTCAAGGCAGGCTCGGGCTTGGCCACTTTTGGTTCTTCATCCTCTGCGGGCGTGCCTGCCGACGTGGTCAAAGACACCATCGTGCTGGAATACAACGACATCGCCCAGCTGGAAGAAGCCTTTGCCAAGATTGGCAGCGAGGTTGCCTGCGTGATCATGGAGCCGATTGCCGGCAATATGAACTTTGTGCGTGCTTCGGTCGACTTCACGCGCCGCATCCGTGAGCTGACCCAAGAGCACGGTGCGCTGATGATTTATGACGAAGTCATGACCGGCTTCCGCGTGGCTCTGGGCTGTGCGCAAAGCATTTACGCGCAGCAAATTGAAGGCTTCCAGCCTGACCTGACCGTGATTGGCAAGGTCATTGGCGGCGGCATGCCCATGGCCGCTTTTGGCGGTCGCCGCGACATTATGGAAAAGCTCTCGCCCCTGGGCCCGGTCTACCAGGCAGGTACCCTGTCAGGCAATCCGATTGCCACAGCCTGTGGCCTCAAGACGCTGGAGCTGATCAGCCAGCCCGGTTTCCATGCACATCTGCACCTCAAGACTGGCATGTTGATGCAGGGCCTCAAGTCCGAAGCTGATGCCGCAGGCATTCCTTTCAGCATCGACTGGCAAGGCGGCTTGTTTGGTTTTTACCTGCTGCCCGAGCTGCCCGCGACATACCACGAAGTCATGAAGACCGACGGCGCGTTGTTCAACAAGTTCTTCCACGGCATGCTCGAACGTGGCCATTACTTTGCGCCAGCGCTGTATGAAGCCGGTTTTGTGAGCGCCGCCCACACCGAGGCCGACATCGACCGCACCATTGAAGCGGCCAGCGAAGTGTTCAAGACGCTGTAAAGGCCTTTTCAGCTATCAGCCAAGCCCTGCACGCTGCCAAGCCTGCAGGGCTTGTTTTTATTGCGGCGCCTGAAAAGCTTGTTTCGCCGCATCAACAAGGCTGCGTGTCGTGCACTCAGGGGCATGGTCATTGACCATGCCCATCGATTGCATGAAGGCATAGGCCGTGGTGGGTCCGACGAACTTCCAGCCACGTTTTTTCAGTGCTTTGGCCAGAGCCTGCGATTCGGGCGTCTGTGCCTGCAGCACAATGTCTGCATCATTTCTTTCTGGTGCAAAGCGCCAAAAGAAGGCGGCCAGCGAACCCTCTTGCTGCACCATCTCCAGTGCCCGGCTTGCGTTGTGGATAACAGCTTCAATCTTGCCGCGATGGCGCACAATGCCCGCGTCCTGCAGCAGACGCTGCACATCTGCCTCGGTAAAGCGTGCCACGGCATGAAAGTCGAACTGCGCAAAGGCTGCGCGAAAGTTCTCACGCTTTTGCAAGATGGTGTACCAGCTCAGCCCCGACTGAAAGGCTTCCAGGCTGATCTTCTCAAACAGCCGGCGGTCATCCGTTACCGGGAAACCCCATTCATGGTCGTGGTAGTGGATGTAGCGATCGGTGGCCAAGCACCATTTGCAGCGAATATGGCCGTCTGGGCCAAGGCCTGTGGGAATCATCAGCACTCTCCTTGCCTGCCACTGTAAAACAAACAGGCCACAAAAAAACCCAATGTGTTTGAGACATTGGGTTTACAAAAAAAGAAGCTACCAGCGCTTATCAGATAAGAGTTTCAAATAGTTTTCATACTGAAACCTTTTACTGGCAAGCGAAAGATGCTCTATTTTTTATCATTCGCTGTGCGCCAAACGCGAATGGCGCATGCCGTAAGCCAGATAGACCACCACGCCCAGTGCCATCCACGCCAGAAAGCGCACCCAGGTCAGCGTGGTCAGATTCATCATCAGATACACGCACAGCAGCGCAGAAAGCACGGGCAGCAGCGGCACCAAGGGCACGCGATAGCCTGTGCTGTGCGGGTTCTTCTTGCGCAAGATGAGGATGCCCACACTGACCAGCACAAAGGCCGACAGCGTGCCGATGTTGATCATCTCCTCCAGCGCTTCTACCTTGGTAAAGCCCGCCAGGATAGCCACCACCACCCCAACCGCAATCTGCAGCCGCTCAGGTGTTTGGCGCTTTTTCGACGTAACACCCCAGCTGCGCGGCAGCAGGCCATCGCGGCACAGCGCCAGCAGCACGCGGGAGCTGCCCATCAGCAGTACCATGACCACGGTAGTCATGCCCACCAGCACCCCGACGGAGATGATTTGCGCAGCCCAGCCAGCACCCACCGCAATGAATGCGGTGGCCAGCGAAGGGTTCTCGGCCTTGGCCAGCTCGGTGTACGGCACCATGCCCGTCAACGCCAGCGTGACCAGAATGTAGAGCACGGTGACCAGTGCCAAGCCCCCCAAAATGCCGCGTGGCAGCGTGCGCTGCGGGTCTTTGACCTCTTCGGCCGAGGTAGCCACGATGTCAAAGCCCAGGAATGCAAAGAACACCAGCGAAGCGCCCGAGATCACGCCCAGCCAGCCGTACTGACTGGGTGCCGCACCAAACAGCCATGCCAGCATGGGCTGCCCCCAGACATCACCGCTGACACCATGCGCCACCACGGGCGTCTGTGCCGGGGGAATGAAGGGCGTGAAGTTGTCCGTGTTCATGTAGGTAAAGCCCACCACAATGACAAATACAGTGATTGCCAGCTTGAGGATGGTGAACACGTTGTTCACCTTGGCAGACACCTGCGTGCCCGCAATCAGCAGCACGGTGAACACGGCCACAATCAAGAAAGGCCCCCAGTACATGGTCAGGCCGCCGAGCTCGATGGTGGATGACAAGTCAATGCCCGCAACCGACAGAACCGTGCTCAGATAAATACCCCAGTATTTGGCAATCACAGCGGCTGCAGAAATCATCTCCAGCAGTAGATTCCAGCCAATGATCCATGCCAGCCCCTCCCCGAGGGTGAGATAGGTATAGGTGTAGGCGCTGCCTGTCACAGGCACGCTGGACGCGAACTCCGCATAGCACATGATGGCCAGCGCGCAGGTGAACGCTGCGATGATGAAGGAAAAGATCACCGCTGGGCCTGCAAACGTGCCTGCAGCACGCGCCCCAACCGAGAAAATACCCGCGCCTACCGCCACGGCCAGGCCCAGAATCATCAGGTCGAAGGTGCCTAAGCTGCGCTTGAGCTGACGCCCCGGCTCATCCGCATCGGCCAATGCCTGAGCGACGGTTTTGGTTTTTAACCACTGCATGCAATCCCTTTTGGCTACCTTGAATGCCCATGGCACAGGTAACGCTCTCGTTTCAAAGACGCAAGCATAGGGTTTGCATGTACGTTGCACACAAAGCCTGCACTTACACCCATTTGCACGCTTGTTTAGTGCGCGTTATGGGGCAAACTTTGGATTTTAACGATAGCGGAACGCCACACTCACAAAGGGTGCGCTCAGAGTGCTGCAAGCGCTTTCAACCTGCGCTACATCATTCATAGACGCAAAAAAACCCGATGCACGCAAAGCATGCATCGGGCTATCAGAAATGAAGTGAGCAACCGCTATGGGGTTTTTTGGTCCGCCAGCGCCATGATCCATTGCGCCATTTCCAGCGATTGTGCTTCTGTCACCTGGGGGTGGCGAGGCATGATAGTGCGTCCCCACTCTCCCACGCTGCCTTGCCGAATCTTTTGTGCCAGATAAGCCTGCGCATCTGCGCGGTCTTTGTAACGCTGGGCAATCTCCACCAAGCCCGGGCCCACAAACTTGCGCTCCACACCGTGGCAACGCATGCAGTCGCTGCCGTCAATCAAGGTCTTGCCACCCACCAGCGCCGGATTGTGCTCAGCCACCGCTGCCACCGTCTGTGCCGCAGCCTGGTCTGACGAGGTGCCAATGATCATGCGCGCCCCCAGATTCAGCAAACCCAGCACCACCAAAATCATGCCAATGATGATGACCCAGCCCAGCCAGCGCGGCCGCTGCACGGGCTCGTCGTCGTAATCCTGCATGCAAAAATCCTTTTCCAAAAAACAATCGGCATGGTTGCCGAAACAACCATGCCGAGTTTGCATTGCCTGGCTCAACCTGATCAGGGCCAGGGCTTCCCAGACCGTACGGCACGCCATCCATCGAAAGATAGCTAACTAAGGCGATGCGTCAATCCTGAAAACCGCAGCAGTGCTGCGACCAGAGATTGCAGCGACGCATCAGGCGTGCAATGCGCCGCCCCAGAAGATCAATGACGGAAGTGGCGCACGCCCGTGAACACCATGGCCACGCCGCGCTCGTTCGCTGCATCAATCACTTCCTGATCGCGCATGGAGCCGCCGGGCTGCGCCACGCAGGTTGCACCGGCATCCACCACCACATCCAGACCATCGCGGAAGGGGAAGAAGGCATCCGAGGCCACCACCGTGTTTTGCAGCGACAGCTTGGCCGCTTCGGCCTTGATCGAAGCAATGCGTGCCGAATCCAGACGCGACATCTGGCCTGCGCCCACGCCCATGGTCATGCCGTTCTTGCAGAACACAATGGCGTTGGACTTGACGAACTTGGCCACGTTCCAGGCAAACAGCAAATCTTGCAGCTCTTGCGGCGTGGGCTGCTTGACAGTGACCACCTTCAGGTCAGCCAGTGTCAGCTCGTGGTTGTCAGAAGTTTGCAGCAGCAGGCCCGAACCAATGCGCTTGGACTCCACCGCATTGCGGCCATTTTCCCAGTCGGTCTTGCCACCTGCAGGCAGGGCAATCTTCATCAGGCGCACATTGACTTTGCTCTTGAAGATGTCCAGCGCCTCGGCGGTGAATTCGGGGGCCATCAGCACTTCAACGAACTGCTTGGACACGGCTTCTGCCGCTGCCTTGTCGACTACGCGGTTGAAGGCGATGATGCCGCCAAACGCACTGGTGGGGTCGGTCTGGAAGGCCTTGGCATACGCCTCGTGTGCATCGCTGCCAATTGCCACACCGCAGGGGTTGGCATGCTTGACGATCACGCAGGCAGGCACGTCAAAGCTCTTGACACATTCCCAGGCAGCATCCGCATCGGCAATGTTGTTGTAGCTCAGCTCTTTGCCCTGCAGCTGCACGCCAGTAGCCAGCGAGCCCGGTGCAGGATACAGATCACGGTACCAGGCCGCTTGCTGGTGGCTGTTTTCACCGTAGCGCAGATCTTGCACCTTGATGAAGTGGCCGTTGGACTGACCACCGAACTGTGCGCGCTCAGGCACATATGCCTCGGACAGCTTCTCGTCTTCAAACTTCACGCTCGACAGGTAGTCGCTGATGGCACCGTCGTACTGGGCAATGCGGTTGAATGCAGCCACCGACAGCTCAAAGCGCAGCTTGTTGCTCAACTTGCCAGCAGTTTTCAGCTCGGCCAGCACAGCGTCGTACTGGTCAGCAGCGGTAACCACACCCACATCGGCCCAGTTCTTGGCGGCAGAGCGCACCATGGCGGGGCCGCCAATGTCGATGTTTTCAATCGCATCGGCCAGCGTGCAGCCGGCTTTGGCCACGGTGGCTTCAAAGGGGTACAGATTCACGACCAGCAGATCGATGGTTTCAATACCGTGCTCTTTGAGCGCAGCCATGTGCTCGGGCAGCTCGCGGCGAGCCAGCAGGCCACCGTGCACCATGGGGTGCAGGGTTTTGACGCGGCCATCCAGCATTTCAGGGAACTTGGTGACTTCTGCCACCTCGGTCACGGGCAGGCCCTTGTCGGCCAGCAGTTTGGCGGTACCGCCAGTGGACAGCAGTTGAATACCCAGACCGTGCAGGGCTTGGGCAAATTCAACGATGCCGGTCTTGTCAGAAACGGAGAGCAGTGCTTTCATGGTGCAACTCAATAATAGTGAAATCGTTACTTGGCGCCTATCTGGCAGGCGTCGACAGTTATCAGTTCAGGCAATGCGTACCCTTAAAGCATTTCATGCTCTAAGAGTTTTTTGCGCAGGGTGTTACGGTTCAAACCCAGCCATTGCGCAGCACGTGACTGGTTGTTGTCAGACTGCTGCATGACCACGTCCAGCAGCGGTTTTTCCACCAGTCGCAGCAACATGTCATACATATTGCTGGGCGTCTCGCCACCCAGATCGCTGAAGTAGCTCTCCAGGCTTGCGCGCACGCATTCCTCAATGTTTTGGTTATCGTTGTTATGTGGGGCGCTCATGCAGCCAGTTCCTCAATCTCTTGCTCTGCATCGACCGCATGGATCTGCGGCAGACGCTCCATCTGCAAGCCCAGCTGATCAAAGTAATCCGCCACAGCTTGCCACTGCACCAGGCAGTCGTCGATGGTGTTGATATGTTGTCGAAGTTCTTCCCCACCCGGCAATGCCCGCACGTACCATGCAATGTGCTTGCGCGCACTGCGCACACCGGTCAGCTCACCATACAGGCCATAGTGGTCGTGCAAGTGGTCCAGCAGCAGGCGGCGTACTTCGGCCACCAAGGGGGGAGCCATGTGCGCGCCTGTGGCCAGAAAGTGACCAATCTCACGGAAAATCCACGGCCTGCCCTGTGCTGCACGGCCCACCATGACAGCATCCGCACCGGTATAGGCCAGCACATCACGCGCCTTTTCAGGGCTGGTGATGTCACCGTTGGCCACCACGGGCACATGCACAGCCTGCTTGACCGCAGCTATCGTGTCGTACTCTGCAAAGCCCTTGTAGCCCTGCTCGCGGGTACGGCCATGTACCGTGAGCATTTGAATGCCCACGTCTTCAAACTGCCGCGCTAAAAGGACGGCATTTTTTTGTGCATCGCACCAACCCGTGCGCATCTTCAGCGTGACAGGCACGTTGAAGGGGCGTGCAGCCTGCACCACGGCCTGGGCGATCTCTACGGCCAAAGGCTCGTTTTGCATCAGCGCAGAGCCTGCCCATTTGTTGCACACCTTCTTGGCCGGGCAACCCATGTTGATGTCGATGATTTGCGCACCGCGCTCGATGTTGTAGATGGCCGCTTCGGCCATCATGGGCGCATCGGTGCCAGCAATTTGCACCGAGATCGGTCCCGGCTCTCCAGCGTGGTTGGCGCGGCGGCTGGTCTTGAGACTGTTCCACAAGTCCTTGCGCGATGTCACCATCTCGCTGACGGCATAACCGGCCCCCAATGCCTTGCACAACTGGCGAAATGGCCGATCCGTCACTCCCGCCATGGGTGCAACAAACAGGTTGTTCGCCAGCGTATGCTGACCAATGCGTAGCGCAGTCATGGGTGGGTAAAGCAATCGACGGTGGGGAAAGAGGCAGTATTGTATCTGCCCAAAAAATGAGCAGCACCCTGCTGCTACAAAGACACTAGCAAAGAATCAGGTAAGCCCAAGCCCACTTTCTCCAAGCCGGCCTTCAATTGCGGGTGGCTGCGGGCACAAAGGCCCACCAGTGGTCCTGCACGGTCTGCAAGCCACGCGCTTTCATGACACCGGCCAGCCACTGGCGGTTAAACAGCACATCGGGCGAAACCTCTTCCTGCTGCGCTGCACCCAGCTCTTGGACCTGATCGACGTGATGAACCTGACCGGGCATGCCCAGGTGCACAGCCCCCATATCGACCTCTTCGCCATCCGCCAGGGGCCCACGCACAAAGTGAGCTGCAGCATCGCTGTCAGTCACCTGTACACGCACATCCAGCACCTGCTGCATGTTGCCAACTCCTGTACGCACAAAAGGGCAGCCCTGGGTCACCAGCTTCATGCCTTGTGCCTGCAACTGCACACGCACAACATGCATCGCCCGTCGCGTATTTGCCTGGTCCAGCAACGCGGCGCAATCGGTTGCAATCTGTTTTTCTTCTTCATCCATGGGTATGGCGCTGTCTTTGGCTAGCACTGGCAAGCACGCCATTAACCCCGCCAAGAGCACTCCACGCATGGGCAATGTCACACACTTTCTTTCGATCAATGCAATGTTCATACCCCCAGCTTAGGCTAAGCCTCTGTCTGCTGCCAGCAGACATGCACCTACACTTAGTCAGATGCAAGCATGGTTTCAAGAAATTTTGCAATGGTTGGCGCTGCCCCAATTTGGCCTGAGCACCTTGTTCGTCGTGGCCCTGGTGTCTGCCACATTACTGCCCATGGGGTCCGAACCGGCTGTGGTGGGCTTGCTACAACTGAATCCCCACCTGTTCTGGGCTGCCATCTTCACCGCGACTGCGGGCAACACTATTGGTGGAGCAATCAGTTGGTGGATGGGGCTGGGAGCCCACAAAGCCTGGCACGCTGCCCGCCAGCGCCGCCGCGCCGGGCTGCCCGATATACCAGGCACGAAACCACCACGCTCGCTCTCGCGCCATGAACGCCGTGTCCGCATTTGGCTGCGTAAATGGGGTGCAAAAACCTGCCTGCTCAGTTGGCTGCCGATTGTAGGAGACCCACTGTGTGCGGTGGCAGGCTGGCTCAATCTGCCGTTCTGGCCCTGCGTGTTCTACATGGCCATCGGCAAGTTCTTTCGCTACCTGGCCATGACTGCGGCCATTTTGTGGGCCTTGCCGGGATAAGTACTCAGGCCGTCAGATTTCTGAATTTAAGCCTCAAGTGCCACGCGCCAGTGGCAACTTGCTGCCAGCAATTGCCCGCTCCTGAAGCACGTCGCTGCGGAAACGAAAAAGTTTGGCTGGCCGCCCAGCTCCACCGGCGGTCACCCCCCCGGCCTCTTCTACCAAGTCCTGCTGCTCAATCAACCGGCGAAAGTTCTGTTTATGCAGGCCTCGCCCCGCGAGCGCTTCGACCGTTTGCTGCAGTTGCAGCAAGGTGAATGCGGGCGGCATCAACTCGAACACGACAGGTCGATATTTAATTTTGGCGCGCAGGCGCGCAATGCCGGTGGCCAGTATGCGGCGGTGGTCATGCTGCATGGAACGCCCCGGCAATCGGTCACGCACGGCCATGCCACGCTGCGCACCCTCTTGCACCAGACCAGCCTCAAACAGCAGCTCATAGCGCTGCAGCACCAGGTCTTCGTTCCAGGCTTGTTCATTAACGCCAAAGTTAATCGCGGCCCTCGCTTGCCTAGATTGCTTTTGCACCGTGTTTGGCGCTTCTTTGACCCATGCTTGCAGGTGCGGCACGATGCAATCAGCCAGCACTGCGGGTGCACCCGTTCGCCAGTCCTCCCAGGGGAAATAGCTGTACCAGTCCTGCCAGCTGGTATCCCCTTGCGGCGGCTGCTCAGGCTCGCGTGTCAGCCCCAGATAGCTGATGGACAGCACATGTGCCGCCTCACTCCGCTCTCTGTCGGCAAAGGTGTAGAGCTGCTCAACATAGCCCAAACTGTGCTGGGTCTGGTTTTCCACCCATGCACGCAAGCCCGCCTGCAGCGAGCGATGCACCATTTGAAATGGCCCCGCCGGTAAAGCCTCGCCTCCCCGGGTGGTGAGCACCCGAGGCTGCCCCTGGCTGACGGCTGCCAAAACAGCCACCAACTCAGCATGCAAAGCTTGCTCCGCAGTTTTGCTCAATTTAGACACTCAACAAAGAGAACAAGGGTGCAATTCGCGCCAGTACCAGCTGCTTAGTCATATGCCCCATATCCATCCCCGCTTTCTTGCCTACTAAAAACAGACGCTTTCAGGCGATTGCAGCATGGTCCCCGCACCGCCCACAAGTCATCAGGCAAGCACTCACCGATGACAGACACCCATCCACCAGCCGTGATTATCGACGTTGTGCACCACTTGATGCTGCAACACCCTGCTCAGAATTAGCCAGTAATGCTTCCTTGAACCAGGCTGGAATTTTGCCGGTTTTCATTTCAGCTCCCAGTCCATCTGCTGCCTCAGTCAAACACACCCGCTCCCACCAAGGTCTCAAATATGTCTGCAAAGAGTGCTTGAGTCACGGCCTGCAGCAAAAACTCCAGCGGCGACGAATCTTGTTTATGGAAGTTATTGGTGTAAACATCCATGAGCTCCAGTACAAAACAGCGCCCGGTCTGTCGCGGAACCGTGATGGCAACAGGCCTCTGGCACAGATCGATCCAGGTATTGCTTTAGAGCAGATCATTGGCCGGAGGCCTGCGCACCAAGCAAGGTCTGCACATGGCAGTTACGAATGACTTCCAACAGCGGGTACCCCGCGACGATGGCTGGCACAGCACTGTGCGCTGTCCAGTCCGCCTGAGGCACCGTAGATTTCTGGCTCAAAAAATGGATGCCATGCTGCGGTCTCCTGTAATTATTTTTGTTCAATTCACAGTGACGCCGCTGACCTGCACCAGACGTGCCCAGACGGCAGTGTCCTCGTGCCACTGCTTCTCGAAAGCCTCGCGCGAGATAGGCTCTGCTTCCATTCCCAGACTCCGGATCTTCTCCACAACGCGTGGCTGCAGCAGCACCTGTGCGCTCGCCTGCGCTAGGCGCTGAACGTCAACAGGAGACAGCTTGGCTGGAGCGAACAAGGTGTACCAAATCTCGGTGTCAAAGGCAACGCCGCTTTCCACCAAAGTCGGCACCTGCGGCAATGCCGAGGAACGCTTGCGCCCCGACACTGCCAGCGCCTTTATCTTGCCCGCCTGCAGTAACGGCAAAGCGCCGGCCACATCGGCCATTGCAACCTCTATCTGGCCACCAGCCAAATCCTGCAATAGCGGAGCAACTCCCTTGTAAGGCACATGTTCCATGGGTATGCCGGTAGACAGACGAATACTCTCCACAGCCAAATGCCCGCCGGAACCAGTGCCCCACGACCCATACATCAACGGAGCACCAGATCGTTTGACCAAGGCCAGCATCTCGGGCAGCGTATCTGCCGCGTACTTGGCGTTGGCAACCAGTACATTTCCACCGTGGGCAATCCGCGCCAGAGCGACAAAATCCCGCTCTGGGCTGTATTTGAGATCCTTGAACAAGGCCGGTGCGATGGAGTGGGTGGCACTAATACCCAGCAGCAGCGTGAATCCATCGGGCGCGCTGCGGGCCACCTGCGCGCTGCCCAGCGTTCCCGTTGCGCCCGGCACGTTATCGACGATCACCGTCGCATTGAGCTCCCGCCCAAGCTCCAGCGCTATCAGGCGCCCCATCACATCCGTGCCACCTCCTGCAGGGAATGGCACAACGATGCGAATCGCCTTGCCTCTGGTATTGGCTGCATGTGCCAGCAGTGGTGCTGCAGTCAGGGTTGCAGCACTGATCAGCAATGCGCGCCGACTCGGCATTGAGGTACACGAATTTTTCATAGACCCGTCTCCTTTCAAGCTTCAACGAAACTCACAACGGCATCTGCCGCTGCCACACCATCCACCGTCACCATCAACGGATTGATTTCGAGCGTGCCCAGACGAGACCCCAACGCAGAGGCCAGCTCGCTAAATCGCAGCACCGTATTCACCAGTGCTTGCGTTTTCATGCTCACTCGGCCTGAATACCTGCCGCCTTCACCACCTCACTCCATTTCTTTGTTTCTGACGTGATGTGGGTACGAAATTCTGCTGGCGTGCTGCCGACGGCTTCAATGCCGAGTTGTGCAAAGCGGTCCTTGGTATCCGGTTCCTGCACGATAGCGGCGATTTCTTGGCTGAGTTTGTCAACAATGGACGTCGGCACCCCCGCTGGCGCCAGCACACCCCACCAAGAGTAACCAACCACCGGGATACCCAACTCCTGCAGCGTGGGAACGTCAGGTGTCAACGTGGAGCGCTGCGGCAGAGCCACTGCAATCGGTTTGACCTTGCCCGCCGCGACCTGACCGGCAAAAGGTGGCAGGTTGTCAAAGGCGAATGCAGTCTGCCCACTGGCTACCGCAATGACGGACTCAGAGCTTCCCTTGTAGGGGATATGCGTCATATTGGCCTGTGTCTGCATGCGAAAGAGTTCACCTACCAAATTGGGTGTGCTGCCAACACCGGCCGAAGCCCAGGAGAGGCCGCCATTCGTTGCGTTGGCTTGGCTCAAGATATCCGTTGCACTCTTGATGGAGGATTTCGGCGTCACGAACAGGTACACAGGAACCTTGGTCACCAACGAAACCGGTGCCAGATCCTTGCTGGCGTCGTAGGGCAATTTCTTGAATAGCGGTACGTTGGTGGCGAGGTTGGCAGTACCCATCAACAGGGTGTAACCGTCAGGTGCCGCCTTGGCGACCGCCGTGGTACCGGACTGGGTGGCAGCTCCTGCCTTGTTCTCCACAATGACGGGCTGCCTCAGGCGATTACCGAGCTTTTGCGCAACCAGGCGCGCCACGATATCCGTGCCGCCACCAGCTGCATATGGCACGACCAAGCGGACAGGCTTGCTGGGGTAGTCGCTGGCCATGGCAGACTGGCAAGTCAATACCACGGTGGTGACCAATACGAAACGGCAGTGCAGGTGGCGCATGGATGTCTCCGTGTTGTAGTGGAGAGATGATCCGCGATGCTGCTTTTGACGTGGTATAAGATTTCGACATATTACTCAGCCATCCCGCCGGGAGAGATTCTTGGAAAGAAGCACCAACGATCAGCGCTTCGCCACAACACTGGCAAATGGCATGGCTTTGCTACGTTGCTTCACTCCATTCGCGCCCTGCTTAACCAATGGTGAGCTGGCTCGCCTTTCGGGGCTATCCAAGGCAACGGTATCCCGCCTGAGTTACACCCTGGAGCTAATAGGCCTGCTGCAATTCGACCAGGAAGCACGCCGATACCGGCTCGGCGCCATGTCCCTGTCCATCGCCTACCCACTACTTTCCCGCCTAGCCGTCAGGCAAGTAGCCAGACCATTGATGCAGCAGTTGGCAAATCGCACCGGCGGCAGCATCTCGCTGAGCATGCGGCACCGTGCCTCCGTCATCTACATCGAAACCACGCGAGAACACGATGCAGAGGATTTCCGCCCGGAAATCGGGGCGGCTCTGCCGCTACTGGGCACGGCTGCCGGACGTGCTTGGCTTGCCGCATGTGATGATTTTGAGCGCGACGATGCCTACGCCTGGCTACAACGTAGTACAGGCATGAGTCTGTCTGCACTTGGCGCCCTTGACGTCGTCAGCACTGCAATGCGCGATTTGCACGAGCGTGGCTTTTGCATGTCGCAGGGAGATTTTGTGCATGATGTGAACGCCATCGCTTTGCCTTTACGGGAGCGGGTGCGCGGCGATCTGGTCATACTCAATTGCGGCATGCTTCAGCACCGCATGCCCTCCTCCAAGCTCGAGCGCAAGGTGGGCCCACTGCTCAGAAAGACTGCGCAGCAAATCGACCAATTGCTGGCACAGCAGCAAGTGGAGCCGGCACGATGACGCGGCACGGGACCCAAGAAGTGGATGAGCATTTCACCATCACGCTCGCGCGTGGTGTACAAATCCTTCAGGCATTCTCCAGCGAAAAAGCCACCTTAACCAATGGAGAACTGGTAACACTGACAGGCATGGACAAGGCAACGGTGTCCAGGTTGGCGTTCACCTTGATCGAATTGGGTTATCTGCGCCGCGAAGGATTGCGCGGCGGCTATTCACTCGACACCGGCGTACTGACACTAGGCTATCCACTGCTGGCCAGCATGCATATCCGGCAAGTCGCCCGGCCATGGATGCACAACCTCAGTGAGCATATGGACGGTACCGTCTCTCTGTGCGTTCGCGATCGTTCCTCGATCATCTACCTGGATTCGGTACGCAAAATAGACAGCAACACTCCGTCGGTCGACATCGGATCCAGCTTACCGCTGCTCGCCTCGGCAGCAGGTCGCGCCTGGCTATGCTCTGTATCCGAAGCTCAGCGCACCGCTGCTCTCAACCAGATTCGCCTGCAAACGCCTGCGGTGTTCGAGGCCAATCAAAAAGAGATCGAGAAGACGAAGAGCCAGATGCAGCGCCATGGATTCAGCATTAACCGGGGAGCCCATGATGCTCGCCGCGTGGCAGTGGCCGTGCCAATGTGCAAACTGCTGCATGGCGAGCTGATCGTTTTCAACTGCTCGCTGCTTGCAGACGAATCCCTGCGCCTTGCCAAGGCACGCGAGGCTGGCTATGCACTGCGCGACATGGTGCGCCATATCGAGGTCGCCATTGGCATGCGCACCCTTGACAACGAGTGAGCCCTTTCGGATCACCATCTGCGTCAAATCACTCCAGCTTGCTTCAAGTGTCCCAGATCGTCAGCCGTGAGACCAAGTTGACCGTAAACCTCGGCATTGTGCTCGCCAGTATCCGGACCGGATGCTTCGATCTTTGAGGTGTGACCACTGAAACGGGGGACCACGCAGGGACCCGGAATGCTGCCCAAGTCTTTGTCCGGAATGCGGATGATGGCCTGCCGTTCCTTGAAATGTGGATCGTCCATGACATCCTTGATGTCATAGACCTTGCTGAACGGCACTTGGTGCCGACTCAGTACATCAGCCAGATGCGAGAAGGTGCACGATTTGCACCAGTCTGCAATCGCTCTGTCGAGGACCTCCAGATGCTCAACGCGCAATGGATTGGTGGCAAAACGCGGATCGCTGGTGAGCTCAGGCCTGCCCATTGCCTGTGTCACGCGCTGAAAAATGGCATCCGAAGTGCCCACCAAGGTAATCCAGACACCGTCCGCACTGCAATACATATTGGACGGTGCAGTGTAGGTGGCACGAGAGCCCGCGCGGCGACGTGCAACGCCCAGCTGCTCAAACTCCACAGGCAACGGATCAAGTAGTCTCAGCAGCGCTTCCGTCGCAGATAGATCGATTTCCCTTGGCTCAGGCGTATTGCTGCCCCGCTGCTCGGCAACGGCCGCCGCAATAGTGAACGCGCCAAACACGCCGCAGACCACATCACCGAACGGAAAATTCATGTGTTGAGGTGCTCCGTCGGCTTCACCGGTGAGGTGGGCAAAGCCACTCATGGCCTCAAATATCCGGGCGAAACCTGGCCGTGATGCATAGGGTCCGGTCTGACCGAAGCCAGTCAGCCGCAGCACGATGAGACGAGGATTTGCCTGCTTGAGCGTTTTAAAATCCAAGCCCCATCGTGCCAGGGTGCCCGTACGGAAGTTCTCTACGAGGACATCCGTTTTCTCTAGCAGTCGTAGTAGCAGTACCTTGCCTTCGGGCTTGCGTATATCCAGAGAAATGCCCTTCTTGCCGCGATTCGCCGCTTTCCAGAACAAGGCGTGCTCAGATGTGACGGGTGCAAGACTGCGTAGCGAATCGCCCCCCTCAGGCAATTCCACCTTAATGACACTCGCTCCCAGGTCTGCACAAAGCGTCGAGGCAAATGGGGCGGCAAGCACGGTGGCGAGATCAAGAATTCGCACGCCGCTCAACGGACCTGAATTAGAAGGGTTTGGAGTGATATTCATAGTGCCTCCAGTTTGAAAGCATTGCTCCAATTGAATGCAAGCAGTTTTGCTATGTGACTCAGACAACCTCGCCACCAGGCATTGGCTAACATAGCAAAACACATGTCGTTCTTGGCCACGTTTTTTTCTACATTCATTTCAGAGCCCGGCGCTACGGGCAAAGTCTGTAGGAAAAAACATGATCCAAGATCCGAAAAGTTTTGAAAGCTTCATCCACGAACTGCGCGACTTTGTACGCACGCGCCTCGTCCCTCACGAAGCACGTGTGGCCGCAGAGGATGAGGTGCCTGCCGAGGTCGTAGCAGAAATGGCCGCTTATGGTCTGTTCGGTTATTCGATCCCTGCCGCGTATGGCGGTGCAGGCATGACCACTGAAGAGCTGGTGATGGCGGCGATGGAGCTGTCGCAATGCTCGGTGGCATTTCGGGCCCGCGTTGGCACTAACACAGGCATAGGATCTGAAGCTCTGGTTGCCGACGGCTCGGACGAGCAAAAGCGACGTTATCTGCCCGACCTGGCCAGTGGCAAGCTGACTGGCTGTTTCGCGCTCACCGAGCCCGATGCCGGCTCGGATGCGACAGCACTGCGCACCACGGCCGTGCGTGATGGCGATCACTATGTTCTTAACGGAACCAAGTGCTTTATCACCAATGCACCTATTGCAGGTCTCTTCACGGTCATGGCAAGAACTGCCACTGACAACCAAGGAGCTGGCGGTGTGTCTGCTTTTTTGGTCGAGCGCGGAACGCCTGGGCTGAGCACTGCCAAACCGTATGCCAAGATGGGGCAGGCTGGGTCACCCGTTTCCGAGGTCCACTTCGACAACTGCCGGGTACCGGCTGCCAATCTGATCGGCAAGGAAGGTCAGGGCTTCAAAACTGCCATGAAGGTGCTGAACAAGCAGCGCCTGCACCTTGCCGCACTGTGCATTGGTCCCGCTATCCGCATGCTCAATGACGCTGTCGCCTATACGGCTACTAGAAAGCAATTCGGGCAGCCTGTAGGCAGCTTTCAATTGGTTCAGGCACTGATTGCAGACTGCCAGACAGAGATTCATGCTGCTCGCGCACTCGTGCTGGAGACGGCGCGCAAGCGCGATGCGGGTGAAGATGTGACGATGGAAGCCTCCATCTGCAAATACTTTGCTTCTGAGATGTGCGGTCGTGTTGCCGACCGCTGCGTGCAGGCCCTGGGTGGCTATGGCTACATCGCGGATAACAGCATCGAGCGCCTGTACCGCGACGTCCGGCTATTCAGGCTCTACGAAGGCACCAGCCAGATCCATCAGCTCAATATTGCCAGACGCACCTTCAGCGCCGCAGGTTACGACCTCAGGCCCTGATGACACAAACAGGAACTCGCAATGCGTGAACCGCAATGGCGCAGGCAAGGCACAGAGCCGGATTACCGGTTCTCACTGGCCAACGAGCGCACTTTTCTCGCATGGATACGCACTGCCCTCGGGCTGCTTGCTGGGGGACTCTTGCTTGAGCAGGCCTCCACCCAGCTCGGTCCGCGCTCGTTCATCGTCGCCCTGTCCATCGCTCTGAGCCTGCTGGCGACACTGCTTTGCACCATGGCTTACGTGCGCTGGCGCGCCAATGAGATCGCAATGCGCCATTCTCGCAGGCTGCCCAGCACCCTAGCCATCCCGATCCTTGCCGCATCTCTTTGCTGTATCGGCGCAGCAGTCATATACATCCTCTGCTCACAATAACAATGAGGTGCGCCAGACATACCTCAAGCCCCCCCTCGCCAAGCCAGGACACGGGGCTCCAAGCGCAGCGCACCGCGCTATCCTGGAGTCGGACTGGCTTGGCAATCTTTGCCAATGCACTGCTTGCATTGCGATCAGGCTGGATTCACCAGGAAATGCCGATCACCGCCATGGGATTGATACTGCTTACTGCGGCAGGTGCAGTCATGGCCTACGGCGTGTTTCGGCAGCAGCACATGCTCTGCGGCACGGATTCGATCGCGGTGCCAGCGATGCCCATGGCTGCAACTGGCGTCAGCGTACTCATAGCATGTGCTACTGCAATAGCCTCAATGCTTCTATCGCTTTCCTCTTGCACTCATTGAGGAGGCAACATGCACCCGAGCGAGCAAAGCCCAGACTTGGACGTACGGCACTGCGAGCCATTCAACATGGCGCTGCCCTTCCAGTCTCCGTATCCACTTTTAAATGCGGGAATACAGCAACCACTCCCACCAACGTAACCACTTCAATAAAACACAGCAAAGAAACTAAAAAACCCAGTAAATCATTAACTTACTGGGTTTCAAGAAGCCTCACAGAACCCGTGAGGCAACAGATCAACGTTAGACGTTGAACAAGAAGTTCAGAACATCGCCATCCTTGACAATGTATTCCTTGCCTTCAGCGCGCATCTTGCCCGCGTCCTTGGCACCTTGCTCGCCCTTGAAGGCAATAAAGTCGTCAAACGCAATGGTCTGCGCACGGATAAAACCGCGCTCAAAATCACCGTGAATCACGCCGGCAGCTTGGGGTGCAGTAGCTCCCACACGCACGGTCCAGGCGCGCACTTCCTTGACGCCTGCGGTGAAGTAAGTTTGCAGGCCCAGCAGCTTGAAGCCGGCACGGATCAGGCGGTTCAAACCGGGCTCTTCCAGACCCAGCTCTTGCAAGAACATGTCGCGGTCTTCGTCTTCCATCTCCGACATTTCCGCTTCAATCTTGGCGCAAATGGCGACCACGGGTGCACCCTGCGCGTCGGCATAGGCCTTGAGCTTGTCCAGCAAGGGATTGTTCTCAAACCCGTCTTCCGAAACGTTGCCCACAAACATGGCCGGCTTGGCCGTGATCAAGCAAAAAGGCTTGAGCAGGGGTGCATCTTCCTTGGAGATTGGTACCGAACGCGCTGGCTTGCCTTCATTGAGCGCTTCCAGGATGGGCGTCAGCAGCGAAACCAGCTTGGCGGCTTCCTTGTCGTTGCCTGAGCGGGCAGCCTTGGTGTGGCGATGGATCGCTTTCTCCACCGTGGCCATATCAGCAAGGCACAGCTCGGTCTGAATGACTTCAATGTCAGCGATCGGGTCCACCTTGTTGGCCACGTGGATCACATTGGGGTCTTCAAAGCAACGCACTACGTTGACGATGGCATCGGTTTCACGGATGTGAGCCAAAAACTGATTGCCCAGACCTTCACCCTTGGAGGCACCAGCCACCAAACCGGCAATATCCACAAATTCGACAATTGCAGGGACCACGCGCTCGGGTTTCACAATTTCGGACAGTTGATCCAAGCGAGGATCAGGTACTTCCACTACGCCGGTATTGGGTTCAATCGTGCAAAAAGGGTAGTTCTCGGCAGCGATGCCGGCTTTGGTCAGGGCGTTGAAAAGGGTGGACTTGCCGACATTGGGCAGGCCCACGATGCCACATTTGAGGCTCATGGAAATTCCTTTGGTATCAATGCACTACCCGGCACCACACCAGCGTGGCCGAAGTGCCCGATCCGCACTGGGCGAATCTGGTTCTATGGAGAGATGTGATGAAAAGCACTTTGCTTGGCAAAGTTTGGTGCCGGTTTGTCACAAAAATTTATGCCGATTGTAATGAGCGGCGAATCTCTGACGGCAAGGGGCAGATTGCCCCGCATCTACGTGACGGGGATACAAAGTAAAACAGCCCGCCCAAAAAAGGCAGGCTGTTGCAATCAAGGCCAGAGTCTTACTTGGCCGGACGCGGCTTGCACTGCAGCTGCAGCAGACGGTGGGTGGAACTGTCAACACTGCTGCCAGGCTCACGCAAAGGGCGAATACGCAGGTCAAGGAAACCACGGTCGCCGCACAGCATCTTCAAAGTTGCTTCGCATTTTTGCAGATCGTCGTAGCGTGTGTCGCATACCAAAGCATGCTCGTAATCAGGCTTGGCAACATAAGGTGCTGCATCTTTTGCCATGGGGTCCGTCTGTGTCGCACAACCTGCAAGAGCCAGCGCAGCGGTTGCTGCCAACATTACGAATTTCATGGGTAAACTCCTCCAAAATTGAGCAGCATCTTAACGAAGAGTGGCTGGCTTCAGTCAAATTTCAGCAGCCCGCCAACAGCCTGCCCCACCTGCAGCAGCTGGCCCGCACCCTGCGCGACTACGGCGTTCATACCAAAAGTGATAGCACCATCCAGCCTTGCATCCTGCCTGTACTGATGAATAGTGTCACCAACTTCAGGACTGGACTGAGCAGTGCGAGGGTCGATATTCGGGATCGGACAGCGAGAGCAAGGTTTGCCCATACAAATGGCCACGGGCTCAGCAGCTTGTACCCACAGCGTGTCTATATAGTCTTCTTCATGCTCAGCCAGGCCATTCAGCACAATATTGGCACGAAAGCGCACACCATCTACAACAGCATGTCCCTGCGCTTGCAACCGCTCATTGAGGGCAGCAAAAGCCGAGCTCGTCGTTACCAGCAAGGGGTAGCCGTCAGCAAACTGGTTGGGCGCTCGAATACCCCCCGTCCATTTGCTGCTGGACAGACGCTGCTGCGCTGGGTCAAAGCGGACCAAGCGGCAAGCACGTCCTAAGGCCTGACTGAACCAGCTTGCCGCTTCTGGCCCCATGTCCCAGGCATTGACGTGACTGCTCCACACCTGCACGTGCAGTTGGGGTGCCTCAGTCATCCATGGCAATGCCAAAGGAATGCTCAGATCCTCCTGCCCGGGAAAACTCAGCAGCAGTTGCCCACCGTCCACATCAATGCGCGGCTGCACCCAAGCCATGTGCGCCACCTCGCGCTGTGTAACAAACACGCCCTGCTCATCCACAACCATCCACGCACGATCCCACTCCAGGCCTGTGGGCAACAATTTGGCTTGCTGTACAGAGATCCCCGCACAGGACTTGACAGGAAATACCCACAAAGCACCAACCGTGCCTGTGACGTCTGCTTGATCAAAATTGGTTGTCATGCACATATTGTGATCTGGCATCACGGGCACAGGCAAATATGCAGCACTGTTGATTTCGGGAAACCGTCCTGTCCAAACGCTTGCTCCAGCCCTCCTACAATGTGGCGCATGGCGCAAACCTTTGATGTATGTATCCGCGGAGCTGGCATTGTCGGCCGCACCTTGGCTCTTTTGCTGGCTCGAGAGCGGCTGCGAGTGGCCCTTGTTGACGCCCCTCGTTCAACCCCAGCACAGACCGACGTCAGGGCCTACGCACTGAACGCCAACTCCAAGCAAATGCTGGAATCGTTGCGAACATGGCCAGATGCCCTCCACGCCACCACAGTCAAACACATGGAAGTGCATGGCGATGTGGATGGCAGTGTGCATTTCGATGCAGGCGCCCAAGGCGTAGAAGCCTTGGCCTGGATTGTCGATGTTCCTGCTCTGGAGCAGCGACTGGCCGAGGCTGTGCGCTATCAGCCTCAGATCGAAATAGTAGGCACGCCTGTAGATGCACCGTTGACTGCCATCTGCGAAGGTCGTGCCAGCACCACACGCACAGAATTTGGCGTGGACTTTGATGTTACCCCCTATGGGCAGCACGCCATCGCCACCCGCCTGCGCTGCGAGCTGCCTCATGGGCAAGTCGCTCGCCAATGGTTCTCACCGCAAGGAATTTTGGCTTTTTTACCCCTGGATGGCGCCGACGGGCACAGCGTAGCCGTCGTATGGTCAGTCCCTCAATCTGCAGCACCCAACTGGCTGGAGCAAGACGAAGCATCGTTCACGCAGGCATTGATGGAAATTAGCCAAAGCAGCCTGGGCCAGTTGCAACTGTGCGGACCACGCATGTCCTGGCCTTTGCAGCAGGCCGTGGCCAAACGCTGGTGCGGCCCCTTTCCTGGCACCACTGAAGCACGTACCCCCACCAGTTGGGTCCTGGCCGGAGATGCTGCCCACAATGTGCACCCACTGGCGGGCCAAGGCCTCAATATCGGGCTGGCCGACGTACAGGCGTTGGCACGTATCCTCCAAACACGCGATGCTTGGCGCAGTACCGGAGATTTGAAGCTGCTGCGCCGCTATGAGCGAGAGCGCAAAGCAGGCTTGGCGCCTGTTGGCATGGCCATGGATGGCTTGCAGCAACTATTTACCCGCACCGAAGCGCCCTTGCAAACCCTCAGAAACTGGGGTTTGCGCAGTTTTGAGCGCAGCGGCTTGCTCAAAGACTGGACTGCGCGCCAAGCAATGGGTCTGGACCGCTAATTGTGCTTGGCACCAGGGGAACCTTTTGGGCCCTTTATCAACCAAACCTTAATCGTTTTTTATTCACGGGAATCTTTGCCATGAAATTGTTAGCCGCCGCATTGTTGGCCACAGCAGCTTGGGGTAGCGCGATCGCTGCACAGCCCCAAGACCAAATTGCCAAAACCTTGGCAGAGCGCATTCCCCAGCTGCAGCAGGTCGACGAAGTCAAGCCCACCCCAATGAAGGGCCTGTATGAAGTGCGAGTCGGCACAGATGTCTTTTACTCCAACGAAACCGGCGACTATCTGATTCAGGGGGAATTGATTGACACCAAAGCACAGCGCAACCTGACGGAAGACCGTATCAACACGCTCACAGCGGTGGACTTCAAGAATCTGCCCTTAGCTGATGCCATCAAGATCGTGCACGGCAAGGGCGAGCGCAAGCTGGCAGTCTTTGAAGACCCCAACTGCGGCTATTGCAAACGTTTTGAACGTGACCTGCAAAACGTAGACAACGTGACGGTTTACCTGTTCCTCTATCCGATTTTGAGCCGTGACTCTGCTGAAAAGTCGCGCAACATCTGGTGCGCCAAGGACAGCAAAAAAGCTTGGCATGAACTCATGCTGAAGGACAAAACACCTGCGGCAGCCAGCTGTGACATTGATGCCATTCAGCGTAATCTGGCTCTGGGTCGCAAACACAAAATCACGGGAACACCGACTTTGATTTTTGCAGACAATACCCGGGTGCCCGGCGCCATTCCAGCCAGCGAGGTTGAAAAATACCTGGCCGCAGCGCATAAAAAATAATACATCCTGCAGGCAGCCAAACGCTGCCTGCCTTATCTGCGGCACAGCCGCCAGGCATGCCGTGGGCTTGAACCTATCAGCAGCACCATGCCTCACACCACCGCCCCCGTTCATTACCGCGTTCAGCTGCATGACCTGCATGCACACTTGTATCGCATCACTTTGACGATTGCGCAGCCAAGTGCACAGCAGCGCGTTTCTCTGCCCGTCTGGATTCCTGGCAGCTATCTGGTGCGTGAATTTGCCAAGAATCTGCACGGCCTGCACGCAAGCCAAGGCGAAAAATCAATTGCTGTCCAACAGCTCAGCAAGCATCAATGGCAAGTAGCCTGCCAAACCGAGCACCCCTTGGAGCTCACTTACGAAGTCAGCGCCTACGACACCTCTGTGCGCACCGCCTGGCTGGACCAGCGACGGGGCTTTTTCAACGGCACCAGCCTGCTGCTGCGCGTGCACGGACAAGAAGCACAGGCCCATCGCCTTCAAATTCAACCTTGCGCACAAGTGCCGCACTGGCAACTGGCAACAGGGTTGACCGCCATCGCTGTCGATGAGCAAAGTTTTGGCACCTACGCAGCAGACAACTACGACGAACTGGTTGATTGCCCTGTAGAGATGGGTGATTTCTGGAGTGGCACTTTTACAGCCTGCGGTGTACCACACCGCTTAGTGGTGGCCGGAGCACCGGCATCGTTTGACGGCCAGCGTTTGCTGCAAGATACCCAGAAAATTTGTGAAGCTGAAATCAATTTCTGGGGCGTAGCACCACACAGCCGCTATGTATTCATGCTCAACGTGACACACGATGGCTATGGCGGGCTGGAGCATTGCAACTCCACAGCGCTGATTTGCAGCCGCCCCGATCTACCGCGCATTGGTACAGAAAAGGCCAGTGACGGCTACATTCAATTGCTGGGACTGATCAGTCACGAGTACTTTCACACCTGGAATGTCAAACGTCTGCGCCCTGCAGAACTGGTTCCCTACAACTACGATCAAGAAAACTACACGCAGCTGTTGTGGTTCTTTGAAGGCTTCACCAGCTATTACGACGACTTGCTGCTGCGACGCGCTGGTTTGATTGACAGCACGGCCTACCTCAAACTCATCACCAAGACACTGAATCAGGTGCAGCAAACGCCGGGCCGACAAGTACAAAGCGTTGCCCAGTCCAGTTTTGATGCCTGGGTGAAGTACTACCGCCAAGACGAAAACACAGCCAACGCCACCGTCAGCTACTACACCAAGGGGGCCTTGGTGGCCATGTGCCTGGACTTGAAGCTGCGCCAAGAAGGCAGCACCACGCTGGATGACACCATGCGCGCATTGTGGCAACGCTGCCAGGGTGGCGCCATGACCGAGGCCGACGTACTGGCAGTACTGCAAGAGCAGACGGGCCGCAGCTGGCATGAAGAGCTTCAGGAATGGGTACACGGTACGCAGGAGTTGCCGCTGCAAGCACTGCTGAGCAGCCACGGCGTGCGCGCAGACATCGACAAACCTGCTCCTGCCCAGGCATTGGGGCTGCGCGTGCAAGAGACGCACAGCGTCATCATCAAGCAAGTGCTGCGTGGTGGTTTGGCCGAGCAAGCCGGCATGATGGCTGGCGATGAGTGGTATGGCATTGAACTGCCTGGAGCAGAGGCACCGCCCGCATGGCGTCTCACCAAACTTGAAGAGCTGGATATGTACACAGCCCGTGGCACCTTGCACATCACGGCCTTGGTGGCTCGGGACCGTCAATTGCTTCGCTTGCCACTGAGCTTGCCCGCAGCAGTGACTGACGCTCCTGCCTCCAACTTCCAGCTCAGCATCACCGACGCTGCGGCGCTCGACCGCTGGCTGGCTCTATAAGCCATCTGCTGACAGCTTGGGTATAGTCATGTGCTGGGTTTTCCACACATGACTATTAGGAGATAAGCCTTGGCATACGAAATGATCGAGGTCCGCGTGGAAGCGGACAAAGTGGGCATCATTACCCTCAACCGCCCCAAACAACTCAACGCCCTGAATGACCAGCTCATGGATGAGCTGGGCCAAGCGCTCAAAGCATTTGATGCTGACGAAAGCATTGGCTGCATGGTCATTACAGGCAGCGAGCGCGCATTCGCTGCTGGTGCAGACATTGGTGCCATGGCCAAGTACAGCTTTGCCGATGCCTACAAGGGAGACTACATTACCCGCAACTGGGAAAGCATTCGCAGTATTCGCAAGCCCGTCATAGCAGCAGTCAGCGGCTTTGCGCTGGGTGGCGGCTGTGAGCTGGCCATGATGTGCGACTTCATCATTGCTGCTGACAACGCCAAGTTTGGCCAACCCGAAATCAAGCTGGGTGTGATCCCCGGCGCTGGCGGCACACAGCGCCTGCCCCGTGCAGTGGGCAAAGCCAAGGCCATGGATATGGCACTGACCGCCCGCATGATGGACGCCACCGAAGCCGAGCGAGCTGGTTTGGTCAGCCGTGTTGTGCCCTTTGACAAGATGATGGAAGAAGCACTGGGCGCAGCCATCATCATCAGCGGCTTCTCGCAAATTGCTGTCATGGCTGCCAAAGAATCGGTCAACCGTGCTTTCGAAGGCAGCCTCAATGATGGCGTGATGTTTGAACGCCGCCTTTTCCACGCACTGTTTGCCACCCAGGACCAAAAAGAAGGCATGGATGCATTTGTCAACAAGCGCCCCGCGAATTTTATTCACCGCTAAATATTGATATATAATTTCGTTCTCTTGGTCGTGTAGCTCAGTTGGTTAGAGCGCAGCATTCATAATGCTGATGTCGGTGGTTCAAGTCCACCTACGACCACCAGAGTCCGGTCGTGTAGCTCAGTTGGTTAGAGCGCAGCATTCATAATGCTGATGTCGGTGGTTCAAGTCCACCTACGACCACCAAAATATAAAACCCCGCAGTACGCAAGTACTGCGGGGTTTTTCTTTATACCTGCACAGCAGCACCCCAAACGACGCTGCTATTTGACTGTGCCGCCGTCCAGTTTGTGCTTTTCACCATCGCCCTGGGCACCCGTAATCACCGCCGCCATGCCCGCAGCAGGTGTCACCCCACCCTGCCCCTTGGAAGCCTCAGCGTCCGTGGATGGCGGCTGAATGACCTCAATGCTCTCAACCTTCGCTGGCAGCGGCACAGCAGCAGGCAAAGGCTCACGGATATCTGCCTTGGCAACAGGCAGCACATCGTGGCTGCGCAAATAGTTCGTAGAACCAAACAGTGGCTTGCTTGGTGGCGGTTGATCAAAGCGATCAATGGCTGCCATCGGGAAAGTGTCTGCGCGCATTTGCGGGCCTGACTGGTCACAGCCAGTCAGCACGGCCAGCGCAGCCACTGCACTCAATGCGTAAAAACGGATGGGTTGTGTCGTGGGCATGGCTACATCCTCCAAATGCACCATGCTGACCTGTCTGACAACTCCTGTCTGTCAGGCAAATACCCTTGCCATTGCTATGCGAAGATGCTCCGCGCCTCAGTGAACCGTTTGGCGAAATACGGATTGTCCATCCGCACGCGCTGCACCGTGCCACCGCTGGAAGGTGCATGCACAAATTGCCCACTGCCCACAAAAATACCCATGTGGGAATAGTTGCTGCCCATGGTGTTGAAAAACACAAAGTCACCACGCTGCAGCCCCCGTCCTTGCACGGGTGTGCTGGACTGCGCCCATTGCGATGTGGTGCGCGGCAGCTTGCCGGTATGAATGCCCTGCACGGCCCACTGAATCAAGCCACTGCAGTCAAAGCCACCTTCAGGCGAGTTTCCGCCGTAGGTATAGGGCGTGTTGACCACCAGCATGGTGCGCGCCAGCAGGGCCTCGCGCAGATCGGATTGCAGCTGCAAAGGGTCTACCGCGCGTGCGCTGGAGCCGCCGCTGCGCGCTACAGGTGCAGTGCGAGATGCATTTGGGGTACGGGGTGTGCTGGAGCAGCCCGCCAGCACTGCGGCTGCGCTTGCCAGCAACCACATGCGTCGAGTTGCTGGGTGCGGCGCAGAAAGATGAGACGGTGCTTGCATGCTGTGCATTATGGGCAACTTACGGGAAAAAGCAAAAATCAGAGCTTGCAGCGCATATGTAACAAGGAACTCCAATAGTTATCTATCCGAAGTACGCATAAAGCCTGCGCAAGTAGCTCCTGTTTTCTAGCTTCTATTCAGCAAAAAGCCGCATGGCTTTAACAGCGATGCGGCTTGAGCCCGAAATGCAAAGAGGGGGCTGCAATCAGAAAGGCAGCTTGGGCATGCCACCACCGCCCATCATGCCTTTCATCCCCTTCATGCCACCCATCTTCTTCATCATCTTCATCAGGCCGCCGCCCTTCATCTTTTTCATCATGGTCTGCATCTGCTCAAATTCTTTGAGCAGGCGGTTTACGTCCTGCACCTGCACGCCAGCGCCATCGGCAATGCGTTTTTTACGGGTGGCCTTGATGAGTTCAGGGCGTTTGCGCTCCTTGTAAGTCATGGAGCAGATGATGCCTTCCTTGCGCTTGATTTCGCGCTCGGCCTTGTCCATATCCACGGCACCCGCCTTGGCGGTCATCTCGGAGGGCAATTTGTCCAGCAAGTTGGACAAGCCCCCCATTTGCTTCATTTGCTGCAGTTGCGCCAAGAAATCATGCAGATCAAAGCCGTCGCCGCTTTTCAGCTTCTCGGCCATCTTCTGCGCCGCTTGCATGTCCACGCCCTTGGTGACTTGCTCCACCAGCGCCACGATGTCGCCCATGCCCAGCACGCGCTGTGCATGGCGGTCAGCATCAAACACTTCCAGGCCATCGAGCTTTTCAGAGACACCGGCAAACTTGATGGGCGCACCCGTGATCTGGCGCACGGACAGCGCCGCACCACCGCGAGAGTCACCGTCCAGCTTGGTCAGCACGATGCCGGTCAGCGGCAGCGTTTCCTTGAAGGCCTTGGCCGTGTTGATCGCATCCTGGCCCTGCATGGCATCAACCACAAACAGGGTTTCAACCGGATTGAGCGTGGCGTGCAAGTCCTTGATCTCAGCCATCAACAATTCGTCGATGGCCAGGCGACCGGCCGTATCCACCAGCAGCACGTCAAAGTAGTGTTTCTTGGCGTAGTCCAATGCAGCCACGGCAATATCGTGGGGCTTTTGGTCTGGCGTAGAGGGGAACCACTGCGCACCGGCCTGAGCTGTCACGGTTTTGAGCTGTTCAATCGCTGCAGGGCGGTATACGTCACCCGAGACAGTCAGCACCTTTTTCTTGCGCTTTTCAATCAGGTGCTTGGCCAGCTTGGCGGTGGTGGTCGTTTTACCGGCCCCCTGCAAACCGGCCATCAAGATGACAGCGGGTGGCTGAGCGTTGAGGTTGATGTCAGCCACGCCCTCGCCCATGGTGGCCGAAAGCTCTTTGTTGACAATGGAAACCAGTACCTGGCCTGGCTGCAGCGAGCTGATGACTTCCTGACCCAGCGCTTTTTCCTTGACGCGGGCCACAAAGTCGCGCACCACGGGCAAGGCCACGTCAGCTTCCAGCAGGGCCATGCGCACTTCGCGCAGCATGTCCTGTACGTTGGATTCAGTAATGCGGGCCTGGCCACGCATTTCCTTGACGAGTCGCGAGAGTTTGTCGGTGAGTGCGGATGCCATAAGCAGATGTGTCCGAAGAGAGAGAAGCTGCGCCGCGTGCGGCTTGGCCTGACGGCCCGGCGCTTTGGGCAGGGGGCGCAGCTTACGCTGTAGCCCGTGCTGCCCGCCGCGGGCAGCCCTGTACAAACAAGCTGTCAATTCTACCCGTTGAGCACATCACTCGCCCTGTCCAAGGACAGAGCACCCAAGCACTGACGCGGCGCAAGGATGGCAAACAATAGCGGCCCCAGCCCATAGGGCGGGCAGCTATGATTGCAGGCATGGAGTCTTCCACCCACATTTTCACTGGCTCACCCACCTGGGTCATGGCACTGGCCATGGCTGCCATTGCGTCCTATCTCATTCCAGTTTTTGGTATGCAGCGCATGGCCGAAAGCCACACACGCCTGGCTATGCGCTGTGCCTGGGTTCTTCACCTGCTGACCGTAGCGGCAGGTTTGATGACCACCCCCGCTCGCTTTGGGTTTGCGCCCGCGCTGTCCATGACGGCCTGGCTGATGCTGACGGTCTATGCCATTGAACAGCAGCTTTACCCCAAGATGCGCGCCGTTGGCGTGCTGTCTGTGCTGGGTGCACTGACCGTATTGCTGGCGCAGATCTTCCCCGGCAAGCCCATGGCGCTGCAAACATCGGCATGGCTGCCTTTACACCTGGCGCTGGGCATTGCCTCGTATGGCCTGTGCGCGGCAGCAGTCGTTCATGCGGGCCTGATGTCACGCGCCGAGCACCGCATGCGCACGGCCTCCAACGACGAAGGCGGCATGCCTTTACTGATGCTGGAGCGCCTGACCTTCCGTTTTGTCACCGCAGGTTTTGTGCTCCTTAGCGCCACACTTCTGGCAGGCTTGCTGTTTGGTGAATCGCTGTATGGCCGCGCCTGGGTCTGGGACCATAAAACGGTGTTCTCTTTACTGGCCTGGGTGGCATTTGCCCTGCTGCTGATCGGGCGCTCTCGTTTCGGTCTGCGCGGGCGCCACGCCGTGCATTTGATTTATGCAGGGGCTGCGCTCTTGTTGCTGGCCTATGCCGGTTCACGCTTTGTACTGGAAGTCGTCATGCTGGGACGTCTGTCATGAAATATCTACTGGTCGCACTGGTTGTGATTATTGCCATAGGCATTTGGCGCAATAACCGCCGTAAGGCGGGGGCTGTGCCACCACCCAAGCCCCGTCTGCGGCAGCCAGAAGACATGGTCACCTGCGCGCACTGCGGGCTGCACTTGCCATCCAGTGATGCAATCACCAGTCCTGATCGCACGTATTACTGCAGCACTGAGCATCGCCACCTCGGACCACGTTAATCGTTTGGTTGCCCCAGCCCGCTGCCTATCGTGACCACACTTCCTCTTCAAAGTGCGCGCCGGCTCTGGCAGGCTTTTCTGTCAGCCCGGGTGCTGGTTGCAACACTGCTGATTGCATTACAGGTTACGCAGACCTGGACATCTCCCGGCGTGCAGCACCCCGATGTGTATTGGCCGTGGGCATTGACTGGCAGCTACTTCGTTCTTGCGCTACTGGCCTGGGGACTGCTGCACCAGAAACCTCCCGCTAGCGACTGGCGCTGGCCCTGGCTTCTGCTGCTGGCCGCAGACATCATGGCTATTTGTATCTTGCAAGAGGTGCAAACCGGCAAGATGCACTACACCCCATTGCTGGCGTTGCCGATCTTGACCGTTTCGGTGCTCGGCACCATGCGCATGGCGCTGGCGACAACTGCCAGCATTACCCTGATTTTGCTGGGCACTGATATTTTTCATGCATGGGTTCTGGGGCGCCTGCAAAGCGAGGACTACATGCAAACTGCGCTCATCTGCGCAGGTTTTTTTGCAGTCACCTACCTGACCCGTCAATTGGCGCAACGACTGGCCTATCAAGAACGTCAGGCACGCACCAGCCGGCACGCGGCGCAAACCCATGCCCAGGTCAACAGCTTGATCATCGCGAATCTGACTGAAGGCATCTTGGTCGTTGACAGCACCTACCAGGTCCGCATGGCCAACCCAGCAGCGTGCGAGTTACTTGGCTTGCCTGCACCTTTGGCTTTGCATGATTTATGCCATGCCGAATGGCTCCCTTTGCGCGACATGGTGGACCAGACCTACGCCACCAACCAGGCACTGAGCCAGCACATGCACCTCATGGCTACCGGCCAAAGCACCACGGGGCTGTATGTCCGCACCTGGCTGACCACCAGCATCGCCGCTGATGTCGCCCTTCCCGAACTCCGGCACGACACCCATCCTGACAGCCTTCTGGCTCCGCAGCCGTGGCTGTGCGTCATGTTCTTGCATGATTTGCGCGAAGTAGAAGCCCGTATGCGCATTGAAAAGATGGCAGCCATGGGGCGCATGTCTGCCGCTGTGGCTCATGAAATTCGCAATCCACTGGCCGCAATCGTGCAAGCCAACGCCTTGCTGGCAGAAGAACTAACAGAGCCCACTCAGCAGCGCCTGAGCCACATGGTGGAACAAAACGCCCAGCGCCTGGTGCGCATCGCCGAAGACGTACTGGACATTGCCCGCGTGCAGCAGCAAATCCAGCACACCGATTCACGCACCTTGTTGCTAGATGCAGAGCTGCGCCACATCTGGCAAGAGTGGCAGCAACAGCATGCGATGCAGCGACCCGGTCTTTTCACGCCCAATTGCGCGCAGGCACACGTGGCTTTTGACAGCGAGCACCTGCGCCGTGTAGTGGTCAACCTGCTGGACAACGCCGCCCGCTACTGTGAAGGCAAGCACAACGATGCGCTGCAGCTGCTCACAGGCTCCAGCAGCGACGAACAATTTTGGTTTCAGGTATGGAGCGAGGGTCCTGCCGTAGAAGCCTCTGTACAGAAACACTTGTTTGAACCGTTCTTCTCTTCGCAAAGTCGGTCCTCAGGACTGGGACTGTACATTTGCAGAGAGCTTTGTCAGCGCCATGGCGGCAGCATCAACTACAGCCGCTGCGAGCGCATGACCGCGCGCGGGCTGCAAACCGGTAACGCATTTACCGTCTACTTCAGAGGTCGACTCCTGCACACGGCCAACGTTTCCTTGTTTGACCCAATTGTGGTGTGATCAAGGCCATGGGAACTTCTACTGCCTCTATTCTTGTTGTCGATGACGAACCAGACTTGCGTACGCTCTACGAGCTGACACTTTTGCGTGAAGGCTACCGCGTACAAACAGCTGGTTCACTGGCAGAAGCACGCGCCCAGCTGCAGTTGTGCCGCTTTGAAGTCTTGATTACCGACATGCGCCTGCCTGATGGTCTGGGCATGGAGTTGCTGCGTGAACTGCGCGAGCAACGTCGCAAGGAGCGCGCCATTGTCATGACTGCATATGGCTCTGCTGAAAATGCAGTGGAGGCGCTGCGCTATGGGGCATTTGACTACCTCACCAAACCGGTCGATCTCAAGCAATTTCGCACCGTCGTAGCTTCTGCAGCACATGGTGAATCTGTCACGTCTGCACCCGGGATGTTTACGCCGAGCACCACCGTAGCGAGCACTACGGGAGCCATCTTGAATCCTTCAGCCGCCCTGGATCGTTTAGTGGGCACCTCGGTGGCCATGCAGCAAGTCAAGCAACGCATCCAGAAGGTGGCCCCAAGCATGGCACCGGTCCTGATTACGGGCGAATCAGGCACCGGCAAAGAGCTGGTGGCGCGGGCTTTGCACGCATGCAGTCACCGTGCGAATGCACCTTGGGTGGCCGTGAACTGCGGCGCCATCCCCGAGCACTTGCTGGAGGCTGAATTCTTTGGCGCCCTCAAAGGCGCATTCACTGGAGCCACGACTGACAGGGAAGGTTTTTTTAGCGCAGCCCGTGGGGGCACCTTGTTTCTGGACGAAATTGGCGAATTACCTCTGTCCATGCAAGCCAAATTACTGCGTGCCATTCAAGAGCGCTGTGTACGCCCGCTGGGAGCGACGCTGGAGGAGCCTGTCGATGTTCGTATCGTCAGTGCAACACACCGCAATCTGGCTGAAGATGTGCAATCGGGCCGCTTTCGCCAAGATTTGTATTACCGCCTCAACGTCATCGACATTGCGATTCAACCTCTGCGTGAACGGCGCGAAGACCTGCCAGCTCTATGCACGGCCTTGCTGCGGCGCATTACGGGCGAGCACATACACGAAGCCTCCTCACTTTCTGCCAGCGTGCTGGCGCAATTGCAGCACCAGCCACTGCACGGCAATGTGCGCGAGCTGGAAAACCTTCTGCACCGTGCAATAGCATTGGGAGAAGAGGCCAATGTGTCAGCAGCCCCAGCAACGAATGAAAATGCGGGCGACAGCAGCAGCCACTTACCTGCAGACGCGCTGCCAGATGATTTGCAGGCTTGGCTGGACCAGCAAGAGCGGGCCATTTTGACGCGTGCCCTGCAAGCCTGTGGCTACAACCGCACGGCAGCTGCGGCACGGCTGGGTATCAGCTTGCGTCAGATCCGTTACCGCATTGCCCGCTTGAACATTCCGATCTCACCTGAAGATATTGAGCCAGCCAGCGACAATGCGCTGTATGACGTGCACCACTGATTCCACGGAAAAAACCGCCGCCCCCCTGTCTTGGCATAAGGGCTGGCTTTCTAGCGCTCAGCATCAGCCGTCACCCAACTTTGGCCAGCGTCCGGCAGGGACACGCATCGACTTGATCGTGATCCACTCCATCAGCCTGCCACCCGGTCAATATGGCACGGGCTGCGTACAGCAGCTTTTTAGCAACCAGCTCAACTGGGATGCGCACCCTTACTTCCAAACCATTCGGGGACTGGAGGTGTCTTCGCACTTTTTTATCACCCGTGAGGGCGTGGTCTGGCAATTTGTCAGCGCCGATGACCGCGCCTGGCATGCGGGGGCATCACAGTGGGGGGGGCGTGACAACTGCAATGATTTTTCTATTGGTATTGAACTGGAGGGTCTGGAAGGCTTGACGTTTGAAGCCTCCCAGTACCAAGCCCTCAGCCAGTTGTGTCAAGCCTTGACTGCCCACTATCCCATCACGCAGATTGCCGGGCATGAACACATTGCTCCAGGCCGCAAACAAGACCCGGGGCCAGGTTTTGACTGGCCCCTGCTGCACACAAAGTTGCAAACATTGCCACTGCAGTTTCCATAGCAAGAAGCAGTAGCACCAGCGCCAGTGCTTTGAAGGCAAGCAAAAACAATCCGTACAAAGCGCTGCAGCCGCCCGTGCGCATCGCGTTGTGCCATCCAGCGCCTGCTTTTTGAGAAAAAGCCAAAACACTATATCTAGTGCTTTGACATGGATTTATATCCACATATTTAGCGTCCATATCCCATCACCACGTCAGGGATTTTTTAATTTTTTCGCGCTTTTCATTGCTTGCCAACAAAGGCGTTCAAGCCCCCTTTGGCCTTGCAAGCCGCACCAGACATGGTTTTTTCCATCTCCAAGCAACGTCCTCAAGGCTTAGCCGCGTGTCAACAAGGAACATTGCCTAGTGCCGGGCATCCACACAATGGTTTTCTTGACCACAGGCCAATACACTACCCCTAGTGTTTTAAATTATCAAAAACACCATTGGTAGAGAATAAATCCTGCCCAACGTGACCATTCGAGGCCTTGCCACACACCGCAACGCCCCACTACCCGTACCAAGAGGCCCTCATGCAACACGCTATGAACAGCTCGAACTCTGATTTTTCAGCACCCCACACACCCGGTGCTAGCAGTGTTCCAGCGGTACTCGATCAATACCAAATCATTCGCCGCAGCGGGGATGTCGTTCCCTTTTCCCCGCAGAAAATCGCCATCGCCGTCACCAAAGCCTTTCTGGCCGTGCGAGGCCCGCAAGGCGCAGCATCTGTCAGCATCCGCGAAACGGTCGAAGCATTGACCAACGCCGTCGTGCGTGCGTTGCTGCGTTCACGCCCTGAAGGCGGCACCTTCCATATAGAAGATGTGCAAGACCACGTGGAATTGGCCCTGATGCGCGGTGGCCACCAAGATGTGGCCCGTGCCTATGTGCTGTACCGCGAAGCGCGCAACCAGGAACGTGCGGCCGCAAAGAAAAAAGCGCTGGAAGATGCCGCGGCTGCCGCTGCACCGCAGCCCGTATTGCATGTGAGCGACAACGGGGAGCGAATTCCATTGCGCCAGGATCGTCTGGAAGCCCTGATTGCAGCAGCTTGTATCAACCTCAATGCTGACATCAAGCCCGACCCCATCGTGGCAGAAACCCTGCGCAATCTGTACGACGGCGTGCCATTGGCCGAAGTCTACAAAGCCTCAATACTGGCCGCCCGCACTCTGATTGAACGCGACCCCGACTACACCTACGTCACTGCCCGCCTGTTGCTGCACACCATCGTGCGCGAAGTCATGGGCCGCGATGTACAGCCCTGTGACATGCCTGCGGCCTATGCAGAGAACTTTCCTGTTTTCATCCAAAAAGGCGTCGATCACGAGCTGCTCAACCCCGAGCTGCTGAAGTTTGACCTTGCTCGTCTGGGCGCAGCCCTGAAGGCTGAGCGTGACCAGCAGTTTGACTATCTGGGCCTGCAAACCCTGTACGACCGCTATTTCTTGCACGTGCGCAAAACACGCATTGAGCTGCCCCAGTCGTTCTTCATGCGCGTGGCCATGGGCCTGTCCATCAATGAACAAGACCACAACACGCGTGCGATTGAGTTTTACGAGTTGCTGTCCTCGTTTGACTTCATGTCCTCGACACCTACGCTGTTCAACAGCGGCACGCTGCGCTCGCAACTGTCCAGCTGCTACCTGACGACGGTGCCCGATGACTTGGGTGGCATCTACGATGCACTCAAAGAAAACGCCTTACTGTCCAAATTTGCCGGTGGACTGGGCAATGACTGGACCCCAGTGCGTGCGCTGGGTGCTCGCATCAAAGGGACCAATGGCGAGTCACAAGGCGTCGTACCTTTCCTGAAAGTGGTCAATGACACTGCCGTAGCGGTCAACCAGGGCGGCAAGCGCAAAGGCGCAGTCTGCGCCTATCTGGAAAGCTGGCACCTGGACATTGAAGAGTTTCTGGAGCTGCGCAAGAACACGGGCGATGACCGCCGTCGCACCCACGACATGAATACGGCCAACTGGATTCCCGATCTGTTCATGCAACGCGTGATGGAAAAAGGCCAGTGGACACTGTTTTCTCCGTCCGATGTACCTGACCTGCACGACCTGTACGGAGCAGATTTTGCCAAGGCTTATACCGCCTATGAAGCGCAAACGGTCAGCGGTGATATTCAGCTGTTCAAAACCATCCCGGCCACAGACCTGTGGCGCAAGATGCTGTCCATGCTGTTTGAAACCGGCCATCCATGGATCACCTTCAAGGACCCATGCAACATTCGCTCGCCCCAGCAGCACGTGGGCGTCGTGCATTCATCTAACCTTTGCACGGAGATCACGCTCAATACCAGCGACAGCGAAACGGCGGTGTGCAACCTGGGCTCCATCAATCTGGCGCAGCACATCACTGATGGCGTACTGGACCACACCAAACTGCGCAAGACCGTGACCACAGCGATGCGCATGCTCGACAACGTCATCGACATCAACTACTACGCCGTCGACAAAGCACGTGACTCCAACTTGCGTCACCGCCCTGTCGGCCTGGGCTTGATGGGTTTTCAAGATGCGCTGTATGCCATGCGCACGCCATACGCCAGCGATGCCGCCGTGGAATTTGCAGACACCTCCATGGAAGCCATTTGCTACTACGCATACTGGGCTTCAACCGAGCTGTCTAAAGAGCGCGGCAGCTATAGCAGCTACCCAGGATCGCTGTGGTCACAAGGCATCTTGCCGCTGGATTCGCTGGAACTGCTGACCCAGCAACGCGGCGGCTATGTTGAAGTCGATCGCAGCACCCGGCTGGACTGGGATGCGCTGCGCGCCAAGATCAAGGCCGACGGCATGCGCAACAGCAACTGCGTGGCCATCGCTCCTACAGCCACCATCTCGAACATCGTGGGCGTTGATGCCTCGATTGAGCCTTCGTTCGGCAACCTGTCCGTCAAGTCCAACCTGTCGGGTGAATTCACCATCATCAACCAGAATCTGGTGCGTGACTTGAAGAAGCTCGGGCTGTGGGACAGCGTGATGGTCATGGACCTCAAGCACTTTGACGGTTCACTGCGCGCCATTGACCGTGTGCCGCAAGACCTCAAGCAGCTGTATGCCACGGCGTTTGAAGTCGCACCCGAATGGCTGGTAGAAGCTGCTGCTCGCCGCCAAAAATGGATCGACCAGGCCCAGAGCTTGAACATCTACATGGCAGGCGCATCGGGCAAGAAACTGGACGAAACCTACAAACTGGCGTGGGTGCGAGGCCTCAAAACCACCTACTACCTGCGCACCACCAGCGCTACTGCGGCAGAGAAATCCACCATCCAAAGTCGCACGCTCAACGCGGTATCGCCTGCAGCTGTTGAAACCAGCAGCGCGCTGGACCGCGCCGCTGCGGCAGCACGCGCCAGCACGGGTGCCCCGGCCACCGACATCAAGTTCTGTGCGATTGATGACCCCGGCTGCGAAGCCTGCCAGTAAGGCCTGCTAACAACACCCGCCAACCCCGACCTTGATACGTTATTGCCCAGGCCTTGCCATGCCCTTTGTACAGCTTGGCCTGCGGCTTCGCACCTCGTGTGCATTGCAAGTGTTCGATTTGCCGGGTGGGGTAAGTGGGTCTAAAGCCCCTTCGCATCTACTTTTATTTCATAGCAGCCAGCGCTCATTTAACCAAGGTTTCCGAACATTTTCATTTTGAAACCTTTGTTTCAAAAGCGCAGCCAGCTCTCTTTTTTGCAAAACACCAGGAGCCCGACATGCTGAGTTTTGACGACGAAATCACCACCACCGACACCGCTGCCGCACCTGCACCTAGCGGCGCACATCTGCGCGTGAATGCCGCAGACAAACGCATCATCAACGGCAAGACCGACGTCAACCAGCTCGTGCCCTTCAAGTACAAATGGGCCTGGGAAAAGTACCTTGCTACTTGCGCCAACCACTGGATGCCGCAAGAAGTGAATATGACGCGCGATATTGCACTGTGGAAAGACCCCAACGGCCTGACAGAAGATGAGCGCCGCATCGTCAAACGCAACCTGGGCTTTTTCACCACGGCAGATTCGTTGGCGGCCAACAACATTGTTCTAGGGACTTACCGCCATATCACCGCACCAGAGTGCCGCCAGTTCATGCTGCGTCAAGCGTTTGAAGAAGCCATCCATACACACGCCTACCAGTACATCGTGGAGTCGATCGGCTTGGATGAAGGCGAGATCTTCAACGCCTACAACGAGATCAAATCCATCCGCGACAAAGATGAGTTCTTGATCCCGTTTATTGAGTCGATCATGGACCCGCACTTTCACACGGGCACGCCTGAAGATGACCAGACACTGCTGAAATCGCTGATCGTTTTTGCCTGCCTGATGGAGGGCCTTTTCTTCTACGTGGGCTTCACGCAAATCTTGGCACTGGGTCGCCAAAACAAGATGGTGGGCGCTGCCGAGCAGTACCAGTACATCCTGCGGGACGAGTCCATGCACTGCAATTTCGGCATCGATCTGATCAACCAGTTGAAGCTGGAAAATCCGCACCTGTGGACACCTGAATTCAAGGAAGAAATCAACGCCCTATTCCGCCAGGCAGTGGACCTGGAATACGCATACGCCGAGGACACCATGCCGCGTGGCGTACTGGGTATGAATGCATCCATGTTCAAGGGCTACCTGCGCTACATCGCCAATCGACGCGCCACACAAATTGGCCTGGAAGAGCTCTTTCCTGGCGAAGAAAATCCGTTCCCATGGATGAGCGAGATGATCGATTTGAAGAAGGAACGTAACTTCTTTGAGACACGTGTGATCGAATACCAATCCGGTGGTGCACTTTCTTGGGATTAAGTCTCGATAAAGCCTCGCAAACTCTTGCAATGGAATTCATAATGCGCCCCATGCCATCACAAATTATTTCTACAGGTGATGGCATGGGGCGTTTGTTTGTCCATGCGTCGAACCACTCCACGTCGCTATGGCTTGAGATCGCTCTTGGAGTCCGATCGCTCAAACGCTGTGTGCAAATTGATGAAGGAGAAAACGATGGCAACTGCAAAGAAAGCGGCTGATAAAAAAGCCACCCCCGTAACTAAATCCGAAGCACCTAAGAAGGTTGTGACTGCCAAGGCTGCTGCGCCTAAGAAGGCTGTTGCTGCCAAGGCCGCTGCACCTAAGAAGGCTGTTGCTGCCAAGGCCGCTGCGCCTAAGAAGGCTGTTGCTGCCAAGGCCGCTGCACCTAAGAAGGCTGTTGCTGCCAAGGCTGCTGCTCCTAAGAAGGCTGTGGCTGCCAAGGCCGCTGCACCTAAGAAGGCTGTTGCTGCCAAGGCTGCTGCTCCTAAGAAGGCTGTTGCTGCCAAGGCCGCTGCACCTAAGAAGGCTGTTGCTGCCAAGGCCGCTGCACCTAAGAAGGCTGTTGCTGCCAAGGCTGCTGCTCCTAAGAAGGCTGTTGCTGCCAAGGCCGCTGCACCTAAGAAGGCTGTTGCTGCCAAGGCTGCTGCTCCTAAGAAGGCTGTTGCTGCTCCTGCCAAGAAGGCTGCTGCTGCTCCTGCCAAGAAGGCCGCTGCTGCTCCTGCCAAGAAGGCCGCTGCTGCTCCTGCCAAGAAGGCCGCTGCTGCTCCTGCCAAGAAGGCCGCTGCTGCTCCTGCCAAGAAGGCCGCTGCTGCTCCTGCCAAGAAGGCCGCCGCTGCTCCTGCCAAGAAGGCCGCCGCTGCTCCTGCCAAGAAGGCTGCTGCTGCTCCTGCCAAGAAGGCCGCTGCTCCTGCCAAGAAGGCTGCTGCTGCTCCTGCCAAGAAGGCCGCTGCTCCTGCCAAGAAGGCTGCTGCTGCTCCTGCCAAGAAGGCTGCTGCTCCTGCTGCAGAAACCACGGCACCTGTGGCCAAGACTGTTTTGGCACCGCAAGCTGCATGGCCCTTCCCTACAGGCAACAAGCCATAAGCCTTGCGCAAGGCTGCGCCATAAAAAAACCGGCCCTCTTGAGAGCCGGTTTTTTTTAGGGCCGCTGCTGCGGCACAGGTTTGTCCCAGGGCCAGTCATCACGCAAGGCCATTGCATCCACGTAGACCGCATCTTGCTTGCGCACCCACAAGCCGACCGGGCTTTGTTTGAGCACGTCCAGTTGCGCACTCTCCCAGCGCATTGGTGCAATGATTTGCTGCGCCGTTTGCACAGGTGCACCTTCCTCTGAACCTGGCACTGCCACATCTGTCCACTGCACCCCTTGCTGCGCATCCCAGCCCTGCAGTACCGGCATATAAGCGCGCAGCTCCAGCGTCCAGAGCTCATGCTTGTGCGGTCGCAACCAATGCAGCTTCCAATGGTGTGCCTCGTCATTTTGGCCACGGGCCAGCCACTCCAGCACCAGCCAGCCATCACCCGCATGGTGCGGGCAAATACTCGGCCCAACGCCGCACAGCACAGCACCTGACTGTGTCACCAGCACGCCTTCGCAGCGCGGTGCCTTGGGGTTCCAGTAGTTATTCATGCTGTTGTGAAGCCCGCCCCACCACCACAGACCATCATGCGATGGTGCATGGCGCCACACATAGTCGCCGTCAGCGCATGGGTGCTGAATTTGCTGCACCTCCCGCCAGCGTGGCTTCAACTGCCAAACACCTTGTGCATTCACTGCAACATCCCGCCACTCATAGGCAGGGGTCCAGCCATTTTTGGTCAAGTTGGTTTCATCGGCCACCTGCAAAGGCCAGCGCCACAAGCCCGTGCTGGCCAAGTTGCTGTTGTCAGGCCCGCACCCTACGACCACCAGCAACTGTGCATGCCCGCTCACTACGTGGGGGCGCATGCGCAGCACTGGAAGCGTCATCTCAATGGCATTGAGTTGCTTGCCATCCCACACCCATGGAACAGGCCTGCCACCTTTGAGTGGCGACTCTCCCCAGGGGCACAACAAAGCCCACTGACCATCAACCAGCACATGCTCCAGCTCCCACAGTCCGGGCAACTGATGCTCACCCCACTGCACAGAATAAGCAGCGGTTGCTCCCAGCTCATCCTTGGCCTCATGCACCAGAGTCCACAGCAAAGGCTGGCCTGCAACGGCCTCGCTCTGGGCAACCCAGCGAGAAGGATTGTGCAAGTCGCGACGCCATTGGAATTGGCGCACCGGAATTTTCTTAAGCATGGGTCGTCCATCTGCCCGGTGCTTGGAGACCGCATACAACTCACTCATCACACAGCTGAGGCTACGGCCATCGTGCAGACGCTCCAGCTCTGGTGTGTCCATTTCCATGCGTTGCAGCAGCTCAACATCATCCCAGCTCAAAGCGGGCAAAGCTGTAGAAGCATCTTCAGGGGAGTACAGCGCTACCGACCAGGGCTTGCGGTCTTCTGGCAGCCATGTTGACCATTGCTGGCCACCAAAAGTCAGGCTCCAGACACCCAGTCGCACACTCGGTTTGCGTGAAGTGTCGTTGGAGGGGTAGCCATAGCAGGCAAATGCCTGCCCATCTGGACGCCACACAAACGGACTTTTTCCATCAACGATCCAGGAGTGCGCCTCACCATTGAGCTGCAATTGCCAGTGTGGCTCCAGCAGCGGCTCCAGCGGGCGCTCCAGCTCACGCAATGATGCAGGCCAATGGCGCTGCGTTGTCACCTGCACCACCGCATTGTCTTGCTGTGGGATGGAAAAAGGGGCCGCTTGCGCTTCTTCTGGGACACAGTCTGCAGGAACCCACAAGTCACACACACCAGCCAGAGGCTGTGCCTTTTGGTTCACATTTTTTGCCAGCCATGCATCAAAAGCCACATCGCTGAGCGCGTTGTGCGCTTCTGCGGCCACACCATTACCGCCCTGGCTTTCCCCGTTCCAGCGAGGCAGTCGCCAATGCAAATCGTCGACCAGACCTGCCTCGGCCACGCTGAGTAGCCAGGATCGTCGCGTTTTTCTGTCAAGCAGGCGAGGAATGGAATCACCGTAAGAGCCTGTCCGAATCCAGCGACCATCAAACGAGGTGTGGAAATCTGACTCCCATACATGCGGCAAATACACCCCATCACTGCACAGCACATCGCCAAAGATAGGCCCCCCCATGCCGCGTTCACCCTGCATGCGAAATTTCACATCGCTATTAATGCTGGGTGAAACCTCAGGCTCCGGCGCTGGCACCACTGCCGCAGTAGCAGTTGCCAAAGAGCGCGCTTTCGATGCTGGAGGTACGATCCGTTTTTTTGGACGATAGCTTCTTATGCCCCACAGCAGCAGCACGATGATCGCCAAAACAATGAACAAGACTTGCATACCTGCATGCTAACCATGCTGCTGGCTTTCACATGCTTAGTTGTTGTACAAATGGTCATAAAAAAAGCAGCTTGTATGCTGCTTTTTTCTTTTCACGCTCTACGAC
Organism: Comamonas sp. CMM02; assembly: GCF_014851485.1. NCBI lineage: Bacteria > Pseudomonadati > Pseudomonadota > Betaproteobacteria > Burkholderiales > Comamonadaceae > Comamonas > Comamonas sp. CMM02. Next base: position 586,726 of record NZ_JACUZW010000001.1, on the reverse strand, counting down.
GAGAGATTGAAGAAAGATACGGAGCGCTGTAAACGCTGTGCATTGGTATGCAGTGATTGGGCGGAACCCGTGGACTGCTCAGACATGGCTGCATTCTGTTGTGTCATCGTATCCAGGGATGCCACAGCCTCATTGACGAGGGAAATCCCTTGCGATTGTTCGCGCGTAGCCAGGCTGATTTGCTGCACCAAGCTGCTTACTCGCTCTACGGCCTGCACCATGCCATCAATGGTTTTTCCAGCCGCCTGCATCCGGGCATTGCCTTCATCAATGCCGTCTACCGTATTGTTAATCAACCCCCCGATTTCTTTGGCGGCCGTTGCGCTGCGTTGTGCCAGCGCCCGTACTTCTGCAGCTACCACGGCAAAGCCACGGCCTTGCTCGCCGGCGCGGGCCGCTTCTACCGCCGCATTCAAGGCCAGCAAGTTGGTCTGAAAGGCAATGCTTTCAATCACGCCAATGATTTCGCGCATGCGGGTTGAAGACTGGCGAATGTGCTCCATGGCTTCACCCACCTCCTCAATTGCATGGCCACTGTGGCTGACGATAGCCTTGGTTTGCTGGCTTTCCTGCTCCATTTGCTGGGCTGTTTCCGCCGTCTGCAGCACGGTGCTTGCAATTTCCTCCATGGAGGCTGCCGTTTGCTGCAGGCTTGAAGCCTGAGACTCCGTGCGTCTGGCCAAATCGAGACTGCCATGCGCGATTTCTTTTGACATGACGTTGAAGCCACGCACCTCCGTCAGTACATCGCCTACCACGGCGCGTAAATTGATCTGTATTTGCTGCAAGCGCGCCATCAACGTACCGACTGCGCCCGAATAATTGTGCTGGCAGGATTGCGACAGGTTGCAACTGGCCATCTGCGCCGCCCATGCGTTGGCTTTTTCAATGCCTTGTACGCAACGTGAATTAAAGCGCCACACCACCCAGGCACCGCCCGTCACCAGCGCAGCCAGGCGCGCACCACCAGCCAGCAGCCCCTGCCAGCCCAGTACATCAGGCAGCATGACGACCATCGCCATGATGACCATCATGGCCACCATGCGCGCCAGCAGCCCCATATCGCTGCGCTGTGCCCACAGGCCACGCCAGCCCAGATATCGAACTTCACCAGCTCGCAGACGTATCGTCTCTTGACCCCGCTGCACCTCTTCATTCATGCGGGCATACAGGGTTTGCGCCGTTTGTATTTCTTGCGTGCTGGGCTTTGTCCGCACTGACAAGTAGCCCGTTGGCTTGTCACCATCCATGATGGGGGTGACATTGGCGCGTACCCAATAGTGGTCACCATTTTTTCGGCGATTTTTGACGATGCCCGTCCACGGGTAGCCATGCGCAATCGTGCGCCACATGTCTTTGAATGCTGCCGCTGGCATATCCGGGTGGCGAATCAGATTGTGCGGCTGCCTCATCAACTCTTCGTAGGCATAGCCACTGGCTCGCAAAAATGCGGGGTTGCAATGGGTGATCTCACCTTTGGCATTGGTCACGGAGACCAGCAATTCATCGTTCGGGAAATCGTAATTATTTTGGGTAACGGGGAGGTTGACTCGCACGCATATCTCCAGCTGGCAACCCCTTGAAGCAAGCACACTTCAAGGTAAACCACCCATCATGGCACAGTCAGCTTGCATTTGCTGACAATTAGACTCCCCATGCCTTCTCCAATGCCACTAATTTTTCTAACGGCATCTCTGCCTTGGAGGTACACCTTCTTTGAAGAAGAAGGCCAAAACGGCTTGGCGACGGCCAGCCGGTGCAAATCAGTCAAACAACGGCAACGATAGCGGGTCTCCCTTGCCGGTAGATTTGCGCGGCAGCACTGGCACAGCGCCTTCGGCTTGCTGGGTGCTTGCATCCCAGTGCACCAGACAGCCCACACGCACACCCAGCAAACGAATGCTCTGCTCCAGCGGCACACGCTTGAGGCATTGGCCTGCAACGCGGCGAATCGTGCCTGCATCCTGTGTAAAAGCGTCTACCGTGATCTCGCGTGTCACGCTCTTGAAATTGGCATACCGCAGCTTGATGCCTATCGTTCTCCCCGCATACCCCTTGCGTTGCAGGTCTTGCGCGACGCGTTCGCACAGTCGCGTGAAGATGGCACCCAGTTGCGCCTTGTCGTGGCCTGCGTGCAAGTCGCTGTCAAAGGTGGTCTCGCGGCTCATACTCACGGGCTCACTCTCGGTCACTACAGCACGATCGTCCTGGCCATGGGATGCAGCATGCAGCCAGGCACCGTACGATTTGCCAAAGTGCTGTATCAGCCACGGCAGACTTTTAGCCGCCAGCTCTCCGATGGTGACAATCCCCAGCCCTTGCAGCTTGGCTCCTGCCTTGGGGCCAATGCCATTGATCTTGCGACACGACAACGGCCAGATCTGATGCTCCACATCCTGCGGCATCACGATAGAAATACCTTGGGGCTTGTTGAACTCGCTGGCCATCTTGGCCAGCAATTTATTGGGAGCGACGCCCACAGAGCAAGTCAGCCCGGTCTTTTCAAAAATGCGCTGCTGAATGCTGGCTGCCAGCACACGGCCACCTTCATGCTGGCCATCTGGTACCAGCGTAAAGTCGATATACACCTCATCCACGCCCCGGTCTTCCATGAGTGGGACCATCTCCAAAATAACGTCTTTGAACGTGCGTGAGTACTGCCGATAGCGCACGAAGTCGATAGGCAACAAAATTGCCTGAGGGCACAGTCTCGCCGCCTTCATCATGCCCATGGCAGAGCCCACGCCAAACTGCCGAGCCGGGTAAGTAGCGGTAGTGATCACGCCCCGCCCCACATAGCGGGCCAAGCGCGGAAAAGCCTCTACAGGGATGGCATCCAGCGAGCCCCACTGCGCGATCAACTGCGCCTCATGCTCTGGCGTGTGGCGGCTGCCACCAATGACCACAGGCAACCCCTTGAGCTGCGGATAGCGCAGCAATTCCACCGATGCAAAAAATGCATCCATGTCCAGATGGGCGATACGGCGGGGTAAGTCAGCGGCGGTCACCCCGCTATTGTGAAAGAAGCTTTACAGCCCTTGCAGACAAATCAGCACTAAACCCAGCACCATCAACGCCATCCCCAGCTTTTCGGCAGTATTCAAGTTTTCGCTGAGGATACGGCGTGAGACCAGATAGCTGAACACCACCTCCACCATACCTAAGGTGCGCACCGCCGCAGCACTTTGCATGGCATAGGCAGAAAACCAGGCCAGGGATGCAGCAGCACCCATCGATCCCGCCAGCAGCGACACACGCCATGCACGGAAAATGGGCAAGATGCCCTGCGGCGTCTTGAAGGCCACCCATGCACCCAGAAAAATACTTTGCAGGGTTTGCGCAATCAGTACACCCCAGCCACCGGACAGCCAGGGCGACTGGGCATTGAGCGCCAGTGCAGCGCCCCGGAAACCAATGACTGCCACCGCAAAACACGCTCCGCAAATCAAACCGTAGAGCGCCGATTTGCTGAGCCACGCCTGCAGGGACAACAGTTGTCCTCGTGGTGGCAAGGACAGCAGCAGCACACCCACGGTTGCAATCACCATGGCCGCCAGCGCCAAGGCCGTGGGCAGCTCTTGCAGGAACAGCGCACCAAAAAGCGCCACCTGCAAGATCTCGGTTTTTGACAGCGTCACCGCCACCGCAAAGTTGCGCTCTTTCATCGCCAGCAGCAGGGCCGCTGTCGCGGCCACTTGAAAGAAAGCTCCCAGACTGATCCAGCCAGCGTAAGCCAGGCTGAAATTAGGCATAGCGGGTGCCTGCTCTGGCAGCACATACAGCAGCCACAGAAAAACAGCAGCGAAAGGCAGGCCGTACAGAAAACGTACCAAGGTGGCAGAGAGTGTGCCCAGTTGCTGGGTCAACGAACGCTGAGCAGTATTGCGCACGGTTTGTGCCACCGCTGCAAACAGCGTAACGGGCACCCACAACCAGGCAAATTCTTGAAGAGACAACGGCATAAAACAAAAAAGCAAATAGACCAGCACAACCGCTGTGCGGGCAGCATAGCCAATGCTTAGGGACTGCGCGCCGCACATTGGCGAGGATGGCCGCGCCAGTCAGAGATGTGTGCGCCTAAGCGGATAAAAAATAAAAAAATAGCATCTATCGCAGCAACCACTTGCATTTCAATATCAAAGTATATTGAAATTCCTTATTTACAAGCCTCAAACGCTCCTAAATTAAACAACCAAGATCACAGCCCGCAAGCCACTGGCTTGTGGCGAAGTCAAGCTACATCAACAGGGTCAGGGCCAGCGCCAAAGCACGCCAGGGGAAAACTGCGTACGTATCGGGGTGGTCCTTGTCCATGCAAAAGTGCCAGACAGCCCGGGCTGCCTGGCACTTTTTTTGAAGGATCAGAAGTGTTTTCTTAACGGCGCAACACCACGTCAACCCTGCGCGATGCGGCATTGCTTGCACCAGCATCCGTAGTCTCTGCCGGTTTCTCCAGCACCGCACGATCGGCAGAAACGCCCGCCGCCTCCAGTGCCGCTTTTACTGATTCAGCACGCTGCTTGGACAGCTGCGCATTCCTGGCAGGATCACCCGTCGGGTCGTTAAAGCCAGAGATCACCGCCGTCACATCAGCGTTGGCTTTGAGAAAATCCACCAGAGGCTTGGACTTATCTGCAAAAGCGGGGGCAACATCGGTTTTCCCCGTATCAAAAAACACATGCAAAGCGGGCATGCCGTTGTGCATGTTGTCCATCACCCCCGCACCATCTGGGGCCGCAAGGTCTGCGGACAGCACTGGAGCACTGCCGCTTTCCGGGGCCGGTGTTGCAGGTAATGCAGCCACCGCAGGGGGGGCAGGCTCAACAGGCATGGGCTTGGTTTCAGCCATGGGCGTGACCGGCGCAGGATCTTTGGTTTTGCTGCAATAGCTCACCCCAAAAATCACAATCAGTGCACCCAGCACCCAAGGCCACCACTTTCCAACGCCGGCGCTGCCGGAGGAAACACTGCTTACCGAGCCGCTCGTGGTTGCCGCAGCCCCTTGCGCCAGCAAAGTTTTGCCTTCCTGCACGAAAGGAGAGAACTCTGCGGGAAGTGTGGCGGGGATAGTGCCGTCCGGCGTCATGCGAGCTACAAGCAAAGGCAAAATGCCAGCGACTGCTGCGCTGACTTTGTCGTATGGCAGCCCCAAGAGCGAAGCCGCCTGACCGAGCAGTCCACGGCTGGACCCCATAACCGTTTCAACCTGGGCCGTTGTCGGTATTTCTGGCAGAGCCTTGTTGTCCACCCATGTATTGACCATACCGCCCCACCCGGCCTTGCGAAACTTATCCAGAAAGCCCGCAAGACCGCCTGTGGCCGGATTGCTGATGTAGGCCACCAGCATTTGCACCAGTGAGCGCCCTTGGTCAGCCAAACCCCAACGCGCACTGATCTCACGAATCAAGGTATCCAGCATGTGTTTACTCCTTTGCACTGCGCCACAACATCCATCCAAAGATGGATGGAGACATAGCGCTATTTAGGAGTAAACCCCGCCCTGACCCTGTAGGACGTGCCCGCCCAAGCTTGGCAATTTCTACTCTCTTACAAAGCTATACAAGCAGGCGCAGCCCCCACCCGATTACGCCAGGGCAAACGGCCGGGGATAAGTGCCTGGCAGGAGAATTTCTTGGCCCACACGGTTGATATCGGTATGGCCACAAAAGGCCATGGTGATATCCAACTCTTTTTGAATAATCTGCAGCGCTTTGGTCACGCCTTCCTGGCCAAAAGCGCCCAGCCCATACAGAAAACTGCGGCCAATCAGGGTGCCTTGTGCACCCAGTGCGCGGGCTTTGAGCACATCCTGACCACTGCGGATGCCGCCATCCATCCACACTTCAATGTCTTTGCCAGCCGCCTCCACTATGCTGGGCAGCGCTTCAATGGAAGACGGGGCGCCATCCAGCTGGCGACCACCGTGGTTGCTGACAATCAGCGCATCGGCGCCACTTTGTGCTGCCAGACGGGCATCTTCAGCGTCCATAACGCCTTTGAGAATCAGCTTGCCACCCCAGCGCTTTTTGATCCACTCCACATCGCTCCAGTTCAAAGAAGGATCGAACTGGTCGGCCGTCCATGACGACAGCGAAGACATATCTGCCACGCCATCGACGTGCCCTACGATGTTGCCAAAGCTGCGGCGCTTGGTTCCCAGCATGCCCAGGCACCAGCGGGGTTTGGTGGCTAAATTGATCATGTTCGCCAAAGTGGGCTTGGGCGGCGTGGACAAACCGTTTTTGATGTCCTTGTGGCGCTGTCCCAAAATCTGCAAATCCAGCGTCAGCTGCAGCGCCGAGCAATTCGCGGCCTTGGCCCGATCAATCAGGCGTTCCATGAAACCCTTGTCGCGCATGACGTACAGCTGAAACCAGAAGGGATGGCGATCGGTTTCCTGCGCAATATCTTCCAGCGAGCAAATGCTCATGGTCGACAGCGTGAATGGAATACCAAAAGCCTTGGCCGCTTTCGCAGCGAGGATTTCTCCGTCTGCATGCTGCATGCCCGTTAGCCCGGTGGGTGCAATAGCCACAGGCATGGCAACGTCCTGCCCCACCATGGTGCTGCGTGTGCTGCGGCCTTCCATATTGACCGCTACACGTTGGCGCAACTTGATTTTCTGGAATTCTTCTTCGTTGGCGCGGTACGTACCCTGGGTGTATGAACCCGAGTCGGCATAGTCATAAAACATGCGCGGCACACGGCGCTTGGCAATGATGCGCAGGTCTTCGATACAGGTAATTTTGGACAGATCAGCCACAGTTCAGCCCTCAGTCATTCAGGAACAGCGCATATCGTAGTGCGCGCAGCAGGCCTGCTGCGTGAATGAATTTTGTGGGCGCTTGAAATTTGAAGAGATCGCCGCTGCTTTATGCCCTAGACCACATCCTCGGGCACCTCAGCACACACCAGCAGCGAAGCCTCTGCCTGTGGCTGGTACAGCCGAATTTGGTGGCGCCCGGCTTTTTTTGCGGCGTACATGGCTGCATCGGCGCAATGCAGCAGCGCATCCCACTGCACGGCATGCACCGGATACAGAGCCACGCCACCACTGGCGTGCAGCACGTAATCCCTGCCCTCCCATGTGAAAGGCAGAGCGCACGCCTGCTGAATTTTTTGTGCAATCCCCATGAGATGGGCTTCAGAGGTGAGCGCTGGCAACAGCACCACGAACTCGTCGCCACCGAGGCGGCACACCGTATCACTTTCGCGAACACAGGCCTGCAAAGCCTTGGCAGCATGCACCAGCGCTGCATCACCAGCGTGGTGACCCAGACTGTCATTGATTTGCTTGAATCTATCCAGGTCCAAATACACCACTGCCAGCATGTCGCCCGTGCGCTTGCTTTGCGCAATGGCCTGCAATGCGCGGTCCTGCAGCAGCAGCCGATTGGGCAAGCCCGTGAGTACATCGTGAAAAGCCAGCCGCTGCATGCGCGCTTCGCGTGCTGCAGTAACGGTCACATCTCTCAACACGGCAACGGCACCCAGCACCACCCCATCGGCAGATATGACCGGGCTGGCAGATTCTTCCATCTCCACCCGCTCTCCGTTGAAACGGTGGGTCACTGTCGTACGAGCGCGCTCGATGGCTTGTCCACTTTCCAGCGCCAGCCGCAGTGGAGACGCCTGGACATAGCCCCCAGTGGCATCACGCAAGACATGCATGATCTCCACCGGCTGGTGCCTGGCATCGTCCATGGTCCATCCCGTCAGCTCCTTGGCCACAGGGTTCAGGTACGTAATCCGGCCTTGTGCATCAGTGCAGATCACCGCATCGCTGATGGATTGCAGCGTCAAGCGCATGCGCTCTTTTTCTGTAAAGAGATCCGCTTCCATCGACTCTCTGCGTGCAAGCTCGCGGGTAAACATAATGGCCAAGCCCAGGCAGCTGAGCATCAGCAACAGTGCAAATGCCCCCAATTGCCATGCATTGCGCGCCCAGCCGTGCAACATCGCTTGCGTAGACTGCGCCACGTTCACCAAAAGCGGGTAGTGCCCAACCTTGTTGTGCGTATACAGCCGCTGCACCCCGTCAATCACTGCGGTCCCCACGAAGTTGCCCTGCGGTGTTGCCAGAAAGTGGGCCAGGTTCTGAGAACCCGCAAGGCTTTGCAGGCTCTGCATTTCTTGGTATGGAAAACGCGTAAGCACCAGGCCATCATCGCGGATGACATTCACGCCGCTGTGCTGTCCCAGGTTCATGGTGGAAAGCCATGCGTTGATGTCCTGCATGCGCAGCGTACCCACCACCACGCCTGTTAACAGTCCATATTTACCGCGTACTGCCCGTGCAACGGGCAAGACGTACTCGCCCATCAACAACTCTTTGGTCGGCCGTCCAATAAAAACACCGTGGTGTGAATCGGTACGAAATGCCTGAAAAAAGTCATGCGCCAAGAACTGCTTACCCACACTCTGTACGCCTTGAGCACGGTGAACAATGCGCCCCTGGTTATCCAGCACCAGCAAGTTGCTGTTGTTGATGTCTCGCCACAGGGCATCCAGCAAAGCCTGGTTGGGTGTGGTGTCCTCGCCATTTTCCAGCACCTGTGTCTCACGCAGGGCAATGGCGGTTTTTTGCAGCGACAGATCAACGGCATCCAGCGACCACTCCAGCCCCTTGGCCAGGGTACTGCTGAGGTTGGTATTGGTACGCAGCTGGTAGTCCCAATGCTCCTTGCGCATGGACCACATCGTATGAACGAACAGCGCACCAATCCCCAGCGAGACAATCAACGCCAACCAAGCAATGCGGTGTGAAAAGAAACGATAGATCATGGGCCTAGGCATGTCCGTTTATTGTATGAAGGCCGTCAGCCCATGTTTGGCCATAGATCAAGACCCTCGCTGGGCGGGCTTTACCGCTGCGCCACGCACTTCCAGTGCGGCCTCATCGAGCAGTTGGCCTTTCATATCGCGCAACTGCAGCACATGCCTTCCCGGCCACGGCTGCCACTGCACCTGACGGCCTTGTCCCAGCAGTGTCCCTGCCATGTACCAGCGCACGTCGCTGCGGTTGGCTGTGAGCTGCAGCTTCTGGCGCTGCGGTGGAATATCAGGATCCAATGCCAAGATGGTTCCATGGGTTGGCGACTCAATGCGCGCTTTGGCTGAGACAGCATCGGCGGTTTTGATCGACGCAGGCTCATGGAACTGCGCTTGCTGTGTGCCCGCCATGAACCACTCCAGACGGGCGGGCTCCAGAGTGTGCCCTGGCGTGGTGGCGAGAAAATCTACTTTCTGCTGCACCAGGCCCGGCGCTACAGCCGGAGCACGACTTGGCGTGCGTGCGTTCAGTCCCACCATGATGTCGGCCCAGATAGGGGCTGCCCCGCTGCTGCCGCTGACACTGTGCATGGCTTGACCCGACGCATTGCCCACCCACACACCCACGGTATAGCGCTGTGACCAGCCAACGGCCCAGTTGTCTCGCATGTCTTTGCTGGTTCCCGTCTTGACTGCCGTCCAAAACCGTGTGCCCAGCACGCTATCTAGACCAAACGTGGTGGAGCGCGCCTGTGCGTCCGACAAGATATCTCCCACGATAAAAGCGGCCTGTGGCGAGAGCACTTGAGCAAACTCTGCGCGGCCCTTTGGAGAACGCACACTGGCAGCGACGGCAGAGAAACGCCCACCATTGGCCAGCGCACGGTAAGCGTTGGTCAAATGCAGCAAAGGCACCTCTGCGCTGCCCAGCGCCAGGCTGTAGCCGTAATAGCCTGCGCCCTCACGCAAAGGCATGCCCAGCTGGCGCAGCTGGTGGAAAAATGCATCGGGCGTCACCATGACCAAAGTGCGCACCGCAGGCACATTCAAGGATGCAGCCAATGCCATGCGCACCGACACCCAGCCTTTAAACCTTCGGTCATAGTTTTGCGGGATGTACAGGCCTGACGCCGTCGCGATCTGGGCAGAAGAGTCATTCAGCAATGAGGCTGCCGTCAGCCGCCGCTCATCCAGTGCCTGCGCATACAGGAAAGGCTTGAGCGTGGAGCCAGGCTGCCGCCAGGCCAATACGCCATCGACTTCGCTGGCCTGACTCAGCGTTCCGGAAGACCCCACCCACGCCAGCACTTCACCACTTTCGTTGTCCAGCACCACGGCCGCACCATCCTCAACGTTGCGGCCCTGCAACTCACGCAGGTGGCGCTGCAGGCTTTCAACGGCCAGGCGCTGTACTGGGGCGCTGATGGTTGTCTTGATGCCTTTGGCAGGAATGGCTACATCCGGGTTACGAGCATTCCAGACGCGCTGCGCCCAATGCGGGGCAATCCCTTCACTGGCCGGCCATAAACGCGCGCGCAAGCTTTGCTCCGTGCGCCACTGCACCGCCGTGCAATCTGCGCCCGAGGGCTGCATTTGCGACTGCACCAGTTCTTGCCAGACACCACAGGCCCGCTGCGCCACCACCGAAGCGCTGGCATTGGGCCCACGCACCAAAGCCGCAGCAATTGATGACTCCACCTCATCCAAGCCATGTGCGGCCTTGCCAAACAATGTCCGGCTTAACGCATCAATCCCGACCAGCTCACCACGAAAAGGCAGCAAATTGAGGTAGGCCTCCAAAATCTGGTCTTTTCGCCAGCGGCGCTCCAGCTGTGTCGCCGCCAGCGCCTGCCCCAGTTTTTGCCCTACACCACGGCCGCTGTTGCTGGCGCGCCAGTCTTCATCCAGCAAGCCGGCAAGCTGCATGGTGATCGTGCTGGCACCCCGGGTTTTGCTGTTCCACAGGTTGCCCCATGCAGCAGCAGAAACGGCCCGCCAGTCCACGCCGCTATGGGCGTAAAACCGCTGGTCCTCGCTGACCAGCAATGCCAGGCGCAAAGCAGGAGATACATCACGCAACGCCACCCATTGCCCCCGGCGCACTTGCTTATCGGTGCGCAGGCGCTGCAAGACTTCGCCCTCGCGCGAAAGAATATGTGTCTCTGAGGATGAATAGCTACTGCGAACTTCCTGGTGCGAGGGCAAGGACCAGGCCACCATCGGCAGACAAAAAGCAGTGACCAGTAAGAAGGTGCGCATAACGATGGCTATTCGAAGAATTCGCTCTAATTTAAACGCCAATCACTGCACGCACGGGCTGATGATCTGACGCCTGCGTCTTTTCATCCACCTCCAAGCTGCGCACTTGACTGCGCAAGCTGTCACTGACCCACACGAAATCACAGGCCACTGGTTCAGGGCCAAATTGCCGATCAAACACTTTGAAGGTATCGGGCCGTCGCGCCCCAGGGTGCAGCAAGTTCCACACATCACTCCAGCCAGCGCCCACCATGCGCTCAGGCCAGCCCGCTTGCACGCACTCCATTGCCGTGGCTGGTGATCCCAAGAGGTCATATTCGGCGCTGTGCACTTCAAAATTGAAGTCTCCGCACAGCACGGCATGTGCTGTATGTGGCTTGTTTTGAAAAGGCGAGCCGTCTTGCGCCTGCTGAGGCGGGCACAACGCTTGAGACAGGGCCTGCAGATGCATCTGCCGCAAATGCTGCGTCTGCGCGATACGCTGCCTGCTTGAGTAGTATTCCAGATGGGTCGTCATGACACGCACAGGGCCCAGGTGCGGGTCTTGCACCGTCACGACGGTACACATGCGCGGCATGGTGCGTACTTGCGCCTGCGCAGGGTAAGGCAGTGGGTGGTGCTGCACCTGCAACACAGGCAGGCGCGAGGCGATCAAATTACCGAACTGCTGCATGCCTGCTGCCGTCCATTCATGCACTGCTGCACCAAACAAAAGGGTCCAGCCAGGCAACAAAGACTGCAGCTGTGCCAGCTGGTCTTGAGGGTGCCCATTCAATTGGGGGTAGTTGATGGCAATTTCTTGCAGGCAAAGCACATCGCATTCACCCATTGCTTCAATGGTTTGCACAATACGCTCGGGGCTGACGACTCCGTCCAGGCCACAGCACCACTGTGTATTCCAGGTCACCAAGTGCATACCAAACTCTCTGACTCTCTAAAAGCAGTGTTATACCGACCATGTCCGTGCATTTTGACGGGGCTATCAGGATGACTGCTGCATGGCAGTGGCAGAAGCCCTCGAAAGCTTGTACGAAATTTTGTTAACTTTTTCAGCATCCATGAATCAACCTACCTCTTTTTGTGACCAGGCCTGGCAAAACAACCTCGCTTTATTCAACGCAACACTGGAGCTGCCCTTTAATCAGGCGCTGGCCAACGGCACATTGCCCCGCGAAGTGTTTCAGCATTACATGATTCAAGACGCGCACTATCTGGTTGCTTTTGGCCGCGCCTTGGCGATTGCCGCAGGCAAGGCCGATGATGCACAAGGCTTGGTGCAATTTGCAGCAGCGGCGCAAGAAGCGGTGGTGGCTGAGCGCGAGCTGCACCATGGCTTTATGCACGAATATGCCATCAGCCCTGAGCAGTTCCAGAGCACCCCGCTGTCGCCCGCCTGCCACCATTACTGCCATTTTCTGCAATCCGTGGCGTGGGGCCGCTCATACCCTGTGGCTCTGGCGGCGCTGCTGCCATGTTTTTGGATTTATGCAGAGGTTGGCCGCGACACTCTGGCCAAGGCTGCCCCCCATCACCCTTACCAAAGCTGGATTGACACGTACGCGGGCGAAGATTTCCATGCCCATGTGCGCGCCGTTCGCCACACGGTGGATGCGGTGGCCGCGCAAGCCGATGCCAAGACCATTGCAGACATGCACGCCGCCTACACCGATGCCGCGCGCCTGGAATGGATGTTCTGGGACAGCGCTTACCAGCTGAAAACCTGGCCTTGCTAAACGCAGCAAACACCACCCAGTAAATCTTTGATTGGCCTTGGCAACAAGGGACGAAGCCACAGGCAATACACGCGTGCAGACGTACAGGCGTATGGCAACGCCAGCCAACAACGATCCAGGGTGGTGTTAACGAGCCTAAGCGCCTTCGGCATGCCCCGGCGCACGATTGAGCAGCACTGTGCGCTGGTCTGCACTGACGGACAGATAACGCTCGTAGTTGCGCAATATGTCGGCAATCAGCTCCTCATGGCGCAGATATTGAATGTCATAGCCTTCTCGGCCATCGGCAAAGAAGGTGATGGGCTCCACCACATGCCGGCGCGTGCTTTCCTTTTCATCGGCCACTTCTGACAGCATGAAACCCGGCAGCTTGCGCTTGATGGGACGTACGCCATAGACAAAGTCACGCAGCTCGGGCGTAGGTATCACCAGACGCACAGTGCCCGTCTCTGCACCGGCCTCTTGCTCACTGTAGTCCTGCACCTGTGCCTGTATGCCCTGGCGCTGCATTTCTGCGGCCACATCACGCATGGCAGGCAACACGGTTTTTTGCAAAAACCGTTTCACATCGCTTGCCGTTGGCTGGTGCACGATCTGCTCCAGCCGCTTTCGCCAATGCTGGCCAGTCCAGAAGCTGGTGGCAGGTGACAAGTCTTGCCGTGCGTGCGTGACGTCGGCCTTCATCCCTCGCCACAGGCCTATGCACAGCACCGCCATGATGGCAGCCACTGGCATGGCCGCCACCAGCGTCATCGCCTGCAGGGCCTTCAGGCCGCCAGCTAAAAGCAGCACGACAGCCGTCACACCAAGCACTGCAGCCCAAAACAGACGCTGCCACACCGGCGAGCGGGGGTCGCCGCGCGAAGCAATCGCATCGACCACGTAGGCACCCGAGTCGGCCGAGGTCACAAAGAACAAGGCAATCAATACGATCGCCAGCCATGACACTGCCTTGGCCAGTGGCAGGTATTCAAAGAAACGGAACAGCAACGCGTCCACATTGCCTGCAGATTGCGCCAAAGCGCCTTGGGCCACATGGGTGTCAATCCAGATTGCGCCATTGCCAAAGGCCGTCATCCACAGCAGGTTGAAAGCGGTAGGTATCAGCAGCACACCCACAATGAATTCACGCACCGTGCGCCCGCGCGATATGCGGGCAATGAACATGCCCACAAATGGTGACCATGAAATCCACCACGCCCAGTAAAGAATGGTCCAGCCACCAAACCAGGCCGGATCTTGTGCCGGCTGGTATGCAAACGTGCGCAACGACAGGCTCACCAGACCAGACAGGTAGTTACCCACGTTCTCACTGAACGCCTGCAGCAAGAAAACCGTGGGGCCAAAGAACAGCACAAAGCCCAGCAAAACGAACGTGAGGATGAGGTTCACCTCTGACAGGCGGCGCACGCCTTTGTCCAGACCTGATGCGGCAGAAAGCCCCGCCAGACTGACGACCACCACAATCAAGCCCACGCGGAATGTATCTGTGCTGGTATCCCAGCCCGTAACAATGTTCAGGCCCGCTGCCAATTGCAAAGCGCCATAGCCCAGCGTGGTGGCCAGACCGGCAATCGTGCCAACCAGTGCAAAGGTGTCTACGCCATGCCCGATGGGCCCATTGATGCGCTGCTGCAGCAAGGGGTACAGGCCCGAACGCATGGTCAGCGGCAGGTTGTAGCGAAAACCAAAATACGCCAGCACCAGCCCCATCACGCCATAGATGGCCCACGCATGCAGACCCCAGTGAAAGAACGTAGAGGTCAGCGCCTCGCGTGCGGCCTCTGGTGTACCCGCAAGCTGCGTGGGCGGGCTGAGGTAATGCTGCAGTGGCTCGCCCACACCAAAGTACATCAGGCCAATACCCATGCCAGCGGCAAAGAGCATGGCCGTCCATGACAGAAAACTGAACTCCGGTTTGGCATCGTCAGGCCCCAGGCGGATATCGCCATAGCGGCTGCAAGCCAGCAAGATCAGGAACACCAGAAACATCGTGACGATGACGGTGTAAAACCAGTCAAAGTGACCCACCACCCATGACTGCGCGCTGGAAAAAATCCGGTCCGCCAGATCCGGGAAAGCGCCACACAACACCAGCAGTGCACCCAGCACTAGCAGAGCAGGTACCACCACAGGTGCGGAGAAAGTCGTTTTAGGCGCCGCGGCTGCGCCAGATTCATTTACTGGATGGGCCATGATCTTCGTTCTGTGGAGTTTGTGTTTCAGCGCGAGTATGCAGAGCATCGCCCGCCCCGGGCGTCAGACAAAACACGCAGCCTGCTGACTTTTAATATAAAAATAGCATTCAGCGCTTACCCAACATCGGTTTCAGATAGATAACTATCTTAAATCGTTGCACAGCAAGCGCTGATAGCTACTATTTTAAAAACTATTGCGGATGCACGGGTGTGCTCGCTTCTTTACCCACCACCGTCGCCCACGGCTGAACGGTGTGGCTGCGCACCAGCCCATGCACGACATAGGGATCTGCCTGCACAAACTGCTCGACCGTGTGGGCGCTGTCGCAGCTAAAAACCAGCACGGCGCTGCTGGGGGGATCACCCGCCGCCCCACCCAGCAACAGCTCACCACGCGCCTGTGCAGCCCATGCATGGCGCAAGTGTTCATTGCGAAACAGGTTACGCCGCACCAGGTAATCGTCGGTGTATTGGTAAGTCAGCAAATAGTGCATAAGGTCTTTCTGGCCCAAGGTTGAGCGACGGATTGTCTATTTCATGGCGCTGCAAGGCAGGTCACGCAATAGACAAACACGCCGCTCAGGGCTGCGCCACCTTCCAGCGTGCGTTGGGCAGCTCGCCAAACATCTCTGGTGCATACAGCGCTTCAGCCCGTGTGGGTGGCAGGGCAAAGTCACCGGCATTGTTCAAACGCACGGTGTATTCCACCACCGACACACCCTTGGGCAGGTAGTCCCAATACACCCGGTAGCTGTCCTGGCCACGCTCCACAAATGCAGGCCACGCGCCTTCGCTCGCTTGGCCTTGACCTTGCTGCGCAACTTCAGAGTCACGCCCCAGACCACTGCCCAAGATGGTGGCACCTGCGGGAATGGGATCGCTCAGCGCCACCCATGTCATGTCGGCGCTGGCATTGACCTCCAGGCGCACGCGCACCACATCACCACGCCGCCAGTTCTGGGCATTGGCCCCTTGCACAGCGCTGACCGTCTTTTTCAGCACATAGCCGGCATTCATAGGCTGGGTGCGTGGCACAGCGGCAATGGATTGCAAAGCCACCCACGGTTTGCCGGTGCCACGGTGCTGCACGCTCAGCTGCCCCATGCGGCGTTCGCCCCAAGGCAGGAACATGGTGCGGTCTGGCAAATTTTCCACCGATGCAGCGCTGCCCGCAGGCAAGGCTGCGGTGACGGCTGCTGGCGCAGGCGGCACATTCCAGTGCACGGTTTGCGTGGCAGTACCCAGCAGCGCCGTGGTGTTGCCGGTGACTTCTTCGCGCTCAAAGCGCTGCGAAAACTCACGCAGCGCCAAGCCCGCCCACGTATTGGCCGTGGTTGTTCCCCACGAACCCAGTTTCTGGCGCGCCAGCAACCCCGTGACCAGACGAACGCGCTCCGCATCCCAGGCACTGTCACCCATGGTGGTCAGCAGCAAGCGCGCCACGTTCACATCAGCGCTTTGCATCAGCCACCACCACTGGTCCTGCGCATCGGTGCTAAAGCCCACTTGAGAGCCTTGATAGGACAGGCGTGTTTTCAGCACTTGCTGCGCCTCTTCCATGCGCTGGTCATGCGCAGGCACTTGCGGCATTTGCTGCAAGATGCTGAGCCAGTCAATCACTGCATGCGTTGGCCAGTCTTGCGGGGCCAGGCTGATGCTTTGCAGCATGGCCGGGCGTGCCTTGCCGCTGCGTGCCAAGGCCGCAATGGCAGCGAGCTTGCGTACATCCAGATCCTTGCGCGGGCTCCAGTGCTGGCGTTCGATGCGGCCTTCGACAAAGGCGATCAAACCAGACTCCATTCGGGCCTTTTCAGACGCTGGCAATTGCAGGCGCTTGTCTACCGATTGCAGGCTGTGGTTCACCGCCAGCAGATGCGCAGTCAGGCTGTCACTGCCTTGCGCACGGCGACCGTCTTGCGGCGGGAAATACATGGCCAGACCATCGTCGTCCAGGTACGTGGGCAACTGCGCCATCGTGCGCTGCCACAGTTGCACGTCGTTCAGTCCAATGGCTTTGCCTACGGTTTGTTCCAGGCATGCATACGGGTAAGCCGCCCACCAGTCTCGCAGACCGGGTGCGCCGTTCTCGCTGTCTGCCAGCTTGTCGCTGAACGTCAGGCGCAGTCCGCCTTTTCCGGGAATCGCGTTCTCAGGCCAGCTCAAGGCCTGCTCCCAGTGGCTCTCAATTTGCTGCACCGTGGCCTGTTGCACAGCCAGCGGCACTGCGGGCAACAAGCGCTGGCTCACGGCCAACTCGTCTTGGGCACCCGTCTTGGTGTCCTGGGCATGTATCTGCCAATGCCATTGACCTTGCGCCGCCTGCATCAAGCTGGCGGGCACGGTCACGTCCCAGGTCACTTCACGCGCTTCCTGTGCCGGTACTTGCACAGTCTGCGCGGCCAGTTCTGCGCCCGATACCTTGGGCTGCAACTTGACCTGCATGGGCTGATCGGTAGTGTTACGCACTGTGAGCATGGCGCGGAACTTGTCGCCCTCGCGCACCACGGGTGGCAAGCCACTGATCAGTTGCAAATCCTGGCTGGTGCGGATGTCCACACTGCCTGTGCCAAAGCGCTGCACACCGTCATCGGCCACTGCCACGATGGTAAAGCTGGTCAATGCATCGTTGAGCGGCACCTCCAGTACCGCCTGGCCCTGGGCATCGAGCTGCAGCTTGGGTTGCCAAAGCAGCAAGGTATCCAGCAGCTCGCGCGTGGGTGCACCCTGGCCACCGCCGCCGCCCGGCGCAGCTGCTTTGCGCCCGTAATGGCGCCGTCCCACCACTTCCATCTGGGCCGTGGCGGTATCTACCGCCCAGCTGCGGCGCTGCCACATGGCGGCGCGCAAATCCCAGCTTGCGTTGGCAGACAGCTCCAGCAAAGCCTTGTCCACTGCCGCCACAGCCACTTCAGCATGTGCGGCAGGTTTGCCGTTTTGCAGCGTTGCGCGGATGGTGATTCTGGCTTTGTCTCGAATCTGGTAGCTGGATTTGTCAGCCTGCACCGCCACGTTCAGTTGCTGCGATCGGTCTTGCACTTGCAGCTCTGCAACACCCAGGCGGAATGCGGGCTTGCTCAAGTCCACCATGGCTGTCGGGGCGACATATTCCTTGCCGCCGTACCAAAACGAATTCCACCACTGGCGAGGCGCTTTGTAGCCCCATGTGAAAAAGCTGTACCAGGGCACTTCGTACAAACGGCCACGCAGGGCCAGTACGCTGACATAGACATTCGGCCCCCAGCCTGCTTGCACAGGCAGCTCAATGGTTGGGTCTTTGCCCTCCAGCTGCACCACCTGGGTGTGCAGCACGCCTTCGCGCTCCACGCTGACCAGGGCAGTCGCCTCGCGAAAGGGCATGCGCACTTGCAGCTTGGCCGTCTCACCCGGTGCGTAGCTGGTCTTTTCCGCCAGGACATCCATGCGGTCGTGGTCCTGTCCACCAAACCACAGCTCACCTTGTCCTGTCACCCAGACAGTGTCTGCCGCACGCGCCGTGTGGCCCTGCTTGTCTTGGGCAGAAGCAATCAGCTCGACCTCGCCCGCCTCTACGACCTGCACTTCACAGAGCAGCAAGCCGCGTGCATCACTTTTACCGCTGCAAACTTCTCCCAGATCTTTGCTGTTGCGCTGGTTGTCATAACTGTAGAAACCACCCACCAAGCGCTTGCGTGTGGTGGTGGTGGTGTGCTGCACGGCTTGCACCTTCAGCGGGACACCCGCCTGCGGATTGCCCTGTGCATCTACAGCCACCGCCTGCAGGCGCATCTTGCGTCCGACAGACATCCAGCCTTCCGTACGGATCCCTGCCAGCACAGCTGCAGGCCACAGCGTTTGCGTACTGCGCAAACTTTGAATTTCACCGTTGGGATCTGCAAAGCTGGCCTCCAGCACCAGACTCTGTGGCGCAGTGACCGGTGGCAGTGCGGGCAGCTTGACCTGGCCCTGACCTTGTTTATCCAAAGTTAGTTTCAGCTTGTCGGCCACCAAACGCGATCCATCACTGCTGACATCCTCGCTCTCGCGATCTGCCTGCTCTTGCGTGCGTGGCGCGCTAAAGTTGTAGCCTCTCCAGCGCTCAAAATTAACGCTGTAATCACGCAGCAAAGCGCTGACCTGAACATCCTGCCCACTGGCAGCACCGCCGTTGATGAAGTTCAAACTCACGGCCACAGGCAGTTCTTTGGGCTGTACCAGTGCGCCCTTATCTACCGGCTGCACACTGCCCTGAAAGACCGGCAGCCTGAATGCCTCGACACGGAACTGTCCAGACTCCATCACACGCTGCCCGCCTTGTGCAGAAGCAGCCCAGCGCAGCTCAACGGTGTACATACCCAGCTTTGCAGCTTCAGGCACTGCAAAACTACTGGTTGCATTGCGGCCCCCATTTTGGGTCGCAGCCCACTGCAGCGCTTGCTTGTATTGCTGCCCGCTGCCTACGTGGGTGATGACCTGCTCTACCGGCCAATCCTGGGGCAATGCCAAGCCCTGCACGGTTTGCGTGCGCACAAAGTGCTTCATCGACACCGTCTCGCCAGCCCGCACCAGGTTGCGATCGAAAACGGTGTGTGCTACACGCTCAGGTTGATTGCCCCATGCGGTGGGCACATTAAATCGCCAAGGCTCGATGCCGCGCTGCCAGTCACTCCAGACAAATGCCGTGTCCTCCACGCCTTTTTCGCTGTAGCGGGCACTGACAAACCACTGGCCGCTGCCTTCGTGCATATCGCAGCGTGGTGCATCTTTGCCCAAGTCGGGAAGCTGCAGCAAACCCTGCGCATCGGTCTGGCCCGAGTGGTGTGGCCTGCCACGGCAGTCAGAAACCTGCACTTTGGCACCGGCAACTGGCAGCCCCTTGTCCAGCGAGGTCACCCAGACTGCAGAGCCTTCGCGCCCCAGCTTCAGGTGAACCGCCAAATTAGTGACCAGAGCAGATGTACGAACAAACATGCTGCGCGGAGCACCCAAACGCTCATCGAGCAAAGCCGCGCCCAAAAGAGGCGACTCCACTTCCAGCACATGAAAACCGGGTTGCGGCAAAGGAATGCCGACCACTTCAAACGGACGGGGGTCCCCGTCCTTGGACTTGGGCAAGCTCAATGACTGCACGCCCTGCTGCCCTTGCAGCAAAGACACCGTGCGAGTGGCCAGAGAGTGGCTGTCGTTTTCATCCACAGGGTTGGGCAAGCGTGTCTTCAATTCACGCTGCGCCTGTTTGCGGTTGACCCAGCCGCGGTCATAACGCTGCACCAGATCCCACCAGCGAATGATGTCGGCGTCGTTGACCAGCCGCAAATTTCGCACCTGTGCACCAGCGCCACTGGCACGCACATCCATGGCTTCTACTTTGCGCACAGTCACGGGCAGCACAGCCGTGCCCTCATCACCTTCGGCAAAACGCTCCAGCACGCCAAAAGGAGATGCGCCAAACTTCACCAGTGGCGGGGTGTCGCCCATGACCAACGAGAGAGGGAAAGAGCTGGCATTCACCAAAGCCCGCCCCGCGTCATCCTGGAACTTCTCTGGCAACACCAACTGGTACTTGCCCAAGGGTTCAAACGGTGCAGCAAAGCGTAGTTCGCTGAACGTGTCCTTGGACTCTTTATCCAAAGTTGGCTGTATTTTCTTTCCGTTGAACAGCAGGTGCACTTGCTTGACCTGCGCCTCAGCCACCGGTGCAGAAAAAGACACCACAACGTCACGAATCGGCAGACACCCTGCATTGGCCCGTTCGCGCTGGCACTGCAGCTGTGCCGTGAATGCTTCACGGACATTGAAGTCCAAGGTCTTGGTGTTTTTATTGGCCACGCCATTGGCCATCTGCACGCCAGCGCCATAGACCAACTGCATGCTGCTGCCAGCAGTCAGGCGGCGATTGCACTCCAGCGCCGCATAGTGGCCTTTGCCAGAAAGCTCGAGAGCTTGGGTAATTTTTCGCGTTGCTGCATCGTCCAGCACACGTACAGGAATGCGTTCTCCCACATCCTGGCTGCGGCAGTACACATGCTGCTGCAGGCTCTGCGGTGTCGCCGCGCCATTGAGCTGCAGCACAAAGGTCTGCGCCTCATCCACTGCTTCATAGGTGCTGGGCCAGGTCTGAATGATCGAGGGGCCAGCCACTTCAAACTGATAGCTTGCAGCACCTGCCAGGGCTTCACCCGTGGGCGACTTGAAAGCTTTATCTATCTGCACATTGCAACGTGTTCCAGCGGGCGGGCTTTGTTCAAACTGCCACACCCACTCGCGTGCATCGTTCCATCGGCCCGTACCTTTGCCGGCTTGTTCTGGCAGACACTGCACACGCACCGGATCTGGCGCCTGGGCATTGCCAAAGCGCACAGCATCCGCTGCGGTTTGCACCACCACCTGGCGCACATCACTCACGCTCCCTTTGGGCGTGACTTGGGTAATAGATACCGCATGGGCCGCTCCAGACAGCAATGCCCCCGCGGCCATGAGCCCCCACAACACATTCAAGCGCATCTGCAGCCCCTAATCATTTTTTGTATTGATATGAATATCGCCAAGCCTAGCACTGACAGCACGCATCGTTTCATCAGACATTGGCGCTTTTTTCAGGCAATAAAAAAGCCGCGGCGCAATGGCCTGCGGCTTTGGCACCCACAATGCTATGGCGATTTACTGAGGTTTAAAGCCACTTTCGCTGATGATGCGCGTCCAGACTGCCGTGTAAGTCTGCTCACGCTGCGCCAATTGCGCAGGTGTCATTGAATCTACCACCAAGCCGATCGCCTCTAGCTGCTGACGAATGTGCGGCTCCCGCACGCTGTCTGCCAAGGCTTTGGAAAACCGCTGCGTGAATGCTGCAGGCACACCCTTGGGGGCATAAATACCGTAGTAAGGCATGTCTTCCAAGCCTTTGAGACCTAGCTCCGAGAAGGTGGGCACTTGCGGCAACATGGGCTGGCGCTTGCCACCCAGTACTGCCAGCACACGCAATTTGCCTTCCTGGTGGTAATTCACAAAGTCTTGCACTGAGCCAATGCCAGCTTCAATCTGGCGACCCAGCATGTCCCCGATCATGGGGGCACTGCCTTTGTATGGGATGGCAATCAGATCCAGCTGATAACGGTTGGCAATTTGCTTGACCAAGAACTCTGGCGTGGACGCCGGTGCCGGAATACCCACCGCACTGCGGCCACCCGCAGCTTGACGCACCCAGTCCAGATATTCCTCAAAAGTCTTGGCTGGATGCAGGGACGATACCGCAAACGTATTCACAAATGAGGCAAAGCCCCCCACAGGCTCAAAATCGAGTGCCGGTTCAAACCCTGCATGGCGCACCACCTGCGGCAAGATGGAGATGCTGTGGTCATGCGTCAAGAACAGCGTCGTGCCATCAGCCACCGAGGCTTTGAGTTGCTGCGCCGCAATCTGCCCGCCCGCACCGGGCTTGTTTTCAATGATGACCGTGCGCCCCAAGCGCTGGCTCAGCGGCTCCTGGAGCAAACGTGCAATCACGTCTGTGCCCCCGCCGGGTGGAAAACCAACCAGGATGCGCACAGGTTTGTCTGCAGCCCACGCCCAGCGGGCCCCTGCCACGCTGGCTGTAGCCAGCAGCGCTGCTTGGGCAGCAGTTTGGGCAAGGAATCGACGACGTGAAGCGTGGGTCACTAATTTCTCCAGCAGTTAAAAATAAAAGCAGCCATACACGGCCATCTGCTAGCTTATCAGTCGAAAAACGCAAAAATTCTACAAAAAACATAGCAAATCGTGATGCATCCATTCGCCACTTAATGCACGCAATCTCTGCAAGCAAGGCACCAACAAAGAAAAAGGGACGCCTTCAGCGTCCCTTTTTCTTGATGTTTCAATCCGCTCGATCAAGCAAAAACGTCGCGGTCATCCCGCCAAACGTGCGCGGTGCTTGACCAGTTGAATGCGAACTTGCGCAGGCGCAGTGCCACCCAGGGTATTGCGTGCGTTGAGTGAACCCTCCAGGCTCAGCACCTCAAACACATCAGCCTCTACGCTGGGGTTGAAGGACTGCAGCTCCGCCAGAGGCAGCTCGCTCAAGTCCACGCCCTTGGCGCTGGCCAGCTTCACGGCGTGGGCCACAGTTTCGTGGGCATCGCGGAAAGGCAGGCCCTTCTTGACCAGGTAGTCCGCCAGATCGGTGGCGGTGGCGTAGCCCTTCAAGGCAGCAGCGCGCATATTGGCCGCGTTGACGGTGATACCGCCTTCTTTGGCGCCAGTGGCTGGATTGACCTGACCGCCCATCATTTCAGCAAAGATGCGCAGCGTGTCCTTCAGGGTGTCCACGGTGTCAAACAGCGGCTCTTTGTCTTCCTGATTGTCCTTGTTGTAGGCCAGAGGCTGGCCCTTCATCAAAGTAATCAAGCCCATCAGGTGGCCCACTACGCGGCCTGTTTTGCCACGCGCCAGCTCAGGCACATCGGGATTTTTCTTCTGGGGCATGATGGACGAGCCCGTTGTGAAACGGTCGGCAATCTTGATAAAGCCAAAGTTCTGGCTCATCCAGATGATCAGCTCTTCCGACAAGCGGCTCACGTGCACCATACACAGCGAAGCGGCAGCCGAGAATTCGATGGCGAAGTCACGGTCACTGACACCGTCCAGCGAGTTTTGCGACACGCCTTCCATCCCCAGCGTCTTTGCAACACGCTCACGGTCCAGCGGGTAAGTGGTACCAGCCAAGGCGGCAGAGCCCAGAGGCAAAACGTTCACGCGCTTGCGCACGTCCAGCATGCGTTCAGCGTCGCGCTTGAACATTTCAACGTAAGCCAGCATGTGGTGGCCAAAGCTCACAGGCTGCGCCACTTGCAAGTGGGTAAAGCCGGGCAGGATGACTTCTACGTTCTTTTCGGCCACTTCCACCAGAGACAGCTGCAGCTCTTTGAGCAGACCTTCGATCAGATCGATCTCGTCGCGCAACCACAGGCGTACATCGGTGGCCACCTGGTCATTGCGGCTACGGCCCGTGTGCAGGCGCTTGCCCGCATCGCCCACCAAAGCCGTCAGGCGCGCTTCAATGTTCAAGTGCACATCTTCCAGATCCAGCTTCCACTCAAAAGCGCCAGATTCGATTTCTTGCTTGATTTGCGCCATGCCTTTTTGGATGGAGGCATAGTCGTCCTGACCAATCACGCCTTGCGCAGCCAGCATTTCTGCATGGGCCAAGCTGCCCGTGATATCAGCCTTCCACATGCGCTGATCAAAGAAAACGCTGGAGGTATAACGCTTGACCAAATCGCTCATTGGCTCAGAAAACAACGCTGACCACGCCTGAGCCTTGGTGTCGAGCTGGTTTTGGGAGGGCTGTGTGTTGGTGTTATCAGACATGGGAGGGCAGAATTTCCAATTACGACTGACACCCGGAACACCCGGATGCCCTATGCACAAGCCGCAAATTTTATCGAGCCAATCGCCTTCTTTCGAATCTTCGGATACGACAACCCCTCAGCCTAGTGCAGCGCTACCTGTTTTAATTTTTGACGCCTGCCATCTGGGCGTAGTTTTACGCGCTGTACTGGGGGTGGAAGTGGCTCTGGCTGTTGCGTCGCTTTACGCCAGCCCGAATGCCCGGGAGTGGCTTCTGCACACCGCCTGGCTGACCAGTGGAGGGCTGCCTGGCACTTTAGTGTGGCTGCTCATGGCCTGCAGCCTTAAGCGCGCCCTGCACCGCATGGATGGTCCACACCAATACGCCACCGGTATCGCGCTGGGCGTGGTTGCAGGTCTTTACGCCACAGCCATGCTGGCCATCACTGGCGATGTAGGGCGCATGCACTGGCTGGCCAATGCCGTCGCAGGCGGGCTGATGGCCGCCGTCATTGTGGGCTACCTGGTGCTGCGCGCCGAGGGCCGCACCCCTGCAGCCACCAAAGCACAGCTCACGGCGCTGCAAGCGCACATACGACCGCACTTTCTGTTCAACGCCCTCAACAGTGCCATCGCGCTGGTGCGCGAAAACCCCGCTAAAGCAGAACGGCTACTGGAAGACCTGAGTGATTTATTTCGAGCCACGCTGCAAGACCCGCGCAGCACTATTGCACTGCACGAAGAAATTGAATTGGCCCAACGTTATCTCGACATCGAGCAAATTCGTTTCGGCAATCGGCTGCAGGTGGAGTGGGACCTGGATCCCGCTACCCTGAATGTCGGTTTGCCACCACTTCTCCTGCAGCCCTTGGTAGAAAACGCTGTCAAACATGGGGT
Source organism: Comamonas sp. CMM02 (assembly GCF_014851485.1). Lineage (NCBI taxonomy): Bacteria > Pseudomonadati > Pseudomonadota > Betaproteobacteria > Burkholderiales > Comamonadaceae > Comamonas > Comamonas sp. CMM02. The sequence goes on along the minus strand of NZ_JACUZW010000001.1, from coordinate 561,567 downwards.
GGAACCCTCAATCATTGGCGCGAAAGTAACAATCTCAGCGCGACTCTTACGAAAAAAATCCATTTTGTTATGCGTCACCAATACACTGAGTGCATCGAGACGCCAAGGAGACAAGGCTGCAGCTACCAAAGGTCAGGGCATGGCCCTTGCTAACGTAGAGCGGCGTTTGCGCTTATTGCACGATGTTCAGGCAACGTTCAGTGCAGTGCAAAAAGATGATGTTTTTGAAGTTCGAATCTCTCTGCCGTCCAGTTAAGTACATAACCATAACCATCCGGAGATAAGAGATGCATGTGCTGATCGTCGATGATGAACTGTTGGCCCGTAACCGTTTGCGAGTCTTGTTGAGCGAATGCGAAGACCCCTCTTCTCCATTCATCGTCGAAGAAGCAGCGAATGTGGCCCATGCCCAAGACTTCCTGCAACGCACTGAGCTGCCTGTGGATGTTGTCTTGCTCGACATTCAGATGCCTGGCCCTGACGGCATGGTTCTGGCGCAAATGCTGCGCAACATGAACCCCGCTCCGGCTATTGTCTTCGTCACCGCTCATTCCATGTACGCCGCTGGCGCGTTTGAAGTGGATGCCGTGGATTACCTTACCAAGCCCGTGCGGCTGGAGCGACTACAGCAAGCCATTGCAAAAATTCGGCGCATGCGTGCTTTGCAAGGCACCACCAACACAACCGATAGCGCCCCTGCACTGGTCATTCGAGACCGCGGCCGCGCCGAACGCGTGCCATTGCACCAGATCGTGTACCTCAAGGCCGAACAAAAGTACGTCACCGTGCGCACGGCATCACGCACGTTCATCCTGGATAGTTCACTCAGTGAGCTGGAACACCGCTTTCCCAATCAGTTTGTGCGCATTCACCGCAACGCCCTGGTCAACCCCGCGCAAATGCGTGTGCTGGAAAAAAATTACACCGATGAAGAAGGCGAATGCTGGGCCATGCGCCTGCACGGCGTTCCAGAGATTTTGCAAGTGTCTCGCCGTCAGCTGTCTTCTGTGCGTTCTGCCATTCAAGGCGTCTTGCGCAACAGCACACACACCCAGCAAGCCGAGCCTGCCTGAACGCCACTAGAGCGCCCCCAGCAAGACGAAGACATGTACGGCGCAGCAGACAGCTACAGCACACAGATACGCCAGGCTACGAAGCAGCCACGTACCAAGGGTCGCGCTAACGGATTGGAAAGCGTACAGCGCAAAAAAATGGCACCAATGGGTGCCATTTTTGAATGCGCCGCACGCCACTTGTCAGTGCGCGTGACCACCGTGTGCCAAGCCACTGACCACTGTCACCAACACAATCCCGGTAACCAGCCACACCACTTGCACCAGAGTTTCTTTGGCTGACAGGCGTTTTTGCAACTGAGGGATCAAGTCAGACAGCGCCACATAGACAAAACTGCTGGATGCCACCACCAGAAAATACGGCAAGGACTCGGCCAGACGGCCCACCAGGAAATAGCCGGTAATTCCGCCCAGAGCCGTCACAGCACCCGCCAAGGAAACTTTCAGCAAAGCCAGGCTCTTATGGCTGCTGTTGCGCAGCACCACCAAGTCACCAATATGGTGAGGCACTTCGTGGGCCAGGACAGAAACGGCCGCAATCAGCCCCAGGCGCATATCCGCCACAAAGGCAGAGGCAATCAGGATGCCATCGCCAAAGCAATGCACGCTGTCGCCGGTCAGCAAAGACCAGCCACCGCTTTTATGACTGTGCTGGTGGGTATGCCCGCCGTGGTGATGGGCGTGATCATGGTCATGCGGCTCATGCTGGTGCTCATGGCCGTGGTGCCAAAGCTCGGCTTTGGTCAGTAGAAAGAAAAATACCACGCCAATGAGCAGCGTCATGAATAAATCATGGGCACTGGCTTCGCTGTTGAAAGCTTCTGGCAATAAATGCATGAAGGCCGTTGCCAGCAACGCGCCCGCTGAAAGACTCAATAGACCTTGCTGAGCGCGGTCACTTTGGTTTTTCCCAAAGCCGGCTTTCAGAAGAAAGTTAGCCACCCAGACGCTTCCGATCCCGGAAGCCAGAGTAGCCAAAATAATGGCGACCAATGTCATAGCAAATGTTTTCTCTCAGGCCTGTGGCCTCAACTGCGCAGTATTTTCTCTAAACAGGTCAAGACTTGCTGCGCGCCTTGCTGCTGACTGAGTTGTTCCAATGGGTGCTTTTCACTGCCCCAGTCTCCCGCTCTAAACAGCCTACACAAGCTGTCAAGGGGTACAGAGAAAAAAATGCGTCCCTGCAAGGCGATGCATTCACCGCACTTGCTGCCGTGATGTGGTCATGGAAACTGGCAAATGAGAATCATATCCATTGCTGCAGGTGCTGCGCCCACAATCGTGGCGTGAACTCCATGCCTCACCGTGTTGAGGTGCGCGGCACCACAAGGCAGCGCTGCCCGCTGATGCTACCCCTGCATCAGCCAGCGGGTGATGCCCGCACTGGCAGCCCCCAGCAGCACCACCAGTAAAAACGGAGCCCGTAGCCACAAAGCAACGCCCGCTACCACCAAAGCTGCCAATCGCGCATCTGCCACCAGCACTGTGCCTGCTGCGAACGTATTCATCACGGTCAAGGCCGCCAGCAAAGCCACGGTCATGGATGCTGCCACTTGCACCATTCTGGGGCTTTGCAGCCACCGTGCAGGGACGGCATACCCTGCCAGCTTCAACGCAAAGGCAGCGGCACTTGCCAGCACAATCCAGTGCCACAGATCCAGACTCATAAGGCCTCCTCGGTGCTCAAACCAGCGGTTTGCGCAACCGCGCTGCGCCACCAGCCCCATGCGGCGCCTACCACGGCAGCCACCAAAATTGGCAAGCCAGGTGCCAGCAAAGGCACAGCCAAAGCCGTCAGCACGCCGCACAGCACAGCCAGTGCCACGGGCTCACGCTGCTGCAAACGGGGCCACAGCAGGCCAAGAAAAGCCGCTACCGCCGCACCATCCAGGCCCCACTGGCGCGGATCACCCAAAGCATCGCCCAGCCAGGCACCCACAAAAGTGAAGACGTTCCACAGCACAAACACACCGACACCCGCTGTCCAGAAACCGCGGCTTTGCTCTGCAGCATCGATCTGCCCCGATGCTGTTGCGGCCGATTCATCGATCGTGACCTGTGCAGCCAGGTATTTGCGCCAGCCCTTGGGCTGCAGCATCCGGTTCATCTGCATGCCATAGACCGCGTTGCGCACCCCCAGCAACGTGGCTGCACCCAATGCGGCCGATCCAGCCCCCCCGCCAGCAATCACGCCAATAAAGGCAAATTGCGACCCCCCTGTAAACATCAGCGCACTCAGGGCCATGGTCTGCCAGATGCTCAGACCTGCAGCGACTGCCAGAGCACCAAAGGAAATGCCATACAGGCCCGTAGCCACCGATATGGAAAGCCCCATACGTACCGCAGGGGTGAGAGATGACGGCCTTATGAATGTGTTTTGCAAATGGGACATTTAAAAAATATAGCTATTAAGGCAGCCTATACGGGAGATTGCATATGAAAAGTATCTGAAAACATTTATCAGCAAGCACTAGGTGCTCTTTTATTATTCAACGCATTTTCAGATCGATGCCACCAGCTCGTGGCTCACACCGCAATCTACGCATAAAAAAGCCGACCTTTGGCCGACTTTTTTATAGCAGATGCCCCCTCCTGGCAGAGCATCTTTGGAGACAACGGCTCAATGAGCCTTTTCCCAGTTCTCGCCCACGCCCACTTCTGCCAGCAGCGGCACTGACAGCTCAGCCACGCTGGCCATCACGCCCGGAATGTGCGCGCGCACCCAGCCCTCTTCCGCAGCCGGCAGCTCAAACACCAATTCATCGTGCACCTGCATGATGACCTGAATATTCGGCTTTTCTGCATCCAGCTTGGCCTGCACGGCAACCATGGCTTTTTTGATCAGATCCGCCGCAGTCCCTTGCATGGGGGCATTGATCGCCGCACGCTCCGCAGCTTTCTTGCGTGGGCCACTGCCTCCGTTAATTTCAGGCAGGTACAGGCGACGGCCAAAGACGGTCTCCACATAGCCTTGGGCGTGCGCCAGCTCGACGGTTTCATCCATGTAGCGCTTAACGCCGGGGTAGCGCTGGAAGTATTTGTCGATATACGCCGCTGCGGCCTTGGTTTCAATGCCCAGGTTCTTGGCCAGGCCAAAGCTGCTCATGCCGTAGATCAGGCCAAAGTTAATCACCTTGGCATAGCGGCGCTGCTCGCTGCTGACGGCATCCACGCTCACGCCAAACACCTCCGCTGCAGTGGCCTTGTGCACGTCAAGACCATTTTTGAAGGCGTTGAGCAAAGCTTCATCGCCCGACAGGTGGGCCATGATGCGCAGCTCAATTTGCGAGTAATCAGCGCTGGCAATCAGCTTGCCTTCAGGGGCCACAAAGGCTTCACGCACACGCCGCCCTTCAGGGGTACGCACCGGAATGTTCTGCAAATTTGGGTCATTGCTGGACAAACGCCCGGTCACCGCCACGGCCTGCGCATAGTGCGTGTGCACACGGCCAGTGCGTGCAATGGCCATTTGCGCCAGCTTGTCGGTGTAAGTGCCCTTGAGCTTGGACAGCGAGCGGTGCTCCAGCAACTTGGCGGGCAGCGGGTAGTCTTCTGCCAGCTTTTCCAGCACTTCTTCATCCGTGCTGCGCGCACCGGTCGCCGTTTTCTTGACAACGGGCATGCCCAGCTTGTCAAAGAAAATTTCGCCCAGTTGCTTGGGACTGGACAGATTGAAGGTCTGGCCTGCAATCTCATACGCCTCGTTTTCCAGCTGCAAGATGCGTGCGCCCAAATCATTGCTCTGGCGCGCCAGCGCACCGGCGTCAATGCGTACGCCATTGCGCTCAATGCGAAACAGCGCTTCGCTGGTCGCAATTTCCAGTTCATAGATGTGGCGCAGCTTGGCATCGTTTTCCAGCTGCGGCCACAGCACGCCATGCACATCCAGCGTCTGGTCAGAGTCTTCGCACGAATACGCAGCCGCCTTGTCCACGGCAACCTGTGCAAACGGAATTTGTCCTTTGCCCTTGCCGCACAGGTCTTCGTAAGTCATGCCGGTGCGGTTCACGTGGCGCAGCGCCAGGCTGGTCAGGTTGTGCGGGCGGTGCACTTCTAGCACATAGCTTTGCAGCATGGTGTCATGTGCATAGCCGCGCACGCTGATGCCGTGGTTGGCAAACACGTGCTGGTCGTACTTGACGTTCTGGCCCAGCTTTTTCATGCTGGGGTTTTCCAGCCAGGGCTTGAGGCGCTCCAGCACCATGGTCAAAGGCAGTTGCTCAGGCACATCCATGCCTTCGTGGCGCAGCGGAATATAGGCAGCTTCGCCCACCTGCACACTGAAAGAGATGCCAACAATCTGCGCCAGCATTTCATCCAGCGAATCCGTTTCCGTATCAATCGCGGTCAGCGTGGCTGCTTGAATTTTCCCCAGCCACTGGTCCAGCTGTGCCTCGGTCAGGATGGTGGTGTAGACCACGTCACGCTGCTGCGCCGCCACAGCCACTTCGGTTGCGGCGGCATCATCTGCATCAAACATATCGCCCTGGGGCGAGGGCGGCGCAGCTTTGGCCTTGGCTGCAGCGGCAGGGGCTGACGCCTCTGGCGCCGGCACGCCCAGCGTACGCGCCAGTCCCTTGAAGCCATATTGCTCGTAAAAGGGCAGCAGGCCTGCGGCATCAGGCTCGTCCAGTGTGATGTCATCAAACGCAGGCAGGCCGGGCACATGCTCTGCCAAATCACAGTCGGTTTTCATGGTCACCAGCTGGCGGCTCAACGCCAGCTGCCCACTGGCAATCGCTTCGCGCAAGTTGTTGCCTGCCACGCCCTTGATGGCGTCGGCATGGGCAATCAGATTGTCCAGCGTGCCGTACTCTTCCAGCCACTTGGCAGCCGTCTTCGGGCCCACCTTGGTCACGCCAGGCACGTTGTCCACGGTGTCGCCAATCAGCGCCTGAAAGTCGATCATCTTCTCGGGCGGCACACCAAACTCAGTGGTCACCCCTGCCACATCACGGCGCTTGCCGTTCATGGTGTCGATGATGGTGATACGTTCATTGACGAGCTGGGAAAGGTCTTTGTCGCCGCTGGAGACGATCACGTTCATGCCCTGCGCAGCCGCCATGTTCGCCAGCGTGGCGATCACATCATCAGCTTCTACGCCCGGCACGGCCACCACTTTCCAGCCCAGCAGATCCACCACCGTGTGGATGGGCTCGATCTGACTGCGCAGATCGTCTGGCATGGGTGAGCGTGTGGCCTTGTACTCGGTGTACATGGCATCGCGAAAGGTGGGACCGCTGGCGTCGAACACGCACACTGCGTAATCCGCCACCACTTCTTTGCGCAGCGCCTGCATCATATTGATCATGCCCCGGATGGCGCCCGTAGCCGGGCTGCTGGGGTCTCCGGGCACAGCCCGCAGGTCGGGCATAGCGTGGTAGGCGCGGTACAGATAGCTGGATCCGTCTACCAGCACCAGTGTCTTGGAATTGCTCATAGCTGGAATTGTGCCTGCCCTCTACAATTTAGGTATGCGCGCAGCCACCATCATCCTCACCTCCTTCCTGGCCGTAGCCCCCGTGCTGGCACAGGACAAGGGCGAAAACTCGCCCCAACCCAATGCACAAGCTTCAGAGCAGCTGCAAAATACGGAGCAAAAGGGCGATAAACGCAATCAACGTATTGAGCGCATTCGCGTCGAAGACGAAGGCAGCCGTGTGGACGAATTGCGTGTAGGTGGCGAAACCAAGAACATTACCGTTCAACCCAAGGTGGGTAATTTGCCTGCTTACGAGGTGCAACCTCAGAACGCTGAAGGTGCCGACGGCACCAATGGCCGCCGCGTCTGGCGCGCTCTGCAGTTCTAAGCCCCCTCTTTTTTCCTCACCTGCTGTCGCGCAATCGCCGCAGCAGGCTTTTTTCTTTCTTTCATCCTGAGCGATGGCCGTTTTTACCGAAGTTTCTGACAAAGACGCGCGCGATTTACTGCGCCGCGTTCCCCTGGGCCAGCTCACCGAGCTGCGTGGCATTCAAGGTGGCATTGAAAACACCAACTACTTCCTGACAACAGATCAAGGGGAGTGGGTACTCACATTATTTGAGCGCCTGACTGCCGAACAGTTGCCCTTTTATCTCTATCTGATGAAACACCTGGCGCACGCAGGCATTCCGGTGCCCGACCCACAGGCAGATGCAAAGAGTGGCGACATCTTGCACAAAGTCTGCGGCAAGCCCGCGGCCATCGTGCAAAAACTGCGCGGCAAAAGCCAGTTGCAGCCTCAGCCCGTGCACTGTGCGGCAGTGGGCGACATGCTGGCGCGTATGCACCTGGCTGGGCGCAATTACGACCGCGAGCAACCCAACCTTCGCGGCCTGCCCTGGTGGAACGAGACAGCGCCCGTGGTATTGCCACACCTGGAGCCTGCCACTGCCGAGCTGCTGCAGTCCGAGCTGGCCTTTCAGAACCACACGGCCGCATCCAGCGCCTACCAGGCCCTGCCCCGCGGCCCCGTACACGCCGACCTGTTTCGCGACAACGTCATGTTTGAAGGTGAAACACTCACCGGCTTTTTTGACTTTTACTTTGCCGGCGTAGATTCTTTCCTGTTTGACCTGTGCGTGTGTCTGAACGACTGGTGCATTGACCATGCCACCGGTGCACACGATGCCGCCAAGGCACAGGCCATGCTGGATGCCTATCAGGCCGTGCGCCCGCTGCAAGCTGCGGAGCGCCAGCTGTTCAACGCCATGCTGCGCGCTGGCGCACTGCGGTTTTGGATTTCACGCCTGTGGGACTTTTATCTGCCTCGTGAAGCTGCCATGCTGGTGCCTCACGACCCCACCCACTTTGAGCGGGTGCTGCGCCAGCGCGTGGCCTACCCTGCAAGGCTAGCCCACCCGCTGACGGCGTAAGCTCAAGCCACAGCAGCCCCACGCCACACTCTGCTGGTGAGGTGTGGGGTACAGTTCAGCAGATCGCAAGCGCTGCTTTGAGTGGCTTTTTTCTTGCGTACCACACAGACATGAAACTTCATATCGTTCCTGCCAGCACAGGCCTGCAATGGGTCAAGCTGGGCATGCAAACCTTCTGGCGCCAGCCCATGGCACTGACTGCACTGCTGTTTCTCAGCATGGCAGCCGTGTCGCTGATTGGCATGCTGCCTATCATTGGCCCCTACATTGCCCTCGTTCTCATGCCCTCGGTATTTCTGATCATGATGCTGGGCGCAGCAGAGGCCTCTCAAGACCGTATTCCACGCCCCAGCCTGGTCATTGCCCCCTTTCGTGGCGACAACCCACGCACCAAGGCTCTGGCCATTCTGGGCGTTTTCTACGCCGTAGGCATCATGCTGATCGTGGCGCTGACCTCGCTGTTTGACGACGGCAGTCTGGCCCGTCTGTCTCTGAGCAACGAGCCCATTACCCCCGAAATGGCTGAAGAGCTGGTGCAGCAGCCCGGTTTTCACATTGCCCTGTGGGGCGGCTTTTTTCTCTACAACCTGCTGGCCATGCTGATGTGGCATGCACCGGCCCTGGTGCAATGGCATGGCGTGTCTCCCGTCAAAGCGGTGTTCTTCAGCGTTGTTGCCTGTGTACGCAATTTCCGCGCTTTTTTCATCTATGCCATTGGCTGGCTGGGTCTGGCCATTGGTGCAGGTCTTGCACTGTCACTGATCACCGTGGTGCTGTCCTTGCTGCTGGGCTCTGCTGTGGCACTGGCAGCCAATATTTTGACCGTCATGCTGGGCATGGCCTTGGTCACCATGTTCCTGACCTCTGCCGTCTTCACCTTCCGTGACTGCTTCTCGCCACCTGACGAAGAGCGCACTTTGCACGTGGACGATGTCACCTACGACTACAAATAAGCGGCACAAGCCGCAATAAAAAAGGGACGCCTTCTGCGTCCCTTTTTTATTGCTCTATCTGTCTGCTTCATTTGAGCCGTTCACACCACCCAGCAAGTCTTTGGTGTGTGTCGGAGGTGATGGCCAGCGGGTCTTAATCCACGATAGTCAGCTTGGCAATGGCCAGCGCCAGCCACTTGGCTCCATGGCGCGGGAAGTTGATGTGCGCCCGCGCATCATCACCCGCCCCTTCCACAGCCAGTACCTTGCCTTCGCCAAACTTGGTGTGAAACACCGTCAGGCCCTTGGCAATGCCGTGCGCGGGGGCAGCCTTTTGAGCTGGCACCACCGGGTTGGCAAACACTTCAGGGCCTTTGGGGCTATATGCACCAAATTGACCTCTGGCACCCGACTGCCAACCGCTGCCCGCTGCGCTCTTAGGCGCAAAACTGCCAAAGCCTCCCTTGGCGCTGATCCACTTGAGTGCGCTCTCGGGCAACTCATCAATAAACCGGCTGGGCAGATTGAACGTGGTTCGCCCATGCAGCATGCGACTTTGTGAGTGGCTCAGGTACAGGCGCTTGCGTGCCCGGGTGATGGCCACATACATCAGGCGGCGTTCTTCTTCCAGACCACCACGGTCACTCATGGCGTTTTCGTGCGGAAACAAACCTTCTTCCAGGCCACCAATGAACACCACATCAAACTCCAGCCCCTTGCTGGCGTGTACCGTCATCATTTGCACCGCATCCTGACCAGCTTGGGCCTGGTTGTCGCCGGCCTCCAGCGCCGCATGCACCAAAAAGGCTTGCAGCGGCGAGAGGGTTTCGCCCGTCTCTGCATCTGTGCCATTCAGGGGCAGGTCCAGCACCGGCAAGCTGGTATCCAAGCCTTGGCTGGCAGGGCTTTGCGTCAGCGGAGCACCCGTTTCATCCATGGGCAGCGCCACCGCATCCTTGCCAAAACCTTCTTGCGTCACAAAGCTTTCGGCCGCGTTGATCAATTCCTTCAAGTTCTCGATGCGGTCCTGGCCTTCTTTTTCCGTGCCGTAGTGGTCAATCAAGCCGCTGACTTCCAGCATCCGCTCAATGGTCTGGCGCAATGTCTTGCCTTCTGCTTCTTCGCGCAGCACATCCATCTTGGCCACAAAGCCTTGCAGCTTGGTGCCTGCTGCGCCACCTACGGCCGTTACCGCGTCGTTCAGCGAGCACCCGGCAGCACGTGCGGTTTCCTGCAGCGTCTCTACGCTGCGAGCGCCAATGCCACGCGCAGGAAAGTTCACCACGCGCATAAAGCTGGTGTCGTCGTGCGGATTTTCAATCAGCCGCAAATAGGCCAGTGCATGCTTGATTTCAGCGCGCTCAAAAAACCGCTGGCCGCCATACACCCGGTAAGGAATGCCTGCGTTGAACAGCTTGCTTTCAATCACCCGGCTTTGCGCATTGCTGCGGTACAAAATGGCGATTTCCTGGCGGCTGTAGCCGTCGTTGCGCACCAGATCCTTGATCTCTCCCACGATCCAACTGGCTTCATCCAGATCGGTGGGTGACTCCATCACACGCACCGGCTCGCCCGCACCCTGATCAGTGCGCAGGTTCTTACCCAGGCGCTGGCTGTTGTGCTCGATCAGCGCATTGGCGCTGTCCAAAATATTGCCGTAGCTGCGGTAGTTCTGCTCCAGCTTGATCTGGTGCTGCACATCAAACTCGCGCACAAAGTCGCTCATATTGCCCACACGCGCACCACGGAAGGCATAGATGCTCTGGTCATCGTCCCCCACGGCCAGCACGCTGCTGGTAGATTGCATCTTGCCGTTGACAAATTCGCCCGCCAGCTGCTTGAGCCATGCGTACTGCAGCTTGTTGGTGTCCTGAAACTCGTCGACCAGCAAAAACCGAAAACGCTGCTGGTAATGGGCGCGCAACGCAGCGTCATCGCGTAACAGTTCAAAACTGCGCAGCATCAGCTCACCAAAGTCCACCACCCCTTCGCGCTGGCATTGCGCCTCGTACAGCGCGTACAGCTCTACCTTCTTTTTCGTATCAGGATCGGCCACCGGCACATCCTGCGGGCGCATGCCCTCTTCCTTGCAGCCTGCAATGAACCACGTCAGTTGCTTGGGCGGAAAGCGTTCATCGTCTACACCGTACTGCTTGCACAGGCGTTTGACCGCAGACAGCTGGTCCTGTGTATCCAGAATCTGGAAGGTGGCTGGCAGGCCAGCGGCCACATGGTGGGCACGCAGCAAACGGTTGCACAGACCGTGGAAGGTGCCAATCCACATGCCGCGCACGTTGTAAGGCAGCATGGCAGACAGTCGCGCCGTCATCTCTTTGGCTGCCTTGTTTGTAAACGTCACGGCCATGATGCCGCCGGGCGAGACCTGCCCTGTTTGCAGCAGCCATGCAATGCGCGTAGTGAGCACCCGGGTCTTGCCCGAACCAGCACCTGCCAGCACCAGTGCATGGCCCTGTGGCAACGTCACAGCGGCACGCTGTTCGTCATTCAGCCCTTGCAGCAGGGGTGAATTCTGAGAAGAAGGCGTGCCACCATGGGCACCGTCAAGCAAGTCGATTGGGAACATCCTCGCATTGTAGGAAGTGTGAACCACCCCAGGCACGGACAAGTGCATCCCGCCGCACAGCGGTATATGCCTGCGCATATACCGCTCATTCGAACATGCATGCACCAAGGGTATGCCAGCACATATAGAATCAATCACCGGGCCCAAGTTTTTGTGGTCCGGTTTTTTTTGGCCGCAATTTGCTTGCCTGCCAAAAAACCGGCCTCCAGACCAAGCGCCTACTTTGAAAATTGAGGCGGGTGAGATTCCCGCCGTGACCTTTCTGGAGCTTGGAAATCATGGAAATCTTCGACTACGACAACGTACTGCTGCTGCCCCGCAAGTGCCGCGTGGAAAGCCGCTCGGAATGCAATGCCAGCGTTGAGCTGGGTGGCCGCACCTTCCGCCTGCCCGTCGTACCCGCCAACATGAAAACCGTGTTGGACGAGAAGATCTGCAAATTCTTGGCGCAACACGGCTATTTCTACGTGATGCACCGCTTTGACATCGACAACGTCCTGTTCACCAAGGCCATGCAGTCGCAAGGCCTGTTTGCGTCGATCTCTCTGGGCGTCAAAGCAGCGGACTACGCCATCGTGGACCGCTTTGTGGCCGACGACATCTGCCCCGAGTACATCACCATCGACATCGCCCACGGCCATGCCGACAGCGTCAAGAACATGATTCAGTACATCAAGGCCAAGATCCCCGCAGCCTTCGTGATTGCTGGCAACGTGGCCACCCCTGAAGCCGTGATCGATCTGGAAGCCTGGGGCGCTGACGCCACCAAGGTGGGCGTAGGCCCCGGCAAGGTGTGCATCACCAAGCTCAAGACCGGCTTTGGCACAGGCGGCTGGCAGCTGTCGGCCCTGAAGTGGTGCGCACGCGTGGCCACCAAGCCCATCATTGCTGATGGCGGCATCCGCAGCCACGGTGACATTGCCAAGAGCATCCGCTTTGGTGCCACCATGGTGATGATTGGTTCGCTGTTTGCAGGCCATGAGGAATCCCCCGGCAAGACCGTGGAAGTGAATGGCGAGCTGTTCAAGGAATACTACGGCTCGGCGTCCGACTTCAACAAGGGCGAGTACAAGCACGTCGAAGGCAAGCGCATCCTGGAACCCGTCAAGGGCCCGCTGATGAATACGCTGATCGAGATGGAGCAGGATGTGCAATCGTCCATCAGCTACTCCGGCGGCACCAAATTGCTGGACATCCGCAAGGTCAACTACGTCATCTTGGGCGGTGACAACGCTGGTGAACACCTGCTGATGTAAATCTGCGCAACCGCATCCCCACCAAAGCTGCCTGAGGGCAGCTTTTTTAATGCCTGCCTGCAGCCTCCATAGAGCTCAAAACATCTTGATCACGGCATTAACAGCATGCAAAAAACTGCAACAATCTGTTAAATCAATGAACTTCAATTTGCCAGAAAACACAAAAAAAATCTGCAAGTTAACCTCTCAGATTGGAGTTTCCAGATGAAGACAATGAAGAAAAAACTCATCGCTTCCCTGCCCTTTCTGGCTGCAGCTGCAGCGGGCTCTGCATTTGCACAATCGTCCCTCACGCTGTTTGGCAACGTAGATGCTGCTGCCACGGTGATCGATGGGCAAAACACATGGTCTGGCCTGAAATCGGGTGGCAACAAAGACAGCTACTTTGGCCTGCGCGGCGTGGAAGACCTGGGTGGCGGTCTCAAGGCACAGTTCTGGCTGGAATCCGGCATCAACGCAGACTCTGGCTCTGGTGACTCGGGCAACGGCCTCGACTTCAAGCGTCGCGCCACCATCGGGCTGAAAGGCAGTTTTGGTGAAGTGAACGTGGGCCGAGACGAAACCGCAGCTTACAAAGCCATGAAACGCTATGACGTCTTCAAACACTCGGGCATCGGCGGCTCGCAAGCCTGGGGCATTGGCAACAACGACGACAAGCGCAAAGACAACCTGGTCGGTTATGTCTCGCCCAGCTTTGGCGGTGTGACTTTGTCTGCCAACTACGCTTTCGGCGAAACCAGCCACAGCACCTGGAAAACCAAGGCTTACTACGACGCAGCCGTTTCATACGATCAGGGGCCATGGTCTGCCAGTCTGGCGGTGGAGCAGCAAAACAACGTCGACTTCACGGGAGCCAACATCCGTCAGCGGGCCTACGCACTGGGCAGCAGCTATGACTTTGGCAGCATCAAGCTGACTGGAGCATACCGCCAAGCACGCAACACGCCAGCAGGCTTGTCTACCGTCAAGAGCGAGACTTACTCGCTGGGTACAGCCCTGCCCGTGGGGGCAGCCGGTGTGGTGAAGGCCTCATATAACCACTACCGCTACCAGCCCGTAGGGGTAGCTACCAAGCTCAAGGCCGACCAGCTCTCTCTGGGCTATGAGCACCACCTGTCCAAGCGCACAGCACTGTACGGCACCTACTCATTCCTGAAGAACGAGGACTACAGCGCTGCGATGGGCGGCATGAGTCTGGAGCCTGCAGCACTGCTGAGCGACAGCGGCAAGCAGCATGGCTTGCAGGTGGGTCTGCGTCACACCTTCTAAGGTGCGACTTTCTGGTGGGGAAGGGAGCCTTTTTGAGGCACCTTCTCTGCATGAACATAGCTTCTAACGCTGCATAAAAAAGCGTTAGAAGCTATTTTTCTACCCCCCCCCAGCTGACTCATTGCAGCCACCCGGCCCGGTATGCCCGCTCCGCCTTCAAATGCACAATCGCTGCCATGTCTGAAACTTTGAACCTTGCCAGGCCACCCCAGTTGCTGCTGCGCCCCGCCACAGCGCAGGACTTGCCGCAACTGATCGCCATTGAAAACACCTGCTTCACCCCCCAAGAGGCTGCGACCCCCGCCGCATTTGCTCTGCGCCTGCAACGCATTCCCGATTGCTTTTGGGTGGCGCAGCTGCATGGACAAGTCATTGGACTGATCAACGGCCCTGTAGTAGCCGAACGCTATATCCGCGACGAGCTGTTCAAACAATTGAACGCCAGCCCCGCAACTGGAGGTCACCAGACCGTACTGGGTCTGGCCGTACACCCAGCGCACCGCAAGCTGGGTATTGGCCGCCTGCTGCTGTCCCAGCTGGAAACCGTTGCCCGCACAGCACAGCGAGAGACAGTGACACTGACGTGCCTGCAAGACCGTGTGCCGTTTTATGAGGCCTTAGGCTATGTGAACGAGGGTGCATCAGCATCCGTGCATGCCGCACAGGTCTGGCTGAACATGGTCAAACCGCTGCGGTAAGCGGCATCCCCACTTGATACCCGTTGCAGCCATCTAGAGGCTCAAAAGAAACCATGATTGACTTGTCAACGCTAGCCGGATTCGTGGCCATCGTGATCGGCCTTTTCCTCATACCAGGGCCCGCTGTCCTGCTTGTCTTCAGTAGAACCCTTGAAGGTGGACGCAATGTCGGCATTGCGACGGGACTTGGCATTGCTGCTGGGGACTTTATTCACGCGCTTTTTGCTGCAGTCGGCCTCTCTGCATTGCTGATGACCTCCGCTCTGGCTTTCAGCACTGTGAAGTACCTGGGTGCGGCTTATCTGATTTATCTGGGTGTGCGCACATTCATGGCCAAGCCCCAAAGTGCCACCTTACCCAAAGTCACACCCATAAAGGCTGGACGCGCTTTTCTAGAAGCGATTCCTGCAGAAGTCTTGAACCCTAAAACCGCACTTTTTTTCCTGGCCTTCCTGCCGCAGTTTGTTCAACCAGGCTCAGGCTCTGGTTTTACTCAGTTCATGGTGCTAGGCCTCATATTTGTGGCACTTAGCGCCGTCTATTCCAGCCTCCTGGCGCTCTCGGTCAAGCCACTGAGCCGAGCACTGAAAAGTTTGGGCAGATTTAGCCGCTGGCAAGGTAAAACGATTGGAGCCATCTACGTAGCTCTGGGCTTGAAGGTCGCCTTTCAAGAGCGTTAGTGCATGCCATCACACCAGCCCACTTGCTCAGCCATGTCTGTGCTGTTGCTCGCGGGCATTGAAAGCACATCCCTTCAATGAAGGTAGGGTCAAGCTGCTTGCCTTAGAGCACATCTGTGCTGGCATCACTGCCGGGAAAGCAGCCACCTTGTCCTTCGCGCAGCAACAGGGCCTGCCCGACTCGAGATTGACCATGCCTGTTGCTCAAGGAACAGCAGAAAAAGCATGCACCATGCATGGTGTTGACATTGAAGTAACTTAAATCTTTAAGGTGCTCGCACAGAAATTAATAGTTTGACCTTCATATGCCCGCTCAATCCCCGCCGACGAAGAATTCCTGGCTATCTCTGCGCATACCCCCCGTTGCACTCTGCGCTTTGTGCGCGATCGCAATGTGGCTCCTGCCCAGCGTCCTAGCGATCGCTATTCCAGGAGCATGGATCATCGCCCTGGTGCTGGCGGTAATCGGGGGGATGCTGTGCATTGCAGGCCTTTTAGCGTTTCGCAGTGCAAAGACCACCGTCAACCCGATCCATCCAGCAGCGTCTACCGCACTGGTGGTGCGAGGGGTTTATCGATGGACGCGCAACCCTATGTACCTCGGCTTCGCATTGCTTTTGCTGGCCTTCGCCCTGTGGCTGGGCAAGCTGTCTGCGTTACTTGCTGTACCGCTATTCATGGCCTATTTGCAGCATTTTCAGATACGTCCCGAGGAAGATGCCTTGCGCCAGCGATTTGGAGCATCGTTTGACACTTATCGACAACAGGTTCGGCGCTGGCTATAAGCAACTTGAATCTGCTAACGTTTCACCGGAAATCTCCCGGCGCTGTACAACGATGTCTTTAGAAACTTTGCTTTTCTTCATTCCCGCATGCTTTGCTCTCAACATGGCTCCGGGGCCTAATAACTTGCTATCTGTGGCAAACGCCACTCGCCATGGATTCTGGGTTGCCTCAATAGCAGGAGCCGGCCGACTGCTTGCATTCATTGGCATGATTGCTATTTCAGCGACTGGTCTTGCTGCAGTATTGCAAGCATCACTGGCCGGGTTTTATGTCATCAAACTGATTGGAGCTGCTTATCTCTTTTATCTGGCCTTTCAGTTGTGGCGCGCCAAGCCACAGGGTCAAGAGATAAACAACACTCATGCAACTGCCAGCCTCTTTAGCCTCGCGCGGCAGGAGTTTCTGGTTGCTGCAGGCAACCCCAAGGCGATTCTTATCTTTACGGCTTTCCTGCCTCAGTTCATAGATATTGCAGAGCCCGCCACACCACAATTTTTCACTTTAGGCACTGTTTTCTTGTTTTTAGAGTGGCTCGCGATTGCTGCATACGCCTGCCTCGGAAGTCATCTTAGGAAGTGGTTTGTGGAGCCCCGAAGCAAGCAAATCTTTAACCGTATATGCGCCTCATTGCTCGGAGCTGCCGGGCTGGGCCTGCTGCTCGCTCGGCGTTCAACTGCGGTTTAGTCAACGCTTATGACGACAGTTTTTGTCTGTGAACTCAAGCGGTCGATACAGCGGATTCGCTAAACATCTCCGCCGGGGTTTTGTTCCCTGGCAAGAACAACGCAATAAAAAACCAACCACCAGAACTGAAATTCGGTATTGAATGCAGAGTCAGCAAGCGCTGCTGACTGTGAAAAAAAGGAGCCTCAAAGGCTCCTTTTTCACATGCAGTTGAAAGACTGAAAATTTCTTTACAGCTTGCCCACCATCTCAGGCACAGCCACAAACAAGTCAGCCTCCAGGCCATAGTCGGCCACCGAGAAGATCGGTGCTTCCGCATCCTTGTTGATCGCCACGATCACCTTGGAGTCCTTCATGCCCGCCAAGTGCTGGATCGCACCCGAGATGCCCGCTGCAATGTACAGCTGCGGGGCAACGATCTTGCCGGTCTGGCCCACTTGCAGGTCATTGGGAGCGTAGCCTGCGTCCACCGCTGCACGGCTGGCACCAATGGCTGCACCCAGCTTGTCGGCCAGCGGGGTCATGACTTCGTTGAATTTCTCGGCGCTGCCCAGTGCGCGGCCACCGGAGACGATGATCTTGGCAGCCGTCAGCTCGGGACGGTCGTTCTTGGTGACTTCACGGCCCACAAAGGCGCTCTTGCCTGAGTCGGCAACCGCTGCAGTGGTTTCCACCGCCGCTGCGCCGCCCGTAGCAGCCGCTGCGTCAAAGCCGGTGCCGCGTACGGTGATGACTTTGGTGGCATCCGACGATTGCACGGTGGCGACAGCGTTGCCCGCGTAGATGGGGCGCTCGAAGGTGTCCGCCGAGATGACCGCTGTGATGTCGCTGATCTGGCCAACATCGAGCTTGGCCGCTACACGCGGGGCAACGTTCTTGCCGCTGGCGGTGGCTGGGAACAGGATGTGGCTGTAGTTACCAGCAATAGCCAGCACCTGGGCCGTGAGGTTTTCTGCCAGACCGTCTTTGAGGCTGGCGCCGTCAGCGTGGATGACTTTGGAGACACCAGCGATCTGGGCAGCCGCTGCAGCGGCTGCTGCTGCGTTTTCACCAGCGACCAGTACGTGCACATCACCACCACAGGCTACAGCGGCCGTGACGGTGTTCAGGGTAGCGCCTTTGATGGTGGCGTTGTCGTGTTCTGCGATTACGAGAGAAGTCATTTCAACTCCAAAAATTCTTTGAGGTTCTTGCGAAGTCTGCGGATAGGGCAAACGGCCTTCAAATTCGCACGCCCCAAAATCAGGGACAGCGAGCTAGGGCCGCCCCGACGCGAGGCTGTCGTCCCCCTCCAAGGGGGAAGACGCGAAGCGGCTCAGGGGGTCAAATAACTTTCGCTTCGTTTTTGAGCTTGTCCACCAGGGTCGCCACATCCGGCACCTTGACGCCAGCGCCGCGCTTGGCAGGCTCGGCCACCTTCAAGGTCTTGATGCGGGGCGCAACGTCCACACCCAGCTCTTCGGGCTTGACGATGTCCAGCTGCTTTTTCTTGGCCTTCATGATGTTGGGCAAGGTGACGTAGCGGGGCTCGTTCAGGCGCAGATCGGTGGTGATGATGGCGGGGGTAGACAGGCTCAGTGTCTCCAGACCTCCGTCCACTTCGCGGGTGACGCTGACCTTGTCGCCTGCAACTTCCACCTTGGAGGCGAAGGTGGCCTGGGGCAGATCAGCCAGCGCAGCCAGCATCTGGCCCGTCTGGTTGTTGTCGCCGTCAATGGCTTGCTTGCCCAAAATCACCAGGCCCGGCTGCTCTTTGTCCACCAGGGCCTTGAGCAGTTTGGCAACAGCCAGGGGCTGCAGCTCAGCATCGGTCTCCACCAAAATGGCACGATCGGCACCAATGGCCATGGCCGTGCGCAGGGTTTCCTGGCACTGCGCAACCCCACAGGAGACGGCAATGATTTCCGTGACTACGCCCTTTTCCTTGAGGCGCACGGCTTCTTCCACCGCGATTTCGTCAAACGGGTTCATGCTCATCTTGACGTTGGCGATATCTACGCCTGTGCCGTCAGACTTCACACGGACTTTGACGTTGTAGTCCACCACGCGCTTGACTGGGACCAATACCTTCATGGCTTTGTTCTTTCAGAAATTTTTGGTTAAAACGGTCACTAACGCTTATACATCAGGCGCTAGCAGCTATGAATTCAGTATTTAAAAATACAGCCATCACCGATCGTGAAGGCTGCATGATGGCCGCCTTCCACGTGGCTCAGCCGGTGGAAGGCGCACAGACTAGCTTACTCAGCAGCCATGCCTTTTTCACGCACGACTTTGCTCCACTTGGCGTAATCGGTCGCCAGGCTTTGCTGCAGCTGTGCTGCAGGCATGAAGCGCGCAATGGCACCAGCACCCAAGATGCGGTCTTGCACTGATTTTTGCGCCAGAATTTCCTTGATTTCCTTGTTCAGCCGCTCGACCACTGCAGGCGGCATGCCCTTGGGGCCCAGGAATGCGCCCAGCGAGACAGCAGAGAAGCCTTCAATGCCCTGCTCAGCAATGGTCTTGATCTCAGGAATCACCTTCACACGCTCAGGCGAGCCCACGGCCACAGCCACCAGCTTGCCGGATTTGATGTGTGGCAAAGCGGCGACCAGATCGGCATACATGATGGGGACCTGACCACCGATGGTGTCGGTGATTGCGGGCACGCCACCCTTGTAGGCCACGTGTTGCATGTCGAACTTGCCCAGATCCTTGAGCAGCTCCATGCTCATATGACCAAAGCTGCCTGCACCGCTGGTGGTGTAGTTCAGCGCCCCTTTTTGCGCACGTGCGGTTTCAATCAGCTGCGGCAGCGTGGTGACACCAGGCAGCTTTTCAGCATTGACAACCATCACGATGGGCAGGTCATACACCATGGCGATGGGAGTGAAATCCTTGGAAATTTCGTAGCCCGTGTTCTTGTAAAACAGCGGGGCAAACAGCGTAGGGGTTGCCAGCGTCATCAGTGTGTAGCCATCGGGTGCCGCACGTTTGACCTGGGTTGCCGCAATGGCACCGGAAGCGCCAGCCTTGTTTTCCACAATGATGGGCTGACCCAGACGGTCAGACAACTCCTTGCCCACAATGCGCGAAACCACGTCCGTGGGGCCTCCTGGAGGGAAAGGCACGATCAAGGTGATGGGCTTGCTGGGCCATGCGGCCTGTGCCAGCGCGCTGCCAGCCAGCAAGGTAGTAGCGCTGGCCAGCAAGATGCGGCGAGTGATGGAATGGGAATGTTTTTGCATGCTTTTTGTCTCTGATTGATATCGTTTTTTGATCAGTCCACCTTGGCTTCAGCCACTTCAATCAGTGACTTCCACACAGGTACGGCTTTGGCATAGGTTTTTGAAAATTCTTCAGGGCTGCTGAACACCGGCAAAAAACCAGCACCGTCAATACGCTCTTTGACCTTGGCGTCTTTGGATGCCTCTTGCAGTGCGGCGTACAGCACATCTACGATCTCTTTGGGTGTGCCTGCAGGCAGGGCCATGCCGACAAAGCCTGCGATCGAGTAGGCGTCATCGGTGACGCCTTGCTCATAGATCGTGGGCAGATTGGGCAACACGGCCATGCGTGCCTTGCCCGTTACACCAATGGCTTTGAGGCGACCGGAATCGATGAACGGCTTGGTGTTCTGGGCGCTGGAAAAGCACAGCTGCAACTGCCCGCCAATCAGCTCCTGGATCATGGGTGCTTCACCGCGGTAAGCCACGTGGCTCATGTCGGCATTCATGGACTTGCTCATGTATGCGCCACCCAGGTGGGCGTACGAGCCCACACCCCAGCTACCGTACGACACCTTGCTCTTGTTGGCCTTCACCCACGCCAGCAGCTCTTGCATATTGTTGGCAGGCACCGAAGGGTGTACCACCAGCGTGACAGGTGCCGATGCCAGCTCCGAGAGCATCAGCAAATCCTTTTGCGGGTTGTAGGCCATCTTGGAGTACAGGAACTGGTTGATCAGCAGCGAGGTGCTCAGAGACAGCACCACGTTGTAACCATCTGGGGCCGACTTGGCGACCTGGTCGGTACCCAGCATGCCCGAAGCACCGGCCTTGTTTTCCACAACGATGGGCTGCCCCAGCTTCTTGGACATGGCCTCGCTCAGCACGCGTGCCACGATGTCGGTCGCGCCACCCGGGTTGAAAGGCACGATGAAGCGAATGGGCTTGCTGGGATAGGCGGCCTTGGCCCAGGCGGGCAGGCCCACGAGGCTGGAGCCTGCCGCTGCGGCAGCGGCCAGCATCAACTGACGACGGGTGGTGTTGTTGCAATCCATGTGGTTGTCTCCCGGAAATTGCGGTGTTGGATGCGAAATGGCCCAACGCTGGCGCGCACACAGCCCTCTTGCGGAGCTGTTGTGACGCGCAGTGCGGGGGTAAATAATCAGTGGGGCGTCGGTGCCTCTGGCAGGGTCAGAACACCCTTTTCTTTCAGTGCCTGCAGCTGTTCATCCGTCATGGACAGCAGCTCTTGCAGCACTTCCCGCGTCGCCTCACCCAGCGTAGGTGGTGCGTTGCGGATGGGTAGACGCTGACCATCCAGGCGGTAAGGCGGGGCAAACACCCAGGTCTTGCCCACCACGGGGTGCGGCACTTGGTGAAAGATGCCGGTTTGCTGGGTACGTTTACTGGTCAGCGCTTCGTGCAGGCCTGCCACTTCGCCGCACGGAATGCCGCAGGCATGCATGCGCTCCAGTAGCAGCTGGCGTGGGTGGCTGGCGATAATGCTCTTGAGCAGCGGCAAGATCTCCAGACGGTTTCTGGCGCGCTCCACGTTGGTGGCATAGCGTGGGTCTTCAAAAATATCGGGGCGCAAAATGACGTTGCGACAGAATTTTTCAAACTGCCCGTTGTTGCCCACACCAATGATCAATGGCCCATCCTGCGCCTCAAACATGCCGTAAGGAACGATGGAAGGGTGGGCATTGCCGTAGCGCTGCGTATCGTGACCCAGCAGCATGGAGTCGAGTGCGTAGTAACCATTGATGGTGACACCACAGTCGTACAGCGCCAGCTCAATCTGGCGGCCACGGCCATTGCGGCAGCGGCGGTACAGCGCAGCCAGCACAGCCTGCGCGGCGTACATGCCGGTCATCAAATCGACCACGGCCACACCAAACTTCAAGGGCGGTGTCCCCTCTTCACCGTTGATGGCCATCAGTCCAGCTTCGGCCTGAATCACCAGGTCATAGCCGGGGCGTTTGGCTTCCGGGGTGTCACTGTTGTAGCCCGCTACGCTGCAGTAAATCAGGTCTGGCTTGATGGACTTGAGTTTTTCGTAGCCCAGACCCAGCTTGTCTGCACCGCCATGCTTGAAGTTGTGCACCACCACATCAAACTGGGGCAGCAGGTCATAAATGATCTGTACGCCTTCAGCGCTTTGCAAATCCAGCGTCACCGAGCGCTTGTTGCGGTTCATGCTGTTGTAGTAGGTTGTCTCGGTCTTGCCAATGCGCATGCCCCAGTCACGGGTGTCATCGCCCCGGCCCGGGTGCTCCACCTTGATGACCTCTGCCCCAAAGTCGGCCAGCACCTGCCCGCACAAAGGGCCGGCAAATACCCGCGACAAATCCAGTACGCGCACGCCTTCCAGCGGAAAGTCCATGCCTTCAGGCAATGTTGGTGTGGTAGTCATAGTTTTTGTCTCCCTGCGCTTGATGCGTCGTTGTAGGTGTTATTGCGTCAGCACGATGGCCGAAGGCTGGCGAAACTGGGCCGTGCGCTTTTCCAGAAAAGCACCAATCCCTTCGCGGCTCTCTTCGGTCTCTTGCGACTGCACCATGTACTGGGCTTCCAGCTCCAGTTGCTCTTGCAGCGTGTTGCGCGGCGCAACGCGGCACAGGCCTTTGATGCGTGCCATGGCCAGCTCTGGCCCCTGCGCTATCTGCTGTGCCAGCGCCACGGCCAGCACAATGGCTTGACCCGGTTCTGCCAAGCGGTTCACCACGCCCATCTGTGCCATGCGTTCACCATTGATGCGCTCGCCCGTCAGGCACAGCTCGGTGAGCACCTGGCGCGAGACAAACTCGGCCAGAAATGCCGTGGCACCGCCGTCGGGGGTCAAACCCACCTTCACATAGGCCACAGAGAACACGCTGTTTTTGGCAGCCACCAGCATGTCGCAGGCCAATGCCAGCGACAGGCCTGCACCCGCAGCAGCGCCTTCAACAGCAGCAATGACCGGCTTGGAGCAGTCACGCACCGCCCGGATCAGATCGTGCAAGCCTTCCAGCTTTTCGCGGCGCTCCTGCACGGGCAGATCACGGCGCTTGGCCAACTGACGCAAATCTCCGCCGGCACAAAAGTGGCCGCCTTCCCCGGTCAGCACCACTGCGCCAACGCTGGGATCTGCAGCCGCGCCGTTCAAGGCCTGCGTCACAGCGGCATAAAACTCGGGTGACAGCGCATTGCGCGCTGCCACGTTGTTGTTGGAGAGGATGAGAACATTCCCCTCCCGGCGTACGAGCAGTGGTTCGGTCATGGCGATCAGCCTTGCTGCCCAAGGGCAATGAAGCGTGCCAGATGGTGGTCTTCATCACCAAACTGGTGATCAATCATGACCAGGCGCTTGGCGTAATGCGCCAGCGGCAGCTCCCAGGTCATGCCAATACCGCCGTGCAGCTGAATGCTTTCCTGTGCCACTTTGGTGCCCACATAGCCCACGGTGTACTTGGCCGCCGACAGGACCTTTTCTTTGGCAGCGCCTTGGGCGGTATCCACTGCCGAGGCCGCGTTGATGACAGCAGAGCGGGCTTGTTCAATCTCCAGCAGCACATCGGCCATGCGATGCTGCAGCGCCTGAAAAGTACCAATGGCCACCCCGAACTGCTTGCGCGTTTGCAGGTATTCCAGCGTGTGCTGCTTGGCCACATCCATGGCACCCAGCGATTCAGACGCCAGCGCCAGCAGCGCGTAGCCACTGATGTGCTCCAGTACGGCGTAGCCCTTGCCTTGAGCACCCACCAGGGCATCGGCAGGCACCTGTACATTGTTGAACGTGATGTCGGCGGCGCGACCTCCTTCAAAACGCTGGTAGCCACGCTTGCTCAGCCCTGCGGCACTGCCATCCACCAGAAACAGGCTGATACCGCTGGCATCCAGCTGTGAGCCGCCCGTACGTGCACTCACCAGTAACAAATCAGCCTTCTCGCCCAGTGCCACCACGCCCTTGGTGCCGTTCAGCACCCAGCCGCTGGCCGTTTGGGTTGCGGTGGTTGAGACGTTATGGAGCTCGTAATGGCTGCCCGGTTCATCGTGCGCCAGCGCACAGATCAGGTCACCGGCAATGATGTCTTGCAGTTTGGCTTTTTGCGATTCGCTGCCCGCAGCAATCAATGCCTGGCCCACGACCAGAGCATCCAGCAAAGGCTCAGCCACCAGGCCACGGCCCAGCGCTTCAAATACCACGCTGATGTCAAAACCTGCGCCGCCAAAGCCTCCTGCATCTTCTGGAAACAGCGCACCAATAGCGCCCAGTTCGGCAAATTGCGCATACAGCGCCGGGCTATGCCCTTCTTGCCCATAAGCCAGCTGGTTGCGGTGCTCGATCCCGTACTGCTCAGAGACAAAGCGGTTCAAGGTATCCGCCAGCATGCGGCGGTCTTCGGTATGTTCGAAGTTCATGGTCTTGTTGCTTCCCTTGCCCGGCTTACAGGCCGAGGATCATCTTGGAGATGATGTTCTTTTGAATTTCGTTGGAGCCGCCAAAGATCGACAGCTTGCGGTAGTTGAAGTACGCCGCCGCTGCGGCGGTGGCTTCTTCAGGGCCAATCGGTGCTTCGCTGTAGCCGTCATGCATGGCCGCTTCTACAAACGGCACGGCGTAAGGGCCCATGGCACGGCGTGTGAGCGACAGAATCTCTTGGCGAATCTCGGTGCCCTTGATCTTGAGCATGGAGCTTTCTGCACCCGGCACACCGCCACCTGCCACGGCAGCAATCACGCGCAGGTTGGTGGTCTTCATGTTTTCCAGATCAATTTCCACACGGGCCATACGCGCGGCAAACAAAGGATCCTGCGACAAAGGCTTGCCGTTGTAGTGCATGCGGTCTGCAGCCACTTTCAGTTTTTCCAGCGCCGCCACCGAAAAGCCCACCCCCGCAATGTTCGTGCGCTCATAGGTCAGCAGGTACTTGGCGTAGGTCCAGCCCTTGTTTTCTTCGCCCACCAGATTCTCAGCCGGCACCTTCACGTCGGTAAAGAACACTTCGTTGACTTCATGCTCACCATCGAGCGTGATGATGGGTCGCACCGTCACACCGGGTGTGTTCATGTCCACCAGCAAGAAGCTGATGCCGGCCTGTGCCTTCACGTCCTTGTTGGTGCGCACCAGGCAGAAAATCATGTTGGCGTGCTGGCCCAGCGTCGTCCAGGTCTTCTGACCATTGACGATGTAGTGATCGCCATCACGCACCGCCGTGGTCTTCACGGAAGCCAGATCAGAGCCCGAACCAGGCTCCGAATAGCCCTGGCACCACCAGTCCTGACCACTCAGAATGCGTGGCAGCCAGTAGCTTTTTTGCTGTTCGCTGGCGTACTTGATCAGGACAGGGCCCAGCATGTTCACGCCAAATGGCACGATGCGGGGCGCACCAGCCAGTGCGCATTCATGTTCAAAGATGAACTTCTCCACCGCACCCCAGCCGGGTCCGCCGTACTGCTCAGGCCAGTGGTTGGCCAGCCAGCCCTGTGTGTTGAGCGTGGTGTGCCAGCTTTCCAGGTCTTGCTTGTTCAGGATCTGACCGTTCTTGACCTTGCGTGCCAGCTCGGGGGACAGCTTGTCTTGCAAAAAGGCTTGCACCTGGGCGCGAAACGCCTCTTCTTGGGGGGTGAATTGAAGATCCATATCGATTCCTCGGGAAAACTGGCTCAGAAAATTTCAAACAGGCCGGCAGCGCCCATGCCACCGGCAATACACATGCTCACCACGCCGTACTTGGCTTTGCGGCGCTGGCCTTCCAGCAGCAGGTGCCCGGCCAGACGCGCGCCAGTCATGCCAAACGGGTGACCAATCGAAATCGCTCCGCCGTTGACGTTCAGCCGCTCCAGCGGAATACCCAGCTTGCGCTGGCAGTACAGGGCCTGCGAGGCAAACGCTTCGTTGAGCTCCCACAGGTCGATGTCATCCACCGTCAGGCCGTGGCGTGCCAGCAGCTTGGGAATGGCAAACACGGGGCCGATGCCCATCTCGTCGGGCTCGCAGCCGGCCACGGCAAAACCACGGAAAGCGCCCAGCGGCTGCAGGCCCAGGCGCTCGGCCACTTTGGCTTCCATCACCACGCAGGCGCTGGATCCATCCGACAGTTGCGAGGCATTGCCTGCGGTGATGAAGTTGCCGGGGCCCTTGACAGGCTCCAGTTTGGCCAGCCCTTCAAGCGTGGTGCTGGCGCGGTTGCAGTTGTCCTGAGTGGCAACCACATCGCGGTAAGTGACTTCACCGGTTTCTTTATTCTTTTCAGCCATGCGTGTGGCGCAGGCAATGATTTCGTTGCCAAACAGGCCTGCGGCCTGCGCGGCTGCAGTGCGCTGCTGGCTGAGCAGCGAAAACGCATCCTGGTCTTCGCGGCTGATGCTGTAGCGCTTGGCCACCACGTCGGCGGTGTCGATCATGGCCATGAACAAATCAGGTTTGTTGGCGACCAGCCATGGGTCCATATCGGTGGGCAAGTTGTTGCTTGCGCGAATGCCCGAGATGGTTTCCACACCCCCGGCTAGCATGGCGTCCACACCTTCGGCTACGACACGGCCTGCGGCAATCGCAATCGATTGCAGGCCCGATGCACAAAAGCGCGTGATGGTGGTGCCCGCAATGCTCAGTGGCAGCTCGGCACGGATCACGGTCTGGCGGCCCAGATTGCGGCCCTGAAAACCGTCGGGGTTGCCGCAGCCCAGAATCAAGTCTTCGATCATGGCCGGGTCAATGCCCGCGCGCTCAACCGCAGCCTTGACGGAAAACGCTGCCAGCTGGGCTGCAGGCGTGACGTTGAACTCGCCACGGTGCGACTTGGTCAGCGGGGTACGGGCGGTAGAAACAATGACGGCTTCGCGCATGGTGTGTGTCTCACTCAAATGTTTTGAGAGCTATCAATGCTTATGAAGCGGTCATTTCAGATACTTTTAATACTGAAAAGCTTGCTGCACTTGCGCTGATAGCTTCTTTTTTTAAATACCGCGCTTTGCAGCGCGGCCCAGCAGCTTGGTTGTTATGTGCTGCCGGTTGTGCTCCCTGATAGGGCTTGCGCCCCTTCCTCTTTGCGCACTGCCTTGGGCAATACGTTCAGATGTCTGACCTTGCGGGTCACGCAGCCTTGTTCAGGCTGTCAAAGTTCTGGCCTTGTGCGACCAGTTTTTCCAGCAGCGCCGCAGGCTTCCAGAAAAGAGGGTCTTCCTGCTCAAAGGCCTTGATGTCCGCCAAGATCTTGTCCAGCCCCTGCATGTCAGCCCACTTCATGGGGCCACCACGGTGGCGCGGAAAGCCATAACCAGAGATGAAGGTCACGTCCACATCCAGTGGGCGCAGGGCAATGCCCTCCTGCACGACCTTGGCACCTTCGTTGACCATGGCTGCCATGTAGCGGCGCATGATTTCTTCAGGGCTGAACTTGCGCGGTGTCACACCCTTCTTGGCGCGCTCGGCATCCACAATGGCCAGCACTTCGGGGTCTTGCTGGCCCACGCGTGCACCTTGGGGGTACAGGTAAAAGCCTCGCCCGGTCTTTTGACCAAACCAGCCGTTTTCGCAGATGCGGTCTGCCACTTCCACGTAGCGTGCCTTGGGGTTGCGTGTGGCAGCACGGCGCTTGCGGGTGGCCCAGCCAATGTCACCACCAGCCAGATCGGTGACCTGGAATGGACCCATGGGGTAGCCAAAGCCGCGCACGGCTTCGTCAATCTCATAGGGTGATGCGCCGTCTTCCATGATGGAGTCGGCGGCCTGCTTGTACACAGCCAGAATGCGGTTGCCGATAAAGCCATCGCAAACGCCTGCGCGCACCGGCACCTTCTTGAGCTTCTTGGCCAGCTCAAACGCTGTGGCCACGACGTCGGCACTGACCTTGGCTGGCACCACGATTTCCAGCAGCTTCATGATGTTGGCTGGGCTGAAAAAATGCAGGCCAATCACATCTTGCGGGCGCGCTGTGGCATCGGCAATGGCATCAATATCGAGGTAGGAGGTGTTGGTGGCCAGCACAGCACCGCGCTTGCACACGCGGTCCAGCTCCTTGAAGACGGCCTTTTTCACGTCCAGGTCTTCAAACACCGCCTCAATCACCAGATCCACATCTTTCAGGTCGTCGTAGCTGGTGGATGGGGTGTAGCGCGCCATGATGGCGGCCTTGCCCTCTTCGGTCATACGGCCCTTGGCAATCAGGCCGTTGTAGACCTTTTCCACATTGGCTTGGCCACGGGCGATGGATTCGGCATCGCGCTCCACCATGGTCACGGGGTAGCCAGCATCCAGTGCGGCCACGGCAATGCCCGCGCCCATGGTGCCGCCACCAATAATGGCCAGTGTGCTGAAGGCGCGCGGCGCTGCGGCCTTGGCTTCGGGAATCTTGGCGGTTTCACGTTCTGCAAAGAACGCGTGCACCAAACCTTGGCGCTGGGGGCTTTCCAGGCACTGCACAAACAGCTCGCGCTCTTTGGCCAGCCCCTGGTCAAAGGGCAGCTCCACAGCGGCTTTGACGCACTCAATGATTTTCAGGGGCGAGAACAGGCCACGAGCCTTCTTGGCAGTCTCTGCAGCCAGTGCCTCAAGATCTGCCAGCGCGCCAGCCTTGTCGGCAATGGCGATGTCGCGGGTGCGGCGCACGGCGGCACCGGCAGCCAGCAGGTTGCGGGCATACGCCAGCCCTGCAGCCAGCGGATCGCTGCTGTCCACCAGAACATCGACCAAGCCCGCAGCCAGTGCGGCCTTGGCCGACAGGTGCTTGCCGCTGAGCATCAGCTCGGCTGCGGCCTTTACGCCCATCACACGCGGGGCACGCTGGGTGCCGCCAGCGCCGGGCAGCAAGCCCAGGCTCACTTCAGGCAGGCCCAGCAAGGCTTTAGGCAGCGCCACACGGTAGTGGGCCGACAGTGCCACCTCCAGGCCACCGCCCAGCGCTGCGCCATGAATGGCGGCTACCACCAACTTGTCGCTGGCTTCCAGCGCGTTGCACACGTCGGGCAAGGAAGGAGCAACCGCGGGTTTACCAAATTCACGGATGTCCGCACCCGCGATGAAGGCCTTGCCCTCACCCACAATCAGCAGCGCTTTCACGGCTGCATTGGCAGCGGCTTGCTCTACCGCAGCCAGCAAGCCAGCGCGCACGGCCTGACCCAAAGCGTTTACAGGGGGGTTGTTGATGCTGACCACCAACACCTCGCCATCAAGGCGGGTTTGGACCACGGAAGCGGTGCTTTCAGAACTCATTGCGCGTGTCTCCGGACAGTTGTTCTATGGGAAAAGTCGTTTGTACTACGCTAATGCTTCTTTACAATACATCCAATAGTTGACAGACTGTCAAATGGTTTTGAACAATCACAAGGGAAAACCCTAGATGGACCTGCACACGCTCACACTGCTGGTGGAAATCATCGACAGCGGCAACCTCAGCCAGGCGGCCCGCAAACTCAAGATGACGCGTGCCAATGTCAGCTATCACCTGGCACAACTGGAGAAATCAGTGGGGGTGCAACTGGTCAAGCGCACCACACGCCGTGTGGAGCCCACCGAAGTTGGCCTGCGCCTGTACGAGCACGGGCGCAACATCCACAACGAGATTCTTGCTGCGCGCGAGACCATCACCAGCCTGGGCCAGGATTTACAGGGCCGCGTGGGTATCAGCGTGCCCAGCGGCTACGGGCAAATCGTGATGAGCCAGTGGCTCATTGAGTTCAAGCGCCTGTACCCGCGCATCGTGCTCGATGTGCTGTTTGAGAACCGGGTCGACAACCTGCGCGATGAGGTGGACATTGCCATCCGCGTGATGCAGGAACCCCCGCTGTCGGTGATTGCCCGCAGCCTGGGTGATGTGCGCTATGTGGCCTGCGCCTCTGCCGCTTATGTGCAGCAATATGGACTGCCCCAGACCCTGATGGAGCTGCGCGCCAGCCCCTTGATTACGGCCGGCGTCATGGGCCGCCAGCTGCGCCTGTCAGCCTATCAGGAAGGCATGGACCGGCAAGAGGTGATGCTGGAGCCCACCCTTAGCTCCGAGCACTTCCCCTTCTTGCGCGAAGGTATCTTGGCGGGCCTGGGCGTGGGGCTGGTGCCCGACTATGTTGTGCAAGACAAGATTGCCAGCGGTGAAGTGCTGACCACACTGACCGAATACCGCCTGAGTATTTTTGGCACACACATGTACTTGCTCTATCTGCCCAACCGGCACCAGACGCGGGCTGTGCGTACCTGTATTGACTTTCTGCTAGCCAAAGCCCGTGGTACGGCCAGCCCCACCACCAGCTCCGAATAAAAAAAGCCCGCTGGAACAAACCAGCAGGCTTTGAAAGTCAGCAACCCGCAGCTCAATTTCAGCGGTTTTCACGATCTCCGCGAAAGAATGGACGGCGGGCCTCTTCGCTGTCGGACGGCCGCACAGGGCGAGCCTCTGGGTGTGGACGATCTGGTCGCATCTCTGGACGTGGACGATCTGGCCGCATCTCAGGCCGTGGCCGCTCACCATCCGGGCGCATCTGCTGGGGCGGGCGAGGGCGATCTGGGCGTTCCATGCCCGGTTGTGACGGGAACGACGGCAGCACCTGCGGGCGATCTGTACCCGGGCGTCCGGGTCGCCAGCCTGGCGGTTGCGATGGCACGGGTGGCCGCACCTGTGGCGGACGTGAACCCCCATCAGGGCGCCAGTGCGGTGGTCGCTGTGGCTCGTCCGGGCGAATCGATGGACGGCTGGGCGTTGGCGGCATCGGGTATGCCGGTGGACGAGGCGCATACCCATGGTGCGGTGGACGCGGCATGGGACGATAGCCCGGTGGTGCCCAGCGACCGGGGTGCCAGTCGTAGCGGCTGCCTGACCACAACCAGTCACCTCCTACCCACACATAGCCCGGGGAAGGAGCCACGGTGCGGTATTCCACACGGGGCGGTGGCGGGTAGCCATAGTTGGTATAGACCGTAGTGCTGGAGTAGGCATAGTCAGAATAGCCATCATCCAAAGGGGCGACCACGCAACCGCTGAGCACAGCCGCACCACCCACAGCCACTACCGCAGCCCAGCAACGCGGTGTCAGGCGGCTTTTCAAATCAGCAACAGTGAATGGCATAACAGCTCTTTCATTCAGGGTAGACACCACTACAACGAAAAACCCCGGTTCAATGTTGACCGGGGTTGGGGCTGCGGCAGTAAAGCCGGCGTAAAGAAACTGCACAAGATGTGACAGCGCAAGGCCACGGCCTACACCATCACAGTGCGCCGCTTAATGCTGAGCATTTTGCAGCGCAGCAATGCGCTCTTCAATGGGTGGGTGGCTGGAGAACAGCTTGCCGATATTGCCGGTGATACCCATGGCCTGCATGCTCTTAGGCAGCTCACCGGGCACCATGCCGCCCAAACGGGCCAGAGCATTCATCATAGGCTGCTTGCGCCCCATCAATTGGGCTGCACCCGCATCAGCGCGGAATTCACGCTGGCGCGAGAACCAGGCCACGATGATGGCAGCCACAAAGCCCAGCAAGATGTCCATCACAATGGTGGTCACGTAGTAGCCAATGCCGGGGCCCGAGTTTTCAGAATCACCTTTGCGCAAGAAGCTGTCCACGGCGTAGCCAATGACACGCGACAGGAACACCACAAAAGTATTCATCACGCCTTGAATCAGCGTCATGGTCACCATGTCGCCATTGGCGATGTGAGCCACCTCATGGCCAATCACGGCTTCGACTTCTTCGCGGGTCATGCCTTGCAGCAAACCGGTGGACACCGCCACCAGTGCATTGTTCTTGAAAGCACCGGTTGCAAAGGCGTTGGCTTCACCTTCGTAGATACCTACTTCAGGCATGCCAATACCTGCCTTGTCCGCAAACTTGCGCACAGTGTCCACAATCCAGGCTTCGTCGGCGTTGCGTGGCTGATCAATCACATGCACACCCGAGGACCACTTGGCCACGGGCTTGGAGATCAGCAGCGAGATGATGGCACCACCAAAGCCCATGATGAAGGCAAAGCCCAGCAGAGCGGTCAGATCCAGACCGTTGGCGGTCAAGAATCGATTCACACCCAGCAGGCTGGCAGTGATACCCAGCACCGCCACTACAGCAATGTTGGTCAATAAAAAGAGAGCAATACGTTTCATTCTTGGGTTTCTCCACTGTGGGGAAAAAACAGGCCATCGGCCCCAGCTTGGAAGATGGGGCACAAGCCTGCAAATTCAAGCGCGGTCACCTGTTGCGCCCCGCATGTTGTGGTGTTGTTGTGTGGGGGCTGCACGCTGTTTTAACGGCATTCATCATAGAAGCAAAGCAGGCGTTCGATTGCCAACGCCGCTGGAAGTTCAGCCAATGTCCCGGTTTCAGACCTACGTGCGCTGAAAAGATGGGTCGCGGACAGCAACGCGGGCGGTGCCCTCGTCGCGCAGCTCAAACGCCTGCGTGGCAGCCATCAGCTTGGTCAGCGTGGCATAGCCATAGTTGCGGGCGTCAAAGGAGAGTTTGTTGCCAATGTGCGTACCCACCGCACTCACGCGCGACCACCCGGTTTCATCCTGGGTCGCTTTCACGGCATCGCGCAACATGGTCATGAGCTGCTTGTTTTGGCGCAGCATGTGCGTAGGCACGCGCAGGCTGCATGCAGACGGCGTGGCAACCCCTGTGCCCCCTGGTACTTTGCCAGCGTCAGCGCTGGATTTGAGCAGCACGGGCGGCAGCGGAGCAGACAGCGAACGGGCCTCCAGCTCGGCCTCTGACAGCTCGCGGCGGTCACTGCGGCTGGTGATGCCATCACCGAGCTCCAGCAAGGCATCAAAGTATAGAAAACGCGAACAGGCATTCACAAATGCACGCGGCGTTTGCTCAGCGCCAAATCCGTACACCGCCGCACCTTTGGCACGCAAGTGCATCACCAGCGGAGTGAAATCAGCGTCTGAAGAGACAATGCCAAACGCATCGGGTTCTTCGGTATAGAGCAGCTCCATGGCATCCACTGTCATGGCCATGTCGGTGGCATTCTTGCCTTTTGAATAGTCAAACTGCTGCATGGGCCGAATGGCGTACTCCAGCAACTTGTTCTGCCAGCCATGCAGGCCCGATTTGGTCCAATTGCCATACGCACGGCGTGTGTTGATGACACCGAAGGTCGACAACTCAGTCAGAATTTCATCAATCATCTCTGCCGGTGCATTGTCGGCATCGATCAGCAAAGCAATACGGGGCTGGACGTCCGTGGGCATGGATGGGCTCCTTGGTAATGCACACAGACTACCTGAGGCACAGCCACTTGCCAATACCAAAAAAGGAGCAGCACACGCTTACCCCTGCTTATTTTCAGCATGCTTAAACATTGAAAGCATTGTGCTACCAGCGCTTGCAGCTCCTATTTTTTAAACACCCTCTGCACAGCACAGCGTTCGAGGCTGTGCTGCCACAGTCCCGTACACGGAGTACGGGCCAGGCACAGCAAGGTATTGCCGCTGGCAGCAGTGGGCGTTAATCCAGCATCTTCCAGGGCAGCGCATCGCCAAAGCGCAGCGGCTTGAGCTGTGCGCCTTCGCCGTATTCAAAGCTGACTGGCGGGGTCCAGGTTTCTTTGACCAAGGTGATGGTGTCGGTGTTGCGCGGCAGGCCATAAAAGTCTGCGCCGTTGAACGAGGCAAAGCCTTCCAGCTTGTCCAAGGCACCTACGCCGTCAAACGCTTCGGCATACATCTCAATGGCTGCGTGCGCGCTGTAGCAGCCTGCACAACCCGTAGCCGCTTCCTTGAGATGCGCCGCGTGCGGGGCACTGTCGGTGCCCAGAAAGAACTTGCGGCTGCCGCTGGTGGCCGCTTGCACCAAGGCCATGCGGTGCGTTTCACGTTTGAGCACGGGCAGGCAGTAAAAGTGCGGGCGCACGCCACCCAAGAAGATGGCGTTGCGGTTAAAGAGCAAATGCTGGGGCGTGATCGTGGCTGCCAAGTACGCATCGCCTGCGGTCACGTAGTCGGCTGCCTCCTTGGTCGTCACGTGCTCCATGACAATCTTGAGCTCTGGTAAATCTTTACGCAGAGGCTGCAGCTGCTGCTCAATGAACAGCGCTTCGCGGTCAAACAGGTCCACGCTGGGATCGGTCACTTCACCGTGCACCAGCAGCACCAGACCTTCGCGCTGCATGGCTTGCAGCGTGGGGTAAATCTTGCGCAAATCCGTCACCCCGTGATCGGAATTGGTAGTGGCGCCCGCAGGGTAGAGCTTGCACGCCACCACACCAGCAGCCTTGGCACGCACGATTTCGTCGGGCCCGAGATTGTCCGTCAGGTACAGCGTCATCAAAGGCTCAAACGCATTGCCAGCGGGCACGGCAGACAAAATTCGGTCGCGGTAGGCCATGGCCAGCTCGGCCGTAGTGACGGGCGGCTTCAAGTTAGGCATGATGATGGCGCGCCCCATCTGGCGGGCGCTGTGTGGCACCACGCAACGCATGGCATCGCCATCGCGCACATGCAGGTGCCAGTCATCGGGGCGGGTAATGGTGAGGGTCGTGGGGGAAGTCATCCCCCTATTGTCACATTGCCCGCATGAATTACCGCCAGCCTCGCAAAAGGCATAATGAGAAGCACTCTCATTTAAAGAAGAACATATGACAGACACCACCACCACAGCGCCTGCTTTTGAGCGCGTTCGCCACCCTTTCAAAGCACGCCACCTTCAGTTGCTCTCCCGCGAACAAATCAGCCCTAATTTTTTGCGTTTGACACTGGTTGGCGAGTTGCGTGACTTTGCCAGCGATGGATTTGACGACCACTTCAAGCTCATCTTGCCCCAGGAAGGTTATGAGCAGCCCCTGCTGCCCCAAATGGTGGACGGCAAGCCCATGATTGATGGCCCCAGCCCCACCATGCGCGACTACACACCGCTGCGCTGGACCACCAACACGCTGACGGTTGACTTTGCTTTGCACGACTTCGGCCCCGCCACCGAATGGGCGCGCACCGCCCCCATGGGCTCATGGGTGGGTGCAGCGGGCCCGCGCGGCTCCATGGTGATCTCCAAAACCTTTGACTGGTACTGGATGCTGGCTGACGCCAGCGGCCTGCCTGCCGTAGAGCGTGCGCTGGCCGAACTGCCGCCCACTGCACAAGTCACAGTGCGTTTGGCCGTGGCCGAAGCGGACCGCCGTGCGCTGTCTTCGCAGGCACAAGTCGATCTGCAATGGGTGGACTCGCTGACGGCAGCAGCTGAAGCTTTATCGCTGCCAGAAACACCCGGTTTTATCTGGGCCGCTGGCGAGCACAGTGAAATGGCTGCACTGCGCAAGGTTGTGGTCGCCAAGGGCGCATCTCCCAAGCGCATGCGCATTGCTGCCTACTGGAAGCAAGGCGAAGCGGCGCACCATGCCGAGCTGGCAGATAAAGAATAAACAGTCGAGCCGATCAATGGGCCGGCAGCACTGAATGCATTCGCACTGAAGCAGTGCGCAATGCAGCAGTGAAGCAGTGCTCAATACCACTTCGACATAAAAAAAGCCGCTGGTACCAGCGGCTTTTTTCGAGATGGATCACAGCCATCAGTGCTGCAAAATTTTGCTCAAGAAATCCTTGGTGCGCGACTGGCGTGCATCAGGGTTGCCAAAGAACTCTTCCTTGGAGCAATCTTCCAAAATCTTGCCACCCACGTCCATGAAGATCACGCGGCTGGCAACCTTCTTGGCAAAGCCCATTTCGTGCGTGACGCACATCATGGTCATGCCATCGTGGGCCAGACCGACCATCACATCCAGCACTTCACCGACCATTTCCGGGTCGAGCGCAGAAGTGGGTTCGTCAAACAGCATCACGATCGGGTCCATCGACAGCGCACGGGCAATCGCCACGCGCTGCTGCTGGCCACCTGAAAGCTGCCCGGGGAACTTGTCTTTGTGGGCCGTCAAACCGACACGGTCCAGCATCTTCAGCCCACGCGCCTTGGCGTCATCGACAGAGCGACCCAGCACCTTGATCTGGGCAATGGTCAGATTTTCCGTGACGGACAAATGAGGAAACAGCTCAAAGTGCTGAAACACCATGCCCACTTTGGAGCGCAGCTGAGGCAAATTGGTGTTTTTGGTATCGTGCACGGCGGTGCCGTTCACCCAAATTTCACCCTTCTGGATCGGCTCCAGCGCGTTGATGGTTTTGATCAAAGTGGACTTGCCCGAGCCAGAGGGACCGCAAACCACGACCACTTCACCCTTCTTGATGCTGGTGGAGCAGTCGTTGAGCACCTGAAAGCTGCCGTACCACTTGGAGACGTTTTTGAGTTCAATCATGCGTAAATCCTTTGTCACCAACGTCCATCAACGGATGATGGCAATCTTTTTGTGCAGACGCTTGACCCAGTAAGACAGGCCAAAGCAGATCACGAAATACACCACAGCAGCAGCAATATAGGCTTCCATGGGTCGGCCATAGTTCTTGCCGGCTACTTCAAAGCCCTTGAGCATGTCGTAGGCACCAATGGCATAGACCAGCGAAGTGTCCTGAAACAAGATGATGGTCTGTGTCAGCAGCACAGGCAGCATGTTGCGGAAAGCCTGTGGCAGCACCACCAGCCGCATATTTTGCCCATAGGTCATGCCCACGGCCTGACCCGCATGCACCTGACCACGCGGCACCGACTGAATACCAGCACGCATGATCTCGGAGAAGTACGCTGCTTCAAAAGCAATGAACGTCACTACGGCAGACAGCTCTGCCCCGATAGGCTTGCCAATCACCAGTGGCACCAGCAGGAAGAACCACAAAATCACCATCACCAGCGGGATAGAGCGCATGCCGTTGACATAAATGGTGGCAGGTACTGCCAGCCACTTCTTGCCCGACAGGCGCATCAGCGCCAGGACCGTACCGAAGAAGATGCCGCCCAACGTAGCGACTACCGTCAGCATCAAGCTGAAATAGAGGCCTTTGAGAACAAAGTTCTGGATCAGATCCCAGTTGTAGAACGAAAAATCAAGTGCGAGATTCATGCTCAATGCCCTCCCACTGCGCCAGCGGACACCAGTCCGGGAACACGTGAGCGCTTCTCAATGAAGGCCATGATGCGATTGATGGCGAAGGCAGAAATGATGTACAGGCCTGTGACGGCCATGTACACCTCAATGCCACGGCCAGTTTCTTCCTGTGCCTGCATCGCAAACATCGTCAATTCTGTCACCGACACGGCAAACGCGACGGACGAGTTTTTGAAGATATTCATCGTCTCGCTGGTCAGCGGTGGAATGATGATGCGAAACGCATTGGGCAACAGCACAAAACGGTAGGTCTGCCATGTGGTGAAGCCCATGGCCATCCCCGCATAACGCTGCCCACGTGGCAGAGCCTGGATACCTGAACGCACTTGTTCGGCAATACGTGCCGAAGTAAAAAATCCCAGCGCCAGCACCACCAGCACAAAGCCCGAAACGGACTTCATCGCAGGGAAGATGGCTGGTACCACGTGGTACCAGAGAAAAATTTGAACCAGCAACGGGATATTGCGGAAAAACTCCACCCACGCATTGCCGAAACGCACTGTCCAAGGACGATTTTCCAGAGTCCGTAAAGTACCGATCACCACACCAGCGACCAAAGCCAAAATCAGTGCCAGAACGGATACCGAAACCGTCCAGCCCCAGGCCGACAACATCCAATCCAGATAGGTGATGTCACCGTCCTTGCCAAAACAGCCTTCGCGCACCGTGCGGTCCAGCGTGTCTTCGCAAAACATTTGCCAATCCCAATTCATAGGATTCCCTTCCAATTAACCAACCTGATGCCTGTTTTTCACACAGGCCTTCCAACGGAAAACGCCCCAGCCAGCACACGCAGGCGGGGCGCGTTCAATTGGCAAAAATTACTTGTTGTAATCTTCCTTAGGCTTGTTGTTAGGGTTGTTCCAAGCATCCTTGGTGGCATCCGACAGTGGCAGGCCCACAGCAACGTTGGCTGGAGGAATAGGCTTGACGAACCACTTGTCCCACAGCTTGGCCAGCGTGCCATCCTTGACTTGGCGCGCGATCGAATCGTTCACTGCCTTCAGGAAAGCAGGGTCGTTCTTGCGCACCATGCAAGCGATTGGCTCAGTGGACAGAGGCTCGCCCACGATCTTGAAATCCTTGGGATTCTTGGATTTGGAGATGTTGCCAGCCAGGATGGAGCCATCCATCACAAACGCATCGGCACGACCTGTTTCCAGCAGCAGGAAGCTGTCTGCGTGGTCCTTGCCCATGATGTTCTTGAATTCGATGCCTTCAGCGCGCTTGTTTTGGCGCAGCAATTGCACCGAAGTGGTGCCCGTAGTTGTCGCCACGGTCTTGCCATTCAGATCTTTCACATCATTGATGCCAGACTTGGCATTCACAGCAATGCGCACCTGCTCCACGTAGGTGGTGTTGGCGAAGTCCACATCCTTTTGACGGTTCAGGTCATTGGTCGTAGAGCCGCACTCCAGATCCACTGTACCGTTGACGACCAGTGGAATACGGTTTTGCGATGTCACTGGCTGGTATTTGGCTTCCACCTTCACGCCCAGCTGCTTGGCCACATCGGCGGTGATGTTTTCAGCCATTTCGGTGTGAAAACCCACGTACTTGCCATCGCCCAATGTGTAGCCCAATGCGCCCGAGGATTCACGCACACCCAGTGTCAGGCTTCCAGACGACTTGACCTTGGCCAATGTATCGTTGGCTTGTGCCATGGCGCTACCAGCAGCCAGCGCCATCACAGCTACGGCCAGCAAATGTTTCTTCATACAGTGCTCCTCAGATCAAACTTAGTGAACAGGCAGACCCACACGTCAAACGCATAAGGTCATGCATGATGTACATAATTTGCCACACATTGTCGAATGCGTGACAGAGATTCCCGCCCTCCTCGCGTCGCCAAGCGGAATGTCTTCCATCGTAAAAGCTTCAGCAGCTTTTACAGAAGAAGTTTGATGCGGGGAAACACCTAGAAATTCGTGTTTTCTTGCACCAACATGATTTCGCCAATAAAAAAGCGACTTCCCCTACCTCAGGAAAGTCGCTTGACAAGAGGAGGATTACCCCAACTCTTATGCAATCTCTATGCCAGTTAATCGGCTTTGGATTTGTCTTGGCCCACCGCTTGCTGCTGCAAGAAACTCCACAAAGCCTGCACCACCGTTTTCTGGCTGTCCTTGCCAGTGGGCTTCTCCCGGTAAGCCAACACATCCATTGGCAGCTGGAACTTGGTGGTGCCTTCGGGCAATGCACTCACCAAGCGCCCAGACGCCAGCTCATTGCGTACCGCGCTGTATGGCAAGAACGCGATGCCATGACCTTCAATAGCCATCGCCTTGAGCCCTTCAGCCATATCGGTTTCATACACACGCTCCAGATGGACGGGCATGTCCGCCTCTTTGAGCAGCAGTTCCGTCAAGCGCCCCAAATAGGCTCCAGGGCCATACGCCAAGAAAGGCAAGGTGGCACCCGCCGATCCCGGCAGCATGAACATGGGCTTGCCTTTCGCATCGGGCTTGGCATAAGGCGCTAGCAGCTCTTCACCCAAACGCACCATTTCATAGCGCGAGGTGTCCAGCTGGAAAGGCTGTGAACTGTGGTGATAGGCGATCAGCAAATCACATCCGCCCTCCACCAGGCGCATGACGGCGTCATGCACGTTCAATGCAATCAAGCGGCTTTTGAAAGAGCCAAACTGCTCCTGCACCTGAGATACCCATGCGGGAAAGAACGTAAAAGCCAGCGTGTGGGGCACGGCAAAACCCACCATGCCCTTGTCGCTGCTTGAGTGGGCGCGCAACATCGAACGTGTGCTTTGCAGCGACTGCAGCATCTCCAGCGCCTGGTCGTACATGGTCTTGCCCGCCGACGTCAGCCGGGTGGGGTAAGAGCTGCGATCGACCAGATCGGTACCCGCCCATGCTTCCAGCGCCTGAATACGGCGCGAAAAAGCGGGCTGGGTGACATGGCGCAGTTGAGCGGAGCGGCTGAAGCTGCGCGTTTCAGCCAGACTGACAAAGTCTTCAAGCCATTTTGTTTCCATACTGCAGATTATCGCCTTGCCGCAGCCTGACACCTTGGGATGTTCCGCATAGTCAGCGCAAGCAAATGCTTCAATAATGTTTGGTGGGTTCTGGCACACATCCGTGCTAGCTCTCAACATCCGGCTGGCGTGCACAACACCGACCACACCGGAATCGACATTGGGCGTTGGGTGACCCCCAAGCAGTTGGCGCTTCACACGCCTGCACGCCTGATCACTTGCTTAGCTTTTGTTTCCGATTCCGCGACATGCCCGAACCTACACCCAGCCCGGCCTCCAAGGCCGAAGGCTCTCAAGAGCCGCGTTCCCTGCGCATTGAAGATTGGCTCACCGTCATCATCATGGCCTTGCTGGCCTTGATCACCTTTGGCAATGTACTGGTGCGCTACTTCACCGATGCATCTTTTGCATGGACGGAGGAGTTCTCCATCTTCCTCATGATCTTGCTGGCCATGGTGGCAGGCAGCGCCGCCGTAGCGCGCGATCAGCACATCCGCATTGAATTTCTGACCAGCCGTGGCAGTTCTGCACGAAAAAAGGCACTCGCCCTTTTGGGGTCTACATCCGTAGCGCTTCTGTTCATGCTGATTGCCGTTTTGAGCGCGCGCATGGTGTGGGACGACTGGCGCTATGAAGAGACCTCCCCCGGTATTGGTGTGCCGCAGTGGTGGTATTCCATCTGGCTGCCCATTTGCTCACTGGCCATCACCGCGCGCGCCGTGGGTCTGTTCATGCGGCAAACCAAGCCCGGCGCATTTGAAGGCGAGACCATCGACGCCAGCGACAAGGAGCAAGCATGATCGCCACGCTGCTCTTTGTCGCCTTTCTGGTTCTGATGTTTCTGGGCGTGCCAATTGGCGCAGCCCTGGGCCTGGCGGGTGCTGCATGCATTGCGCTGGCCAATATGGATGCGCAATGGTTCGGCCTGCTGGCAGTGCCACAGAATTTGTATGCCGGTCTGGGCAAATACCCACTGCTGGCCATTCCCATGTTTGTGCTGGTGGGCTCCATCTTTGACCGCTCTGGCGTGGCCGCACGGCTGGTGAACTTTGCCATCGCCATCGTGGGGCGCGGCCCCGGCATGCTGCCACTGGTCGCCATTGTGGTGGCCATGTTTCTGGGGGGTATTTCAGGCTCCGGCCCCGCCAACGCTGCCGCCGTCGGCGGCGTGATGATTGCAGCCATGTACCGTGCCGGCTACCCCGGCAGCTTCTCCGCCAGCGTGGTGGGGGCTGCTGCTGCCACCGACATTCTGATTCCACCCTCTGTGGCTTTCATCATTTACTCGGTGCTGGTGCCCGGGGCCTCGGTGCCTGCACTGTTTGCCGCAGGCATGATTCCCGGCATCTTGGCGGGCATTGCCTTGATTGTTCCAGCCGTATGGATGGCGCGCAAACACAAGATGGGCCATCTGGAAGCCGCCCTGCCCCGTCCTGAGTTATGGAAAAGCTTCAAACAAGCCATCTGGGGTCTGGCTGCCCCGATCTTGATTTTGGGTGGCATGCGCGCGGGCTGGTTCACCCCTACCGAGGCGGCGGTAGTCGCTGTGTTCTACGGACTGTTTGTTGGCATGGTGATTCACCGCACGATTGGCGTGCGCGATCTGTTTCCCATTCTGCGTGAGGCTGGCGAGCTGTCGGCCGTC
This sequence comes from Comamonas sp. CMM02, assembly GCF_014851485.1. NCBI lineage: Bacteria > Pseudomonadati > Pseudomonadota > Betaproteobacteria > Burkholderiales > Comamonadaceae > Comamonas > Comamonas sp. CMM02. Next base: position 519,946 of record NZ_JACUZW010000001.1, on the reverse strand, counting down.
ATCATGCTGGTGGTGGCGCTGGCGGGAATTTTTGCCTTCTCGCTGTCCACGCTGGGGGTGATTGACCCAGTGGCCAAGGCCATCGTCAACTCTGGCCTGGGTGAGTATGGCGTGCTGATGCTGCTGATCTTGCTGCTGATCACCGTGGGCATGTTTCTGGACGGCATCTCCATCTTCCTGATCTTTGTGCCGCTGCTGCTGCCCATCATGAACCACTACAACTGGGACCCCGTGTGGTTTGGCGTGATCCTGACATTGAAGGTGGCACTGGGCCAGTTCACCCCCCCGCTGGCCGTGAACCTGATGGTGTCTTGCCGAATCGCCAACGTGCGCATGGAAAGCACCATCCGTTGGGTGATACCCATGCTGATTGCCATGTTCGGCGTCATGCTGCTGGTCATTGCCTTTCCGCAACTGGCCCTGTGGCTGCCTGCCAAGCTGGGCTACTGATTTCCCCCGAGTGCTTGACAACTTAAACCCAAAGAGGAGACACACCATGAAACTTCGCACCTTCTTGAGCGCCACCGCCGCTGCGGCCACCTTGCTGAGCATAGGCCTGCCCGTAGCCCACGCCCAAGCCAAGTACAAAGAGGAATACCGCCTGTCCGTCGTACTGGGCACCGCTTTTCCCTGGGGCAAGGGCGCAGAAATCTGGGCCAATAAAGTACGCGAGCGCACCGAAGGACGTATCAACATCAAGCTGTACCCCGGCACTTCGCTGGTACAGGGCGATCAGACGCGCGAGTTCAGCGCCATTCGCCAGGGCGTGATCGACATGGCCGTAGGCTCTACCATCAACTGGTCGCCCCAGGTCAAAGCACTGAATCTGTTTTCGCTGCCCTTCCTGTTCCCGGACTACGCTGCGGTCGATGCCGTGGTGCAAGGCCAGGTAGGCCAAGAAATTTTCAAGACCATCGACAAAGCAGGCGTGCTGCCTTTGGCTTGGGGCGAAAACGGTTACCGTGAAATTTCCAACTCCAAACACGTCATCAGCAAGCCTGAAGACTTGAAGGGCCTGAAGATCCGCGTGGTGGGCTCTCCCCTGTTCCTTGACACCTTCACGGCACTGGGCGCCAACCCCACCCAAATGAGCTGGGCCGACGCACAGCCCGCCATGGCCAGCGGTGCGGTCGACGGCCAGGAAAATCCTGTGTCGGTGTACATGGCTGCCAAGCTGAGCACCGTGGGCCAAAAGTACATGACGCTGTGGGGCTACATGAATGACCCGCTGATCTATGTCGTGAACAAAGACGTATGGAACAGCTGGACCCCCGCAGACCGCGCCATCGTCAAACAGGCCGCACTGGATGCCGCCAAAGAGCAGATCGCCATATCCCGCAAGGGCATGAGTGAAGCCGACAAGCCGCTGGTCAAAGAAATCACCGCACAGGGCGTGACCGTGACTGACCTGAACGCTGCACAGCGCAAAGTGTTCGCCGATGCCACCCGCAGCGTGTACACCAAGTGGAAACCACAGATTGGCACCAACCTGGTCGACATGGCTGAAAAGGCGATTGCCGAGCGCAAGAAGTAATTCACAGAGGCGGCACACCCACACGCGCATGCCAACGTAAAAAAGCGCCCTTGCCCAATTGCTTGGTCAAGGGCGCTTTTCATTTCACGTTGACCGTCAGCGCACTGTGCCTGTGACACATGCTCGCAAAAAGCAGTGGCAGATGCGCTTTGCGCTGCAGCAACCGGAATATTTTCTGAACATCAGCTGCCCGCCTGACGAGCCATTAATACCGCGCCAAGGGCTAGCGCTGCCGGGACCGTCTGGATAAAGAAAATCTTTTTCGATGCGGTCAATGCACCATAGGCCCCCGCCACCATGATGCAGAAGAGAAAGAAGATTTTGAACAGCTGCCCCTGATCCCCCAGCAGCAAGCCTGTCATAAGACCTGCGGCCAGAAACCCGTTGTAGAGGCCTTGGTTGGCCGCAAGCACTTTCGTCTGCTGTGCAAACTCCTGCGTCATGCCAAAGGCTCGTCGCCCTTGTGGCTGGGTCCACAGAAACATTTCCAGCACCAGAATGTAGATGTGCAGCAAGGCAACGGCAGCAACAACAATATTGGCAAACACCTGCATATACGTCTCCAGTTGAGATGAAAAGCCCCTTGCCATGGTTCACGCATGGCATCAAAGACACATGCATGGAGCCATTGAAGGCAGGCAACCTGAAGTCTTGAGCATGCATTTACACACAAAAGATTACCAGTAGCACTTGTCACGCAAGCGCCCGCCGTGCATTGAACGGAAACAGCCAGTACACAGGGCGGAGCGAGTTTTTCTTATCTGCTCATGCCGCTTGAATCAACGGATCATCGCCCATCAGCAACTGCAGCTGGCGTGCGGCTTCATGCCCTTCACCCAAGAGCAGCACATGGCGCAGCCCCTGAATGATGTTCTGTGCAAAGCCCAGATCATTCATGAGTGAACTGGCGGTGAAGCTGTCCAGCAAGCCTCCACGAATGGATGCGAACAAATGTTTGCGAAACTGCGTATCAAAAGCTGCAATGCGCTCATCCAGGGCCTGCAACTGAAGTGTCCATTCGGCTTCCGGGGTGTCCGATACGCTCAGTACGTGCATATCCTTGAGTGTCTGCAGCATGTGCATGCGCAACTCCAGATAGCTGCTACGTGCAGCAGAGTCATCCGGGCCTTGCAAGTATTTGTGCATGTTGCGCTGCAGCCTGTGTGCATCTTTCACCGCCTCAACCAGCTGAAAAGCTGCAACCTGGCTGTTGTGCCAGAAGTCTTGCTGCGCCCCATCCAGAGGCTGAACCATGCTGCCCATGAACTCCAGCAAGTCGGCGTACACCCCTTTGATGTGCGTTTTATAAAGTACATCGGCATTGATGGCTTGCTGCTGCAGGCGGCTGCGCAAATCCGCATCCTCTCGCACCAGCTCATCACGCATATTGGCTGGGGCATACAAGGCATGTGCCACCACCTCCAGCCCCAAGCGCCCCATGTGCTGCAGCTCTTTGGACACTGCGCTGCATGCGCTCTCTACGGTTTGCAACGATGCAGGCTGCAGGTAGCGCGCGCGTGTGATCTGCGTGACTTGCTCGGTGTGCGTGGCGATCAAGACTGCGGGCTCTTGCGGGTCAGGCATCCAGCGCAACAAAGCCCGTGCCAGCTGGCTCTGCAAGGGCCAGAAAAACAGCACGCCCATGACGTTAAACAGAGTATGGAACATGGCCAGCTGAATGAGCTTGTTCTCGCCCATGCCCATCCAGCCCGTTGCTTGCAAGACCAGCCACGTCATGGGAGAGAGCAGGAAAAAGGCAATCACCGCCGTGGTGCAGTTGAACACCACGTGCGCCACTGCCAGCCGTTGCCCGCTGCGCGCACTGCCGATCATGCCCATCACCCCGGTCGAGACGGCCGAGCCTACGTTAGAGCCAATCGCAATGGCCAGCGCCTGTGACAGCTCCAGCTGCTGGTTGGCCAATGCAGCCAAAGTCAGCATCAAAGTGGCATGGCTGGACTGCAGCACCACGGTAATCAAGGTACCGATACCGATAAACAGCAGCGCCCCCTTGATGCCTTCTGCGCTGTAGCGGTCCAGTTGCAAATCACCAAAGCTGGAAAAGCCCTCCTTGATCTCATCGATCCCCAGAAAGATCAGCGAGATACCAAGCAAAAAGCGGCCTATTGCCTTGCCTTTATCGCCTGCAAAACCCAGCAAGACACCAAACACCAGCAGCGGCATGGCCAGCGGTGCCATGCTCAGGTTTTGTCCTGCCATGGCCAGCAGCCAGATGCCGCTGGTAGCCCCCAGGTTGGCACCAAAGAGCACTGAAATACTGCCCGCCAGGCTGATCAGCCCCGTACTGAGAAAAGCAATCGTCAGCAGCGAAACCAGGGTGCTGGACTGCAGCACAAAGGTAGCCGCTGTACCAAACAGCAAGCCTTTGAACGGCGTAGCAGTGCTGGTGGACAGCCAGCCTTCCAGCTTGCTGCCTGCCAAACTTTTCAGGCCTTGCTCCAGGTTCTGCATACCGAACAAAAACAGGGCCAGGCCTGCACACAGCACCAGCCAGCCGGAGCTGTACCAGAACGACCATGCCAGGGCCGCAAAAGCCAGCACGATCAAAGAATGTTTCGAATAGACGGGACTGATCACGCCACACCTCTGCAAATTATTGGTTTTAAAGGCCTGAGTCTTGCACCCAGGCCGCGCCTCTCCCGCGTGTGGCGTGGCGCACAGGCTTGCAGTGTATGACGACTGTTTTTGCTATACCGGCGTCACCAGGGGTTGTCCGGAGAAATGTCGCTGTGCATTGTTCAAAAACAAATCCACAGTGGCCTGCACAGCCTCGGGCGACCAGCCTGCCACGTGTGGCGTCAGCACCACGTTCTCCAGCTCCAGCAGTTGTGCTGGCGGCAGGGGCTCACTTTCGTACACATCCAGCCCGGCACCAGCGAGCTTGCCGGTGCGCAATGCCTGTGCCAGCGCGGCTGTGTCAATCACAGAACCACGCGCAATGTTCACCACATAGCCCTGAGGGCCCAAAGCCTGCAGCACCTGTGCGTTGACCAGATGCTTGGTGGCTGCGCCCCCTGGCGTGGCCACCACCAGCACATCTGCCCACTGCGCCAGCTCCAGCACGCTGGCAAAGTAGCTGTAGCCCACACCGTCTTTGGGCTTGCGGTTGTGATAGCCAATGGGCATATCAAACGCCTGCGCACGGCGGGCAATTTTCTGGCCAATGGTCCCCATGCCCAGAATGCCCAGGCGTTTGCCCGAGACGTTGGGGGGCAAAGGAATGTCGTTGCGCCACGTACCTTGCCGCGTGAGCTTGTCCAGATGCACGATGCCGCGCACAGCGGCAATCACCAGGCCAAATGCATGGTCTGCCACGCAGCTGTCATTGGTGCCCGCACCATTGCTGACTGCAATGCCGCGCGACTGGGCATGGGCGAGGTCAATATTTTCATAGCCAGCACCCAGCGCCCCCACCATGCGCAGCTGAGGCATGGCATCCATTTGTGCAGCACTCAAGCCAATTGCACCAATCGTCAGCACCACATGAATGCGCCCACCGTCTTGCGCAATAGCCTGCGCTGCTTGCTGCGAATCGGGCGCATAAATCACCTCATAGGACGCAGCAAGCTGGGCACGGTGCGACTCAGACAAAACATTCAGGATCAATAAAACCGGCTTAGAGGCAGACATGGCAATGCATCTCACAAACTATAAAAGTGGGGGAAATTATTAAGCGTCAGAGCTTTGCTGCAGGGCCCACATTTCGGCATACCGCCCACCTTGGCCCAGCAATGCCGCATGCGTGCCTCGCTCAATGATCTGGCCTGCGTCCATCACCAAAATCTCATGGGCATCGACCACCGTAGACAAGCGGTGCGCAATCACCAGTGTCGTTTTGCCCGCTGCTGCGCTGGCCAGCTCCTGCTGAATGGCGCGCTCGGTTTCACTGTCGAGTGCCGAGGTGGCCTCATCAAAAATCATAATCGGAGGGTTCTTGAGCAACGTGCGCGCAATGGCCACACGCTGCTTTTCGCCACCTGACAGCTTCAGCCCCCGCTCACCCACCTTGGTGGCATAGCCTTGCGGCGTGGACATGATGAAATCGTGAATGCGCGCTGCTTTGGCGGCAGCCTCCACCTGGGCCTGCGTTGCACCTGCACGCCCATAGGCAATGTTGTAGGCCACGGTGTCATTGAACAGCACCGTGTCTTGCGGCACGATGCCAATTGCTTTGCGCACGCTGTCTTGCGTTACCTGCCGGATGTCCTGCCCGGCAATGCTGATGTGACCGCCCTGCACGTCATAAAACCGGTACAGCAGACGGGCCAGCGTACTCTTGCCCGCTCCCGAAGCGCCAACCACGGCCACAGTCTTGCCCGCCGGGATACGAAAACTCAGTCCTCTCAAAATCGCACGTGCAGGCTCATACGCGAAATACACGTTGTCAAAACACACATCTGGCTGACCATGTAACTGCAGCGGCTGCGCGCCAGGGGCATCGGCCACTTCGCGCTCTTTATCCATCAGCGAGAACATGCGCGACAGATCCGCCATGCTCTGCTTGATCTCGCGGTACAGGGTGCCCAGGAAATTCAGCGGAATGTACAGCTGAATCATGAAGGCGTTCACCATGACAAAGTCACCCAGCGTCAGCTCGCCGGCCACCACCCCTTGCGTGGCGCGCCACAGCATTGCCACCAAAGCGGTGGCAATGATCAGCTGCTGCCCGCCATTGAGCAAACTGAGCGTGCGCTGGCTTTTCAAACGCACCGTGCGCAGTGCCTGCAGGTTCTCGTCGTAACGACGGGCCTCAAAATCTTCGTTGTTGAAGTATTTGACCGTTTCGTAGTTCAGCAATGCATCGACGGCCTTGGTGTGCGCAGCGGAGTCCTGTGCATTCGCCTCACGGCGGTACTGCGTGCGCCATTCCGTCACTTTCACGGTGAACGTGATGTAGCACACCAGCGCCACGGCCGTAATCGCTGCAAAGCCCACATCAAAGGTGAACGCCAAAATGCCCAGCACCAAGGCCATTTCAATCAGCGTGGGCAAGATGCTGTAGAGCGAATACGACACCAGTGATTCGGTGCTGCGCACGCCACGCTCAATATCGCGTGTCATGCCGCCGGTCTGACGCTCCAGGTGAAAGCGCAGGCTCAAGGCATGCAGGTGGCGAAAGGTCTCCAGCGCAATCGAGCGTGTGGCCCCTTGCGTGGCTTTGGAAAAGACCAGGTCACGCAGCTCCGAAAACATGGAAGTAGAAAACCGCAAAACACCATACGCCAGCAGCAGCCCCACCGGCACCACCAGCAGGGCAGCGGGGTCAGTGGCTTTAACGTTGAGTGCATCTACCAGTTGCTTGAGCAGCAGCGGCACTCCCACATTGGCGACCTTGGCACCCACCATGAAAAGCAGTGCGGCAAGCACACGCCATTTGTACTCCCACAAATAAGGCATAAGTCGGCGCAAGGCCGACCACTCAGCGGCATTAGCCACGTTGGAAGCTGAGGGTTGTGGAGAAGCTATTTCGCCGCTACGTCGCATGGGGGACAATTCCGAGCTGTTTTTGTACTCAGATTGTCACCCATGCCCCGTTCACCCGTACTGCCCAGCGTTGCCCTGCCCACCGACAAAGAGTTGGTGCTCAAGGTTGTGCCTATGCCTGGAGACTGCAACGCCAACGGTGACATCTTTGGTGGCTGGGTGATGTCGCAGGTGGACTTGGCAGGTTGTGTGCTGGCCATGCGGCTGGCAGGTGGTAACCGCATGGCCACCGTGGCTGTGAAGGAATTTATCTTCAAGCAACCCGTGCGCGTGGGCGATGTGCTGTCGTTTTACTCCTGCGTGACACGCGTGGGGCGCACCTCCGTCACGGTAGATGTCGAGGTGTTTGCCGAGCGCATGACACACCAGGGCGAGTTCGTCAAAGTGACCGAGGCCGTCCTGACCTATGTGGCCATTGATGCGCAGGGCCAATCGCGCCCCTTGAACCTGCCCGCAGAAGAGCGCACCCCGGCCTGATGCCGTCTTGGCCCTTCAATAAAAAAGCCTGAGCGCGTTCTGCACTCAGGCTTTTTTTATGGCCGCACCGCTGAAATCAGGCTGCTGCAGCCACCGTTTGTGTTCCAACCGGCTTGAGCGCGCTGCTGCCTGGTTTTTCCGCACGGTTGTGCACACCCACCTCAATTTCACCGGAAAGCTGGCCGCCTTCTTCAATCACAATTTTTCCGTAACGGATTTTGCCGCTGACCTTGCCTGTGCTGTGAATGACCAGCTTCTGACGCACCGTGAGCGAGCCTGTGAACTCACCATGGATCTCGGCAATATCGATCTCTGCCGAACCATGAAAAGCGCCTTGCTGCGTAATCTGAATCACGCGCGAGTCCATGGTGGCTTCCACTGTGCCTTCCACCACCAAGGTATCGCAATCCGTGATCTCGACGCCCTTGAGCTTGATATTGGGCCCTACGGTCAGCTTGCTGCCGCCATGTTCTGTGGTTGCCGCCTGCTGCTCTGGCACATGGCTGCTGGTATCCACCGGGCGGGTACCCACTGCGTCACTGCTGCTGGATGCTGCAGGGGTTGATTGCAAGGTACTGCTGGTTGCGCTCAGGCCGCCGGGCGTAGTCGTGGTGCGGGTGGAAAATGTCTGTGGTTCACGCTTGGTAAAAAAGGGACTGTTCACGGCCATGCTTGCTCCTGATAGAAAGTCTTGAGCTTAGGAATGGTCTGCGGATACTTTTTCCCTCGTTTCGCAACAAGCGTAAGCAAAGACTACGGCTGTGGCGTCTGCTTACGCGTGTTGCCTGCACATACAAGACGTACAGGTACTCAGCGCCACCCAAGTGGCAGATGCTTGCCCTCAAGACGTGATGTAAGCGGCCATGCCCACTGCCAGCATCTCGCCCTCTTCACTCAAAAAATCCATGCGTGTGGTTGCCACGCGCGAGCCCAGCCGCAGCACTTCGGCTCGCACCAAAAAGCGCTCTCCAATGCCCGGGCGCATGTAGTCCACGCGCAAGTCAATGGTGCCCAGTCTGGCAAACCGCTCGGTGCGCTTCATCACGGGCTCGTCCATGTGTTTGGCGCCAATGGCGGCCATCACCGCCACCCCGGCCATGGCATCCAGCGCCGCACTGATAGCACCGCCATGAATGCGGTTGTACGTGGCGTGCCCTACCAGGTGCGGCTGCATCTCCATGCGGGCCGTTACCGTGGTGGCATTGGCGCTCTGCAGCTTGAGGCCCAGCACTTTGTTGAAGCTCACAAACTCTTCCGTCAAATGCTGGAGCACGGCCATGAACTCAGGCTCAAATTGCAGCACTGCCGCATCGGTTTTGGTAGATGGCATAGACATTCAGACAAAAAGAGAGCTACCTTCGCTTTAAATTCAATAGTTTCAGATAGTTTTCTATCTGAAAATCAATGTACATAAGCGCTAACAGCTATTATTTATGAAACTCCGCGAGCAACCCACACATCCAAAGGATTGCGTCTGCAGCTGCGGTTCTATGCAGAACCTTCGCACCACACAGCGTTCGACACACGCGCAACGTCAGCTGCGACTGCTGCAGTCAGCCAGCCTCGTTGCACGCAAGCTCCTGCCCACTTTGCAGTGCGGCAGGCTGCGCCTGCCTTCTGACTTCAGCAGTTGCGCAAGTCAGGCTTGCGTTTTTAGTGGAAGACCACACCTTCACTTCGCTCTATGACCGATACAAGATCGGCCTAGATTTCAGCACTTGCTGAAATCAGGTTTTCTCTTCTAACGAAAACGCTCGCCCACTTTGCAGTGCGGCAGGCTGCGCCTGCCTTCTGACTTCAGCAGTTGCGGAAGTCAGGCTTGCGTTTTTCCATAAAAGCGGTGAATGCTTCGCGGGCAGCGGGCTGGGTCAGCATGCGACCAAAACTTTGGCCTTCTTCGGCCATTTGCGCCTTGATGGCATCGCGCTGGCCGCCCTTCATCAGTCGCTTGGTTTCCACCAGGGCTGACAAGGGTTTGGCCGCCAGCTTGGCCGCCTGTGCCTGGGCCACGCCATTGACTTCAGTGGGTGGCACTACGCGGTTGACCAGACCTACTTCCAGCGCGGCTTCGGCCATGAAAGGCTCGCCCAGCAACAGGGCTTCTGCGGCACGCTGGTAGCCCATCAAGCGGGGCAGCAGCAGGCTGGATGCGGCTTCAGGACACAGCCCCAGATTTACGAAAGGCACAGAGAAAGCCGCGTTGTCACCGGCATAAACCAGGTCGCAATGCAGCAGCATGGTGGTGCCAATGCCCACTGCCGGGCCGGCAACGGCGGCAATCAGTGGCTTGGGAAAATCAGCCAGTGCATGCAAGAACTGAAACACCGGGCTTTGCTGGGGCAGGCCATCGCCAGCGCCTTGGCGCGACAAAAAGTCACCAATGTCATTGCCTGCGCTGAACACGGTGGCATCGCCTTGCAGCACCACCACGCGCACAGCGTCATCGGTGGCAGCGCTGGTCAACGCGGCTGCCATTGCGCCATACATGGCCTGGGTGATGGAGTTTTTCTTATCGACACGATTGAGTGTGACGGTGCGCACACCGGCTTCGGTGTGTACCAGGATGTCTTGGGTAGCGGTATCTGTCATGGGTTTTCCTGCAAAAAATTCAACACAAAGGCCGTGCTGCGCCGAGACGAGGTCAATACACCACGTCTTGGGCGTGCAACCGCGGCACCTTACTCTTTGTAATAAACGATTTGATGGCTGGTTGCCAGCAAGCTGCCTTCGCTGTCCCACAGCTGAGCCGTCTGGTCAAAGTAACCATTGCGAAAGGCCTGCGCGCTGGCCTGGGCCAGCAGGTGCTTGTCGCCCTGCTTGGTCAGCTGCTCACTGCTGGCATGGAAATATACGGTCATCCCGACGGTGCCCGCAGGAACCCGGCGGGCACGGCGCAGCCAGACACGGGGGAAAAACACATCTGACAAGGCGGTCAGTGCGGGAAAGTCCAGCGCGCGCGCAGGCTCATCGCGCACCCACAGCTGGGAAATGCTTTCGTGCCCGCTGTCATCCCAGGTTTTAGGGATTGCGCCCTGCACCACGCGCATGTCGTAACGCTGCAGCCATTCCATGGCGCCGCGCGTGTCAAAGCGCTCGCAGCTTTGTGGATCAGGCATGGCCGGATGCGCAATGTCATCAAGGCTGAATGTCTCTCGGCGCACGGCGGTAATCACCGTTGCCGTGGTGGACGCCACCAGCTCGCCTTGCGCATTGCGTTGCCCCATCAGCACCGTCCAGTGCTGGGTTGAGCGATTGGTTCGCACAGGAGTGGCTTCGATGCGCACATCCCCCGCCTCAACAGGCCCCGCGAAATTGACGGTGATGGATAACGGATCGCCCAGTACCTGGGGGTGGCGCAGTACCGCTTGCAGCATCTGCGCTGCGGTGATGCCGCCGTACGGCCCTACCATGTTCCAGTAGGCTGCAGGTGCCTGGGTGTGCACACTGCCATCGTGCTGGGGCGTCATGCGCAAAGCAGCATCCAGAGGATGTATATCCGTGACGGTCATGTCCTTGTGGGAGTCTTGCGGGGCGCTCATATCATGAAATCTCCGAGAAAAGCTCACCTTGCCCTGGCTGCTTGGAGGCTGCCAAGGCGCTACGTTCTATCTTAGAGAATGTAGTGCCATGGCCCGCAGGTGGCTGACCCTTAGGTGTCATCTGTGTAGTGCCATCCAGCCAGCGCTCCAGCACCGACAAGGCGCGGGGCCACAGCGAGCGCTCCATCTCTGCACGGAAAAATCCAAAATGACCAATGCGCCGCTGCGGGGTGTCCAGCATGCGCAAGCGCTCAATACTTTGCGGACAATTGCGGTACCAGCTGACCAGCGAAGCGGTGGAGCGCCACGACATCATTTCGTCATCCTCCATCGAAAATGCATGCAAGGGGTAACGCGCTGCTGCGTAGACCTTGCGCAAGGGCTCGCCTTCTACCCCGATTCCGTAATTGGGGTGCATGCACCACTTGCGCCATTGCCAGATTACGCCAGCGGGCAAATCGCCCACCAGGCCCCATTTCTTGCCGGGCATACAGCCGCACACACTGGTGATCAACGGCGCAATCCCCCACCACCACAGCAAGACTTTGCGCCGCGTGGGTGGTGCGTTATCACGCCAGTAACCGCTGCCACTGGCAATACAGAGCAAACCATCAATGGGCAGGGGGGGTGCATTCATGCCGGGCAGCTGTGCCCCTACGCTGTGCCCAATCCAGTACAAAGGCACGCTGGGCGACTGGATGCGCAAATGCGTTGCGACGGCCGCGCAGTCCGCAGCCCAATCCATAAGATTGACTTTGGCCTGGCGCAAAGGGCCATGCAAAGACTCGGCATGCCCCCGGTAATCAAACGTAGTGACGGCATAGCCATGGGCCGCCAGCCACTGAGAAAAAGCGGTGTAAAACCGCTGCGGTACGCCAATGGCTGCGGCCACCACCACCTGACCCCGCACCCGGATATCTACAGGCAGGCACTGCCGCAGAGCCAGTGGCCCTGCGGCAGTGCCTGCAACCTCTAATGTTGACGCTTGCCAGCGCACCTTTACCCCTTGGCCCGCTGTAGCGTCTTGCATGGCTTAAACCCGTTCGAAAATACCAGCAGCGCCCTGACCTGTGCCTACGCACATGGTGACCATGCCGTATTTGAGGTTGTGGCGGCGCAGGGCGTGCACCACCGTAGCGGCACGAATGGCACCTGTGGCACCCAATGGGTGGCCCAGCGCAATCGCGCCTCCCATGGGGTTTACTTTGGCGGGGTCAAGACCCAAGGTGTTCATCACCGCCAGCGACTGAGCGGCAAAGGCTTCGTTCAGTTCAAACCAGTCAATGTCCTGGTGGTTAATGCCGGCATAACGCAGCGCAGCAGGAATGGCTTCAATGGGTCCAATGCCCATGATCTCTGGCGGCACACCGCGTGCGGCAAAGCTTACAAAACGCGCCAGCGGGGTCAGCCCAAACTGCTTGACAGCTTTTTCGCTGGCCAAAATCAATGCACCTGCGCCATCGCTGGTTTGTGACGAATTACCGGCTGTGACCGATCCGCGTGCCGCAAACACCGGGCGCAGTTTGCCCAAGGCTTCCAGCGTGGTGTCTGGGCGCGGGCCTTCGTCCAGGCTCACAGTGCGCGACTTGGTCATCACTTCACCAGTGGCCAGATTGGGCATGCGATCGATGATGTCAAACGGTGTGATTTCGTTGGTGAACTCACCCGCCTGCTGCGCCTTGACGGCGCGCAGGTGCGACTCCAGCGCAAACGCATCTTGCTGCTCGCGGCTGATCTTCCACTGCTGCGCCACCTTCTCTGCGGTCAGCCCCATGCCATAGGCAATGCCCACGTTTTCATCACGTGCAAACACCTCGGGGTTGAACGATGGCTTGTTGCCGCCCATGGGCACCATGCTCATGGATTCAGCACCACCAGCGATCAGCACGTCGGCCTCACCCACACGAATGCGGTCAGCGGCCATCTGAATGGCAGACACACCCGATGCGCAAAAGCGGTTCACCGTGATACCGCCAATGGGGTGATCAAACGCCAGCCCCACAGCGATACGCGCCATGTTCATGCCCTGCTCTCCCTCTGGGAAAGAGCAACCGATGATGGCATCTTCGATTGCCTTCGGGTCCAGCGTCGGCACTTGCAGCATGGCCGACTTCATGGCGGCCACCAGCAAATCATCGGGACGGGTATTTTTAAAGTAACCGCGGCCAGAACGACCAATAGGGGTGCGTGTTGCGGCAACGATGTACGCGTCTTGTACTTGTTTCATGACCAAATTCCTTGGTTGTCTCTTCGCTCTTTAAGCTGTTACGGGGCTTCTCACACTGTGCGCAGCGCATGCCAGCAGTCAGCGCACAAGGGCCACCCCGCAGCGTTGCTGGCGCCCCCCGTCCCGCGAAGCGAGAGAAGGGGGAAGGCGCGCAGCGACTCAGTGGGGTGCTTCAATTTCGAACAGGTTTGCCCGTGTTAAGCATGCCCAAAATGCGTTCATGCGTTTTGGGCTGACCAATCAGGTGACAGAAAACTTTGCGCTCCATGGCCAGCAGGTACTCCTCGGTGACCAGGGAACCTGCGTCCACCTCGCCACCGCAGACCACCTCCGCAATCATGGCTGCGATCTTGAAGTCATAGGCGCTGATGAAGCCGCCATCACGCATATTCACCAACTGCGCCTTGATGGTGGCAATACCACTGCGCCCCGCCACAGGGAAAGCGCGCTTGATGGGGGCGCGCCAGCCGCCCGTGGCCATGGCCTTGGCTTCGTTGATGGCCACAAACAGCACTTCGTCCTTGTGCGGCACGATGATGTCGCTGTCCAGCAAAAAGCCCAGCTTGCGCGACTCGATCGCACTGGTACCCACCTTGGCCATGGCCGCAGCGGTGAAGCCTTCTGTCAGGAAAGGCAGCACATCTTTGCTGGTGGAGCTGGCCATGTTCTCTGCAGCGCGGCGCGCAATATAGGTCAGGCCACCGGCACCAGGCACCAGGCCTACGCCCACCTCAACCAACCCGATATAGCTTTCCATGTGTGCCACGCGGCGAGCCGAATACACGGCCAGCTCACAGCCACCTCCCAGTGCCATGCCATGAATGGCCGCAACCACCGGTACTTGCGCATAACGGATGCGCATCATCATGGCCTGCAGCTCTGACTCGATGCTATCGATCGCATCAGCACCACCGACCAGGAAGGCGGGCATGGTGGCTTCCAGGTCAGCACCCACGCTGAACGGCGCATCGCCCGACCAGATCACCATGCCCTGAAAGTCTTGCTCGGCGGTATCCACCGCTTCAACCAGGCCTTCCATGACTTCCGGGCTGATGGCATGCATCTTGTTTTTGATGCTGGCAATCAAGATTTCACCGTCCAGCGTCCAGGTGCGCAGAGCTTTGGATTCGAACAGCGTCGTGCCTGCTGTCTTCCAGTCGGGCAAGCTGGTTTCACCCAGCAGTTTTTCAGGGAACAGCTGGCGTTCATATACGGGCAGCACGCGGCGGGCCACAAACTTGCCCAGCGCGGGGCTCCAGGAACCTTCGCCCGTGTGCACGCCACCGGCGGCGGCCACCGGGCCTTCAAACACCCACTTGGGCAAAGGTGCTTTGGACAGAGCCTTGCCTGCGTCGATGTCTTCCTGAATCATCTTCGCCACATCCAGCCAGCCTGCTTCTTGCCACAGCTCGAACGGGCCTTGCTTCATGCCAAAGCCCCAGCGCATGGCCTGGTCCACATCGCGGGCGGAATCGGCAATGCTCTCCAGGTGCACAGCAGCATAGTGAAAGCTGTTGCGCAAAATGGCCCACAGGAACTGGCCGGGCGCGCCTTCTGCATTGCGCAGCAGCTTCAGTCGCTCGGCAGCAGGCTTTTTGAGCATGCGCGCATACACCTCATCGGCCTTTTGGCCGCCGGGAATGTAGTCCTCGCTGTGCAGCTCAAACTGCAAAATGTCACGGCCTACTTTTTTGTAGAAACCAGCCTTGGTCTTTTGCCCCAGATTGCCCAGCTCCAGCAACTTCTTCAACACGGGCGGTGTGCCAAAGCTGTCGTAGAAGGGATCGGTCTCGGCGCTCAAGGTGTCTTGCAGCGTCTTGATGACGTGGGCCATGGTGTCCAGACCCACCACATCTGCGGTACGGAAGGTGCCCGACGATGCACGACCGAGCTTTTTACCAGTCAAGTCGTCCACCACGTCGAACGTCAGGCCAAAGTTTTCGACCTCCTTCATTGTCGTCAGCATGCCGGCAATGCCGATGCGGTTGGCGATGAAGTTGGGCGTGTCTTTAGCGCGCACCACCCCCTTGCCCAGGCCGCTGGTGACAAAAGCCTCCAGTTGGTCCAGCACTTCGGGGTTGGTAGTGGGCGTGTTGATCAGCTCCACCAGCGGCATATAGCGTGGCGGGTTGAAGAAGTGAATGCCACAGAAACGCGGCTTGATGGCTTCAGGCAGCGCTTCAGACAGCTTGGTAATGGACAGACCCGAAGTGTTCGATGCCACCAGCGCGTGCTTGGCAACAAACGGCGCGATCTTGGTGTACAGGTCCAGCTTCCAGTCCATGCGCTCGGCAATCGCCTCAATGATGAGGTCACAGCCCTTGAGCAGCTTGAGGTGTTCCTCGTAGTTCGCGGGCTGGATCAAGTCCGCGTCTTCCGCCACGCCGATGGGCGATGGCTTGAGCTTTTTCAGATTGGCAATCGCCTTTTCAGCGATGGCACTTTTAGCGCCTTCCTTGGCTGGCAGGTCAAACAAAATGACCGGCACTTTGACGTTCACCAGATGCGCAGCAATTTGCGCACCCATCACGCCAGCGCCCAGCACGGCGACTTTCTTCACATTGAATCGGGACATGAGAATGTTCCATTGAATGCTGCCCATAGGCCTGCATGACGCCCCACCAGGTAAGCGCCATGCAGGCCGGGTCAGCGTTGTTCTTCTTTACTGCACGCGCACCCAGGTCTGGGTACGCCCGAAGGGGCCGATAGAGCCGCGCACTTCAAGCTTTGCACCGCCTTCAATCGGGGTCATGCGCAGCGTGTAGGTTTTGCCGTTTTCGGGGTCAAGAATCTTGCCGTCTTCCCAGACGTCTTTGCCCTCAGCCTTTTTGGCACCACGGATGATTTCCAGACCCACCACAGGCTTGTCTTTGCGGTCATCCGCGCACTTGTCGCAGACCGCGTTGGGGTTGGCACCCTCACGCAGCACACGCTCCACCTTGCCGGTCAGTACGCCACCGTGGTCGGTGATGCGCACTTCCGATTTGGGGGCCTGGGTTTTTTCATCCAGGCTCTTCCACAAACCGACTGGTGACATCTGCGCCATGGCTGGCGCACCGAAAGCTACGAAAACCAGAGCTGCTAACACTTTATTCATGAGAACCTCCGTATCAAAGACTTTCACATTGAAGGAAATACGTGCGCTGGCAGCTACTTAACTAAGAGCTGCGTCGGTATCCATCAGCACCTTGCTACCGGCACGTGCGGTACGCATCAGCGTGACGGTTTCGGGGAACAGCTTGGCAAAGTAAAAGCGTGCGGTTTGCAGTTTGCCGACGTAGAACGGATCGGTATTACCGGCCGCAATGGCACGCAATGACACCTGGGCCATGCGGGCAAACAGGTAGCCAAACACCAGGTGGCCGGCTACACGCAGGTAATCCACCGATGCAGCACCCACTTCGTCAGGGTTTTGCATGCCCTTGAATCCGATTTCGGTGGTGAACTTGGTCATCTGCTCGCCCAGCATGGCGATGGGGTTGATGAATTCGGCCATCTTCTCGTTGACGCCCTCTTCTTCCACCAGCTGCGCCACCAGCTTGCCAAACTTCTTCAGTGTCGCGCCCTGATTGCCCAGCACTTTGCGGCCCAGCAGATCCAGTGCCTGCACACCGTTGGTGCCTTCATAGATCATGTTGATACGGTTATCGCGTACGTACTGCTCCATGCCCCATTCTTTGATGAAGCCATGGCCGCCAAATACCTGCTGGCTGGCGGTGGTGGCAATCCAGCCGTTGTCGGTCAGGAAGGCTTTCACGATGGGCGTAAGCAGTGCCACCAAGTCAGCGCTGTCTTTTTGCACCTTCTCGTCAGGGTGGTTCAGCTCTTTGTCGATCAGCAGTGCGCAGAAAGTTGACAGCGCACGGCCGCCTTCGGCATACGCCTTGGCCGTCAGCAACATGCGGCGCACGTCGGGGTGCACGATGATGGGGTCGGCAGGCTTGTCTTTGGCTTTGACGCCCGAGAGGCTGCGCATTTGCAGACGATCCTTGGCGTAGGCCAGCGCGTTTTGGTAAGCCACTTCGGTCAGACCCAGCGACTGGTTGCCCACGCCCAGACGTGCGGCATTCATCATCACGAACATGGCTTGCAGGCCCTTGTTGGGCTGGCCCACCATTTCGCCGACTGCATCTTCCATCACGATCTGAGCGGTCGCGTTGGACTTGATGCCCATCTTGTGCTCCAGACCACCGCAGTAAATGCCGTTACGCTCACCGAGCGAGCCATCGGCATTGACTTTGTACTTAGGCACCACAAACAGGCTGATGCCCTTGGAGCCCACAGGCGCATCGGGCAAACGTGCCAGCACCAGGTGAATGATGTTGGAGGTGAAATCGTGCTCACCGGCCGAAATAAAAATCTTGTTGCCCGTGATCTTGTAGGTGCCATCCGCCTGTGGCTCAGCCTTGGAGCGCAGCAGTCCCAGATCGGTGCCGCAATGGGGTTCGGTCAGGCACATGGTGCCAGTCCACTCACCACTGGTCAGCTTGGGCAGGTACTTGGTCTTGAGGTCATCAGAGCCATGGGCGTGCAATGCTTCGTAAGCGCCATGCGACAGACCCGGGTACATGGTCCACGCCTGATTGGCGCTGTTGAGCATTTCGTACAACGCCGAGTTGACGGCAAAGGGCAGCCCTTGTCCACCGTATGCCGGATCGCACGACAGTGCAGGCCAGCCACCTTCTACAAACTGTGCATAGGCTTCTTTGTAGCCCTTGGGGGTGGTCACTTCATGCGTGGTCTTGTCCAGATGGCAGCCCTCTTCATCACCGCTGATGTTCAAAGGAAATGCCACGTTGGCAGCAAATTTGCCTGCCTCCTGCAGCACGGCATTGATGGTGTCGGCATCCACCTCGGCATGCTTGGGCAGCGCTTTGTATTCTTCTTCGATCTTGAACACTTCGTGCATCAAGAATTGCATGTCGCGCAGGGGCGGGTTGTAGCTGGGCATGGTTTGTCTCCTCGTGTATCAGCAATAACAGTTGTGAAGGGTGTGGCTTACGCCTGAAGGGGCTGTGCGCCGTAGCGCAGCAAAATGCTTTCAAAACCTGCCAAAGCGCGCTGCATGGCACCCGAGCTGCGCATGAAGCGCGCCTCGTAATGCAGCACCAGAATCAGGCCGTGAATTTCTGACAGAACCTGGCTTTCATCGACATCTGCGGCCAGGTCACCAAGTTCTTTGCACTGGCTGATGGAGCGGCGCATGGCCTCGTGCCACGTGCCCACGGAGTTGACCAGCGCATCGCGCACAGGGCCAATGTTGTCGTGGAACTCAATCGCGCCACTGATATAAATGCAGCCCGAGTCCAGCTCTACGCTAGTGCGCTTCATCCAGTTGTCGAACAGTGCGCGCAGTCGCAGCAAGCCGCGCTCAGCCTGCAGCGCCGGGTAAAAAACCTCTTGCTCAAAGCGCTGGTGATATTCACGAATCACCGAAATCTGAAGTTCTTCGCGTGAACCGAAGTGGGCAAAAACGCCTGACTTGCTCATCTGCGTTGCTTCGGCCAAGCCACCAATCGACAAGCTTTCCAGGCCGTTGTGCATGGCCAGCTGCAAGGCAGCATCAATAATGTGGGCCTTGGTCTGCAGCCCTTTGGGAGAAGCGCGATGGCTGGCCCCTGCCCCCCGCGGCTTAGGTGCAGCGGCAGAGCTGGTTGGGACAGTGGGGAAAATGTGTGGGGTGAGAGACATGCATTACCAATAAAAACGAACGTGCGTTCTTTTTTAATCGTAAAAACATCCCTCTGCTTTGAGCATAGGTGCAAACCCTTGGCTTCAAGGATTTTTTATCCTCACCCCGGCATCCGTGATTCCAGCAGGTAACAAAAAAGGGCGGCAGCCTTCGCTGTCGCCCTTTGGGGTTGGGTGCCTGGTATTTTTAAATCAGCATCGCCAGGCTGGCATCCATGTTTTCTGTGGGCTGCCGGCGAAAGCCTGTACGCACGAAGCGCTGCATGCGTCCTAAAACAAAAGACATCAGCACACTGGCTGCAACCTGCGCTTCCACCGTGGGCGTCGCAGAGCCCAAAGCACCCGCAGCAGGACGCAGGCATTGGCGAAGTGTCGACTCGATACGGTCAAAAAACTGATTCATGCGTGCTTGCAAGCGGTCATGCTCCAGCTGCAAGGCATCGCCCACCATCACTCGCACCATACCGGGGTTGCGCTCAGCAAATTGCAGCAGCAACGCAACAATGCGCGCTGCGCGGCGAGCACCGTCTTCTGGCGTCATTTCAACTGCTTCCCCCTCGCGGCCAGCGACCTGCTGCACCAAGGCGAAGACTGACTGCTCGATAAAGTCAATCAATCCTTCGAACATCTGCGCCTTGCTGGCGAAATGACGGTACAGCGCCGCTTCACTGACAGATAGATTCGCTGCCAGGGCTGCCGTAGTGATGCGGTCACTGCCAGGCTTTTCCAGCATGGCCGCCAATGCCTGAAGAATCTGCTCACGACGCTCACCGGGTTTAGGGCGCTTGCGCGTGCGGGGCTGCTCCTCCAGCGAAGGATTGGCAACTACAGTCTCGGCTATTTCGGTCAGTGGGCTCAGAACTTCAGATACGGACATAAGGCAGGCAAATCAACAGGTAAATCAATTCATTCTCTCACAGAGCATAGCGGAAGTAACCGTTTGTCAGATCAAGAGAATCAGAAGTTGTTACTCACTGAATATGAGTTGTACTTTCATTCCTTGGTCATACGCACCTTGCCCAAAACGCAGGTCTGCACCGTGGCCTTGGGCTATTTCTTGTGCAATCGCAAGTCCTAATCCAGTCCCCTCTGCGACAACACCAGGCACACGGTAAAAGCGCTGGGTCAAACGTGTGTACTCACCCACTGCAACACCCGGGCCATCATCTTCGACTTCGACATAGGCGCGCATACCCCGCTCGTCTGCAATTTTTCTGCCGCACCGCAATGTCACTTGCCCGCCTTGCGGCGTGTATTTGATGGCGTTGTCCAAGACGTTGCTTATTAATTCACGCAGCAACCATTCGTGACCTGTGACGTGGGCTGACTCCGCCTCCAGCCCCAAATCCAGGCCTTTGACCAAAGCGCTGTCCAAAAATGACTCCAGCAACGCCTCGCACAGGCTTTTCAAATCCACCCGCTGCGCCGCTGCGCCCTGCTCCAGGCCACTGTCTACACGCGACAAGGCCAAGAGCTGATTGGCCAATTGTGTGGTTCTGCGCGATGCCTTGCGCAACTGATCGACTTGCTCAGCCGACAGCACAATGCTTTTGCCTGAAGCACTCTGGGCCATCAAAGCCCACGCCTCGACTTGCGACTGCAAAGCCGCCAAAGGTGTGCGTAACTGGTGTGCAGCATCAGCGATAAACCGCTGCTGGGTCTCATTTTCAGCATGGGCTTTTGCAAAAAGCCGATTTAGCGCATTGGCCATGGCCTGCACCTCGGCAGGTGCATCCGGTACGTTGTCAATCGGACGGACATCTTTGGGCAATCTGGATTGAACGGCCTGCGCCAAAGTGAGCCAAGGCGTCAGCGCCCTGCGAGCAGCCATATGCGCCATGGCTGCCAGCACCAGCAGCATCAGCAAAGCGGGCAAGCTGGTGAGCAACAGATCCTGCACAGCAGGCGACTGCCCCGGATGCTCGGCAATCTGCGTGGCCACGCTGTAACCCAGCCAAACGGCCGACAGCATCAACCCCAGCATGGGCAGCAACATTGGCAAGAACAAAGCCACCCAGCGCTTGCGAATGAGCAATTGCATAAATATTAAAAGATGAGCTTATAACGCTTATGCACATTAGCTTTCAATGTAAATAAGCATTGAAATCATTGAAAACAAAGCGCTTGCAGCTATTAATTTCAAACAGTCACAGTTTCTTGCTGAAGTAAATCCAGGCGGTATCCAAAGCCTCGGATTGAACGCAAAGCCACCCCATACGGCTCCAATTTGGCGCGCAGGCGCGATACATAAACTTCCACTGCGTTCGGCGTGATCTCTTTGTCCCAGCCTGTCAGGGCCTGAAGCAGCTTGTCTTTGCTGGCGGGCTTGGGCGCATGAATCAGCAAGTACTCCAAAACAGTCCACTCCCGAGGCCCCAGGTCAATGGTCTGCAGCTCGCCACTGCCCTCCTGGCCACCCGCCCATACACAGGCACTGCGCGCTGCAGTATCCAGAGCCAGCGGACCAAAGCTCAACACCGCACTGTTAGCGGCTTGTGAGCGGCGCAGCAATGCACGCAGCCGCGCCAAGAGTTCAGGCAGCTCATAGGGCTTGACCATGTAATCGTCAGCCCCCAGATCAAGCCCACGTACACGGTCATGCAAGCCATCACGTGCCGTCAGCATCAGCACTGGCATACACGTGCAGTTCATCCCTTTGCCACGCATACGAGACAGCAATTCCAGCCCGTCCATGCCTGACAGGCCAATGTCCAAAATAGCGATATCGAAAGACTCCTGCGCCAGCACTTCCAGCGCACGCTCAGCACTGCTGACCCAGTCAACGGCATAACCAGCATCGGCCAGACCCAGCTTCATACCGCTGGCCACCATCAAATCGTCTTCAACCAGCAAAAGCCGCATCACATGCCCCCTAGGTGCGCCTTTTTATGCTCTTGGCGCTCCATCTGCGTTGAATGGTGCAATCCGCAAGCGGAACTGCCTTGTATACCTTCACGCGATAGTAGTGACTTTTCTCACTGGCTTGGCAGTGGCCAATTCTCGCTCTTGCATCAACTGCATAAAAAAACGCTGAGACTTTTCAGTGCTCAGCGTATTCGTGGATTAGTGGCTGCGAATCATCGTGCCATAGGCTTGGTCCGTCAAAATCTCCAGCAGCATGGCATGCGGCACGCGGCCGTCAATGATGTGCACAGCATTCACGCCAGCCTTGGCCGCATCCAGCGCCCCTGCAATCTTGGGCAGCATGCCACCAGAGATAGTGCCATCTGCAAACAAGCCGTCAATCTCGCGCGCGGTCAGGTCGGTCAGCAGGTTGCCCCCCTTATCCAGCACCCCTGGAGTGTTGGTCAGCAACACCAGTTTTTCAGCCTGCAACACGGTGGCCAGCTTGCTGGCCACCACATCAGCGTTGATGTTGTAGCTCTCGTTCTCTTCGCCAAACCCGATGGGGCTAATCACCGGAATGAAGGCATCATCCTGTAGCGCCTGCACCACATTCGGGTCAATTGCCACAATGTCACCCACTTGCCCCACATCATGCTCAATCGATGGATCTTTGTTATCCAGCAACTTCAATTTCTTGGCACGAATCAAACCACCATCGCGCCCTGTCAGGCCCACGGCCTTGCCACCCGCCTGATGAATCAGGCCCACGATGTCCTGCTGCACTTCACCGGCCAGCACCCACTCCACCACTTCCATTGTCTCGGCATCGGTGACACGCATGCCTTGAATAAACTGACCCTTTTTGCCCAATCGGTTCAAAGCGGTTTCAATCTGCGGCCCCCCGCCATGCACCACCACCGGGTTGATCCCCACCAACTTCAAGAGCACCACGTCTTCCGCAAAGTCCGCCTGCAGCGCAGGATCGGTCATGGCGTTACCGCCATACTTGATGACCATGGTCTTGCCATGGAACTTACGGATATAGGGCAAGGCCTGAGCCAGGATTTCAGCTTTGTCGCGAGGGGCAATGTGGGTGGTGGAGTCGGTCATGGGGATGTAGTGCCTGCAGTCACAGGACAAATTAAGTTCGAAAAGAATCAAAGGCTGCTGACCCAGCGGCCTTTGCCCGTGGCTGTGAATTCTGCCCCAACTGACACCGCTCACTGAGATACAGCAAGTCAGATTCACACATCATGGCTGTGCTGTGCTCAGCCACTTAATGTCTGGTGTTGCGTAACCACTCACAAGATGTGATAGCACATCGTGAATTACTGCTTCATCACCTTCTTTGGCAGCGCTGCGCAAAGTTAGCAAGTGAGGCAATAAATTTTCCCAAGACACAAATCCTTCATGCGCTTTCATGATTCGCTCATGCGCGGTCGTCTCAGGGTTATCGCCGATCAGCAACTCTTCATACAGCTTCTCTCCAGGTCGCAAGCCCACAACTTGGATCGCAATGTCTCCGGTTGCATTCTTCTCGTCCCGGATCGTTAGACCTGATAAGCGGATCATGCGCCGTGCCAAGTCAATGATCTTGACCGGTTTACCCATATCCAGCACAAACACATCTCCGCCTTCGCCCATGGCCCCAGCCTGCAGCACTAATTGTGCTGCCTCGGGAATCGTCATGAAGTATCGCGTCACTTGCGCATGCGTGACCGTCAGAGGGCCGCCTGCACGCAGTTGTCTGCGAAACAAAGGGACCACACTGCCACTGCTGCCCAGCACATTGCCAAATCGCACCATACAAAAGCAGGTGGAGTTTGCGATGAGTACAGGCCCCGCCTCTTCATCAATCGCGCCGAAATCTACAAAATGCGCATCAGCCAAGGCTTGTAAAGCCAGCTCTGCCATCCGCTTACTGGCGCCCATCACATTGGTGGGGCGCACCGCTTTGTCCGTAGAGATCAGTACAAATTGCTCGACACCACTTTCCATGGCCGCACGTGCGACATTGAGCGTGCCGAAAACATTATTCAAAATACCTTCCGATGGATTATCTTGCACCAGAGGCACATGCTTATAAGCCGCTGCGTGATAAACAGTATGTGGCTGGCAGGACTGAAAAATGGATCGCAGGCGGCGCAAATTCCGGATACTTCCCAATTGCGGGAAAAGCTGCACTTCCAGGCCACGCTCCTTGCACATCAACACCAACTCGCTGTGGATCGCGTACAAGCCATACTCGTTGTGCTCTACCAATATCAGCTTGGTGGGACGTTCTTGCACAATCTGGCGGCAAAGCTCACTGCCAATACTTCCCCCAGCACCCGTCACCAGCACTACTTTGCCAGTGAGGTTTTTGGCTAACAACTGTGGATCAGGGGCCACGGACTCACGCCCCAGCAAATCTTCAATATCAAGTTCTTGAAAATCACTCACTGAGACTTTGCCTGAGGCCAAATCCAGCATTCCCGGCAAAGAACGCACATGGACGGGCAGCAACTGCAACTGATCAATAATTTCTCTGCGGCGTACTCGATTCAAAGAGGGTATGGCCAGCAAAATATCTGTTATTTTTTGCTTACGAATAAATTCCGCAGCATTCTTTGCCGAAATAATCGGTAATCCATGAATGGTTCGCCCCACCTTGCCCGAATCATCATCCACGAATCCGCGCACCGAAAAATCACGCATGACGTCCAGCGCAGAGGCTGTTTGAACGCCCGCTTCACCAGCGCCATAAATCAACAAGCTTTTCCTGGACGCAGAAGCACCTTTAGCATCGCTCGACCCAGAAAGCCAGTAACGCGCCACAATCCGCCAGCCGCCAGCTAACAAGAGAAAAATAATCGGTTGTATTAAGCCAATACTGCGTGGAACGCCCTTCCAACCAAACCATAGCAAAAGTGAGAAAAATACCACGCCATAAATTGCTACAGCGATTGAGGTAGAGACAATGGCCGGTATTCCCGCATAACGGAAAATTGCCCGATACAGTCCCATCCGGACAAAAACAGGGGCGAAAAGTATCGCAGCCAAACCATAGACGTTAATTTGCTGCAAAACAGGCCAACCTGTTTGATCAATCCGCAAATAAAATGCCAGCCAGACTGCTAGCATCGACATCAAAACGTCAACGACAAAGACTACGGCCTGCTTGACCAAGCGCGGTAATCTCAGCAAAGGCTCTGCAAGCCCATTCAACGACATGCTTTTTCCAGGATGGCATTGATTGCGGCACAAGTCTTTTGCACCTCGGCTTGCGTCAAAGTCGGGTGCACCAGGAACATCACACTCGTTTCGCCCAGCTCCTTGGCATGTGGCAGGCGCTCGGTAGGCCTCCAGGCGGTGGTATCAAATGCTTTTTCCAAGTACGCCTCTGAACATGAACCTTGGTAGCAGGGCACGCCCAATGCATATATCTCCGAGACGATGCGATCCCTGCTCCAGCCTTCAGCAAGTTGCTCTGGATTCACATAGGCATAGCATTTGTAGTACGCATGCACACTGTTTTCATCAATTTCAGGCACGCGCAGTGCCGAAAATTGACGGCAAGCGCCAAGCACACTCTCGGCATTGCGCGTGCGCAGCGCGGTCCATTCAGGCATGCGCTGGAGTTGAATAGCACCAATAACCGCCTGCATTTCCAACATGCGCCAGTTCGTGCCAAAGCTCTCATGCAGCCAGCGAAAGCCCGGTGCATGCTCACGCTCGTACACGGCGGCGTAGCTTTTGCCGTGGTCTTTGAAACTCCACATGGCACGCCACAAGGCTTCGTCATTGGTCGTGACCATGCCCCCTTCCCCTCCCGTGGTCATGATCTTGTCCTGGCAAAAGCTCCAGGCCCCGACATGCCCGATGCTCCCTACGCTGCGCCCTTTGTATTGGGCGCCATGCGCCTGGGCACAGTCTTCAATCACCTTCAGCCCATGCTGTGCAGCCAGCGCCATGATGGGATCCATATCGCAAGGCCATCCGGCCAGATGCACACAAATGACAGCGCGCGTTCGTGGTGACAGCACTTTGGCAATGGTTTCTGCAGAAATGTTGCCGCTATCCAGCTCCACATCCGCAAACACAGGCACGGCCCCGGCATTCACTACGCAGGAAATGCTGGCAATAAAAGTCCGGGGTGTCACTACAACTTCGTCACCCGGGCCAATACCCAGTGCCTTCAAGGCAAGATCCAGTGCCAGCGTGCCATTGGCCAGTGCAACCGCATAGCGGGCATTCACCCAAGCTGCAAATTCTTTTTCAAAAATGCGGCATTCCTGTCCCGTCCAGTAATTCACTTTGTTAGACAGCAGCACATCGCGCACAGCGTTGGCCTCTTGCTCAGTAAAGCTGGGCCAAGGTGAAAAAGGGGTATTCAACATCTTTGTACTTCTAAAAAATAGGCGCGCATTCAGCGACAGGCCCGGGCTTTTTATGACTTCATCCAAGGTTTGGCCGGGTTGCCAACCACTGTCGTTCCTGGTGCTACGCTTTTAGTCACGACTGCCCCCATCCCCACCACCGCGCCGCGCCCGATGACCAGCGGACACCCCGGCTGCCCTTGCTTGATGACGGCACCGGCGCCAATGTAAGCATGGTCTTCAATCACGATATTGCCGTTGCACTGTACGCCCGGTGCAAAGGTGACGAAATCACCAATTACGCAATCATGCTCCACATAACTGTAGAGATTGGCATGGAAATATCGACCAATTCGGATATTGCTGGTCAATGTAACAAATGGACTCAAAATTGCCCCTTCACCAAGTTCTACGGCATCCATGGTGACAGCGTTGGCAGCAGACACCGTCCAGGGCTGCACACCATCCTGTGTCAGACGCAGCGCCAACTTTGCACGCACGGCGCTATTGGCAATCGCCAGAACGGCGTGACGATTGCTGGCTGGCTCTGCCAGGAACTGGGCATAGGTCAGTAGCCGCTGCCCATTGACCAGTGCTGGCCCCGGCGCGTCGTCCACAAACACCAACTGCTCCGGTGCTACGCCCTTGCACGCCAGTTGGGCGCGCGCCAATGGCATTACCCCACGACCGCAACCACTGACACCGTAAACAGCAAACAATTCTTGTTGCATGGTTAGATATTTTAAAAATAGCTAGTTACGCTGACTGAATAATCACAGAAGTCATTTTTCATTCAAAGTACTCAGCCATACGAAGAAAGTATTGCCAGAGCCTAAGAGCGCTCAACACGAGCAGGCAATTGAAGATATGCGCTTGAAACGAGGCGCAAATACAGCACCAAAGTACTGCAAGGTGAAGCAACGACGTACCAGGGGACAGGCACGACTCTAAGGCAACGGCCCTGTGCTCGCTCCAGGCTGCGCCTGATCTCCCGCCCTCGCACTCCCAGTGAACTTACCCATGGTTGCCTCACCTACTGCACTGATACCTTCGCGCACCAGCACCTTTTTGACCGTGAGCCACAAAATCTTGATATCCAGCACCAAAGACTGGTGATCCACATACCACGTATCCAACGCGAACTTCTCTTCCCAACTGATCGCATTGCGGCCATTGACCTGTGCCCAGCCTGTCACTCCTGGACGCACCGTGTGCCGACGCGCCTGCTCTGGCGTGTACAAAGGCAGATACTCCATGAGCAATGGCCGCGGCCCCACCAAACTCATATCGCCTTTGAGGACGTTCCACAATTCGGGCAATTCATCCAAGCTGCTGGCACGCAGAAAACGGCCAAAAAGCGTAATGCGTTCAGCGTCAGGCAGGAGTGCGCCATCTGGGCCACGTGCATCTGTCATGGTGCGAAACTTCACCATCTCAAACGGCTGCCCATGCAAGCCAGGGCGTACTTGCCGAAAAAGCACAGGGCTGCCCAGCTTGCGCCGCACCAGCCATGCCAGGACGCACAGTGGAAGCGCTAAAGCCATCAAGCCCAGCAATGCCGCCGCAAAGTCAAACAAACGTTTCATGAATGCCCCGCCGCCTGCTCTGCATGCACAGCGTCTAGCGTCATGGCCAATCGCCCGGCAAGCTGCTCAAAGCCATGGTTTTGCTCCACGTATTCACGCCCTGCACGCCCCATGCGCTCCCGCTCCTCCAGGGGTGTTGCCGCTAATTTCAAAATTGCGCCAGCAAGCGCATCAGCCTGGCCTGCTGGCACTGAAATGCCAGCCTTGGCATCCGCAACAGGGTTGTTCACAGCGTTCGAGGCAATCAAGATGGGGCGCTCCGCCGCCAGATAATCAAATAACTTGTTCATGCTGATACCGAAGCGATATAACTGCGGCAAATCAAGCACTGCAATCACAAATGCATCCGCCTGCGCGGCCAAAGCCGGAATCTGACTCTTGGGAACTGAGGGTTCAAACGTCACATTGCTCAGGCCCATAGCCGCCGCCCGGGCTTGCAATTCGGGCTTCAAAGGCCCATCACCAATCAAGCGCAGCCCAATACCTGATCCAGCAGCACTTTGCTGCACAAGCTGCATCGCCTGCAGCACGTTATCAAGTCCATTGGCTTGCCCATGTGCACCAAAATACATCAAGGTAAAACCCTTGTCGGGGCGATCCACGCTTGGATTCAAACGTGGAAACAGCGACAAGTCCACCCCGTTTGGAATCCATACCACGCGCTCCCTGGCTATACCCAGTGGAACGATGTATTGCCAAGCCTGCGGCAGCAGCACGATCGTGCGTGCCGCACGCCGGTACAACCACACTTCTAGTTTGCGCAATACCTTGGTGACGAAGGCATCGTCCCGCAGCCGACCCATATCCACCAGCGTTTGCGGCCACAAGTCACGCACTTCAAAAACAAACGGTACCTTGAACCGCCGCGCCAGCAAGGCACCTGCAACCGCAGCAAAAGGGTGAACGCTAGAGCCAATGATCACATCCGGGCCACTGAGCGCACGCGTCGTACGAGGCAACATCACACGCCATGTGTAGTGCAGCATATTGCGCATGCGGCCTCCGCCGTTACCACGGTACTCTGGTGTACGAACCCATAAAAACGGCACTCCATTGAAGTCATCACAGCGCTGCTCTTCCCCTGCTTGTAGCCGCTGATGTCCACTTTGGTGCTCCACACTGGCAGCAATCACCGTCGCCTGCCAGCCCAACTTTTGCAAATACTCTGCCAAGTGAAAGTGACGTGTGCCACCTGCACCGCCGGGTTCCTGCGCGTAGTGGTTGAGAATCCAGACCTTTTTCATGCCTGTACTCCTCTGATCGGCATCTGTATCACGTATTGCGAACGCGCCAGCAGACCGTCAGTGCAGGAGGCAGTTTGAAAATCGAACCTCTCATGCAATGCTGCCTGTTGATCAGGTTTCAAGAATGGATGTGAACCCCCTTCATCCCGCCAATAAAAAGCGATATTGAAGCTCAAACCTCTCCGCTGACCGCTCCTTAAACCAGAAGCTCGAGCGCTAGCATATGAAGCTACGCAGGCCTTTATGAGCCTCTGGCCAGCACCAGGAATGTCTAAAGGTTTCTTCGAAAAAATAGATGACTTCAGCACAATTTGATTATTTTTTCTCAAGCGAAGCGTACAAAATAAAAAGCTTGGCTTCTTCGATAGTCCAGTTGTACTTTTCGAATACAGCTTTTTTCCCATTCCTGCCCATTTGCTCTGCCTCCTGCGGGTTCGCGAGCAAATAGTCGATAGCCTGCGCAATCGCCGCTGGACTTAATGGATCAACGCACAAACCGCAGCCGTTTTCTTCCACGATGCCGCGCCATAACGGGAAATTTGAGGCGATAACAGGCAACCCAGCTGCCATGTACTCAAACATTTTCACCGGCAACGCGTCAAGGTAATTAATGACGGGATGTAATGTCACCAAACCCGCCTTAGAGCGCTGTAGCACTGCCTGCACGCCCGCTCTATCAAGCCAGCCCAACGCATCTACCTGCTGCCAGCCAGCAAGTGCCCGTGCGCTTGCTTGCACCTCTGCCTCAGAGAAAGTCCCCCCCAATTGCAGTCGTGCTCCTGACTGCACCTGGGCCATGGCCTGCACTACTTCCAGGATTCCGCGAATCTTGGTTATGCCCCCTACATAGCACACCTGCTGCTGCTTGCTCGCCCAATCAATCTCTGCGCTGGCGAGTTCACCCAATAAGGGAAAGTTGTTGATATCCACACAGCGCACACCCATGCCCAGAAACTTATCCCGGATAAATGGCGTTGCGGCAATCACCGCATCCAGCTGGCGGCACACCCATCGCTCGTACACCGCAAAAGTCTTGGACACCAGCAGCTTGGCCAGCTTGTTTAAATAGGGTTTGCCCAAAATCTGCTTGGGCACGTCCTCATGCGCATCAAAAATCACCCGCTTGCCCAGCTTTTTAAGCTTGAGGCCAATGGGAAGCAACTCCGGATCATGAAGGTGGTACACATCAGCATTCAGCTCCAGCGCCTTGGTCAAAACACGTGCCGGAGCGTGGCGCATACGATCCAGACGTCCTTTGGATGCACCAGCATCTTCAATCCGCACGCCCTGCTTTTCCTCATTGCCCAGACCATCAGCCACCACCAAACTCACTGCATACCCATGATTAGCCAGTGAAGTGCACATTTTCAAAAAAATGCGGGTGTCGTAGCGAGGATGGGCCGAAGTGAGATGAACAACTTTGATCACGAGTAAACCTTGATGTCACGCCCCAGAATCTTTGTCACCAACTTCTGAACCTGTTTGAGTTTTTTATAGCGGCCATCCCAATTTGGGAAATCTGAATAATGATGTACGGGTGCTTCCATCAAGTTATTAAGTTCTTGACGAGATATTCTTAATTTTTTGCAAAAATAATTTATATCTATTTCTAACTCTGCGGGATCATAAATTGGTTCTTTTAATTTAATCAGTGCTTCATCGCGTGACATTTGCCCTGAGACAATTAAGCTAGCAAAATGTGGTCGACGTTTATCCAGACCAAATTTTTCAGGTAAATAATAATTTTGAAATAATTTTGTGAAAAGTGATTCACCATGTTTACGTGGGTATGGCTTATATCCCACCGTATTTTCCAGTTCTTTTAAAGCATTATTTTTTTCATACGGCATATAATTCAATGGCCGTAGAGTGCGCATTTTTTTTACAAATGGGTACCAGATATAACAATCCAAAAAACTGATGGTCTTGTAATTAACCAACCGACGTTCCCCATATTTTTTGTGTATGGCTTTTAAATTAATAGCATCCATGGCACTGCCATGCCATGCGCTGGGAAAAATACCTTCCGTTGCCAAATTTCCGCCGGAAAGGATATAACGAATATTGTTCTTGGTTGCGAAATGGTAGAGGCTCGCAAAGAAAATATGATCCTGAGGTACATCTTGGTTAGCCACGGCTGCACGTAGATATGCGAGATGCAAATCACGCATATCTTCCCAATCCACAACATGAGTATGCAGGTCATAACCGCAATGCTTGACGATCGCCTCAATATTGGCAACTGCCAACTCACTATTCCAGCCTGCATCCACATGCATGACTAAAGGGCGCAAACCCCATTCATGCGCCTTAAGAGCTAGGTAAGAGCTGTCAACCCCTCCGCTCAAACCAATAATGCAGTCGTACTCCTGTCCTTTGCCGTGGGCCTTGATTTGCTCGATCAGCGCTTCCCAACGATTGCGCCCTTCAGCATTAGGGAACCACTCTTTGCGTGCGCGTGCGTCAAATTGATGGCAATGGTTACACACACCCTGCGCATCAAAAGTAATTTCTGGATCGGTGGTATCCATCACACACCGGCTGCAACATTGGTAATTCATCGTTCTTGTCATTTTGAAAAAATATTTTCCAGTTCTGCTGCCTTAGGATAATTGATCAGCACAGCACGATGTTTTCCATGAAATACAAACATACTGCCCGCTGCTACTGCCGATGCGCCCCCATCGTGGACTGCCTCGCGCAAATGTTCCAGCGTGCCAGAACCTCCGCAAACGACTACTGACACCGGAGCCTGCGATACGCTGCGAACCAGCGCCAGGTCGAATCCGGCCATGCAGCCGTCGCGCTCCACATCGTTGATGAACAGCTCACCCACTCCAGCCTGTACGAGACTCTGAATGTGCTGCTGCAAATTCAGCCGCGTATCCACCGTCGCGGACTTGGCCATGACGCTATAGCCACCGAACAGTTTTTTTCGCACATCGACTGCACCCACAATAGCCTGGCTGCCAAAAACTTCAACAGCGGCTTTAATGGTGTCCGTTGATTCCGTAGCAAGAGTGTTAATAACCACCTTTTCAACACCAGAGCGAATCAAGCGCCGTATCTGCTCCAGGTTGCGCACTCCGCCGCCATAGGCTACAGGCATGAAGGCCTCTCCAGCCATCTCTGCAATCAGCTCATAGTTGGGTTCACGCCCCTCGCGAGAGGCGTCAATGTCAAGAATGACAATCTCGTCCGCTTCTTTGTCACTAAAAATACGGACCGCGTTAACCGGGTCACCCAAATAGACTGCATCTTTGAATTTTTTAGTTTTCACCAGTCCATTGCCACGAAGTAGCAGGCAGGGAATCACTCGCGCCTGAATCATAGTGCCCACCTAGCAAAAGAACTCAGCAATTGCTTGCCAAAACGATGGCTTTTTTCTGGATGAAATTGCACACCCACAATATTGCCACGCGCTACTCCTGCAGAAAAATCCAAACCGTAATGCGCCTGCAGTAGGACATCAGCAGGATTTTTCGGAACCATGAAATAGCTGTGCACAAAATAAAACCGTGTATCTGCTGTCATTTCTTGCACCAAGGGGTGATCGGCCTGCACAGGATTGACCTGATTCCAGCCCATATGCGGAATACGCAATGCAGGCAATGCAGGGAAACGCTCCACCCGCATATCCAGCCAGCCCAGCCCAGCCTCCACACCCTCAGCACTCGACTGGCCCAGCATCTGTGCTCCCACACAAATCCCCAGCAACGGTACGCCACGCTGCAGTACCTGCTGCTCAAGCACAGGAATCAAGCCGCTCGCTCGCAAATTCTGCATACAGGCATCAAACGCCCCATTGCCAGGCAGGATGATGCGCTCGGCTTGTTCAATCTCATCAGCCGCTCTTGTGACTTTACAGGGTATCCCGAGCCGCTGGAGCATATTCTGCACGGCGGAAATGTTACCGATGTCGTAGTCAATAATGGCAATCATTTTTCAACCTTTTGCGGTGCGGCGGAAAACCCAATCGCGCGATAAGCCCCGAGCATTTTCTGCTCCTGTACTTCCCATGCATGTTCGCAGGCTACACGGTAGGCGTTGATCTTCATAGCACTCAAATTTTGCACTAGAAAATTGTCGATCGCCCTGTTGATACCAACTGCGGAAAAGTCACTAATGACGGCACCCATTTGATTTTTTGTAACTAACTCCGACATATCTTTCATATTTGACACCAGCACAGGTAAGCCAGCCATCGCATATTCAAACAATTTATTTGGCATACAATAGTAATAAGATAAACAAGTATTTTCAATTAAAGAAATGCCAAAATCTGCGGAAGCAGTATATTCCAGCACAACTTGAGGTGCTACGGCAGGATAAAAAAATATATTGTTATTTACAGCTGCAGCCTGAATATCTTTCTGCAACTCACCGTACCCCATAAAAACAGCAACCACTTTATCATCACTCCGGGCACTGAAAGCCTCTAAAATCAAATGCACTCCACGCCCACGCATTAAACCACCTTGATAAAGCAAAATAACCTGATCCTCACGAATACCCAATTGTTCGCGAAAGTGATTATTCCTTTTCAAATCTCGTAGATTTGGAGCATTCAAAACCACAGGAGGACGTTGAATAGCGTATTCTTTAGAATACCAATCGGCAATACTGTCACTGACAACGATAGTCATTTCAGTGTGCTTGATCAGTCTGCGCTCCAGCCATTTGGAAAGTTTTTTCCGGAGCCCTTTAGCCCCGTTAGTTTCGGTTTCTAACTCGTGTGCATCGTAAACTAAGCTTACATTCCAAAAATACTTGAGCAACACTCCTAAAGGTAACAAACCCAAAGAATGTACATTAACACAGGAAATTTTTTTATTTTTATAAAAAAAACATATATTGATGCAGTATTCAATATATTTAACCAGTTGCACTATCAGATTTTTCCCATATCCTCTTGTAAATAATTTGAAACGACGCACATAAATATTATCTCCACAAGACTGATTCAATTCCAGATCATCAGAATGCAAAGCCGCCACATAGACTTTATCAAAGACTTGCTCTTTAACAAGGCTACTCGCTTCCTTTAAAAGACGGCTTTCATTTCTAAATTCCGTCAGGGAAATATGGAGATTATTCAAAAGATTTCCATCATTTAAAAATTTTACGATACTCAAGTTCCGTTGAACTCGAATGTTTTCTTGAGTTATTTTTAAAAATCAATATGTTAATTGAAAACCCAATATAAAACCATATAACAGGCCATTCTTTTCCAACCGCAGCGTTTGCAAAAAGAAACAGAAACATCAGGACAATTAATAACCAAAAATTAAGAATGATTTCACTAAATCTTTGATGCGAATTTTCAATCGAGAGCTTTTTAATATTTTTAATTAAAATAACAAAAACAATCAGCAATAATAAATTCAAAAGCAACAAACCGACCAATCCCAATTCTGCAAAAATATTCGGAGTGAAATTATGCAAGGTAGCTCCAGCATTGCCAGTAGTGAGGTAAGCAACATTAGAGTTACCGAATACAGGGGAATACCCCATTTGATCCATACCAGTTTTAAAAATAATTTCAAACCTTGAAGTTACAGAAGTATTTTCACCACTTCCAAATCCAAAAATTCTAGTTCTATTAACATCAAAATCCGTCAAATTAATTAAAAAAACACCTAAAAAAGCAAGCATAAAAATCATAAAAAATGAAGTTTTAACTAAAGCAAAAAACATATATATATTGATGGAGAAGTTCTTTTGTAAATTTTTAAAGAACCTCAAGAACGATATGACTATAGTGATCAAGTAAATACAAAAAATATTAGCCGTTGCAGCATTAGATCCCATCATTTGACTCTCAACAAGCATGAGAGTCATATTTAAACCATATATGCAAAACCAGAAGAAAAAAGAAAACATCCCAATATTCAACTTACTAACAATTGATAAATAAACATAGGATATAACAATAAAAATTATTATCAAATAATTACCGGCACGCTGATAGCCACCAGCAATATTCTCCATAAGAAAAATATCAGAGCCTTCTATTTTATTTGAGAAAATAAAGTAAACGACAGAGAAAGCAAAAAAAGAAAACACTAATATAAATTTTTGCGGACTATTATTTTCACCAGTTAAAGAAATAGTTTCTAATGCACTTTTTACGAAAGTACCCATCAGAAAAAATAAAAATATTCCACCAGTCGTTGCAATAATAATTTGCTTAAGGTAATATAAATCACCAAAATCCAATGTCAGTCTAAAAGCCACCCAAAAAACAAACATTAAAAATACAAAAAAATGCAATCGGAGTTTCAATTTCTGACGAATACCCTGAAACCCAATCTGCAAAATAGAGATAGTAAAAAAACAAATCAGTAAAGCTAAAGCAGAACCTGCTTCACCAACTTTGATAATATTTATTACCAGATAAAAAAACAATAAAAAAAACTGGAATAATCCAAGTAATTTTAGAAATTTAGATTTTTCAAATGAAAATAAACTCATGTCTCACCACGAGCAATATTTTCATACATTAATTTAAGCGGTTTACCATTCTCAAAATATGAATTATGCCAAAGAGTGGTAAAACAACCGCCTACTGCACGACATATATTTTTAAGTTCTAAAATCTTTTGCTCTGCGTGCTCAGATATTCCGAGACCCAAGTAAATAGAATCAATGACCGTGCTTTCCATCGCAATCAATGGTCGAATTCGAATTGATAATTTTTTTTGACTGACAGGATTAAATGCAGGATATTCAAAACAGGTTCCACAGCGAAACCCCGGTCTATCGGCATAACCAAGCGTAGTGTCGTAGGCCATGCCTGCATTGCTCCAAGCCTGCAGCGTAGTTGGCTGCTCCCAGCGCAGATAATGCATACGCCCCCCAAAGTTAGTCTGCGAAATGCCTGTTTTTTCACACACGTTTCGCAAACGATCAGCTTCTTTTTTAATTAATTCTGATTTTTGATAAGTTCCATAACTTGGGTGCAAGCCAATTTCATGTCCCCTTCGATGAATACGTTGCAATAGCTCTTGCATCACAGGATGCTCAATTTCGTAATCGGCATCCATGTTCGACGTGCGTCCGCAAATAAAGTAAAACGCACTGGAAAGGTTATTTTTTTCGGATACATCCATCAACCAATCAAAGGTGTTGAATGGATCAGCTGGATGAAGCTTGCCTTTCGTGGTCAGTTTGATCCAAGGTGCTAAGCAGAACGCAGAGAAGTCTCGACGCTTGAGAATGTGCCCGGCCATCATTCGTGCAATCGTCTTCCATGGTTTGAATGCATAGAGACTGGGGTTATCCACATCGTGGCTGACCTTCATGCTGAACTGGTGCGGTGTCAGGGCAATACCTGGCCAAGTTTCTCCAATAACCTGCCCCAGCACATGCAGCCACTCATCAATAATGGGTCGCTCTAGGTAGCCGTGCTTAAAGGCGTGAGATGCACTCGCGGGAAAACGTCCATGGATGTCCAGATCCGTGCGCCCCACTTCCTCTTGGCGTGTGAGCATCCAGTAGGCAAGGCCTAGAATATCGTAGCCAACATGCCAACCGCGCTCTGTAGCAGCAATCAATGGTACAGGTAGCTGCATAAGCCCTGGGGCAGGCAAATTGCCAGGTAATGCACTGTGCCACCCCTCTGCGTTAACGTGCCATTGCGCGCAGGGCAGATCAGAATCTGCACGCGTAAAAGTATTGCCATGCAGTGCCAGAGTAATGCAGCGTGCATCGTTGGGCAGTGAGAGGGCAATCTGGCTGTTATCTTGTTGCAGCTGTAAATCAAAAAGCTGTCCAAAACGCTCTAGTAGCAGCGTTTGCATCCAGCTCAGACCTGCTTGCGTGTGCCAGTGATTCATGCCTACACCTCATCACGTTTTGAAGACAGCAGCTGCGGTGCTTCAGCCTTGGCCACAAAAATGCGGTGCCATGTCGCCAAGTTGAGCCAACGCACTTTGTGAGTCATGTGCACCTTAGCGTTATCCAGCGGTACCTCGCGCGAATCAACTCCCAACCATTGCAGAAAAGCTGGATTTTCTACCCGCTCTGCCATCCAGCTTTTGAGTTCCCCTTCAAACCAATGAGTTTCCGGAATGGGCCACCCCATTTTATCTTTTCGCCAAACGATAGCGTCGGGCAGTTTCCCTGAAAATGCGCGTCTTGCTAAATATTTTGTCCAGCCACCGTGTAGTTTGTATACAGCTGGAACAGATGCAAGAAACTCCACCATGCGGTAATCCATGAAAGGCATGCGTGACTCAATCGAATGTGCCATTGAAACCCGATCTGAATAGTGAATCAATACACGCAGCGAAGAAGATAAATCTTGCGCTAATTTTTGATTCAAATGCATAAAAGGATCTATCTGGTAGCCCAGTTTGCGAACCAGTTTCAGCGCAATGGATTTTCCCAGCAAGCGTCGCGCAATACCTACAGCTAGCCCACGCATTGCAGGACGCAACGCGCCAGGAATCGTCATCATCTTAGGCAACTCTGATCCCACTTGGCGCAACGGCATTTGTGCAAACCAGTAGGCCAGATAGGGCAGATAGCCTGCAAGCTGCTCGTCAGCTCCCTGCCCATCCAAAGTAACAGTCACATCTGTCTGTGCTACGCATTTAAAAGTGTGCCATCCAGACATACAGGTGCTCTCAGGCGGATAATCCATTGCATAGATGACCTTTTCATGCTCACTGGGCACTGCGTTTACATGTGGTTCAATCTGATTAGAGCGAACATTGAGCGCTTGCGCTAGCTGATCAATAAACTGCGATTCATCGCAATCTTCCGTGCCCGGAGATTTATAAACGCTAGAGAAAGTTTCCTGACGGTCAACCACGCCCTGTTCTTCTAACAACTTGTTAATCAGGTACACGATTGATGAGCTATCCAGCCCCCCCGAAAGTGCCGAGCCAACTTTAACGTCGGCGCGCAAGCGCAAACGTACGGCATCTTCTAGGAGTTGGTAATACTTATTTGCTAATTGCTGGGCCTTGGATTCATCAAATGCTTCAGTACTTAAATTGGGTTGAACATTCCAATACTCAGTAGGCTCCAAGCTGGCGCTGTCTAGGAGTTTTAACTCACACTCAAGAAAACTGGCCGCTGGAAAACGCAAAATATCCTTCCAAGCAGTTTTTACGCCTGCTTCCGTAGACCCATTTTTTAAATAATTTTTTGCGAATTCCCTATCTGGCATGCCTTGCACTGCAGGGTGCGCCAGCAATGCTTTAATCTCTGAGGCAAAAACAAAAGTTCCATTGAGCTGCGCGTAATAGAGTGGCTTGATACCAAAGCGATCTCGTGCGATAAATACACGGTTTTTCACCGTATCTAACAGCACAAATGCCCACATTCCATTGAATTTTTTCAAACACGATGCACCCCAAGCATCGTAAGCTGCAAGAATGACCTCAGTGTCTGAATGAGATGTAAATTGGTAATTGAGCGCTTCTAGCTCTTCTCGCAATTCAATGTGATTATAAATTTCGCCGTTAAACGTAATTACGTAACGCTGCTGCAATACCATTGGCTGATGCCCTTGTGGACTCAAATCCACAATCGCCAGACGACGATGAGCTAGCGCTACATGGCAGGGTAAATTGGGGGAGAAATCAATTAATCCGGGCAAGTTCGGTCTTTCTCCCTCCTGTTGGGAAATCAGGAACCCTTGCCCATCTGGACCACGGTGTGCCAAGGTATTACCCATGACCAAGATATCATTTGCATTAATCGGGTAATGAGAGAAAATACCGGCTATTCCACACATAATTCAATTCTTTCAGTTATTTTTCAACTTACCCAGCAGCCTTCAGCTTTCGCAGAAATTGCACTAACTTTAAAGCACGTGAAGTTGTCTTGCTGACAGTGAAATAGGGTGTTTGCTGCGCACCAAAAGCACGGAAAAATTTCTCAACTGGCTCAAGCATTGATCCTTCGAAATCAAAACGCTGTGATACCGTTGCTGCAAATTTTATGGCTTCCCACATGCAAAGACTGGTGGCTCCGCTGTTGCGTAAGGCAGGATCACTACCACCCATCAAATAGTAGGCAGCGTTTTTATCCCAAACAATATAGACACCTGCATGGCGACAGCCATTTTCGTCTTCGGCAATGAAAATTTTACGCGATTTCTTTTCTACACAGGCCTGATCCAGATTTCGCACAAACCCCTCCGTGTAGGGCAAGTTCATATCTTGCCGAGCAAATGTCATACGATTTAATGCAAGAAAATCATCTATTGACAAATCATCTCGAACACGCAATTTGAAACGATTGGACGCTTTTTTTATGTCTGTCCGAATATTCTCTCGCAACCCTTGCCACAGAGTATTCTCATCCGTCAAATCGTGCAAGATATATGTGTAGCGCGTAGTTTGAGAAAATCCATTCCAATAAAATGGCAGCCAATTATCCATCTGCCAATGCCAGTTTTGATTGTAATTAGCAAAAGGGGGAAAATGGGCAATAAGCGCTTGTAATCGTTCTTTTTCTTGTGCCAAGCGGGTGGAATATTTCCCACCACTTTCACGCAGCCATGGCCCCAAAGTTTGCGTCAAGGCAGGTTGCCCAATAATGGTCAACCCATAACGCTTACGTGCAACATAAGGCATAGATGCGACGATGGCATCACTTTTTTCTACCAATATCACATCCCAGCCACCTTCACCCGCCGTGGCATCCAGCCACCAAGCTTGGCTAAATAGAGGAATCGATGTTTCTACGGCACAAAGTGTACGATATTTTTTTTTGTTATCTGTCATTTATAAAAACCATTATTTTATTTCAAAATACTTAATATTAATTTTTGAATTTTAAAATCAACTTTTATAAAAATAACTCCATCTCGTGTAAAAACGCATTGCCTCTTTTTATATTTACCTAATTCACCAAAATTTCCTTGAGGCAATTCTGTCCGTTCATACTCTTGAATTGACCACCGTTGCCCTGAAAAAAAACCAGCCGGCATAGGAATTGCGTTTAACCAAAGCTCAGTACCCCGTAACACATGCCAGATTCTTTCAATTGACCAATTTTCCCAATCAATAATTTTTTCGTGCTCTTCATCCTTAAGATTTCGAGCTCGCAACGTCTGGCTTTGTACCGGCTGAACAATTCGATGAACGCTTCCCGCTGCAATTGCATCAATTGCCTTTAATAGTAAAGGAACACCAACTTCACCAATCAATCTATCTAAACGCTCTGGTGATTTAGTACCTAACGGAATATATGTTTTTTCTTGAAAAATAATATCGCCAGTATCCTCTCCAGCATCTATGTAATGAACGGTGGCGCCAGGGTTCATTTCCATCTCGTAATATTGCCAGAAGTCAGGATTAGGACCACGATAACTTGGCAGATAAGAAGGATGCAAATTAATAGCGCCCAAAGAAGGAATACTTAATACATCTTCCTTCAATAATT
Organism: Comamonas sp. CMM02; assembly: GCF_014851485.1. Taxonomy (NCBI): domain Bacteria; kingdom Pseudomonadati; phylum Pseudomonadota; class Betaproteobacteria; order Burkholderiales; family Comamonadaceae; genus Comamonas; species Comamonas sp. CMM02. The sequence goes on along the minus strand of NZ_JACUZW010000001.1, from coordinate 479,535 downwards.
GAGACATACTAAAAACCACGATTAAATCTGGTTTTTTGTCTTCAATCCACGGAATTATCTCTTTCGAATTCCCTTTCCATATGAAATTATATGGCGTACTATTTTTCTCACAGAACTGCTTTAAAGATATATTATTTCGAGAAAAAATTCCACGAATTGATTTTAAAAACTTTAAAAGTAAATTTTGTTTATTAATTTTCGAAAAATTACGGGGCATGGATTCCAGAACAGCAACAACTTCATGGCCAGACGAAAATATCGGCTGCACCGCTCTTGAAATTCCTTGCGTGATTAATAAAATTCTTAATTTTTTCATTTTACTTTTTATTTATTGAAAAACCATATGTCATTAATAAATTAATTGCCTGCATGAAACAGTGCCCTGCAGAGTAAGCAATTAAGGCCCATTTAACATCAGACAACCAGAAACCTAATAATATTGAAGATGCAGCAACTGAAATTAAACCGACTTGCCACAGCAAATCCAGGCGTTGCTTTTCTGCAATCATGAACATGCCACTTAACGGGCCAGCTACAAAATCAAAGAAAAATTTCGGCACTAGAATTTGTGCATATTCACCTGCAATACGCCAATGCTCGCCGAATACCCATCCAAAAAAACTGGGCGCAGCAAAGAAAAATATAAAAAACGGAAGAAAAGAAATTAAAAAAAGCCGTTTAAGTGTTTTGATATAAATTAATTTGCAATTACCCTGATGTGCATATGCTTTACTTGCCTCTTGCCGAAACACATCCCCCAAAGCCGTCGCTACCAGTGAAATAGGTGCACCCAAAACGCGTTGAGTCAATGTGAAAAATCCGGCAGTGGATGCATTAAATAAAGTACTTAATAACAAAACCGGCATTTGACCCGATGCAGTGTTAAAGCCATGGGCTGCAATCAAATACTTGGGAAAGTTAATGTACTTTTTCGCCAATGCCTTCATGCGGGGTAAGCGTAACGAGAATATTAGTCCTTTATCTTCCCGCCAAATCATATGAGCAAGCGCAGTGGTTGCTAAAAATTGTCCAGTAACTTGCCCCGCCATTAATCCCGCCTCTCCTGCACGGGAATAACTTAGTTGTGCAACGGCACTGCTACAACTTTGCAAAGTGCGGCTTATAGCAAGTCGTTTGTATTGTGCTTTGCGGTTGCTCCAATAGGTCATTCCTTGGTAGACGCCCATGAGGCAAGTTGAAATTGGCACCCAGTACAGCAAAGGAGCCAGCTTTGGATTACCGAGAAGATCTGCAATATGCTGCTTAAATAGCAAGACCATTAATAGAAGAAAAACGCTAACTACTGCGCTTAGCAAAATAACAAGTGCAGCAATGTGCAACGCATCTCGTTCTTTACGCGGTAGTAAGATGGCTTGCTCATAACGCCCGGTTACCAGCACTGCTGCGATTGAAACCACAGCTATGTAAAGTGCAAATAAACCAAACTCTTCAGGGCTGTACAAGCGTGTAAGGATAGGACTGACGGCAATTGGAATAGCCTGCGCTAGGCTGGTACCGGTCATCAAAGTGAGGACATTGCGGGCGTAAGCGCTTTTAGGAAGTAAATTTCGCATGCGCTTTAATTCATGATGCTTTTGAATACACTGCGTGCTGTTGCGGCATAACGCTTGGCACCCTCTTCATTCAAGTGGTGCTCATCTAGGTAGATCGGTACGCCATCAGCAAAAGGCGCTTGGGTAAACAAGCCAGAAGATTCGAAATTTAAACTGACCGTACTCGAATAGAGTTCTGCGTACTGCCGCAGAATCAAGTTGGTTTGCGCATAAGCGGGGTCAATATCAATTATTGAATCAAGACCCAGTGCTCTGAATCGTATGGCCCGCAGCGGGTTCTTTCTTAATAAAGGCTCTTGTTCAAGAAGATAAATTTCCTTACCCGCCTGACTTTGCTCTGACAAAAAAACATTCAAAGCCTTTTTAAAGTCCTCAGATGCCAATTGCCAGTTCCAGCTTGCAGCCAGAAATAGCACCTTTGTGTGCGGCAAATATTTCTTGGCCTGCTCAATTTGTTCCAAACAAGGTCGATGTGCCCACTCGGCAATACGTTGATAATCAAACCCTGGAATGGTCACGCAACTGCTGGCAGTGATGATGCGCGCCTTGAACCCCAAATCCTTTCCCAACTGGTCAAAAAAGAGATTGAGCATGGCTGCATGAGAATCGCCCAGAACCAGCACTTCCTTGTCGCTGTTCAGATCACCTTTGAGGCAATCGTCAACGATCTGTCCATGGCAAATTGTTGCGGGATCAGCGTAGCGCTGATATTCGACGGGCAGCGGTGGAGGTGATAGCGTTTGATTGATTTTGGCCATCCCGCCCCCCACTCCCAAGACCGAACCAGCCAGTAAACCGTAACCCAGCATTTTTCTCAGACGGGGCAGGTTGCTCGAACGTAGTGGTATTTCTACCCAATAAAACGACAAGCATGCTAAGAGCCAGGTCAAGGCAATAAACAGCAGACTAAACGGTACATCCAGTACTTGCGTGCCTGTGTAGTAGCGCAGCAAGGCCAATACCGGCCAATGCCACAGATAGAGTGAATACGACAGTTCGCCCAGAAAGACCATAGGCTTGCTTGCCAGCACTCGCCCTACCCCACCTTGAGCAGGGTGCAGCAGAGCGAGTGCAGCTCCAGCCACAGGCAACAAGGCCAGCAAACCGGGGAAAGGTCCAAGTTGAGGCTGCAAAGTGGCAGCCGCGATGATCAAGACCATTCCTAACTTGTTGAGCCAAGGCTTGCTTTCCTTTGATGCTTTGCCAGCATTCAAATGGAGTGCTACGAGCGCTCCAGCAAAGAATTCCGGCAGACGCGCATATAAGCTGTAGTAAGTTGCCTGCTCGATACCCAGTACACGCAGACGATATTCCGCTAAGCAGGTGAAGCCGAGCAGCAACGTTGCAAACAACCATTTGAGCGCCTTGACGGGCAGTAGCAAAACCAGCAGTGGGGCCAGCAGGTAGAACTGGATTTCTACTGCCAGCGACCAAGTGTGCAGCAGGGGTTGTTCATGACTAGCAGGAGCGAAATAATCACCAAAGCCAGCAAAGTAATTGTTACTGTTGAACCATGCTGCTTGATTCAGGCCTTTTTTATAGATGGCAAGATCTTGCGGCAAAAACAGGACTGCGACGAGCAAAGAGACTACCGTCAGCATTGCAAAATACGCAGGTGCAATACGTTTCAAGCGACTGACGTAGAAGTACTGCAGCGTATCAAAGAGCCGGTAATCTGATTGATTTTTTTTGTGCAGCAATATGCTGACAATCAAAAAACCAGAGATAACCAGGAATATGTCGACCCCGACAAACCCACCAGGCATCCAGGCAGGGTTGAAATGAAACAACATCACGACCGACACCGCAATGGCACGCAGACCTTGGATGTCGGGGCGGTAATTAATGGTGCTCATTAACCAGCCGATTTATGTCGCTTGCTACTGCTGGGCAACTAATGTTGCAATTTGGGTAATGCTTTCTTCGCCCAAATAAGGGTGCATGGGCAAACTGACCACCTTCTGCGCAACTGCATCACCCACAGGTAAATATGCACCCGCATCCGCCACAGCAGGCTGCAGATTCAACGGTATTGGGTAATGCACTGCTGTAGGAATGCCTTGCGCCTTAAGCTTGTCTTGCACTTGCTGGCGGTTGGGCACCTGCAGCGTGTATTGGGCCCATGCGCTGGTGTTGCAGGACTCAACATGTGGAAGCTGAATGCCAGACGCTTCGTCACCTTCTTGTACGAACTTTCGCAATGCATCAGCGTATTGCTGGGCGACTTGCTGGCGCTGGGCAACTTCTTGGTCCAGTACAGCCAGTTTCGGCAGCAAAATTGCAGCCTGGAGCGTGTCCAAACGGCTGTTCACACCTACGCGAACATGGTGGTAGCGGCGATCTTGCCCATGGCGAGCAATCTGGCGCATCACTTTCGCCAGTTCATCATCATTGGTAAAAATAGCCCCACCATCGCCGTAGCAGCCCAAGGGTTTGCTTGGAAAGAAACTGGTACAGGCAATAGTGGTGAGATTGCAGCTTTTTCGCCCCTTGTATGTTGCCCCAAAACTTTGGGCAGCATCTTCAATGACAGTCAAGCCGTGTTTCGCGGCAATCACATTGATGGCGTCGTAATCGGCACATTGCCCGTAAAGGCTCACGGGGATGATCGCTTTGGTCCGCGGGGTGATGGCTGCTTCTAACAACTGTGGGTCAAGATTGCAGGTACGTGGATCAATATCTACGTATACAGGCTTGGCACCCAGCAGAGCTACGGTTTCAGCCGTTGCGATGTAGGTAAAACCAGGAGTAATGACTTCATCACCGGGTCCAATACCCAATGCCATTTGGGCGATTTGCAAAGCATCTGTGCCGTTAGCCACTGAAATGCAATATTTTGCACCGGTATAAGCTGCTAATTTTTCTTCTAGTTCAGCAACTTCTGGTCCCAAAATGTATTGGCCATGATCCAATACACGCTGAATACCAGCATCAATTTCTTTTTTTAAATTCTGATACTGCGTTTTAAGATCAATAAATTGCATGGCTTACTCAGGCTGGTTGTTGTATGACGGTAGTGCCACTTAATACATAAAGTTTTCCGGAGTGCGCGCAGACTACTTGCCCTTCTCCTTTAAGCGGCAGATTTAGTTGTTCGCCAAATTCGCTCATCCAGCCAATTTGCTTTGCGGGTACACCCACCATCAGTGCGTAATCTGGCACATCTTTATTCACCACCGCGCCGGCGCCTACAAATGCATAGGCACCCACCGTAACACCGCAGACAATGGTGCAGTTGGCGCCCAAAGTGGCGCCTTTCTTAACCAAAGTATCGCGATATTCATTTTTTCGCTCAATCAAAGAGCGGGGGTTATAAACGTTGGTGAAAACCATACTTGGGCCGCAGAACACGCCGTCTTCCAGTGTTACGTTGTCATAAACGCTCACGTTGTTCTGTACTTTGCAATGATCGCCAATCACGACTTTGTTACCAACAAAGACGTTTTGTCCCAGCGAAACACCGCGGCCAATTTTTGCCTGCGCACAGACATGAACAAAGTGCCAGATACGGCTACCTTCTCCAATCTGCGCGCCCTCGTCGACGATGGCGCTGGAATGCACTGAATAATTCATGAATCAGCGCTCCAGTGGCAATGCAACGCGAACGCCATCGCGTGCTGAGCGGTACATGGCGGTCAGTAACTCCAGGCTCTTGAGTCCTTCACGGCCATCAGTTTCCGCCTCTGCTTGGCCTTGCAGGGTTTTGATGACGTTGTCGTAGTACAGCGGGTGGCCAAAACCATAAACGCTGGTTGTGGCATAGCTGGCCTGCTTGATCTCTTCATCTTCCGGACGCTGATCTGCAAACTGCCATTGCTGAATTTCATTGACAGCTACGCCCCCTACACGGACCGTACCCTTTTCACCCAAGATGGTGATGCTGCCTTCCAGATTTTTGGGATACGTGAGCATGGTGACATTTAAGGTACCCATGGCACCATTGCGCCAACGTATGGCAGAAACGCCTGTGTCTTCAGCCTGAATATTGCGTGCCAGCGTTCCGGTATAGCTCATTACGCTTTCGACTGGGCCAATCAGCCAGTTGAGCAAGTCAATATAGTGGCTGGCCTGGTTCATAAAGGCCCCGCCGTCCCATTCCCACGTACCACGCCACTTGGCAGCGTCGTAATACTCTTGGGGACGCGTCCAGAACACATTCAGGGCAACGCTATATATGCGGCCAAAACGACCCTGCTCTACTGCTTGCTTTAGCAGTTGCAAAGTTGCATTGCGGCGGTTTTGTTTCACAACAAAGAGCTTGACCCCTGCGTCGTCGCAGGCTCGTACCATGCCCAAAGCTTCGTGCCATTGTGTGGCCATCGGCTTTTCGCTGACTACATGTCGCCCCGACTGCGCAACTTCAATCGCTTGCCTGGGATGAAGGCCACTGGGTGTGGTCAGTATCACGGCATCAGCCGTTGTCTTGGCTAACAGCGCCTGCAAAGATGCATGGCCTTGGGCTCCGGTTTTCTCGACAGCTTGTGCCAGCGCTGCAGGGTCAATGTCACAGACATCCACCACCTCGCACCGATCCTTGTGCTGATCCAAAGCACCAAAGTGGTTGGCTGAAATACGGCCAGCACCAACGAGTGCAAAGCGAACTTTTCGGTCTTGAACAGGGGTCAGCATAAACGTCTCGATTACAAGCGGAAGATGGAAAAACCTTGGTCAGCCAGCGCATGGCGGTCGTATAAAGACTTCACATCGACCAAAACTGGCTGATTGCCCCGAGTCAAAGCCTTGAGTTGCGCCCCAGACAAGCTGCGATATTGGTTGTGCCCCACGGCTACCACCAGAGCGTCCACTGGATGTGCTTCATCAATTTGCCCCAAGGTAATGCCATATTCGTGGCTCACCTCTTGTGCATCAGCCCATGCGTCAGCAACAACAACCTGCGCGCCCCAGGCTTCAAATTCATGCACCATGTCCACAACCTTGCTGTTGCGGATGTCCGGGCAGTTTTCCTTGAAAGTGAGGCCCATCACACCAATACGGCAGCGCGGCACGTCCATGCCGTTTTGCAGCATCAGCTTGACAGTATTGCGAGCGACATAACGCGCCATGTTGTCGTTAATTCTGCGTCCCGCCAAAATCACTTGCGGGTGATATCCCACCTGCTCAGCTTTGTGCGTCAGGTAGTAGGGGTCCACGCCAATGCAGTGACCGCCCACCATTCCAGGACGGAAAGGCAAGAAGTTCCACTTGCTGCCGGCGGCCTCCAGTACATCCAGAGTGTCAATTCCCAGACGAGCAAAAATCACTGAAAGCTCGTTGACCAGCGCAATATTCAAGTCACGCTGCGTGTTCTCAATCACCTTGGCAGCTTCTGCCACCTTGATGCTGCTTGCCAGGTGCGTGCCTGCAGTGATGATTTCACGGTACAGGCCATCGACCGCTGCAGCCACTTCTGGGGTGCTGCCACTGGTGATTTTTTTAATCGTGGTCAGTGTGTTGACCTTGTCGCCTGGGTTGATGCGCTCAGGGCTATAGCCACAGAAAAAATCCTGATTGAATTTCAGGCCACTCATGCGCTCAAGCTCTGGAACACAAACCTCTTCGGTCGCACCCGGATACACCGTGGACTCATAAATCACCACATCGCCAGCTTTCAAAGCAGCACCCACGGTTTGGCTGGCTTTGATCAACGGCGTCATATCTGGACGATTTGCCTGATCAACAGGCGTTGGTACCGTCACGATAAACACCTTGCAGGCACGCAGATCTTCAATCTCGTGGCTGTACTGAAGGTGAACTGCGCTGCGCAGCTGCTCAGGACTGCATTCCAAGGTGTGGTCTTGCCCGCCGCGCAGCTCATCAATGCGCCGTGCGTTGATATCAAACCCTAAAGTCTTTCGCTTGGTGCCGAATTCGACTGCAAGGGGCAGACCTACGTAGCCAAGACCAATAATGGCAATGCTGGCATCAGAAAAGTTCATCGTGTTAACTTCTTTTTAATGTGTTTACCCACCCCAAGCTGAGGAGCAGCATGGAAATAGCACTTTTTATACAGCCAGTTTTGCCAGATCTGCCACCCGGTTCATGGCTACCTGCAATGCTGCCAGCAGACCTAAGCGGTTGGCCTTCAAGGCAGCATCTTCGGCATTCACCATGACGTGCTCAAAGAACGCATCCACCGGAGCACGCAATGCTGCCAAGGTTTGCAAACTTGCGGTGTAGTCACCTGCTTCAAACTGCTGCTGCGCCTTGGGTGCAACGGATTGCAATGCTGCAAACAGGTCTTTTTCAGCCTGCTCTGCCAGCAACGCCTCGTTCACCTGAGGTTGCACTTCTGTTTCGGCTTTCTTCAGGATATTGCCCACGCGCTTGTTGGCAGCAGCCAGTGCTTGCGCTTCAGGCAATGCTGCAAAGGCACGTACGGCTTCGAGACGTTTTTGCACATCAGCCAGGCGCTGTGGGCGCAAAGCCAGCACAGCTTCAACTTCCTGAGCACTAAAGCCTTGTTCACGCAGATTGACTGACAAGCGGTCGTAGAAGAACTCCACCAGCTGCGCCGTTGCGTCGGTGATCTTGTCGCCAAAAGCTGGCACAGCGCTGACGAGTAGCGTTTGCAGATCCAAGGGCAGGTCTTTTTCGACCAGCATGCGAATCACACCCAGCGCATGACGGCGCAGGGCGAAGGGGTCACGGTCGCCCGTGGGCAGGTTGCCGATACCGAACATGCCCACCAGCGTTTCCAGCTTGTCAGCCAGGGCCACCACCACGCCAGCATTACCACGTGGCAGTTCGTCGCCCGCAAACCGGGGTTTGTAATGGTCTTCAATGGCGTCGGCCACCGCCACATCCAGGCCGTCGTTCAATGCGTAGTAACGGCCCATGGTGCCTTGCAGCTCTGGGAACTCGCCCACCATATCGGTCACCAAATCGGTCTTGGCCAGCATGGCAGCCTGGTCGGCTTGCTGCACCAATTGCGCGTCACCCATTTGCTGGGCGATGGCTTTGGCAATGGCGCGCACACGTTCTACGCGTTCGCCTTGGGTGCCCAGCTTGTTGTGGTAGACCACCTTACCCAGGCCTTCAACACGCGAAGCCAGTGTTTTCTTGCGATCTTGGTCGAAGAAGAACTTGGCATCAGCCAGACGGGGGCGCACGACGCGTTCATTGCCTTCGATGACAGCCGACGCGTCTTGCGGCGTGATGTTGCTGACAATCAAAAACTGGTGCGTCAGCTTGCCTTGCGTATCCAGCAAGGGGAAGTACTTCTGATTGGCCTTCATGGTCAGAATCAGGCATTCCTGCGGCACGTTCAAGAACTCTTTTTCGAACTCGCAGACCAGCACATTGGGCCGCTCGACCAACGCAGTGACTTCATCCAGCAGTGCCGCGTCTTCAATGGGGCGCACACCGCCACCCACACGTGCAGCCGCCGCCTGCAACTGGCGAGTAATGTCTGCGCGACGCTCGGTAAAGCTGGCAATCACTGCGCCCTCTTCACGCAATTGCTCGGCGTAGCTGTCAGCGTTGCGGATGACCACGGGGTTCACTTTGGCTTCAAAGCGGTGACCGTGCGTGGCGGAGCCTGCTGTCAGACCCAAAGCCTTCACGCTGATCAGCACTTGCGTTCCGTGCATCACCACCAGCCCATGCGCAGGACGCACGAAGTTCACACTGGTCCAGCCATCTTGCAACTGGTAGCGCATGACCTTGGGGATGGGCAGCTTGGTGAGTGCCTCGTCCAGCGCTTTTTGTACGCCATCTGCCAGCGACACACCTTTGGCGGTGGAGGCAAAGAACAGGGTTTCAGCCTTGCCCTCTCCCTGGCGCTGCAGACTGGCCACGGCAGTGGCATCGGCCCCGAGCGCAGCCAGCTTCTTGAGCAGTGCGGGCGTGGGCTTGCCATCGGCATCCAGCGCCACGGCAACCGGCATCAGTTTTTGCGACACAGCCTTGTCTTCGGCCTGAGACAGCACTTCAGTAATGTGCGCCGCCAGACGGCGGGGCGAAGCGTAAGCCGTCAGTCGCGATTCACTGGAGGCCAGCAGGCCTTGCGCCTTGAGCTGCTCAAACAGCACGCCTGCAAAAGCATCTCCCAGCTTTTGCAACGCTTTGGGTGGCAACTCTTCAACAAACAGTTCAACAAGAAGATTCGATGCGTTCATAGTATTTGATAGCTTCCAGCGCTTAACAGATAGGGGCTAGAGGCTGATTTGTTTAGTATTTAACAGCGACCGCTTAAGCGGCCTTCTTGCTTTGTTGCTCTGCGGCTTTGGCCAGCTCGGCCAGCACTTCGTCGGCATGTGCTTTGGAGGCCATGGGAAAGCCCAGGCGCGCGCGGCTGTCCAGGTAGCTCTTGCCCACTGCGCGGGCCAGATTGCGAATGCGGCCGATATACGCTGCACGCTCAGTTACCGAGATGGCGCCACGTGCATCCAGCAAGTTGAAGGTGTGGCCGGCCTTGAGCACCTGCTCATAGGCGGGCAGCGCCAGTTGCGCCTCAATCAATTTGCCCGCTGTTTCTTCGTGCGCGGTGAAGGCGCTGAACAAGAAGTCAATATTGGAGTGGTCGAAGTTATAGGTTGACTGCTCCACCTCGTTTTGGTGGTACACGTCGCCGTAACTCAGACCGTCAGTCCAGGTGAGGTTGTAGACGTTGTCCACCCCTTGCAGGTACATGGCCAGACGCTCCAGGCCGTAGGTGATCTCGCCTGTCGCAGGCTTGCAGTCAATGCCGGCTACTTGCTGAAAGTAGGTGAACTGCGTCACTTCCATGCCATTGAGCCAGACTTCCCAGCCCAGACCCCATGCGCCCAGCGTTGGGTTTTCCCAGTCGTCTTCCACAAAGCGGATGTCGTTTTTCTTCAGGTCAAAGCCCAGCGCTTCCAGCGACCCCAGGTACAGCTCCAGAATGTTGTCTGGCGCTGGCTTTAAAACCACCTGAAACTGGTAGTAGTGCTGCAGGCGGTTGGGGTTCTCGCCATAGCGGCCATCTTTGGGGCGGCGGCTGGGCTGCACATATGCTGCCTTCCATGGCTCAGGGCCGATGGCGCGCAGGAATGTGCCGGTGTGCGAGGTGCCGGCGCCCACTTCCATGTCATACGGTTGAAGCAGTGCGCAGCCGTGGTCGGCCCAGTAGGACTGCAGTTTCAGAATAATTTGTTGAAAGGTCAGCATGACTTCAGAAAATGTCTTGGCTGCGCAAACGTGCTGCGCTGGCGCGTGATGTTGGTGGTGAAACGCTCACAGCAAACGGGCACAACAAGTGCCACGCACAGGCGCGTGTAAAGCAGCGATTCTAGGCCCGTAGGCCCAGCTTTTCTGTGCCTGTTTGTGTGACCGTGCTTGCCATGTCGACTTAAGCTTTAAAAAAGAGAGCTTCAAACGCTTTCAAAACAATAACTTCAGATATTTTCATCTTCCATTAGCTTCTCTGACTTGCGATTGAAGCTCTCTTTTTTGACATTTTGTAATGTATGCAAAGAAAAACGCAGCTCTACAATGCTTGCCACTGTTTGCTTTGACCATTGCTTACCGCTTGCGAGGATTGGCATGAACCTGTTCAACATCATCAAAAATCAGCTGATTGAAGTCATCGAGTGGACCGATGATTCGCGCGACACCCTGTCTTACCGCTGGCCGGATGACGACAAGGAAATCAAGAACGGCGCACAACTGATCGTGCGCGAGTCGCAGCAGGTGCAGTTTGTGGCCGCCGGCCAGTACGCCGATTTGTTTGGCCCCGGCAAGCACACCTTGACCACCGAGAACGTGCCGGTGCTGTCCACCATACTGGGCTGGAAATACGGTTTTCAGTCGCCTTTCAAGTGCGATGTTTACTACATCAACACGCGCCTGTTTACAGGCAATAAATGGGGCACCTCGAACCCGGTGCTGATGCGCGATAAGGATTTTGGCGTGGTGCGCATTCGCGCCTTTGGCTCGTACGACTTTCGTATCGTTGAGCCAGCCAAGTTTTTGAAGGAAGTGGCGGGCACTGACCAGAACTTTCGCATTGATGAGTTTGCCGACACCATGCGCTCGCGCATCGTCAGCGTGTTTACTGAGGCTCTGGCCAAAGCACAAGTGCCGGTGCTGGACGTAGCCACGCGCTACAGCGACCTGGGTGATGCACTGGTGCAGATCATCAACCCGGTGATGGTCGAAAAATACGGTATCGAGGTGGCAACCTTCGTGCTGGAAAACGTCTCCGTCCCGCCGGAAGTGGAAGAGGCCATCGACAAGCGCTCCAGCATGAGCGCGATTGGCAACCTCAACGACTATGTGAAGTACCAGATGGGCCATGCCATGGCCAACGGCGGCGAAGGCGCTGCAGCAGCCACCATTCCCGCGACCATGGCCATGGGTTTTGGTATGGCGCAGGAAATGATGAAACAAATGCAGCAGCCTGCCCCGCAAGCACCCGCTTTTGGTGCGCAGGTATCCAGCGATGCGTTCTCACCAGCTGCAGCACAGGCGGCACAAGTGCTCTCCACATCGCCATCGCCCGTTGCCGCAGGTCTGCTGGTCTACACACCAGAGCAAGCCGCACAGGTGCTGGGCGTGGAAACAGCCGATGTGCTGGCCGAGCTGGAAGCAGGCAATCTCAAAGGCCGCAAGATTGGTACGAACTGGCGTATTGCGCAAACTGCTTTGGATGAGTTCTTGCGCGGTGCATAAGAACGCCACCTGAGCCGCTAGCGGCCTCCCCCACTGGGGGGCGGCAGCCTTAGCCTTGCTGCGGGGCGGCCCTTGCTCGCTGCGCTGGCTGCGCTGGCTGCTCTACGCTTTTCTCAGCGCCCTGTTTTCCTTTTAGCTGTGACTGACACTTCTTCATACACACCAGCCCCTGATGTACCCAAGCCCTCCATGGTGCGCAAGCACCCATGCCCGGAGTGCGGTGCCAATCTGGAGTGGAATGCCAAGGCGCAATCGCTCAAGTGCCCGTACTGCGGCACCATAGTGCCGTGGAGCGAGGAAGTCCGCGAAGAACTTGGCCAGGCCATCGTTGAGCAAGACTTGGCCGAAGCACTCAGCCAGCCGCCCAGTGGCCGCGGCTGGGGCCAGCAGCGCAATGAAGTGCAGTGCCAAAACTGCCGCGCAATTTCAGTGTTTGTGGACGGGCGTGTCGCGCAGCGCTGTGACTTTTGTGGCTCTCCCGCCATCGTGGCGCATGAAGATGGCAGCGATGTCATCACCCCGCAAAGCATCCTCCCGTTCAAGATCAGTGATGGGCAGATCCGCGACAAGATTCGCCAGTGGTACGGCTCACGCTGGTTTGCACCGAATAAGCTCAAGCACGCCGCACTGACGGACACGCTGCATGGCGTCTATCTGCCGTACTGGACGTTTGATGCCTACGTCAGCGCCACATGGCAGGCTGAGGCAGGCTTTTACTACTACACCACCGAAAGCTACCGCGATGCCAGCGGCAATACCCAGACACGACAGGTGCGCCACACCCGGTGGGAGTCGGCATCTGGGCAGCTCAAGCATTTTTTTGATGACGAATTAGTACCCGGCACTGTGGGGGTGCATGCCAAGCTGCTGCGTGCGGTGGAACCATTTCCCACCACCACCGACCTTCAGCCCTACACCCCGGAGTTTGTCCGGGGCTGGACGGTTGAGCGCTACCAGGTGGATTTGCACAAAGCCGCCACACTCAATGAACAGGACATGGGCCACCAGGTGCAAGCCATGTGCGCACACCAGGTGCCCGGCGATACCCACCGCAATCTTCGCGTGCAGCGGCAGTATGCAGGCCGCACCTTCAAACACGTGCTGGTGCCCATCTGGGTGGTGGGCTACACCTATGGCAGCAAAAACTACCAGATCATCGCCAATGGCTATACCGCACAGATTGCCGGTGAGCGGCCGTACAGCTGGGTGAAGATTTTCTTTGCTGTGCTATGTGCGGTGCTGGTATTGCTCACGGTGATGACCTGGGTACAAACAGTTGATTGAACACGCACCCAATGCAGCCGGCAAAACGGCAGCCCATGGCTGCCGTTCTTAATTGAATGCCGCGTGGTTTTGCGTTCAGGCCGCAAAGACTTGCGCATCTTTGAAAGCAGGCTGTTTCTGGTCTTTGTCAGACAACAGAAAATCCACGCCCAAATCAGGCCACTGGATACCGATGTCCGCATCGTTCCACGCTATGCCCCGGTCAGACTGGGGCGCGTAGTACGCCGTGGTTTTGTACATGACATCTGCAGTCGCACTCAGCACAAGAAACCCATGGGCAAATCCAGGAGGTATCCAAAGCTGTTGGGCATTTTTTGCCGAGAGTTGATGGCTCGTCCATTTTCCAAAATTTGGAGAACTCTTTCGAATATCCACCACGACATCCCAAATCTCACCTTGAATCACATAGATCAATTTTCCCTGTGCACAAGGAGCCACCTGGTAATGCAAGCCTCTTAAAACACCTCGCTGACTGTGACTTAAATTGTCTTGCAAGAAAAGGACATCATCGCCTAAAAAATCAGCATAAACACGCTGATTAAAGGCTTCTTGAAAAGACCCACGAGCGTCCATCCAGACTTTGGGCTCGAGCAACATCAGTTCAGAAAAAACTGTGGGTATTTTTCTCAAAACTTAGGCCCTTTAATAAATTGCATTAAATATTTTCCATAGCCATTTTTAAGCAGCGGCTGGGCCAGTTTTTCTATTTGTGCTGCGTCAATCCACCCTGAGCGAAATGCAATTTCCTCTGGGCAAGACACTTTCAGCCCCTGCCTTTGCTCCAGCGTGGCGATGAACTGCCCGGCCTCAAGCAAACTCTCGTGTGTTCCGGTATCCAGCCACGCATACCCACGACGCATGAGCTGCACATTCAACTGATTTTTTTCGAGGTACAACCTGTTCAGGTCGGTGATCTCCAATTCACCACGCAGCGATGGCTGGAGGCCCTTGGCCATTTCTACGACTTGTGCATCGTAGAAATACAGCCCTGTAATCGCAAAATTGGATTTTGGATTTTCCGGTTTTTCTTCTACAGACAGCACTTTGCCGTGATCATCGAATTGAGCAACGCCATAGCGAGAAGGATCTTGAACATGATAGGCAAACACCGTCGCACCGGATGTCTGGTCACTGGCTTCTTTGAGTAAGCGCTGGAAATCATGGCCATAGAAGATGTTGTCGCCCAACACCAGGGCACTGGGTGCACCGTTGAGAAACTTCTCGCCAATCAAAAATGCCTGTGCCAATCCATCAGGGCTGTGCTGTACCTCGTAATGAAGGCTCAATCCCCATTCACTGCCATCACCCAGCAGTTGCGCAAAACGCGGCGTATCTTGCGGCGTACTGATAATCAAAATGTCTCGGATACCCGCCAGCATCAAAGTACTCAGCGGGTAGTAGATCATGGGCTTGTCATAGACGGGCAGTAGCTGCTTGCTGATGGCTAGCGTGGCCGGGTGCAGACGTGTGCCGGAGCCACCCGCCAAAATAATGCCTTTGCGCTGTGCAGTCATAATGTTCACAAATTAATAGCATCGAGTGCTTGCCAGTCAATAATTTAGCCTGCTTTTACTTGAACTCACAAGATCTCGCGCAACATGCGGTCTACACCTTGCTGCCAGACAGGCAGATGCAGCCGCATGGCAGCCTGCAACTTGACAGTGCTAAGGCGTGAATTCAATGGCCGCTGGGCAGCCGCAGGAAAGGCAGTGGTGGGCACCGCAGCTACATGTTGCACCTTCCAGGGCAGATCGGGGCGCAAAATTCTCGCCTGTGCAATGACGTGGCTGGCATAGGCATGCCATGTGGTTGTACCACCTGCAACCAGGTGGTACAGGCCCAGATCGTGGTCGTGCGCTTGGACATGGCGTAGGGCATGGGCAGTGACATCCGCAATCAGATCAGCACCTGTTGGCGCTCCCCACTGATCGCTGATGACGCTGAACTCGTCATTTTCTTGCGCCAGACGAAGCATTGTCTTGGCAAAGTTTCTTCCACGCGAGCCATACACCCAGCTGGTACGAAAAATCAGGTGGCGGCACCCTGTCGCCTCAATGCGCTGCTCGCCTTCAAGCTTGGTTCGGCCATAGACCGACAGCGGCCCTGTGGTATCGCCCTCTTTGTGTGCATTGCAGCCACTGCCATCAAACACATAGTCGGTGCTGTAGTGCACCAGTAAGGCACCCAGAGAATGCGCCTGCAGAGCCATGACCTCAGGGGCCTGAGCATTCAGGCGCAATGCCAGCGCCTGCTCTCCCTCTGCCTTGTCCACTGCTGTGTGCGCCGCAGCATTCACAATCACATCCGGGCGTACGGTACGGATGGTCTGCGCCAGCCCTAGCAAGTCACTCACATCACCGCACAGGCCGTCAGAGGGCGTTCGGTGCTGCAATGCGATCACTTCGCCCAAAGGGGCCAGGCTGCGTTGAAGCTCCCAGCCAACCTGCCCGGTACTTCCGAACAGCAAAATCTTCATGCGCTGCCCTCTAGGCTGTAGTGCTTTTGCACCCAGTCGCGGTAGCTACCAGACTGCACGCTGGCGACCCACTGTGGGTTGTCCAGATACCACTGGACAGTTTTGCGAATACCGGTTTCAAACGTCTCAGCAGGCTTCCAGCCCAGCTCACGTTCAAGCTTGCGAGCATCCATGGCGTAACGCCGGTCATGGCCAGGGCGGTCTGTCACAAAGGTCATTTGCTCTGCATACGACTTGCGATATGCACGAGGGCGCAACTCATCGAGCAGTGCACACACGGCTGTGACGATGTCTAGATTGGTTTTTTCATTCCAGCCACCCACGTTGTAGGTTTCACCAAGCTTGCCCGCATCCAGCACATGGCGGATCGCGCTGCAATGGTCACGCACATACAGCCAGTCGCGCACCTGCATTCCATCGCCATAAATAGGCAGTGGCTTGCCCGCCAAGGCATTCACAATCATCAGCGGGATCAGCTTTTCAGGAAAGTGCAGCGGACCGTAGTTATTGCTGCAATTGGTGGTCAACACCGGCAAACCATAGGTATGGTGCCAGGCACGCACCAAATGGTCAGATGCCGCTTTTGACGCGGAGTACGGGCTGTTGGGCGCGTAGCTGTGTGTTTCGGTAAAAGCCGGATCGTGGGGTGCCAGTGTTCCAAAGACCTCATCGGTGGAGACGTGCAGAAACCGGAAACTGCTTTTGGCGGCACCCTCTAAATCACTCCAGTAGGCACGCGCCGCTTCCAGCAAGCGAAAAGTACCCACCACGTTGGTCTGAATAAAGTCTTCTGGCCCATGAATGGAGCGGTCCACATGGCTTTCTGCCGCGAAGTTGATGATGGCACGCGGTTGGTGCTGGGCCAGCAACTGCGCCATTGTCTTGCCATCGGCAATATCAGCCTGCACAAAGATGTGACGCGCATCGCCATGCAGGCTGGCCAAGCTTTGCAGATTGCCCGCATAGGTCAGCTTGTCGACATTGAGTACTGGCTCATTCGTGACAGCCAGCCAGTCGAGAACAAAGTTTGCGCCAATGAAGCCTGCGCCACCGGTGACAAGAATCATGGTACTTGGAGTAATTCAGGAGTGAGCACGCATTATCGTGACACCAGCCCTTATGCCCGCAGGCTGACTATCACCCCCAGCGCTGTTGTGCCATCACCAGCAAGCCTTCAAAGATCAGGTTGTCGACCAGTTCGAAGGGGCGCGTCATGCTGGGCACCATCTTCCAGCCCGCACCACCGGCCATCACACAAGCTGGCTCCATGCTGCAATGCAGGTACAGGTGCTGGTATGTGCGCTCTACAGCCCCTGCGATGGCGTAGGTGCCGCCACTGGTCAAGGCATCGCTGGTATTTTGGGGGAACGGCGTGACCGACCCCGTTGGAACATGCAGCCCCGCCGTTCCACTTTCCAGGGCCCGCAGCATGATGCCGTGGCCCGGCAAAATCAAGCCCCCCAGAAAGTTGCCTCGTGCGTCCAGCGCATCGACCGTCACTGCTGTGCCCACCATCACCACAATCAATGGGCGTTCAATACCGCGCTCAAGGATATGGTTGCGCGCACCAATCATGGCAACCCAGCGGTCAGCGCCCAGACGCAGCGGGTGCTCATAACCATTCGTCACCCCCGCTTCCTGCACCGATGGCACCACCCATTTGGGCTCCAGCTCCCAGCCCAGCATCAACTCCATCTGATCGTGCACGCGCCGCCGTGCTGTTTCACCTGCCACAACGCAGCCCAGCATGTGCGTAGGCGCGGGCAACTTGCTCCAGGGGCCTTCCGCTAAACGCTCAATGTGCTCCAGGAACTCAGCGCCATGGGCCAGCAAAGCTGCTCCAGGACGTGGTGCGTCATACATCGCCCACTTCAGGCGCGTGTTGCCGATATCGATGGCCAGAAAAGTCATGGGCGGCATTATCAAGAATTTTCAGACGGCGCTCGTGTGCTTTGTGAAACGATTCACTGACGAATGCAGCATTTCAGCGCAAATTGTCAAGAATTCAGACGTAGGATGTGTCTGTCCTTGTGTAAACGGGTTTGCCGTTACATTGTTTGCTGCCTTTCAACTTTTTCAGGAGTGAACGTATGGGCCTGTTTAGTTTTATCAAAGAAGCTGGCGAAAAACTGTTTGGCGGCAAGGACGCACAAGCGGCCACCGCTCCAGAGGACCTCAACAGCAAAGCTGCTGCTGCCATTGAGACTTATATCAATGTGCAAAAGCTGGGAGTGAGCAATCTGAAGGTCAGCTACGACGGCAATCAGGGCAAGGTCACGGTCGCGGGCGAGGCCCCCACACAAGCGGTCAAAGAAAAAATTACGCTGTGCTGCGGGAATGTGGCCAATGTCACGTCAGTGGACAACCAAATGACCGTCACCAACCCTGAGCCAGAGGCGCAGTACCACGACGTTGTACGCGGTGACACGCTGTCGGCGATCGCCAAGAAATACTATGGCGATGCCAACAAGTACCCAACGATCTTTGAGGCCAACAAGCCCATGCTGAGCCATCCTGACAAAATTTACCCTGGCCAGAAACTGCGTATTCCGGCACTGTAAGTTAAATGCTCCATCGTCAAAGCGCTCCTTGAGGGCGCTTTTTCTTTAGGCATTCATTAAAATTCACGCCATTTCCTCGCAAGCACACACTCATGAAAACTCTGCTCACTGGCGGCGCTGGCTACATTGGTACACACACAGCCGTAGAACTTCTTCAAAATGGTCATGAAGTAGTGATTTACGACAATTTCAGCAACAGCCACCCCGAAGCAGTCCGGCGCGTCGAGAAAATCACAGGTCAAAAAATCAAAACTGTCCAAGGTGATGTTCGAGAGCAGAGCACTTTGGAAGCCGCTATCAGAGAGCACAGTATCGACAGTGTTGTGCATCTCGCAGGGAAAAAAGCGGTGGGCGAGTCTGTTGCCCACCCCGTGGACTACTTCGACAACAACGTCAACGGCACGCTGGTACTGCTGCGTGCCATGCAGGCCACCGGCCTGCGCAAACTGGTTTTCAGCTCATCAGCTACCGTTTACGGTGTTCCTCAGTATTTACCGTATGACGAGGCGCACCCCACTTCGGCCATGAACCCTTATGGACGCAGCAAGCTGATGGTGGAAGAAATTCTGTCTGACCTCTACCATTCAGATTCAAGCTGGAGTCTGGCTGTCTTGCGTTATTTCAACCCTATCGGTGCCCATAGCAGCGGATGGATTGGTGAAGATCCAGCAGGTATTCCGAACAATCTACTGCCCTACATTGCCCAGGTGGCAGTAGGCCGCCGCGATGCGGTACAGGTCTTTGGCAGCGATTACCCAACGCCTGATGGCACGGGTGTGCGCGACTACATTCACGTCATGGACTTGGCACGCGGCCATGTAAAAGCGTTAGAGAAGCTGCAGTCCCAGCAAAGTCCGGAGTTACTGACCCTGAATCTGGGAACCGGCCAGGGCCACAGCGTGCTGGATGTCATTCATGCGTTTGAAGCTGCGTGCAAAAAAACCATCCCTTACGTTCTGGCAGACCGACGCCCTGGCGATCTTGCCAGTTACTATGCCGCGCCCCATGCGGCGCAGCAAACACTGGGCTGGCAAGCCCAATACGATCTGGCCACCATGTGCGCAGATGCTTGGCGCTGGCAGAGTCAAAACCCCAATGGCTACCTGAGCTAAAAAAAGCGCCTTGGTGTATGAACACCAAGGCGCTTTTTCATAGCTCCAAGCCAGCCCCTAGCGCCAAGGCAGCCCCTGTCTGCGCCACCCGCCGATATTTCCTCGGTGGCCATTGGCGTCGACATCGCCTTCAAAGCCTTCAAGGATGTTGTATGCCTCAATACCCAACTGCGCAGCGCGTGTAGCCGCGGCCACCGATCGCACGCCGCTGCGACAAAGCAGCACCACTTTGCCACCCTCAGGCACAGCCGCTTGAAGTTGCTCGTCAAAGTCTGGGTTGCTGGCCATTCCTGGCCATTGTTTCCACTCGATGGGAACAGCACCGGGTACCTGACCGACCCAGGCACGCTCTGCATTGGTGCGCACGTCAACCAGTACGGCCAGGCCGCTTTGCACCCACTGCCAAGCCAGCGGAGCGGGAATGTCACCGGCATACGCTGTGGCAGGCGTCACTTGTAGAGTTGGCTGTGTTGTCATGGCACGCGCTTCCTTGCATTCAAAAAACTGGCAGAAAGTTTCTCACAGACCTTAGGCAATATCCAATGCCGTTATTAAAAATATAGCTATTAGCGCTTTAAAAGCAAGCATTTCAGATACTTTCAGCATTGAAAACCTTGTGTACCAAACGAAGGGAGCTCTTATTTTTTACAGAACCCAATCTGGCGCTGGATGCTGGCGCAACTCGGCACGCAAGCGCGCATAGTCAGGGCACGTGGCACCCACTACCGTCCAAAACCGGGGGCTGTGGTCCATTACACGCAAATGCGCCAGCTCATGAACCACCACGTAATCCAGCACAGGCATGCGAAAGTGCAACAGCCGCCAGTTCAGCATAATGCTGCCATCTTCCTTGGCACTGCCCCAGCGCGTACGGGCATTGGACAGCCGCAGGCTTTGCCACTGCACACCCACTGCGGGTGCAAAGCGCTGCAATCGCTCAGTAAACAGCGTACGGGCATGGCGCAGCCACCATGCATTGACCAAAGCGCGAATGCTGGCAGCAGGTGCATCCACAGGCAGCGCCAAATGCAGCACCCAGCGGTACTCCCCCACGGCCAGCAACTCGCCGCCGCGCGGGGCGGCAGGATGCAGGTTCAACTGCAAAGTGCCGCCAAGGTACGGCAACAATGCCCCGTGCTGCCACTCAATGCGCGGTGTTAGCTGGGTTCTGGTGTGCCGCTCGCCCAGCTTGCTGAGCACCCACTGCGCCTTGCCTTGTAGCACCGATTCAATATTGGCCATGCTGACGCGCAAGGGCGCACGCACCGTCAGCCCACTGTCACCGACTTCCAGGCCAATACTGCGGCGGCTGCTGCGTACCAACAAATAAGCCACGCTGGCATGGCCCAAAGGGGCGGTGTGCGTGGCTTGGGGATGGGCATAAGCCAGGACAGGAGCGTTCAAGCTTGTGTGCTGCCAGTACTGATAGCAGGCACAGCGGGGTATGCCTCAGGATCCAGACGGCGCATTTCAGCCTCAATCCAGTCCTGCACTTCTTGCATGAGCTCATCGTGCTTGCGTCCCGCACTTTGAATCATCGGGCCTACAGAGACATCGACCACACCGGGCTTTTTGATGAACGATTTGCGTGGCCAGCATTTGGCAGACGTCACCGCAATCGGCACCACTGGTGCGCCCGTCATGATGGCCAGACGGGTGGCGCCCGTTTTGTATTCGCCCACTTGCCCCCGCTCTACGCGGGTTCCTTCGGGAAACATGATGACCCAGATGCCTTGGGCCAGCAAACGCTTGCCCTGCTCGACCATCTTGTGAAAGGCACGCGAGCCTTGCTTGCGGTCGATGTGAATCATGTCCAGACTGCCGATCGACCAGCCGAAGAATGGAATGTTGAGCAGCTCTTTCTTGAACACATAGGCCAGAGAGCGGGGCATGATGGCAGGCATCAAAAATGTCTCGTACGTGGACTGGTGCTTGCACAGCAGCACCACCCCCTGCTCAGCGCCAGTTGGCAGATTTTCCATGCCTTGCACGCGGTACTTGATACCGCAGAACCAGCCAGCACTGTCCACACTCAGCGTGAGCCAGGCGCGCGCAATGGTCCAGCGCAGTGCGGGTGAACCACCGCACACACGGACCAATAAAATCAGCAAGGTGTACGGGATAACAGTAATGCCCATCCACAGCATGTGGATCACAGAGCGAAGAAGCGACATGAAGGCAATCCTAAAAATGGAACGGTGTCCACACAATGAAAGCCGCCTTGGGCAATCAGTTGCCGGTCAAGGGTGAAGGTGGTGAAGAAAGTACCGTAGTTTGCACATCTGGGGCCAGGGCATCGGCCAGCAGCTTCCAGCTGGCAAACTGGGGTACGTCCTGCTTGAGCGGCGTGGCAGGTGCCTGCTCACCCAATTGCAGCCATACCAAGTTGGCCCCCATTGCCTCGCCGGCTTGCAGGTGCTTGCTTTCTTGCCCGATCACCCACACCTCATGCGGCTCTGCGCCATAGCGGGTGGCAATCTGCTGCAGCAACCCTGGGGCTGGCTTGCGGCACGCACAATGTTCGTCAGGCGTATGCGGGCAGAAAAAAACCGCCTCAATCCGGGCACCAACGGCCGCTAGCTCACGCAGCATGCGCTGGTGCAGCACATTCAGTTCGGTCACATCAAAGCTGCCACGCCCCAGACCCGGCTGGTTGGTGGCCAGCGTGACATACCAGCCACCGCGATTGAGCTGTGCAACCGCCTCAAGCGCCCCCTCTTGAGGCCGCCAGTCTTTGAACGCCACGATGGAGTCTTCTCCCTCCACGTTGAGGGTTCCGATGCAGTCCAAAATGGCAAGTTTCATAAACGTCAGGCAGTCAGCGTAAGCAAAGTGCAAATGATAAGAGCGGCGTCACCAGGGTATTTGAAGCCCAAGTAACCACCGCTCTTGCAGTTTCGCAGCGCTCTTAAGCGCCGGTCCAGCGGCGCAGTGCCAAGCTGGCGTTGGTGCCACCAAAGCCAAAACTGTTGCTCAAGACCGTGTTCAGCTGTGCGTCACGGGTCTGGGTCACCAGTGGCATATCGCCCAAGGCCTCGTCAGGTGTTTCAACATTTACCGAACCGGCAATAAAGCCCTTGTTCAGCATGATCAGGCAGTAAATGGCTTCCTGCACACCCGTAGCACCCAGCGAGTGGCCGGTCAGTGACTTAGTGGACGAGAAAGGCGGCACTTGCTCGCCAAACAGCGCCTTCATGGCGCGCACTTCCTGCATGTCACCAACAGGGGTCGATGTGCCATGCGTGTTGATGTAGTCAATCGGACCATCAACAGTTTCCATGGCCTGCTTCATGCAGGCAATAGCACCATCACCCGAAGGTGCCACCATGTCTTCGCCGTCGCTGGTGGCGCCAAAGCCCACCACCTCAGCCAAGATATTGGCACCACGCGCCAAGGCATGCTCCAGGCTTTCCAGCACCACAGCACCGCCGCCGCCAGCGATCACGAAGCCATCACGATTGGCATCGTAAGCACGCGCAGCTTTTTCAGGCGTTGCGTTGTACTTGCTGGACATGGCACCCATGCCGTCAAACAGCAAAGACATGCCCCATGACAGCTCTTCTCCACCGCCAGCAAACATCACATCCTGCATGCCCCAGGCAATTTGCTGGGCAGCTGCACCAATGCAATGCGCCGAAGTAGAGCACGCCGAGGTGATGGAGTAATTAATGCCTTTGACCTTGAAGTTGGTGGCCAGACATGCTGACACCGTCGAGCTCATGCAGCGCGTAACCTGGTAAGGTCCAACGCGGCGAATACCTTTTTCGCGCAGCGTATCTGCCGCTTCAATCTGGTTGGCAGGAGAGCCACCGCCAGAGCCCATGATCAGGCCGGTGCGCGCGTGGCTCACCATTTCCGGTGGCAGCGCAGCCTGCGCAATCGCATCTTCCAGAGCGATTTGCGCGTAAGCGGCTGCATCGCCCATGAACCGCAACTGCTTGCGATCAATCCGCGCCTCAACGTCGATCTCGGGAATGCCAGCCACTTGACTGCGCATACCCAGTTCTGTGAACTGAGGCATGGCTTTGATGCCCGAGCGGCCTTCCCTCAAAGAAGTCTCTACGGTTGCCAAGTCGTTACCAATGCACGAGACAATGCCCGCGCCCGTGATCACTACGCGTTTTTTCATGCCGCAGTCCCTTGACCGTCGCCTTCACGCAGGAACAAGCCCACGCGCAAGTCGTTAGCTACGTAAATTTCTTTACCGTCAGCCAGCAAACGAGCGTCGCCAATCGCCATATTCAGCTTGCGCTTGATTACGCGCTTGATGTCGATTTCGTAAGTCACCAGCTTCACATCAGGGCCGACTTCGCCCGTGAACTTGACTTCTCCCGCGCCCAGAGCACGGCCACGACCGGGCAACTGCAGCCAGGTCAGGTAAAAACCAATGAGCTGCCACATGGCATCCAAACCCAAGCAACCGGGCATGACAGGGTCACCCTGGAAGTGGCATTTGAAAAACCACAGATCTGGGTTCACGTCCAGCTCAGCGACGATCTTGCCAAAACCATGCGTACCGCCTTCATCACTGATGTGCGTAATGCGATCAAACATCAGCATGGGGGGCAAAGGCAGACGTCCGCTATCGGGCTTAAACAACTTGCCTTCACCGGAAGCGATCAGCTGTTCGTAGGAAAAAGATTCAACCATTTTCTAACTTGCTCCGCAGCGGCTTGAGCCGCTACTTGGTTTTCGTGTATGTGTAATTGCGACAGTTTATCCATGTGCTGCGCACAGCCGCACATTATGAAAGTTCACAGGCAGCTTGTCGGAGAAAGCCCTTGTAATATCCTCATAACGCATCAATCACACCCTGTTTTGTCAACTTTTCTTGCGTTGTTTAGCACTCCACGCTATGAGCGCAATGCAAAACAGCCACAGCGGCCATAGCCCCCATTGCGATACCCAGCGTGCAAATGGTGTCAGACCATCGCGTCCCTGGACATCTGCCAGCAGCACCGCTTGCGTCATAGAAGGCAAGGACGCCGTCACAGCGCCTCGGTGGTCAATCACCGCTGTTGCCCCCGTATTGGTGGCCCGGATCATGGGGCGTTCAAACTCCAGAGCGCGCATGCGGCTGATCTGCAAATGCTGATCGATGGCAATACTGTCACCAAACCACGCAATGTTGCTGACATTGACAAACACTGTGGGCGCTTGAGAGGCATCGCCAAAGCGAACCCCCAGCTCCTCACCAAATAAGTCTTCATAACAAATATTGGGTGCCCAGCGCTCTCCGTGCCACACCATGGGGGCTTGGCCCACGCTTGCTCGGGCGAAGTCCCCCAGCGGGATGTCCATCATGCGAACAAACCACTGAAACAAGGGTGGAACAAATTCCCCAAAAGGTACCAAGTGGTGCTTGTCGTACCGATATTCTGGCACTTCCCCGGGAATCCAGCCGACCACTGCGTTGCTATAGCCCTGCACTTCGTTGCCCAAAGGCATACCCACCAAAGCTGCCGATGCACTGCCCGGCTGGCGATAAGGAGCAGTCACTGTTTCTAAATAACCATTGGGAAGCTGCTGGGGTAACAATGGCAGCGCAGTCTCGGGGGCGACCACCAAGGCGGCAGGCGCCTCCAGCAAACGCTCTCCATACCATTGCAATGCCTGGGCCATGCCGCCACCGGGTACGAATTTTTCATCCTGCGCAATATTGCCCTGCAGCAATGCCACCTTGACAGGGTCTCGCCCTGCTAGTGCCTTCGCTTGCTGCTGAGTCCAGGCAGCTCCCAGCCAGAGCAGCGCTCCTGCAGCCAGCAGGCTCACCGAGAGTTTTTTACGCTGAGCCAAAACCGTGACTTGCACCAATGCCATGGCTATGGCGGCCGCAATCGCCCCTGTGCCATACACCCCCAGCCACCTTGGCCACACTGACAAGGGCCCATCCACATGGGCATAGCCGATAGCGCCCCACGGAAAGCCTGTCCACAGCGTGCCGCGGGCCAGCTCTGCCAGTGTCCAGCACGCGGCAAACAGCCAGACCGCCTGCCAGCCTGGCACCGACCAGCGCCGCCACACCCAGAGCATCAAGGCGTAATAGCTGCCTAAAAAAGCAGCCAGCGCCAGCACAGCAATGACCGCCAGAGGTGCTGGCAACCCGCCATAAGTGTGCATGGATATAAACAGCCACCAGAAAGTAGCAGCCAGCCACGTCGTGGCAAACACCCCGCCCAGCCACGCTGCGTGCTTGGCACTTTGCGCCTGCTGGGCGGCGGTGCACAACACACTCAGTGACAATATTTGCAGCCACCACACAGGCTGGCCGCCCTGGGGCCAGGCCAATGAAGCCGCTTGCAAACAGCCCGCCACCATCAAGGGCAGCAGCCATACCCACCACGGCCAGCTGCGCTGACGCGCTGATGTGACTGCAGCAGCATTCATTTGCCCGTGCTTTCCTGCATGTCGCTGGCAACACGCGTAACCTGGAACCACCGCACGGCACCGCCCTTAGCATGCAGCACCACAAAGTGAAGGCCTGCGCCCTCCCAGGACTCGCCACGCTTGGGCAAGCGCCCCATCACGTGGCTGATCCAGCCACCGATCGTGTCAAATTCGTCAGCGCCGTCTTCTTGAGAAAAACTCACGCCAAATGCTTCTTGCACGCGTTCTAACGGTGTGTGGCCCGCCACACGGTAGGTGTTGTCCGCCAGCGCAAAAATATCGCCGTCTTCCTCGGGGATATCGAACTCATCTTCGATCTCACCGACGATTTGTTCCAGTACGTCTTCCATGGTCACCAGGCCAGCCACATTGCCGAACTCGTCAATCAGAATGCTCATGTGGTTGCGGTTGGCGCGGAATTCGCGCAGCAAGTCGTGCAACCCCTTGGTCTCGGGCACAAAAGCCACGGGCCGCAGCAAGGCGCGCACATTCAAAGACGGTGAACGCTGCAATTTGAGCAGGTCTTTGGCCATCAAGATGCCGATGATGTTGCCCCGCTCGCCCTCATAGACGGGAAAGCGCGAATGCGCGGTGCGTATGACTTGCCCCAGCAATTGGTCATAGGGCGCCTCGATGTCCAGCACATCCATACGCGTTGCAGCCACCATGATGTCTGCGGCTGTACGGTCTGCCATGCGGATGACGCCTTCCAGCATGACACGTGCTTCAGTACCGATAACCTCGTTGACTTCGGCCTGAGCCAGGGTTTCGATAAGTTCATCCTTGGAGTCGAGTCCGGGATGAATAAATTCGACAATTTTTTGCAGAAAAGTGCGCTTGTCTTCGCGCTCAGCATGGCGCGCAGGATGCGGGTCGGACACAGTCTTACAGTGCAGGACGTGCAGTAGTGGATAGGGGGCTAAGGATAGCGGATTCCGCCATTCAGACAATAAATAGCTTGCCGAACCCGCGCCGCCTGCGCACTTATGGAGATGATTTGTGCCGCCCTTCGCGCACATCCTGACGGATAGCCTGCACGTCGGCCAGGATGGACCAGAACTGCTTGGCCTGCTTCTTGAACTGGTAGTCCACTTCTGCGACCTGGTTGTCCCACAGCTCAGAGACCTGTGTGTCCAGACCTGCTGCGGGCAATTTCAGATAAGCCTCTGACTCGGTGCCATCACGCTGCACACGGGCACCGGCATTGCGTGCAATTTTGAGCATGGGGGTGTTCTCGCTGAGCGCGTGGATGAACATCATCTCTACCCCCTTGTTGCGCGAGTGCAGCACGGCACGCGCAAACAAACGAGTGCCCAGGCCCAGACCGCGTGCGGACTTCAGCACGGACACCCCGAATTCTGCACAGTTGCTGTGGTGCGCCAGATCGGTATAGGCCAGGTGCGCCATGGCGATCAGCTCGAGTCGGCGGTTGAAGATGCCAAAAATATCGTCACGCTCAAAATTCAGATTGTCTGCATAGCGCACCACCTGTTCGTCATTGGCTGCGTAGCCAAAGCGCAGGTAACGGTCACCCTCGTCCAGCTTGAGCAAGTGGGTGCGGATGCGTCCGCGGTGGCGTTCTGACAGCTCCCGGATGGGCACCATGGTGGGCACGCTGCGTTTGGCCGAGGCTTTACGCAGCCATTGCTTGCTGGCTTTCCAGGGTGAAGAGATCCAACGGAGTGGCTCGGTCATGGGTCAAAGTCCTGTGCAGAAGGCTTGGCACATTGTTTCAGGCATCGCACGCCGCAGCGACAGCATTGTTTTAAGACGGTGCAAAACCTAGGGTTTACGTTAATTTGCTGCATTGCAGCATAAATCAAGTGTGCTGGGTATTGGGGTGGCCTCTGTTTGCTGTCTTCTTGGCAGCACAGCGGTGCTTTTGCACCACAAAAAAACAGCACCCACAGGTGCTGTTTTTGAAGCGATGATTAAAAAAGTAGCTACTAGTGCTTATATAGCAATGACTTCAGATACAAAACTACCTGAAATACTTGATAACAAAGCGCTGTTAGCTATCTTTTTACACAGGCACCGACGTGGTCGCTTTGACGCGGTCCAGCACAAAGCTGGTTTTGCAGTCCGACACGCTGGGGTGCTTGAGCAGGGTTTCCATGATGAAGCGGCTGTAGTGCTGCATATCGGCCACCACCACGCGCAGCAGATAGTCCATCTCGCCGGTCAGCGATGCGCACTCCACCACTTCGGGCCAGTTTTGCACGCTCTGACGGAATGCGTCCATGGGATTGCGCTTGTGCGTTTCGGTGCTTTTTTCCAGACGCACATTCAGGTAGGCGGTCAAACCCAGGCCCACTTTTTCGGGTGGCACCAGCGCCACATAGCGCTCGATCACACCGGCCTCTTCCAGACGCTTGACGCGGCGTAGCACCGCGCTGGGGGACAGGCCAACCTGCTCGCCAATCACGTCATAGGTTTCACGTCCGTTTTCCTGCAAGCGGCGCAGGATGGAACGGTCCAGCTTATCGAGGGTGTGTTCTGCAGTCATGTGAGCGGATTCTATGCAGGCAATCAGTGATTGACCAAGTTAACGCCATGAATTTTGCAAGCAAGCTTGGCTCAACGCAATTTTTTTGACTTCAGTGCCCCCGATCAAACCCTTGGTTTGCTCTTTCCCTAGGAAAAGCCCCCTCCCCAATTCATGGGTCCCCTTCAAGAATGCTGACAGGGCCTAGCGTTGTTGCTGCAGGCCGCACCAATGAAGAAAGGCGCTGACATGGATCGTCTGTGGCTCAACCACTACCCTGCAGGGGTACCCCACGAAGTCAAACCAGAGATCTACGCCTCCGTGGTCGACATGCTGGAAGATTCGCTGAGCAAGTACGCCGATCAGCCCTTCACGGTGTGCATGGACGTGTGGATGAAGTACCGGGATCTGGACAAACTGTCCCTGCAACTGGCGGCCTGGCTGCAAAGCCTGAACCTTGCGCCCGATGCCCGCGTAGCCATCATGCTGCCCAATATTCCGCAGTTTGCCGTCAGCATGGCGGCGGTGCTGCGCGCTGGCTACACCTGTGTCAACGTCAACCCGCTGTACACCGCGCGCGAGCTGGAGCACCAGCTCAAGGACTCCGGGGCGACGGCCATCATTATTTTGGAGAACTTCGCGCACACGCTGTCGGACGTCATCACGCACACACCCATCAAGCATGTGTGCATGGCCTCCATGGGCGACTTGCTGGGTTTTGCGTATGGCCGCTGGATCACCTTTGCCGTGCGCCATCTGGCCAAGATGGTGCCCGCCTACGAGCTGCCGCTGGATGGCCGCACCGTCACAACTTTTAATAAAGCACTGTCGACAGGCGCTGGCAAAACGCTGCGCAAGCCCCAGGTCAACCACGACAGCATTGCCTTCTTGCAATACACGGGCGGCACCACGGGCCTGTCCAAAGGCGCGGTGCTCACCCACCGCAACATCATTGCCGCCACCTTGCAGGCCGAGGCATGGTTTGCCCCCGCTTACGCTGGCACGACCGACCTGCGCAAACTGCACAGCATTGCTGCACTGCCGCTCTATCACATCTTTGCGCTGACGCTGCTGCTGCTGTCGCTGCGCCAAGGCTCCAGCATGAGCCTGATCCCCAATCCGCGCGATATCCCCAAGTTTGTGGAAGTGCTGCGCAAGCGCCCCTTTCACACGCTGCCAGCTGTGAACACCTTGTTCAACGCCTTGCTGCAAAACGACAAATTCCGGACCATTGATTTTTCAGAGCTGGCGGTATCGCAGGCCGGGGGCATGGCGGCCTCCGAAGGCACAGCGCGCCAGTGGCAGAAAGTGACCGGCAAGGTCATGATTGAAGGCTGGGGCATGAGCGAGACCTGCGCCATTGGCACCAACAACCCCGTGAATGCCACCAGTTTTAGCGGCAACATTGGCCTGCCCTTGCCCGGCATTGACATTGCGATTAAGGACGATGAAGGAAACACCGTGCCTCAGGGAGAAAACGGTGAAATCTGCATCAAGGGCCCCAACGTGATGCGTGGCTACTACAACCAGCCCGAAGAAACCGCCCAGGCCTTTACGGCCGACGGATTCATGCGCACCGGCGATATAGGACTGATGGACGAGCGCGGCTTCATCAAGATCATTGACCGCAAGAAAGACATGATCTTGGTCAGCGGCTTTAACGTCTTTCCCAATGAGCTGGAGAACGTCATCTCGCTGTGCCCCGGCGTGGTGGAATGTGCTGCCATCGGTGTACCCGATGAACATGCTGGCGAAGCCATCAAGGTGTTTGTGGTCAAGAACGATCCCACACTTACCGAAGAACGCCTGCTGCGCTACTGCCACGACAACCTCACCGGCTACAAGCGCCCCAAGTACATTGAGTTTCGCGAAGAGCTGCCCAAAACCAACGTGGGCAAAATTTTGCGCCGCGAATTGCGCAGCCCCAGCGCTTCAGACAAGGCGCCCGCAGCACATTGACCATGGATCACGCCCTTTCCTCACCGGGCCTTGGGCCCGGTATGTTTTTTCTGGAACGTGGCTGGCTGTCAGCCAATAACGTCATTTTTGTGGACGACGACAGCGCAGCCATCGTGGATACCGGCTACTGCGTGCACGCTGAGCAAACCGTGACGCTGGTTGAAAACAGCATTGGCACGCGCCCGCTCACACGCATTCTCAACACCCACTTACATAGTGACCACTGCGGCGGCAACGCTGCCTTGCAAGCCCGCTGGCCCCATCTGCAGACGTGGATAGCCCCCGGGCAGCTTCAACATGTACGCGCCTGGGACCCTGCCGCCCTGAGCTACACGCCCACGGGGCAAGAATGCCCGCGCTTTCATGCCGATCACGTGCTGGAGCCAGGCACCGAAATCAATCTCGGTCAGCAGCGCTGGCAGGTGCATGCAGCGCCGGGCCATGACCCGCACTCCATCATCCTGTTTGAGCCGCAGCAGCGCACCCTCATTTCAGCCGACGCTCTTTGGGAGAACGGCTTTGGGGTGGTTTTCCCGGAAATTGAGGGAGAGCAGGCGTTTGCCGAAGTGGCCGCCACACTGGATGTGATTGAAGCGCTGCAGCCATCGCTGGTGCTGCCAGGCCACGGCCCCAAGTTCAGCGATGTGACGCAGGCTTTGGCCATTGCACGCAAGCGCTTGCACGGTTTCATGGAAAGTCCGCTGCGCCACGCCCGTTACGCCGCCAAGGTGCTGCTCAAATACAAACTGCTGGAGTGGCAGCAACTGCCCCTGCAGCAGGTGCAGGGCTGGTGCGTCAACACCCCGTACGTGGGCATGCTGCACGAGCGGTACTTTGCAGCACAGAGCCTGGAAAACTGGCTGGGCACGCTGATTGAAGAGCTGGTCAGCAGCAAAGCCGCCGCTGTGGAGCAGCAAGACGGCGTGCTGGTACTTTGCAACCGCTGACCGCTGACGGCTGACAGGTTGGCTTGAGTCTCTGACGCCTTTGACGCCTTTGACCCCGCTTACACCTTTCACGCAGCAAGCGCCACTCACACACCAGCCAGTCACAGGTTGACGCTGGCCTTACGACCGGCTGCAAAGCCTTGGCAGACCCCCAAGGTATTGCCAAGGCTTTGTAACGAAATGCCAGAGTGGTGTCGGCGGGCCTTAAGGCAAATCAGGCGTCGCTTCCGTCAAGGTCAGCTTCGGGCCAATCGTGCCTAAGCGTGCCTTCAGCGACTGGGGCTGGCCCGTAATCATGGCTGCGTAATTGGTGGCGTTGGAGAGCACCTTCTTGACGTAGTCGCGGGTTTCTGCAAACGGCACATTTTCAGCCCAGATGGCACCGTCCAAAACGGGGCCGTTGCGCCAGTTGCGCGGGCGACCGGGCCCGGCGTTGTAGCCCGCAGCGGCCAAGGCCATGGAGCCATCAAAATCATCCAGCGCCAGCTTCAGGTAGGACGTGCCAATCGTGATGTTCACATCGCGGTCGTTGATCATGTGGGGCTGAAAGTCGGTCATGCCGATCTTCTTGGCCGTCCATCTGGCAGTGGCAGGCATCACCTGCATCAAGCCCGATGCCCCGACATGCGAGCGCGCATCCATGATGAACCGGCTTTCCTGGCGAATCAGCCCATACACATACGCCGGGTCCAGCCCAATGCTCTTGGAGCGTGCAATCACCGCGTCATGGAAAGGCATGGGAAAGCGCTGGTTCCAGTCAATCACATCGCGCGTGCGTTCGCTGGTGTTGATGCAGCGGTCCCATATCTGCGCCTTGCAGGCCAGATCGGCAGCGGCCAGCAGTTCGCGGTCGTTCATGCCACCGGGCACGTGCAGGCCCACGCTGTAATTCCATTCGCGCACTCCTTCGCTGCGCAGACCGATGCGGATGGCATACAGGGCACGCTGCAGACCGGGGTTGCTTGCAACGGCTGCCTGCTCTTGCGCAGTCGGTGGCGGTGGTGCGGGGGGCATGGTGACAGCCTGGCCCAGTTCTTCCAGCGCCAGTTTTTCGTAAAAGCCTTTCACGCTGGCAATGCTTTGCAGCAGGCGTCTGGCTTCGGCCTGCTCGGCCTCGCTCACGCGGCGGTCGTTGAGCAAGGCACGCGCCTTCCAGTACACCCATGTGCTGTCTGCCTGCATGGCAGGCGGCATGTCATCAATGGTTTTGCGTACCGTATGCCACTGACCGGCGCGCAAGTTGGCGCGCACCATCCACTCCTGCGCCTCTTCGGACATGCGCTCTGGCTTGCCCACTTTGGCAAAGTAGCCCACGGCATCGCTGGACAGGCGGCGTGCGCTTACCTTGCCAATCACACCCCAGACCCAGTCACGCTCTTCTGCGCGCAACTGGTTGCCCCAGCGGGTTTCCATCAGGCTGGCGGCTTGTTCCGGGTCGTTGCTGGCCACGCGGATCAGCGCCAGTGCAGCCAGTTCACGGCGGGTATTGCCACGCACCTTGCTGGTGCCTGCCAGGTATTTGATCGGTGAGGCGAACACTTCAGCCACATGCTGCAGCGCCTCTGGCGCCACGATATCGACTGCGCGACGAGCGGCGGTCTGGCGATTGAGCTCTGCCGAAAGGCGGGCCCGCTTCCACACTTCACCCTCATCGAGCTTCTTGATCGCATACAGCTCGCTGGCCGCCTGGGTGCAACCGTCGTCGCCGTCGCGCTGTGCGTGCCACAGGCGAGCCACTTCTTGCGGGGCATGCTCGGGCTGGCGGCGCTCAATGGTCTGCACCGCCAGCTCATAGCAGCGCACCTCGCGGTCGTCCTGCATGCGGAACTCGGGCAACAGGCGCTCAAAGTCTGCCCATTGACGGCGCTGGCCCAGCAGCAGCAACCAGTCATTGCGCATGCGGTCTTCCTGGTAGGTGCCGCGCCAGCGTTGCAAAAATGCCTCAACTTCAGAAGGCGCTGCCGTATTGAGGCGGCTCTTGAGCTCCCAATATGCGGCCCACGGCTCCAGGGGGTGCCCTGCCGTCTGTGGCAGGAGCGTGGCCAGTCTGGCCTTATCGCCCTTGCGGGCCGCTTCCTGCATTTGCAGCAAAACATTGTCCCCTGCCGTTTGGGCAGTTGCCCACGAAACAGGAGCGCTTAAAAGTACGGCCGCGCAAAGCGGTGTCAGAATCTTGTGCCATTGCATGGGGGAATTATGTGATGGACAAAGTGGCCCTTCGACGCACCTTGGTGCAGCAACGCCTGAATATGGCCGACCGCCTACAGCGCGCAGACGATTTACAACGCGTGATGCGCATTTGGCTGGTGGACCGACCCGATCTCGTGATAGGCGCCTACTGGCCCATCAAGGGCGAGTTTGACCCCCTGCCCGTGCTGCATCGCTGGAAAGAAGACGGTGAACTGCTGGACAAGCCCCAGCGCCGCCGCATTGCCCTGCCCGTGATCGACAAGGTCACCAAAACCATGCGTTTTCATGCCTGGCACCCCGGCTGCCCCATGGAAGAAGACGCCTACGGCATTCCCAAGCCCAAAGACACCGAGGTTCTGACCCCCACTTTGCTGTTTGTGCCCTGCGTAGGCTACGGCCCGGGCGGCTACCGGCTGGGTTACGGCGGCGGTTTTTACGACCGCACGCTGGCCAAGCTCACCCCAGCGCCCCATACCGTCGGCCTTGGATTCACCCAGGGTTTCATTGAGGATTTCGTGCCGCAATCGCACGACTTGCCTTTAGATGCCATCCTGAACGACAACGGCGTCATTTGGCCGGTTTGATGGATTGTTTGCTCCCGTATGCCCATTCGTAAAAAGAAATCTGTTCCCCAGCGTCTGATTCAGCAGCGCCCTCCGCTCACGCCCATGGCCTCGCCCCTGACGCGTCAAGAGGTACAGCGCCTGCAAACCCACATGCGCAAGCACGGCCCGCACAGCCTGACCCCACGCCAGCACGATGCCATCTGGGACTTTTTATTCAACCTGCCAGAAAGCCACGCGTGGCTGTCTGACATGGTGCACCAGACCCATGCAGCTCAGGCTGGGCTGCGCCCGCGTACAAAAATAGAAGCTTAAAGCGCTTACGCCTGCTTGTTTTCAGATAGAAAAGATGCTTAAAACCAATAGGACAAAGCGTTAACAGCTACTTTTTTCAATAAGGAGTGACTCATGCTGCAGTTGTACATCGGTAACAAAAACTACTCGTCATGGTCAATGCGCCCCTGGGTGGCCATGCGCCAGCTGGGCATTCCGTTTACAGAAGTCATGGTGCGCTTTGACAGCTTTGCGCCCGGTTCACAGTTCAAGCAAACCATGCGCGCCCTGACCCCCACGCACAATGTGCCGCTGCTGGTGCATGACGGACTGGCGGTGTGGGACACCCTTGCCATTGCGGAATACCTGGCCGAAGAATTTCCCCACGCAGGCATCTGGCCCAAAGCCTTTGCCGACCGCGCACGGGCACGCAGCATCTGCGCAGAAATGCACAGCGGCTTTGGCGCCCTGCGCAGCCACTGCCCGATGAACATCGAGGCCGCTTTGCCCGAAGTGGGCGCCAGGATCTGGGCCGAGCAAGACGCCGTGCGCGCCAATGTGTCACGCCTGATCGAGATGTGGGGCACGCTGCTGCAAAGCCACGGCGGCCCCATGCTGTTTGGCAGCTTCAGCATGGCTGACGCTTTTTTTGCCCCTGTGTGCATGCGCCTGCACACCTACGCGCTGCCCCTGCCGCCAGCCATCGCGGCCTATGTTGAGCGGGTGCGGGCACTGCCAGCCGTGCAGGCCTGGATCACCGATGCGCTGGCCGAGCAGGACTTTCGCGATTTTGAAGAGCCCTACCGCACACAGCGTTGAAGCCGCACAGCTAGGCTGCGTCTTGCCCAAGGCAGGTTAAAAGCCGGCGCAGGTGGTCTGCAGCCGGTTCAGGTGTCGATGTCGATAACGCTCAGCCTTGCCTGAACTGGTTGCGTAAAAACAGCTTGTGCCGCGCAATGTGCGCCATTTGCGCCGGGGCAATAGAGCCGCAGAGGTCCACGTCCTCTCCATTGAGCACCTCATTGCCATAGGCCATGGCACGCGCCACCACATCGGCTTCGCTCACGCCCTGCTGCTCGGCCAGGTCCAGTGCCACACGGCGCATGGCCCGCTGCGACAGCATCCACATCGCGCCAAAGGCATCCCACGCGGCGGCGGCTTTCTTGAAGCGCTCGTGGTCGGCCAAAATCTCAGACAGCGGTTTGGACAGCACCTCCTGCAAGTCCGCCATCTGTGTCTGTAAGGCCTCCAGCTGCGCCTCACGCTCCAAGGCGGCCGCTGCCGCATTGGCCTGTGCGTCCGGTGCTTCAGGCACGGGCACGCTGCCGTCGGGGTTCATCTGGGCAATGGTGAGAGCGTCGGCAATAGACATGGGCAGGCAAGCCAATCAGGCAAAAGATGAACAATAAAAGCCAGCAAAACACTGGCTGCGCAATGGCTCAGGCGGACTGCGTGCGCTTCCAGCGCTGCCAGCCACTGGCGCGCAGCTCGCACGCGGGGCAGCTGCCACAGCCGTAGCCCCAGTCGTGCAGCACATCGCGCGTGCCCTGATAGCAGGTGTGGGTGTCGTTCACCACCAGCTCTACCAGCGCATCACCGCCCAAATCCTGGGCCATCTGCCAGGTGGCGGCTTTGTCGATCCACATCAACGGAGTTTCAATGCGCAGGCGGCGTTCCAGCCCCAGATTCAGCGCCAGCTGCATGGCCTTCATGGTGTCATCGCGGCAATCGGGGTAGCCTGAAAAATCCGTTTCACACACGCCCGTCACAATCACCTGCACACCACGGCGGTAGGCCAGTGCTCCGGCCACAGTCAGAAACAGCAGATTGCGCCCCGGCACAAAGGTATTGGGCAACCCATCGGCCTGCATGGCAAAAGCCACCTCATCGGTCAGCGAAGAGCCGCCAATTTGCTGCAGCACATCCAGCGACAGCACGTGGTCTTGCCCCAGCTTGTGCGCCCATTGCGCAAATTGCGTACGCAACTTCTCCAGCACTTGCAGGCGCACCTGCATCTCAATGCTGTGGCGCTGGCCATAGTTGAAGCCCAAGGTCTCCACACGGTCGTATTTCGACAGCGCATGGGCCAAGCATGTGGTGGAGTCCTGTCCACCCGAAAACATTACAAGCGCAGAGGTATGCATAGGGAGAAATTACAGCACGTCCCGGCCATGCCTTGCCGCGCCTACACTTAGTGCCATGAAGATTTACAAGGTTGGCGGCGCAGTGCGCGACCGCTTGTTGCAACGTCCTTTTCACGATACCGACTGGGTCGTGGTGGGCGCCACACCGCAAGAAATGACCGCGCTCGGCTTCACCCCCGTGGGGCGCGACTTTCCCGTGTTTTTGCACCCCAGAACCCACGAGGAATACGCACTGGCGCGCACCGAGCGCAAAAGCGGCATGGGCTACCGGGGCTTTGTGGTGCATACCTCGCCCGATGTCACGCTGCAGGAAGACCTGGCCCGGCGCGACTTGACCGTCAATGCCATGGCTGCTCCGGCAGACTGGACAGGCGTTGAAGCCGTATTTGACCCCTATGACGGCCAGGCCGATCTGCAGGCCAAAGTGCTGCGCCACGTCACCGACGCCTTCCGCGAAGACCCGGTGCGCATTCTGCGCGTAGCGCGCTTTGCGGCGCGGTTTCATGACTTCACCGTAGCGCCAGAAACCTTGCAGCTGATGCGCGAGATGGTGCAGGCCGGCGAGGCCGACCACCTGGTGCCCGAGCGCGTCTGGCAAGAAATCAGCCGCGGGCTGATGGCCGCCCAGCCCTCACGCATGTTTGAAGTGCTGCGCGCCTGCGGGGCCTTGAAGGTGTTGCTGCCAGAGCTGGATCGCCTGTGGGGTGTGCCCCAGCGCGCCGAGTACCACCCCGAGGTAGACAGCGGCGTGCACGCCATGATGGTGCTGGACATGGCCGCCCAGCTGGACGCCCCGCTCACGGTGCGTTTTGCCTGCCTGTGCCACGACTTTGGCAAAGGCACCACGCCCGCCGACATGCTGCCGCGCCACATTGGCCATGAGCAGCGCAGTGCACAGCTGCTCAAAGGCGTGTGCGACCGCTGGCGCGTACCCAATGACTGCAAAGAGCTGGCCGATCTGGTGGCCCGCGAGCACGGCAACATCCACCGCAGTCAGGATTTGAATGCCGCTGCTTTAGTGCGCCTGTACGAGCGCTGCGATGCCATCCGCAAGCCCGAACGCTTTGCGCAAGCACTGTGGGCCTGCGAGTGCGATGCACGCGGGCGGCTGGGCTTTGAAGAGCGCCCCTACCCGCAGCGCCAACGTCTGTGGCAGGGCCTGCAGGCTGCGCTGACGGTAGACACCGCCACAGCAGCCCAAACGGCGGCACAACGGGGACTCAAAGGCAAGGCAATTGGTGAGGCCGTAGCGTCTGTCAGAGTGCAGGCCGTGGCGGCGTGGCTGGACAGTTGAAACCACCCAGCCGCTGTTACACAAAGCAGCGCTAAAGCCAGACAAGGCGAGGGAATTCCATCAGGCACAAGGCCAGCCAGAAGAGCGAACATGTACAGGCTTTTGTCTGCAACCCTTCACGTTCAGGAATGCTGCCATGTCTTATGTTCTTCCCGGCCAGTCCGGTGCGCTGCACCAATACCAAGCCCAGTACGACAACTACATTGGCGGGCAGTGGGTCCCCCCCGCCACTGGCACTTATTTTGATGTCGTGACACCCATCACCGGCAGCGTCTACACCAAGGCTGCACGCGGCACGGCAGCCGACATTGAAAAAGCACTGGATGCAGCCCATGCCGCCGCCGATGCATGGGGCAAAAAATCGGTCACGGAACGCAGCAACATTTTGCTGCAGATTGCCGACCGCATTGACGCCAACCGCGAGCTGCTGGCCTATGTGGAAACCATTGACAACGGCAAAGCCATCCGCGAGACGCTCAATGCCGACATTCCACTGACCGCTGACCACTTTCGCTACTTTGCAGGGGCCATCCGCACCCAGGAAGGCGGCATCAGCGAGGTGGACACCGACACCGTGGCCTACCACTACCACGAGCCACTGGGCGTGGTCGGACAGATCATTCCGTGGAACTTCCCCATCCTGATGGCCGCCTGGAAGCTGGCCCCCGCACTGGCCGCAGGCAACTGCGTGGTGCTCAAACCAGCTGAGCAAACCCCCATCAGCATTCTTGTGCTGGCGGGCTTGATTGGCGATTTGCTGCCGCCGGGCGTGCTCAACATCGTCAACGGTTTTGGCCGCGAGGCTGGCATGCCGCTGGCGCAGAGCAAGCGCATTGCCAAGATTGCCTTTACCGGCTCTACCAGCACCGGCCGCGTGATTGCGCAGGCCGCCGCCAACAGCCTGATTCCCGCCACGCTGGAGCTGGGGGGCAAGTCGCCCAACATCTTCTTTGCCGATGTGATGGACAAGGACGACTCCTTCCTCGACAAGGCCATTGAAGGGCTGGTGCTGTTTGCCTTCAACCAAGGCGAAGTCTGCACCTGCCCCAGCCGCGCACTGATTCACGAGTCCATCTACGACAAGTTCATGGAGCGGGTGCTCCAGCGCGTGGCGGCCATCAAGCACGGCAACCCACTGGACCCCAACTCCATGATGGGCGCACAGGCCAGCAAAGAGCAGCTGACCAAAATCTTGTCGTACCTGGACCTGGGCAAGCAAGAAGGTGCCCAGGTACTGATTGGTGGCGCACAGGCCCAACTGGGCCAGGGGCTGGAAGGCGGCTACTACGTGCAGCCCACCATCTTCAAGGGCCACAACAAGATGCGCATTTTTCAGGAAGAAATCTTTGGCCCCGTGCTGGCGGTCACCACCTTCAAAACCGAAGCCGAAGCACTGGAGCTGGCCAACGACACGCTGTATGGACTGGGTGCCGGTGTGTGGAGCCGCAACGGCAACGTGGCCTACCGCATGGGCCGCGCCATCAAGGCTGGCCGTGTATGGACCAACTGCTACCACCACTACCCGGCGCACGCGGCTTTTGGTGGTTACAAGGAATCGGGCATTGGGCGCGAGAACCACAAGATGATGCTCAACCACTACCAGCAGACCAAGAATTTGCTGGTGAGTTATTCCGAATCCAAACTTGGCTTCTTCTGATCGGCTGTCGTAGCACCCCGGATGCTTCGTTGCACCATCTCGTCGTAGCGCTGCTACTGCCTTTGATGGTGCGCCTCGCCTGCGGAGTGCTGCGGCAACCTTGAAGCCCTGCTTGAATTCAGAATCAACTGACCGTTAGCGCTTACCTTGCCTAGCAAAAGTTAGGCTCTCAAACACCACATCAAGGAGCACACCATGGTCGAACGCGTGATCGCAACGCCTGACACGCTGGCGTTGATTGATGTGCTGCGCGCCAAGCACGGGCCGCGCCTGTTCTTTCACCAATCAGGCGGCTGCTGCGATAACAGTGCGGCCAATTGCTATATCGAGGGCGAGCTGACCATCGGCCCC
Source organism: Comamonas sp. CMM02 (assembly GCF_014851485.1). Classification (NCBI taxonomy): domain Bacteria; kingdom Pseudomonadati; phylum Pseudomonadota; class Betaproteobacteria; order Burkholderiales; family Comamonadaceae; genus Comamonas; species Comamonas sp. CMM02. Next base: position 439,646 of record NZ_JACUZW010000001.1, on the reverse strand, counting down.
GGCGACCAGTACATGGGCGATATTGGAGGGCTGCCGTTTTACATGAGCACCTCGCAATTTGAGTACTGGAAACACACCCAGCTCATCATCGACGTGATCGACGGCCACGGCGGTGGCACCTTGTCACTCGAAGGACCAGAGGGCAAAGCCTTCCTCACACGCTCTCGGCTGTTTGACGATGCCGAACTGGCCATGCTGGTTCAAGAAGATGCCCATCGACGCAGCGCACAAGAGCGGGCCAAGCACTAGGATGGAGTGATTGTTACCCAGGCTTTTGCACACCCATGATCTATTTCAATCAGGCCGCAGGCGGCCTTGCGCCCGAATCTTCCATCGACGCCATCACCGCCCACTTGCGCCAGGAAATGAAGCAAGGCGCCTACTACGCAGCGCAGGCAGCACAGCCCGAGGCCCAAAAGCTCTACACCTTGCTAGCGAGCCTGCTGCACTGCCAGCCCTCTGAAATTGCCCTGACTACCGGCAACAGCCACGGCTGGAACTCGGTGATCACCGCCATGCCCTGGCAAGCTGGAGACAAAATACTCATTACACGCGGCGAATGGGGCGGCAACGTGGCCATGCTGCACCAGCTGCAGCAACGTGCCGGGGTAGTGCTGGAAGAGATTCCTTGCGATGTACATGGCACGCTGGATCTGGAAGGCCTGCAGCGCAAACTGGCCGCAGACCCTCGCATCAAACTGGTGGCGCTGACCTGGGTGCCCGCCAACGGTGCCACCATTTACCCCGCCGCCGCTTTGGGAGCCATCTGCGCACAATTTGGTGTGACCTACGTGATTGATGCAGCCCAGGCGCTGGGTCACATTCCTGTCGATGTACAGGCGCTGCAATGCGATGCGCTGACTGCACCGGGCCGCAAATGGCTGTGCGGGCCACGCGGAACTGGCGTGCTGTATATCCGCAGCAGCTTTCTGCCCCAGCTGCGCCCCATGGTGGTGGACCACCGCTCCTGCCCCATCACCGCCCAGGGCCCCCAATTGCGTGCCGACACCTTGGTGCTGGAGCAGTCAGAGCATGCGCTGGCGCTGCGTCTGGGCCTGAAAGCGGCGCTGGAACATGCACAACACACAGGCTGGGCCACCCGCCACGCAGCCATTGCGCACAACGGCCAATCCTTGCGCAGCGCTTTGCAAGCGTTGCCCCATGTGCAGCTGCACGATGCCGATGCGCATGCTGCGCACAGCGGCATCGCCAGCTTTACGGTACATGGCTGCACAGCCATTGAAGTGCAAAACCACCTGGCACAACAGCAAATCAGTGTGGCCGTGCATACACTGGGCTTTACGCCGCTGGATACGCAAGCCCGCAGCCTTGGCAGCGTGGTGCGCGCCAGCGTGAGCTGGCAAACCACGCCAGCCGAAATCAAGGCATTGCAGGCGGCCTTGTCGGCATTGGGCCAGCACCTGCAGCCCGCTTGACGCACACAACCAATCATTCACGTCAGCACGCAGCCGCCCGCGTGCTGGCAGGCACGATCATTCTTTTGCTTTCCGTACTTTGATCGGCTACCCAACGCCGCCAAGACGATGATCGCCAGCGGGCTCGGCACGTTACCCTAGTCTGGCCGCCAAGCGATTGCGGCGAGAACTTGCACTGAGTTCAGTGCAGGCTATGGCGCTTTTAAGCGACCACCGAATTCACCCAGCGCACAATTTCGCCGGCAGGCAGCGCACCTGAGATACGGGCGATTTCGTTGCCGCCCTGAAAAATAATCATGGTAGGAATGCTGCGGATGCCATAAGGCGCTGCCACATGCGGGTAGGCCTCAGTGTCCAGTTTGGTCAAATGCACCTGAGGCTCCAGTTGCTGCGCAGCCTGCGCAAAAGCGGGGGCCATCATGCGGCAGGGCCCGCACCACGGAGCCCAGAAATCCACCACCACAGGCAGATGGCTACGGCCAATGTGCGCGGCAAAGCTTTCTGCATCCAGCTGCAAGGGCTCGCCCGTAAACAGGGGCTGGTGGCAACTGCCGCAAGCAGGTTGTGAAAACAAATGCGCCTGTGCCACGCGGTTGGTTTTGTGGCAATGGGGGCAGACGACGTGCAAGAGATCTTGGGTGGTCATAAACGCAGCTTAAATAGGTGGCCTTGGCGCAGATGGTGCCAGCGTTCGGGTTTGCAAGTCAGACAAACTGCATTTCAAAAACAGAAGCATCCATCGCTTGTACACCAATGATTTCAAGTACAAAAGTATCTAAAAACTAGTGTTTTAGAGCCTTGGCAGCTCACTTATTAAAACAACCAGGCCATCAGCTTGATGATGCTGAACAACAGCACCGTAACCAGCACTGCGCTGGCAAAGGGAATAAAAACCTCACGCCCCAGCAAACGGAATGAAAAATCCCCCGGCAGTCGCCCCAGACCCACCCTGCGCAAGATGTCCGTGGTGCTGTTGATCAGCACCAGCACAATAAAAACCAGCAACATCCAGCGAATCATGGGTCCAGCGCTTTCGGAGGTTTACAGCCTGTGCGAGCGGTCGCCATGCACAAAGCCCAGCGTGTCCCAGGCATCTACGCCCTTGGACAGGCCAATCACCTTGAACAGCTCGCCCATTTCGTGCTCCATCATCAGCTTGACGGCCATCACGCGTCCAGCGGTGTCCAGCGCATCCAGCTTGGCCTGCAGCCCGCAGTTGATGAGAAAGTGCGCCTGCGTGGTGTAGCCCAGCACATCAAAGCCTGCGTCTTGGGCGGCCACGGCGGTGCCAGTGAAGTTAACGTGAGCGGTGATGTCTTTCAGACCCAGCTCCACCAGCGGGTTGTCGTCCATCTGGTGCAGGCGGTGGCAGACCATGGTGCCCATGTGACGCTGCGGGTGGTAGTACTCCGACTCACCAAAGCCATAGTCAATCAAAAACACAGCGCCCTGCACCAAGTGTGCGCCCAGCGTGCGGATAAAGGCCTCGCCCTGCTGGTGAATCTCGGTCACGTAGTCATGCTCGCCTTGCACATCCATCGGCGGGCGCAGTTGCGTGGGCTGGTCGGCCCATGCCAGCTCGCCGCCTTGCAGCGCTACCCCGCGCTCGTGCCACACGCCGCCCTTGCGTGCAAGCAGTTGCACGGGCATGGCATCCAGCACTTCGTTGCCAATCACCACGCCGCGCATCTGAGCGGGCAGCTCGCTGGCCCAGACCACTTTGGTGCCGTGCCCAGCCAGCGTGGTTTGCTGGCGTGCGCGCAACGTGCCAGACAGGTCCACGATGGTGTAGCGCTCAAGCTGCACGCCCAGACGCTGCAGCTCATCGAGCACTTGCAGCGCCAGCGCGCCCGTGCCTGCGCCAAACTCCCAGACTTCGCGGGTGCCGGTCCTGGACAAGGCCTCAGCGATTTGTACGGCCAGCAATTGCCCAAACACGGGCGAAATCTCTGGCGCAGTGACAAAATCGCTGCCCGAAGTGGGCAAAACGCCAAATTTGGCCGTGTCATTGGCGTAGTAACCAAGGCCCGGCGTATAGAGGGCCATGGCCATAAACTGGTCAAAACCAATCCATCCACCCGCTTGGGCAATGGCCTTTTCTATGTGCGAACGCAATGCGCTCGTTAAACTTGAGGGTTCTGTCATCACCCCTGCATTGTCGCCTTTGCAAAGCCCCGGCTTCGTAAAACCTGCGAAAGCACCGTGCAAAAGGGATAGTTTGACAGTCCCCGCCCACAAAAATTTACACGCAAATTGCCAAAGGATGCCGGCCTGACGCCTGTGTCTTTGCACCCACCATGTCGTCTGTCGCCACAGGTCAACGCACCATCTCGCTCACAGGGCTGCGCCTGAACGCGCGTCTGGGCATCCTCGACTTTGAGCGCGAGGCGGCCCAGCCCATCTGCGTTGATGCACAGCTGAACATGGGTGTGCAGCCCTTGCTGCCCGCCAGTGACGACATTAGCGAAGTGCTGGACTACCGACTGGCCCGCAACACCATCATCAGCACGTGCACCGCCGGTCACACCGACCTGCTGGAGCGCCTGACGGGTACGCTGGCACAGCAATTGATGGCATTGCCCGGTGTACAGGGTGTGCGCGTAAAAATTACCAAACTTGAGATTTTTGACGACTGCGAAGTTGCCATTCGCGTCGAAACCGGACAATGGTGAACCCCATGAACGCTGTGACTGAAAACCCCTGGATTGCCGAAGATGCGGAGCAAGCAGCTCCCCAAGGCGACACTGACGCCCAAGCCAAGCCCGGCAAGATCAAGATTGAGCGCGAGCAGATCAAGCTTGAAAAACGCCTGTGCCGCGAGGTAGGCCGCGCCGTGATGGACTTCAACATGATTGAAGACGGCGACAAGATCATGGTCTGCATGTCGGGTGGCAAAGACAGCTACACGCTGCTGGACATTCTGCGCAAGCTGCAAAAGCGCGCGCCCGTGAAGTTCGAGATCGTGGCCGTCAATCTGGACCAAAAGCAGCCCGGTTTCCCCGATCACATCCTGCCCGAGTACTTTCAGTCCATCGGCGTGGACTACCACATCGAAACGCAGGACACCTACTCGGTCGTCAAGCGCGTGATTCCAGAAGGCAAGACCACCTGTGGCCTGTGCTCGCGCCTGCGCCGTGCCATTTTGTACTCGGTGGCAGACCGTCTGGGCTGCACCAAAGTGGCACTGGGCCACCACCGCGACGATATCGTGCAGACACTGATGCTGAACATGTTCTACGGCGGCCGCATGAAGGGCATGCCCCCTAAGCTGGTGTCTGATGACGGCAAGCACGTGGTGATTCGCCCCCTGTGCTATGTGCCCGAGAAGGACACCACCCGCTGGGCGCAGTACAACAACTTCCCCATCATTCCTTGCAACCTGTGCGGCAGCCAGGACGGCCTGCAGCGCGTGGCTGTGGGCAACATGCTGCGCGAGTGGGACAAGAAGTTCCCCGGCCGCATCGAGAGCATGTTCCGCGCCATGGGCAACGTAGTGACCACCCACATGATGGACCCCGAGCTGCACAACTTCAAGGACGCCAAGGCCACTGGCATTGCCGATCCCAACGGTGACATGGCTTTCGACCATGAAGAGCTGCCCACCACACCCGCACTGCCCGGCGGTGTGCAGGTGGTACAAATTAGCTAAGCCTGCGCGCCCCCATCCAAGCCCCGCTCTGCGGGGCTTTTTACTTTGAGCGACAACGTACTGCGCTGCCTTCCTGCATGGCGGGGAACTTGGCCGCGTTATTGTCCCTCCTACCAACGTTTGGCAAGCTCCCCCGCTTGCACCCACTTGTCAGCAAAACGGTACTGTTGTGCGTTGTATGCACAGGATTCAGAGGAGTAACTCTCATGACATATACCTCACACACCCGTCGATGGGCCATGACTGCGTTATTAGCCAGTGCTGCCGTACTGGCAGGCTGCGCCAGCGGCCCACGCGAGATTACGTCCAACGTGCAAAGCTACTCCAGCATGGCGGACGTGCAGCTGCCAGCGACCTACCGCATGGAACTGCTGCCCTCACAAACCCAGCAGCAAAGCTTCGCCAAGGTTGAAGCAGCAGCAGAAAACGCCCTCAAACGCGTGGGGCTGACGCGTGATCCCCGCCCTGAACTGGCCCGACTGGTCGTGCAAGTGGGTGCCACCGCCACCCAGGGGCGTGCCTACCACCCAGCCTATGACGACTGGTTCTATGGCCCCCGCTTTGGCTGGGGCATGGGCTGGGGCGGCCCTCGCATGGGAATGGGCATGGGCTGGATGGACACTCCCCCCATGGTCTATTACCGTGGCGTCAAACTGGTGCTGCGTGACCAGAAAACCCAGAAAATCGTCTACGAGACATCAGCGGCTTACGACGAGGTGTGGATGGACGACAACGTCATCTGGAACGTCTTGTTTGATGCTGCGTTGACCGACTTCCCCAACCCAAGCCAAGGCACACGCACGGTGCGCACCTTACTGCAGCCTGTGCCGGCAGCAGCCAAGGCAGCGCCCACACCAGCACCTGCCGCAGCCACCAGCTCTAGCGGTCGCTGATTGACTGGCGCGTGCTGATGTACCTAAAAAAAACAGGCCTGCGGGCCTGTTTTTTTATGCGTCGTTGATCAAGCTGTGTGCTCAGGCCACCAGCCATCGGCGCGCCGCTCCATGCGCGGGCAGTCATAGGCCCCCAGCACGGCAATGGCACTGCCATCGGCGCGACGCAGTTGCGACTGCCACTGTGTGCCCTGGCGCATGGCCACAGCAATTGCAGCAATATCAGCACCACAGCGCTCCAGCAGTTTCAAGCCTGAAACCATGGTGGTTCCAGAGCTGACCGCATCGTCCACAACCAGCACACGCTTACCCGCAATCAATGGCAGCTGGTTGGGGTCCACATACAGCAGTTTGCCCTTGCCCGGCGTTGTAATGGAGCTGACCGGCTCGGACAGCGCCTCGCTGTACCAGTACTTGCGCGAATAACCCAGTGGTACATAGCGGCTGTGACCCAGGTGCCGGGCCACCAGTGGCGCAAAAGCCAGCCCCAGCGTAGGCAGACCCACCACCACATCAAACGCATGCTCCCTGGCTGCATGGGCCATGTGCACAGCCAGTTGCTCCACCACGTCGATAGAAGCCTGATTGGCAATCAGCGAGGCCACACAGCGCTCAGGCTGGCTGGGCATGCCGCGCAGTGGCAGCACCAGATAGCGCCCATCAGGCAAACGGGCCGGGTAGCTGCTGGCATAGGGTGGCAGTGGAGACTGGGTCAGCTCACTGGCGCTGACAGTGCGCTGCCAATAGTCGGTGGTGGCATCAAAACCCGGCAGGTTCTGGCTGGAAAGATCGGTGACGTTCATACAAAAAACTCAATCACGGCGCAGATACGCCTGTGCCAATTGCACCCAGTAGCTGGCAGTCACTGGCAGCAGGTTGTCGTTGAAGTCATAGCCTGCGTTGTGCACCATGCAGCCGCCCTCACCCACACCATTGCCCACAATAAAGTAGTTGCCCGGCACCGCGTTGAGCATGATGGCGAAGTCATCGCTGGCCTGCAGCGGCTGCAGATTGGGAATCAGCCACTGCTCGCCCAGAAAATGACGGGCGACGTTCACCGCAAAATCCGTGGCAGCCACATCGTTGATGACGGGCGGATAGCGCCATTTGTACTCCACTTGTGCCGTCGCACGGTGCACCGCAGCCTGCGCATGGGCCATGGCCGTGATGCGCTCACGCAGTTGCTGGCGCACCTGCGGGCAGCGAGCGCGGATGGTTACGCGCAGCTCACAGGTCTCGGGAATCACATTGGGTGCATCCCCCGCATGGATGGCACCGACCGTGACCACCGCCATGTCGTTGGGATCTATCTCGCGCGAACGGATGGTCTGCAGCGCCAGCACCAGGTGCGAAGCAACCACAATCGGGTCTACTGCCACATGCGGCATCGCACCATGACCACCTTTGCCGTGGATGGTGATGATGGCCGTGTCCGAGCTGGAATACATCACCCCCGAGCGAAAACCGAACTGGCCGGCCGGATAGCCGGGTTCGTTGTGAAAAGCGTAAAGCGCATCGCAGGGAAACAGCTCAAACAGCCCTTGGTCCACCATCTTCTGCGCGCCGCCATGGCCTTCTTCGGCGGGCTGAAAAATCAGGTGCAGCGTGCCGCTGAACTGTTCTTTGCGCTCAGCCATCACCTTGGCCGCTGCAAGCAGCGTTGCGGTGTGGCCGTCATGCCCGCAGGCGTGCATTTTCCCGTCATGCCTGCTCGCGTAAGGCAATCCTGTGGTCTCACGGATCGGCAACGCATCCATGTCTGCACGCAGCCCCAGACGCTTGCCGTTGAAGTGATCGCCACAGCGCAGCGTGCCCACCACGCCGGTGTCACCCAGGCCCCGGTGCACTTCATAACCCCACTCAGTCAGCCTGGCGGCCACGATGTCGCCAGTGCGGTGTTCCTGATAGGCCAGTTCGGGGTGTGCGTGCAAGTCGTGCCGCAAGGCCAGCATGTCTGCAGCAATCGCTGCAATTTCTGGCATCACGGGTGGATGTATCTCAGCGTGGACCGGATTGATGGGCGCAGCCATGGCTTACTCCTGCTCAATCTTGGCCGAAGTCACGATGGCCGCATAGGCCGCTTTTTCCTTCTTCAGGAAAGCCGCAAACTGCGCTGGCGTACCGCTGCCGGGTGTTGCACCACCATCCTTCAAACGCTGCTGCACATCCGGGGCCTTCAGCACAGCATCCAGCTCAGAGGCCAGGCGGGTGATCACGGCAGTTGGCGTGCCCTTGGGGGCAAACAGGCCAGTCCAGGTGTTAATTTCCATGCCTTTGAGCACAGGTGTCTCGGCGAATGCCGGTACGCTGGGAATAGAGTCAATCCGCTGGGCCGAAGTCACACCCAGTGCATGCAGTTTGCCCTGCTGCACCAGCGGCGTTGCACTGGTGGTGACCAGATAACCCGTGTCCACCTGCCCACCCATCACGTCGTTGATGATCTGCGCGCCACCGCGGTAAGGCACATGCACCATCTGCACCTTGGCGCGTTCCTGCACCATTTCCATGGCCAGGTGCAGCACCGTTCCCACGCCCGAAGTGCCATAGGTAATCTTGCCCGGCTGGGCCTTGGCCAGCGCAATCAACTCTTGCATGTTCTGGGCCGGGAAACCTGGGCGTGCCATCAGCACTACGGGGGCCACACTGACTTGCCCGATGGGCAGCAAATCGCGCTCCGCATCGTATTTCACCGCCTTGTTCACCAGCTGGGCTACGCTGACCGGGCCGTCAAAACCCATGACGATGGTGTAACCGTCAGGCTTGGCATTGATCGCCTTGCTCACCCCCAAGACTCCGCCGGCACCAGGCACGTTGTCTACCACCACAGACTGCCCCAGACGCTCGCTCAGTTTCTGGCCAATGAGGCGGGCCTGAAAATCCACATTGCCACCGGCACTAAAAGGCACGATCAACGTAATGGGCTTGAGCTTTGGCCACGCATTGTCTGCAAGGGCCGCATGGGGCAAGGCAACAGAAACAGCCGCAAGCGTGGCGGCAGAAAAAAAGATGCGTCGGAACATGGAAACTGCGGGGGTAATGCGCAGGCAGCCAGGGCAGCGCCTGCTGGGTGAAAGTGCGCCGATTTTGACACAGGCGCAGCATAGATGCCTGACAGTCAGACACTATGCAATCCGAAATTACCCTTGTGCATTTTTTTGCAAATATTGCGCGTTGATAGTCACTACACCGTCTGTGTTCTACCGGGTACAGCAACTCCATCTACAACGTGTTTTTTTGCAAATGAGCACATTGCCGCACACAGCGACACCAGGCGCACGTGGTAACTTGGAGGCATTGCAGCACGCTAGGAGTTCACGATGAAACACTGGATCAGCACCGCCCTGATGGCGAGCACTTTGTGCGGAGTTTCCTGGTCGGTACACGCCGCAAACTGGGGCGACACCCTGCGCCAGCAAGCCTCGCAACTGGGCGGCAGCAGCACCACCGCCAGCGGTGACAGCGGCACAACCTCAGCCCTGGGCGGCTTGCTGGGCGGCAGCGGTGCCGCTGGCGGGCTGCTTTCTTCATTGGGTGTTCCGGCATCTGGCACCGCCAGCAATGCAGCAGGCGTTATTACCTACTGCATGAAGAACAACTACCTGAACGCCAACAAAGCCCAGCAGGTCAAAGACCAGTTGCTGGGCAAGCTGGGCTTGGGCACGCAAAAGCAAGAAGCGCCCAAAGACCAAGGCTACCTGAACGGGCTGGGCGGCATGATCACCGGCAGCAACGGGCAAAGCTTCAGCATGGACAAGCTCAAAGGTGACCTGAAAGAAAAAGCCTGTGATTTTGTGCTGGACAACGCCAAGTCACTGCTTTGATCCATAAAACGTAACTGCCATCAATTGCCCAGCAAGGGCTACAAGACACAACGGCCTGCAATCGAGATTGCAGGCCTTTTCTTATGGTGGGCTTTGCTTCAACGCTCGCGTGCCACACACCCAAGACCGGCCCGCTCACGCAGCGCCCACATCCTGTGTCGTGCCAGCTACTGCACCCAGTTGGTGCAATACACCGGATGCACCTTGTGATGCAATGCAGCAACTCAGAAATAGAAAAAATCTTTGCATCCAGCCATGGATTTGCTGCGTATTCCTATCAGCCGGCATTTTTCGGCTTGCAACCATCAAGGAGCACTCCATGGTCTCGATTCAAACTACCCGTAAATTGGCTTCGTTCAGCCTGGCCATTGCAATGTCAGCCACATCCGTTGCGGCTATGGCTGATGTGATGGTGGGAGGCGCAGCGATGCTGCCATCCAGAGACATCATCGACAACGCTGTCAACTCCAAAGACCACACCACGCTGGTCGCTGCCGTCAAAGCTGCCGATCTGGTTGACACCCTCAAAGGCCCGGGCCCATTCACCGTTTTTGCTCCAACCAACGCCGCCTTTGACGCACTGCCCGCAGGCACGGTTGACACTTTGCTCAAACCCGAAAACAAAGGCATGCTGACCACCATCCTCACTTACCACGTGGTACCGGGCAAGTGGGATGCCGCAGCCCTGAGCAAAATGATCAAGGACGGCAAAGGCAAGGCCATGGTGAAAACCGTCAGCGGCGGCACCCTGACGGCCAAATCAAACGGCAAAAAAATCATGCTGACCGATGAAAAAGGCGGCACGGCCACCGTGACCATTGCTGATGTGTACCAGTCCAATGGCGTGATTCACGTCATCGACAAGGTATTGCTGCCCAAGTGATAGCGCGGCCAGTGCTGCAAAGGCTTTGCATGGGCTTTTGCAGCGGCCCTGCTATCTGTGCACCCTTGGGGCACTAAAGCCACAGGCAGGCACTTCAAAAATCAAGCGGCTCACGCTGGCCACATCAACGCCAGTCGCTCAAAAGGCTTGAAACTTCACACGATTTCAAGCCTTTTTATTGATGCCCTCTTAGCGACTGCTGACCATTGGCAGGGGCAGCAGCACCCCATGAAACGCCGTATGCCCTGGCTGCGCACAGCTGGAGGCAGCATTGCGTTGCAAAGTCACGCAGCAGGCCTGTGGGCGTGCAAGGGCAAACACTTCACATGCTCTAGCGCCTAGGACCGGCTGCATGCGCTGATACCCGCGCTCATTCAGCGTTGAGCGCCTGCACGCAGCAAAATCTCTTCGATCTGCTGATACCCACGCTGGCGTGCGTGTTGCAGCGGCGTAACGCCTTGGGCATCTGCCAAGTGCACATCGGCTTTGGCATCTACCAGCTGGCGCACGATGTCCACATGCTGCGGGCCACCGTTGCTCAGCACAATGGCCTCCATCAACGCCGTCCAGTGCAGGTTGTTGACGTGGTTCACATCCACGCCTGCTGCAATCAAGATCCGCACGGTTTCCACGTGCCCACGCTCTGCCGCCGGAATCAGTGCCGTGCCACCATAGCGATTGGTACTTTTCAAATCAGCACCATGTGCCAGTGTCAGCTTCAAAATCTCGTTGTGCCCACGTGCCCCAGCGTAGAGATAAGGGCTGTCCTGCATGCGGTCTTTGGCATTCACATTGGCACCGGCTTCTATCAGCACCCTGGCCACTGCCACATGGTTGTTGTGCGTGGCAATCAGCAACGCCGTGGCACCGCTGCCATCGCGCACCTCTTTGTTGGCCCCTTGCGCCAGCAGTGCATGCACCACTGCCGCATCGCCTTGCAAGGCCGCTGCAAGCAATTGGCCATCCAGCGCCTCCCCGGCATTCGCATGAGCAGAAGATATTCCCACCATGACCATGACTCCCACAAAAAATTGACGACGGTTTACGCACATGGCTCTACCTCCTTGCAGGCGATTGTGCATAACTGTGCGGGTATCGGGATGGGATGGACTCACGCAGGGCCAGTAAGAATGCAATTATTTATCTGTGAGAGCAGCCACCGCTAGCTAGCGAAGCTTGGCGGTTCAGGTAAAGCGCAGCAGCGACGCCTCCAGCGTAGCGTGAATGGTTGGCAAGCAATAACTATCAGCGCTTTCGGAATCTGGAATAGATACCTAAAAATGTTGAACTTATTTTTTGTTTTTTAGTGCTGCTATGAGTTGACTGAAATAGGTTCATCGCTCCGATCATAAAGATAGCCGAAGACTTGATATTTTTTGAAACACGCATGGCTTGTGCACGTGCTCATTGGCACAGCATTTTTTGTAACAAATTAACCATGTCTAATTATTACCACAGAAACTTGCTTCTTAATATTTATATTTTTATAGTCTTATCCGAAGTGAACATGTCTCTTTTATTTTTCCCAACCCAATTATGACTTTTAGGGAGATAGCTTTGAAGTACCTTACCTTGCTAACTTTTCCACTGTTATTGACCTGTGCAGCCGCTCATGCTGATACCGGTGGTGACAAAAAAATGGTGATGGTCGGAATCAAAGACTCAACGGGCGCAACTTTTGGACTGAGTTTCGCACCACCAGAGGAGGAAGGTTGGACTACTAAAAGATCCGGCTTGTCTGTCTCACTAGAAAAGAATGCAGATTCTGCTGAAGACAGTAGAGAAATCGAAGCATATTCAATACGCCTGGATGTCCCCATCTCACCAATGTCAACTTATTTAAATAATATCAAAAGCAATCTTGTGGAAGGTTATAAAGACAGCAAGGAATTTAAACTGAGTGCGTTTGATGTAGTTCAAGATCCAAAGGAAAGTAGATGCGCAAGAATTTATACCCTATTAGAATCCATACAACCAGATCAAGCAACTCAAGAAAAAAAATGGAGTGAGCAATACGTCATCTCCTGCGGCCTGCTTAAGCGCAAGGGGCTAGGCTTCGAAATGCGTTATTACCATAGATATATTGACTCAAAAAAAGACGATCAGTTTATAGAAGATGCTCGCAAAGTACTCGATAGCGTTGTAATTTACGACAACTAAAAACAAAGTAAACTTATTCAGCGGGTGACCTTCAGCACCCGCTGAATTTAAATCAAAATTAACAAAAAAATAAATCTCCAATCATCACACATTAATCTTCAGCTTTAAAAATTTGAAGACTGTGTGTAGCTAAGAGAATTTATAAAACTCACCTTAAATTCAAAATTACGCTGAGTATCTGATTTGCACAGGCACTCTGGCGAATGCGTCGATAAAAAATCTTGTCGCCAAAAATGGGCCGCCCATCGTATAGAAACATCTCCATACGGCGCCACAAAGACACCCACCCACTGATCTCCAGGCTATGGTGCAACGTTCTCGCAAAACAGCAGCCACCCAGCCTTCGAGAGGCACTCAACGTTGTGGCAAGAAATGCCAGACCGTTGATCAGGCTGATGACTCCGCGTCGCAGGTGCCATCGCAGCTTGCGCTGGGACTCGGTTGACCGCTGGGCGGGCTCAATGAGTATTGGCAGCACTGACTCACTTGGTTCGCTTGACCTAAGTGCAGAAGCAGCGCCAGTGGATCCATCGATTGACGCCGCAAAAGTCGCTCAGATCTCTAGCTCCTGCACTGAAGTCATTCCGACTCCACGGCATGCCTGAAACCCCATAGCAAGGCGCACCTGCAGATGCCAGCTTCTGGACACAAGCGTTCTCAGCAACAGGGGCTTGCGCGCTATGACAACCAGCAGGTTCACGCAAAAGCATGAGCGCCTGTCGCTTGTGGTAAGTCAACATCACCAAAGCATCCAAGGATTGGCTGCATGTAGAGGCAGAACTGTCTTGAACGTTACCCTCTTACGGCCTGCATCCATTGCTTAAATCCGCCCAGACGCTACTGTGTGAAATCGCTATACAGCGCGCTGCCCACGCTATGGGTAGCTGATTGACACCAACAACAAGGAGACGGACATGGCTTTGAAAAAAGTGGTGCTGGGCATCTTGGCAATTTCAGGGGCTGCCGCCGTGGGCGGCTGGTTCAGTCTGGACAAAGAGACACGCGGGCTGCTGGCCACAGTGCCCACTAATCGCGATGTACTGTTCTGGACCGAACCGCAACGCGACGCCGCCTTTCGCGCGCTGGACCGCATTCCCTTCCTGGCCAAGGTGAATGTAGTGCCAGTCAGTGGCACCCCCTCCCCCTTGCCGCAAGGCGAGCCTCTCAAGCTCAAAAGCGATATAGACGCCTACATGGCAGGCCAGCGCAGTGCCGCACTGCTGGTGCTACATGACGGCAAGCTGCGCCTGGAACGCTATGGCCTGGACTTTGATGGCTCGGGCCGCTGGACCAGCTTTTCCGTTGCCAAATCGTTCACCTCTACGCTGGTGGGCGCAGCGCTGAAGGACGGATTCATTAAAAGCCTGGACGACCATGTCAGCATCTACATTCCCGATCTCAAGGGCTCTGCCTACGACGACGTCACCGTACGCCAGTTGCTGACCATGACCTCGGGCGTAAAGTGGAATGAAGACTATGCCGACCCCAACTCGGACGTAGCCAAGTTCAACAGCCACCAGCCAGAGCAAGGCATGGAAGCACTGGTGAGCTACATGCGCCAGCTTCCGCGCGAGGCGCCACCCGGCACCCGCTGGCTGTACAGCACGGGCGAGACCAATCTGGTGGGCACGCTGGTACAGCAGGCTACCCAAAAGCCTTTGGCCACTTATCTGGCAGAGAAAGTGTGGGGCCCTGCAGGCATGGAGCAGCAGGCCACCTGGCTTCTGAGCAAAACCGGCAAGGAGATTGGCGGCTGCTGCGTGCAAGCCTCGCCACGCGACTACGCCCGCCTGGGCCAGTTCATACTCAATGGTTCGCAGGTCAACGGCCAGAGCATCGTGCCAGACGACTGGTGGAGTGAAGCGACCACCAAGCACGCCGATATTGGCCTTGCGGGGCGCGGCTACGGCTACCAGTGGTGGACCTATGACGACGGCAGCTACACAGCACGCGGCATTTTTGGTCAGGGCATCTTCATCGATCCCCAGCGCAAACTGGTGATCGTGTCCAACGCCAACTGGGCAGGCGGTGCGCGAGACCCCGTGGCCAGCGAAGCACGCGAGAACTTCTACCGCGAGGTAAAAAACGCCATCGACCAAGAGGCCGCGCTGCCGGCCAAATAATGGCCGGGTCAGTGGTCACTGCAGCCCTAGGCTTGAATGACTTTTCGCAGTCTCAAGCGCAAGCATGCTTTGCAGTGACCGCTGCTGGCAACTATTGACAGTTACTGGCAGCAGCGGTCACCTCGCTCTTAAAAGAAATCGGTTCAACTCTGGTTCCAGCGCACCGAGCGGCACTTCACAGCCCTCCTCCACGCGTGCAACTTCGCGTTCACAGTCAATGAAAGTGACCAAAGTTGGCCGGGTCTGCCCCCCGGGATACTTGCTCAGCACGACGCGCAATTGCGCACCCGCCCAAGCCGCGCCATCTACCGACCATGTTCTCTCAGGCTGAAACAAGACCTTCGCGTTGCTTGCATTGCACAGCTGTGGAGACGCTACCCAGTGGGTGTTTCTGGCTTCCCATTCTTCGAGCAGCAATGCAAAGCGTCCATCGGCGGAGCCAGAGCTGTGTTCATAAGCCACGGTGTGCACTCCTTGTTGAATCGACCAGAGTTTGCCTAGATAGGCTTGGGCAATCCACGTTGTTTGGTGACTTTTTTGGTGCTTTTTTTGATTTTCTGCTGGATGCTTTTGACAGAGGCCGGTTTGTCGCACCGGCGGGCGAGTAACTTTCTTGTCCGCGACAAGAAAGGCACCCAGCAAGCGCGTCTGCCGACGGCTTCCGGCGGAACTCGCTGCGCGCTTGCAGCGCTCCGCTCAAACAGCCGCCGGAGATTTGGTTTTTATGTTGACCTCACGCGACGCTTACGCACTCGTAGGCAGAGATTCACGCCTTGTGGTTTATGGCAGTGACAGGCCAACAGCCGTCTTTAAAACTGGCCCTGCAACTGTGGCAGTGCTGATGCTAGCAATGCGATGCCCGATACCGTCAGGAGCCCCAGCACAACCTGCCGGAATCGGACTTCACTGATGCCGATATACAGGCGAGCGCCGAGCAGCGTGGGCACCAGCATTGCCGGTGCCACCACTGCAAATAACGGGAGCATGTCCTTGGTCACCAATCCTGTGGCGCCATAGCAGCCCATCGTCACCAGTAGCATCGACAGGTTGAAGTTTTGGATCACCGCACGCTGCTCATCCTTGTCGAAGCCACGCAGCGTGCACCAAAGGGTGGGCAGCGTACCCGTGAAGCCGCCAATGCCCCCCATCACGCCACCTGCCAGACCCACAGCGCCATCGGCTAGCCGGCCCCCAGATTTGATGTGAGGCAAATTCTTCGCCATCAACATTGCCGGGCACCACACAACGAGCAGCATGCCCAATATCGCCTTGAACCAGTTCACGTCAAGTTGAGGAAGTAGCAGAACACCTAAGGGTACGCCTGCCAGACCACCCAGCACGAACGGCAGTAAACGCTGAATCTCGAAGCCTCGCCGCACTGTGACGGCCGCAATAATCTGCCCGGTCAATGCACCGAAAACCGCGAGTACAGCGGCCAAGCGCGGCTCAAGCGTCCAAGCCCAAAATGACATAGCGACCAAACCAAAAGCAAAGCCAGACAGCCCTTGGACGAACCCCGCGACCACAGCGCCTAGTGCTACTACAAAATAGATTGAATGCATGCTTTTCCACTCCGTCTATTAATTATGGAGAGGCTAAATAACAAAATCATTTGGTTTTAGTATTGCTCCATAACTATTTTCTAATGAGACTATGACTGCTTCCAATGAACTGCTTGCGCGTTTATCTTCACGGCTCAAGATGCGTCACCTGACACTGCTGCAACTGATCGCGCAACATGGCTCGCTGACTCGCGTGGCAGAGTACATGGCGACCAGTCAACCTGCAGTAACACACGCACTGGCCGAACTGGAAGCAATGTTCGGTGCCCCCCTTTTTTTACGCTCTGCGCGCGGCATGACACCCACGGCACTTGGGGAGGTGGCACTCACTCGCTCGCGGTCCATGCTCAAGGACCTTGGGCACTGGGTGTGCGACATGGAGTCTGCTGGCGTCGGTCGCGCGGCCCACTTGCATGTGGGCGTGATTCCGTTCATCCCCGGCCGGCTACTGGCTGCAGCCATTGCCCGCACGCGACCACAGGACCGCAGCATTACGGTGACGATCCATGAAGGCACAAGTGACCATCTGCTCGAACTATTACGTGGACATGAGCTGGACTGCGTGATTGGCCGTACATCGGCCATCCTATCGATGGATGGTTTAGTGCATGAAGTGCTATACCAACAAGAGCCACGTCTGGTGGCACATCGGCGCTTGGCAACTCGATTGGGCCGAAGCCCACTATCTTGGCCGCAGCTGGCACAACTGGACTGGGTGCTAGGGCAGCGCGATACCCCAATGCGCGAGCAGATCACCGACTTTTTTCTACGCTCGGGCGTAACCCCTCCGGCTCCCATCGTGGAGAGTCTTTCCGCGAAAGTTATTGGCGAGTTGATTGCAGCCAATGAGCGGGCTGTTTCCATCGTCCCTGCAGACGTCGCTGACGAATTGGCCCGCTTGG
This sequence comes from Comamonas sp. CMM02, assembly GCF_014851485.1. Classification (NCBI taxonomy): domain Bacteria; kingdom Pseudomonadati; phylum Pseudomonadota; class Betaproteobacteria; order Burkholderiales; family Comamonadaceae; genus Comamonas; species Comamonas sp. CMM02. The sequence continues at coordinate 422,217 of NZ_JACUZW010000001.1, read as the reverse complement.
TAGGTGTGGGCGTAACAGCACACCGTTTTGGCTGGACGCTGCCGCCTGTCACGTTGTTTCGCAGGGCCGAGGAGTCCCTGCGTGAGGCTGATGCGGTTTTCGCTCAGGCACTTCGCGAAGTGTGCAAACCTGCTACGTGACAGATGAGGCACGGTCTTCACCAGAGTGAACTTTGAGCGGCAGCTTTCGAGAATCCCTGATGGCCGCTTAGCGGCGGCCAGAGCTGGATGCCGCCAGTGGGCAAGTGACCATTTCGATGGGGCACAGCCTTGTTTAAGCCAAAGCAGCGCTCCTATGCTCTTGAGATGTTTGGCTCAGATCAGTCGTACATCCTGCACGCAAGGAGCCCCATCAATCGTGTAGAGCTTGTCACCAAGAATGGGGGAGAAGCATTGTTGGTTGCTGAATTGAACCCTTCAAATGCTGCGTCTTCATTCATCTCGTTACCCAAAGAGGGCGAGAACAAGAATGCAGAGCATCTTCGGCAAGAAATCGCCTTTCGGATTGGAGTTGCTGGCAGAGGGTTTCTCGGAAACACAATGTTTGCTGCACAACTAAAAGACTGACGCTAGCTCGGTTGCTACAGGATGAGCACCAATGGCTGGGTGGATTTGCGACTGTCGCAGTCCGGCCAGAAGCAGTCCATGAGCTTGGACTACTGAATCTCAGAAGAACGCAGACATTTATTTCGCATGAATAAGGATGTTGCCCTCTACACCCGTCCGCACATCTGCACTGCGGTGCTGTTTAATACAAGCGCTAACTCGCTGTCAGAGATGTTTAGCTGACTTGCGTTTTCAGTTATACCCACTCCTAAAACTATTTAGATTTCAGAAGATATGCATGTCACGCTTCTCAAAGCAGCTGATGCGGTGATGTATCGAAGGCTGATGCTGCAAGCGTATGAGCTTGCAGCAGACGCTTTCACTTCCACCGCTGAAGAAAGAGCTGCAGAACCCGATGCTTTTTGGATTAAGCGCGTGGCTGATCCCACGGGTTTAGAAGCTGCGTTTGGCGCATTCGATGACCATGATCTCGTTGGAACGGTTGCTCTGCAGTTCTCGGAAAAGCCTAAAACCAAGCACAAAGCGAAGATCATTGGCATGTTCGTTGACTCAAAAGTCAGAGGATTGGGCATAGGCCGTGCCTTACTCGAAGCAGCCATAACCTACTCTGAAGCGAAGGAAAGCATCCGTCAACTCACTCTTACGGTCACCGAAGGCAATGAACCTGCAATAAGTCTCTACCAATCCATGGGGTTCCAAGTGTTTGGGCTTGAGCCTATGGCCATCCTTACTCCAGATGGCTACAAAGCCAAGGTTCACATGTGGCGTTCGCTTCAGCGCAACATAAGACCCAGTCTTAACGAGTCATTCGGTTGACCTCTGTCGGAGTTCATCACAGCGACATTTGACATCAAGAAAAGTGCTGAAGGTATGTCCGCTTTGGGTCGTTAGCGACTGCCGCAAACGGTCAGAAGCTGTCGTCCGGGAGTTAACCGCGAACAGCAGATCTAGACTAGCGCTGACGTAGGGGCTTCAACTCCGAATCTTGGCGGCAATCAACAGCTGAACTTGATGGACTCTGGCTGCAATCTCCAAGAATTGGCATTCAAGGTTTTCCGCTGCCCTTGTCGGAGGCGACCCCGACCCACCGCCTTGACGACGATTCACCGTGCCTTCAGGCAAAATCCAGATGATTGGACCAAGCCTGGCGTCAGGTCTGCCGGGAAGCCCACCTTGAAGAATGGAAAAGCATCAATGTCACTGACGAAGAAGGGCGAGTTCTGGTACGGGACGACGTCCGGCGACACGCAAGCCGAACTGCGCAGCTACAGCGTTGCGAATCGCCATGAGGCCGTCCGGTTTGCCTCGTCCAAATGCGATTGCGGGTGCCGGACTTTTGCGCTGCAGACCGATGAAGAAGCCGGCGTGGCTATCCGCACCTGCTCCGACTGCGGGCAAGAACACCTGATGGGCGACAGCGCGGACTACGTTGAAGAGGCCACCCCCGAGGCGCACCAGTGCGTGTGCGAGAACGAGGTGTTCGAGCTGATGTCCGGCGTCTCCGTGTACAAGGGCACACATGACGTGCGCTGGTACTACATCGCTTGCCACTGCGTGGAATGCAATCTGGTTGGGGTCTTCGCAGACTGGAAGTGTGAAGCTGGTGATGCGGCGGCCTTCCTCGCCAAGGTATAAGCGCGGCCCCTTGATCCTGCTCGCAGGATCAAGGGGCCGAGGAGTGTCATGAGGTGGTTGGTGGACTTGCCTGTATCAATGACAGCAATCGATGCGCAGCAGACATTTGCCGCCGAGGCACGAACGACTGCAATCGGTCGTAAGCAGTCTCTAGAACATCTCCGTTTCAATGACCAAAGCGCATGCGTCGCACGTTGGCTTTGTAGAAGTCCTTCATATTTGCGGCGGTTGTTTGAGCAGAGTGACGAAGGAACGCCGCGAGTTCCGCCTGACAAGCCCTCTGCAAGCGTCGTCTTTTCTTTCCCCGTTTTCTTTTGACGAAGCAAAAGAAATCGGGTCACCGCTGGTCGACTACCGGCCTCGGACAAGAGTGCAACAACAAACAATTAAAAAGAAGCACGAGCCATAACTACTAACGCATGCCATACAAGCGCTAGAGCCCAAAAGCAATCATCCATAAAAAAGGCCCACAACCTAAGCTGTGGGCCTTCGAGCCAAACCTGAAAGATTTAAAGCCAGCTTTCCAAAAGCAGCCCGCTCAATGCACGTGCGCAATATCCGGAATCGCCGCCATCAAATCCTTGGTATAGGCGTGTTGCGGGTCATCCAGCACCACCTGTGCATCACCTACTTCCACCAGCTTGCCCCGCTGCATGACGCCAATGTCATCACACATGTGGCGAATCACTGCGAGGTTGTGGCTGATGAGCAGATAGGTCAGGCCAAACTCGTCCTGCAGATCACGCATCAGGTTCAGCACCTGTGCCTGCACCGATACGTCCAGCGCTGAGGTGGGTTCATCACAGATGATGAACTCGGGCTGGCTGGCCAAAGCACGCGCCACGGCAATGCGCTGGCGTTGGCCGCCAGAGAACTGGTGCGGGTACTTGGTGACGTCGTCGGGCTTCATGCGCACACGACGCAGGGCTTCCTGGACGCGGGCGGCGGTTTCTTCCCTGGTCTGCGTGATGCCCAGCACCACCAGCGGTTCTGCAATCAGTTGCTCCACCGTCCAGCGCGGGTTCAAGCTGGCATACGGATCTTGAAAGATCATCTGAAACCGGCGGCGCATGGCCACGGTTTGCGCCGCAGGGCTCCACTTGTCCACGCCATCAAACAAAATGGTGCCGCTGGTCGGCGGCGTCAGGCCTGCCACCATGCGTGCCACCGTGGATTTACCCGAGCCAGACTCGCCCACCAGCCCAAAGGTGGTGCCTTTGCGGATATTGAAGCTGACGTGGTCAGCGGCCTTGAGGATTTTCTTTTCCTCGCGCGCCAGCAGGCGGGCCAGCCAGCCAGAGGACAGGTCATAGTCCTTGCACAGGTCTTTGACCTCTACAAGTGGCCGAACGCTTGCGTCGCTAGCACCAGCTGCAGCTTCTTTCGGCGTCCACGGCACCGCTTTAGCCACTGGCCCACCGCCAACCTCGGGTACCGGCAGGCGTTCTACCCGCTGATGCACGCTGGGAATGGCGGCCATCAGCACCTGCGTGTAGGGGTCACGCGGGGCATCCAGCACCTGGCGCACCGCACCGGTTTCCAGCACACGGCCGTGGTACATGACCATGACGCGATCGGCCGTTTCGGCAATCACACCCATGTCGTGCGTGATGAGCATGGCAGCTGCGCCGCGCTCTTTGCAGACCTTGCGCAGCAGCGCAATGATTTGTGCCTGCACCGAGACGTCAAGCGCCGTGGTGGGCTCATCCGCAATGATGAGTTCTGGCTCGGCACACAGGGCCAGTGCAATGGCTACGCGCTGGCGCATGCCACCGGAGAACTGGTGCGGGTACTGGGCCATGCGCTCTTTGGCGTGCGGAATTTCCACCTCTTGCAGCAGCGCCAGGGCGCGGGCTTGGGCTTCTTTTTCTGACACGGGCAGGTGCGTGCGAATGGTTTCTACCAGATGGTCGCCCACGGTGTAGACCGGGTTCAGGCTGGTCAGCGGATCTTGAAAGATGGTGCCAATGCGCTTGCCACGAATGCGGCGCAGCTCTTCCCCCTGCAAGTTGTCGATACGCAGGCCGCGCAGCTCTACCGTGCCGCTGGAGATGCGACCGGGCGCTTCAATCAAGCCGGTGACGGCAGAGCCCGTCATGGACTTGCCTGCGCCCGACTCCCCCACCACGCCGAGAATTTCTCCGGGCCAGATGTCAAAGGAGACATCGTGCAGCACATGCACGGGGCCTTTGTAGGTATCAAACGTGACGCTGAGATTGCGCACCCGCAGCACGGCAACCGCATCAGGCACGGGGTTGTGTGTGTCTGTTGTCATGTTCATTGCAGCTTGGGGTTCAAAGCGTCGCGCAGCCAGTCGCCGACGAGGTTTACGGACAGGGCCAGTGCCAGCAGCACCAGCGAGGGGAACAGCAAAATCCACCATTCACCCGAGAACAGGAAGCTCTGGCCGATACGGATCAGTGTGCCCAGCGACGGCGCAGTGGGCGGCAGGCCCACACCCAGGTACGACAGCGTGGATTCGGCCACGATGGCGTGCGCAAAGCTGATGGTGGCAATCACTAGGATGGGGGCCAGCATATTGGGCAGGATGTGCTTGGTGAGGATGGCGGTTTGCGAGCGGCCAATGAGCTGGGCGGCCAGCACATAGTCTTTCTGCTTTTCCACCATGACCGCACCCCGCACCGTGCGCGCGTACTGCACCCAGTCAGACAGGCCAATGGCGACGATGATGACAAACACGGCCATGTCATCGCGGTAGCCCTCGGGCAACAAGCCACGGGCAATGCCAAAGATCAGCAGCGCCACCAAAATGACCGGGAAAGTCAGCTGCACATCGGCAATGCGCATCAGCAGCGTGTCAAACCAGCCACCGGCATAACCGGCAATCAGGCCCAGAGGCACGCCAATGATGAGCGACAGCGCCACGGCAGCCACACCCACAAACACCGACATGCGCAGGCCATACAGGATGGCCGAGTACACGTCGCGGCCCTGATCGTCAGCGCCCAGCGGGTAGAACATCTCGCCCATGCCCTGGCTCCAGGGCGGGGTGAAGGCATCCATCAAATCCAGGCTGCCCGGATCAAACGGGTTGTGCAGTGCCAGCAGCGGCGCGCAGATGGTGGCCAGCACCAGCAGAGCCAGCACAGCGGCAGCCACTTGCACCAGGCGCGACTTGGCAAAGGCGCGCTTGACTGGCGAGTCGCTGGCTTTCCAGCCCGTGGGCAGCGCCACGTCTTGTTTCACAGATTCAGTCATTGCTGCCCCCTTATTTCTTTCGCAGGCGGGGGTCCACCAGCACATACAAAAAGTCCACGAACAGATTGATCACCACGTACAACAGCGCAATGAACATCAGATAAGCCGCAATCAAGGGCACATCGACACCCTGCACCGAGGAGATGAACAGCAAGCCAACGCCGGGCCACTGGAACACGGTTTCCGTCACGATGGCAAAGGCAATCAGCGAGCCAATTTGCAGACCCGCAATGGTGATGACGGGAATGAGCGTGTTGCGCAGCGCGTGGCCAAAGTACAGGCTCTTTTCATGCAGACCGCGCGCGCGGCCAAAGCGGATGTAGTCCGAGCGCAGCACCTCCAGCATCTCGGCACGCACCAGGCGCATGATCAGCGTCATGTTGTAAAAGCCCAGCGTGATGGCCGGCATGATGAGTGCGGCCCAGCCCGAAGCAGTGAGAAAACCCGTTTGCCAGCCCCCGATGTCGACCGTCTCGCCCCGGCCAAAGGAAGGCAGCCAGCGCAGCTCGACAGCAAACACGTAAATCAGGCCGATACCAATCAAAAACGTGGGCAGTGAGACCCCGACCAGCGAGACCGTCATGATGGAGCGACTGAGCCAGCCATCTTTCTTGATGGCGGTATAGACCCCCAGAACCACGCCAATGAGCAGTGCAAAAAAGGCCGCAGTCATTGCCAGCTCCAGAGTGGCTGGCAGGCGCTCGGCAATCACCTCGGCCACGGGGCGCTTGAGGCGGTAGGAGATACCCAGATCCCCCTGCACGACCTTGCCCACATAGGCCAGGTATTGCATGGGGACGGATTTGTTAAAGCCCAGGTCTTCAACCAGGGCTGTGCGTTCTTCCAGCGTGGCGTCTTCGCCTAACAAGCTGATGGTGGGGTCACCAATATGGCGAAACACCATGAAGGAAATAAGCGAGACGGCCAGCAGTACCAAAACTGACTGGCCCAGTCTGCGCAGCAGATGGACCAGCATGTTGTTACTTCGCGTTCTTGTTGAGCTTCATGTCCTTGAAGTGCACCACGTTGTCCGGGTGCACGGGAACGTTGATGGCTTTGATGGACGCGAAATGGATGACCTGGTCATGCAGCGGGATGTAGAAACGATCTTTCTGCACCACATCCCAGATTTGCTTGATGGTGGCGTTGCGCTTGCCCACATCGCTTTCTGAAGACAGCGAGATGATCTTGTTGTCCAGATCGGCATTGCTGTAGTGGGTGGCGTTTTGTGCGCCACGGCCTTCCTTGCCACGGGTGGCCACCAGGAAGTCAAAGATGTATGCCGAGTCGTACGTTGGCACGCCCCAGCCGTACAGGTAAAAGTCGCTGTCGGCATTCACGATGGACACGCTGTGCTGCGCAATGGGGCGCGATGCCACTTCGGTCTTGATGCCTACGCGGCCCAGGAAGCCGGCAATGGCGGTACTGATGGCCTCGTCATTCACATAACGATCGTTGGGGGTGTGCAAGGTGATGGTGAAGCCGTTGGGGTAACCCGCTTCTGCCAGCAGTGCCTTGGCTTTGGCAACGTCAGCCTTGGGGTAGGCGGCCATGGACTTGTCGTAGCCATTGACAAAGGATGGGGCCATTACGCCCGAGGGGTTGGACAGGCCACGCATGACCGAGCGCTTGATGGCGTCGCGGTCAATTGCCAGCTCCATGGCATGGCGCACCTTGGGGTCGGCCAGCGGGTTCTTGCCCTTGACGTTGCTGGATTTGAGCTCTGGCGATCCCACATTCAGCCCCAGAAAGATGGAGCGGTTTTCCGGGCCTTCGTTGATGCGCAGCTTGCTGTCTTGCTTGAGGCGCGCTACGTCTTGCGCGGGAATGTCCTGTGCAAAGTCCACTTCACCCGACAGCAGTGCGGCCACGCGGGTGGCTGGCGACTTGATGGGCAGATACACCAGCTCTGTTACTTGCAGCGCGTCTTTGCCCTTGCCCCAGTAGTTGGGGTTTTGCTTCATGACGGTCTTGCTGTCCACCTCGCGGCTGGCCAGTGTGAAAGCGCCAGTGCCGTTGACGGCACGGGTGGCACCATTTTCAGTCTTGCTGGTGGCGTCCTGGGTGTCCACAGCGCCGTTGGCCTTGGCCCACTCTTCATTCATGATGAAGATGTTGGTCAGGTTGTTCGGGAAAATGGGGTTGGGGCCTTTGGTCTTGACCTGCACGGTCAGGTCATTCACGGCTGTGATGGTGTCCACCGATGCCAGCAGCGACTTGACCTGCGCATTGGGGCCTTTGGCGCGGTTGAGCGAGAAGACCACATCCTTGGCAGTCAGCGGCTTGCCGTCATGGAACTTCACATTCGGGCGGATTTTGAATTCCCAGACCGTGGGGTCGCTGGGCAGCAGCTTCCACTCGGTGGCCAGCAGCGGCAGCAACTTGCCGTCGTTGGAGCGGTTCAGCAGCGTCTCATACATCTGGTGCATCAGCACAAAGTTGGTACCTGTATTGAACACATGCGGGTCGAGCGTGGTCACATCGGCCGATCGCGTCCATCGAACGGTTTCAGCTTGCGCCAGCGTGGCCGTGGAAAGCAGGCCTGCGGCCAGCAGGGCGGTGCCCAGGGTCTTCAAAATCATGTTTGTCTCCATCTTCATAACGAGGTGAAAGGTTGCCTGTATGCCACGGACTGCGCGAATGCCGCCCTAGGGTTTGCCTTGGCAAGCAAAAATCAGACCGCTTATCGGCGCTACTGTTTTGTGTACATGTTTATAGCGCGACCCTTCAAGCTTCACGCAATAAGCTCATGCATTTATCTGTCTTCACGCAAAAAACCTTGTTTTCCTAAAACAGACAAGCTATGCAAAGAATGCCGGACAATGCTGGCTTTCACTGCCTGTCGGCAGATGCTTTGTTTGTTGAATTCAGGCGCCATTGGTGCCCCTGCCGCATGCACGCTACCCGCATCATCGCCATCCGCCATGGCGAAACTTCCTGGAATGTTGACGCTCGCATTCAAGGTCATCTGGACATTCCTCTCAATGACATCGGCCTGTGGCAAGCCCAGCGCACGGGCGAGGCGCTGGCCCACGAGCACCTGGATGCCATCTTCAGCAGCGACTTGCAGCGCGCCCTGAGCACCGCTCAGGCAGTCAGCCAGACCACGGGCTGTGCGGTGCAGCCCGACACGGGCCTGCGCGAGCGCTGCTTTGGCAGTTTTGAGGGCCGAAGCTTCAAGGACATTGAGGCCGAGCATCCCGAACAAGCGCTGCGCTGGCGCAAGCGTGACCCCGACTTTGTGCCCGACGGTGGGGGTGAGTCGCTGCACATGCTGCGGGGCCGGATCCAGCACACCGTTGACCGGCTGGCGGCGCAGCACACTGGCGGCCAGATTGCGCTGGTCGCCCACGGCGGGGTGATGGACATTCTCTACCGTCTGGCCACACGCCAGGATTTGCAGGCACCACGCTCCTGGGAGCTGGGCAACGCAGCCATCAACCGCTTGCTGTGGACACCGCAAGGCCTGACGCTGGTGGGCTGGGGCGATGTCTCCCACCTTGCCAATGCGTCACGCGACGAATTTGTCAGTTAAACAAAAAAAGAGCTGCCAGCGCTTATGAGCGCTTTTTTTCAGATAGTTTTCTATCTGAAACGTAGAGCTGTAAAGCGTTTGTTGCTCTTTTTTATGCAGGTCGATGTGCTGTCCTGCCACTGACCAGCCACTGCGCAATGGCAGGCGTGTGATGCTGCGTGGTGGCATGGTGCTGTGATGTGATGGAAAGCACCGCATCTTCAACATCCATATCCACACTCCTATCAGCCACAGCAGGCGTGTGCGTTACGACGTCCAAGGCTGCCCATCGGCTGCCAGCAGCTCGCCCTTTTTCTGCACAATCAGGCCATAGCACTCCGGGTGGCGGTGCAGATCAAAGTTGAACGTGGTGCGCTTGTACACGGCGCAAAAATCAAGGTCTGCACGCCCCAGCACCACCTCATCGTCTTTGGTGGTGCAGCGCGCCACCACCTCGCCAGACGGGGCTACCAGCAAGCTGCCCGCAATACTGTCCACCCCCTCTTCCAGCCCCCCCTTGGCAACACTGGCCACCCAGCAGCCATTTTGGTAAGCCCCGGCCTGCACGGACAGCTGGTTGTGAAACAGTGACAGGTCATCGTGCTGCGGTGCAGGAGCGTTGTGCACCGGCGTGTTGTAGCCAATGAAGATCATCTCTGCGCCTTGCAGCGCCATCACGCGGTAGCTCTCGGCCCAGCGGCGGTCGTTGCACAGTGCCATGCCCATGGTGCCGCCAAAGCCCTGGTACACGCCAAAGGACTGGCCCGGCGTGAAATAGCGTTTTTCCAGGTGCTGAAATTTGCGCCACGGCTCATGCTCGAAGTGGCCGGGCACATGAATCTTGCGGTACTTGCCGATGATGGTGGCGCTCTTGTCCACCAAAATTGCGGTGTTGTACTGCATCAGCTGCTCGCCCTCTTGGGCCAGCTCGGCGTAGCCCAAATAAAACCCGATACCCAGCTCGCGTGCCAGATCGAACAGCGGCTGCGTTTCGCGGCTGGGCATGGCGCGCTCGTAGTAGCTGTGCAGCTCGGTCTGGTCCTGGATGTACCAGCGCGGAAAGAACGTGGTCAGCGCCAGTTCGGGGTAGACGATCACATCTGCGCCCAGACTTTTTGCCTCGCGCATCATCTGGCACAAACGCTGCACCACGCTGGCGCGCGAATCTATTTTTTGCACCGGGCCAAGCTGACCCAGGGCGACATTCACAATACGGCTCATCACGCTCTCACATCTCTAGAAGGGGAGCTGCCAGCGCTTGACAGGCCAGTGCCGGCAGCCCGTTGCACGGAAAACTTAACGGTTGGCCTGATGCAGCAACACCTGCAGCAGCACATTGGCACCGTGCACCAGCTGGTCTGGGTCGGTGTGCTCGTGCACGTTGTGGCTCAGCCCTTGCCGGCTGGGCACAAACACCATGGCGGTGGGACAAACGCGCGCCAGCATCTGCGCGTCGTGGCCCGCGCCGCTGGGCATGCGCAAGGTGCTCAAGCCCAGCGCATGCGCGTGCTGCTCCACACAGTCCACCAGGTCTGCATCAAAGTCCACAGGCTCAAAATCTGCCAGCTGGCGGTGCTCGCACTGCACCCCGTTTTCACTGGCAATGCGGTAGGCAAAGGCCAGCACTTCGGCCTGCGCCTGGCGCAGGGGTGCCGCCTGTGTGTTGCGCAGGTCCACCGTCATCACGGCCTCCTGTGCGATCACGTTGATCAAATTGGGTTTGAGCTGCAGCCCCCCCACCGTACCCAGCTGGCTGCCACCGTAGCGCACCACCAGGTTGTGAATAAAGGCCGCGCAGCGCATGGCACACATGCCTGCGTCATGGCGCAAGGCCATGGGGGTGGTGCCTGCATGGTTGCTGGTGCCGGTAAAGCGCAGCTGCATCCAGCAAATGCCCTGCACCCCCTGCACCACGCCAATGAGCCGGTCTTGCTGCTCCAGCACAGGGCCCTGCTCGATGTGCAGCTCCACAAAGCTGTCGACCACCGGCGCCCCCACAGGGGCACTGCCTGCGTAGCCGATACGGGCCAGCTCATCGCCCACGGTGGCTGCGTTGTCGACCGCCTGCGTTGCCAGCGCAGCTTGCAGCGGCATGCCGCCCACCATGACCAGGCTGCCCATCATGTCGGGCTGAAAACGCGCCCCTTCTTCATTGGTAAAAAACGCCACCTGAATGGGGCGGCGCGTGCGCACACCTGCAGCGCGCAGCGTGGCCACCACCTCCAGCCCGGCCATGACGCCGTAGTTGCCGTCGTAAAGGCCGCCCGTTCGCACGGTGTCAATGTGGCTGCCCGTCATCACCGGGGGCAAGTCTTGCATGCCGGCAAAGGTACCCACCACGTTGCCAATCGCATCCACCTGCACAGCCATACCCAGATCGCGCATTTGCTGCACCGTCCAGTCGCGGCCAGCCTTGTCGGCATCACTCAAGGCCAGACGGTTGGTGCCGCCGCCTTCCAGCGCGCCAAACTGCCCCAGGTCTTGCAGGCGCTGCAGCAGTCGCACACCATCTACGCGCAGTGCGCTCCATGGGGCCTTAGTCATGCGCGCTCCTTGGCGCGTGCGGCCACGGCTTGGGCGCTTTCGCCCACCAGTTGTGCGTACAGCGCAGGGTCTGTAGCCGCCTCGGAACCAAAAAACAGAATGCGGCTGCCGCTGTTGAGCCCCAGCACCTGACGGGCCTGCACGCTCTGGCTGGATGCGATGGCCGCAGCCACACCCGCCACCGCGGATTCACCGGCAACGATGACCGGATCACCACCCAGAGGCTGGGCCAGCAGACGCATGGCCGCCACGGCGGCTGCATCGCTGATGACGCAATACGCATCCGTGCCTTTTTCCAGAATTTCCCATGCCAGGTGCGAGACCTCGCCGCAGGCCAGCCCCGCCATCAGGGTGTCAATATCTCCGGTCACCGCCTTGAGCTGGCCAGCTTTGGCACTTTGCGCCAGGCAGTCGGCCTTGTCAGGCTCAACCACCACAAAGGTTGGGCGGTCACCGCCATCACGCTCCCAGAAGTAGCCACACACCGCCGCCGCCAGACCGCCCACACCGGCTTGCACAAAGATGTGCGTGGGCCGCTGTGACAGTTGCTCTGCCGCCTCTTGCACCATCAGCTGGTAACCCTGCATCACATCGCGCGGCACATCCATGTAGCCGGGGTAGGAGGTGTCTGAAATCACAAAACGGCCCTGTGCCTGCGCATCAGCATCGGCCTGGCGCACGGCATCGTCATAGTTGCCTGAGGTACGCACCACCTGAGCGCCGTAATGGGCAATGGCGTCCTTGCGGCCTTCACTGACGGTGGCGTGGATATAGATCACACAGCCGCAGCCAAAACGCTGTGCGCCCCAGGCCACCGAACGGCCGTGGTTGCCATCGGTGGCGCAAGTGACCGTGATACCGGCGCACAGAGCGCGGACCTCGGGGGTCAGCAGGTCCTGCGTGCTCAAGCTGCGGCCCAGGCGCTCGCCGAGCTGGCGGCACAGCAGCCGTGCCACCGCATACGCACCACCGAGCGCCTTGAAGCTGCCCAGACCAAAACGCCCCCCTTCGTCTTTGTATTGCACGCTGGCCACGCCCAGGGCCTGCGCCAAGGCGGGCAGGCTGTGCAGTGGTGTGGGCGCATAGCCTTGCCATTGCGAGAGTTCACGCTGTGCCAGCGCCAGCGCGTCGGCACTGAGGATTTCACTGCGCCGTGCGCCATACGGCGTCATGCGGTTGGCAGCACGATTGGCAAAACATTCCACGGCAAGAGGGGCAAGCACGGCGGTATTCATAAGCACTTTCACAGGTTCAAACAAGGCAAATCTCACACAGCGGACACGGGGTTACAGCTGGTGCTCCAGATCTTTGAGCGCCACGTGCAGGCGCTCGATACGCTCCAGTCGGCTTTGCGCCCCGGCACGCAGTTGCTGCGCCAGCGTGGCCGCCAGAAAATTAACAACACTCATGGCGCAAACGTAAGAATCAAACAGCCCCTGCGGGCTGCAAGCGCCGCAGCGCAGCACCAGCTGGGCCTGCATGGCCAGCGCCGAGGCTGGGGCATCGGTCAGCACAAGCACCTTGGCACCGGCACTGCGCGCAGCAGCCAGCACTTGCGGCAAATGGGCGCTGCGCCGGCGAAAGTCCACCGCCAGCACCACGTCCTTGGGGCTGGCGCAGGCCAGCACATCGGCCTCGCGCCCGGCGGCATCATTGAGCATGCAGACATCGCTGCGCACCTGTGCCAGCAGCGACTGCGCGTAAAACGCCGTGACATAACTGTGCCGGTAGCCCACCACCCACAGCCTGCGGGCTTTGCGCAGCAGGGCCAAAGCGGCCTCCAGTTGTGCCTCGGGCACCGCCTGACCCCATTCCTGCAGCCGCTGCGCATCGAGCTGCAAATGGCCGTGAAACTGCTGGGCCACGCTGTCTTTGCGGCGCACACCGGCCATGCGCCCCAGAGGTGACTGCTGCAGTTGCGCCTGACGCAGCGCCTGGCGAAATTCGTCGTACCCGGCATAACCCAGACTGCGAAAAAACCGCGCCGCGCTGGACTTGGAGGTACCCGCCAGCGAGGCCAGCTCCGTGGCCGAATAGCCCAGCACCTCGCGCTGGCGCGACAGCACCACATCGGCCAGCTTGCGTTCTGCCTGCGACAGGCTGGCATAGCTCTGGCGTATGCGTGATTCCATCGTGGATGTGTGGGGGTTTTCTGTCATTGCCAGCCTTTGCCTCCATTTGGGTAAATGCCGCACCAGCTTGGGGAGTCGATGCACCAATCTTTGAAACATTAGTGCCAAATATTTGAAATTCAGGCACTGGCGTTTCACATTCATCACCCTGCTTGCAAAAGCAGTGCCTGTTTGCGAGGCCTGCGCGCTACAGGAGCACACAAAGAACATATGCGCTTGCAAGCAGCGCCATTACCACCACCCGCGCACGCGATTGCATACCACCACTGAAATACAGAGCGATGCAGCAGAAACAGATGTTTCACAGATTGGCACGGTATGTGCTGAAAAGGCGTACCCGCAACTTTTTCTCCTCAGGAGTGTTCTATGTCCCTGTCTCGCCGCCTCTTTGCTGCCAGCGCTGTTGCCACGGTGGCCCTGTCTCTGTCCTCCGGTGTCTGGGCACAAGAGGACAAGTCGCTGCAGAACATTCTGGGCAAGAAATCCATTGCACTGGGCATTCCCACCGACTACCCACCGTACGGCTACATGGGCCCCGACTTCAAGCCCACCGGCGTGGATGTGGCCGTAGCACAGCTGATTGCCGACAAGCTGGGCGTGAAAGCGGAGTTTGTGCCGCTCAGCACCCCCAATCGCATTCCTTACCTGCAATCGAGAAAGATTGACCTGATCGTCTCGGCGCTGGGCAAGAACGAAGAGCGCGCCAAGGTGATCGATTTCACCGCCTCCTACGCCCCGTTCTTTCAGGCGGTGTTTGGCCCCAAAGACATCGCCATCAAGAGCTTTGACGATCTGGGAGGCAAGACGCTGGCGGTGACACGCGGCACCATTCAGGACGATGCCCTGCAGGCTCTGGCACCCAGGACGCTGAAGATTCAGCGCTTTGAAGATGACAACGCCACCATGGCCGCCTTCATGACGCAGCAAACCCAGTTTGTGGCCGTGGGTGCCGCCGTGGCAGCGGCTGCGCTGCAAAAGAACCCCAAAGTGCAGGCCGAGTACAAGCTGCTGATCAAAGACTCGCCCAACTACATCGGCGTGCGCAAGGGCGAGACCACGCTGCTCAGCAAGGTCAACGAAATTTTGCGCACCGCCAAGCAAGACGGAACCATCGAGGGCTACTCCCAAAAATGGCTGGGCCGCAGCATGGGCAATCTGCCAGATTGATCTGGCCCACCCTGCGCCGCTGCACGTCGTTTCCTCAGCGGCAACGACGGCCTTGGCTGCGGGCGGTGGCACACCCCAGCGCTCGCTGATGCACCACCGCTTTTTTGTTTTGCCTTGAATTTGGACTGTCCCCATGGAAATGGATTTCGCCCCCGTGCTGGCCCAGTGGCCCATGCTGCTTCAAGGGCTGATGCTCACTTTCGTGCTGACCGGCATTGCCATACCGCTGGGTGTGCTGCTGGGTATTGCCTGCGCATGGCTGCGCCTGAATGCCGGCGCCGGTGTACGCGCCGTGGTGGCCACCTACGTAGAGATTTTTCGCAACACGCCGTTCATCATCCAGCTGTTCTTTCTGTTTTTTGGACTGCCCTCTCTGGGCGTTCGCATGTCGCCAGAAAGCGCCAGCATCTTGGCGATGACGCTCAATTTAGGGGCCTATGCCTGTGAGCAGATTCGCGCAGGCATTGAAGCCACGCCACGCGGCCAGCTGGAGGCCGCCCAGTGCCTGGCACTGAACCGCTGGCAGACCTTCACCCGCGTGGTGCTACCGCCCTCACTGGGCCGTGTGTGGCCTGCGCTGACGGGGCAAATCATCATCGTGATGCTGGGCTCTGCCGTGTGCAGCCAGATATCTACCGAAGAAATCTCCTACGCCGCCAATCTGATTTCCAGCCGCACCTTCCGCAGCTTTGAGTCGTACATCGTGGTCACCCTGTGCTACCTGGGTCTGGCCATCTTGCTGCGCCAGCTGCTGGTGTGGGCTGGGCCACGCTTCATCTTTGGCCGCCACCGTTAATTGCCCGGAGAGACACCCATGGTTGAATTTACTTTCTGGGACATTGCCTACCAGTTGCTGCTGGCGCTGCGCTGGACCGTCATCCTGTCCATCATTGCCTTTGTCTGCGGCGGCCTGCTGGCTCTGGCTTTGCTGGTGCTGCGCCTGTCCAAACTGCCGGGCGCGGTGCGAGCCGTCTCTGTGTATGTGCAAGTGTTTCAGGGCACCCCGCTGCTGATGCAGATTTTCCTGACCTACTTTGGTCTGGCCTTGATGGGCTTTGACACCTCGCCCATGGTGGCCGCCTGCGTGTGCCTGACGCTGTACTCCGCTGCCTACCTGTGCGATATCTGGCGTGGCTGTGTGGAGTCAGTACCCAAAGGGCAGTGGGAAGCGTCCTCCAGCCTGGCCATGAGCTTTGCCGAGCAGCTGCGCCACGTCATCTTGCCGCAAGCCATGCGTCTGGGCATTGCGCCCACGGCAGGCTTCATGGTGCAAATCATCAAGGGCACGGCACTGACCAGCGTGATTGGTTTTATTGAAATCACCAAAGCCGGGCAACTGATTGCCAACGCCACCTTCGAGCCTTTCATGGTCTATGGCTGCGTAGCAGCCTTGTACTTTGCGCTGTGCTTTCCGCTGTCGCTATGGAGCCAGCGGCTGGAGCGCCGCATGCGCCCCCAACGCTAACCGATGAACGCTGTTTTGGAATCTGCCATGTCTTCTACTGTTTCTTCTTCCTCTACGCTGCCTTTGGTAGACATTGCCGGCCTGCGCAAAAGCTTTGGCAACAACGAAGTGCTCAAGGGCGTGGACCTGCAGGTCAACCGCGGCGAGGTGGTGGCCATCATTGGCAAAAGCGGCTCTGGCAAGAGCACACTGCTGCGCTGTATCAACGGTCTGGAAAACTTTCAGGAAGGCCAGCTGACCGTGCACGGTCAGCCCTTGCGGGCCAGTGACCCGCAAGCCATGCGCGAGCTGCGCAAAAACGTGGGCATGATTTTTCAGAACTTCAACCTGTTCCCGCACCTGAGCGTGGGCCGCAACGTGATGCTGGCCCCCTCGCTGGTCATGAACCAGCCCAAAGCCGTCGCCCGCGCCAACGCCGAGCGCCTGCTGCAGCGCGTAGGCCTGGCTGAAAAGTTTGACGCCATGCCCGAGCAGCTGTCTGGCGGCCAGCAGCAGCGCGTAGCGATTGCACGTGCGCTGGCCATGGACCCCGAAATTTTGCTCTGCGACGAGGTCACCTCTGCGCTGGACCCCGAGCTGGTGGGCGAAGTGCTGAGCGTGGTCGAGGGTCTGGCCGAGCAAGGCATGACGCTGATGATGGTCACGCACGAGATGAGTTTTGCACGCAAGGTCAGCGACAAGGTCGTCTTCATGCACAGGGGCAAGGTGCACGAAGTGGGTGCACCCGAGCAGCTGTTTGGCCACCCGCAAACGCCAGAGCTTCGGCAGTTTCTGGGCCTGTCAACCCATTAACAGTCAGCAATAGTCCTTAAGAACTATCAAGACCCACCAGGAGCCGCCGCCCCCACCCAGCGCATCTTGGGATTGCGTGGGACATGATGCGCAAAGTCACAGGCCAAGACAGTCCGTGCAGGCGTTCGACAAGGCAAAGCAACGACCTGTCCGGGCTGGCGTGAGCGGCTTCAAAAAAAGAAGCGGTCATCGCTTGTATGGCTTATCTTTCAGATAGTTTTCTATCTGAAAACCAATGCCATCAAGCGTTGACCGCTATTTTTTAATTTTTCTTTACGCTGCGCGGGCGTAAGTGGACGTGAACGTCGCTTTCGCAATCGTGTGGGCGTTAATCATGTAGCCACAGATGGCTGCCGTCGCATCGTCCGGAATGTCCAGCTTGTCCACCGACAGCGCATGCACGGTAAAGATGTAGCGGTGCGGCTTGTCACCCGGAGGTGGGCACATGCCACCCCAGGCAAAAATACCGTAGTCGTTGCGCATCTGGCGCGCACCTGCGGGCAGGCTGGTGCTGCCTTTGGTGCCCGCGTTGGCGTTCAGCTCGGTGGTGCTGGCGGGCAGGTCCACCACAATCCAGTGCCACCAGCCGCAGCCCGTGGGCGCATCCGGGTCAAACACGGTCAGTGCCAGGCTTTTGGTGCCTTGCGGTGCACCGCTCCAGCGCAGCACAGGCGATTCGTTGCGCCCACCGCAGCCAAACATGTCCGATTCAAATTCCGGCGCAATCGTGCCACCAGCTGGAATGTCAGGGCTGTGGAGGGTGAAAGTCGTAGTCATTGCGTACATCTCCTTGATCACAAGCTGACCAGTATGCACGCTGGCGCAATAAGTCCGGGTGATCCGACTTCAGCCAGCGAGATATGTTTGAGAATGAATCTCATCTACACTACATGACTTCTTAGTTTTTTGCACTGCCATGTCCGCCAGCCCCGCCACTCCAAGCCCCGACACCTCTCGCCGCCACTGGCTGGCCAGCGCACTGGCAGTCCCCAGTCTGAGCATGCTGGGTTGCGCTGCGGTCGACTCCACAGTGGCCGCCAGCCCTGCAGCTGCCACCCCAGCACTGGGCCAGCCCTGGCCCATGCCAGGCGTGCGCTACATGGACCTGCCCGCACCCACGCTGCCGGGCACAAGCAAAGCACGCCAGCACCGCGTCATGGTCTACGTACCACAGGGCAGCGCCCCAGCCGGTGGCTGGCCGGTGATTTATGTGCTGGATGGCAATCTGATGTTCCCCATCGTGGCCCAGCTGGTGCACAACCGGGGTGGGCGCGGCGCAGACATGCGCGGCCGCAGCGCCGTGGTGGTGGGTCTGGGCCATGCGCTGCCGCCGGACAGCGATGAAGTACATGACCGTGCGGCCCGCACCTACGACTACACCCTGCCTTACGCGGGGGTAGGCCCCGACAGTCAGGGCCGCGCACAAGGCGGTGCCGATGTGTTTCTGGACTGGATCGCCCAGCAGCTGCAACCCCTGCTGCAATCGCAGCTGCCGCTCAATGCCCAGCAACAGACGCTGGTGGGCCACTCCTACGGTGGCCTGCTGACCTTGCACACCTTGTTCACGCGCACAGCCATGTTCCAGCGCTATGTGGCGGCCAGCCCTTCGCTGTGGTGGGGCGGCGGCATTGTGCTGGAGGAAGCCGTGCAGTTCATGCACCGCTATGCCTCAGGTCAGAGTGCACTGCCATCGGCCTTGAATGTCTATGTCAGCCAGGGCAGCGAAGAAATGTCGGCCCGGCGCGACCCCGCTCGCACGCCCAACCCCGAGCGTGAAGCCGCAGCCAGACAGGCCCAGGCACGCGCACAGAGCCACGGGCTGACCAACGCCGCCAGTCTGTCTGCTGCCTTGAATCAGGTGCAAGGCCTGCAGTGCCAGCACAACATCTGGCCGGGCGCAAGCCACGGTGGCACCCAGCTGTATGCCTGCATGCAAGCGGCGCAGGTGGGCGTCTGGGCAGCACCTTCACAAGCACCCGCCTAAGCGCCGTCTGCACCAACCGCAGCGGCTTTGCATGCAGCCTTTGCGCTGCTGACTGGGCGGACTGCGGCTTCATTGCCCCACGTCTTCAGCGCGCAGCTGCCCTGTGCGGGGCTGCATGCACCGCAATGCAGCACGCCGCCGCACTCCCTCCTCCATCTCAGGCAGTGCCTGCGCTGCAGGGCATGCAGTCTTATCGCCAGCGGCGGCTGCACTCCTCGTTCACTGGCCCACCTCACTTGGCCCACACTTGGCCCAGACACAGCTCTGTGCTTTGGTACGCTGTGGGTTTTGTTCGCACCACCACCGCCCTATGTCTTGCACCCTCACCGCCCTTGTGGGCCAAAGCGCTGCGCTGATTGATACACCCACTCTGGTCATTGATCTGGATGCCATGGAACGCAACATGGCGCGCATGGCGGGCTTTGCGCAGCAGCACCAGCTGCTGTGGCGCCCGCATGCCAAGCTGCACAAAAGTGTGCAGATTGCGCACTGGCTAGAGCGGGCCGGTGCCCACGGGCACTGCGTGCAAAAGGCCAGTGAAGCCCAGGCGCTGGCGGCAGGCGGCATCCGCAACATCTACATCAGCAACGAAGTCATTGCCCCTGCCAAACTGGCGCGCGTGGCCCAGCTCAGCCAGCAGCTGCATGCGCAGGGGGGCCGTCTGGCACTGGCGGTAGACAGCCTTGAAGGCATTGCGCGTCTGGCCCACGCCATGCAGGCCGCCGGGGCAGCCCCTGCCAGCATCGATGTGCTGGTGGAAATTAACGTCGGGCAAAACCGCTGCGGTGCAGAGCCCGGCCCGGCTGCCGTACGCCTGGCACAGGCGGTGCAGGCCCAGCCCACGCTGCTGTTTGCGGGTTTGCAGGCCTACCACGGCGCAGCCCAGCACATGCGCACAGCGGCTGCACGTCAGGCGGCCATCGCTCAGGCTTTGCAGCACATTGCCACCACGCGCCGTGCATTCGATGCGGCAGGCCTGCACATCCCCCTGGTCACCGGTGCTGGTACAGGCACCTTCATCCACGAAGCGGCCAGCGGCGAGTATGGCGAGTTGCAGACTGGCTCGTTTCTGTTCATGGATGCCGATTACGCAGCCAACGAGCGCGACCCCGCACAGCCCGTGTTTGAGCATGCACTGTTCGTCAAAACGCAGGTGATGTCGGTCAGCGCCACGCACGCAGTGTGCGATGCCGGGCACAAGTCACACGCCATTGATTCTGGCCTGCCCACTGTGCACGGCCTGCCTGCCGAGCATGCGCTGCGCTTTGCCAATGGTGGCGACGAACACGGCGTACTGCACCCTGATGCATCCGCCGGCAATGCCAGCGGCTGGCTGCCTGTGCTGGGCGAGACACTGTGGCTGATTCCCGGCCACTGCGACCCTACGGTCAACCTGCACAGCCTCATGGTGGGCGTGCGCGGCGGTCTGAATGGCGGGGTGGTGGAATGCGTGCTGACCGTAGATGGGCGCGGCGCACTGACCTGAGCGGCGCAGGATGGCTGCAAGCAGCACCCACCAAGCAAAGCCATCCGCTGCAACAACGCACCAAGGCAGGGATGAATGGCCCCTGGCTTCAGACCCGCTGGAATACGTCGTTTCTTTGCCCTGCCGCACGGGGCTGTACTGTCTGTGGCTTTGCGCCTCGTCTCCAACGCAAATCAAGGATGGGCTGTGCGGCGTTCGCGCTTGCCAGCACCAGACAGCTACCAAAAGAAAAGCTGCCAGCGCTGGCAGAGTAAGCACTTCAGTATCTATTGATACTGAAACGCAATACCCGCGAGCGCTGGCAGCTCTTTTATTTGCTGCTTCTTACAGTTCGCCGTAGCTGTGCAGACCTGACAGGAACATGTTCACGCCCAGGAAGGCAAACGTGGTGATGGCCAGCCCCACCAGCGCCCACCAGGCAGAGACCGTGCCGCGCAGGCCCTTCATCAGCCGCATGTGCAGCCAGGCGGCGTAGTTCAGCCACACAATCAGTGCCCAGGTCTCCTTGGGGTCCCAGCTCCAGTAACCGCCCCAGGCTTCGGCGGCCCACAAGGCACCCAGCACGGTGGCAATGGTAAAGAAGGCAAAGCCCACGGCGATGGATTTGTACATCACATCGTCCAGAACTTCAAAGGCAGGCAGGCGTGCTGCAATGGTTTTACGGGCTGCCAAAATCGCACCCACGATCAGCGCCGAAATACCAAAGTACACCAGCCAGTAGCTGCTGCCCGTTTCTTGACTTTGACGGAATGCCAGCGGCTCAAAGCACAGCGCCACGCCCAGCAGCCAAAGGGGTGCCAGCTTGTACCACTTGGTTTCCTGAGCTTGCTGCTTGATCAGGTAGGCAAAGGCCACCATGGCTGCCAGCGCAAACGTGCCGTAGCCAACAAAATTGGCGGGCACGTGCACCTTCATCCACCAGCTTTGCAGCGCAGGCACCAGAGGTTGAATCTCATGCGCTTCACGAATCACGGTGTACCAGAGCAAAAAGCCCACAGCGGCACTGACCACCAGCATGACAAAACCGCCCAGCGAACGGGTCTTGTACTGCTCTTCGTAGTACAGATAAAACAGCGACGTCATCCAGATGAACATGACGAACACTTCGTACAGGTTGCTCACCGGAATGTGGCCAATGTCCGGGCCCAGCAAATAGCTTTCAAACCAGCGCGTCATGGTGCCCACCAGCGCCAGCGTGATTGCCACCCAGGTGATGCGCGAGCCAATGGTGCCAAAGGCATCGCGCTCGCCCTTGGCGAACAGGCTGATCCAGTAAAAGATGGTGGCCATGAAGCACAGCACACTCATCCACAAGATGGCGGACTGGCTGGACAGCAGGTATTTAAGACCAAACACCGTGTCTGAGCGGTCAATGTGCGCCACCCCATCTGGCCCCTGGTACAGCCATATCGCCAGCAAAGACAAGGCCGCAACCGCCAGCATCAGCTTGGCCAGCGGCCGCCAGAACCAGCCCAGCCAGATCATGGTGGGGATGGTCCCAATCAGGATGCCTTTTTCATAGACATCCATGGCCCCGTAATACCGCTGCAGTGCAAACACACCGCCCATGACTACCAGTGCTGCAAACAACCAGTCAAACCAGTTGCGGCGCACAAAGTAGCCTTCATTCAATGTCATGGTGGAAGTAGTTGCACTACTCATACAGAACGCTCCGTGGGGGATGGCTGTGCCGCAGGCGCGGCCAGCAATTTCTCAGTCAAATTCTCAAACTCGCGGTCAGTGTCCATGATCTTGCGATTGGATGACAGCGCCATGGTTGCTCGGGCTGCTGCATCACCTTGCGCAGTCAGCCACACCCACAGGCGGCGGTCGCGCACATACAGCATGGCAAATACGCCAATGATCAGGAACAGACAGCCCAGATACACAATCTTTTTACCCGGTGCACGCGCCACCTGGAAGACGCTGGCTTGCACCTGCGTGAAGTCTTCCATCATGAACGTCATGGGGGCCGGATAGAACTGCGCATCGCTGAGCGAGAACACCGATTGCGTCATGAAGGCCAGTGTCTGCTCGCCGGGCTCCAGTGGTTTGAGACCCGCTTTTTCACGGCTCAGCTGTGCCAGATCGAACAGCACGCCATTCAAAATACGAATCAGCACCTCACTGGCGCGCTCACGCTCAGCCTCTGGCACATTGGTTTCCATGAATTGGCTAATGGCCTGCAAGCCACCGTCGGGCTTGCCTTCTGAATTGCCTGTGCCTGCAAACAAACCCACAGCGCGCAATGCCGACTGGCCCAGTGCTTCGCGCAGATCTGCGCGGTCTGCAGCCACCGCTTGCAGGGCATAGCGGCGCACCGCCTCTTGACGCATCGCTGGGTTGTTCAAGGCTGCGCGCAGGCGCAAAAACCCTTGAATACTGCCCTGGTCATCCGCAGGCACACGCAGGTAGCGGAAGGCCTCAGCCGGTGTATCACGCACGCCCAGCAGGAACATGGGCACACCATCGCCAAAGTCCACGGGGCTCATGTAGTTCTGGAACTCGCGGGCCTGACCCGATGCATCCCGCAACTTGTAGCCAATGCTGGGGCCAATGTTGCGCAGTTTTTTATCGGTGACGGTCTTGTGCCCACCACCCAGGCGGGACTCCACCGAGCTGCGCAAGTCCACCTTGCGCACATCCACCTCAGCGCCGGGCGACTTGGCCGCGCCAAAGTTTTCGACATTGATGGTGCGCAGTTCTGTGAACTCCAGCGTCAGCACATCTTCTGGCTTGCTGGAGCCTCCACGCAGCAGCTGCGTTGTGCCACCAATCTGGCCTGTGACCTCAAAGGTCTCGCCATTTTCAACAAACGGCACTGCGCGCAGTTTGACCGTAGAGCCGCCGTCATCGAAGCTGGACTGGTAAATCTCAATGCCTTTGTAATTGGCCGGGTGGTTGACCTTGATCCGCTGCTCAATCTGCTCGCCCGTTTCCTTGTCGTGAATGATCACGTCACTGGCAAACAGCTTGGGCATGCCCGTGTCGTAGTACTCCACGATGAACTTTTTCAACTCTACGGAAAACGGCAGCTCCTGCAGCAGCACGCCATCTGACTGGTTCAAGATGGCTGTGCCCGCTTGCGTGCCTTCTGCCACCATCAAATTGCCACGGAAGGTAGGGTTGCGCAGCGAAAGACGGTGCTCCTGGGGCACATCCGAAATACGGCCACCCCCTGTGTAAGGCGTCTTGCCGCCCAGCCACATCTGGGCACGCACCACCAGATCACCATCGAGCAAGCCCCCAATGCAGATCAGCACAATGGCCGCGTGGGCTGCCATGTAGCCAATCTTGTGGGCAGCGCCCGCCTTGGCCGCCAGCATGTACCCTTTGCCATTCGCCGTCTCACGCTCTTGCAGCTTCACTTTCCAACCACTGCGCGTCAAGATGCCGCCAATGCGCTGCGCCGCTGCCTGCGGTGTTTCTGCCAGCTGTGCCTGAGCCTTGTGGTGGAAAGCCTGCAAGCTTTGCTCGCGGATGTTTTCTTTGTAGTTACGCAGATCAGCCAAATACTTGGGTGTATGGCGAATCAGGCACAAGCTGGTGCTGATCACCAGAAACGCCAAAATCAGCAAAAACCACCAGGCGCTGTAGACCGCACTGAGCTTGAGTGCCGCAAACAGCTCTGCCCAGAATGGACCAAACTGGTTGACATAGTTCACCGAAGGTTCGTGCTGCTTTAAGACCGTACCAATGACCGAAGCAATGCAAATGACGGTCAGCAGCGAAATCGCAAAACGCATGGAAGCCAGCAACTCGAGCACCGACCGCATCAGTTGCGGGCGCTCGACTTCATGCGGCTTGCCAGAAGAGGTATCAGACATGGAAAAAAGACTCAGGGCCCGAAATAAAAAAAAGGCGGGCCATCACAACTTGATGGACCCGCCTTTTTTAGGGTTTGTTATGGGCGGCAAGTTCCGCGTTTAAGCGCGGAAAACTTGATTTAACGCAAGCCAGCAATGTAGTCTGCAACGGCCTTGACTTCACGATCGTTCAGCTTGGCTGCTACATCGCGCATTTGGATGTTGTTGCCACGCGTTCCATCACGGAAAGCATTCAGCTGCTTGGCGGTGTAGTCGGCATGCTGCCCAGACAGGCGGGGGTACTGCGCCGGAATGCCTGCGCCGTTCGGGCTGTGGCAACTGACACAGGCTGCAATTTTACGATCAGGGATGCCACCACGGTAGATGCGCTCTCCCAATACCACCAATTGCTTGTCGGTTGCAAAGCCGTTTTTAGCGGGCTGTTTGGCCAGCCAAGCGGTAATGTTGGTCATATCCTCCTCGGACAACATCATCGCGGGGCCCTTCATGACGGGGTCGACACGCTTGTCGTCCTTGAAATCATGGAGTTGCTTGAGCAAATACTCTGGATGTTGTTGTGCCAATTTAGGATTGACGACAATAGTCGAATTGCCATCCGCACCGTGACAAGCTGCGCAAACAGCTTCAAAACTGGCCTGACCCTTAACAAGATCAGGCTTGGCTGGTGTTTCGCCCGCCGCGAAGGCCGGGAGAGCGGGTGCTGCCAGTGCGGCAGCCGTCAGCAAAGAGGCGAGCAACTTCATATTGTGGGTCTGGTTATGTGCGCAAAACTGCCAGATTCTACAATGACGCCCTAACGCTTAATACCCCCCCATGACGACCAACTCTCCCGCATTTGCTTCGGGTCAAACTTCTGACCTTATTGATCCCAAGCTCGCCATGGGCTGGATGCACACGGCGCGCTTCCTGACTACGGCTGCACAACTGCACCATTTACCTGTGGTGGATGTGCCTGAGATTGCCTTCGTAGGCCGCTCCAACGCTGGTAAATCCACCTCCATCAACACACTGACTCAGCAAAAGCAACTGGCTTTTGCATCCAAGAAACCAGGCCGCACACAGCACATCAATTTGTTCTCTTTGGGCAAGCAAGGTGTCACAGATGCCGTGCTGGCCGACCTGCCAGGCTACGGCTATGCCGCAGTATCGCGCTCGGACAAAGAGCGCTGGCAGCGTGTGATGCTGAACTACCTCATGCAGCGCGAAAGCCTGACTGCGGTCGTTTTGCTGTGTGACCCCCGCCTGGGCCTGACGGAGCTGGATGAGGCTTTGCTCAATGCCATCCGTCCGCGCGTGGAAAACGGCTTGAAGTTCCTGATCTTGCTGACCAAGGCAGACAAGCTGACACGAGCCGAGCAAGCCAAGATTTTGTCCATCACCAAGCTCAACGCCGGTGGTGGCGAGGTGCGCATGTTCTCGGCCCTGAAAAAACAGGGCGTGGACGATGTGGCGCAGCTGCTATGGCACTGGAGCCACCCAGAAGGTGTCAACACAGGGAAAACAGAGCCTGCAGCCGTCGCCCCTGAGACGCCAGCACCCACAAAACCTGCTGAAGATTGAGCGCAACAGCACCACACAGGTGCTGCTTTGCGGGAGATCTTGATGGTTCGCACAGGCACACTCACTTTGCCGCATGGCATTACCTTGCGCTGCCGCAGCAGCGGCCACCCAGACCAGCCATTGCTGGTCTTTTTACATGGTTTCCCGGAGGGTGCATTCATCTGGGATGGCCTGCTGGAGCAACTGGGCGCTGACTACTATTGCGTAGCACCCGATCTGCGTGGCTATGGCCACTCCAGCCAGCCGACTGCGGTAGACGACTATCGCCCCAGGGCTTTGGTGCAAGATCTGGTGGCCCTGATTGAGCAGCTCACACCGGGTCGCCCAGCAGCCTGTGTGATTGCCCATGACTGGGGCGGCGCACTGGCATGGAATTTGGCCAACCAGCATGCACGCCTGATGCAGCGCCTGCTCATCATCAACGCTCCGCACCCCGGCAGCTTTGTGCGTGAGCTGCAACGCAACCCCGCACAGCAGGCTGCCAGCCAGTACATGCACTATCTGCGCAGGCCCGATGCAGCCGAGCTGCTGCTGGCCAACCAGGGGGCAAAGTTGTTTGATTTTTTCCGCGATGCTCAGGGCCAATGGCCCGCCTGGCTGACCCCGGCGTTGCGCACGCAATACTTAGCGCACTGGCAACTGGGCCTGCACGGGCCATGTGCGTATTACGCCGCCAGTCCGCTGGTGCCTCCCCGAGGAGATGACGCCGGCGCTCACCAGCTGGCGTTACCCGAAAGCATGCTGCGCATTGAAGTACCCACCCACATCCTCTGGGGAGAGAAAGATGTGGCTTTGCGCCCCGAACTCCTGGACGGGCTGGATGACTGGATTGCTCACCTGCACATCCAGCGCATCTCACACGGCAGTCATTGGCTGGTGCATGAGATGCCACAGCTGGTGATAGATACCGTGCGCCAGATCACCCGCAGCGATATGGGTATGCCATAAAAAAAATAGCTGCCAATGCTGGCAGCTATTTGATAGCTATTTGATTTGAAGACACTTTTTCTTATTTTTGCCCGTAGAGCGAAGCTTGGCCTTCTGGCCGCGTTTTGAAACGCTTGTGCACCCAGTAGTACTGCGCTGGCATGGTGCGAATGGCGGCCTCCAGTTCACGGTTCATGCGCGCCGTGTCGGCAACGTGGTCGTCCGTCGGAAAGTTTTCCCATGCTGGGGTCATCTGCGCCACATAACCGTCTGGTGTCATGCGGTTGTACAGGCCCACCACTTTGGCCTTGCCCAGCCGCGCAAAGCGCGACAGCGAAGGAATGGTGGCGGTCTGCTCCACATGAAAGAAAGGTACGAACACGGAATCGTTCTTGCCATAGTCCATATCCGGCAGCAAATACAGCAACCCGCCTTTACGCAGCACTGAGATGATGGGTTTGACACCATCGGCGCGGTTGAGCATGCGTACATTGCCAAAGCGCTGACGCCCCTGCATGAACCATTCATCAAGCACGGGGTCAGGGTTGGTGGCAAAAATGGAGGTGAACTCGCGCTCGGTATTGAGCGGCAGAGCCAGACCACCAGCATCCATGCTGTAAAAGTGCGGTGCAAAAACGATGGTGGGCGTATCGCCCTGCAGCTCATGAACGGCCCCGGTCAATTTCACGCGGCTGCGCACCAGCGCTTCAGAGCCAAACCACAGCCAGCTGCGGTCCAAAAAGGTCTGGCAGAACACCACGAACGTTTCTCTGGCCAGCGCCTGACGTTCTGCCCGGGTCTTCTCCGGAAAACACAGCTCCAGATTACGCAGTGCAATCTTGCGCCGCGGCACAGCCACCACAAACAGCACACGCCCCACCACGCGGCCCAAGCCGCGCAACACCGGCAGTGGCAACTTGGCCAGCCCATGCATACACGCAATACCCAATTTGCTCCAGCTCATGCGGCACCACTGTCTGCCGATGTGGGCTGTGCTTCGTGTCGAGGCTGTTTATACCGCCCGTAGCCCCAAAGATACTGGGTCGGGCACTGGCGAATCGTGTGTTCCATGGCTTGATTAATTTGCACAACGGCCTCATCGAGCTGAGTCGCCAAGGGCGTTGGCAATCCTTCAAAAAATAGTTCGTAACCCCGCCCTGCAGGCAAACGCTCGCAACGCACCAAAATCACCGTAGCTCCAGTTTGCAGGGCCAGGCGCGCAGCCAGCGTCATCGTGTATGCATCTTTACCAAAAAACGGGGCCCATTGGCCTTGTCCATGGGGTGGAACCTGGTCGGGCAGCAGGCCCACAGCCTCGCCCTTGCGCAAGGCCTTGATCATTTGCCGCACACCAGCCAGCGTAGTGGGTACGGCCTGAATACCACCGCGATTGCGTGCAGTCAGCATCATCTCGGCCAGCCAGGCTTGCTTGGCAGGCCTGTACAAGATCGTGATAGGGCCATGCTGCGCAGACCACCGATGGGCTGCGCCTTGCACCGACAGCTCAAAGCACCCCAAATGCGGTGTCAAAAACAAAATGCCCTTGCCTTTGGCCCACGCCTGTTCAACCACCTCGGTGCCATGCATCGCGTTGACTGGCGTTTCTTTCAGCCACAGCCGTGGCAACTCCGTCACCATGCGGCCCGCGTGTCCAATCGCCGCTCGCACTTCAGAAAAACGATAGCCTGCTTGCGCACTGTTAATGCCAAACCGCCGCCGATACGTGGGCGAACACAACCACGCCAGCCAGCCCATGGCTGCACCACACAGATGCGCCAGCCACAAAGGCACTACAGAAAGAATACGGAATAAAGTTAGCATTACAATTCAAGTTGTCGCCGAGTTAACAGAGCAACTTGCAGGGCGACATAAAACAAAACTGCTAAAGCGTTCGCCCGACTCCAGTTGGCCGCGGCAACGCAATGAACCAATCTCGGAGTTTATTCAATGGCGAACGACTTTCTTTTTACCTCGGAATCGGTCTCAGAAGGCCACCCCGACAAGGTAGCGGATCAGATTTCCGACGCAATTCTGGACGCTATTTTCACCCAAGACCCCCACAGCCGTGTGGCAGCCGAAACGCTGACCAACACCGGTCTGGTGGTATTGGCGGGCGAAATCACTACCGGTGCCAACGTGGACTACATCCAGGTAGCCCGCGACACCATCAAGCGCATCGGCTACGACAACACTGACTACGGCATTGACTACAAGGGCTGCGCCGTCTTGGTGGCTTACGACAAGCAAAGCCAGGACATCGCACAGGGCGTAGACAAAGCCAGCGACGACGAGTTGAACATTGGCGCGGGCGACCAGGGCCTGATGTTTGGCTATGCGTGCGACGAGACCCCGGAGCTGATGCCCGCTCCCATCTACTACGCCCACCGCCTGATGGAGCGTCAGGCCCAGCTGCGCAAGGATGGCCGTCTGCCTTTCCTGCGCCCTGACGCCAAGAGCCAGGTGACCATGCGCTATGTGGATGGCAAGCCCCACAGCATTGACACCGTGGTGCTGTCGACCCAGCACAGCCCAGACCAGTCCGAGTCGGCCACCAAAATGAAGGCATCGTTCACCGAAGCCATCATTGAAGAAATCATCAAGCCTGTGCTGCCCAAAGAGTGGCTGCAAGACACCAAGTACCTGATCAACCCCACTGGCCGTTTCGTGGTCGGTGGCCCGCAAGGTGACTGCGGCTTGACGGGTCGCAAGATCATTGTCGACACCTACGGCGGCGCTTGCCCCCACGGTGGTGGCGCCTTCTCTGGCAAGGACCCCAGCAAGGTAGACCGCTCGGCCGCCTACGCGGCACGCTATGTTGCCAAGAACGTGGTGGCTGCCGGTCTGGCGCGCCAGTGCCAGGTGCAGGTGGCCTACGCAATTGGCGTGGCACGCCCCATGAACATCACGGTGTACACCGAAGGCACCGGCGTGATCCCTGATGCAGAGATCGCCAAGCTGGTGGCTGCGCACTTTGACCTGCGCCCCAAGGGCATCATCGAAATGCTGGACTTGCTGCGCCCCATCTACAGCAAGACGGCGGCATACGGCCACTTTGGCCGTGAAGAGCCCGAGTTCACCTGGGAGCGCACCGACAAGTCCGCCGTGCTGCGTGCGGCTGCCGGCCTGAAGTAATTCAGCGCGCCCGCGCATTCCTGCCCACGAAGCCCGCCTTGTGCGGGCTTTTTCATGTCTGACAGACATGCACTGCACGCAACAGGCCTACACAGTGAAACATGGCTTGCCGACGCACAGAACGGCCTTGTCAGCCTACGGTGACAACAAGCACCAACACAGGTGCTCAACACATAGAGGAAACGGACATGCTGAAGTACGCCATCATCTTTGCCATCATCTCCCTGATTGCAGGCCTGTTTGGATTCACGGGCATCGCAGCAGGCGCAGCAGGTATTGCCAAAATTTTATTCATCCTGTTCCTGATCCTGGCCGTGGTCTTTGTCGTTTTGGCCGCGCTGGGAGTGGGCGCAGCACGCAAAATCATGAAATAAACAGGCAATCGCTGTTTGCCATAAAGGCTGCGCAAGCAGCCTTTTTCATGGGCTGTAGCAGTGCAAGCTTCTACACTCGAGGCCATCTCATCCTTGTGCCATTGCCATGACGCTTGCCACCCAGCTGCTACTGATTGATCCACAAAATGATTTTTGTGATCTGCCTGCTGCCTATTGCTGCGGCGATTTACGCCCTTCACTGCCCGTACCCGGTGCCCATGCAGACATGCAGCGTCTTGCTCACTGGCTGCTTCAGTTCAGCACTCGCATCGATCACATCAGCATCACACTGGATTCGCACCAGGCATTTGACGTTGCCCACCCCACGTTCTGGCAGCAAGCAGATGGCAGCGCCGTGGCACCGTTTACCGCTCTGACTGCTGCCCAGGTGCGCCAGGGGGTGTTCCTGCCACGCGAGCCTGTGCACCTTGCACGCGCGCTGGCCTATATGGATGCACTGGAGGCCAGAGGCCGATACACACTCATGGTGTGGCCCGTGCACTGCGAAATTGGCAGCTGGGGCCATGGCGTACATGCCGATGTACTGAAGGCCTGCCAGCAATGGCAGCACCAAAGACAGCGCGCCGTGCTCAACGTCTTCAAAGGCACGAATCCATGGACCGAGCACTACAGCGCTCTAGAAGCCGAAGTGCCCCATCCGCTCGCGCCAGAAACCTGTCTTAACCGCCCTCTTCTTTCCAGCCTGCTGCAAGCGCAGCGCCTGGTGGTAGCGGGAGAGGCCAGCAGCCACTGCGTGCGCGCCACGATGGAGCATTTGCTAGAACACGCACCCGATGATTTTGCCCAGCGCATCGTGCTGCTGACCGATGCCATGAGCCCTGTTCACGGCTTTGATGACCAGCACCACGCTTTCTTGCAACGCATGCACAGTGCGGGTGTGCAGCTTTGCAGCACCGCCACACTGGCGTTGTAAACAGATTTCTACGGAGCCCCCGCATGCCCATCATTGTCAGCCTGCTCGACACTGACCTCTACAAGTTCACCATGTGGCAGGCCATGCTGCACCGCCACCCGCAAACGCAGGCGGAATACCGTTTTGCCTGCCGCAATGCCACGGCCTACCCGCTGGCGTTGCTGGAGGATGAAGTCAACGCAGAGCTGGATCACCTGTGCAGCCTGCGCTTTACCAAGGATGAACTGGAGTATCTGGCCAGCCTGCGTTACATCAAGAGCGACTTTGTCGATTTTCTGCGCCTGTTCCAGTTTCAGCGCAACTTTGTGCAGGTCAGGGCCACCCCGCAAGGCGGCCTGTCGATTGAAGCCCATGGCCCCCAAGTGCATGTGATGGGCTTTGAGATCCATGTGCTGGCCATCGTCAATGAGCTGTACTTTCGCCGTCTGCAAACCCCTGACACGCTGGACGAAGGCCGCCATCGCCTGCAGGCCAAAATTGAGCAGTTGCACGCCCTCAAATACGAACCCATCTTGGCCCACCCATTTGAGCTGTCCGACTTCGGCATGCGCCGCCGCTTCTCGGAGCCCTGGCACCGTGAAGTGGTCACCACACTCACCGCCAAGGTGCCGCAGTGGTTCAAAGGCACCTCCAGCGTGCTGCTGGCCAAAGAGCTGGGCATCGTGCCCATTGGCACCATGGCGCATGAGTACCTGCAAAGCTTTCAGTCTCTGGGCGTGCGGCTGCGCGACTTTCAAAAAGCTGCACTGGAAGACTGGGTGCAGGAGTACCGGGGCGACCTGGGTATTGCGTTGACCGACACCGTGGGCATGCACGCCTTTTTGCAGGACTTTGACCTGTACTTTGCCAAGTTGTTTGACGGCCTGCGCCACGACTCCGGAGACCCGTTTGACTGGGGCGAACAGGCTTTGGCGCACTACCGCAAGCTGCGCATCAACCCGCACACCAAGCGCCTGGTGTTTTCGGATGGATTGAATCTGGAAAAAGCCCTGGAGCTGTGGCGCTACTTTGCACCGCACATTCAGCTGGGTTTTGGCATTGGCACCAACCTGACCAATGACGTGGGCCTGACGCCCTTGAACATTGTCATGAAGCTGGTGCGCGCCAACGGCCAGCCTGTAGCCAAAATTTCTGACTCACCCGGCAAAACCATGTGCGACGATGAAACCTACCTGGCCTACCTGCGTCAGGTGTTTGACATTGCAGATCCCATCATTTGATTTTTTAAAAATATAGCTGCCAGCGCTTACCCATAAACAATCTTCAATACAAAACACTTTGAAAGTGTTAAAAAAACAGCGCCAAGCGCTCACTTTTCTTTATGCCCCTGCCTGACAATGCCCCGCACACCGCCGTTTTGATTGGCCGCTTTCAGCCCTTTCACAACGGTCACCTGGCCTTGCTGCGCCAAGCCCTGCAGACCGCACAGCAAGTGGTGGTGGTACTGGGCAGCGCCTGGCAAGCGCGCAGCCCCAAAAACCCATTTACCTGCCAAGAGCGTGCGCAGCTGGTGCATGCCAGCCTCAGCGATGAAGAAACCGCACGCGTGCGCTGCGTGCCGGTGCGTGACTATTACGACGAACCCCGCTGGGTTCAGGCCGTCATTGCCGCCGTGCAAAGCCAGACACCTGCTGGTGCACGCATTGCCTTGGTGGGCCACTTCAAAGATGTCAGCAGCAACTATCTGGCGCGCTTTCCCGACTGGGCGCTGCTGAGCCTGCCGCGCCAGGGCGCCTTTGACGGCACGCCCACGCGCGACATTTACTGGAATCTGGCCGAGCACACCCAAGCCCAGATGTGGACGCAGCTTGACGCCCTGGTACCTGCTGCCGTGGCTACGTGGCTGCGCACGTGGCAAACCATGGCCCATTACACCGCCATGCGTGAAGAATGGCGCATGGTCAGTGGCTACAAGGCGGCATGGTCTGCCGCGCCCTATCCGCCGGTGTTCGTCACAGTCGATGGTTTGCTGGTTTGCAAAGAGCATGTACTGCTCATTCAGCGAGGCCGCGCACCCGGGCAAGGCCTGTGGGCGCTGCCCGGAGGCTTTGTCGAGCCGCACGACACCCTGTGGCAGTCGTGCCTGCGCGAGCTGGATGAAGAAACCTGCCTGCCGCTGACCGCCGCCGACATGCATGCCGCATTGCTGGGCACCGAGGTGTTTGACCACCCCGAGCGCAGCCTGCGCGGGCGCACCATCACCCATGTATTCATGTTTCACCTGCCGCTTGCCGCACTGCCTGCCGTGCAGGCGGGTGACGACGCTGCCGCCGCGCGCTGGGTGCCTGTGAATGACATCGCCGCCTTGGAAAGCCAGATGTTTGAAGACCACTTCCACGTGCTGCGCCGCTGCTTTGAACGCTGGGGCCATGGCCCCATCCCCGCTTTACCTTGATTTTTCCCCAATACCTGATGACTGCCCTGACCATCCGCCCCGCTACCGCCGAAGACACCGATCTGATCTTGTACTTTGTGCGTGAACTGGCCATTTACGAAAAAGCTGAACACGAAGTACTGGCCACCCCTGAACATGTAAAGCGCACGCTGTTTTGCCAGAACCCCAAGGTATTTGGACTGATTTGCCTGGATGGTGACATTCCGGTCGGTTTTGCCGTGTACTTTTTCAACTACTCCACCTGGCAAGGCCAGCATGGGCTGTATCTGGAAGACCTGTACATCTCCCCCGAGCAACGCGGCAAAGGCGCGGGCAAGGCCCTGCTGCAACACTTGGCGCGCATTGCTGTGGAGAAAGACTGCGGCCGCTTTGAATGGAGCGTGCTGGACTGGAACACGCCGTCGATCGAGTTCTACGACAGTCTGGACGCCAAGCCCCAGTCAGAGTGGATTCGCTACCGCTTGACAGGAGCTCCCCTGCAGGCTTTGGCGGGCGCCGCCCCCACCAGCAAGTAAGCCGCCCAACGCTTGCACGCGGGGCCTTGGGCCTAGGCATGCCGTCCAGCGGTGCGTCAAACGCAAAACCGCTGGACGGTGATAGCCGCTACCTCTATAGCTGCTATCGCCGCTACCAGCTCAAGGCAACATCAGCGGATTAAAGCCACTGCGCGCTACGTCCTGGGCTTCCATCTCGGCGTCCAGCGCCAGGCTGGCCAAGTCATCGGCCACCAGTTCGAGCTGGTGATCCGCCTGCAGATAAAAAGCCTTGAGAAAGCTGTGGCAGCCGCCACAGCTTTCTGCCTTGATGGGCGCTGCTTCACTCGCCAGACACCAGCACACAGACAACGCAATCCACAAAGTCTGTGCTGCCCCCGCCTTGGGCACGGCGCTGTCTAGCGGCACTTCATCGCCACGCAGCAAAGCCAGCAAACGTCTGCCCACTGGTCACATTAGCGCTGGCTGGCATGGTGCAAAACCACTATCGCTTGCTGCAACAGCGCACTGTGCAAGCTGGGGTGCAGATTCTGTTGCTGTAGCAACTGCGCCAGCACTGCTGGTGTCGGCAGTATCAAGCAGCCGTTGACTGCAAGCGCCTCTTCAGAGTCATGATTTACGCACCAATGGGCGTACAAAGCTCAACCAAAGTGCCATCCGGGCATCGGACGTAAGAGACAACCTGCCCCCAAGGTTTTTTGGTCGGCTCTGCAAGCTCCAATGCCCCAGCTTTTATCGCTCGGGCATGTGCAGCTTCAACATCTTCAGTGACCAGCCCAAGCTCCATACCCAGTGGTTTGTCTGACTCTGATGCGGCAACGTAGCCGCCCTGAAAATTGCTGCGACCCAGCTCATGCACGGCAAATGCCAGCGTCGTCTCGCCAGTGGCCAGCTCACCGTATGTTTCGGACTCATGCAGAAATTTCACTGCAAAACCAAAAACGTCAGAGAAAAACTGCAGGGACGCTTTTACGTCAGGAACGTAGACGATGGTGTAACCAAGCTTCATGGTGCTTCCAAAGTTTGAGTAAATGGTGCATCACCGGTGAAAAATGATGCTCGCAGTTCTTTTGCCTTTTCTGCATACTGCCACAGGTACCCCAGCGGTTCACGCAACCGTCTTAGCCAGTCTTCCCAGGAGTCCCGCCATGTATGAACCAGCTCACTTCAGACTCGACAACCAAGTTGCCGTTGTCACAGGTGCGGGGGCCGGCATAGGTCGCGCCATTGCAGAAACCTTTGCAGCAGCGGGGGCCGCAGTAGTGGTCAGTGATCTGCATCTGCAAACAGCCACGACGGTGGCCCAAGGCATCCAAGAGCGGGGTGGCCAGGCGATTGCTGTGGCCTGCGATGTCACGCGCGAAGAAGATCTGGGCAACCTGATCCATCAGGCCATGCAGCACTTTGGCCGGTTGACCATCCTGGTCAGCAACGCTGGCGGCGGTGGCCCCAAACCTTTTAACATGCCCATGCAAGATTTCAGACGTGCCTTCGATCTGAACGTATTTTCTCTTTTCCGGCTCGCTCAGCTTGCGGCCCCGGAGATGGAGAAAACGGGCGGCGGCTCCATGCTGGCCATTACCTCCATGGCCGGTGAAAACAAGAATCGCCGCATGGCCGCCTATGGCGCATCGAAGGCCGCCACCAACCACTTGATTCGAAATATTGCATTTGATGTCGGGCCGATGGGCATCCGGGTCAACGGTATTGCTCCTGGCGCGACCCGCACCGATGCGCTTGAATCCGTACTCAACGATGACATCCTGAAAACGATGCTCAAGCACACCCCTATTGGTCGCATCGGCGAGCCACAAGACATAGCCAACGCAGCGCTCTTTTTATGCTCGCCTGCTGCCAGCTGGATCAGCGGCCA
Source organism: Comamonas sp. CMM02 (assembly GCF_014851485.1). Classification (NCBI taxonomy): domain Bacteria; kingdom Pseudomonadati; phylum Pseudomonadota; class Betaproteobacteria; order Burkholderiales; family Comamonadaceae; genus Comamonas; species Comamonas sp. CMM02. Next base: position 386,197 of record NZ_JACUZW010000001.1, on the reverse strand, counting down.
GATCCTCACCGTCTCTGGTGGCGGGGTTCAGGAACTGGATTGATGGCAGCACCGCCTGCCACCGGCGGTGCGTCATGCATCAACGCATCGCAGGCAGCACATCCATTGCATTGGCAAGCCCTGCGGTGACAAAGCCTGCAACCTACTCTTCGCTTAATCAGGCAAGAACTCACCTCATCAAAAGCAACCGACCTTCCTCAGGCAGGTAAGACTGGCAGCCTTGATGAGTATTTTTCAGCGGTCAATCACACAGCCGCCGTACAACGCAACAGCACCTGTAGCAAGTTCTTCGCGGCGCCAACGCCCATGTTCACGTAGGCATCGTGCGTCACACCACCGATGTGCGGAGACAGAACGAAGCTCTTCTCACCCTGAAATGGGTGGCCTGCTGCCATAGGCTCTACCGCAAAACTGTCTAACCCGGCAGACATCACCTGACCCGAGCGAACGGCCTCCAGCAGCGCTGCTTCGTCGATCAGGCCACCGCGTGCGGTGTTGACAACGATCACCCCACGCTTGCACTGCGCCAGCGTGGCTGCGTTCAGCATGCCGCGGTTTTCATCGGTCAGGGGACAGTGCAGCGAGATGGCATCGGCATCGCGCCAGATCGCCTCCAGGCTAACGCTGTGCACATAGTCCGGCAAATTTTTGGCAAACGGATCAAAGCCGATCACGCGCATACCCAGCGCATCTGCCATCCTGGCAAAGCGCAGGCCGATGGCGCCCAGGCCCACAAGCCCTATGGTGCGGCCACCCAGCTCCATGCTCTTGTGCGCAGCTTTGTCCCAGTGGCCGGCATGCATGCGCGAATCCAGCGTGACAACAGACTTGGCACACGCCAGCAGCAGCGCCAGAGCCTGCTCGGCCACGGCGGCCGCGTTTGCGCCTACGGCGGCCACCACTTCGATGCCGCGCTCTTTGGCTGCCACTTTATCGATGGTGTCCGTGCCACTGCCGTGCTTGGAGATGACCGTGAGCGAAGGTGCCGCATCCATCATGGGCGCACTCACTTTGCCGTATCGCACGATGATGGCCACGGGGTCGTACTGCTTGCACAAGGCCACCATATCCTCTTCGGTGGGAGCCTTGCCGGCGTAGATGATCTCGTAGCCAGCAAGCAAGTCCAGCGCCTGCTGCGCCAGATCAGCGCCTGTAACGATGATGGTGTTGCTCACAGTGACTCCCCCTCTTTGAGCACACCAGCGGCACGCAGTGCAGCGGGCAGCCACTTCGATGCGGTGTCGCCGCGGGCGATAGCTTCGATGCGTGCGGCTTCGTCAGCCACCTTCTTGTCGGCCAGTGTCATCATGGCCGAGGCCTTTTCGCGCTCGATGACAACCACACCATCGGCATCGCCCACGACCAGATCACCCGGGCTCACGGTGACGCCCCCGGCGGAGATTGGATGGTTGATGCGGCCGGGTACGTACTTGGTGGGGCCAGCCGGATTGAAGCCGGCACTGAACACAGGAAAGCCCAGATCCAGAATTTCCAGCTTGTCACGAATGGCACCGTCCACGATGACGCCAGCCAGGCCAACTTTCTTGCACGCACTGAGCATCAGCGTGCCCATCAGCGCCGCTGTCTGATCGCCTTTGCCATCGATCACCAGCACGTCGCCCGGCTTGGCCAGTGCGATGGCTGCGTGGATCATCAAGTTGTCGCCGGGACGCACTTCTACGGTGAAGGCGGTGCCGGCCACTTTCATGTCCTGGTGCACGGGCGCCACACGGCTGTGCATCGTACCGCGACGACCGGCCACATCGGCCAGTATGGCAGCCTGAAAGGTGCCGGCCTTGGCGACAACGTCGGCGCTAACGCGCTCGATATCGCGAATAACTTCGGGAAGTTGGTTCATGGTGTGACTACAAAAGGGTGAGAGAAACAGAAAGAAGTTCGTGAACTACGGCAACAGCGAAAACAGCCAGCTCACCGGGCCTGAATGCGTCTGTCCTTTTGGCCCAGGACCCATTGACCAGATTGATCAGATTGACCTTCTGCAGATCGCCGATATTTTTTGGAGGGGGACGTGGGACCACCACCTACCTGTGCCAGGTTCAGACACTCGGCCAGCGCGCTAAGGGGCTGATCTTTCAGCACCTGATGGATGCCCTGGCTCAGCCACTGCACAACGCAGTCATGCCCCCTGCGCCAGGCGCTACCTGGTCTTGCTGCACACCACGGTTGTTAATGCAGCAGCCGGCCAGACACACGTGACTGACACCGTGGCATTGCCCACGGGCAAAGCTAAGCGGTCTTCGTGCATGGCGCGGGTGATCCAAGGTATGTAAAGCGCCCTCAGTTCAAGCTGGCACCCGAGTCCTTGACGATCTTGGCCCAGCGAGGCACTTCTGCTTGCATGAGCTTGCCGAAAGCTTCTGCACTGCCTCCCAGAACATCACCGCCTTCCGAACGCAACCTCTCCGCCACATCAGGCTCGGACAGGGCTGAATTAATGGCGCTGTTGAGCTTTTCCACAATGGCCTCTGGTGTCCCTGCGGGAGCCAAAATTCCGAACCAAGTAATGGCTTCAAAGTCTTTGCTGCCTGACTCTGCCATGGTTGGCGTAGCCGGTAATTGGCCTGCGCGCAGTTTGGAAGTGACCATCAATGGATGGAGTTTTTCATTGCGCACTTGGCCAATTAATGAAGGAATTGATCCGACAAAAAGATCAATCTGTCCACCCGACAAATCAGTGATTGCCTGGGCAATACCTTTATATGGAATGTGACGCAGCTTCACGCCTGTTGCTTGCTCTACCTGGGTCACCGCCAAGTGCGCAACCGTGCCGTTTCCTGCATAGCCAACCGTGACGACGTCAGGCTTGGCTCTCGCAACTTTGAAAACTTCAGCAATGGAATTGAATGGTGTGCCAGTACCACTGACCATCAACACCGGCGAGGATGACACCAAAGCGACGGGGGTGAGATCCTTCAGCGGGTCATAGGGAAGTTTCTTGTACAAGGCCGGGTTGATTGCCAAGTTGCTTGTCTGCCCCATCACCAGGGTGTATCCGTCTGGAGCAGCCTTGGCTGCAGCGTCAACCCCCAGGTTTCCACCTGCACCTGGACGGTTGTCCACCACAATGTTCCAGCTGGTCTTTTCAGTGATTTTTTGCGCCACAGAACGCGCAATCATGTCTGTGCCTCCACCTGGAGGAAATGGGACAAGCAGACGAATCGGCTTGACAGGATAGCTGGTCTGCCCATGCGCACTGGCCATTGCGACTGCGAATACGGCCGTGCCCAGCACCAAAGTACAAAGGCGCGCCGACATGAAAGATGCTCGTGTCGTGATAGTCATACGTTGTCTCCATATCGTTTATTGATTTCCATCTTGGTCTTACGCCAAGTGGTGCACGACTTTAGGAAAAAGTTTCAAGGGATACAATGATGTTTCGTACAGCGAAACTAATTGCACCACGAGCAACCCTTCTCATGGCAACTGCTCAGAGCGATGTGAGAGGCGTTGTTGCAGGATTCGCTGCTTGGCAGGCTGCGTGCATGAGCCAGCCCAAGTCTCGCTGCTACACCGGTCACCGCATAACTTCAAACACGGGGGTATTGAAGGTATGTGTGAACGTATGAGTAAACATAAGCATGTTTTGGCTAGGTTCTGCCAGCGGCCTACACGGACACAGCCCGAAGTTCTCGGATGCTGCAATTGAGTTTTGCTTGACCACCAAGAACTCATATCGGTATGGCCGTGAGCAGTACCCAGCTATCGCGCAGTCTGCGGGTCTAGATGCCGCATGCAGGAGCGCAACAGCCAAACTGGTGTGCACTTGGTTGCGCACTACCCAGGCATCAAGTTTCTGGGTGACGGTGAAGGCGCAGGAAAATGAAAAAGCACGGCGCTGTACGCCGTCACCCAAGGCGCAAGCTATACATCAGCATGGATGCACAGCCACTGCGAATATGGTCGATTTGCGTGACCTGGGATGAAGTCAGTGATTCAGATGTCGAAGCGGATCGGCGTGAGCAAGCCCCCTCAGCAAAGACATGCTCAACCTGACTGGCGATGGAACCTGTGACACCCAGCCTGTGGATGAGGCAATGACTCAAAGTGGTGCCACTTCCCATCATTGCGCCTCGAAGAACGTACGAATACGCAAAACACGTATTGCCGTGCAGATGTCTGCGCCTGCCAACGTTTGGATCGAAGGATATGGAAAGTGCCTAGCACCGACCCCGCCTAGTGGTGACCCAGATAAAGCGCATCAAACGACTGGGTGAGCGGGCCAGAAGGGGGCAGGTCATGATTACTCTTGGAAGTAGCTTGTGGCCTAGGTTTAAAAACGGACGACTGCTTGGACAGTCCAACTATAAATATTCCCGTGAAATCTGAAAATCGTTAACTCGGGACGCAATATAGCTTGCGAGCAGGCAAAGATCGGGCTGTCTAGCGACAGGCCTAGGACTGCGACCAAGCTTTTTGGGATCAATGAACGCTTTGGAGAGTCTGACCCACCGTCGACTCGGGATTGTGCGCCGCCACTTATGAGGTCCGTTCGCAGCCCTGCACTTCCAGGGCACCTGCTACAAGGTGATACTTTGGCTACGTAGCAGCAAAGTAGTGATCACCAGTGCTATTAGCGCTGATTTATCCATTGCGAAGTGAGAGGCCGCTGTATTTTTAAATGCATAAAAACCGACAGTGCACGGCTTCGTTTGGAGTCACTGTGCGCAGACCATAGACATTAATAAACATCTCTTCGATAGCGCCCAGAGGTTTGCAACTCATGGAATACCCCGCCCTCTAACAATCCCTTAAGCGTTTGTTCCACATCGTGACCCATGCCTTGGTAGCTACCGCAGACATAGATGACAGCACCTTGAGTGACCCAATCACGCAGTCGCTCAGCATTTCTGTCCAGCAGGTTTTGGACATAGCATGGGTTCTCTGCATCTCTGGAGTAAGCAAAATCTGCGTGGAGCAACTGACCAGAAGCCTTCCAAGGTGATACCTCTGCTTCAGCCCACCCATCTGCCTGCCGATCGCGCTCCCCAAAAATGAGCCAGTTTTGATACTGGCTGCACTGAATACGCTCTAGCAGCAGCGCTCTCAGGCCAGCGTAACCCGAGCCACTGCCAATGAAAATGGCCGGCATTTCTAGCGTATCGACGCTTGAAAACTTGGGATTAGCAAGTAATCGCAATTGAATCCGACCATGAAGCTGCATGCCTTGTGTGAGCCAGCCCGACATCAGACCAATGCGTCCGCCGTGCTGAACCTGTCGCACCCAGAGCTGGATGTATCCATCCTCCGTCAAAGACGCTATGGAATAACGGCGTGGCCGCTCAAGTTCGATTGTGTGAAGCGCGTTCACGCTGCGTTGCCCGGTCTGGGTCTGAATCACAACTTCAGCAATCGCGCCAGCCTGCCAATGCGCAGATGTCTTGTGAACCGCCCGTAATTCAAGCCTGTAAAGCGGTGCCCCCGGGCTTTGTGGATTGCAATAAGTACGGTTGATCAGCTGATATTCGCTGAATGCTCTTTCATGCGGCTCACTGATGGGCAAAGCCTGTTTCAACAACCCATGTTGCAAGAGTGCTGAGCACCAGCGGTCCCAGCCCAATGCACTTTCTCCATCTTGCAAAATTGCATCAAAAAGCGCTTTAGAGCCGATCTGGTTCAGTGCGTCTTGAACCTTCAATCCAAAACTACAAAAATGCGTGTATCGACTGTCACCCAATGCCAAAACTGCATGGTTGCCAGGGTAAGACAGTTTGATTTTTTGGAGCACGCACAGCAACCTGCGGGCATCGTCTGGAGCATCCCCCTCACCGAAGGTGCTGACAACCCACAAGGTCGTTGCAAAGTTATTCAGTGATAGCGGGCCGAGCTTGGCAGCCGACATAAGCTCGACAGCATGGCCAGATTGGCGAATGCGCTGCACTGTACTCTCCGCCAAACTGCGTGCATAGCCAGACTGACTCGCATAGATCACAGCCACTGTTAGCTGTATTTGGTCAGGCACTGGCGTTGCCACAGGTTGCAAACCAGAATTTATGACGCTGCGGGCTTTGCGGCGACGATCCAGATAGAGCATCCATCCTGTGAACGCAAACAATGGCACCAGTAGCGATGCCAGCATCATCACAATGCGTCCGGCTAGCCCGAAGTAGCTGCCCACATGTAGCGGATAGATGCTGGTCAGCGCTTGGCGTGCTGTGCTCAGACTGGCATAGGGCTCATCGCGCTTGATTTGCCCGTCATTCCCGATCCGCGTTCGGTTGCGTGCCATGGCATGTGGCGCGCCTGTTCCAAGCCAGTTGAACTGGTAGTCTTGGCCAGCCTTGCGTGGCAGACGAATCTGCACAAATTGCCAGCCTCCGGCTTGGCTGGCTAACTGCTCAAACCGGCTCCAAGGCAGGTGCAATGATTGAGGGGCTGTACCCGTATCGGCATTGACCAGAGGTTCAATGGAGGCAGCCGCCGCTGCTACCGCTGTCGTGCGTGGTGCAATGCCGGCCCAACCATCAACCAAAGAACGCAAAGGCGTAAGACCCCAATACATTCCTGTCACAGCCAGCACCAGATACAGCAGTAAAACCCAAGTGCCTAGAACTGCATGAAGGCTCCACAGCAACGGCCTTCCTCGGAGTGCAAGGCGCAGATGCAGCCAGCTTTTCAGTGATCCAGCGTTACGACGAGGCCAGCGCAGATATAGCCCCGACAGGCATAGCACCAGCAGGCAGGCTGAAAATATTCCGGTCAGTGGCTGACCAATACCAGTGGGCAGCAGCAGCCAGATGTGCAACCTCTCCATGCAGTCAAAGAAACGGCTGCCAATCAACATGGTCTGCAGTTGCCCGGTGTATGCATGAACCCAGACTCGCTCCCCATGCGACTGTCCTGGCAAGGCCGCAAAAGTAATCAAGGGGTTGCGACCCGAAAAAGCGTGCAGCTCCAAGCGTTCAACCTCTCTTGGCGTGGTGACTAGCTGGGCCTGTATCGCTTGCAGCAGTTGGGCTGGCGTCAGCACCGCGCCCTCACCTTTTGCGCCGGTTACGCTGCCGGGATTCAACGCATCCAGAATCTCCTCCTGAAAGCTCAGTGCAGCACCTGATAAGCCCATCAATATCAGAAAAAAACCTGCACTAATGCCTATGCACCAGTGCAACTGGAAGCAGATTTTTTTAAATGTCATAAGCGTGCAAGAGAGCGAAAAACGTCACCCCGTGGGGTGACGCAACTTCACATTCAGCAGTGAAATGCATCCAGAGATGCCATCAGAAATCGTGCCGGTAGCCCACGGTCAGAGCGCGCCCCTGACCTGCGAAGTAATAGTCGTTGCCCACAATGCCACTTTGTGAGTAATACGTGATGTATTTGCGGTTGAGCAAGTTGGCAATACCAATGCTTAACTGGCCCTTTGGTAACTTGTAGCCAATCGATAAATCCAGAACTCCGTAGCCTGAAAAATGGTACTTGCTAGCGTCATAGGTGTTCACGGCGTTGCTGCCATCAAAGCTACGCTTGAAATACCAGTTGGCCTGCAAACTGCTGGTGAGCTCCTCGCTCCATTGGGCCGACCAGTTCAGATTCAGGCGATCAGGTGCGATGTTTGCTCCGTCCAGCTTGGTGTCAACCTTGCCATCACTGTTGATGTCGTAGCGACCGCGCAAGTGTGAGTAGCCCAGACCAAGTTGATGCTGCCGATTGACTTGGTAACTGGCATTCAGCTCCACACCGTCGATCTGTGTCTTGTAGCGATTGGCTACCCATTGATCTTTGCTGTAAGAGATCACAGTGCCAGGTTTGACGCGGGTATGAAAGTAGCTTGCCTGAAGTGACAGCTGCTCCCCCTTGATGCGAAAACCCACTTCATAGTTGTCTGCGATATCAGGCTGGAAATAGGACACCTGAGATAGCTTGGCACCATCTACCGAGATACCTCGAATGGCTTTGCCCATGTCGGGCACCTTAAAGCCCTGAGAGTAGTTGGCAAACAGGTTCAGAGGTTCTATGGGTGACCAAGATGCGCCCAGGTTGAAAAGCGTCTTTCCAAAGCTGAAGGTCCCACCCTCGACAAATTTTCCGCCATAGCGCGGCAAAGTCGTGAAGCTATCAACTTTGATATTGGCATGCTCATAGCGCACACCACCAACAACTTTGACCGATGAAAGCGGTGAGTACTCCAATTGGGCAAATGGCGATATGTCGGTGTAGTTGATCTTGGGAATCCAGTACAGATTGCTGTAAAGCAGGGTCTGTTTGGATGTCTCTTGCATCAAGTCCAGACCCACTGTCGCTTTCATCTTTTTGTCCATGAAGTCTGCTGTGGTCAGGGCAAGCTTGGCACCGAATTTGTCGAATTCAGCACGGCTCTGGTCATAAGCTTTATTGGCCAAGAACTTGGTATTGCCCCTGAACAGCGAGTCCACCGTCTGGTAGTAGACCGAAGCATCCAGCTTCATGCCGTTGAGATTGTTGTTCTCGTAGTTGGCTCCCACTGTCCAGGCGTCATTGAATGGGGCTGTCCCCATGGGAGTGTTTCTTCCAGAACTCGTAGCAATACCGTTGTCTCTGTCACCAGAGATAACGGAATAGTTGTTTTTATTCTTGATCCGATAGCGATTGATAGTCAGTCCAATGCGCTGCTCATCATCGATCCAGTAACCCAACTTGGCCATCAAGTTGTAGGACTTTGAGTCCATCAGGTCGCCCTGGTCGTCGTAAGTGCCTATGCGTTTCCCGGAACCATCCAGAAACGCACCCTGGCTCTGATAACTCAGGTTGAGCAGGTACTCCAGGTTGCCGCTGCTGCCGTTGATGCCATACGTGGTCTTGTATGACATGGTGTCCCCCTTGAGCTGCGAGGTCGGCGTAGTAGCCTCAATCGTGACATGCTGGTGTGGCTTGCCCGCCTGAGCCCGCTTGGTGATGATGTTGATCGCACCGCCCATGCCGCCAATGCCATTGCTGCTGTTGGCCCCTTGAATAACTTCGATTCTTTCAATCATTGATGGGTCAATCGTCGTCATATCGCGCCCAATGCTGGTGTACATAGGGCTCGATTGCGGAATGCCATCAATCATGACCAGCGGCTGCAAACCACGCATTGTCTGGCCATAGTTGCTCATCTTTTGCATGGATGGCGTCATTGACGGAATCAGATTGCTCAAGATTTGCGTCGTGCTGGATGTAATAGCCAGCTGTTTTTCTATGTCCTCCTTGCTGATGACTTTGATGTTCTGAGGCGCGTTTTCAGTGGACTGCTCCAGACGAGTGACTGAGACCGTAACAGTCCCCAGCTCTCCTCCTTCTTTCGTGTCTGAGAGGGCTTTGGGAGGCTCCACAGTGGCGGCCACTTTGGCAGGCGCCGGCTCGATCAAGTAATTGCCAAAGCTTACCAAACGCACGCGATATCCAGAATCTGCAAGCAGCCGCGCAAAGCCTTCTTCGAGTGAATAGCTGCCAGACAATCCATTGGTGGTCTTTGTACTGAGCTGGCGCAGATCGACATTGAGATTGACACCTGCCTGCGCCGCCATGCTCATTACCGCTTGACCCAGCGGACCGGCAGGAATCTGAAACGCGACAACAGCATTCACTGCAGGTGTGCTCTGGGCATGGGCCGGAAAGACTTGTGCGCCAATGACTGCCGCACCAAGAATGGCGGCCATCATGGCCTTTGCAGCTAGGGCTGTGGGACGCAAAGGCTTTTGGCAATGAGCTTGGCAAGCTCGTAACGCGCAAATTTCCGGCATATTTGTCAATCCTCGTATATGTAATGAAAAGGCTTCACTACATACAACAGCCGAGATTCAAAAACCGGACAGCTTTGCACCATCTTTTTGAGTGCCACGTAAAAATACCCGCCCAAGATCAGGCTTGCACCACGCTCACCCAATATCGTGTGCGCATCTGCAACCGCACGGGAAGTGTTTGTGCCAGCAGATGAAGAATGCGGTCGGTATCACTCAACTGATAGACACCTGAAACCAGCAAACCTGCCACCTCTGGAGTGCAGTGCAGCACTCCATTGCGGTAGCGCCCAAGCTCCCGCAAAAAGTCCTCCAGTCGCATGTTTTCTGCATATAGAACGCCTTGAGTCCAAGCTCCGGCGTGGGTGTCCAGTGCAGTGGTGGCTCCCAGTGCATGACCGGTGAACCGCAACTGCTGACGTATGTGAACCGTAGCGGCCTGCTCCAGGTGAGCCGGTGTGGCTCGTACCGCGCCTTCCAGCACTGACAACGTGGTGCCCTGCTCGTGCTGACGCACGATGAATTTTGTACCCAGTGCCTGCATCTGACCGTCTCTGGTCTGCACGATAAAGGGCAGATGCTGGTAAACAGCGTTGTGCGCGGTTTCCACCAAAATTTCCCCTTCGTAGTGCTCAATCAGGCGGGCATCACTGCGCATACTGGCACTAATGGCCGATGCGGTATTGAGCGTGATACGGCTGCCATCTGCCAGAACAACTGTGCGCCTTTGTCCTTTGGCGGTACGGTAATCCGCACTCCAGGCTTGCCACGGCAAAGATTGCGATGTGAGCCAGCCCAGCACCGGCACAGCTACCAATGTTAGGGCTGTATTGCGCAGCAGGTGCCGGCGATTCGTTACAGAAGCTGGACGGTTGAGAACTGCCATGCCTAGCGAGGACGGAACCTCATGCAACTGGCGTTTTATATGTTGCGCACATCGCCATACTTGCGCATGGGCTGCACTTTGGGTACACCACTGCACCAGCGCTGCCTGCTCTGACGCGCTGAAGTCAGATGCATGCATCCGGGCAAGCCAGTGCGCGGCCTCATCAAGCAACTTCTCGTCGATCAGTTTCGCCATGTCATGCATCCATCATGACGCGCAAACACTGCCTAAATCCCTGTGCCATGTAACGGCCCACAGTTCGCACGCTCAGCTGCATCTGCGCAGCAATAGCCTCATACGACATGCCATCAAGCTGAGACATCAAAAATGCCGTACGCACAGGCGCAGGCAGTGCATTGAGAAGCGCATCCAGCTCAACCAGCGTTTCGAGCAAGATAGCGCGCTGCTCGGTAGACAGCGCGGTTTCCTCAGGCAAAAGCTGCAGGGATGCGATGTAGGCTTGCTCCAGTGAACGCCGCTCCAAGTGATTGAACATCAATCGCTTGGCAACGGTTGTCAAATAGGCCCGTGGTTCTTTGGCCTGCTCAATGGACTGAATTCTGGTACTGGCACACAGACGTGTAAACGTGTCTTGTGCGATATCTGCCGCGTCATCCCTGTTCCCTAACTTTCTCTGCAGCCATGCAACAAGCCAGCCATGGTGCAGTGTGTAGATATGACCTACAGATTGACCTGCGTCGCAGTTGTGAGGGGTTGGCACGGGATGGCTCTGGCAATGAAATTGCGTTGCATTCTACACAGATGCGACTAATTCGTATTTACCAAATGGGTAACGGCCTGTCGTTGCGACATGGCTGAGTAATGCAAGCATGCTGATGCTATCGACAACCACCTCAATTACGTACTCGCGATCTACTACAAGCCTGTTGGCGTTGTGCAGTGCACATGAGCAAGCATGAAACACTCTATTTGCAAGAACAATTGAGTCACCCTCAAGCTTTCGAAGGAGAGCGTTTCTGGACATGCATTTGCTTTGTGGTTGTGCGTTTGACAGCTGCATGCATGCGCATTAAAACTTTGGGCAGTGAGCCGCCTATTAAGGACAGTACGGCCAGAAGCATACGCAGGCGAACGTGCTAAGCAGGGTCAGCGCTCGCCGGATTCGGGGTTCGCTTCGTATCTAAGCCACCCTGCAATCGCAGAACCACCCCCAATTCTGTCTTTCGGATGAGATCTGCCTTCGTTAACTGGCACTTCTGCGAAGTCAAAAGGACTCATGCCATCTATACACGCCACGTTGACTCCGTATTGGTCTGGCGATGAGCGACGCTGGTGGAAGGTGTAAATACCGCACTTTGAACAAAAATAGTGCTTGGCTTCTCCCGTATTGAACGTATACAGGGTTAGCGTATCTTTACCATGCGTGACCTGTATATCGTCTAGGTTGGCTGATACCGCTACTGCCCCTCGCATCCTGCAGTAAGAGCAGTTGCATCTACGGGCTGTTCTCAAGCCATCTGTTAAACGCAAAGAAAAACGAACAGTTCCGCAATGACATGCGGCTGCATACAGGGGGCGCTCTGGAAGGTTGGTATCGTTCATTCCCCCATTCTTATCGACAATGTGAACGTATAGGACTGACTGCAATGGGTCGTGAACCACCACCTATGAAGGACGATGAATGTGCCGCTATGCGGTATTCGGGTGCTGAAAATGCAAGCCTTCGGCCCCTTGCTCTGGGTCAACATGATGCCCGCAAGCATGGGCACAGCAGTTACGCCCTAGAGCATCTGCAATCGGGCAATCTCTGCTGGTGTTGCTCAATCAGCTCGACTTAGGGATAAGGAGCATGCGTTCTCAGCGTCTGCCAGCACGAGTTCCCAGCATGTGGACACGTTTGATCCAGTCCGCACGCATGGCGTCACTGGACTTGACCACTGGCCCAAAGTTGTGCACGCGCACAGGCTGGATTCCGCTGAACTCCAAGATGGCCTGCTTCATTTGCCGGTGGCCAGGTTGGCGCTGCACCCAGCGGTAGTACCAAGGCGGGGAATCCATGGTCACCAGCAGTTCGGCACTGCGGCCAATGAGCAGGCGATCCCACAGCGCAGAATTGGCTCGGTATTTGAACGCAAAGCCTGGCAGGAAGATGCGGTCCAGAAATCCTTTGAGCAACGCAGGCAGTCCACCCCACCAAATCGGATAGACCCACACGAGGTGTTGCGCCCAGGTAATGTCGGCCTGCGCCACCCGTAGGTCGGGCTCCAGTGGCTGGGGGTGCTCATATCCATGGTGCAGGATCGGATCGAAGACCATTTCCCCCAATACCAACAGGCGCACCTCGGCACCACAGTGGCGCGCAGCGTCGGCATAGGTGCGAGCCAAAGCAGCACACAGGCTGTTGGAAGAAGGCTGCCCGAGGAGGATGAGAATACGGCGTGGCATGGTGATACACATAGGCTGAGTCAGAAAACCGCCAGCATCACCTTGCCCTATGGGGCAGAGTCAAGCGCTACGCCAGTGGCTCTGGTGCGCGGCACGTGTTTGTACCGTCGCATGTGGCTAGCTCCACGGCCAGCTCGGCGAGCACGGTGTCGGCAGCCTGCAGCCTCGCCAGCTCGTCGGCGATGGCGCTTCGCCGGGTCTGGAGTAATGTCAAAACTGCTGCGGCACCGTCAGGAGTTTCTATGGTGCGTAGCGGCTCAAGTGCAGCCAGGCGAAATCCCAGTGCCAATGCTTGGCGAATCCATTGCACGCGCTGCACATCTTTCAAGCCATAGTGGCGGTAACTTCCCCGCCGTGCCGCCGTGCCACTGTGCCGAGCAAACCATGCGCTTCATAAAGGCGCAGGGCTTTGGGTGTACAGCCTGTGACAGCTGCGAGTTCACCGATACGCATGGGTGAATTCTGAGTACTGCGAAGGATGATTGACCGCTGCGGAAAACGCTGCTGATTGAGAGGGCATGGATGCTTGGAATTGTTAGAGCACATTATGAGTTGTTGGCGCTCTGATCCGGAGCGGCAGCAACGGATCGCCAGCCGCCACCTATGCAGGGCAGTTCACGGTCATTTCTTGGCTGGTGCATCCAGCTCATTTTTTTGTTAGATGCTTCTGCATTTCCTCGCCCCGGTGTTCATTCCCAAATAAAGAAAGCACCTCCAGCACGCTGGACACAGCGGGGTTCAGATCGGGTTGCACGCGGTGGGCCACAGCCATTGGGCGCATGAGCGTAGGACTGAGGTGGCGTATCTGCACATCAGGGGAGTGCAGCTGGTCTTCCACCTCCTCCAGCGGCAGCAGTGCTGCGCTCTGGCTGGCAGCGGCCAAACTTTTCAGCGCGCCTGGATAAGTCAGCGCCAGAAAAGGGCGCGGCGTATAGCCTGCCTGCGCGAACCATGTGGCGATCAGTCCATGCATTTGCGTGGGCGCTGAAAAAGAGGCCCAGCGCCGCTGCGACAACCATTCGGGCGTGACTTTTTCAGGCACCTCCCAGCTCGCGGGCAGCAAGGCGATCAAAGGATCGTTGCGCCAAGGCGTAAGCGCAATCACGGCACTGGACGGCTGAGGGCTGGCCACTATGGCCACATCCAGAGTGCCTGCCGCCAAGCGCTTCATGGACTCTGCAGAGCCTACGGCCTCCAATCGAATTTCAACGCCAGGGCTGCGCTGGCTCAATGCCTCCAGCATGAGTGGCAGCAACCGGGTGCTCACACCTGCAGAGACACCAACCCGCACAGTGCCCGCACGGCCTGCGGCATGGCGCTGCACATGCTCCATCAGATCGTCGCAGGCCAAAAGCAGCTTGCGGCCTTCTCGCACCAGCAACTGCCCGGCAGAAGTCAGCTCCGCCTGCCGTCTGCCACGCACCAGCAAGGTGGCATCCATGCGCTGCTCCAGCTCTTTGATATGCAGGCTGACGGTGGGTGCAGCCAGATGCAGCGCTTGTGCTGCCGCTGCAAAAGTGCCGAGATCGGCAATCGCCACCAATGTCTGCAGCTGGTCAAGATTGAGATTGCGCATAAGTCTTACCGTCAGATTATCTGAATTGACTATTCATTTAATTCAACTTTACAGATGTTAGCCAGCTCCCGAGCATTGGCAAACATGAAAAGTGATCAAAAAAACACCCCTGGTCAGCCACGCGAAGCCGTAAAGAGCACATGGAAAAGCCGTCTGACGCATTGGCTCGAAATAGCCCGCAGTGCTCTGGTGCGCGCAGAGAAAAAGATCATCGATAACTTCAGAGTTCCCCCTGGGGGAGGCTAAAACTGTCCGTGGTTGAAGAACCACCTTCGCCTGCCCGTTTCACAATGGCTTGACGGCAGCCTTTGGGTGAGGAACCAGGCCATTGCCCATAACAGCCGGTCGCGGCACCACTACGCTGTCTTGCTTGGTGTGCCCATTGCGTCTTGCGATGCTTTGTCTCTCAGCCACTCCAGCAATATGGCTGCAGGCCCAGCCTGGTGCAGCGGTTGCGAGGAAAATATGCAGTACTGCGAACCATCTTCTACAAAGCCCAAAGGGGCGGTCAGCAAGCCACTTTCAAGGTCATCACGCACCAACAGCCATGGGCCCATCGCGATGCCCAAACCGGCAACGCTTGCTTGCAGGCTGAAGTAAAAGTGTTCAAAGAAAAGACTGTTTTTTTCTGGCAATTCTTGCCCTGCGGCCATCGCCCAGTCTGACCATGCGCTGCGACGCGTATGGGTATGCAGCAAAGGTGCATCAGAGCGCAGCTGTGCGCTCTTGGCATGCACATTCAACCAATCGCCGACTTTGTCTGGACGGCAGACTGGGCCAATTTTTTCAGTAAACAGTGGCTCCACTTCATAGTGGTCAGGCCACTGAAAATCGTTACGGCGTATGGCAAGGTCAATGCCGCTGGCGAAAGAAAACTCCCCGCCGCCTGCCACCAGATGGATATTGACTTGCGGATGCCGCGCCTGAAAGTCTGGCCACCGAGGTATCAACCAGCGCATAAGCAATGTGGGCTCGCAGGACAGTACCCACCGTTTTTCTTGCCGGGCATTGGCACGCAATTCGTTGACGGCATTGCGGATGAGGCCGAAACCTCCAGCCACGGCTTTCGAAAGCTGACGGCCTGCATCAGTGAGGTATACGCGCCTGCTGCGCCTGTCAAACAGCGCAACCCCGAGGTCATCCTCCAGCAGACGCACAGCACGGCTGACAGCGCCGTGCGTTAAGTGCAGCTCATCCGCAGCACGGCTGAAATTCTCTAAGCGTGCCGCTGCTTCAAAGCAGCGTAGTGCCAGCAGTGAAGGCAGGCGTGCACCCATATTCTGTGAGCTGTGCTCACCATTCATGTCAGAAATCATCGTTATGCACCAGAGCTACAGCCTCATAGCATTGGCTGAATCACCAATACCTCTAATGTATTCCCATGACCGAATGGATAGCTGTTATCACCATCACTTTGCTGGCTGTCATCAGCCCTGGCCCCGACTTTGCCATGGTCAGCCGCAACAGTTTGCTGCTGTCAAGGCGCTCAGGCGTGCTCACCGCCTTGGGAATTGGACTGGGTGTTCTGGTGCATGTCAGCTATACCCTGCTGGGGGTCGGCCTGCTTATCCAGCAGTCAGCATGGCTGTTCACCACAATCAAACTGCTGGGGGCGCTGTACTTGATTCATCTTGGCCTCAAGATGCTCCGCACGCAAAAGCCCGGAGACTTCGCACACTCAGCATTGGTGCCGGTGTCGGATCTGGAGGCCTTGCGCACAGGGTTTCTGACGAATGCATTGAATCCAAAAACCACCGTGTTCATCGTCAGCCTCTTCATACAGGTGGTGCGGCCAGACACATCGCTAGGCATGCAGGTGAGCTATGGCCTTTTTATTGCAGTGGCACATATTGCATGGTTTGCCATCGTGGCCATGTGTTTTTCGGCGGGCGCTGTACGCGAGCGCCTGCTGGCCGTGCGCCATTGGATTGACCGGGCGTTCGGCGGCCTTCTGGTCTTTTTTGGGGTTCTGCTCGGCATTGCCAGCAGCACTTAGCGTGTGAAGCACGGGAATTTTTAAGCACCCATGGGTGGCCGTCAAACGATTGCAGCGGCTTGGCTGAAAATCTTGCAGCCAGCCCAGAGCCGCCCCCCCACAGGCGGCTGTGCACACAGACAACGGCTGTTACACGAAGAACTGCGCAATACAGCAAGCCAGACCGAGCGCCCACAGGGCTGACCGCAGGTTGGCGCGGTCAGCAAGGTACGCCCAGATAAAGCCGATACGCAGGACGATGAAGGCCACCGCGAGCGCATCGACGGTGTGCTGGGCGGCCTGGTGGTTCTGGGCCACCAGAACGCCAGCGATGAACAGCGGCAGGACCTCAAAGCTATTGAGCTGGGCCGCGTGGGCACGTGCCTGCCAGCCCTGAAGGTCAGCCAGCCAGCTTCGTGGATTGTGGTTGTCAAAGCCGCCTTCGCGGCGCGGTTTGCCAAAGCCCTTGGACTTGGCAATACCAGCGCAGACGATGGGAAGCAGGCAGGCAATCAGGATGCAAATTTCTGCGAGAGTCATAAGCGGTGAGGACAGGTTGTGAGTGTGACAAAGGAGTCTGAAAGCGCCGAGCTGACATGGGCTCTGACTGGCTACTGAGAAGCCGAAGCAGGCCCAATATGGGGCGACTGGCGGTCAATTTCAGACATGGATTCAACGGGCGAAGCACCAACGCCTGCCAAGGCATTTTTCATTGCCCGCGCAGGGTTTTAGTCGTCCACCGCCACCATCACGGAAGAGGCCTTGATGACGGCATACGCCTGATCACCTTCTTTGAGCCCGAGAGATGTGGCCGATGTCGATGTGATGGAAGACGTGACCTGAACACCCGGCGCAATCTCTAGCGTCAATTCGGTACTCACGGGGCCTTTCACCATCGATACGACCTTGCCTGGCAGAACATTGCGCGCACTGATTTTCATGGCTACTCCCAGCTGGATAACAAAGGGAGGTTCAGCTTAATGGAATGTCTGGCGCACAGCTACAGGATTAGCCAGCATGGCCATGCCGCATGCAGCCTGCGCCAACTCCATGGTCAGTCCCAGCCTGCTCTGCTGCGCTTTGTGCAAATCCTCCAGCCATCCCTCGGTAATACCCAACCTGGGTCCCGACAATGGTGAGTGCACCAGCCTGCATGGCCGATATTCCAGCAGGCGCAGTAAGGCCGCCAACAGCAGCACCCGTCACTGTACTGCCGGCAAGTCCTGTCAGGCTTTCTTCTCCTGAACCTATCGCCGCCGACCCGATATATGTTGCTGCGCCGCTGGCCGCACCAATTGCAGCGCCAACAGGGCCAGAGGACCCAGCCACCAGCTCCATATCTCGCGTGGAGAGTCCACGCGCTTTACCTCTGCTTTTTTCTTATCGCGATTTTTTATTACAACAGCTGTGACTTTGCTATGCCGCCAACAACCAATGCAAGCGGGAGCAAAATCAGAATAGGTATTACGCTCTTTCTGTCATAACTGCGCCCTTTCGCATGCAATAGCGCTACATAAACGCCAAACAAGATTGCATAGGCCAGCAAGTCAAGAACCATAGTTAGCCAGAAGTCTGAAAATCCCCCCAACATAAACCTTTCCCCCAAGAATTTAATAGACCACTCTGCGCCGTCTCCTACTTTTAACCTCAAAAACAATCATATACAGACACGCAACTGTCAATAGAAATCACCGTTTTATTCTCTACTCGAGCCATTTCCCCGAAACGGAATAAATAGGCTCCAGCGCCCACTCATAAAGTCGGCACCTGTTCAGGATGATGCCGGCTTCCAACAGCATGCCCACCTGCAGGCGTTGCGGCGCCCATAGACGGTCAGGCTCTGGGACTCAGGCCCTATAGTGTCACGCGCTAGAACAGCTTGCCCCGCACCCGTGAAATCCTAAAGAACGCCGGCGACTTTCGGATACCAGTTCCTGCTGGCGCACCAGATGTGTCTGAGCCAGTGCGGCGCGACGTCCCTGCAACTGAATTTCTTCATTCAGACGAGCCAGCTCTTCATCGATAGCACGCAGCCGATGGTTGAGCATGCGGCGTTGCGCAATGGCTCGGCTGCCGGCCAGCACACGAATGCTCTCCAGCGCGCTTAAGCCGTCTGCATGTTGTTGAGGCGTTGCTGGCGCTTTGCCCAGCGCACGCCTCGCCACACGCTCACCGCAGCCAGTGCCGCCAAGCCAGCACCCACGCTGCACGCGCCTTGCCAGCCTGCCAGGTTCCATGCCCACACACCCAGGGCAGAACCGGCAGATGCACCTGCAAAGTAGCCCGTCATGTAGACCGCATTCATGCGGCTGCGTGCTTCGGGCAGCAGGCTGGCAATGCTCGACTGGTTGGTCACGTTGATGGCTTGCAGGCCCAGATCCATCACCAGCACGCCCACTACAAACCACGCCACGCTGGTCTGTCCCCACCACAGCGGCAGCCATGACAGCAGCAGCGCCACAGCCCCGGCTCGCAGCAAGGTGCGGTCTTTGCCTTGATCGGCCCAACTGCCTGCCACATTGGCAATCAGTGCACCTGTGACACCGGCCAGAGCCACCAGGCCAATCTGCATGTCGCTCAGCTGCAAGGGTGCGCTGGACAGGACCAGCGCCATGGTGGCAAACATCACGCTGACCGAGGCAAAGGCCAGTGCGCTGGCCGTGGTGCGCAAGCGCAGCGCAGGCTGGGTGCGCAGCAATGCGCCCATGGAGCGCAGCACCTGCACATACGGCATAGGTTGAGCATGGCGCGAGGTGGGCAGCAAATGGCTTATGGACACCGCCATCAGCACCATGGTGATGGCGGTCACCTGGTACACCAGGTTCCAGCCGCCCAGCGTTGACAGTCCCCCTGCCACGCTGCGCGAGAGCAAGATGCCCACCAGCAAGCCGCTCAGTACCAGCCCCACATTGCGCCCCGCATGGCCGGGCGCAGCCAGCGCAGCGGCCATGGGCACCAGCACCTGCGAGGCCACAGAGAACAAGCCTGCAATCAGGGTGCCAGCCATGAACATGGCAAAGCTGCTGGACCAGCCCACCATGGCATGCCCTGCGCCCGCCAGCAGCATCAGCACAACGGCCATGCGACGGCGCTCGAACTTGTCACCCAGCGGCGTGATGAACAGCAGGCCCACGGCATAGGCCACCTGCGCCAGGGTGACCGAAAGGCCCGCAGCGGCATCATCCACCCCGAAATGCAGGGCAATGGAATGCAGCAGCGCCTGGTTGAAGTAATTGCCCCCGGCACACAGCCCGCAGGCGACGGCCATCAAAAGCAAAGCGGGCGCAGCCAATACAGAGGGTTGCGCCAAAGAAGAATCACGGGACATGGCAACACAGTCGAAAAATTGGCCTGCGTGCAGCAGGCCATGGGCGCAGCGGCATGGGCTACTAGCCATGCCTGCGCATCTCCAAAAGAGCGGCGATTGTGCGGTGGTGCAGCCATGGCTGCACGGCACTGCGGGCAAACCTGCAACTGCAGTGGTGCATCTTGCACCAGCACAACACGCAGGCTGGCCGTATGCTTGCGGTCTATGAAAGCACACAGACTCTGGCTTGCCAGCGCAGCCCTGCTGCTCGGTTGCGGTTACGCCGCAGCCAACTCCGAGACGATTGGCTCGGTCGATACGGTGTTCAAGTTCATTGGGCCTGATCACAAGATTGTGGTGGATGCTTATGACGACCCCAAGGTCTCTGGCGTGACCTGCTACGTCTCACGCGCCAAGACTGGCGGCATCAAAGGCGGTCTGGGTCTGGCGGAAGACCGCTCAGAGGCGTCCATCAGCTGTCAGGCCACTGGCCCCATTGGTTTTGCCGCCCCCATCAAGCAGCAGGAAGAAGTGTTTACCGAGCGCACATCCCTGCTGTTCAAACGCCTGCGCGTGGTGCGCATGGTGGACACCACGCGCAACACGCTGGTGTACATGACGTATTCCGACCGCGTGATTGAAGGCTCGCCCCAAAACAGCGTGGCCGCTGTGCCTGTGCCGCGCAGCACACCCATTCCAGTCAAGTAAAAAGAGAGCTATTAGCGCTTATCAGCACTTGTTTTCAGATATATAACTATCTGAAAACCTTATAAACAAAGCGCTAGCAGCTCTTTTTTAAGAAGCATTCTGAACTTGCAACTACACCTGTGCATGCGCCATACAGGCATCAAGAAATGCCTGCAACGCAGGCGATGCATGTTTGCCCGTGCGCTGCACGATGGAAAAGTACCGCTCCATCTTGGGCAGCGATGTGGGCAACACTACCAAGCTGCCGTCATCCAGCATGGACTGCACCAGCACCCGTGGCAGGCAGCTGATGCCCAGCGCCTGCACCACACAGCGTGCAATGGCTTCAGAGCTGCCCAGCGTGGCCGTGGCCTGCAGCTGCTGCAAGCGTGGCAGCAAGGCATGCTCCACCATCTCCCGCGTGCCTGAGCCCTCTTCGCGCAGCAACCAGCGCGCCTGGCGCAGCACCCCCACCCCCACAGGCTTGCTCTGCGCCGCATGCACCAGCGCATCACTGGGGGCAGCCACAATCACCAGCTCATCCTTGATCCAGGGTTGCACCTGCAGCCCACTCCAGTGGCTGCTGCCTTCAATCAGGCCAATGTCTGCCTCCAGCAACTCCACGGCCTGTGCCACCTTGCGTGTGTTGCTGATGCGCACGTCCACGCTGATGTGCGGGTGGCTGCGGGCCAGCGCCGCCAGCACAGGGGGCAATACATAGCTGCCTACCGTGGTACTGGCTGCCACACGCAGGCGCACTGGCAAGCCAGCGCCGCCATTGCCCAGTGCCTGCTCCAGGCTGCGGGCCTGCTCCAGCAAAGACAGCGCCTGTGGCAGCAAGGCACGCCCTGCATCGTTAAGCACCAGATTGCGGCCCACGCGCTCAAACAGCAAGGTATTTAAAGCGCCTTCGAGCTGCTGCAAAGCCGCACTGGTGGCCGATTGCGACAGGCCCACCGCATCAGCAGCCGCCACGGTGGAGCCACTTTGCGCAACAGCGCAGAAGATTTCAAGTTGTCGCAGCGTCAGGTGCAGCATGGCAAGCCCGTGATTCATCTACCCATAAAGCAGGTAGTTTTTACTCAAACTATTCGTTATACAAATATAACCAACTTATCTAAAGTGCATGCATCCGGACAAGGCATTACCGCTTCGGATGGCATATGAACACTTTCACTTTTTCTGATTTTCTCTTTCATCCCGCCGAATGGCTGCGCCGCATAGGGCCCGGTCTGGGGCTCAGCGCAGCCGTTGCCGTTGTGGCTGTGGCCCTGTCCGAGCACCCATGGTTTGCCTCACACGGTCTGGGTGCACTCACACTGGCCATCGTGCTGGGCTTGCTGATTGGCAACACCATTTACCCGCGCATGGCCAGCGTTGCCACGCCTGGTGTGGCTCTGGGCAAGCAGCAACTGCTGCGCGCAGGCATCGTGCTTTACGGTTTGCGCCTAACTTTTCAGGACATTGCCTCGGTTGGCTGGAGTGGCGTGGTGATGGATGCGCTGGTGCTGTGCAGCACCTTTGGCCTGGCCTGCCTTGTGGGCCAGCGCGTACTGGGAATGGACAGGCGCACCACGCTGCTGGTGGGTGCAGGCAGCTCGATTTGCGGCGCTGCCGCCGTGCTGGCCACCGCCCCCGTTGCCAAAGCCCGCGCACAGGATGTGTCAGTGGCAATTGCCACCGTCGTGGTATTTGGCACCGTGGCCACCTTCTTGTACCCCGCCTTGTTCCAGTGGAACGCCAGCCATGGCTGGCTGCAGGCCGATGCACAAAACTACGGGCTGTACGTTGGCGCCACCGTGCATGAAGTGGCACAGGTGGTGGCGGCAGGGGCTGCTATCAGCCCGCAAGCGGCAGACACCGCAGTGATTGCCAAGATGGTGCGCGTGATGATGCTCGCCCCCTTCTTGCTGCTGCTGTCGTGGTGGCTGGCCCGCGATGAAGCCGCCCAGGGCGGCAGCACCAGCAGCGCTGGCAAGGTCACGATTCCGTGGTTTGCGCTGGGCTTTGTGGTGATGGCCGGGATTCACTCGCTGGGCATCCTGCCTGCCAGTCTGGTCAAGCTGGGTGTGCAGCTGGACAACCTGCTGCTGGCCATTGCGATGGCCGCTCTGGGCCTGACCACCCATGTGCACGCAGTGCGTGCTGCAGGCGTCAAACCTTTGCTGCTGGCAGCCCTCTTGTTTGCATGGCTGCTGGGTGCAGGCCTGCTCCTGGCGCACTGGCTGGGCTAGTGGGTGATTGGGTGAAGCGCTTCTAACCCAATAAAAAGGCAACCCTGAGGTTGCCTTTTTATTGGGACGCTGCGCGCCCGGTGTTCAGACTTTTTCCAGTCTGGGTTTGCCACGCAGTGCGGCATTGAGCTGGTCCACGACAATGGCCCAGTCGTCATCCAGCCGTATCTCTTCCTTGAGCATCTGCGCCTGCTGTGGCGACCAAAATGGTGCTTCGTGCAGCAGTACGTCATCGGCCAAAGGCGCGTGCTGGCGGATGAACTGCGCAATGCTGGCTTCATCATTGGGCAGGCCCAGTTGGGCAAACAGCTCGGTAAAGCCGGGTTGGGTTTCGCCGGGGATTAAAGTCATTCGTGTCCTCCATGTTGTGATTGAAAAAGGCTTTGCGCATGCGCGCAGTGCAAGCACACGGCTGATGCCTTGATAGTGCCGCAAGCTGCGGCCATGCGCTGTAGGACTTGCCAGTCAGCGCACTTGCGCGCAACAGCTTGAAAAGAACTTTTCATTTGCCAGCCCCCATGCCAGCCACTGGACTACAGCGCCACGCGCCCGATGCAGCCACACTGCAGCCTGAAAGGAGGCCGCCATGCCCCAGCACAAGCCCAGCGCCACACAGGCAGAACCCCACATTGATACGACCCGCAAGCAGCGCCCCACTGACGCAGGCGCACAAGGCAAGCTGCCCCACGAGCGAGATCAGTCCGTGAACATGACGGACCAGCAGCCGGCCCCTGAGATGCAGCAAGCCCACCGTGATGTGAAGAAAGGCCTGGTCAACACCGATGAGCGCGCCAGCGATGGCAGGCCGCTGGGTGACGATGTGCCAGCCCCCTGACCCTGATCCGAATGCTTTAACCCAATTAAAAAGGCCGCAGCTGCGGCCTTTTTTCTGTCAGCGTACTGGGTGTCTTAGACCATCGCAATCGAGACAGCCTTGGGGATCAGGTAGGCCTCCAGTGCCTCCATGCCGCCTTCCGAGCCATAGCCCGAATCCTTGACGCCGCCAAACGGCATTTCGGCAGAGGCCACGGCAGGCTGGTTGATCCACAGCATGCCGGTCTCCACCTGCTGGGTCAGCAGGTGCGCGTTCTTGAGCGATGCGGTGAACGCATAGGCGGCCAGGCCATACGGCAGGCGGTTGGCTTCGGCAATGGCTTCGTCCAGCTTGTCAAAGCTGCGCATGGCAATCATGGGGCCGAAGGGCTCGTTGTTGAACACATCGGCATCCAGCGGCACATCGGCCAAGATAGTGGGCGCATAAAAGTTGCCTGCATCGCCCAGCGTCTGGCCGCCCATCAACAGCTTGGCACCCTTGGCCTGCGCGTTGGCAACCAGCGACTGCATGGCGGTGACGCGGCGAGGATTGGCCAGCGGGCCCATCTTGGTATCGGCATCCAGCCCATTGCCGACTTTGATGGATGCAAAGTACGCCACCACCTGCTCGGCAAACTGCTTTTCCAGGCTCTTGTGCACCAGAAAGCGGGTGGGCGAAATGCACACCTGGCCTGCATTGCGCAGCTTGGCGGCACCGGCGGCTTTCACGGCCAGTTCCACATCGGCGTCTTCGGCAATGATCACCGGGGCGTGGCCGCCCAGCTCCATGGTGCTGCGCTTCATGTGCGCGCCCGCCATGGCCGCCAGTTGCTTGCCAACAGGCGTAGAGCCGGTGAAGGTGATCTTGCGGATCACGGGATGGGGGATCAGGTAGCTGGAGATTTCGTGCGGGTCGCCATAGACCAGACCAATCACGCCAGCGGGCACGCCCGCATCGACAAAGCACTGAAACAGCGCAGCGGGCGAAGCCGGGGTTTCTTCTGGCGCTTTGCACAGGAAAGAGCAGCCCGTGGCCAGCGCAGCGCTGATCTTGCGCACGATCTGGTTGACGGGAAAGTTCCACGGCGTAAAGGCCGCCACGGGGCCCACGGGCTCCTTGATCACCAGTTGCTGCACATCGCCGCGGCGTGCAGGCACGATGCGGCCATACAGGCGCAGGGCCTCGTCGGCAAACCATTCAATGATGCCCACGCCCGCCAGCACTTCGCCCTTGGCCTCGGCCAGTGGCTTGCCCTGCTCTTGTGTCAGCAGCGCGGCGATATCGTCGGCACGTTCTTTGAGCAGCGCTGCTGCCTTGCGCATGGTGGCCTGGCGCTCATGGGCGCTGGTGTTCTTCCAGATGGCAAAGCCCTTTTCAGCAGCGGCCAGCGCGCGGTCCAGGTCTTCGATGCCTGCATGCGCCAGTTGCCCAATCACAGCGCCCGTGGCCGGGTTGTGCACGGCAATGGTCTTGCCGCTGGCCGCTGGCTGCCATTGACCGTTGATGAGCAATTGGGTGTCAGGATAAGAATGGGACATGGAATGTTCTCAGCTGAGGAATGAAGAAGGCCGTCCAGAGACAACGCGGTGCAAAGAAGGTTTTAATAGCTGCTATCGCTTACCAGTTAATGTTTTCAGATACAAAAGTATTTGAAAACGTTTACAGGTAAGCGTTGAGCGCTTCTTTTTTAAAGAGGCACTGAGCGCTAGCGCCCGAGCCGCCGCAGTTCAAGCATTGTAGAAAGCCCGATGAACGGCTCAATACATAGAAGCACTAGCGCCAGCGTTGATTTGCGATGGCTTGAAACGCGCAGCCAGCGCATCGGCGCCTGCGCGCAGCAGCAGCATGTCCATGCCCACAGCCACAAACAGCGCGCCCTGGTGCAAGCAGCTTTGCACGCGCTCGGGGCTGGTCACCAAAATACCCGGCGCTTTGCCGCAGCTGCGCACGCGGTGCAAGGCGTCGTCGATGATGGCCGTCATGTCCGGGTGCGTGGAATGCCCTGCGTAGCCCAGGCTGGCCGACAGATCTGCCGGGCCAATGAATACGCCATCGACCCCCTCCACGCTGGCAATTTCTTCCAGATTCACCAGCGCATCGCGCGTTTCCACCTGCACCAGCAGACAAATTTCATGGGCCGCCTTGGCCACATACTCGCTGTCACGTCCAAAGTTAGAGGCGCGCATGCTGCCCCCCATGCCGCGTACCCCTTGCGGTGCGTAGCGCACAGCGTCGACCGCAGCCCGGGCTTCATCGGCGTTTTGCACAAAAGGCAGCAGCAGCGTTTGCGCCCCAATGTCCAGATAGCGCTTGATCAGCACTTTGTCATTCCACGCTGGCCGCACCACCGCCTGTGTAGGTGCGCAGCCTGCGCGCACCTGCGCCGCCGCCACGCCCTGCAGTTGCTGCACCATCTGCGGAACATCAGTGGGCGTGTGCTCGGTGTCCAGCAGCAGCCAGTCAAAGCCACTGCCTGCAACCAGCTCACTCACATAAGGCGAAGGCAGTGTGGACCACAGACCAATTTGTGGCTGGCCTGCTTTAAGGGCACGTTTGAAAAGATTGGGCGTTGGCATGGAGGCACTCCAGAGAAAAAACGACTGCGCTGGAACATAGCAAATGCGCAGCGCAGCCGGAACCATTCACAGTCGCCCACGCAGCATATGGCATGCCCAAGCGGCCACGGCAGGCGCTGGGCACCGCCGTCAGTCACGCATCAGTCGATGTGAGCACCCGAGGCATCCACCACCTTTTTCCAGTGCGCCAGCTCAGCGGGCAAGCTGGCGGCAAAACTGGCGGGGCTCGATTGCACAGGCTCAGCGCCCAGTGTTTTGAGGCGCTCTTGCATCGCCGGGGTGGCCAGCACCTGAGTGATGGCCGTGTACACCTTGTCCACCACCGGCCGGGGTGTGCCAGCCGGGGCCAGCAAGCCGTACCACGATGTGACCGCCAGCTCCTTGAGCACTGCAACCTCAGGGGCCAGCGGCGTGGGCTTGTCAGAGGCCACGCCCAGCACGCGCAGCTTGCCGCTGGTCACAAAGGGCATTACACCGGGAAAGCTGCCAAACGTTACGGGCAACTGGCCCGCCACCACATCGGTGGCCGCAGCGGCTGCGCCCTTGTAAGGCACATGCAGCAAGTCCACACCACGCTGCTTTTTCAGCATCTCTCCCAGCAAGTGGTTGAGCGTGCCATTGCCTGCCGATGCATATTCAACCTTGCCGGGGTGGGCTTTGGCATAGGCCACCAGCTCGTCCAGCGTCTTGGCCGGAAAGTTCGGGTTCACCACCAGCAGATAAGGGGCTACAGCCAGCTGCATCACCGGCGTGAAGTCCTTGATCGGGTCAAACGGCACCCTGGAATACAGCGCCGGGTTGATGGTGTATGCGCTTTGTGCCGTCACCAAAAACGTATAGCCATCGGCAGCACTGCGGGCCACCTGGCTGGTGCCCACATTGCCGTTGGCACCGGGGCGGTTTTCCACAATCACGGGCTGGCCCAGCGAGGTGCCCAGACTTTGCGCCACCGCGCGCGCAATCACATCGTTGGCACCGCCGGGGTTTTGCGGCACGACAAACGTGATGGGCTTGGTGGGCCAGGTGGCCGGTTGTGCCCACGCCAATGGGGCAAGTCCACCCAAAGCCAAAAGGGCGAAAACAGATCTGCGCAGTAAGGGTTTCATAGTCATTTGAGTACGTAGCTGGCCAGCACCGACTGCACTTCGTAGATGCTCAGTTTTTTGTTGAATTGCTTTTGCACGGGTGCCGCCGTGCCGGAAATCCAGATCTTCAACTCCGCATCCAGATCGAAGGTGCCGCCCGTCTCCACACTGAAGTGGGTAATGCTTTTGTACGGCAGCGAGTGATATTCCACCTTGCTGCCGGTGATGCCCTGCTTGTCCACCAGCACCAGTCGCTTGTCTGTAAAGACGAAGTAGTCACGAATCAGCTGGTAGACGTGCTCTATCTTCTCGCCCGGAGCCAGAATTTGCGTAAATTCCGTTTCAAACTTGGCCGCATCCACCTTGGATGCGTTGCCCAGCATGCCATCTAGCAATCCCATTGCAATCCCCTCGCTGCGTGTTGTGACGCGCCAATTTTAGGCAGTGCGAGCAAGAGTGTTGTCACAAAGCGGCCAGCGCTGATCAGGGCTGCATCGATTGCCCTGCAGCCGTACGCGGCACCGCCCAGGGCCAGCATGCATCGACCCATGCGCCCAGACCTATGCCCACCACGTAGGCCAGCAGATCCAGAGGATCAAACCCATTGCCCAGTACCAGATAACCCGGTGTGGTGGCGCGCACGGCCTGAATCCACGGTACCTGGTACAGCTGCAGCAACTCCACCGCAAACGCAATCAGCAAAGCAGCAGCCACCAGCCGCCCGCGCGCCATGGCGGGCCGCAGCCAGGCCATGCACAAGAACACCAGCCATGCCCAGAGCATGTCGCCCGGGTAATTGCCCAGCACCGCAGGAAACGGCGACCAGCCACGGCGCGAAGCCAGTCCCACAGCGATGACCAGCACCGCCAGCAGCGCCAGCCACAAGCGGGAACGAAACACGGAAACGGGCACGGAGTTAGAAGCAGACATCACAGCAAGATTTCAAAACAGATCAACGGGGCGAGCCATGCCCTACAGCCCGAGTGCGCCTAGGCATAGCTGCCAGTACGCGGGCCAATGGCTGGTTGCAGACAAGGCGGTGTCAGAGCATATGCGCGCTGCGGGGCCCGTGCGCCAGCTGGCTGCACTTGAGCGTGACCCACACAAAGCCCAGCAGGCACAGCAAGCTGTAGGGCTGCGACATGGCCAGCACCTGCCAGCCCAGATAAAAGCCCATTTCAGCGCCCCACAGCAAGTCTTGCCACAGCCTTGGCCCAGAAGGAAAGTAGCCCGCCAGCATGTCATGGATTTTCCAGAGCACACCGCCCAGGACAGAAGCCACAGCGATGGTCACCAGCAAAGTGCCTGCTGCCAGCAGCCAGCGGTGACTGCGCAGGCTTTGCGGCAGGCCATAGATGGCCGCCATAGCGACCGAGGCATGCACTGCACAAAACAACGCAATGTATTGAAAGGCATAGGCATCGTGGTACATGAACATGCGATACAAGGCACCAAACACCAGCGTCTGTCCCAGCACTCCATGCAGCAGCCCGTAGACCGCACTGCTGTACAGAAACAGGCTAAAAAAACAGCCCATCCACCCGACAAACCATCGCATACCCAGCCAACCTTGGTGCATAAAAGAGGGCTGATTTCCTCAGCCCATGTTCAAAAAAATACTGAATGCCAGCGCTTACGCTGGCGCACGGCTGCCCGGTGGCAGCAACACCAGCCCTGGTGGCACGCTATCACCCAGGCTGCGTTTTTGGTCTTCGGCCTCCATCTGCACCACCTGCTCGACCAGCGTCACCCAGCGTTCAGGCGCACCTGAAGCGCGCATTTTCTCCAGCACCTGCTGACGCACCGCATCGGGTACATCGCGTGCACGGTCACCCGTCATGCGCGCAATCTGTACAGCCGCAAACATGGAGGTTTCGTTCTTGCGCCAGTCTTGCTGCAGCGTGGCATCCAGAAACTCTTGCGCAGCCGCTGGCGGCATGACCAGATGCGCATTGGCGGCCAGCGGCTGGCGTGCAGCCACGCGCCCAATGGCCCACCAGGTCTGCACGGATTCATCGGGGCGCTTGAGGCGCTGCAGCATCCACTGCCCCATCTCCTGGCGGTAGGACCAGGGCACAGCCTCCATGGCGGCAAACAGGCGCAGCATGTCGTCATAGCTGCCCAAGCTGGCTTTACCGCCACCGCTTGCCACGCTGCGCTGGGTGGTTTGCTGCACAGTCTTTTGCATGGCACCGGCCACGGCTTCCAGCACCTGCATTTGCTGCTCTTCATTCAGACCGGCCGCCACACGGCGCCAAAAGACCCACCACTCCGTCCAGTTGGCGGCCTCTTTGGCGTGGCCCAGACCCTGCTCGTACAGTGACCACACTTGTGCAATCCGCCAGCTATCGAGCTGCGCCCCCACACCGGGGCGCAGGCACCAGCCAGCCAGATTGAACCAGACACGCTCATGGTCTGCGCTGCGGCGGCGGCGCTTGGCACGGGCCAGCAGCGCATCAAACAGGGCCCGCAGCAGGCCCACATCCCAGCCCTCGCGCCCGCCCAGCAATTTCTCCAGCGACTGGCGCAACTGACGCACTTCTTTGCTCGTGACTGCTTGCGCTTGCGTGCCAAAGATACGGTCCAGCTGCGCCACTGCTTGGGGCAATAGGGTGTCGGCTGTTTTCAGGCCTTTTGAGTCTTTTGGGTCTTTTTGGTCTGCAGTGCTTTCTGCATCAGCGTCAGCCGCCGGGTTTTCTTGTGCCGCCTGCCCCACGGCACCACGCACGCTAAAAGGCAGCAACCAGGACTGCGCTGGGTCGGCCACACCGTCTTGAATGCGGGTGCAACGCACTTCCAGCGTGCCCACTTCGGTCATGCAAGCTTGCAACTGCACTTCCACCTGCGCCATGACCTGGCCTTGCGGCGCTGGCAGCACCATGGACAGTGGTGGCAGCTCCACCCAGCCCTCGCCCTCCAGCTTGATCAACTGCCCCGGCTGCATGGGGGCACGGTGCTGGCTGTTAGCCAGCAGCACAAAGCGCACCGCCTGCCCCAGCCGCAATGCAAAACGGCGGCCCGAAAGCACCATGCGCACCCCCTCTGGCGTGCCCCTGGGCAGCAAGCAAAGAATATCCGGGGCTTGCCCGGCCTTGCCGGGCAAGAGCAGCCCATAGCTGCGGGCCGAGCCACCCCCAATCTGCGGCAATATGGCTGTGGCCGCTGTTTGTGCTGACTGCTCGGATGCAGGCAGCCGATCGGTTGCCGGTGCGTGCTCTGCCTGCACCCGTGCCAGCCCATAGGCGGCAGCACCCCGGGCCACGGCCCAGTCAGGATGCGGGTTGTGCAGCACGCGCACGGGACTGCCGCGCCAGTCGCTGAGCTGCTGTGTCAAGCGCTCTACCAGCGCATGGGCGTGAAACACGCCGCCATTGAGCAGCACGGTATCGGGCAAAGCGCCCGCTGCGTGCTGCGCCAGAAACTGCGCCAGATGGCGGCTGATGGCAGCGTCTGCCGGGTACGGCAGACCAAAGCCGCGCAACGCGCCCTGGCGTTTGGCGGGGTGATCGGTCATGGCAGCAGGCGGTAAAAAACCTTCCACCACCCATTGCTGCACCTGCGCCTGTGTGAGCGTGACGGACTGGCTCTGGGCCAGCAAACGGCTGCCGCCCCCCAGCAGCGTGACCGTGACATGCCCGGGTGCATCTTGTGCCAGCAATTGCTCTTTGGCGATCCGGCAGCGCTGCACCAGCTGCGCAAAACGCGCCGCTGGCAAGCGCTGGCCTGCCCCCGCCAGTGCGGGCTCCAGCTGGTGCGCCAGCGCCAGATCCATGTTGTCGCCGCCCAGCATCAGGTGCTCGCCTACGGCAGTGCGCGTCAGCACAGGCAGTTCGCCCTCAGAGTCTGCAGCCTCCACGCGGATCAGTGTCAAATCAGTGGTGCCGCCGCCCACATCCACCACCAGTACCAGACGGCTGTCGGCCAGTTGGGAAGCCAGTTGCTCGCCTTGCAGCAACAGCCAGTCGTGAAAGGCTGCCTTGGGTTCTTCCAGCAAATTCACCTGCTGCAGACCGGCCAGACTGGCGGCCTCCAGCGTCAGTGCGCGCGCGCCCTCATCGAATGAGGCAGGTACGGTGAGCACCACGGTTTGCTGATGCAGCGGTGCACTGGGGTGCTGCCCATCCCACGCGGCTTTGACATGGGCCAGGTACGAAGCGCTGGCTTGCAGCGGCGACACCTTGGCCACATCGTCCCCCGCCCCCCACGGCAGGATGGCGGCCGTGCGATCTACCCCCGTGTGCGAGAGCCAGCTTTTGGCACTGGCCACCAGGCGCATGGGTACAGCAGCGCCCAGATCACGCGCCCAGCGACCAATCACGGCTGGGGTGGCGGCTTCTGCCCCCTGAGGCGGCCACGGCAACTGCCACGCATCACCCAGTTCACCGGGTGCCGCCTGGTAGCGCACCGAAGGCAGCAGCGGCTGCGCCAGCACTTCACCCGCCGTGCTGCGCTGTGCGATCTGGAGCAGGGCAATGTCTTTGGCCGATCCGCCCAGCGGCACGCTGGCCACCACTGTGTGGCTGGTGCCCAGATCAATACCAACAATGAAAGCAGGAGACGGCGGGACTACGGGCATGAAATCTCAATACAAACGGTGCGCGACAGAGGCTGGAATCGTAGCAAGCCCCCTTGCACTGCGTCACCCACGGCAAAGATCGCCCCGTGATTTCTGGTGAAGACAAGCTGCTATTGATTGCTTATCACGCCATGGTTCAAGCTAAGCAGAAAACGAAATAAAGCCTCAACAAGCCAGATTCCCCATCCTCATAAAGTCTTTTGTTGCGCTGAAAATCCCAACTTCTTCCCATAGCCAGTTCGCTGTATTTGCCACAAAGTAATCAATAACCCAAGGCATACGCCCAAACCAAAAATCCAGATGATGCCAGTGACACTGAGCGTGATTTCCGCCCAATTCAGGACAACAGCGACAACCCCGTAATAGCCTACATTCACACAAAGAGATTGTCGAAAAATCAAGTCTGTTCGCCCCATTCCATAGAGGTAGCACTGCAGCATATGACCGATACTAAATACGACATAAAACGGCAATAGCTGCGCTAAAACGTCATGTACAGGGGCTTGATCTTTCACCCCTAGAACTTGGCTGATTAACCAGCCCCACGCTGGAGTTAACAACAGCCAAGACAGCATAGAAAGAACCACGACCATCACATATTTTCCCCGGCGGAGAGCTAGTTCACCACGGGTATTTGCAACGTCTTGCTGCACTACTTTCCCCAAAGCCAAAATCGGAAGCAACAACCAACCCCAAATGATTTGATTGGCATTCCAATACACGGGCGCGGAGCCACTGTGATTAATCAAACGAAGAATGACCCATGCGTAAACCAGATTTCGCAGCGCAGCCTCGCATCCACAATAGCCAGCAACACGCAGCCATGGCTTAAACCAGTCAATAGAGTTTCGCCAACCAGAAAGGCTGAGCAGACCCAGCCGACGCAGCAACATAAAGGCAAACACAAACAACGAAGTACCAACGATTAAGTTGGTCAGTGCAACCCCGATAACACCCAGTTGCAACGCCCCAGGTAACTGGGAAACCAGCCAGCCATCACAAACGATGGTAAGTACCGTGCGCATAATCACCATCGCTGTGATCCAGCGGTACAAAGACATTGCGGTCAGCACCACCAAGGCCACATCATTCAAAGTACCGACCATGAATGAAAGCGCCTCAAGTCGTATGAAGCGTATCGCAACGTCCCGCCCCACCGTTTGCTGCTGCATAGCCTCCAGCAGGTCTGGAGCAAAAAACCAAACGCTTACCGTTGCGAAGCTGTACAGCAAAAAACTGGCAACAAAAGCACTTGAAACGCGTTGTTTAAGCTGAACCACTTGGTGCAAAACTTGTCCAAAGAAATAATAAAGCGGTATCAGCAACGCCTCTGAAAGCACTTCATAAATCAACCCCAACCACACCGATTGCGCAGCAATATTTATATGACTGGTATCAGGCGCTTTATTAAGAAAAAAAACGCGTAGTGTGGTGTAAAGGGATGGCACAACAAGCATTGCCAGCAAGCTCAACCAAAGCTTGTAATTGATAGTGCGCACGCATCCACTCCTTATTCTTTGTTATTAGCGATGCTCTGCTTGTTGATCGACATCGAGCGCTTGATTCAAATCTAACGATTTTCTACCTTTCTCACACCACGCCAGCAAACGAGATCACGTACTTCTACAACAGCTGCGCGCGCAGGCGTCGCGCACCACTTCGTGGAAGCCCCTCATATTTCCGGCAGCTGTTTGAACACAGCGCTGCAAGCGCGCAGTGAGTTCTGCCGGAAGCCGTCGGCAGACGCGCTTCTTTGGTGACTTTCTTGTCGCGAACAAGAAAGTTACTCGCCCGCCGGGGCGATTACCGGCCTCTGCCAACAACATCACAGCAACAACAAAAACAGAACTCCCTGCGCAAGCCACACGCGCGCCAGAACCTCAAAACGCCCATAAAACAAAAAAGCCCACTGACCATCGGCCAGCAGGCTTTGCAACCACATCAACCGTTGGATTCAACCGCTGAAGCGATGAGGAAGATCAAGCCTCGTCAGCAGTCTCCGCACGCACATCAAACTCCACCTTCCAGCGGTCTGTGCCGCCGACTGGAACCGCATTCAATTGCAGCGTCCCGATATCGGTCACCCGTGCCTCCAAAGTCACAGGCACAACCTCTCCGGCAGCACGGCCAGCAGCGGGCAGGTTCAACTCAATTTCCTGCAGTTCCACCAGTTCTTCGGGGCCCCAGAAGTCCAGCATGGTGCCGACCCCATCTGCACGGCGCACGGATGAGCCAAAGAAGCGCAAGCGCACAGGTTCGCCCACCACCAGGCCCAGCTCCAAGTCGCTCAACGCAACCTCAGTGCCCTCTTCCATGCCAAACGGTGCCAGACACAGGGCAGACATGGGTGGCTCCATGCCGGGAATGGCGGGCATGTTCGATTCCACGCCCACGTAGTACGACTGCGCCGTGCCGCCACGGATGCGCACACCGCGGCCAGTGGTGCTGATGTGGCCGTAATAGGCCGCACCACGGGCCACGGCCAGGTCAAGATTGGCACCGACAAGCAAACGGGCGGGCTCGCAGGCCTCGTCGTCCAGCCAGCCATTGATGACTTCCAGAATGCGCTGCTCAATCTGCGGAGCCTTGAGCACGCCGCCGTTGAACAAAATGGCCGTCGGGTGCAGGAAGGTAGAGCCTTGCACCTGATCGACATTCAGGCCGTCAATATCCTGCAGGGCATTCACCTGGCGGCTGAGGAAGGCGGCCAGATGGCGTGTGACTGCCGCGTCTTGCGCATACGGCAGGCCCAGCTGTGTAAGCGCAGCGCGAGCACGGGTTTGGGGCTTGTCGGAGACAGCCACTTTGGGAAAGAAGCCCTCCACCAGCATGGCCAGCACTTCCTGGCGCGTGACTTCGGTACGGATGGAGCCACCGATGAGCTTGCTGCCCCGGCTAGGCACCACCACGGGCACGGATTGCAAGGTACCGTCGGCCAGCAACTGCTCCTTGGCAGCGCGACAGCCATGCGAGAGGGCTCGGGTTTGCCATGCGTCCAGTTGCTTGCCCTCAGCGGCCAGCTTGCGGGCCACGCCATAGGCCAGCGCCAGGTCCATGTTGTCGCCGCCCAGCAAGATGTGCTCGCCCACGGCAATGCGCTGCAGCTCCAGACTGCCATCGCGCTCCAGCACGGCGATGAGCGACAGGTCGGTGGTGCCACCACCCACGTCCACCACCAGGATCACATCACCGTGCTTGACTTGCTTGCGCCAGTCGCCGCCGCTGGCCTGAATCCAGCTGTACAGCGCGGCTTGGGGTTCTTCCAGCAGGGTCAGGTGATGAAAACCCGCAGCCTTGCAGGCCTCGGCCGTCAGCTCGCGTGCGGCAGGGTCGAACGAGGCGGGGATGGTGACGGTAATGTCTTGCTGCGCAAATGGGGCCTCGGGGTGCGCTTGCTCCCACGCCCAGCGCAGGTGCTCCAGATAGCGAATCGACGCTGTCAGCGGCGAGATACGGCTGACTTCTTCTGGCGCGTCAGGCGGCAAGATGCCAGCGCGGCGGTCCACACCGGGGTGGCACAGCCAGCTTTTAGCGCTGCTGACCAGGCGGATGGGCGTGGCCGCGCCGCGTGTGCGGGCGAATTCACCCGTGATGTAGCCGGCCGCGGGGGCGCCGGGCAGGGTGCGCTCGGCTTCGGTCAGCTCACTGTCATGCGGCAGGTACAGAAATGACGGCAACAGGGGCTTGGCTTCGACACTGGCTGGCGCAGTGAGCTGCGGCACGTTGAGCACGCCTTGCACGACTTTTTCACCATCACTGGCGGTTTTATCGACAAACGACAGCGCACAGTGCGTGGTGCCAAGGTCAATACCAATGCTGTATTGGGCTGTGCCAGCTGGCAAGCCGTTTTGGCTGTTAGCGCTTGCTGGGTTTGCATGGGCTGCGCCGGTATGCGCATCTGCAACAGGTCCAGCAGACGATGCGGCGGCGTTGCCTGAAGCGGCAATCGAGGCAAACATGTTCATGGTTTACAGCTCCACTTCGGCTTGCGCGATGACCTTGGCCGCTTGCGTGTCGGTCAGCTGGGGCAACTTCACCTCAGTGACCTGCCAGCCCCGGTGGCCCAAGGTTCCGGTAAACGGTGCCTGCCCGAGCACATTGCCAGTCAGGCGCACGGCGGCGGCGTCAAAGCCGGCCTCCAGCGTCACGCGAGTGCCTTCTGCCTCCACGCGCACAGGCTGGATGGCGAAGTGCTCACGCAGCACCTTGCGGCAGCCTTCGTGCACCACGCGGGCTGCGGCACCAATTTCGGCATCGGTATAAGGGGCCACGTCTTCCTGAATGAAGTCCACAAAACGCGCTTCGCGCTGCATCAGACCCAGCAGTTGCAGCGCGGCAGTGCTGGTGGGCACTTCAATGGTTTTTTCGATCAGCTTTTCGACGGGAACCTCGACCCGTTTTTCCACGGTTTTCTCGACGATCTTTTCTACGGGTACTTCCACGCGCACTTCGACAATTTTCTCGACGGGCACTTCAACGCGGATTTCCTGAGGTGCCACATCGGCGGCCAGGGCTTCGCCATTGCGCACGCGGGCCACGTCAGCGGCCAGGCGGCCATTGCCCAAGATGGCAAAGAAACTGCCGATCGCAATAGCGATGCGACTGAGAAACGAGGGAGGGGTGTGGGATGTCATGGACATGGTTCTCGAAACACTTCGCACAAGACCACCAGCTCAAAGGCGTGGGCTTGCACGAACAAATAGGTGCCGGGCAAAGGTAGATGCGCTGACCGCGCGCGCCCGCAGGGGAGCCGATGTTACCCAAAGCTGTATGCCTTGCTGCGGGGCAAGGTATCCCCACGCAAGCGAATGTCGCACTGCAACATGCTGAAAAGCAATGCCCCCGATAATGTGTGCCCACCATGCACTCCACGCTTGCACCATCCGCCACCGCCCTGCGCCGCACTGCCTTGACCGCAGCGCCACAGTCGCGTGCCTGCGTTTTGCGCCGCCAGCATGCGCAAAGCCATGGTGTTCCAACGGCATTCATCAGTCTCAGTGGCGTTACGGCCATGCTTTCCGCCGCCGTGCGGAAGGTGTAAGACCACACACTCTCTCCTCCGCACGGCATCAACCTCTTGCAACCGCAAGGGCGCATACACACCGCTACGGCCCCACTACGTCTGTACAGACACCGCCTAGCCACGCCATGCGCCCGTTCTCATTCACCCGGAATGGACGAGCTTGACCCATGGACATGGAACTGACCCAAACTTTTCTGCGCGGCAAAAATCCCTGCGCTGCTGGCTACCGCTGGTTTGTACGCAATGACCTCAGTGGCAAGGACTACCAAAGCGCCATGGACACCCAGGTGGCCGCCGGACGCATTGAGGACGCACGCTGGCTGCTGGAGAACTTTGGCGCTACCCACTCGGTGCTGGAGCTGGAGCATCTGGAGGCCGAGCACTTTGTCTTTGCCGGCACGCTGATCGTGCACGGTGATGTGCGCGTGCCCGGGCAGTTGCTGGTGGGAGGCAAACTGCAGGTGGGGGCTGGCATTCGCGCAGGCACAGTGGAGGTGGGCGGAGACATTCAAAGCGGTGGTGCCATTTTTTGCGACAGCCTGCTCAAGGCGGGCGGCACCATCAAAACGGCCTGGAGCGTGGAGGTGCAAGGCGACGTGTATGCCGAATCGCTGCGCACCGGCTGGGAGCTGCGCTGCGGGGGCAAGGTGCAGTTGCAGGGCGATGCCATCATTGGCCGCGAGGTACAGGTGCAAGGCATGCTGCAATGCACCAAAGGCCTGCGTGCAGGGGGCGATGTCTGCGTGCAAGGCTTGCTGGACGTTGGCCAGGGCATCGCCACGCAAGGCGAAGTGAACTGCGGCAACCACATTCAGGCGGGCTGGGGCATCAAGACGCTGGGAGATCTGCGCGCCGCTTGCAGCATTCGGGCTGGCGAGAGCTTGCAGGCCGATGGAGAAATCAGCGCGGGCGAAGGCTATGGCGTATTTGCGGGCATGAATGTACAGATGCAGGCATGGCCCGATTGCGCCTGGGTACGCGCCCTGCGCAAACCACAGGGGCTGGTCAGCGGCTGGTGGGAAGACGCCGCCGCCTGCCCTGCATAAGAGAACGCACACGCACCTTTCTGGTGCACAGCTGCTTTGCCAGCGTGCGTCCTTGTGGTTCGTTGTGCCTGGCTGTGCCTCCGCCAGCGCTGCTACGCACCCCCTTGATCTTCGCGTGCGCCCACAGGCGGCACCTCGGGCCACCTGCACCCGCCCACACAACGGCCCCAGCGGCCCCAACGGAAGATTGGCAGGCGTGCAGCGCTGCACGCGCTGGCAACTGCTGCCAAGCCCTGGCTGCAACGGCCCTGGGGCTAGGTGTAACACCTTAGTCATACATCCAGCGCATGACCTTCTTCCATTTCATCGTTATGCCGCAACGGGCAATTGCCAGATAGTTGACGCAAGTGCTTGACACTCCCTACAGCGCGCACCCCTTGCCTCTCAGGTTTTCACCAACCGGCACGGAGATTGCTCAGCCCCCACCATGGAGATTTTTCTTATGCGTTTCTTGTCTGCCCGTTTGACCCTGGCCTGTGCCGCCGTGCTCTCCGCTTTCAGCGTGCAGGCACAAACTGCCACCACACTGGAGAAAATTCAGCAGCAAGGCAAGGTGGTGATTGGTGTGCGAGAAAGCTCAGCGCCCATGGCCTACGCGCTGGGCTCCAACGCCCAATTTGTGGGCTATCACGTAGAGCTGTGCGAAAAGGTGCTGGGCCAGATCGTGCCCAAGGCCAAGATTGAGTACATGGCCATGACGGCACAAAACACCTTGCCTCTGGTGCAAAACGGCACCGTGGATCTGGGCTGCGGCCCCACCACCAACAATCTGAGCCGTCAAAAGCAGGTTTCTTTTGCTGTGACCACCTACGTCAGCGAAGTGCGCATGGCTGTGCGTGCTGACTCGCCTGTTACCTCGTTCAAGCAGCTCGATGGCAAGACCGTGGCCGCCTCTGCAGGCACCACCGCCGTGCAATTGCTGCGCAAATATGCCCGCGACAACAACGTGAATCTGCCCACGCAACTGGGCAAAGACCACTTTGAAAGTTTCATGATGCTGGAAGCAGGCCGCGCTGATGCCTTCGTGCTGGATGACAACCTGCTGGCTGGCGTGATTGCCAATTCCAAGGACCCCAAGGGCTACAAAATTGTGGGTGAAGTGCTGGGTGCTGAGCCCATTGCACTGCTGTTTCGCAAAGATGACCCAGCCTTCAAAAAGGCGGTGGACGATGCCCTGGTCGGCATGATGAAGTCGGGCGAAGTGGCCAAGATTTATGACAAGTGGTTTGTACAGCCCATTCCGCCCAAGAACATGTCTCTGAGCCTGCCCATGAGCGACACGCTCAAAGGACTGCTGCAAGCGCCTAACGACAAGCCGCTGGAAGCCTACGCTTCCTAAGCCCACCGCATGAACGGCCTGCCCCGGTACAACCTTGGCAGGCCGTTGTCTTTTTCAAATACCACGGCATAAAAATTGCAGCACCCCAGCCAAGCGCCAAGGGCCGTGCAGCATGCGCACAGGCCCCGCGCAGCCACACTGCAAACACTGAAAGGAATTGCATCATGATGCAACGTCGCCACTTCATGCTCGGAAGCGCCGCCGCGCTGGGCTTGCCAGCCGTATGGGCACAAAGCCCCTGGCCCCAGAAACCTGTACGGGTGGTGATCCCGTATGTTGCCGGCGGGGTGACGGACAGCGTGGGCCGCAAGCTCATGGACAAGATGAGTCATGCGCTGGGGCAAAGCTTTGTCGTGGAAAACAAGGGCGGTGCTGGGGGTACGGTGGGCATGGCCGAAGTGGCCAAGGCCGCCCCTGATGGATACACGCTGGCGCTCAGCGCCATCAGCCCACTGACGCTGTCACCACACCTGATGAAGCTGTCGTACGACCCTTTCAAAGACATCACGGCGGTCGTGCCGATGATGTATTCGCCCGTCTACGTGCTGGCAACCACCGCCTTCAAGGGCAGCAGCTGGCAAGAGCTGATTGCGCAGGCCAAGGCCAGCCCGGGCAGCATCCGGATTGCCACCTCGGGCGTGGGCTCGGTGGGGCACATCATGGTCGAGCAGATTCAGGCCAAGACCGGCGCGCAGTTCATCCATGTGCCTTACAAAGGCGTAGCACAGACGGTGACCGATGCGGTGGGCGCGCATTTTGAAATCATGCTGGGCAACCCGTTCCCCACCGTCAACAGCCTGATCGAACAAGGCAAGCTGCGCGTACTGGCCACCACCGGCCCGCAGCGGGCACCCAACCAGCCCAAAGCCGCCACGCTGGCCGAGCTGGGAGTACCCGAGGCCAACCTGACCTCCATGTTCGGCTTCATGGCACCGGCAGGCACGCCAGCAGCAGTGGTGGAAAAGCTCAATGCCGTGGTGCAGCAGCAGGTGCAGACCCCGGAGATTCAGGAAATTTTGAAAGCCACAGACAACGTCGCCTTGCTGCAAGACAGTGCCGCTTTTGGCGAGTTGCTGCGCAAGGAAAGCGAAAACAACGCAGCCATCATCAAGAAAGCCGGCATCCGGCTTTGAGCGTTGTGGGCACATCGCAGGGTACCGACTGCAAGCTTGCAGGCCGGATACAGCCTTGCAGACAAGGTGATCTGCTTGTTTCACCCTGTCGTGCCCACACCCACACCTGCAATGGCCGGAGGACACAGGTGTAACGACGCTGGCCCTACTTGGTGAGCTGGCTGCAATGCACACCACCCGATGCCTCACTCGTGGCGCAGTGCACTCAAACGCTGCAGGGCTAAGGCATTGAAAATGCCTTTACTTAAAAGCCGCAAAAGCTGCAGCACCCAGCCACTGTGCTGCAGCTTTTGCGTCAGCCTGCTGCCGCTGCGCTGCTTGGCGCAGTCTCCTGCACCTGCTGCGTCCA
Organism: Comamonas sp. CMM02; assembly: GCF_014851485.1. NCBI lineage: Bacteria > Pseudomonadati > Pseudomonadota > Betaproteobacteria > Burkholderiales > Comamonadaceae > Comamonas > Comamonas sp. CMM02. Next base: position 345,472 of record NZ_JACUZW010000001.1, on the reverse strand, counting down.
GCCGCCACCAAGCACCGTGAACAGCGTGGCAAGGGCAATCTGCCTCTGCGTAGAGGTTTCAATGAGCGACATGCGGTTGGAGAAATCACTGCGCTGGGCATCAAGATACCGCAGCTGGCTATCCACCCCTGCTCGCCAGCGAGCCTCGGCCAGTCGAAGAGACTCCATGCCTGACTGGGCCAGCTGCTCGCGCGCGCTCTCTTCACGCCGCAGGGTATCGGTCGCAGCCAGCGCATCAGCAACCTCGCGAAAGGCGGTCTGGACCGTGCCTTCATAGGCAGCGACTGCGCTATCGCGCCGCAGCGTTGCGAGCTCCAGATTGGCGCGGTTACGACCACCATCGAAGATCGGCAAATGGATCTGTGGCGTGAACGACCAGGCGCGCTGCCCCCCGGAGAAAAGGTCCGACAGCTCGGCACTCGAAGAACCGAACAGGCCGGTGAGTGAAATGCGCGGGAAAAACGCTGCACGCGCCGCCCCGATGCTGGCGTTGCGCGCCTGCAGCCGATGTTCGGCGGCTTTGATGTCAGGGCGATAGTTCAGCAGTTCAGAAGGCGCTCCCACCGCAATGTCCTGAACCAGCAATGTCGCAGTGCTCGGACTATCAGGCAGGGCAACCGCGGCATCCCCCACCAGCAGCCCTAAAGCATGGCTGGCCTGACGCACTTGCCGCTCTACGCTAGCCTGCTCAGCCCTTGCCTGCGCAGCCAGACCCAGGGCATCTTGGTACTCCAGCGCCGTCGCAGCACCCGCCTCACGGCGATGCTTTATCAGCGTCAGGCCAGCTTCACGCGCCTTCAGGGTGCTGGATGTGAGTGACAGCCGGTGCAGCGCACCATCACGTGTCACGTACGCCTGAATGACTTCAGACACCAGACTGATCTGCACGGAGCGGGCAGCCTCTTCGGTCGCCAGATACTCCTGGAGCGCAGCGTCCGACAGGCTGCGAACACGCCCCCACAGATCCAGCTCGAAAGCGGCAAGCCCTATGCCCGCCTGGTAGGAAGATTGCACCTGCGAACTGCCGGTGCTGCTCAGATCTGCAGGGGTACGCTGCCGTGCCCCGTTGCCCTGCAACCCCACAGCAGGCAAGCGATCCGCGCGCTCAACACGATAGGTGGCGCGTGCGGCCTCCACATCCAGCAAGGTTTGACGCAAGTTGCGATTGTTCGCCAGGGACTGCGTGACCAAGCCGCGCAGCGTGTCATCGGTGACAAACGACTGCCACTGCAGCGATGCAGCCGCAGAAACTGCGGACACATCCGACGGGTTTTGCACGGTGCTCCACTGCGCAGGAAGACTCACGTCTGGCCGCTGGTGTGCAGGGGCAAACGAGCAACCGGCTAAAAGCACGCTCAAAGTGAGCACTGCCAAAGTTGCTGGCGTGCGTTCAAGGTTCAATATGTTCATGTCGGTCAATCTCCTGCTGCATCGGCCGCAGGTTGGTGGGAGGTGGAAGTCGACGCGCTGGCTCCGGTCGACTTACGGCCTTGAAAGCGTGACAGCACCCAGACAAAGAAGATCGGTACAAACAGCACACCCAGCACCGTTGCCGTAAGCATGCCGCCAATCACCCCGGTGCCAATGGCACGCTGGCTGGCCGCGCCGGCCCCTGAAGCAATAGCCAGTGGCACCACCCCCAAAATGAAGGCCAGCGACGTCATCACGATCGGTCGAAAACGCAGGCGCGCAGCTTCGATGGCTGCCTCCGCCAAGCCCATGCCTTGCTCGCGCAGGCTCTTGGCAAATTCCACAATCAAAATCGCGTTCTTCGCGGCAAGGCCGATGATCGTAATCAGCCCCACCTTGAAGTACACATCGTTGGGCATGCCCAAGGCCGTCACCGCCAGTACGGAGCCCAGGGCACCCACAGGCACCACCAGCATTACTGCAGCAGGAATGGCCCAGCTCTCATACAAAGCGACCAGCAGCAAAAACACCACCACAAATGACAGCACAAGCAGCACAGGAGCCTGCGCACCGGCAGAGCGCTCCTGCAGGGACAGTCCGGTCCACTCGTAACCAATACCCGGTGGCAATTCATGCATGAAGCGCTCCAGCTCTGCCATGGCCTCCCCGGTACTGCGTCCAGGGGCAGCATCGCCCGATATCTTGAAGGCCGGATAACCGTTGTAGCGTGCAATCTGCACGGGACCGGTCTCCCAGACCGTCGTAGCAAAGGCGGACAGCGGCACCTGCTCGCCGCGTGCATTTGGCACATGCAAGGTGAGCAAGGATTCTGGCGTCATGCGGCTGGCCATGTCGGCCTGCACGACCACACGCTGCAAGCGCCCTTGATTGGCGAAGTCCGCCGCCACAGCTGAGCCATAGGCTGTTGAGAGGGCCGCGCTGATGGTGCCGTAGTTCACACCCAGTGCTTGCGCCTTCTCGCGGTCAATGTCCAGACGCAGCTGGGGTGCATCCTGCAGGCCTTCCATCATGGCGTAGAGGAACATGGGCGAGGTGTTGGCCTGCTGCAGCAGCTTGTCACGTGCCGCAGTCAGCGCTTGACGGCCCACACCGCCACGGTCTTGCAGCCGCAGGGCGAAACCGCTGGCATTGCCCAGACCTTCGATGGGCGGAGGAGACACCGCCATGACGCTGGCGTCGGTCATGCCCGCAAAGTGCGCGTTGAATGCCGCCACTTCATCGTCAGCCGACTGACCCGCTGCGCGCACAGACCAATCCTTGAGCACCGGAAACCCAATGGCCGCATTTTGACCTGTGCCAGAAAAACTGAACCCCATCACCATCGCGGTGGACTCTGTGGCTGGACGCGAGAGCAGGTACTCATCGATCGACTTCACGACCTGCTCGGTGCGCGCATGCGTCGCACCGGGGGGCAGTTGCACGTCCACGATGTAGTAGCCCTGATCTTCGGAAGGAACGAACGATTCGGGCAACCGGGTGTACACAAATGCCAGCAGAGCGACGACAGCCAGATACACCAGCATGTAGCGGCCGCTGCGCTGCACCAGACGCGTATTGAGCCATGTGTAGCGCTCAGTCAGCGCACCAAATCTGCGGTTGAACCAGCCAAAGAAACCACGCTTCTCGTCATGGTGACCTGCAGGAATGGGCTTGAGCAGCGTCGCGCACAGTGCAGGCGTCAGGGTCAGCGCCAGGAAGCCAGAAAACAGAATGGAGACGGCCAGCGACAGCGAGAACTGTTGATAGATCACCCCCACCGATCCGCTCATGAAAGCCAGCGGCAAGAACACAGCCGACAGCACCAGCGTGATGCCCACAATGGCACCCGAGACCTGCCCCATGGCCTTGATGGTTGCCTGTTTGGGGGGCAGGCCCTCATTGGCCATGATGCGTTCCACGTTCTCCACCACCACAATGGCATCGTCCACCAAAATACCGATGGCCAGCACCATGCCGAACATCGTCATCATGTTGACGGAAAAGCCCAGCGCATACATCACCGCCAGCGTGCCTGCCAGACACACCGGCACCACGATGGCGGGAATGGTGGTGTAGCGGAAGTTCTGCAGGAACAGGAACATCACAACGAACACCAGCAAGGCCGCTTCCACCAATGTCTGAATGACCTTGGTGATTGCCACGTCCACGAAACGCGATGTGTCGTAAGGCACGGCATATTCAATATCGGCGGGGAAGTCTTTGGACAGCTCCGCCAGCCGCTCCTTGACGGCTTGTGCCGTCTGCAGTGCATTGGCCCCGGGTGCCAGCTGCACAGCGGCACCCACAGCCTTTTTGCCACTCTCCAGCATCTCGAAACTGTAGTCCTGCCGGCCCACATCGATACGAGCCACCTGACTCAAGGTGACCTGTGAGCCGTCTGGGTTGGCGCGCAGCACGATACGCCCAAATGCTTCGGGCGACTCCAGCATGCCCTGCACGGCAATCGTGGCCGACAGCTCCTGCTCGGGCGTGCCCGGACGTGCGCCAAAGCTGCCTGCTGGCACCTGCACGTTTTGCGCTGCAATCGCCGTATTGACATCGGCGATCGACAATCCATAACCCAGCAGCTTTTGCGGATCAACCCAGATCCGCATGGCGGCCTCGGCAGCAAAAAACTGCACTTTCCCCACGCCCGGCAGACGCCTGACTTCTGGATTGATCTTGCGTGCAGCGTAATCGGCCAGACCCACTACATCCTTGGTGGAATGGCTGTCCTTGTAGGCCAGCGTATAGATCATCAGAAAACCTGAGCTGGCCTGCTCAATCTGCAAGCCTTGCTGTGTCACTTCGCGCGGCAGGCGCGACTCAGCCTTCTTGATGCGGTTTTGCACATCCACCTGGGCCTGATCGGGATCAGTGCCGGGCGCGAAGGTGGCGGTGATCTCCGCCATCCCCGAAGAGCTGCTGGACGACTCGTAGTACATCAGCCCTTTGGAGCCATTGAGCTCTTCTTCGATCACGCTGGTGACCGAGTCGACCAGCGTTGAAGCCGACGCGCCCGGATAGGTGGCGGAAATCGTCACCTGTGGTGGCGCCACGGTCGGGTACTGCGAGACCGGCAGCGCGGGGATAGCCAGCAAGCCAGCCAGCGTGATGAAAATGGCGACCACCCACGCGAAGTTGGGGCGGTCAATAAAGAAACGGGGCATGTCGGGTCCTAGGACACGCAAATGTTCAGCGCAGGGCAGTCACAATCCGCGACAGGTGCGGGGGCATTCACGTCAAATGCAAGAGCTGGGGGGCTGGGGCAGGCCTCAGGCCGTTTTGGCATCAGTTGCCAAGGTGGACGATGCAGCGGGCAATGCCGAAGCGGCGGGAGGGGCTTCATCTTTTTCAGTCACCTTCACCTTCACCTTGGCACCAGGCGCTGCGTTGCCGCCAATCACCACGCGGTCTCCAGCCTGCAGTCCCTGCGTGATGTGCCACTGCGCTCCATACATGGCGCCCGTGTTCACTGGCCGCGACTGCGCCACATCGTCTGCCCCAATCACCAGCACCTGCGCACTGCCGTCCGCGCTGCGTTGTACTGCACGCTGCGGCACCAAAATGGCCTTCGGATCCGTGCCTTGCACGGTGGTTACACGCACATACATGCCCGGCAGCAGCATGCCATCGGTATTGGGAAACTTGCCGCGCAGCAGCACCTGCCCGGTGCCCTGATCGACAGAGATATCGGAGAACAGCAAACGCCCCTCACGCTCCTGCCCCGAGCCTTCTACCTTGAGCGTGATGCGGTCACTGGCTTGCCCCGTTTTCTGCCCCGAAACAGCGGCTGCCCGCAGTTGCTGGGCATCTGCCACGGGCTGCCTGAAGTCGGCATACACCGCATCAATTTGCTGAATGGTGGCCAAGGGTGTAGCTTCGTTTTGGCCCACCAGTGCGCCTTCAGTCACTTGTGCGCGGCCAATACGGCCAGCAATCGGTGCTGTCACTGTGGCGTAGGAAAGGTTCAGCTGTGCAGTCTCTACTTCGGCCCGTGCCGACTGGCGCTCGGCCTGCGCCGCCTTCAGTGCCGTTTGGGCAGCATCAAAATCTTGTTGACTCACTGCGTCAATGCTAACCAGCGGCGTATAGCGCTTCACCACCATCTGGGCATCCGCCAGCGTAGCTTCGGCCCGCGCCAGCCCTGCCTGTGCACGCGAGAGGACGGCTTTAAAAGGTGCCGGATCAATACGGAACAAGACTTGCCCCGCCTTGACATCCGCCCCCTCCTCAAAGTTGCGGCTCAGCACAATGCCTGCCACCCGTGCCCGTACCTCGGCAACCCGCGCAGCCTCGATACGGCCCGGTAATTGACTGGAAATCGTGAGGGGGCGAGGCTGTACCGTCATCGTCTCCACAGCGGGTGCCTGCTGTTCATAGGCTCCTTGATGACTCTGGCCGCAGGCAGTCAGTACTACGGTGGCCAGCAAAGAAAGAGGCAGCAAGCGCCTTTTATGGGTAGATATGGACATCACAACGTCTCAATGCATGCATTTAAAAGAGCCGCAATGATTACAAAAAAATATCAAATGAATCAAATAAGTTTCAAATAGTCCTTTTAAAAGCCACTGGAATTGTGTTGCAGCACACAAAAGAAACTTATGTGATTCAATTAGTGGAAAATTTTTCTCAAAAGAAGTCCCACCCACCGATGAATGCCCACGCTGTCACCGAAGCCGATGACTCCCGAATGCTTGCTGCCTTGGCGCTGGCTTTGGTTGACCACCCGCGAGCCACACTGCAAGAGCTGGCCAAGGCGGCTGGCGTTAGCAAGGCTACGCTGTATCGCTTCTGCCGCACACGCGAGCAGCTGATTCAGCGGCTGGCAACACAGGCCAGTGAGGCCTTGAATCAGGCGACCGAGGACGCCTGCTTAGAGACAGACCCGCCTGCCGAGGCATTGCGCAAGCTCATCGCTCGCCACCTGGAACACCCTGAACTGACCGCCTTTCTGACGCATTACTGGAACGATCTCGCTCGAGAGATGCCACCTGAGACGATTGAAAAGTGCGAGCAAAGGATGGATGCGTTTTTTTTACGCGGGCAGCAAGCTGGTGTTTTCCGTATCGACGTCACTGCTGCCACGCTGTCTGAGTTGTGGTTCAGCATCTTTAGTGGACTGGTTGATGCAGAACGCCGTGGCCGTCTGGCGCGAGCAGGGCTGGCCCATATTGTGGAAACCACATTCCTGCGTGGTGTGTCAGCGCCTTGACGCTTTCTCGGGCTTTCTAGGGCGGGCCCCGGCTGTGGCCTTGCAGCGGGCACTGTGGTGTCGCCACAGACCACGTCGATTGACAGCCATCCCATGCGTCAGCGCTGCAGCAACGCCTGCATCCCCTTTGCCACACACGCATCGCCTGTCAGCGCGGCCTTTCAGATACGGGCTTGTGCAGCTTGCCCCGAGCAGCTTTTTCAGGGCTGGGGGGTGCCAGTCATGAAGCTTTGGGCTGCCTCTTGCAGCCAGCCCCGAAACGCCTGCAGCGGCGGATAGCCCGCACGGCTGGTGGGCCAGGCCAGGTAATAGCGCTCAGCACTCTCAACTTCCGGCAATTGCGGCAGTGCCCGCACCAGCTCTCCGCTTGCCAGCTCCCGCTCAATCAGGAACTTGGGCAGCAGCGCCACGCCAACGCCTGCCGTGGCCGCCTGTGCCGCCGTGGCGAACTGGTCAAACAACATGCCCTGAATTTCGCTGACATGGCAGCCCTGGTGGTCAAACCACCGCCGCCACGCATCAGGGCGCGACACCAAGTGCAAGAGCGGTGCACGCAGCAAGTCCTGCGGCTGGGCAAACTGGTGCTGTGCCCACACGCCGGGGCTGCAGGCGGGCACCACGGTTTCGCTCATCAAAAACGCAAGCTCCGCCCCCGGCCAGTGCGGCAGGCCAAAGTGGATGCCCGCGTCCACCGCCTCGAGCTGAAAATCAAACTGTGACAGCCGTGTGGTCAGGTTGATGGTGATGCCGGGGTGCGCACTGAAAAACTGCGGCAGGCGCGGAGCCAGCCAGCGTGTGCCAAAGGTGGGCAGGATGGCCAGATTGAGGCTGCCGCCTTGCGGGTTGGTGCGAAACCCCAGGGTGGCGTTGGAGATGCGCATGAGTGCCCCTCGAATCTCCAGCGCATAGGACTGTCCTGCAGGGCTCAGGCGCACGGTCTGGCGCTCGCGCACAAACAGCTCGGTGCCCAGCCGCTCCTCCAGCGCCCGGATCTGCCGGCTGACGGCGCTTTGCGTCAAGTGCAGCTCCCCCGCCGCAGCCGTAAAACTCTGGTGGCGGGCCGATGCCTCAAAGGCGCACAGCAAGGACATGGGCGGTAAAAAACGGCGGGACAGCTGCATGGAACGGGTACTCAAAGTCTGAAGGCACGCAGTCATTCCAAAAAGGTATGACCTGCGTGCCAGATTATCGTTTGACCAAAGTCAATACTGATCGCACCATGCACTGTGAATAGGGTTGCTGGCATACGTATTTACACGGTGCATGCACCCTGCCCCCCACTTTTACGCATTCGACTGTCATGAGCGCTACGCATCAACCCACGCCCGCCTTTGTCTCCAGCAACGAAATCCGCACCCGCTTCTCGCGCGCCATGTCCGAGATGTACCGCAAAGAGGTGCCGCAGTACGGCAGCCTGATCGAGCTGGTGGCCGATGTGAATGCCCAGACCCTGCAGGCCAGCCCCGAGCTGCGCGCACAGATGGCGCGCACGGGTGAGTTGGAGCGCCTGGATGTGGAGCGCCACGGCGCCATCCGCGTAGGCACACCCCAGGAGCTGTCGACCCTGCGCCGCCTGTTTGCAGTCATGGGCATGGAGCCTGTGGGTTACTACGACCTGTCGGTCGCGGGCGTGCCCGTGCACTCCACGGCGTTTCGCCCCGTAAGCGATGCAGCACTGCTGGCCAATCCGTTTCGCGTGTTCACCTCGCTGCTGCGTCTGGAGCTGATTGCCGACCCCGGCTTGCGCCAGCAGGCCAGCGATATCTTGGCGCGCCGCAACATCTTTACCTCTGAAGCGCTGACCCTGATAGAGCGCGCAGAAACCGACGGCGGCCTCGGCGATGCCGATGCCAACCGCTTTGTGCAGGCTGCGCTGGAAACCTTCCGCTGGCACAGCGATGCCACGGTCGATGCCGCCACCTACGATGCCTTGCAAAAAGCCCACCGCCTGATTGCCGATGTGGTGTGCTTCAAAGGTCCGCACATCAACCACCTGACCCCGCGCACACTGGACATTGATGCCGCGCAAGACGGCATGCCCGCGCGCGGCATGGACGCCAAGGACGTGGTCGAAGGCCCGCCGCGCCGCGCCTGCCCCATCTTGTTGCGCCAGACCAGCTTCAAGGCCCTCAAAGAGGCCATTCGCTTTACCGATGCCGCCGACACCAGCAACGGCGCGCACACCGCCCGTTTTGGCGAGATTGAGCAACGCGGCGTGGCACTGACCCACAAAGGCCGTGCGTTGTACGACGAACTGCTGGCCCAGGTGCGCAGCATGGGCAGCGCTGGCAGCGCCGCCCCCGACTACACCACGCGCCTGCAGCAGGCATTTGTGCAGTTTCCAGACACGCACACAGCCCTGCGCAAGCAGGGTCTGGCTTTCTACCGCTACACGCTCAGCGCACAAGGGCAGGCCCAAGCGGCGTCTGTGGACGCCAGCGCCGATCTGGAGGCGCTGATTGCCCAAGGCCTGGTGCATGCCGAACCCATCACCTATGAAGACTTTTTGCCGGTGAGCGCTGCGGGCATCTTCCAGTCCAATCTGGGTGGGGACGAGCAAAAACACTACCAGGCCAACGCCGCACAGCAAGTGTTTGAAACCGCACTGGGTGCACAGGTGCATGACGAGATTGCCCTGTACGCCGATGCGCAGGCACGCTCCATGGCGGCAGTGCGTGCTGCGCTGGCCGGAGTTGCTGCATGAGCATGTGGACCACTGACACTGTGGCGCAGGCGCTGCTGCCGCTGGTGGGCGATCGCGGTCTGCTGCAAGGCAGCGACATGGCCAGCTACGAACAAGGTGCCCGCTACGGCCACGGCAAGGCCTTGTGCGTAGTACGCCCCGCCAATGTGCAGGAAGTGCAGGCCGTGGTGCGCTGGTGCGCTACGCACCACATTGCGCTGGTACCGCAAGGAGCCAACACGGGCTTGGTTGGTTCCAGCACGCCCGACGACAGCGCCACACAAGTGGTGCTGTCTACCAGCCGCCTGCGCAATGTCTGTGAGGTCGATGCCGCCAACCGCAGCGTGACCGTGGACGCTGGCATTACGCTGCAGGAACTGAACGAAAAGCTGGAGCCGCATGGCCTGTGGTTCCCGATTGATCTGGGCGCCAACCCTTCGGTGGGCGGCATGGTGGCGGCCAACACTGGCGGCACGCGCCTGATTCGCTACGGCGATGTGCGCCACAACCTGCTGGCACTGCAAACCGTGCTGCTCAACCCGCAAGGTGAGCTGCTGGACATGGGCCGCGCCCTGCGCAAAGACAACACCGGACCCGACCTCAAGCAGCTGTTTGTCGGCACCTCAGGGGCAGGCGCCATCATCACCCGCGCCACGCTGGAGGTGCACCGCAAGCCCCAGCAGTCGGCCACCGCCTTGGTGGTCCCCACCTCGGACGAGGCCGTACTGCAGCTGCTGCAGGCACTGGAGCGTGACCTGGGTGACTACCTGAGCGCCTTTGAAGGCCTGTCTGGCCACGCCATGCAGGCGGCCATTGACCATGTGCCCAATCTGCGCAACCCCTTTGCCCCGGAGCCCACCCCCGACTTTGCCATTCTGATTGAGCTGGAAGCGGCCAGCAGCAAGGCCTACACCGGGCTGGATCTGCAGGACACCCTGAACCTGTTCCTGCAAGATCAGTTTGAGCAGACGATTGACAACGCCGTCATTGGCAACGGCCATGAGCTGTGGCACCTGCGCCACAGCATCAGCGAAGGTGCCCGTGCACTGGGCAAACCGATTGCATTTGATGTGTCGGTGCCCCGCTCGCGCATCATGGACTTTTGCCGCGCTGCGCGCGCCGTGGTGGCGCAGGATTTCCCGTTCCTGCACGTGGTGGACTTTGGCCATATTGCCGACGGCGGTGTGCACTTCAATGTGATCTGGCGCAGCGATGCCAGCCAGGCCTATGACCCCGCCGTGGTCAGCGCACTGCGCGATCGCATCTACGCCATGGTGGTGCAGGACTTTGCAGGCAGCTTCAGCGCCGAGCATGGCGTGGGCCCGCACAACGTTGCCTACTACCGCCAGTACACACCGCCCCCTGCACGCCGGCTGGCGCAAGGCCTGCGCCAGTTGATGGACCCGCAGCAACTGTGCGGCACCGTGGATTTTGGCGACAGCAGCGCCGCGGTTTAGAGCGGTTTTCAAGCATTTCGCACATTCCTGGGCCGGTGCTCACACCGGCCTTTTTTACGCCTTTTCTTGCATCTTTGACGACCATGACAACCACCGCTGCACCTTTGGCTGCCTTCACGGCGTTGTTTGCTGAGCCTGCGGGCTCCCCGATCCGGGAGCTGTTTCCGTACCTGAGCCGCCCCGGCATGATCTCGCTGGCCGGGGGCTACCCCTCCACCAGCCTGTTTGATGCCCAAGGACTGGCGCAGGCCGCCACCCACGCCATGGCGCAAGGTGCCAGCGCCTTGCAATACGGCGCAACCGAAGGCCTGCCCGCGCTGCGTGAAGCCCTTGCACAGCAAGCCCGCGACCGTGGCATGCAGGCCAGCGCTGGCGATGTGCTGGTCACCACCGGATCGCAGCAAGCGTTTGACCTGCTGGTGCGCGTGCTGATTGAGCCGGGCGACACCGTGCTGGTAGAAGTGCCAGCCTACCCGGCCACCTTGCAGGCGCTGCGTCTGGCACAAGCCAACATCGTGTCCATCCCCATGGATGAACATGGCCTGCAAACCGACGCACTGGCCCAGCTGCTGGCCGATCTGCCTGCGCACCAGCGCCCCAAGCTGCTGTACACCGTGCCCAATTTTTCCAACCCGCGTGGCACGCTGCTGTCGGCGCAGCGGCGCACTGCGCTGGTCGAGCTGGCCTTGCAATACGGTTTTTGGATTGCCGAAGACGACCCCTATGGCGAGCTGCGCTTTGACGCTGCCAATGGCCAAGCCGTCACCGTGCCCGATACCCTGCGTGCAACAGCGCAAACGCTGGCAGCGCCGGGCCACAACCCGGTGGTCTATCTGTCCAGCCTGTCTAAAACAGTGGCCCCGGCACTGCGCGTGGGCTGGATGCTGACCGATGCCGCCATGCAGCGCCGCTGCACCGTGGCCAAGCAAACCGTGGATTTGTGCACCTCTCCGCTGGCGCAGATGGTGGCGGCCAGCTATCTGCAAAGTGGCCGCTATGCAGGCACAGTGCAGCGCGCGCGCCAGGAATACCAGCGCCGCATGCAGGCGCTGGTGCACGGCTTGAATGCCTTGCCCGGCCAGCCCATCCGCTGCAGCACGCCCGCAGGCGGCATGTTTGTGTGGGCACAGATCGACCGCGACCTGGAGCCGCAGCGCCTGTTTGATGCGGCGGTGAGCCAGTCTGTGGTGTATGTGCCGGGCAAGGCGTTTTACCCCAGCCAGCCCGACATTCACACCCTGCGCATGTCCTTTGCCGCCCCCGAGGTGCCGCAGATTGAACAAGCGGTGCAGCGCCTGGCACAGGCCGTGCAGCAGGTGCTCAGCTAAAGCGTAGCGCGCGTGGCGCACCGCGCCAGCATGCTGCAGGAATGAGGCATGCTGGCAGCAACACCGCTCCGAGCAGGAAGCAGAAAGTAGCAGGCAGCAAGCACTGCGACAAACAGCCGCAGCCATGTTTTCTACAATCGTGCCTTTGCAGCAGGGCGCGCTGCGGTCTTCCACTTCTTTCTCTTTTGTATGCAACCCACTCCCACCGAACCCGTCAACGCCCAGAAAAAGCGCCGAGGCCTGACGCGCATGTGGCATGCCGCGCGCTACTCACTGGATGGGTTGCGGGCTGCATGGCAAGAGACCGCGTTCCGCCAGGAAGCGCTGGCGGCCATGGTGCTGGTACCTGCGGCGTTCTGGCTGGGCCAGACATGGCTGGAGACCGCCGTGCTGGCAGCCGTAGTGGTACTGGTGCTGGTGGTGGAGCTGCTCAACAGCGGCATCGAAGCGGCCATTGACCGCATGGGAGACCAGTGGCATGCCCTGTCCAAAAAAGCCAAAGACATGGGCAGCGCTGCAGTGCTGCTGAGCCTTTTGCTGTGCATGGGGATTTGGCTGGCGGCGCTGTGGCAGCGCTTTGCGCACTAAACTTGGGTGCGCTGGCACGCTGGTGCCGCATTGTTTTTTGTCTCTCTATCTCTGAAGGCCCCGACCCGTGTTCACCGGCATCATCCAAGCCGTGGCAAGCATTGCCGCGCTGCACGATCAGGAAGGTCTGCGCACCTTCACCATGGAATTTCCCGAAGGCTTCTGCCAGGACCTGGCCATTGGCGCCAGTGTTTCGCACGATGGTGTCTGCCTGACGGTCACTGAGCTGCTCTCGCCCACCCGCGCCACGTTCGATGTGATGCTGCAAAGCCTGAACATCACTACGCTGGGCCGCTACCAGGTGGGCGATGTGCTCAACGTTGAGCGTGCCGCCAGAGACGGCGCAGAAATTGGCGGCCACCCCCTGTCGGGCCACGTGGATTTCACCGCGCCGGTGCTGGAGGTGCTGAGCACCGCGACCAACCACAAGATACGTTTTGGCATTCCTGAAGCATTTCGCCCCTACGTGTTTGCCAAAGGCTATATCGCCATCAACGGTGCCAGCCTGACCGTGGCCGAGGTCGACCGCAAGCAAGGCTGGTTCGAGGTATGGCTGATTCCCGAAACCCTGCGCATGACGGTGTTTGGCCACAAGCGCGTGGGCGATGAGGTGAACATCGAAATCGAGCGCAGCACGCAGGTGGTGGTGGACACGGTGCGCGAAACCGTTCAAGCCAGTCTGGGCCGCTTGCAGCCTGTGCTGGAGGCCCTGCTTCAGGAAAAAGGTCTGAACCTGGATGACTTTGTGGATGTGCCAAAACTACCAAAATAAGAGCTTATAGCGCTTATACAGCAAGGACTTCAGATACAAAACCATCTGAAGTCCTTTTTTTATGGGCGCTTTAAGCTATTAATTTCATCTGTGCACTTCAACCCCTGTACCACGCGGTGTGGCAATGCAGCACCCGTCATGCATGCACGTGAGACTTGCCTCGCTGTTCAATTTCTTCGTATTTCAGCGCTGCCAGATGCTTGAGCGCCAGCGTGCTGGCATCCCCCAGCCGCTGGGCAGCAGCTTGCAGGAGAGGCTGCGTTTCAATGAAGCGTGTAAAGGCGGCTGCGTCATAGGTGAACGGCTGACCGTCCAGCGCATCGAGCAATCGAAGCAGCATCAAATTGCCTTGCCGTGCGCGGTGAACCGTACGCTCCATGCGCCACAGCGCAAAGCAGGCCATGGCCGCTGGCAGCACCAGCCCGAGCACGCCAACGTCCGGGGTGGTGAAGGCCTGGTACATCACATACACCATCGCCAGCACAATCACACCGAACAGCGTGGCAATCGCGTAATGGCGGCGAGCAATCCGGTCCTGGTGCGCAATGGCACTGCGGGCAAACGCCGCAGGCTGCTCCAGCATGGCGAGTACACCGCGCGATAAATCGTTGCCGTGCGATTGCCTGGCCAGCGAAAGCACGATGTAAATTTGCTCCACATCCGACGGCTCAAGGAATGCCTCAAAACTGTCACTGGCGGAGATGGGGGATGTGGATCGGGACATGGAACAAGCAGACACTGAAAGAGTGCGCAACTCTACAGGCTTCGCTCCTTTGCGGCCATAGCTGGCGCGAAAGGCAGCCCTTGACATACAGCTTCAGCGCCTAGCGGCCCATACGGTGCGCCCGCACTGCTAGTGCTGGTAACTGGTAGTGATGCCAGGCAGGGCGCAGCCTTTACTGCGTATTCAGCCCATTGTCTGCGCCAACCGCTGCGGCCATGTCCCAGCCGCCGCCCAATGCTTTGTACAGCGACACATGGGCCTGCAGATGCGCCAGCCGCAATTGCACGGCCACATCTTGTGCGGCGTACAGCGTACGCTGGGCATCGAGCAGCGTCAGCAAACTCTCGGCCCCAGACCGGTAGCGCGTTTCAGCCAGGCTCAGCGCCTTGTGCGCCTGCGCCAGCTCCTCGGCCTGCGCCTGCGCTTGCGCCTGCACACCGCTGACGGCATGCAGCGCCAGCTGGACATCGGCAAACGCCTCAATGATGGTTTTGCGGTAGGTGGCCAGCAGTTCTTCGCGCTGGGCCATGGCCAGTTCATTGCCTGCCGCCAGCCTGCCCGCATCAAAAATAGGCGCTGTCAGACCGGCTGCCAGTGCATACAGTGGATTGTCAAAAATGCGCTGCCAGCGCTCGTCCCCCGCTCCCACACTGCCCGTCAACGTCAGGCGGGGCAGCATGGCGGCACGGGCCACCTGTACGTTGGCCTGGGCTGCGGCCAGCTGCGCCTCAGCCCGCGCAATGTCTGGGCGGCGCACCAGCAACTGGGCTGGCACACCCGCCCCCACGGCAGGCATCTGCAACCCCAACAAGCTGGTGGTGACCACCTCGGCCCCTCCCGCCTGCCCCAGCAGCGTGGCCAGCGCGGTCTGCGCATCCAGGGCCTGCTGCTGCAGTGTCAGCAAACTGCGGCGCTGGCTGGCCACCAGGCCCTTTTGCTGCGCCAGCTCCAGCGCAGACGCGGCCCCGGCACGCGCTCTGGATTCCACCAGCTGCACCAGCCGCTCAGCGCTTTGCAGATTCAGCCGGGCAATATCCACCCGTTCATGCAAAGCCACGCTGTGCAGCCACGCCTGGGCGGCACCTGCGGTGACCGTCAATTGCACGGTGTCGCGGTCAAACACGCTGGCTTTCCAGACGGCCTGGGCGGCATCACGGCCTGCACGGTTCTTTCCCCAGAAGTCCACCTCATAGCTGGCTGACAGCGAGACTGCGAAACGGTTTTGCGCTGCATCCACCCCGCCACTGCCACTGAGCGATTTGTTGCGGGTGGCGTTCATGCCGCCGCTCACCTCTGGCAGCAAAGAGGCCCCAGCCTGATTCCAGCGCGCCGCAGCCTGGCGCACACGTGCTGCGGCCTCTGCCACGCTCCAGCTCTGTATGCGCGCACGATCCACCACACTATCGAGCTCGGCGCTTCCAAAGCTGCGCCACCAGTGCTGGCTCAGCGCAGCGTCGGCGTTGGCAGCATCAGCAGCAGCCTGTGGCCATTGCTGTGGCAAGGCAGGCTCTGGCTGGTCGGTATCGATCGCAGGCGCCGCACAGCCCCCCAGTACCAGCGCCGCGCCCCACGCAGCCACTGACTTATGCATACCCATTTTCATTCTCCTGCCAATGCCCGTACGGGGTCTAAACGCGCAGCCGTCTTGGCAGGCATGTAACCAAAAATCAAGCCAGTAATGACGGCACACGCAAACGCCCCCACCATGGCGCGCACTGAAAACACCACAGGAACCCCGGCCACAATCAGTACCACACCCACCGCCAGCCCCACCAGCAGACCCACGGCACCGCCCACCAAGGTCAGCAGGCTGGCTTCGGTCAGAAATTGCCGCAGGATGTCGCGCTGGCGAGCGCCCACAGCCATGCGGATGCCAATCTCTCGCGTGCGCTCCTTGACGGTCATCAGCATCACATTCATCACGCCAATGCCGCCAACCACCAGAGAGACCGCAGCAATCAGGCCCAGCATCATGGTCATGCTCTTGCGGGTAGCGGCTTCTGCCTGAATGCGTGCTGCCGCATTACCAATGCCGAAATCCTCGCGCCCGCCATGGCGGGCCAGCAGCAGCTGGCGCATCGCGTTTTCTGCGGCATGCACCTGCTCGGATGACATGGCCTCAATCACCACATAGTCCGGCTGCGTCTGGCTCTGGTAGACCCGCGCCCGGCCCGATCGGTAGGGAATGAACACCATGTCGTCATAGTCCTGCGCGCCAGAATCTGCGCCGCGCTCACTCATCACGCCAATCACCTCAAAAGCCGAATTGCCGATGATGAGCTGGCGCCCCAGCGGATGGGGTTCATCCGGGAAAAAGTGCAATCGCGCCTTGTGCCCCAGCACCACCAGCGGGGCCAGATCCTGATCTTCTGCATCCGTGTAGAAGCGCCCAAGGGCCACCGGCCAGTGGTGCACGGCGGGCATTTCCTCGCTGGCCGCAAAAGCGTAAATCTGCTTGTCGGCGCTGCCATAGCGCACGGTAATGGGGTCACCGATGACAGGCAGCACCCGGCGAATGTCAGGCAGCTCGCGCACGGCCTCCAGGTCCTCCTCGGTCAGATTGCCTGCAGGCCCGCCCGTGGCCGGTGGCTTGCTGCCCATGTACAAGATGGCGGTTCCCATCGTTCCCATGCGCTCCATGACCTGGCGGCGCGCACCCTCGCCAATGGCCAGCATCACGATCACTGAAGCCACGCCAATCACAATCCCCAGCAAGGTCAGGCTGGTGCGGGCACGGTTGGTGTGCATGCCACGCCAGGCGCTGCGTGCAGCCTCCATGAGGTCAGCCCACCAGGTGGCACTGCTGCTGTCCGTGGCTGCAGGAAAGTGCGGCAAGGCAGGCATCGGTGCGCCCTCTGGCGCAGGTAAAGCCTGTGACACATGGGCGGCCTGACTGTCACTCACCGCGCTGCCATCGCGCACTTCGATCACACGCCGCGCCTGCGCAGCCACTTCACGGTCATGGGTGATCAGCAAGATGGTGTGGCCTGCATCGGCAAGCTCACCCAGCAAGGCCATCACCTCGGCACCGCTGTGCGAATCCAGCGCGCCCGTCGGCTCGTCGGCCAAAATAATGCTGCCGCCATTCATCAGCGCTCTTGCAATCGACACACGCTGCTGCTGTCCGCCTGAAAGCTGGTGGGGGCGGTTGTTCAAGCGTTCCTGCAGCCCCAGCCTTGCCAGCAAGCTGGTGGCACGCTGCGCACGCTCTTCTTTAGACAGCCCGGCATAGACGGCTGGCATTTCCACGTTTTCTTGCGCCGTCTCACTGGCAATCAGGTGGTAGCCCTGAAACACAAAGCCAAAAGCCTCGCGGCGCAGCCATGCCAGCGCATCGGCATCCAGCCCCGCAACGTCCTGCCCCTGAAAGTAGTAGGTACCGCTGCTGGGCCGATCCAGACAACCCAGAATGTTCATGAGTGTGGATTTGCCTGACCCCGAACTGCCCACCACCGCCACAAACTCGCCCGCGTAGATGTCCAGATCAATACCGCGCAATACGGTGACCTCGGGCTGCCCTGTCGCAGCCCCGCCATAGTGCTTGCAGATGCCGCGCAGACTGATCAGTGGCGCAGCAGGTTCTGAGGAGGGCGTGCTGTCATGTACTGCATTTACCATTGCAGCCACCGCAGCGCGCTATCGGTGGTGCTCTGGCCGGTCACCACTTGCTCGCCTTCTTTCAGGCCTTCCAGTATTTGCACCTGGTGCCGGCTGCGCACGCCCACACGCACCTGCCGAGGCTCGGGCTGGTTTTTGGCATTCAGCACCTGCGCCACATATGCACCACTGTCTCCATCGCTTTTCAAAGCAATCAATGGCACGGCCAGGGCATCTTGTGCACGCGCTGTGACAAACACCACCTGCGCGGTCATCTGCGGCATCAGCTCAGCATCCAGGTTGTCCACATCAAATAGCACGGTGTAGGCCACAGCTTTGGTGGCGGGTGCGGGCGCGCCTGTCGCCGCTCCCGCCGGTGCAGTACTGGCTGATGGCGCAGGCAATATCTGGCGAACCTGACTGCTCCAGCGGCGAGGTTTGTCCTGGTCCGCGCTACCCAGTGTGGTGAAGTACACCGGCATATCTTCTTTGACACGGCGCACATCGGCCTCAGAGACATCGGTCCACACGGTCATGGCCGTCAGGTCAGCAATGCGCAAAATGCTCGGTGTCTGGTATGTGGCATTGAGTGTTTGCCCCTCACGGGCATCCACCGCAACAACGGTGCCTGTCATGGGGGCATAAATGCGCGTGTAACTCAGTCTGACTTCGTCGGCCTTCAAGGTGGCCTGTGTCTGCGTGATTTGCGCCTTGAGGTGCTCAATCCGGGCAGCAGCACCGGCCAGTTGCGCCTGTGCAATCTGCAGATCTTCTTCGCGTGTGGCGCCATCGCGGGCCATCTGCTGCTGGCGCGACCATTGCTGCTGGGCCAGCCGGTGCTGCGCTTGCTGCTCAGCCAGCTGGGCACTCAGCCCAGCCAGAGAAGCACGGCCTGCATCCACCGTAGCCTTTTGCACACTGGGGTCAATCTCCACCAGCAGCGCCCCTTTTTGTACCTGGGTGCCCGGCGTCACCAGCAGCCGGGTGATTTGACCGGACACCTGCGCCCCCACATCCACATAGCGGCGCGGCTGAACCACACCTATGGCGGTGACTGTTGCCTCCACCTCACCTCGCGCCACCGGCGTACTTTGGTACGTCGTCACCGGGCGACTGGCCCACCACAGCATGGCACCCAGCCCACTCACCGCCACCAGGGCAATGATTGCCCAACGCTTCTTGCTACCCAACAACATCAGCCTGGCACTTTCAAAGAAAAACAAGAAAGCCCTGCGGCTTCCCACTGCACAAAAAACACATCAGCCCGGCGCTGTGCGGCACGCACATGCCTTGCCGCCACCTTGAGTTACCCAGCCAGACCGAACACCGCCGCGCACGCGCCCAGCAGCCCAGCGCCGGCACCCATCCACGCAATCAGGCGCGGTGACAGCGACATCAGCCCTGCCACCAGCAGCGCCCCCAGCGACCAGAACCCCAGCATGGCAACCACCCCCACCGATGCACTCCAGGCCAGCACACAGGGCAGCAGGACTGCCGCCAAAAACAATGCGCCCAGGCTGCGCAAAACCACACGCTGCGTGGCAGGCTGCGTATCCGCGCCAGTTAACTGCTCATGGTGGCGGTCGATGGCAAAAGCCAGTGCTGCCATGCCTGCCGTAGACAGTGCCAATGCCTGCAAAGATGCGTAAAGCGCACTCATGCGGTCGTCTCCTGCACTGGCTCCAGCGGGGCCGGATGGCTTAAAGATCTGGGCTTCTTTGGCGTGCGGGCAGCGCCCATGGCACGCCGCTGGCGCTGCACACGCAAAGCCCACAGCGCGCACAGACCTGCAGCCACCGCAAACAGCTCCACGCCTGCACTTTCCCAGTCGCCCTCCAGCAGGTAGGCAAGCAAGTGCTCGTCCGTAGTGAGCGCATTGAGTACGGGCAGTGCAAGACACAGCAGCGCTAGCACCCCCAGTTGCTCACGCCATGCAGCAGCAGGGGGGCGGGCCAGCGCGTGCAGCAAGCTGAGCAGCCACACCGCAAAAAACGCCCCCAGCTCCCAGTCATCGCGGTGAGCCAGATGAACAGGAATGACTCGGTTGGCCCACAGGAAGCCCACGCATGCCACCGCCAGCCCGGCAATGGCCGCCACGTTCATCCCCTCTATCAACCGGTAAACCGACGCGGTTACGCCGCCAAACTCACCCTGATGCTTGCCGCGGCGTTTGACCATGAACAAAATGGCACCCGTGGCCATCATGGCGCTGCCGGCCAGCCCGCAGACGAAGTACACCCACTTGAGCACCCAGCCGCCAAAGGGAACCATGTGCAAGCCCCCCATGACCGACTGGGCCAGTCTGGCGGTGCCACCATCGGTATCGCCGGGTGCGCGAACCTGAAGCACCTCACCCGTCGATCCCGAGAACATGGCCATGCCGCTGGTGGAGCTCAATCGCCGGTTCACGCTGTCTTGCGCGTTCCAGCCATACACGCCAATACGTGCCGACGCGTCACCCGGATAGTCCACCACCACCGCCCGCACAGGCTGACCTATCAAGGCCTGCCCTCGCACCACAAACGGCTCCAGATCAGGAACCGCCATGAAGTGCCCCGAGCGTTGTGGCTTGCCCGGCTCATTCAGCTCGGACAGGTACGTGCGGGTGCTGTCGGCGCCCGCTCCAAAGTACGCTGCAATGCCTGCAGGCATGAACGTCAAACCTGAAATCGCTATGCCTGTATACGCAATCATGAGCTGAAACGGCAAGGTCAGCACTGCCACGGCGTTGTGTGCATCCAGCCAGCTGCGCTGCCCTTTGCGGGGCCGGAACGTAAAGAAATCCTTGAAGATGCGCCGGTGCGTAATGACGCCACTCACCAAAGCGACCAGCATCGCCATGGCCGCAACCCCCACGATCCACAGCCCCAGCTGACCTGCATGCAGCTGGTAGTGAAAGTCCAAAAAGTGATGGCCGCCCATGGTCTGGCGCACCGGCTGCTCGCTTTGCGCAATGAGCGGCTCTCCGGTCGCGCTGTCCAGCTCTGCTGACGCGTACTGGCCATTGGCATCAAACCAGAACACGCGCAAATCGCCAGCACCGTCTGCCTCCGCAGGCCACAGCTCCCACATGCCTGCACCGGGGTGCTGCTGATGCATATAGTTTGTTGCCCACGCCAGACGCTGGCTGAGCGAGGCTGCTGGCGCTAGCTGGGCTGTGGCCTTGGCATCATTGGCAGCCTTTTCCTGGGCATGGTGCTCCGGGGTCATCCAGTGCGTAATCGGATCTTGAAACACCGCCAGCGTGCCGGTCAGAAACACCGCAAACAGCAGCCAGGAAAACCACAGCCCGCACCAAGTGTGCAGCCATGACTGCGCCTGCCTAAAACCACCTTGCCCTGCGCGCAGGGCTTTCTTTTTCTGACCCATCACTCAACCCCACACAACCGAAAGCAGCATGGCAGCACCCAGCAGCGCCGCCACCGCAGCGAGCAATACGCCCCAGACACGGCCCAATGGCACCGGTGCAAACGCCCAGATGACCGCCGCAACGTACAGCACAAAACTGGTTTGCACACCCGCCAAAATGGCCTCCACTTTGCTGGCCTGCATGGCCCCCCACAGCACGACCCAGGCGCTGGACAGCCCATAGCCCCCCAGCACAGCGGCCGCTATGCGCGAAACAGTCGCCCAGCCCGGGTATCTGTCAGAAAACTGATCCATCACTGCCATCCCATCAGAACCGACCCTTCAGGGTCACTGCCATGGTGCGTTTTTCACCATAGAAATTGCCATAGCCGGCGTAGCCCACGGTGCTGTAGTACGTCTTGTCAAACAGGTTGCCAACGTTCAATGCAACGCTCCAGTCCTTGTTGATCACATAGCCCAGACGGGCAGACCAGATGGCATAGCCTGCCGATGTGAACTGGTACGGTGTCCACGCACCGTCATAGCGGCCACTGACGGGGTTGTAGGCATTGATGCCCGATGCGCGGAAGGTCGAGCCTTGCGCCACAACGCCAGCGCTCAGACTCCAGCCACGCAGGGCACCGCTCATGCGGTAATCGGCCCACGCCTTGAACAGATGGCGCGGTGTGACGGTGCTAAATTGCGCGCTGTCTTTGCGCTTGTCTTCGTTGTCGTTGTACGTGTAGCCCACCGCCACCTGCAGGTTGGGGGTGATGCGCCCCGTCACCTCCAGGTCGATGCCCTGGCTGAGCTGATAACCATCGCGGAAGTAGCAGCAGCCACCGCGCCAGTCGGTCTGCGGGTAAGCGGGGTCCACCACGCCCTGACCCTTTTTCTCGGTACGGAACAGGGCCGCGCTGGCCATCAGATCACGGCCCCACTCACCCTTGATACCCAGTTCATAGGTGCGCCCGCGCACAGGGTCCAGCGGCACCCCCGGCAGCGGCGCCGAGAACTTGCCTGCTTGCGACTGGTAAATTTCTGCCGTGCTGGCGTACACACTGGTTGTTTTGGACAGGTCATACACCACACCCACATAGGGCACAAACACATGGCTTTCACGGCTTTTTGACGTGAGCAAGCCCTGCATATCGTGCTGGGTGTTGTTATCTTTCAGGGTATAGCGCCCGCCCAGGATCACTGCAAAATCCTCAATGGGCCGCAAGCGCAATGAGCCATAGACACCCGACTTTTGCGTGCGGGTCTGCGAGCCCCCCGTCCACGCGCCCAAAGGGTAGCCAGGGTCTGCCGGAGGGGTACGATCAAACACATCGGCGGGGCCAATGCGGGGCCACAGGTTGCGATTGAAATCGCTGGTGCGGTGCATGTCCCAGCCCACGATCACATCGTGGCGTTGCCCAAAGGCATCAAAGCCGCCTTGCACATTCACATCCAGACTGGTTTCACGCGCATTGGATTTGCTCTGGTGAATCCACCAGTCAGTACCATCCAAAGTGACGGGGTCTGGTGCATTCTCAATTTCAGCGCCATTCACACCCTCATTGAAGCGGGTATGCCGCAGCTGTGTTTTCAGTTGCCAGTTGGATGTCAGCTGGTGCTCCAGCTTGGCAAACACGGTTTTGTTTTCACGCTCAATCCAGTTCCACGGCGCGCCCATGTTCGTATCACGTGGCAAACCGATATCACTGCCATCTGCATAGCGCGGCAAGCTGGCGTTAAAACCTGTGTTGCGGTCTTTTTGGTAGCTGGCACCCAGCATCAGCGTGGTTTCTGGAGCAACATCCATCTCCAGCGCGCCGTAAAGCATTTGCCGCTTCAGGCGCGACGGCTTGGCCATTTCGCGGCGGTCGTGATTGACCGCCACAAAACGCCCGCGCAAGCTGCCTTCGGCGTTGAGTGCGCCGGTGGTATCCAGCTCTGCGCGGTAGTTATTCATCGTGCCGCCCGACAGCAGCACCTGCGTCTGGCGCTGCGCCAAAGGGCGCTTGTAGGTGAAGTTGATGACACCGCCAGCCTCGCCAGCGCCAAACATCCCATCGGCACCACGCAGCAGGCTGACACTGTCAAACTGCGCCATGTCCAGACTGCGCGTGCCCGAGCGGGTAGAGCCTGCCGCACCACCGTCATAGCGCACATTGCTGATCTGCAGACCCCGCGAAAGGTAAGTGGTATCCAGCCAGCTCTCCTCGCGTGTCACGCCCGTGGTCTGGTTCATGACATCATCCAGCGTCCGCAGCGCCTGATCGTCCATGCGCTGGCGCGTGATGACCGTGACGGATTGCGCAATTTCGCGCAAGGACTGCGCCGCCTTCCCCACTTCCACAGCCTTGGGCACGTAAGAGTCGCTGGCTTCGCTGTAGACGCTAGGGGCCAGCTTTTCGGTCACCGTCACCTCATCCAGCGCAGCCGCAGTTGAAGGTGTGGATGCAGCTTGCGCCCAGGCCGCACAGGGCAAGGCAAAAGCCAGAGATGCCGCCACGGCGCGGGCATGCAAAGGGCCGGGCACGGCACGGGCAAACGCGCTGAAAGAATGGGACAGCATGAGCGGGAAAAGAGCGAAATCTATGAAAAAGCCCATAGAAACCGCACGGTGCGCTTGCTAGG
Organism: Comamonas sp. CMM02; assembly: GCF_014851485.1. Lineage (NCBI taxonomy): Bacteria > Pseudomonadati > Pseudomonadota > Betaproteobacteria > Burkholderiales > Comamonadaceae > Comamonas > Comamonas sp. CMM02. Next base: position 321,725 of record NZ_JACUZW010000001.1, on the reverse strand, counting down.
AGCTGCCAGTAATTGCTGTGGCTAGAACGGAAAAACACCGTTTGGCTGGCAGTCAATGCAACTGATAACAAGTCTCAATTGCATAATCGATCGCATTGTAAAGACTTTGTAAATACGCGGCGCACTTGTCGCAAAAATCTGACGCAAGCGCCCTTGCCCCTGCTTGGGCGAAAGCGCACCTGCCCTGGCCCACCGCCACCACACCCTCCCAGCGCGCACGGCCATTCACCGCGACCGCAGTACCCCCCCCCCCGCCACACACTGCGTTGTGCGGGGCATGCGCCACATTCACCCAACGCGCCCAGCACCGCAAGCAGCAGCGCCCTCGCAACCTCGCCTGCGTACACAAAGCGGCTTCACGCCCCCTCGCACCGGGCAAACGCTGGCAGGGTTGCATCCATAACAAAAAAGAGAGCTTCCAGCGCTTACGTACTCGTCTTTTCAAATACAAAACACTTTGAAAACGTTTGTCAGAAAGCGCTAACAGCTCATGTTTTCTAACTCTGTGTACACATTGCAGCCAGCAGACCTGCCGCACAAGGTTACGCACCCCACCAAAAACCAGCCCAGCAACACCCCTCAAAAATGCAAAAACCTTACACACGAATCAAGTAATCGAAAAAACCAAAAAGACATGCAACAGCAAAACAAACTAAAAGCAATCAAAACACCACCAAAAAACACGCATCAGCACTCAATTCCAAAAATAGATTTCGCAGGCTTTGTAACCCTGATTTTTTACTCCCACCGAAATAAAGCTTTTTACAGACAGATCACACCAAGATAACGACAAAACATTTTTGAGAAAATTGAAAAACAATAACGTCGCTTAAAAATCGCTAACTTCACCCACAAACCCCATAAAAACCCACCAAGTACAAGAAAACAGCATCACCAGCCAGCAGCGTTTTGCATTCCGCCGGGTTGCTCCAGAATGGAAAAGTCTTTGCCACTTTCCATTGCCATGTCCAACACCACCGCTCTCCACTGCGCATCCGAAGCAGGCCACGCACAGTCCCAGCCCATCGTGCTGCACCGGGCAGCCAGTGATTTACCTGCCAGCAAGCAGCCATCCACATGGTCGATTCCTGCCATTCAGGCGTTGCTGGATTTGCCGCTGATGGATTTGCTCTTTCAAGCGCAGCAGGTGCACCGCGCCCACTGGCCAGCCAATGAAATCGAGCTGGCAACGCTGCTGTCAGTCAAAACCGGCGGGTGCCCGGAAAACTGCGGTTATTGCCCGCAGTCCGCAGAATTTGACACCGGGGTGCAAGCACAGAAGTTGATGGACATTGATGCGGTGCGCAGCGCAGCGCAGGCCGCCAAAGATGCCGGAGCCTCGCGCTTTTGCATGGGTGCCGCCTGGCGTGCGCCCAAGGATCGCGACATTGAAAAAATGGGCGCACTTATCGCTGAGGTTAAAAGCCTGGGCCTTCAGACCTGCGCCACGCTGGGCATGCTCCAGCCCCATCAGGCCCAGTCATTGCGCGCTGCCGGCCTGGACTACTACAACCACAACCTGGACACAGCCCCCGAGTACTACCAGGACGTGGTCAGCACGCGCCAGTACCAGGACCGCCTGGACACGCTGCAGGCCGTGCGCGATTCAGGCATCAGCGTGTGCTGCGGCGGCATCATTGGCATGGGCGAATTGCCCGTGCACCGTGCGGGCCTGATTGCGCAGCTGGCCAATATGCAGCCCTACCCGGACTCCGTTCCCATCAACAGCCTGGTGCGCGTGCCAGGCACTCCGCTGGCAGACAGCGAACCCGTTGACCCGCTGGACTTTGTGCGTGTGATTGCAGTTGCTCGCATCACCATGCCGCAAGCCCGTGTACGCCTGTCTGCAGGCCGCCAGCAACTGGGCGAGACGGTTCAGACGCTGTGCTTTCTTGCCGGAGCCAACTCCATCTTCTACGGCGACAAGCTACTGGTCACCGGCAACCCCAGCTTTGACGCCGACAAAGCCCTGATGCAAAAGCTTGGCCTGCGCGGTGCCTCCACTGGCACACCCAGCCAAGAGTAAAAGAAAGTACGCCATGTCTGCACCACTGAGCCGACACCATGCGACATCGGTCGCCTATGTGGGCCTCTTCGCCGCACTGATGGCAGTACTGGGCCTGGTGCCCAAGATTGACCTGCCCTTTGGCGTTCCCATTACCTTGCAGTCACTGGGCGTCATGCTGGCTGGCTGCCTGCTGGGCGGTTTGCGCGGCTTTCAGGCCATCACCCTGTTCCTGATTGCTGTCGCTGCGGGCCTGCCCTTGCTTGCAGGCGGGCGGGGTGGCATGGGCGTCTTCCTGACACCGTCATCAGGCTATCTGGTTGGATACGCACTGGCCGCTGGCGTCACCGGCTGGCTGATGCGCTGGCTGCCCGTACACAGCCCACGCCGGGCAGCAACCAGCGCTTTCATCGCATCAGCGCTCGGCGGCATTGTGTTTTTGCACCTGCTGGGCATTGCAGGCTTGATGCTGTTTGCCAAGTTGACACTGCAACAAGCGATATGGATTGACCTGGCGTTTGTACCCGGCGACCTGATCAAGGCGCTGCTGTGTGCCGCCATTGTGCACAGCGTAGCCAAGGCCATGCCGGACTGGCGCATGGGGGGCCGCCCGTCATGCCATGCCTGAGGCCTGCGCCAGCCTTGCCGTTTGATGCGGCAGGCGGCATCCACGCACTGCCTGCCGCCTTCCAGACCATGCACGGCCCACTGGCTTACTGGGCTGGCACGCAGGGTGAAGCCACGGCTTTGCGCTGCGACACCCAGCAATGGAGCTATGCCCAGTTGCATGCGCTGGTACAAACGCGCGCAGCAGACATTGAGCGCCAGGCTCCAGGGCACACGCCGCTGCTGCCCATGCACCTGAGCGCGTGCGAAATGGTCATCGAGTTTTTGGCCACCAACTGCAGCGGGCGCTGTGCTGCCATTGGCGATGCACAGTGGCCCGATCACGTGCTGCATGCCGTACAGGCCAGCCTGACCAGCCTGCCTGCCGCCCCCCCGGATACGCCCGCACAGCTTCAGCCGTTTTACGTGGGTTTTACCTCGGGCAGCACAGGCCAGCCCAAGGGCTTCAGACGCCATCACCTGTCATGGGCAGAAAGCTTTCGCGTGGGCCTGGCGGACCTGGGGCAGGACATGCACCAGCACATCCTCTCGCCCGGGCAGATGACGCATTCTCTGTTTCTGTTTGGTGCCTTGATGGGCATCTGGATGGGCACAGGTGCCACGGTGCAAACCCAGTTTTCTGCCGCACAGACCTTGCTGGACGTGGCATCCACAAGCGCATGCGCTGTGGTGGCTGTGCCCAGCCAGCTGCTGCTGGTGCTGCAGTACGCACAGCGCCATGCGCTGCCCCCGCAGCCCCAAGTCAAACTGGTACTGATCAGTGGCGCACGCTGGCTGCGGGAGCACTCTGGCGCACTCAAAGCCCTCTTCCCACAGGCACGCATCATTGAGTTTTACGGGGCATCAGAGGCCAGCTTCATCACATGGATGGAGGCCCGGGCCGACACCCCTGCGCAAGCGGTAGGCCAGCCCTTTAGCAACGTGCAGCTGCGCGCTGCCCAGCACCCCGAGCACAGCGCTGAAACCACCCAGGCACAACCCATCTGGGTGCGCAGTCCTATGCAGTTCATGGACTATGTACATGCTGCAGACGGCTCTGCTGCACAGCAGTCAGGGCCCTGGCTGTCCGTCAGAGACATGGGCCGTATCGACGCCAACGGGCAACTGCATCTGTATGGGCGCGAAAAACGCATGCTGGTCACCAAGGGAAAAAACCTGTTCCCCGAAGAGGTGGAGCAACACCTGCTCAGCCACCCTGACGTGGCCCACGCCAGCGTACAGGCATTGCCTGATACCCTGCGCGGCACACAGGTGCACGCCGTCTTGCAGTGGCGCACCCCCGATGCAGCAGCCGCTGAACCTTGGCCGGGCGCTTTGGCGCTCGTGCAATGGTGCCGCAGTACTCTGGATGCTTACAAAGCGCCCCGGCGGTGGTGGGTCTGGCAAGGCCCATGGCCCCAGACACGCAGCGGCAAGACAGACCATGAGAGCTTGCTGGCCACCCTGCAGGCAGCCCACCAAGGTCGCCCTTCACCCCACTTACAGCCATGGCGATAAATCCAGCCACCACCGCATGGCCCATTGTGGGCTGCGCGCGCACGCCGGTGGTGCCTGTCAACGGGGCCTTCAAAGCACTGTCGCCCCACGCCCTGGCAGCGCCTGTGCTGCAGCATTTGCTGCAGCAAAGTGGCGTGCCAGCGCATGCCGTCGATGGCGTAGTCATTGGCAATGCCCTGGCCGCAGGCGGCAACCCCGCAAGGCTGCTGGCGCTGGCCGCAGGATTGCCGCAATCGGTGCCTGCCGTCACGGTGGACACCCAGTGCTGCTCGGGCCTGGACGCCATCACGCTGGCCTGTGGCTGGCTGGCACTGGGTCATGCAGACATCGTCATCGCTGGCGGTGTCGAAGCGTGGAGCCGCGCACCGCTGCGCATGCACCGCCCGTTGCACGAGGGCCAGCCTGCGCAGGCCTACCTGCAGCCCGCTTTCAGCCCGTGGCCCGAGCGTGACCCCGACATGCTCGATGCCGCAGCGGCCGTGGCCCACCGCATGCAGATCAGCCGCGCTGAACAAAACCGCTATGCCATTGCCAGCCACGAACGTGCCGTATCCCACGCAGCGCAGCTGATGCAAGAGATCGTCCCCATTGCCGGCATCACGCAAGACGTTTATCCCCGTTCATTGCAAGCACAGCGCGTGGCACGCATGCCTGTGGTGCGAGGCATCCACTCGGCTGCCCGCATTGATTGCAGCTTGCAGGCTGTGGCCATTTCTGCACAGGCGGATGGCGCAGCATTGGTGTTGCTGGCCAGCCCGCAGGCCTGTAAACGCTGGAACTTGCAGCCCAAAGCGGCATGGCTAGGTGCCAGCAACCTGGGCGCAGCCCCTGAAGCACCACTTCTGTGCGCACATATCGCCGCTCGGCACTTGCTGCAGCGCCACGCACTGAGTGCGCAGGCATTGAGCAACGTCGAACTGCACGATGCTTTTGCCGTTCAAGGCTTGCTCTTTTCCCGTGCGCTGGGGCTGCGCAGCGAGCAGCTCAACCCCGCAGGCGGCGGCCTGGCGCGCGGCCACCCCATTGGCGCATCTGCAGCCATCGCGTTTGTGCGCGCCCTCGCCACCTGGAGCCACTGCGCCACGGCACAGCAGCCTTATGCCATGGCCTGCGCAGCCGGTGCAGGCGGGCTTGGCACGGCAGCACTGATCGGCCCATGGTTGCCATAAAGCATCCCAGGCACCTGTGTCTTTAAAAACAAGGCCCATGCCCGCATGTACCGAAAAGTCATGATCACGCACCTCCTGCAGGCACCAAGATCGGCTTGCTGACCGGCCACCGCAAAGCCGGTACCCAGGCTCCACAGCATGTGTTTTTGTGATTTTTGGCGTACCCGTGCGGGCAAAAAGCTGTCAGGCACTGGTTGTGGCTGCTGCACGCTGCCAGCTCTGCCGCCCATGCCATGCCAGACAGACAGACTAGAAAGAAAGAAATAAGGAAAGAAGGAAAGAAGGAAGGTTATTTTTTACCCCCTGTGCTTGACCTTCCAATGATGTCAACCTTTACGCTACGCACCATTGCAATGAGCATGAGTAAAGAACATGAACCAGCCAAGTCAAAATCAAAGCCTGTCCCGTGCCGCAGAGATCAGCCTGCCTGTCGAAGGCATGAGCTGTGCCAGCTGTGTCGGCAGGGTTGAATCGGCGCTGCGCAAACTCAGCGGTATTGACCAGGTGTCTGTCAACTTAGCCACCGAGCGGGTTCATCTTGCATCGAATGGCGGTCTGGACATCATGGCTGTCGTTCAGACCATCGAAAAAGCTGGCTACGAAGTACCCGCCCGCACCACAGAGCTGGCCATCGAGGGCATGACCTGCGCCTCCTGCGTGGGGCGCGTCGAACGGGCCCTCAAGGCAGTCCCCGGTGTCTCTGAAGCCAGCGTGAATCTGGCCACCGAGCGGGCAACGGTGCGCGGCGTGGCGCCAGTAGAGCATCTGCTGGTCGCGCTCGAAAAGGCCGGCTATCCGGGCCGGGCCATCGACGCCTTTGCACAAAATACCGATGAGGCTGCCACTGCGCAGAAAGATGCAGAGCGCGCAGCCCTGCAACGCGACCTGCTGATTGCCACGGTGCTGGCGCTGCCGGTCTTTGTGCTGGAAATGGGCTCCCACATGATCCCGGCCATGCACCATTGGGTCATGACCTCTTTGGGCATGCAAGCGAGCTGGTATTTGCAGTTTGCGTTGACCACCCTCGTGCTGCTGATCCCCGGTCGCCGGTTTTATCTCAAGGGCATTCCCGCCCTGCTGCGGGCCGCCCCGGATATGAACTCCCTGGTGGCCGTTGGCACTTTGGCTGCGTATATGTATTCGGTCGTGGCAACGTTCCTGCCCCACCTGCTGCCCGCAGGCACCGTCAATGTCTACTATGAGGCGGCAGCGGTCATTGTGGCCCTGATATTGCTGGGTCGTTTTCTGGAAGCTCGCGCCAAAGGGCGTACCTCGCAAGCCATCCAGAGGCTGGTCGGACTGCAAGCCAAGACAGCGCACGTCATCCGCAATGGCCAGCGCATGGACATTGCGCTGGCAGAAGTGGTGACTGGCGACACAGTCGAAGTGCGCCCCGGCGAACGTGTACCTGTGGACGGCACTGTGCTCGAAGGCCGAAGCTATGTGGACGAGTCCATGATTACCGGCGAGCCTGTTCCTGTCGAGAAAATCCCCAGCAGTTCGCTGGTCGGCGGCACCGTCAACCAAAAAGGTGCCTTCACCATGCAGGCAACCGCTGTCGGCGGGCATACCGTGCTGGCCCAGATCATCCGTCTGGTCGAGCAAGCCCAGGGGGCCAAGCTGCCTATTCAGGCGGTGGTGGACAAAGTCACTTTATGGTTTGTGCCAGCGGTCATCGGCGCAGCTTTGCTGACGTTTCTCGTATGGCTGGTGTTTGGCCCATCCCCCGCGCTGAGCTTCGCACTGGTCAACGCTGTGGCGGTTCTGATCATTGCCTGCCCATGCGCCATGGGGCTGGCTACCCCGACCTCCATCATGGTGGGCACTGGGCGCGGCGCAGAGCTGGGCATCTTGTTTCGCAAAGGCGAAGCCTTGCAGCTGCTCAAGAACGCCAAGGCGATTGCCGTTGACAAGACCGGCACCCTGACCGAAGGGCGCCCCGCATTGACCGATCTGGAAGTGCTGCAAGGTTTTGAGCGCGCACAAGTGCTGGCGCTCATGGCGGCTGTGGAGTCTCGCTCGGAGCACCCCATCGCCCGCGCCATCGTAGAGGCGGCGCAGCAAGAGGGCCTTACGCTGCCCGAGCTGACTGACTTTGAATCCATCACGGGCATGGGCGTGCACGCCATCGCTGATGGCCAGCGCGTTGAAGTGGGCGCCGACCGCTACATGCGTTCACTGGGCTTGGACGTCACCGTGTTTGACAGCACCGCACAACGTTTGGCTGCAGAAGGCAAATCCCCCCTGTATGTTGCGGTGGATGGCAAGCTGGCTGCAGTGGTTGCCGTTGCAGACCCCATCAAAGCGAGTACGCCAGATGCCATTGCTGCACTGCACGCACTGGGCCTCAAGGTCATCATGATCACCGGCGACAACCAGCGCACCGCGCAAGCTATTGCCGCCAAGCTCGGTATTGACGAGGTGGTGGCCGAGGTGATGCCCGAGGGCAAAGTTCAGACCATCGAGCGCCTGAAGCAGGCACATGGTCATGTAGCGTTTGTCGGTGACGGCATCAACGATGCCCCAGCACTGGCGGTTGCTGATGTGGGCCTGGCGATTGGAACGGGCACAGATGTGGCCATAGAGGCCGCTGACGTCGTATTGATGTCCGGCAGCCTGCAAGGCGTCCCCAACGCCATTGCCCTGTCAAAAGCCACGATTGGAAATATTCACCAGAATCTCTTCTGGGCGTTTGCTTACAACACCCTGTTGATTCCCGTGGCCGCTGGCGTCCTCTACCCCGCCTATGGCGTATTGCTGTCACCCATATTTGCGGCAGGCGCCATGGCTTTATCCAGCGTCTTTGTTCTGGGCAATGCCTTGCGCCTGCGTGGGTTCAAGGCACCGCAAAGCGCTGATGCCCAGGCTTGATCAGACAGCCAAGGAGTACTTATGAATATTGGTCAAGCCGCCAAGGCTTGCGGAGTTTCGGCCAAGATGATTCGTTACTACGAATCTGTGGGCCTGATCCCAGCAGCCAGCCGCACGGACTCAGGTTACCGTGCTTACACTGAATCCGATATTCATATGCTGCGCTTCATCCGCAGAGCCCGAGACCTGGGGTTTGCTGTCGCAGAAATCCATGACCTGCTGGGATTGTGGCGCGACCGTTCACGCAAGAGCGCTGACGTCAAGCGCGTGGCGCAGCAGCACATTGACGATCTTCATCGCCGCATCGAAGACCTGCGCCAGATGGCCGACACCTTGCAGGCCTTGACCGCTTGCTGTGCAGGGGACGATCGACCAGATTGCCCCATCCTTGCAGGCCTTGAAAAGCCAGAAAATATGCAGGCAGATTCGGCAAAAAAACAGCGCTCTGTATCCGCTCTGCGGCATTAAAAAGATAGTGAGGCTGGGCCTCAAATTTACGCATGCAGCGCGCACCTCTAGCGCGAACGACTAGACACTCGGCAAGGTGTTCTGGATACAAAAATGGCGCAAGATAGCGCCATTATTTTTTCCACATAGCCCGTCTGCGCTCACACGCAGACGGGCTATGTCTTTCAGGCCACTGCTGGCGGATAACCGGCCTCTGTCAGGGCCGCTGCTACTGCGTCTTGCGAAGCAGATGTCTGAACTTGCACCAGATGCGCAGGTATATCGATGGTCACCTTGGCATCGGCATCGATCGAATGAATCACTTTTGTCACTTTGCCTGCACAGCCACCGCAAGTCATGCTGTTGATTTGAAATTGCATTAGAAAACTCCTTGAAAAATGTAGTAGCAGCAGACTAAGGCTTACCACCGTGAGAAGGTCAAGCAGCACTTCAAATTCAATTCAAATCAGTAGCTGACACCACACTTGACCACCACAGGTTCCAGTGACTTTGACTCTTGGGCACCACGCAAAGCACGCTGATGCCTTTGGCTATGTGTCATTGGCCACAATCTACGCTCATGCACGAGCTAGAACCAGCTGCATGTGGTTCGCTCGGGTGCAGCTCCAACGCTCAATACACGCAACCCGGCGCTTGCGTCACACCGATCTGTGCGAGGCTTTCAAGAAGCGCCACATGTAGAAAACGCCCATTGCAGGAAACAGTGCAAACAAGCCAAAAATCCACATTGCGCCATTAGCCAGCGCACCCGGCTCCGTCTGTGTAGACACCCCCGTGGCATTGGCCACCAAGCCCACCAAAGCTGCTCCCACGGCCATGCCATACAGCTGCACCGTAGTGATCGCAGATGCAGCCACGTCGGCATCATCCGTGTCAGCGCTGTGCATGATGGCATTGAGCACATGGGGCCAGGCCATCCCCACTCCCAGGCCAATGGCCGCCAACGCCACTGCGCAGATGCTCAGTGCCCACGCTCCCTGGGAAGGTATGGCCATTGCAAGCACAACCAAACCAGCAGCACCCAGCGCAGGCCCGGCAACCATCAGTCTGCGTACCGTGGCCCCTGATTTTCCGGAGAACAGCACGGAGGCCAACGACCACCCGCCTGCCAGCAACGCAGTGACGTAGCCCGCTGTCAAAGGCTGAAGTCCATGCAGATGCTGCAGAAAATAAGGGACAAATATCTCGGTCATCGTGCCCATCAAAAGCAGGGCCACCACGGCATAGAGCATGCCCAGCGGGTGCCCAATGGACGTACCACCTCGTGGCAGCAAACGAGCTGCGGCATGCCGCTCAGTGCTCAGCGCCAGCCCACCCACCAGCAAGCCCGCCAAGACACTGAGCCATTGCAGTGCCGAACCCGTCACCACACTGGCCGTTGCAATCAGCAAGACAGACAGCGCCAGAAAAGCAATCTGCCGCGTTGCAATACCGCTGCCAGTCACGCTGACGGGCTGCAGCATGCGCTCAGGGTTCAACTGCCGAAACACCAAAAGCATCTGTGCTGCCAGCAAAGGCAACAAAGCCCAGAAAGCCCAGCGCCAGTGGCCGGACTGTGCAAACAAGCCCCCCACTGCAGGCCCGCTCAAGGTTGCAATACCCCACATCCCCGAGACCAGTGCAATCGCTCGCGGCCACAAATGCGGTGGAAACACCATGCGAATCAAGGTATAGCTCAAGGCCCCCACCACACCGCCACCTAGCCCTTGCACCGTGCGCCCCAGCAGCATGGCAGGCATGCTGGCTGCGGTGGCACAGACCAGCGTACCCAGCGCAAACACCAGCAAAGCTCCCACCATCGCGCCTCTGGCCGTACTGCAAGCCATCAGCTTCACAGACAGCGCAGCACCGATGATCGAGCCCACGACAAACAGCGTTGTGCTCCATGCATACCACTGCAGACCACCAATTTCCTGCACTACCGAGGGCAGGACTGTGGTCACAATATGCACATTGATCGCGTGCATTGCGACGGCTCCGGTCAGTGCCAGCGCCGTCAGCCCGTGTGCTCGCCCCAGCAATGCGCCCCAGCTGCCAGATGGACCGTCTGCCACAGCAATGGTGGGCTCTTTGGATGTCATGCTTGTCATATGTTTCTTTTGCACCAGAATAATGCAAGTATTCTCTTTGATAAAAGAGCAAGCCCCAAATAAACAAAGCAATAACTTGCATAAATAAATGCCATCACACGCCACCTCTTCTGATGCACCTTCTGCTTTGCGCATGCTCGAAACGATGAAGCGCCTGGCACCCGTCAGCACCAGCACCTTGGCAAAGGCGCTGCAAATGACCCCGGAAGCAGCGCGACAGCAGATCAACAAGCTGGTGGAGCAAGAGCTGGTACAGGGCACAACGCAGCCACCAAAGGGGGCCGGGCGTCCCCGCCAGTTATGGACTTTGACGCCAGCCGGGCAGCGTTACTTTCCCGATGCACATGCCCAGCTGACCGTGCAGCTCATTGGTTCCATCCGAAAATTGTTTGGTGAACGCGGACTTGATGAACTCATTACAGACAGAGAAGTCGATGCCCGTACACGCTACGCCCAGGCATGCACGGCGCAAGATTTACCGCAACGGCTCGAGCAGCTGGCCAAAATTCGAACCCTTGAAGGCTACATGGCACATGTGGAGCCACATGGCGAGGGCTGGCTTCTGGTGGAAAACCACTGCCCGATCTGTGCCGCAGCACAGAGCTGCCGTGGATTTTGCAGATCCGAACAAGGTCTCTTCCAGGAAGTCGTGGGTCACCTGGCTACGGTAGAGCGTGGAGAATACCTGCTGGAAGGTGGCCAGCGCTGCGTCTATCAGATACGCCCCGCCCACAGTGCCGCCAGCACCCTCTGAGCCCCCTCTGAGCACCCACGAGACATTCCAGCTTTGAAGGCGCAACTGCGCAGCCGGGGTAGCGTCTGCAGCACGCTTGATCTTCACATCGAGCACCGCTGAGTGCCGGCACAGGATCGCCTGCGGGCCAATCACCTGACGCAGCATACAGATTGAAACGTACTGAGCTTGTCCATCATTGAAGGCGCACGACAATCTGATCGCATGAGCTACACCCAAACTGCTGACGCCTCTCATCCCTACGACGCCCTGACGCCCGACTGCGTGCTGGACGCGCTCAATGCCGCAGGCTTGTGGCCAGATGGTCGTTTGCAGGCGCTTGGCTCCTACGAAAACCGTGTGTACCAGGCTTGTCTGGACAAGCCGGTAGAGGGCTGCGACAAAGTGGTTGCAAAGTTCTATCGACCTGGCCGCTGGAGCGACGCACAGATTCAAGAAGAACATGCGTTTGCCAAAGAGCTGCAACAGGCCGAAGTGCCGGTGATCGCCCCCCTGCCATTGCAGGCTGCCACGCTGCACCACCACGCAGGTTTTGCTTTCAGCATCAGCCCTTGGCGCGGTGGACGAACGCCCGAGCTGGAAGACTGGGACACCCTGGAGTGGATTGGCCGCTTTCTGGCCCGCTTGCATGTGACTGGTGAGAAAAAAAGTTTCACCTCTCGCCCGCCGCTGGACGTGCAAACCATGGGTATGCAGCCCATGCAATGGCTCTTGCAACATGCCGACATGCCGCCTCATGTGCGCCAGCGCTGGCAACCGGCATGCGAAGCCGCCCTTGCGCAAGCTGCACACACGCTGCAATCTACCCCTTACCGCAGCATTCGCCTGCATGGTGACTGCCACCCGGGCAACATTCTGTGGTCCCCCGTAGATGCGGATGGCAGAGGTGGCCCGCATTTTGTGGACCTTGACGATGCACGCATGGGCCCTGCCGTGCAGGACCTGTGGATGCTGCTGTCAGGCGATCGCATGCAGCGCAGCCAGCAACTTTCGACCTTGGTAGAAGGTTATGAACAAATGCGTGCGTTTGACCGGCGAGAGCTGGCACTGATTGAGCCACTTCGCACACTGCGCCTGATTCACTACAGTGCATGGCTGGCCCAGCGCTGGAGCGATCCCGCTTTTCCGCGCGCCTTTCCCTGGTTCGGGACTGAAACATATTGGCTCGAACAAACCGCCACCCTGCAAGAGCAGCTGCAGGCCATGCAAGACGAACCTCTGTATATCTGAAGACCGTTAAAAACCACCGGGTGACACAAGGCCTCCCATCGCTCAAGCCGCTGCTCACTCCATGCGAAGACCCATTCAACAGGCCTGTCCTGCAAACGTCCAGGCCAGAGCATTTACCTTTGTCGTTTTTATCCGGCTCATAAAAAAAGCCTTCCCGCCTGAGCGGGAAGGCGCTTACTAGAGCCCAGAAACAACGCGCAGATGCGCCAGCTCAGAACGTACTCAGCACATTGATGAACCACCCTGCGATAACGCACCTGTCGCACAGTGCAGGAATGCGCAACGCAGGAGGGCGCAATGCGCATAATTCTAAAACTCAAAGCACCTGTACAGACACGCAAGCAAGTCACCCCTGATTAGTCTTATCTTGCAGCTATGCAGCCACACAAATGCAGCTGGCCTCAGCCTCCCTCTGATCTGGCCTAGCTGCTGGGTTGAACTGCCCAAACGACCGCAGCCTCTCCTGTCTACGGTGTTTACATTGCGTATTTTTGGGTCAACTCGACCTTTGCCCCCCTCCCTCCCTCCCTCCCTCCCTCCCTCCCTCCCTCCCTCCCTCGAAAGACCTGGCTAACTATTGAAAGAACTTCGCGTCGCAATTGCGTAGGGGTTGGCGCGCAGCCACTCCGCAAAACTATCTGCTGCCATGGGTCGGGAATGCAAATAGCCCTGCCCAAGCTGCACTCCCATCTGCTTGAGCCACACCCGCTGGCCTTCGGTTTCGATGCCTTCCACAACCAACTGCATTCGCAGCTCTTGCGCCAAGGCCACGGTATTGCCAATCACGCTGCGATACGGCCTGTTCTCAATGGAATGCCAGGTCACCTGGCTGGCCAGCTTGAGCTCGTCAAAGGGCAGCTGACACAGGCGCAGCAAAGAGGAATAGCCCGTTCCGTAATCATCTAAAGACATGCGCACACCCAGTCGGCGCAGCCGGCTCACGTTCTGAAAACAGGCGGCACTCGCAACAGAGGGCGCATCTTCCGTGACCTCCAAAGTCACAAGGGAAAGTGGCAATGTGTGCTCACCCAGGCGGCCAATCAGGCGACCAATCAATGCGTCATTGGCCAGCTGAAGCATGCTGAGGTTAAAAGAAAAACCCAGCGTTCGCCCCTGACTGTGCAGCTCGGTCTGGCAGGCCAGACCCTGGTCCAGAAGATCGCACAGCAGCTCATCCAAAAGCAGTGTTTCAAAGGCCATCAACGGTATGAATGCTGCAGGCGCTAGCAGACCGCGCTGAGGATGCTCCCAGCGGGCAAGCACTTCCACAGAATGCACCGCATTGCTTTCCAGTTCAAACTTTGGCTGTACGTAAGCCACAAACTCGTGACAGCGCAACCCTCTGAGAATCTCGTGCACATTCGGGGTGTAGCCAAATAAAGTTGCCGGTGCACTTTGGTAAGGTTCAGCGCTGATCGACTGTTGAATGGTGCATGTAGTCCGCATGTCTGGAGCACTTATTGAAGTCATCCAGAAAGGGTATGCGAATGTGCTTCTTTGCGGTCAAAGGTCCGTCTGCACCCCTGCCAAGATACACCTTGAGTAACACCAAGAAACTTCTCGGTACAAAGTTCACCCAGCTTGCAGCAAACGGTTAATTTGCTCCAGTGTCTCAAGTAATTCCTGACCCGCGTCACTCAGGGCCATGGAAAATCCATCGCCACCAAGCTCCTCAAGCTCCATGCACTGCTCCAGCAGTACCTGATGACTGAGCAGGTAAGCAGTCCCCTTGAGCTTGTGCACGATGCGCATCACTGCAAGCAGGTCGCGCTCATTGAGCGCACGGCGCAAGGCATCGCCTTCACTTTGATTACTGGTGATGACCTGCTTGGCCATCGCAGCCTGAATGTCATTGGCCATTAATGAAGTTTCAACAGCCTGCGACTGCCCTGTCTCCAGCTTGGGGATGAGGCGGTTGAGCGCGGCCAGATTGGCAGGCTTGGCCAGCGCGTGATCCATACCGGCATACAGACAGCGCTGAAACACTTCGCGCTGCGCATCTGCGGTAAGGCCGATGATCAAGCAGGGTTTGATGGACTGCCCCTGCTCCAGACGGCGAATGGCACGGGCCATCTCAAGGCCGTCCATCTCCGGCATATTGCAGTCGGTAATCACTACGTCGATGTCATGCTTGCTCCAGACAGCAAGCCCCTCCAGCCCATTGCAAGCGGTCAGCGTACGGTGACCCAGGTAGCCAATTTGCTGAACCAGTAAATACTGGCTTGGCAGATGGTCCTCCACAATCAGTACCGTCAGCACTGTTGCTGTATTTGCAGAAGATTCGATGCTGTTTTGCGTCGCAACATCCACCATCACCCGCGCCAGCTTGACCGAAAAATCAATCCGCGTGCCGCTGCCCACCTCGCTTTGCACATTCAGCTTGCTGCCCATCAGCAGGCACAGCGCCTGACTGATCGCCAGCCCAAGGCCTGCGCCAGCATTGGGGTTGCTGACCGCACCATCCACCCCGCGAAAAGGTTTGAAGATTTGCTCCAGCTGCGCAGCGGGAATGCCCACTCCGGTATCGATGACGCTGATGTTAAAACGCAATTCACTGTCGCCTGCTACTTCCACTGAGCAGCGCAGATCCACACTTCCTTGCTGCGTAAATTTGATGGCATTGCCAAGCAGGTTGGAGACGATCTGCTTGAGCTTCACCGCATCGCCCCACACCTGCTCTGCAGCGCCTGCATCAATGCTCAAGTTCAGGCGCAACTGTTTCTGGCGCGCAAGGCCAGAGAAAACATTGCCCACAGACTCCAGCAGATCTTTCACCCGGATCGGCTCCACCTCCAAGGTCAGCTTGCCCGCTTCAATCCGCGAGATATCCAGAATGTCGCCAATGAGCGCAAGCAGGCTTATTGCCGACTCATAGGCGATGTGCGCAAACTGATGGTTCTGCTGTGCATCGCCCTTGCGTGTCAGCACCAGCTCCAGCATGCCAATGATGGCATTGAGCGGGGTGCGAATCTCATGGCTCATCGTGGCAAGGAACACCGACTTGGCACTGCTGGCCTTGTCTGCAGACTCTTTGGCAACCTGCAGCTCGTCCAGCAGCAACTGCCGCTGCTGCAGATCCTCGCGTTTGCTGCGAATGCGCCTGCGCTGGGCAACAATTAGCACCCCCGCTACCAGCAGCAGCACACCAAGCACCTCAAAGATGCGCCAGACGTAGGATGCAACGCCCTCCCAGTACTTGTCATCAGTGGCTGAATTGGCACGCCAGCGGCCAATAATCTGCAGTGACTCCCGGGGCGTAATCTCCAGCAGCGCCTTATCAAGGATAGAGATTAATGCTGCCTGACCCTGCGGCGCGCCGAACACAATACCTGCGTCAAAACCACTGAGAACGTCTCCCGCCTTCAAGCTATTTTCGTACTTGTAGGACAGGTAATAGCGCACCATGTTGGCGGGTGCAAGCGCCTGATCCACGCGGCCATCGCGCACCAGCTTGAAGGCCTCCCCCATGGTCTGGGTTTCCTTAAAGACCAGATGCGGATACCGGCTCCTGAACTGCTCGGGGTCCACATAGCCTTTGGCAATAGCTACGGTTGTCCCTTTTTTTTCATCCTGATCGTCGCGCACAAAGTCCTTGCGCTGCACAAACAAATAATGGGTGCTCGACAGCGGCTCCGTACGCAGATAAGGCAGCGACGCTGAAGCTGTATCGGGCAGGATGCTCAGCGTTCCATGACCGTGATCGAGCAGTCTGTGCGCTTCTGTGAGCGAGCTGACGCGATGAATCTTGAAGCGCAATCCGGTCTTGCGCCGGATGATGTCCAGTACATCGGACGCAATACCATTGAGGCGCCCGCGACTGTTGAAGAAAGCGAAAGGTGCCAGGTCCTCGCTGACCACCAGCTCCACCGTCTCGGCGCGCTCCAGCCAGTCGAGCTCTGCAGAGCTGAGGCGATGACGAAATTCACTGACACTGCACTCTTCTGTTCCACCCCACAGATGCTGCGCACTGATCATCTGGCATCGGGTCAGCCCACCTAAAGCCTGCTGAAGTATTCCTGCAAGCACCGTGTTGTCTGGCAGCATGCCAAAGCCGGCTTTCACCTCAGGCAGCTTGGCGCTCTGGTTGATCACAAACTGATTGCTGAACAACTGGCTAGACAGGTACTCCGTAGAGACGGTGTCGCCTAAAAACACATCGTTTTCACCGTTCAGCACCGAGGCCATTGCCAGCAAAGCCGACGGATACTGCTGAAAACGGCCACGCCCGCCAATGCTTTCAAACAGCTCCAGCATCATGCCGCTGGCTACTGCAATGCGGGTCTTGCCGTCCGTTGTGCTGTACTCATGCAAGTCTCCGCCCTCAGAAAATAGTGCCAGCTGCGCCAGCGAATAGGGGGCACTCAGCACCCAGCCATTGCTTTGCGCCATCAAGGCATTGACATTGCTGACCATGTCAATGCGGCCTTCGCGCAGTGCGGCATACATCTCGCCACGGGTATCAAAGGCATGCACTTGCACAGGCACACCCAGCTCGCGCTGCAAGGCAGATACATAGTCAGCCACAAGGCCTTCCAGACGCTGGCCCTGCGCGAAGATACGAAACGGTGGCAACGGATCGTTGAGAACACCAACTGCCAGCGATTGCTTGTGCGCAAGCCACTGCTGCTGTGGCTTGGACAGGGTGGCCCTCAACTCATTGAGCGCTTGCCGAGGCACAGGCGTGAGCAGGTGTTCGCCCGCAAAACTAGCCCGGCTGCAGATCAGCAGACAAAGGGCGATGTACAGCAGGCGCTTCACTGGCGAACTTTCAGCTCAGATCAGATGGTGCTGCCGAGCGATTTCGCCCAGTTCAATCACTGAAGCAACACTGAGCTTGGTCTGAATATTGACCTTGTGCCCACTCACCGTCTTGTTACTCAAGCTCAGCCGCTGCGCGATTTCTCGATTGGACAAGCCCTCAGCCAGCAGCTTCAGGATCTGCAGCTCCCTGTCCGTCAGATCGTCTAGCCCCCCACTCACCTTCGCTTTGCCAAGCAAAGGCATGGCGCTTTTGGGAAAGAAAACATAGCCATCCGCAATCGTCTTGATGGCCTTGGTCAGCTTGTCGATAGGTTCACTCTTGCTGACAAAACCGCTTGCCCCGGCCTGCAGGCACCGCGTGGCATAACTGTCTTTGGACTGCGACGTGAACACAAGCACCCGGACGTCGAGCTTCTCTCGGGTAATGCGCTTGAGCACGGTCAGCCCATCAAGCTTTTCCAGCCCGATATCCAAAATGACGATATCTGGCATTAGCGACTCAATCATGCGCAAAGCATCAATGCCGTCGGCGGTTTCACCAACGGCCTCAAAGCCAATGGGCAGCAAAGCTTGGCGTATGGCCTCGCAAATCAATGGATGATCATCAACGATCAGGACTTTCTTTCGCATGGGGCCATCGCAACCTTAAGAAGTACCGCTTTTGCTCAAGCGGCAGGGGTAATTAGGCTTTTCTGTGACCTACTCCCCCAATAGGCGTGCCGGTACCGAGTGAGTAAGTCCAAGCTTTTAGAGGTTACTCCATCTCTAAAGGTTGCACTCGATTGCCTGTGGCAATTGACTTTTGATGACCTTTGCTAACATTTGCAGGCGCAGCAGCGCGCCTATTTTTATCAGCCAATTCATGGCGCAGCGCCTGCCCCGGCAACGGGTTGATGAGCCCGCCCAGCAGCCTGTAGACATTGAATTTTTTCTGCACAAACAAGCGCAGACCCATGCGCAGGCAAACGCAGCCACCCCTGATGCCATTCAAGGCCGGTGCTGCAGTAACCGCGCCAGCCTTGCTGCGAACACGCCCTCTGCACGCACGCGAACGCTGAAGGGCCAAGGTGGTGAGCAGCGAGCACACCCTTGCTTTATCTGGCCCCACCCGCATTGCGTGCACCAGCTGCGGTTGCCTGCCGCCCGCCGATCACATCTGCCGC
The DNA here is from genome assembly GCF_014851485.1 of Comamonas sp. CMM02. Taxonomy (NCBI): domain Bacteria; kingdom Pseudomonadati; phylum Pseudomonadota; class Betaproteobacteria; order Burkholderiales; family Comamonadaceae; genus Comamonas; species Comamonas sp. CMM02. Next base: position 303,090 of record NZ_JACUZW010000001.1, on the reverse strand, counting down.
CGCCATTACAACCATCGCCTTCATCACAAGCATTGGGTTCACCGGGTAACGTGGTCCGCGCTTGGGCTGTTGCAATGCCATGTTCATCAGCATAAAACAATAGCTTCCATCGCTTACAAACAAAGGTTTTCAGATAGTTTTATATCTAAAAACCTTTATGGGTAAGCCTTTAAAGCTATTAAAACAACTTAAGCACCAATCACTCGGCCCTTGGAACTCAGTTGTAGTCAATCACGTAGTTCATCGTGCCATTGGCTTGGCCAGCCTTGACTGTGCTGTTACCGATACGCTCATAGCCCACATCCATGGGCAGTCTGTAGCGCTCTCCACCAGACTCCGAGCGCATCCAGTCCATATCAACTGCACTCCCGGGCAGTTTTGCGCCATCCCGGCTCAAGGCAATTTCAACACCTGTTGCACCGCCCGGCGTAAGGCTGAGCCTGCCCGGACCATTGAAGCTGCCCTCAAAATAAACCATGACTGGCAACTTGGAGCCGGCAGGCAACCCGGTACATACCACCTCCAGATTTAAGCGGCGTGTTTTGCGCAGCGGCAAATCCGCCGCATTGACCTTGCCCAGTGGGAAATTGATGGTCTTGGCGCCCGCGCAACCCGTGAAATACTCCTTGGTGGTCAGCACAACACTGCTGTTGGCATAAAAGGTCACAGCCGTCCAATCATCGTATCTGGCAAAGACCCTGAAATTCAAATTGACAGTGCCCGTTTTAATTTCGAATGCCGTGCGAATGAACTCCACATCCAGCTCACTGAGCCCAAAGGCCAGAGCTACGGCGTTTTGCCTGCTCCTGCTGAAAGGCACCGTTTCCTTGTAGTAGCTTCTCTCCTTGAGCCTGAACCCTACGCCGGGCACATTGGTGCTGTAGACATCGCTGTAGCCTGGCACCAGCGTGGCGCCCTCCAGCCAATACGATGTGTGCACTGTCGGCACCTTCAAATCCGGGCACTTAACCATTCTTAAGCCCCTGAGGGCGTAGTTCAACTGAAAGCTCCCCATCGATCGACCAATGGGAGCCAGCTTGAGCTCTTGTGTTGAAAGGAACTCAAAGTTGGTGGTGCGAGAGGCAGTGTCAGGGCGTGAAGCTGCCGGTTGCTCGAGCCAATAACACTGGTTCCTGTTTTGAGCGCTGGCGCTCAGGGCCATGAACACCGTTACTGCGGCAAGAAGAAGTTTTTTAATCACAGGGTGGCTCCGTGCTCAGTCTGGGCTGTGCCGCAGGTAACGTTTACTCGGTCGTAGGTCAGGGCACTGTCCTTGGCTGGCAAGGTGTAGGGGGCTGAACAGACTCCCCCGCCCCAGCGCACAGTCACCCAGCCGTCATCCTTGATGCCAAATACCAGGGCGCGGGACTGGTGGTCAATCACCGCCAGCACGCTGCCCGCGTCATCCTCTACGCGGGCACCAAAAGGCAGTTTTTCGCCATCGCTTGTGGTCAGAACAAACTGCACACGCCGGCCCGAGGATGCGTCAAAGCTGGCCTTGACCACGGCACCGCGCCGCGGCACAACGTACTGCGATGTTTCACGCACATCCACGTCGGCACCCAGCGTCAGCGTGTCAATGCCAATGCTGTTGTAGCGATAGGGCTGCACATAACTCTCAATGGCATAGCCCGCCTTGTTCGTATGAGTGAGCGCTCCGTTCACGCTCACCCCCTCTACTCCGGGCACTTCCACCAGCACAAAAGTTTCTCCCACCGGCTGACCAAAGGTGACGCCCCCCGCATGCGCAACCACCGAGCCAGAGGCGGACGCATCAACGTGGCGCGATGCACCAGATTGCGAGTAGTTGCCCGCCAGCTTGGCCGCAGATGCATCCCACAGCACGCCAAGGCTGCCCGAGTGCTGGCTGTCAGCCGAGCCCGCTTGCGCGAAGTAAGACAGCCTGCTGTCATCGTCCAGGTAGCCCGATACCCCAGCCTGTACGGTGTTGCTGCCATCGCTCGAGTGGGTCATCTGGCTGTGCAGCCGCTGCGAGCGCGAGCCCAGCGGAATGCTCACTGAAACGGCAAGCTGGTTTTCTGGCTTGCGCAGGGAATTGGTATTTCTCGTGCGCGATGCTGAGATGCTGTAGCTGATGTTGCGAAAGTTGCCGCTGTAGCCCAGTTGCATGCTTTGTGCACTGCCCGCACGGTCGCGGTAGCTGGTTTCACTCATGCTGGCATATACCGAGCCATAGCTACCCAGAGGCTGGTTCAGGTTCAGGTTGATGCGTTTCTTGGGCCGGCCGTTGACGAATGGGTACAGATCAGAGCCGCTGCGCTCCTGAATATGTTCACGCACCGTGCGATAACCCACGGTGGAGTAAAGGTAGCCCGCCATGGTGAAGGCTGTGCTGGTGCGAGAGAGCGTTTTGGAGTAGAGCAGGCGCGTACTCTGGCCCGTCGTGGTGTTGCCATAACGGCTGCGAGACTGGCTGTTGGTAACGTCCAGCGACACACCACCCAGTGCACTGTTCAAACCCAGCCCCAGGTTGATTGCGCGATAGCCGTTGGCGCTTAAAAAACCCCCTGAGACCGTCAGATTGTTGGTGGCACCATAAACCGCGGTTGCCTGCAGCAGACGGGGCGCCTTCAGGCCATCGGAGTCGTACTCCCCCACCGACAGGCTGTATCGAAAGGCACCCCGGCGCACCATCACCGGCAGGTGGGAATAGGCTTGTGTGAATGTGCGCTTGCGGCCATCCGATTCAACGATCGTTATCTCCAGATCGCCATTGGAGCCGCCGGGGTACAGATCGCGAATCTCGAAAGCGCCCGGAGACACGGTGGTGGAATAGATGACGTAGCCGTTCTGGCGCACTTCAACCGTGGCGTGCGTTTCGGCAATGCCATGCACCACTGGTGCGTAACCGGCCAGGTCATCAGGCAGCATGCCAATGTCCGAACCTAGCTGCACACCGCGAAAGCGGCTGCTTTCAAAAATATCGCTGTTCGTATAAAGCTGGCCAATGGCAAAGCGACCTTTGAGCGAAGTGACATCACGCTCCACGTAGCTGCGGTTGCTGGAAAAAAGACGCTTTGTCCCCGTGCTCTGGCTCAGCGATGAATCGTTGCGCAGACGCCATTGGCCAAGGTTTAAGCCATTGCGCAATCCCAGGTGAGCGTAGTCACTGCGAAAGTTGCCACCGCTGTTGCGGCTCATCGTCCACTGGTAGTTCGTAAAGGCCGCAGGCACACCTGCGTCCCAAAGTGAAGGGTCCACGTAATCACGCGAGTTACGGCTGATGTATGCCTGAGGAACACTGAGAAAAAGAGCGAGCTTGGAGACATCCATCTCAACGGCAGAGCCCTCAATGCGCCCCAATGTGACGGCCTCATCGTCACCGCCACTTTCAGACACGATGCCTTCTTTTTGCAGCCGCTCAATGTCCACCCCCATTTCGCGCAACAGGCCAATACGGATCACCGGCTGCACCTCTGAGCGCGCTCCCTGTGCAACGAAGTCCATGCTCTGGCGGCGTTCCAGGCGCTGATTCAGATAGAGATCGACGCGGTAGCTACCGGGCACCATGCCGTTGGACTTTTCAAAGAAGCGCAGATCAACATTGGCCCCCTTGTCTTTGAGGAACATGGGGTTGAACTGGATGGCGTTTGCGGGCGACACACTCATCAGGCATGCCACTGCCAGGCAAGGCAGTGGCATGCCTGCCTGCATCCAGATGCGCTGCCTTCTGTGCTTTTCTTTGATTTTTTTCATCTGTATGCAACGCAGTTGGAGCCCACGTGAAAGGCACGTTCTGCGCAGAGGTAGTAGCCGCATCAAGTGAGTGAATGAAAAAAACTGGGCCAATACCGCGTCACAGACGCAGCGAGGCCTGGTGCTTGACCAGCCCCCCGTAGTCATTGATAGATTCCCAGCGCACTTGTGCATCGCCGCTGAACGTGGCGGGTAGCGGCAGGGTGAACGCCATGCGCTCGGTGCCCTGAGGCGCAACCATGGAAGGCTCCACCCCATACTCTTTCTGGTCCACGACGATGCTCACCTTGGCGAACGAGACATGGAACGCAGAGTCATTGCTGGCCAGCAGCACAGGAGAGCCCGAGGTTTTCTCGATGCGCCATGTCAGGTTGCGCGCAGCAGCATCGGCTGTGCCCGGCAGATCCTTGGGGCGATAAAACAGCTTTAACCGCTGCCGGATAGCGATCTGCAGACTGTTCTCAAACTCGCTGACCTGGGGAATTTCTTGAACGCTCAGCCACACCACTGACTCGCGGTCCTGCGGCAGACCCACGCCCTGATAGAAGATGCGCAGCGTCTGCTCTTTGCGGTGGCCCAGGCGAGCCAGCGATGGTGTGATGGCAAACGGGACATCGCTCTCAGCCTGACTGGGCATCGCCTCAATCCAGGACTGAATCATGATGTCGTTGACGCCTTCATTGCGTACCTGAAGCGTGGCCTCCTGCTGCGTGGCGGGAAAAATAACTCTTGTTCCGCCAATCTGGATGCCAGCCACGCCTATTGCTGTGTACGTCGAAAATACCAGTACCAGATATACGCGTAAAAATAATTTTATTTTCATTAACGGCTCGCTGAAACTGGGGGCATAACCCCCCCCCGGCACAATTTATTCGTACGTCATGGAGAAAGGCAAAGTGCCGTTGGCTGTGCCAACCACCAGGGTCGCACCGTTAGCAACATACGAAGCACGCATGCGCAACTCGGCAGTAAAGTTGCCAGCGCCGGCATCCGTCAGTTCTGCAACATATGCCTGGTTGGCAGACAGATTAATGAGCTGGTTCGATTCGTCGTACAGCCCAATACCTACGCCTCGTGCCACACCGTCAGTTTTCAGAAGGCTGTTATTGATCGCATCGATACCCGAGCCGGACATGGGATCAAATTTGAACTTAACTTTAGTCACGCCGGCTGCAGTGCAATCGAGTGACAAGTTAATCGACGCACCGGCAACCATATTGCCGGTACCAGCATTGGTAATACTGCTGGCACTGACCTTGCCCAGCGGCACGTTGATGTTCTTGCCATTGACATCGGTGCCAGCCCCGCCTGTTACCACGCACGAAGCGGAGGTGATTTCACCGGTGAAGTTAATGGTGCCATCAGCAGCCATTGCGGTACTGGTCAATGCGCAAGCTGCGCAGGCCGCAATAATGGTCTTCAATTTTTTCATAATTTAGAACTTCCATACTGTTCGCCGTTATTAGCGAGTGGAAATTCTATAAATAATAGAAAATAAATGAACAAGAATTTTTTTGATAACAAATAAGACTCTTCTCCAATACACGAAATAAATGCAATGAGCGCATCCTCAGATTCAGTCACTTGATAATTCAGGAGCCAATATATTATCTATTCAACTTTAAGCAATAAATAATAAAGACTTTCATCAATAATTAATCAAGCATTATTTGTTTTACTGCGTAGTCTTAAGTCAAGCGGCACTGTATTTAAAGAAATATTTTCGAGAGTTACAATGAAATTTCGCACAACGAAACAAATACAGCATGGGCAACCCTTCCGACCGCAACTTGCCATTACGTTCTGAGATGAAATCCAATACAGCCTGCGCGCAGGTACAAGAAGTCAACGCCCCAGACTCTGGTGCTGAGCCTGAGGGCGCAATCCCATCAACGGGCAGCGTTATTGCGGTCATCCGGGCGATGAAGGTGCTGGATGCTTTTGCGTTGGGAGAGTCGCATCTGACGCTGGCCGAGCTCAGCCGGCGCTGCCAATTGCACAAGACCACTGCACTGCGCATTGCACGCACGCTTGCGCAGTCTGGATATCTGGTTCAGCGCGAAGACGGTGACTGGCGTCTGGGCCCCGCAACAGGCTGGCTGGGAGCGCGATACCAGGCAGGTTTTGACGTGCAAAACGTGCTTGAACCTGCACTGCGCGCCCTCACTCTGGCCAGCGGAGAAAGTGCTGCCTTCTACGTCAGAGAAGGCAATGTGAGAACCTGTCTTGTGCGTGTAGAAGGGCCACAAGCGCTGCGCCATCACGCACGCATGGGTGAAGGCCTGCCGCTGGACAAAGGCTCTCCAGGGCGCGTGATACTTGCTTTTTCTGGAGCGCCCGGGGAGTTATACGAAGCCATACGCCAGCGTGGTTTTCACTGGTCTATCGGAGAACGCGAGCAAGGCGTGGCCACCATTTCTGCACCCGTTTTTGGCAAGCACTGGCGGCTTCTAGGCTCCGTGTGCGTGTCTGGCCCTGCTTCACGCCTGCCTCAGCAAAAATTGGAAGAAATGGCCAAAACGGTGATTGCTGCAGCCAACCAGCTGTCCTATGCACTGGCTGGAAATACGGGCACAGCAGCACCTCTAGTCCGAGAAAGCTACTGGCACCCGTGATGATGGCTGCGCCCTCTTCCCTCAGAAGGGCTGGCACAGGCACGCAAATCAAACGCTTGTGCTAGAGACAAGACCTGAGCAGGTGCCCCAATTCAAGATGCTGGCGAGCAGCTGCAGGTGCTATGCATGGGGGTCATGGGGCCAGTAGTGGCTGTCCGGTACAGGGCGAGCACCAAAGATGGCCTGACCAACGCGCACCACCGTAGCGCCTTCCTCGATGGCGATCTCGAAATCACCGGACATGCCCATGGACAGTTCTTGCAGCCCGATGCAGGGGTGCGTGCTCTGCTGCAATTGGTCGCGCAGCTTGCGCAGCAGCACGAAGCACTGGCGCACGCGCTCAGCCTCGCTGGAGAACACCGCCAGCGTCATCAGCCCGCGCACGCGCAGCGCAGAGAACGCAGGCAGCGCCTGCATGAAGGCCAGCGCATTCTCAGGAGCCACACCGTACTTGCTGGCTTCGCCCGAGGTATTGACCTGCACGAACACGTCCAGCGAACGGCCTTCGACCTGCAGGCGGCGATCCAGCGCTTGGGCAACGCGCAGGCTGTCCAGCGCCTGAAACTCGGTTGCAAACCGCGCCACCAGTTTGGCTTTGTTGGTTTGCAAGTGGCCAATGACCGACCATTGCAGATCGTGCAGATCCTGCATGGCTTCGTATTTGCGGTGCGCCTCTTGCACCTTGTTTTCACCCAGCAATCGGCAACCGGCAGCGTAGGCCAGCCGCAGGCTTGCTTCGGGCTTGGTCTTGCTGACCGGCAGCAGGCGCACGGTTGCAGGATCGCGGTCACAGCGGCGGCAGGCTTCCTCGATGCGCGTGCGCACTGCCGCCAGATTGCGTTGCAAATCTTCGACCGTGGTGGCCTCGGGGTAGTGGCCATGCTGTAGCTGTGTGTCAGAAGGCATGAACATCATCCCACTCTCTTGCCGGCTGGCGCCGGGGAAATGACAGCTGTCGAAGCTCTGTGCGGCAACCGGCCATTGAGCACTGCATGTGCAACCAGCCCGATGACCAGGCCCCAGAACGCCCCGCCAATGCCTAGCAAGGTGATGTTGGCAGCAGCAGCCAGAAAGGTGATCAGTGAGGCCTCGCGTGTCTTGGGATCAGCCATCGCGCTGGCAAGGCTGGCACCGATGGTGCCCAGCAGCGCCAGACCCGCCAGCGTGGTGATGAAGGTTGCAGGAAAGGCCATGAAAACAGCCGCCAGTGTCACGCCAAACACGCCTATCAGGGTGTAGAAAATGCCTGCGGCAATGCCGGCAATCCACCGCTTGGATGGGTCTTCATGCGCCTGCGGGCCAGTGCAGATGGCAGCGGTGATGGCGGCAATGTTGAAGGCGTGCGAACCGAATGGAGCCATCAGCAAGGAGCCAAGTCCGGTCATGGCGACGATGGGGTTGGCACTGGTTTGAAAGCCATCGTTGCGCAGCACCAGCATGCCGGGCATGTACTGGCCCGTCAGGGTGATGAGAAACAGCGGCAACGCCACACTCAGCAGTGCGTTGACAGAAAACGCGGGCATGGTGAAGACCGGTGCGGCCAGCGTCAGTGACAGCCCCGACAGATCGATACGCTCTTGAACCAGCAGGAAAACCAGCCCCAGCAACAAAATACCCACCACCGCATAGCGTGCGCAAAAGCGTTTGAGCACCACATAGGCAACAATTAACAGCCCGGCCAGCAGCGGCTCCAGGCTCATGCCGCCGAAGGCTTTGATTCCGAATTGCAGCAAGATACCTGCCAGCAGCCCCGCCGCCACGCCCGGCGGTATCAGGCGAATGACCCGGTCAAACCAGCCTGACAGGCCCAGCACCACGAAGGCGGCCCCGCAGATCAGATAGGCACCAACCGCTTGTGCGTAAGGCACGCTCGCCAGTGCTGTGACCAGAAATGCCGCCGCTGGTGTGGACCAGGCGGTGATGATCGGCTCGCGAGACATCCAGCTCAGAATGATCCCCGTTACCCCCACACCAATGGAAACTGACCACACCCACGATGCCGTCAGCTCCGCGCTGAGGCCGGCCACCTTGGCTGCCTGGAACACCAAAATGAAAGTACCACCGTAGTTGACGATGACTGAGATCAGGCCCGCCACGACGGGATGGGTGAAATCGTTCCAGCGAAACGACGAAGGTAAAGAAGCAGATGGCATGGCCTGACGGTGGCTGTGAAAGCGTGTGCTGAGTGGATGGGGAAATGCATTTGTAGTTTTAAAATGGCCTGATGTTCCCCGCCATTTTTTTAATGAGATACCGGCCAATTGTTCAAACACGCGCAACTTGAATCCGTCAAAGCCTGGATGGGCGACCCTGCACACGGCGCTTTGCCACTGCATGCGCGTGTGCAACGTGCCATTCGCCAGTTAATCCTCGACGGTGCGCTGGATGTGGGAAGACCATTGCCCGCATCACGCGCGCTGGCAAAGTCGCTGGAGGTTTCGCGCGATACGGTCGAGTCGGCCTATAGCCAGTTGCACGCGGAAGGCTTCATCGAGCGGCGTGTGGGCAGCGGCAGTTTCGTATCGGAGCGGGTGCAACGCCTGCCGGGACGTGGCAAGCGCAGGAACATGGATGTGGGCCACAAGGAGACGCCGCGCCTGAGCCAGCGCGGCCAGGCCATGTTTCAGGATGGGGGCGTGCGTGACTTTCTGGCGCCGCGCCCGTTCGCGCCCGGTGTGCCCGAGACACGCAATTTCCCGCTCTCTACCTGGGAGCGGCTGGAGCGGCAGGTGCTCAAGGAATACGGCACGCAAGCGCTGCTGCACAGCCCGCCGCAGGGAATGGAGCCACTGCGCCAGGCCATTGCCGATTACGTCAATCTAGAGCGGGGGGCATGTGCCACAGCCGAGCGCGTGCTGGTGCTGACCAGCTCACAGCAGGCTTTGAGCCTGTGCGCCAGCGTGCTGCTGGATGCAGGCGAGCGCATCTTCATTGAAGACCCTGTCTACCACGGCGCACGCAAAGCGTTCGATGCCGCCGGACTGCAATGCGTGCCGGTGCCACTGGATGCCGATGGCCTGCAGGTGGAGCATCTGCTTGAGGCGACGCAAGAGCTTGGTGAGGCGGCCCGCGCTGTATTCCTGACGCCGTCGCACCAGTTCCCCACCGGGGCAACACTGTCGCTGGACCGGCGGCTGGCCATCATCGAATGGGCCAGGCAGCACCACAGCTGGATCATCGAAGACGACTATGACAGCGAATTTCACTACGCGGGCAAACCCACCGCCTGCGTGCAGGGTCTCGATCCGCATGACCGGACCATCTACATTGGCACCTTCACCAAATCACTGTTTCCCGGGCTGCGCATCGGTTATATGGTGCTGCCACCGTCGCTGGTCGCGCCCATGACGGTGGCCCGCACGCTGCTGGATGGACACAGCGCACCGATTCCGCAACTGACACTGGCACGCTTCATTGAAGGCGGCCACTTTGGTGCCCACGTGCGCACCATGCGCGCCGTTTATGCCGAGCGCCGCGATGTGCTGGCAAGGCTGATTGGCGAGCATCTGGCAGATTTTGTGGAACCACATGTGCCGTCAGGGGGCATGCAGATGCCCTGCGTATTCATCCGCGACATTCCCGAGCGAGAGGCGGTGGAGGCCGCACATCGGGCTGGTATCGACTTACTGGGCCTGACAGCGCTGCACGCATCGAGCCGGCACCAAGCGGGCTTTCTCATGGGGTTTGCCGCCCATGCACCACACGAGCTAGAAATCGCAGTAAAGAAGCTGGCGAACGTGCTGCTCAAGTTGTGCCCCTAGACCCCTAGCCCCCGTTGGCACCTACTGGCAATGCAGGAGCTGAAAGTGGGTGGCAAGCCATGACACTTGCTTGTGTTGACAAGACTGCTTTGGGGCGTTGCACTGAAAAACCGCATAAGGGGCGGCAGCACTTCATGCGCTGTGATGGAGGACTCTTTGGCTGGACGGCCACAATCAGCACTCTGGGCAGGCTGAACAGCTCGGTGATGGACTGCTACCAGCCCTGCGCAGACCTCAGGCCTTTATCTCGACCACCTGCTCGAACCCTCCGAAGATCATGCGCTTGCCATCAAAGGGCATGGGAGGATTACCCGGAGAAGAGGGATCCATCCGGGGGTCTTCCATCATTTTTTTCATGGCAGCATCGCGAGTTGCCTTGTCCGGCCATTCGATCCACGAAAAAGCCACCGTCTCCTCAGCAGTAGCTTGAACTGAGCGCCTGAAGTCAGTGACTTTGCCATCGGGCACATCATCGCCCCAGCCCTCAATCACACGCAGTGCGCCCAGCTCGAGGAATATCGGATCCAGTTTGCGAGCATGCTCAATGAACTTTTCTTTGTTGGCCGTGGGAACGGCAATCACAAACCCGTCGATATATGACATGTTTTCACTCCTGCTAAGTTGGCGGGTTGAGATTGATAAAGCGCCGCCACCCAATGCCCGCTCGATCAGCTGCTGCGCTGCGCACAGCGTAGACCGTTTAAGCGCCCAAGTCACGCTCATGCAATCCACGCAAGCATGGCCTTTACAGATGGTTCGCGAGAACTAGCGCGCGAGTTTTAACCACTACGGCAACGCTGCTTGCGAGCACAAAATCAGGTGTACTTGCCTGCCGCTTCTGGCGCCTGTGTGAGTTCGGCGCGCATCGCAACCAAGGCCGTTGCAATTGCTCACACGACCCGAATGGCTGCTATCTGTGACAAGAACGAACAGGGAGCTTTCAGCCATGTGCAGCCATTGCACCTGCAGCTGCCTCTACGGCAGATTCAAGGCTATTCGGCAGCTTTTGGAGTGTTGCGAAAACTAATAGCCATCCGGTTGTAAGCGTTCATAAGGCTAATAGCCACGGTCAAATCAACCAGCTCTTTTTCGGTAAAAACAGCTTTAGCCTGTGAGTAGTCTTCATCGGGCACCCCTGTCTGGCCAACCTTGGTCACTGATTCAGCCCATGCAAGGGCGGCTCTCTCACGGATATCAAAAAGCTTACCTGCTTCTCTCCACGCCTGAACCAATGCCAGCTTCTCGACCTTCACCCCCTTAGCGAGCAAGTCGCGGGTATGCATGTCCAGGCAAAAGGCGCAGTTGTTGATTTGCGAGACTCGTAGATAGACCAATTCCACCAACTCGGGCGGTAAGCCGCTTTTCATCACATAGCCATAGACACCGGCCAGCGCAGCAGATGCGCCTGGTGCAACAGTGTTGTAGTCAATTCTTGCTGTCATATTTACTCCTATCAAGACAAGATAAGCCAAGGAAAAACTCCTGACTGATCACAAAAATTAGTCCATGTTGTTGCATGGGCCCATTGGAGTGAAGAGTGCCGTGGGTCGACAGCACCTGTCCATTGCGAGTGATAGCGAACTTTCACCAACCCTTCAACTGCACGGCAGCCACTGTCTGGTGCTCAGCCTCAGGGCAGCAACTGCGCAGTTACAACTTTGTGTGAAGGCCTACCCCTTGAAAGCAAAAATTTTTCCCTTATTATTAGCACTCGATGGTGTTGAGTGCTAACAGCACCAACTCCTCACCAGTTAGAACCAATCCTGCCTTGGCAGGGTTTTAGATCTATTCACCTTGTTGATTGATATCTAGGAGATGTTATGAACCTGCGTCCTTTGCACGACCGCGTAATCGTCAAGCGCCTTGAGAACGAAACCAAGACCGCTTCGGGCATCTATATCCCTGACAACGCTGCTGAAAAGCCTGATCAAGGCGAAGTGCTGGCTGTGGGCCCTGGCAAGCGTAACGACAAGGGCGAGCAAATCGCTCTGAACGTGAAGGTCGGTGACCGCGTTCTGTTCGGCAAGTACAGCGGCCAGACCGTGAAGGTCAACGGCGACGAGCTGCTGGTGATGAAGGAAGACGACTTGTTTGCAGTTGTTGAGAAGTAATTTTCTCGCTTCTTTCCAACTTTCAAATTCATAGCTGCAAGCTCTTTATTTACAAGAACTTGCGGTTAAATTGAACCCAATTTGTAGGAGCCAAAAATGGCAGCAAAAGACGTAGTATTTGGTGGTGAAGCCCGCGCTCGCATGGTTGAAGGCGTGAACATTCTGGCCAACGCAGTCAAGGTGACTCTGGGCCCTAAAGGCCGCAACGTTGTACTGGAGCGTTCGTTCGGCGCCCCTACCGTGACCAAGGACGGTGTGTCCGTGGCCAAGGAAATCGAGCTGAAGGACAAGCTGCAGAACATGGGCGCTCAGCTCGTCAAGGAAGTGGCCTCCAAGACCAACGATATCGCTGGTGACGGTACGACAACTGCTACCGTGCTGGCCCAGGCCATCGTGCGCGAAGGCAGCAAGTACGTTGCCGCTGGTCTGAACCCCATGGACCTCAAGCGCGGTATCGACAAAGCTGTGGCCGCTCTGGTGGAACAGCTGAAGACCCAGTCCAAAGCCACGACCACTTCCAAGGAAATCGCTCAGGTTGGTTCGATCTCCGCGAACTCCGACGAATCCATCGGCAAGATCATTGCTGACGCGATGGACAAGGTTGGCAAGGAAGGCGTGATCACTGTGGAAGAAGGCAAGAGCCTGGACAACGAGCTGGATGTCGTTGAAGGCATGCAGTTCGACCGTGGCTACCTGTCGCCTTACTTCATCAACAACCCAGAAAAGCAATCTGCTGTTCTGGACAACCCCTTCGTGCTGCTGTTTGACAAGAAGATCAGCAACATCCGTGACCTGCTGCCTACTCTGGAGCAAGTGGCCAAGGCTGGCCGTCCTCTGCTGATCATTGCAGAAGACGTCGAAGGCGAAGCCCTGGCAACGCTGGTGGTCAACACCATCCGCGGCATTCTGAAGGTTGTGGCTGTGAAGGCTCCTGGCTTTGGCGATCGCCGCAAGGCCATGCTGGAAGACATCGCTATCCTGACCGGTGGCAAGGTTATCGCTGAAGAAGTGGGCCTGACTCTGGACAAGGTCACTTTGGAAGACCTGGGCCAAGCTCAGCGCGTTGAAATCGGCAAGGAAAACACCACCATCATCGACGGTGCTGGCCAAGCTGACGAAATCGAAACTCGCGTCAAGCAAATCCGCCTGCAAATCGAAGAAGCGACCAGCGACTACGACCGTGAAAAACTGCAAGAGCGCGTGGCCAAGCTGGCTGGCGGTGTTGCAGTGATCAAGGTTGGCGCTGCGACCGAAGTCGAGATGAAGGAAAAGAAGGCCCGCGTGGAAGACGCCCTGCACGCAACCCGCGCTGCTGTGGAAGAAGGCATCGTGGCAGGCGGTGGCGTGGCATTCCTGCGCGCCAAGCAAGCTATTGGCGACCTGAAGGGCGACAACGCCGAGCAGGATGCTGGTATCAAGCTGGTGCTGAAGGCCATCGAAGCGCCTCTGCGCGAAATCGTGGCCAACGCCGGTGGCGAGCCATCGGTGGTGGTGGACGCTGTGCTGAAGGGCCAGGGCAACTTCGGCTTTAACGCGGCCAACGACACTTACGGTGACATGCTGGAAATGGGTATCCTGGACCCAACCAAGGTGACCCGTACTGCACTGCAGAACGCTGCTTCCGTGGCTTCGCTGCTGCTGACCACCGAGTGCATGGTTGCCGAAGCCCCCAAGGCTGAAGGCGCTGGCGCCCCTGACATGGGTGGCATGGGCGGCATGGGTGGCATGGGCGGCATGGGCATGTAATTGCCAAGCTGCCAACCGAAGTGACAACACTTCGGTTGCTGCACACAATAAGACAAAAGGCCGCGAAAGCGGCCTTTTGTCTTAGCGGGCAACGCGGCTTTGACGCTTACCCGCAAAGCGTGGATAGCGCCTCTTTAATTGCCATTGACTGGCGACTCTGCCAGGCGCTGCATCAAGGAAACAGTCGATGGATCTACACCACGCCAGTCATCGGTTTGCTGGCAGACGCGCAGCTCCTGCGCCAGCTTTTTACCCAGCTCTACACCCCACTGGTCAAAGCTGTTGATGCCCCACACCGCACCAGAAACAAACACACGGTGCTCATACAATGCGATCAGCGCCCCCAAGGACGCGGGGTCCAGCGATTGCAGCAGCAAGAACGTACTGGGCCGGTTGCCTGGACAGTCCCGCTCCACGCCCTCGCCATGGCGTCCGACCATCAGCGCCTGTGCCTGGGCAATGGCATTGATCACCAGACTTTGGTGGTGTGCACCCAGATACTTGCCCCCATCGCGCAGCGCAATGAATTCCACTGGAATGACATCAGGGCCCTGGTGAAGCATCTGAAAGAAGGCATGCTGGCCATTGGTTCCGGGCTCACCCCATACCACGGCGCAGGTGGGCACCTCCAGCTTGTGGCCATGGCGCGTCACGCGCTTGCCATTGCTCTCCATCTCCAGTTGCTGTAGATAGGCTGTCAACCGGCGCAACCCATGGCTGTATGGAGCAATGCAACGGCTGCTGAAGCCGCAAAAGTTGCGATTCCACACGTCCAGCAGCCCCAAGCGCATGGGTAAATTCTGCGCATCAGGTGCGGTAAAGAAGTGCACATCCATTGCATGCGCGCCCTGCAGCAGGCGACGAAATTGCGTTGCCCCTATCGCAATGGCAATTGGCAAGCCAATGGCTGACCACAGAGAGAATCGGCCACCGACCCAGTCCCAAAAGCCCAGAGTGCGTGAAATACCGAAGGCAGCCGCAGCCTCTGTATTGGTTGTCAGCGCCACAAAGTGGCGATCAATATTGCACGCATCTTCGGCGCTGTCACTGCCCCCGTTGGCCAAGAACCACTCACGTGCGGAATGCGCATTGAGCATGGTTTCCGCCGTAGTGAAGGACTTGGACGCAATCAGAAAGAGGGTGCTCTCAGGTCTGACCTTGCGCAGTACATGCCCAAGTTCATGCCCGTCGACATTCGAGACAAAGTGAAATTGTTTGCCCGTATCGACCCAGTCTTCCAGCGCCTGCACCACCACTTCCGGGCCAAGGTGCGAGCCACCAATACCAATATTGACCACATCCGTGATGCGCGAGTCTGCGCGCAGTTGCTCCGCCAATTGGAGCATGGCATCCAAGGTGCTGTGAACATCACCCAATGCCTGGCGCATGTCTGCCGGCCATGCCTGCACAACTTTGTTTTCACGCAGCAAGCCACCATCTTGTGGCGTGCGCAGCAGCCAGTGCATGGCGCCACGCCCTTCACTTGTGTTGATGGCCTGCCCGGCCAGCATGCTGTCACGCAACGCATGTACCTTGCGTGCATGGCCCAGTTGGGCCAGCAGTGCTTCCGTATTTTCCAGCAGCCAATTTTTGGATAAATCTGCAAACACATAAGGCGCTTGCTGACTTAGTTTTTCCAGGCGCTGAGGATCAGCACCGAACGCTTGCTGCAGGTCAAAGCCTTCTTTGAAGGCTTGAAAGTGCACTTGCAGCTGCGCCCACTCTGGCGCTTCATGACAGACCAAATCCATGCTTGACTTAGCGCTTGCGCACTACCACGCTTCCCACGGAATACCCTGCTCCAAAAGAGCAGATCACGCCCGTATCACCGGCCAGCAGATCTGCACGGTGCTTGTGAAAAGCGATGATGGATCCCGCAGAAGCGGTATTGGCAAATTCGTCCAGAATCAGCGGCGCACGGTCAGCCGAGGCCTCTCCCACCAGTTTCTTCAAGACCAGCTGGTTCATCCCCAAATTAGCCTGGTGCAGCCAGTAGCGGCGGACTTGCTCAGGTGTCTGATCCATTTTTTCCAGATGCGCTTGAATGTGTGCCGCAGCAATCGGCACAACTTCCTTGAATACCTTACGGCCTTCTTGCCGGAAAGTCTTGTCACGCGCAACAGGATCACTGTCTTCACTTCGATTCATGAAACCGAAGTTGTTGCGAATATTGTTGGAGAACTGTGTCGCCAAATGAGTGCCCAGCACCTCCCACGCATCCTGGCTGGTGGCAGTGTCTGCACGTTCAATGATCACTGCCGTACACACATCACCAAAGATAAAGTGGCAGTCGCGGTCACGCCACTCAAGGTGTGCAGACGTAATTTCTGGATTCACAACCAGTACACACTGAGCAGTGCCACAACGCACGGCATTAACGGCTTGTTCAATCGCAAATGTGGCCGATGAGCAAGCTACATTCATGTCAAACCCATAGCCCCCGGCCCCCAGGGCTTGCTGAATTTCCACTGCCATGGCGGGATAGGCGCGCTGCATATTGGAAGCTGCGCACAGCACCATATCAATATCAGCACCCGTTTTACCGGCCTGCGCCAGTGCTTCATGGGCGGCGGCGACTGCAATTTCTGCCATCAATGACAGCTGATCGTCAGAGCGCTCCTGAAAACGTGGATACATGCGCTGCGGATCAAGTACCCCCGTTTTCTCCAACACGTAGCGTTGCCCAATGCCAGAGGCTTTCTCGATGAATTCCACGCTCGAATGCTGCAACGCCGGGCGGCTACCCGCGGCTATGTCGCTGGCGAAACGTGCATTTTGAAGATCCACGTAGCTATTGAAAGCCTCCACCAGCTCGGCATTGGTGATGGTGTGAGGCGGCTGATACAAGCCCGTACCGCTAATAACAACAGAATGCATAAAAATATTTCCATGACCCGCCAGCGCGGCGCAGCCTGCAAGTTTAACGATCAGGCCGCTTCGATGAGCTGTTCAAGCTTGATGGCATCGGCAGCAAAGGCTCGAATGCCTTCCGCAAGCTTCTCCGTGGCCATGGCATCTGCATTCAAGGCATAGCGAAAGCCTGCCTCATCGTAATGCTCTGCATGCAAATTAAGACTTCGTGCCTGCTGCGCATCCAGTGCCCGCTGCACCGGGGCTTGACTTTGACTCAGCTGCGCCAAGAGCTCAGGCGCAATGGTCAGCAAGTCGCAGCCCGCTAACGCCACAATTTGCCCCGTACTGCGAAAGCTGGCGCCCATGACTTCCGTCGTGATGCCGAAATGCTTGTAGTACTCATAAATCGCACGCACAGACCGCACTCCAGGATCATTGGCACCAGACATAGCGGCCTCATCCCACTGCGCGCCCGCCTGTTTCTTGTACCAGTCGTAAATACGCCCCACAAACGGCGATATCAGGCACACCTTGGCTTGTCCACAGGCAACGGCCTGCACTTTAGAGAAGAGCAAGGTGAGGTTGGTATGAATGCCGCGCATTTCCAGCAACCGAGCCGCCTCAATGCCCTCCCACGTCGCGGCAATCTTGATCAGAACACGGTCAGTGTGTATGCCCGCCGCTTGGTACAGCTCGATAAGCCGCTCTGCACGCGCAAGGGTGGCTTGTGTATTGAAAGACAAGCGGGCATCGACTTCTGTAGAGACACGGCCTGGCACCACCGACAAAATCTCGCAGCCAAACCTCACCAGCAAGCGATCCGTCACTTCCTCCAGAGATTTGCCTTGCCACTGGCGTGCCATATCCACCAGCAAAGGCCGATACTCTGGCAGCTGGACCGCCTTCAAAATCAGGGAAGGGTTGGTCGTCGCGTCTTGTGGCTTGAACTGCGTGAGTTGCTGAAAATTACCGGTATCTGCCACCACCACCGTACATTGCTTGAGCTGCTCCAACTGGTTCATCTTGTCTCACTTCTTGTTGTGTGTTTTTCAAATCAAAAACCAAGTGTAGTGTGCGTTTTAGGCATACGGCTGCGCAAAACCTGCATCTGACTTGGTTTGTTGCAAGTGACGCAAAATTGCACCTTTTCCGACACTTCACCAAGGCCTGCACATGCTTGATCGAATTTCAGCCTCTCTCCCTTCGCTGGCGCCTGCCGAGCAACGGGTGGGGCAGCTTGTGCTGGCAGATCCTCACAGTTTTGCACGCCTGCCTGTCCGTGAGCTGGCAGAAAAAGCGCAAGTCAGCAAACCAACGGTGATCCGCTTCTGCCGAAGCCTGGGGTACGACGGCTTGGCCGATTTCAAGCTCAAGCTGGCGGGCAATGTGGCAGAAGGTGTTCCATTTGTACACCGCAGCGTTGATGCCGATGACAAGACTTCAGACGTCTTGGTCAAAGTCATCGACAACTCAGTCGCTGCATTCTTGCAGTACCGCAACGCTGCCAACGCAACGGCCATTGAACACGCGGTAGATGCCATCGTGAATGCCTGGAAGGCTAAAAAACGTGTGGAGATTTATGGTGTCGGCAACTCAGGCGTTGTTGCCCAAGACGCTCAGCACAAGTTTTTTCGCCTTGGCATCAGCAGCCAGGCCACCAGTGACAGTCACATCCAGACCATGGGTGCAACCATGCTCAGGCAGGGCGACTGCCTGATCGTCATCTCCAATTCTGGCCGCACACGAGAGCTGGTCGACGTGGCCCACATCGCCCGCTCTCAAGGCGCGACCATCATTGCCATCACATCCAGCCATACGCAGTTATCTGACAGCTGCCACATCCTGCTGGCCGCCGATAATCTGGAAGGATCTGACCTCTACAGCCCGATGGCGTCGCGCCTGCTGCACTTGCTCATCATCGATATTCTGGCCACCGCAGTGGCCTTAAAGATGGACGGCAGCTTGGCGCAAAATTTGCAGAACCTGCAAAACCAGCTACAACAAAAACGCTATGGCATTTAACGCAGCCTGCACCACCGAGCCAGTCTAAGAGTTGCTGCGTTAACGAAGCAGCAAGCAGCCCAAGTGGTGCGACACGGTCAAGCAGGGGCTTAGAAATAGGCCGATTGCGCACTCTCTGCTATTTCAATAGCTATCAAGGCTTAAAAACAAAGGACTTCAGATATAAAACTATCTGAAGTCCTTATGTGACAAGCGCTAAAAGCTCTTATTTTTTCTGCTTAGAACAAGGCCTTTAACATGCTTGAGCGCTGTTAACACCTCCCAGCAAACCACAAGTAGCTCAAGCCGTACGAGTACGGCGCGGCAACGCAAGGGCAAATTAACGACTGTGCTAGCAGCTCCAGGGTGCTGCAAACGAAAAAAACCGGCAGTAACGCCGGTTTTATGAAGCTGCCAATAGCTTAGAAGCGATGGCGCAGGCCTGCGGTGATGCCTGTCCGGCTGCGTGCTAGGCTGGCTGCATCGATATAGATCCTCTGCCCACCAGACACCTTGGTGTGATCTACCGCGAAATATGCATCAGTGCGCTTGCTGAATGCATAGTCCAGCGCTGCCACCATCATGTTGGACTTGCCATTGGAGACACCCGAGGTGGAGCCAGACTGCTTGGCATGAAAGTAATGCATGCCAGCATTAATCTGTGGCGTCACCTGGTAGCCAAAGCCCACTTTGATCATTTGGCGCTTGTCCGAATCACCCACCTGGAAACCACCATTGGTCTGACCTTGCCACATGTTGTTAATGATGGCCTGATCAACCAAACGGTCAGCCAGTGCGCCTACATAGGCTCCAACGGTCGTCGGTGTGCCGGGAGACTTCCACTTCACCTTGTTTTGTCCGTAACCTAAATTAAGGTACAAAGCCCCGGTGCGGTAAGAGCCGCCAAAAGTCCAGGCATCCAGATCAGAACCACCAGGCAGCGATGTTCTCAAGAAACCGCCACCCACTGAGATTCCATTTTCCGAATAACGCAAGAAACCACCCATTGTTTTCAGCGCCCCTGATGCGATGCCACCAGCTGCAGTCGTCAGCGCATTGGGCGTGGTACTGCCAGTGGCCGCTGCAACAGCGTTATCAATGCCAGCCTTCACTGGAGCAGACAATGGTGTGGCGCCTGGGAATGGCAGCAAACCGAGCCCGACATTACGCACGTTGTCAGTGTTGTCGTTGCCTTCGGCAAACGAGTACTGCACCGTACCTACCCAGCTACGCGTAGGGGTGGCCAAGGTGTACTTCAGTGCATTGCTGGTACGTGCGCCTGCCGCCATACCCAACTCGGGCTTGAACGCTTCCATATAGGGCGAGTAAGGGAACGATGAATAAGTGCTGGTCACCACATCAAACAGCACGTTCCACTGACGACCCATCGTCAACCGGCCATAAGGTCCTTGTAAGCCCACATAGGCCAGCTGAAAAAACGGTGTGCTTACTGTGCCATCGTCCGCATTAAAGCGATTTTCCAATTCAACGAGCGCCTTGGTTCCGCCCCCCAAATCTTCCTCCACTTTGATGCCCCAGCGGCTTTGAGACATGCCGCCGCCGATCATTTTGGTCAGATTACCTTTAGCGGGACCTTCATTGTTGGTGTGGCGAATAGCCGCATCCACAATTCCCCACAGCTCCACCTTGCTAGCGCCAGTTGCCTGGGCCATGGCTGGCATGACAGTGGCACAAAGTATGCCTGCGGCGAGCGCTACGATTTTCTTTTGCATCTGCTTGTCTCCTCTTGAAGTGAAATTGTTCGATTCAGGATGCAATTTCATTCTAGAAAAGCACTGCCGTTCTAATTTCATTCTTAGCACGAAAACCACGCTCGTTTTCCCGTGCCACAGACGCTGCAAATGCAAAAAGCCAGCCCGAAGGCTGGCTTTTTTATCTAACAAAAACTGAGGCTAGCCCAGCTTCATATTAGAAAGCGTGGCGAACACCAACTTGCAGACCGTGCATCTTGCCGGAGTCATTAGCGCCATTAACGCCAGTGAAAGCACCGTTCAGACCGAAGTTAGCACCGTCCTTGTTCTTCAGGTAAGCGTATGTGCCGTACAAAGCTGTGCGCTTGGACATGTTGTGCACGTAGCCCAGCGAGAACTGGTTGGCCTTGCCGCCGTTGTCGCTGATCTTGTAGTTGTTGTAGGTGGCCTTAACTTCACCAGCAGCACCCACAGGCACGGACACGCCCACGTTGTACGACTTCAGACTTACGTCATCACCTGTAGCAATTTCGTTGTACTTGGTGTTCTTGTAGAAGGCCAGCAACTTGGCTACGCCAAAGTTGTAAGAACCACCCAGTTGCCAAGTCTTCAGGTCTTCAGTACCAGCAGCTACCAAGCCGTTGTTTTGCTTGTCGTAACCCAGACCCAGGCTCAGAGGGCCGTTGTCATAGGTTGCGCCAACGCCCATGTAACGAGCTGTGCGGTTGGCTTCTTGCTCACCAAAACCGTAGTCGATACCCACGCCAAAGCCCGAGAACTTAGGCGAGATGTAGCTGATCATGTTGTTGCTACGGTTTTGGTAACCAGTTTGTGTACCGTTCCATGCCAGGGTAGAACCCAGACCCACGGTACCGAACAGGTCGTAACGGCTAACAGCGTTGTACGAAGCTGTCAGAGCACGGCCCAGACGCACTTGACCGAAGCTGCCGGACAGGCCAACTGTGGATTGACGCTTGAAGTTCAGGCCACCGGCAGTGCCGTCATCAGGCTGCAACTCGCCTTCAACAACAAACTCAGCCTTCAGGCCGTTGCCCAGGTCTTCCACACCGCGGAAGCCCAGACGGCTTGTAGCGTTGCCGCTGTTCAGCATGCCAGAAACGCTATCTTCACCCTTCACGTAGCCGATGCTGGTGTCAACAACACCGTACAGGGTCACGGAAGACTGAGCCATTGCAGCGCCGGAAGAGGCCAGCACGGCCAAGGCGATCAGAGATTTCTTCATATCAATTACTCCAAGGTTTATAGAGGGCACGCAGCAGCAGTTTTTTGTTGCCTTGACTCAATCAACTCGAGCCGGGCCTGTTGAGCGCGCCAACCTCCTGGTGGGGAAGTTGGGCTTATTGCACCAGACTGGACACCCTTGCGCAAAGAAAATCCCCTGCTCAGGGCTGAATTCATCCCATTCTGTTGCTCACGTGCAACAAACCACTCTCAAATGGTGTGTCGCACGGCAATGTCGCAATTTCAAATAAATAACGACACTTCTTCTGACTGCGTCGCAGCTACAGCAGTAAGTGCACACCGACATAAATTCACGCACCCTATTCACGCGAGCACTTCGCCTCCTCTGTGCATTCAATCGCCTGCGGTTGATATAAAAAATACATAAAAAAAGCGCCTTTTCGGCGCTTTTTCAAATTTTTAAAGCTTTTAAGCTTCGTGCAGTTCAAAGCTGGTGGTGATCTCGGCAGTCTTGCCCAGCATGATGCTGGCCGAGCAATATTTCTCATGGCTCATGGCAATCGCGCGCTCTACTGCGGTTTCGGGCAGGCCCTTACCCGTTACGGTGAAGTGCATATTGATCTTGGTGAAAACCTTGGGCTCCACTTCGGCGCGCTCTGCGGTCAGTTTGACGGAGCAGCCACGTACGTCATGGCGGCCACGTTTCAAGATAAGCACGACGTCATAGGCCGTGCATCCACCAGTGCCTGCCAGCAGTGCCTCCATGGGGCGCGGGGCCAGATTCTGTCCGCCATTGGCAGGATTGCGCTCATCCGGAGCACCATCCATGGCCAGTACGTGGCCGCTGCCTGTTTCGGCAATAAAACCCATTCCAGATCGTGTGCTTGCTGCGCCTGTCCAGCTTACGGTGCATTCCATGTTGTTTTCTCCTCAGAGATGTAGTCAGTTGGCCGGTTTGCCGCAACTCAGTCAGCGAATGGCAAAACTGTAGTTTCAGAAAACCTTGAAATCTTGTTGCAACGCAACATTTCTCGCGTTACAATGCGCTCCTGCGTTGAATCGCTGGTTCTACCCGGCGACACCACAGTCGGCATTGGCTACTGTAGCGCACCAGTTGTCTCCTCCACCTCCTCTAACGGTGGATTCAGCCCCAAGCCCTCGCGGCTTGGGGCTTTTTTTGTGCCGCGATGGCCGTGTTGCAGCACTGTCATGGCGCGCACTGCGGTCACATGCCTATGATGACGGATCTGGACTGTGCGCCTTCTTTGCGCCAGCACGCTTGATTTGTCGCCCTATGCCTGCACAAAAGACACTTACGCCCTTTGATTACCTCACCAAGATTCTGAACGCCCGCGTCTACGACGTGGCAATTGAATCTGATCTGGACCCGGCCAAGAACCTCAGCCGCCGTCTGCACAACAAGGTGCTGCTCAAGCGAGAAGACCAGCAGCCTGTCTTCAGCTTCAAGCTGCGTGGTGCCTATAACAAGATGGCACACCTGACGGCTGAGCAACTGGGCAAAGGGGTGATCTGCGCATCCGCGGGCAACCACGCTCAAGGCGTGGCCATGAGTGCCAAGAAGCTGGGCTGCCGCGCCGTGATCGTGATGCCCACCACCACCCCGCAGGTGAAGGTGGATGCCGTAGCTGCGCTGGGCGGCGAGGTGGTACTGGCGGGTGAAAGCTATTCCGATGCCTACAAGCACGCGGTCAAGCTGCAAAAAACCGAAGGCCTGACCTTTGTGCACCCCTTTGATGATCCGGACGTGATTGCCGGCCAGGGCACCATCGCCATGGAGATGCTGCGCCAGTTGCAAAAGCTGGGCAGCCAGCGCCTGGATGCGGTGTTTGTAGCGATTGGCGGCGGCGGCCTGATCAGCGGCGTGGCCAACTACATCAAGGCTGTGCGCCCCGAGATCAAGGTCATTGGCGTGCACACCAAGGATTCCAGCGCCATGCTGCAGTCGGTGCAGGCGGGCGAGCGCATAGAGCTGGCCGACGTGGGCCTGTTTGCCGACGGCACTGCGGTGAAGCTGGTGGGCGAAGAGACTTTCCGCATCGCCAAAGACCTTGTGGATGACTATGTGGTGGTGGACACCGATGCCGTCTGCGCGGCCATCAAAGACATTTTTGTAGACACGCGCTCCATCGTCGAGCCCTCAGGGGCGCTGGCTGTGGCGGCCATCAAGCAGTACGTGGCCAAGCACAAGACCAAGGGCGAGACCTACGCGGCCATTCTTTGCGGCGCGAACATGAACTTTGACCGCCTGCGCTTTGTGGCCGAGCGGGCCGAGGTGGGTGAAGAGCGCGAGGCCCTGTTTGCCGTGACCATTCCCGAAGAGCGCGGCAGCTTCAAGCGCTTTTGCGAGGTGGTGGGCAAGCTGCCCGGCGGTCCGCGCAGCGTGACCGAGTTCAACTACCGCATCAGCCACGACAGCAAGGCCCACGTTTTTGTCGGCCTGACCACACCCACCAAGGGCGAGAGCGAAAAAATCTGCAAGAATTTTCACAAGAATGGCTTTGATGCGCTGGACCTGACGTTTGACGAGATGGCCAAGGAACACCTGCGCCACATGGTGGGCGGACATTCGCCGCTGGCACAAGAAGAGCGCCTGCTGCGCTTCGTCTTCCCCGAGCGTCCCGGCGCACTGTTCAAGTTCCTCAGCCTGATGGCACCGACCTGGAACATCTCGCTGTTCCACTACCGCAACCAGGGCGCTGACTATGGCCGCATTCTGGTGGGCATGCAGGTGCCTGAGAAAGACAGCAAAAAGTTTGATAGCTTCCTCAAGCAACTGGGCTACCCATGGGTGGAAGAGACCCAGAACCCTGCCTACCAGCTGTTCTTGAAATAGCATTTCAAGCTTTTCCCCACCCAATCCTTTTCGCCCCCAAGCGCTGATGCATAAAGCGCTTGCAGTCCACCTTTTAAACAACCTTCATGCAAGCCCTTCGCCATTTTTTGCTGGCCGTGCAGTTTTTCAGTCGCATTCCGGTCACAGGGCGCATGGCGGCGTGGGTGGGCTGGAGCTCCGAGATGCAGCGCGCCAGCGCAGCCCATCTGCCCGGCGTGGGCTGGCTGGTGGGGCTGTGGGCAGCACTGTGGATGGGTGGTGTCTGCTGGCTGATGCCAGATACCCCGTGGACGCCGCTGCTGGCAGCCGTCCTCAGCACGGCAGGCACCCTGTGGCTGACGGGAGGGTTTCATGAAGATGGCCTGGCCGATGTGGCCGATGGGCTGGGTGGCTTTGTGCCGCCCGAACGCGCGCTGGAGATCATGAAGGACTCGCGCCTCGGTGCCTATGGCGTGATGACGCTGGTCATGGCCTTGCTGACCAAAGTGACCCTGATCGCTTTGCTGCTCAGCGCCATGCAAGACTTTTGGGGGCCGGTCCCCATCCTCGTGCTGGTGTGCTGCATCCATGTGCTGTCGCGCTTTGCGCCACTGGTGCTGATGCGCAGCCTGCCCCATGTCGGGCTGGCGGCCAGCAGCAAAACTCTGCACGTAGCGGGCCAGCAGATGGGCTGGCAAGGTCTGCTGACCGGGGCTTTTTGGTGCCTGCCTGCACTGGTACTGCTGGGCTGGCTGGGTATTTACAGTTTTGTCCTGGGCCTGCTGGCCGCCATGGCTGTCACCACATGGCTGCTGCGCTGCTGGTTCAAAAAACGTCTGGGCGGCATGACAGGCGACTGCCTGGGTGCATGCCAGCAGCTCAGCGAGCTGGCCATGCTGCTGGCCACGGCCCTGTATCTGGGCCACCAGCTATGACGCGGCGATGAGCACGCTGTGGCTGGCGCGCCATGCACGCCCCCTGATTGACAGCGGCATCTGCTATGGCCGCCTGAATGTGGCTGCCGATGCGGCGCTGACTGCCGCTGCGGCGCAAGACTTGGTGAAGGCACTGGCTGCCAACACTGCAAAGAACTTTTCATCCCCCACCGCTTGCACCGTCGTGCTGCGCCACTCGCCCTTACAAAGATGTGGGCAACTTGCGCACGCATTGATTGAGCAACAGTCCCGCCTAGTTTTTCACCCCCACGCCGACACACGGCTGCAAGAGATGGATTTTGGCGCGTGGGAAGGCGTGGCGTGGCACGACATCTCCCGCGCACACGTTGATGCATGGGCCGCCGACCTGCCCCACTACGCCCCCGGCGGGAGCGAGTCACTGGCCAGCATGCTGCAACGCGTTCAAGCGGCGCTGCAGCACAGCTGGCTGGTGGATAGCCAGCAGGGCACGCGCGATGTCGTCTGGGCCACCCATGCAGGCGTCATCCGCTGCGTGCAGTGGTTGCTGCAACACGGCAACGCCCTGCCCAGCAGTGCCGCATGGACCCTGCCCGCGCCCGGCTTTGGGCAATGGCTGGCACTGCCGTGGGCCGCAGCCGCCCCCCGCCTTTCCCACCTGAACCCTTAACTGCGCTGCTTGGCGCTGAGAGCTACACCGCAATGTCTTTGCAACTCACCCCTGAATCCCAGCAACAGGCGATTGCCTCTATCGAACGCTATTTCAGCGAGCACATGGACGAGCCGATTGGCAATGTCGCCGCTGGCGGGCTGCTGAAGTTTTTTCTGCAAGAAATTGCCCCTGTCGCCTACAACCAGGGCGTGGCCGATGCGCAAGAGCGCCTGCAGCAACGTGTGGCAGAAATTGACATTGAAGTGCACCACGCCCCCTTCACCTACTGGCCGCAGCCCGCGCGCACGCGCCGCAGCTGAGCGGCTGCTCACAGCGCATGGTTGCAACGCCGCCAGGTCTTGAAACTGCACAGATGCTGACAGCAGCTGCGCGCCTTAACTGCCAACAAATCTGCGCTGAAATGGCTGATGCCAGCAGCAACAAACCTTTGACACAGCCATAACCCGACACCATCCCGGGCTTGGCACCTGCCCCACAATGGCTGCATGTTTGAATCCCTGCGCACTTGGGCCACCCCCTACGGTGGCGATGCTTTTCTCTACATCACGCTCTTGGCCGTTGCCAGTTTCATCGCCCTTGTGGTGCTGAAACAGCGCCTGAGCACGTTCACGCTCAACCGCCTCATTCGCATGGGCGCACTGGTGGCATTGCCGCTGTCCTTTGTCGCGATGGAGATGGGCGACAACAACTGGGGCATCGCAGTCGTTGCCATTGTGTGGTGCGTACTGGTGGCCATCATCTGCAAGAACGAAACCAGCCAGCGCGCCATTCAACAAGGCGCATCTAAAAAATGAGCTTCCATCGCTTATCAGAGCTTGTTTTCAGATAGTTTTATATCTAAAAACAAGCATGCATAAGCGCTGATAGCTTCTATTTCAAGAGTGGAGCTTCCCATGCATTTCAAAACGCCCCGTCTGTCCATGCTTGACCTGGTGGCTGTGCGCGAAGGCGGCACCGTGCGCCAGGCGCTGGACATTGCCGTACAAACCGCACAGAAAGCCGAAGCACTGGGCTTTGCCCGTTACTGGCTGGCCGAGCACCACAACATGCCGGGCATTGCCAGCTCAGCCACCTCGGTACTGATTGGCCACATTGCCGGCAAGACAGAACGCATCCGCGTGGGCTCGGGCGGCATCATGCTGCCCAACCATGCACCGCTGGTAGTGGCCGAAGCCTTTGGCACGCTGGCCGAGCTGTATCCGGGCCGCATTGATCTGGGTCTGGGCCGTGCCCCCGGCACCGATGGAGCCACCATGCGCGCGCTGCGCCGTGACCGCGTGGAAACTGAGCAGGACTTCCCCGCTGACGTAGCAGAGCTGCAGCGCCTGCTGGGCCCCGCGCAAGAAGGCGCGCGCATCACCGCCACACCGGGCACCAACACCAACATCCCCATCTGGCTGCTGGGCTCCAGCCTGTTTTCTGCACAGCTGGCGGCCATGAAAGGGCTGCCCTACGCCTTTGCCTCGCACTTTGCACCGCGCTTTTTGCACCAGGCCATTGAGCTGTATCGCAGCATGTTTCGCCCCTCTGCCACGCTGGCAAAGCCTTATGTGATGGTGGGCGTGCCCGTGGTGGCAGCACCCACTGATGAAGAAGCGCAATTTCTGGCCACCAGCACGCAGCAGCGCGTGCTGGGCATCCTGACCGGCCAGCGCGGCCAGCTGCCTGCGCCCGTTGAAGGCTTCATGCAGCAACTGGGCCCGCGTGAGCAAGCCGCCATCAACGACTTTCTGGCCATGTCTGTGGTCGGTGGCCCCGATACGGTGCGAGCAGGCTTTGCCCGCATTCAGGAAACGACCGAAGCCGACGAGCTGATTTTGGTGACCGACGTGTACAACCCCATGCTGCGCCTGAGCAGCCTGGAGATTGCTGCACAAGCGCTCAAATAAACCCACGCCAGCTTGTGCGCATGAGCCGCCCGGCCCGCCTGCTTCAACTGCTGGACCTGCTGCGCCGTGCCCGCCAGCCGCGCAGCGGGCCACAGCTTGCGCAGACGCTGCAAATCAGCCTGCGCACGCTGTACCGCGACATTGCCACGCTGCGCGAGCAAGGCGCAGCCATTGTGGGCGACCCCGGTGTCGGCTATGAAATGCGGCCCGGCTTTTTGCTGCCCCCGCTGATGTTCACCGCCGACGAGCTGGAAGCCCTGCTGCTGGGTGCCCGCTGGGCCCGCCAGCAGGCCGACCCGCAACTGGCCAGCGCCGCTGGCACGGCCATGGACCGCATCCGATCGGCCCTGCCGCTGGAGCTGCGCATTGAGGTCGATACCACCGGGCTGCTTGTGCCACCCGTTGCTGCGCCCGACCAGCAGCCCGAGCCCTGGCAGAGCTCACTGCGCCAGGCCATTCGCGCCCAGCACAAAGTGGTGCTGCACTACCAGGACCAGCATGGCGTGCTCACGCACCGCCCGGTCTGGCCCTTTGCCATGGCCTACTTTGAACGCTGCCGGGTGGTCTCCGCCTGGTGCGAGCTGCGCCAGGACTTTCGCCACTTTCGCGCCGATCGCGTGCTCACCCTGCACGACAGTGGAGAGCGCTACCCCCAGTCGCGCCAGCAATTGATTCGCCGCTGGCTCCAGCACACAGGTTACCAGGTGCAGATGGGCTGAGCCACTGGGGCGGCACTGCGGCCCAAGCCCGCCAGCCACCACTGACACAAACTGACAGCGTGCCTGCCTACAGTGCCCTGCATGGCTACTTCGCCATCGCAAACGGAGCACACAGATGCAGCAACACAGCACCCAAAAAACCAATAACAGCGACACCCTGCGCTTTTTCTTTCACCCCATGTCACGCGCCCGCTCGGTGCGCTGGATGCTCGAGGAATGCCAGGCCACTTACGAAGCCGTGCTGCTTGACTACGGCACCAGCATGAAGGCCCCCGCCTATCTGGCCCTGAACCCCATGGGCAAAGTGCCTGCGCTGCAGCATGGCCAGACAGTCATCTCAGAAACCGCTGCCGCACTGGCCTATCTGGCCGACCTGTTCCCTGAGCGCCAGCTGGCCCCCGCTGTGGGCAGCGCAGAGCGCGGCAGCTACTATCGCTGGCTGTTTTTTGTAGCAGGGCCGGTCGAAGCCATCACTACGGCACAGGCTGAAGGCTGGCTGGCCCAGCAAACGCTGCAGCAAGCCCAGACCGCCGGTTATGGCCGCATGGAAGATGTCATCGGCACCCTGCAGCTGGCTGTACAAGGCAAAACCTATGTCTGCGGCACACACTTCAGCGCGGCTGATATTTACCTGTCTACCTATCTGGCCTGGGCCTGCCAGCACGGCCAGTTGCCCAAGCTGCCAGAGTTCGAACGTTACTACCAGCCCCTGATGGATCGCCCCGCCGCACTGCGCGCCAAGCAGATCGACGACAGCCTGATCAGCGCTCAGCCGTAGGCCACGTTCCGCAGAGACACATAGAGGCGGGGGCGACAGTCAGGCAGCAGGTAATGCAACCGTTATGCTTGGGCCAGCCCCCGTTTCGCTGCAAGGAATGTTTCATGTCCGTCTCACTGCAAGACCAGCTGGTGGTCGCCATCTCATCACGCGCCCTCTTCAATTTTGAAGAAGAAAACCAGCTGTTTGACCAAGACCCGGGCGCCTACGTGCAGCTGCAGCGCCAGCGGCTGGACGTACCCGCTGCGCCCGGAGTGGCTTTGCCCCTGGTGCGCAAGCTGCTGGCTTTCAATCACAGCGGCAAGCGCCGCGTCGAAGTGGTGGTGCTTTCACGCAATGACCCGGTCAGCGGCATGCGCGTATTTCGCAGTGCCAGGGCACACGGGCTGGACACCCTGCAGCGCGGCGTGTTCACCCAGGGGCGCGATCCCTTTGGCTACTTGCGCCCGCTGGGGGCTCACCTGTTTCTGTCCGCCAACGAGGCCGATGTGACCGAGGCTTTGGGCCTGGGTTACCCCGCAGCCCGCGTGCTGACCGAATCGGCCGGTGCCAGCAATGCCCATCCCCACGAAGTGCGCATTGCTTTCGACGGAGATGCCGTGCTGTTCTCCGACGAAGCCGAACGCGTGTACCAGGCGCAAGGGCTGGATGCTTTTTTACGCCACGAAGTTGAACACGTGGCCCAGCCGCTGCCTGACGGCCCCTTCAAACCATTGCTGGCAGCGCTGCACCGCCTGCAAAAAGCTGTACAAGCAGGTGACACCGGTGGCATGCACCTGCGCACCGCCCTGGTCACTGCACGCAGCGCTCCCGCGCACGAACGAGCCATTCGCACGCTGATGGACTGGCAAATTGAAGTGGATGAGGCCATGTTTCTGGGTGGCCTGCCCAAAGGCGAATTTCTGCGCGAGTTTGCGCCAGACTTTTTCTTTGACGACCAGACCGGGCACGTACAGTCCGCCAGCGCCCATGTGCCCGCCGGTCACGTGCGCAGCGGCATTGCCAACACTCGCACATAGCGGGTTGAACTGCGCCATTGCCCAGCCCTTGCTCCACCTCGCAGCGTCTGCAGCGTCTGGGGCACCCAGGACATCAAAAAAGCCACCCGCAGGTGGCTTTTTCTGGAACCTGACTTCTTGTGCTTACAGACCACCTGTGCGCTTGACCTTGGGCTCTTCATAGGTCAGCGGCTGGGTACGCACCTGCAGCATGTTGCGCTCTTGCTGGTCAGTTTTCTGGGCTTCCTGGGCCGCTTCCACGGCCATGGCGCTGGCGCGCCACATGGACTGAATGTGCTCAATCAGCTGCTTGTAGATAGGCTCTTTGGGAGGCTCTTCCACCTCTTCCTTGGCCTTTTTCTCCTGCACTTCGGTCCAGTCGCGGTCCGTCAGGCTCTTGTCGGTGGGCTTTTCCGGGTTCTTGATGGTGACCGTAACGCCTTCGCCCAACTGGTCGGTGGACTCCACCGCGTTGACGGCGTGCACCGGACGAACGGCTGCCGGCCCCGAAGCACCTGTGGAATACAAATTGGCACCCTGGGTATTCGTCCACTGAATGGGATTACGTTCTACAGGTGGTATTTGCATAGCTAGGCCCTCGGTTCACGGTCAGGATTGACGTCGACAATAATTGGTTCCGACCTTTTTATCGGCACCTTGCAGACAAACTTAAGGAAATTTTTTCGCCGTTCGTCGGAAATCCTTGAATAAGCAGAAACCCTTACAAGAACA
Organism: Comamonas sp. CMM02; assembly: GCF_014851485.1. Taxonomy (NCBI): domain Bacteria; kingdom Pseudomonadati; phylum Pseudomonadota; class Betaproteobacteria; order Burkholderiales; family Comamonadaceae; genus Comamonas; species Comamonas sp. CMM02. Next base: position 271,835 of record NZ_JACUZW010000001.1, on the reverse strand, counting down.
ATTCCAGAAACTTCTGCGACTGCCTGTCCAGCGCCCGGGAATCACGAATCCGGTATTGCACGCCATCGCGGCTGGTGATCAGCAGATCATGCCGCCCATCCAGCTTGCGAATGTCTTCTTCGGCCTTCAGCGCCAGATGGGTAAGACCCCTGTCCGTCTGCACAGTCCACACGCTGGGCACCGAAATGGCATCAATCGCCTCAATGCGCTGCACCTCGGGTACAAACTCGCGCACCGCAAACTCTTCTTGCAGCAACTGGCGCGCCGCAGCGGGCACGTCGCTCAGCTGGTCAATCCAGAACACCTCTTTGCCGTCGCGCCCCACCAGAGAAATGGACTCTTCAGGCGCCGCAATCGGAAATGCCCGCACAGGGATGAGCCCTTCATGCTGCGTACCATCGCTCAGTGTCAAACACAGGCGGCCATGGGCATTGCGGCTCAGCGTCATGTTTTCGGCACTCATGCATTCTCTCCTTCACGGGCCAAGGTAAGGCCAGCGGCTTGCGCATCTTCTTCTGCCCGGCGGGCTTGCGCTTCATACAGACGCCAGTAAGCACCCTTGGCTGCCATCAGTGCGTCGTGCGGGCCCACTTCTACGATTTCGCCACGGTCCATCACCACCAGACGGTCGGCCTTGCGCAGCGTCGACAAACGGTGAGCAATGGCAATCGTCGTGCGCCCCTTGACCAGGTTGTCCAGTGCTTTCTGGATTTCCTTTTCGGTCTCCGTATCCACGGCCGATGTCGCCTCATCCAGAATCAGCAGGCGCGGATCAATCAGCAAGGCGCGTGCAATGCTGATGCGCTGGCGCTCACCGCCCGACAGCCCCTGACCCCGCTCACCCACCACCGAGTCATAGCCGTGGGGCAACCGCAAGATGAATTCATGCGCATGGGCTGCACGCGCTGCGGCCACAATCTCTGCACGGCTCGCCAATGGCTTGCCATAGGCAATGTTCTCGGCCACCGTGCCAAAAAACAGGAACGGCTCTTGCAATACCAAGCCAATGTTGCGGCGGTAATCCGCTACGGCCAGACGGCGCACATCCACACCATCGAGCTGGATGCTGCCCTCCGTCACATCGTAGAAACGGTTGATCAGGTTCACCAAGGTGCTCTTGCCTGAGCCGCTATGCCCCACCAGACCAATCATTTCGCCGGGCTGAATATCCAGATTCAGATTGCGAATGACCTGGCGGCTGCCGTAGCGAAAACCGACGTCATGCAAGGAGATGCGGCCCTTGACAGGCTGCGGCAGCTGCACCGGGTTGACCGGCTCTGGCACGCTGCTGACCTGATCGAGCACATCAAAAATACGCTTGGCACCTGCAGCAGCCTTTTGCGTGATGTTGACAATGCGGCTCATGGAATCGAGGCGCGTATAAAAACGCCCGATATAGGCAATAAAGGCAGACAGCACACCCACCGTAATCTGGTCGTGCGCCACCAGCCAGATACCAAAGCCCCAGACCACCAGCAAGCCAATCTCCGTCATCAGCCCCACAGTGGGCGAGAACAGAGACCACACCTTGTTCACGCGGTCATTGGCTTCCAGATTGCGTACATTGGCTTCGCGAAAGCGCTCAATTTCATGCTCTTCTTGCGCAAAAGCCTTCACCACTCGCACACCGGGAATGGTGTCGGACAGCACATTCGTCACATCGGCCCACACTCGGCTGACGCGGTCAAAACCCACACTCAAACGGCCACGTACCTTCTGAATCAGCCATGCAATGAAAGGCAGGGGCACCAGGGTCACCAGTGCCAGCCAGGGGTTGATGGAGGCCAAAATTACCGCCGTCATCACAATCATGATCACGTCGGTCACAAAATCCAGCGCATACAGCGACAAAAACATGTTGATACGATCAGTGTCTGCACTGATGCGGCTCATCAAATCGCCTGTACGCTTTCCACCAAAGTACTCCAGCGACTGCTTCATCATGTGGGCATACGTGGTGGTGCGCATGTCCGCGCCAATACGCTCGGACACCTTGGCCATCACCCATGTTCGTGCCCAGCTCAGCCCCCAGGCCAGCAATGCCGACAGCAGCAGCCCCCCCAGATACAGCGACACCAGGTACGGATCGACCGGCTGACCGCTCTTTTGGTAGGGGATGAGAATGTCATCCATGATGGGGATCGTCAGGTAAGGCGGCACCAGGGTGGCCGCCGTAGCCAGCAGCGTCATGACGAAACCCAGAATCAGCATCCCTTTGTAAGGGGTTGCAAAACGCCCCACGCGCAGCAACACCCAGGTAGAGGTTTTAGGCCCTGCCAGCCGCGCACAGGCCGGGCATTCATCACTGTCCGGAGGCAAGATTTCGCTGCATACACTGCAGCGGCTTTCATCCACGGCCACCAGTGCTTGATTCAGATTGCCGGCGGCCGCTGCATCGCGCAATTGTTCAAAGCGCAGCAAAAACCGCAGTACCTGGGCTTGCTGCCCCAGTGTGAATCGCCACAGACTCAAGCGCTGGTGACGGTCGTGCAACTCCAGCGTACCCACGCCGGCGTGATCCATCAGCCGCAGTTGCAAATCTTCAGACAGCGGCCAACTTTGCCACTCACTGTCCGCATCTTTGCCCACAATACGGTTTTCTGTGAGCACCAGCAGCCCCTGCGCAAAGCGAAGCGACACCGTCAGGTCAACCGACAAGGCGGCTTGCACGTTCTCATGGGGTGCGAGCTGTGCCCGCAATTCAGCCCCCAAAGGGCCATTGAAGATACCGGAGGCATCTACAGGATGGTGATGTTGCATGTTGAATCGTTAGAACCCGGCGTTGGCCAATCTGCCAAGGGGTGGGGGCATGACGTATTCTCTGCAGAACCACACCATGCCCGAGTAGGAGCTATCCCCTTCAACGCATTAGCTGCGAGTTTGGCTGACAAACAGCCACGGCTTTACCTCCCGCACACAATGGCCCTCTTTTTCCCAGACTGTGGCCTCTGACCCCAGCCTCACACTCTAACGCTGACATTCATGGCGACATTCAAAGACATCCAACTGCTTCGTACCACCTACCTGCGTGGCCCCAGCGTCTGGACTTACCGTCCGGTCCTTGAAGTCTGGTTGGACCTCGGTGAACTGGAAGATTACCCTTCCAACAAGATCGACGGTTTTACCAAACGCCTGACCACCTGGCTGCCCGGTCTGATTGAGCACCACTGTGGCGTTGGTCACCGTGGCGGTTTTCTCGAGCGGCTGACAGAAGGCACCTGGTGCGGCCATGTGCTGGAGCACACCATCATTGAGCTGCTGAACATGGCTGGCATGCCCGCCGAGTTTGGCCAGACCCGCAGCGTGTCGCAACACGGCGTCTACCGCATGGTGTTTCGCTGCCCCGAAGAGTCGGTGGCCCACGTGGCATTGCAGCAAGGCCACGCGCTGTTGATGGCCGCCATCAACAACCAGCCTTTCGATGTTGCCGCCGCTGTAGAGGCCATCAAGGCCGAAATCGAAAATCGTTACCTCGGCCCCAGCACCGCCAGCATTGTCAATGCCGCCGCAGAGCGCCGCATTCCTTGCATTCGCCTCAATGACGGCAATCTGGTGCAACTGGGCTACGGTGCATCACAACGCCGCATCTGGACCACTGAAACCGACAAGACCAGCGCCATTGGCTTTGGCATTGCCGAAGACAAAGACCTGAGCAAGCAACTGATCAAGGCCTGCGGCGTGCCCGTACCCGAGTGGGAACTGGTCAAAAGCGCCGACCACGCCTGGGAAGAAGCGGATTACATGGGCCTGCCCGTCACGGTCAAGCCCTACAACTCCAACAAAGGTCAGGGTGTTGGCGTCAACCTGAACAGCGAAGCCGAAGTGCGCGCTGCCTATGACGAAGCCCGCAAGCTCACCCGCTATGTCATGGTGGAGCGCCACATCCCCGGCCACGTACACCGCCTGCTGGTGGTGGGAGGCAAGATGGTGGCTGCTTCGCGCGGCGAATACCCTGAAGGCCGCCACAATCCGCGCGCCAAGGTCGTCACCGTGGACTGCACCGACGAGGTGCACCCCGACACTGCCTACATGGCAGCGCTGTCGGCCAAGGTGGTGGGATTGGACATTGCCGGCGTGGATCTGGTCTGCCAGGACATTACCCAGCCCCTGCAAGCCCAGGGCGGAGCCATTTTGGAAGTCAACGGCGGCCCGGGCCTGCTGATGCACCTCAAACCCAGTGTGGGTGTGGCACGCCCTGTCGGGCAGGCTATTGTGGAGCACCTGTTTCCCACCACCGACGGTGACAGCGATGGTCAGACCTCGCGCATCCCCGTGGTGGGCATTGCGGGCACGCGCCATAACGCATTCATTGCCCGTCTGGTGGGCTGGTTGCTGCAACTGAGCGGCAAACGCACAGGCGTGGCCAGCAGCGAAGGCACCTTCCTGGAAGGCCGCCTGACCCAAAAGGGCGACAACACCAACTGGCATGCAGCACACCGTCTGCTGGTCAACCGGCTGGCAGAGGCCGCCGTGATTCAAACCACGGCCCGCTCCATCTTTGAAGAAGGTCTGGCTTACGACCGCTGCCAGGTGGGCGTGGTCACCGACATGGATGGCTTTGAAGGTCTGGCCGACCACGACGTGCTGGAAGCCGATCAGATGACCCGCGTGATGCGCACCCAGATTGATGTGGTCCTGGGTCAGGGCGCTGGCGTGCTCAACGCCGACGATGAGCAAACTGCCGACCTTGCACGCCTGTGCGATGGCCAGGTCCTGTTCTACACCCACGACCCCAAGAACTCAGTTTTACTGACCCATCGCGAGGCCGGTGGCCGCGCTGTAGTGCTTCTGGGCAACGACGTCTTGCTGGTGCACGGCAACACCGAACGCGTTTTGGCCAAGCTGCAAGCGCTGCGCCCCGTCAACGGTTTTGAGCCTGACACCTCCGCCTTGCTGGCCGCGATTGCCACCGCCTGGGCGCTGGACATCACGCCTGAACTGATTGCGGCTGGCATCAAGACTTTTGACTACCAGCCTCTGTAATTTAAACGATAGCTATCAGCGCTTGTCACATCTACGTTAGAAGCCAATTTGACTAAAATTTTGGCGGAAAGACAGACCATGGAAATTTCTCGCTCCCGCGCCTTGCGTGGCCCCAACCTCTGGAGCCGCAATACCGCTATCGAATCCATCGTGCATTGCACGCCTGAAGAACAGAACTTCACACTGATACCTCGTTTTGAAGACAAGGTTCGTGCCCGCTTTCCTGCCATTGGCGGGCTGCAGGGCCAGGGCATGGACAACACCTTGTCCATCGCCCATGTGCTGGAAGCCGCTGCGCTGTCCATGCAAGCCCAGGCTGGCTGCCCCGTCACCTTCAGTCGCACACACGAAACCGTAGAGCCCGGCACATTCCAGGTCATCGTTGAATACACGGAAGAAGCCGTAGGCAAGCGCGCAGTAGAGCTGGCGCAGCAACTGATCAACGCAGCCCTGAACGACACGGACTTTGACGTCAAGGCCGCCATCAACGAGCTGCGCGAGCTGGACGAAGAAGAGCGCGTCGGCCCCTCCACCGGCTCGCTGCTCAACGCAGCGCTGGGCCGCGGCATTCCCTTTCGCCGCCTGACCGCCGGCAGCCTGGTGCAACTGGGCTGGGGCTCCAAGGCGCGCAAATTTCAGGCCGCTGAAGTCGACCAGACCAGCTCAGTGGCTGAGACCATTGCACAAGACAAAGACCTGACCAAACGCCTGCTGCACGCTGCTGGCGTACCCGTGCCCATGGGCCGCCCCGCCAAAGACGTGCAAGATGCCTGGGCCATTGCCCAAGAGGTGGGAATGCCCGTGGTGGTCAAGCCCCAGGACGGCAACCAGGGCAAGGGCGTCACAGTCAACATCACCACCCGTGAACAGCTTGAAAAGGCCTACGCCACTTCCATGGAGTTTGGTACCGTGGTGATGGTGGAGCGCTTTTTGCCCGGCCACGACTTCCGCCTGCTGGTGGTGGGCAACCACCTGGTGGCAGCGGCCCGCCGCGACCCCCCTCAGGTACTGGGTGATGGCGAGCACACCATCCGCGAGCTGGTTGACATCGTCAACCAGGACCCGCGTCGTGGCTCCGGTCACGGCACGGCACTGACCAAGATTCAGCTCGATGGCATTGCCATTGGCCGCATCGCTGCCGAAGGCCTGACCCCCGACTCGGTACCCGCTCAGGGCCAGCGCGTAGTGCTGCGCAACAACGCCAACCTGTCCACAGGCGGCAGTGCCACCGACGTGACCGATGACGTACACCCCGACATTGCCGCGCGTGCTGTAGAGGCCGCCGCATGCGTGGGCCTGCACATCTGCGGTGTGGACGTGGTGTGCGAGACCATGCTCAAGCCACTGGAAGAACAAAACGGCGGCATTGTGGAAGTCAACGCAGCCCCCGGCCTGCGCATGCATCTGGCACCTTCGTTCGGCAAACCGCGCAACGTGGGCGCACCCATGGTGGACCTGCTGTTTGGCCCCGGTGAAGATGGCCGCATTCCCGTGGTAGCTGTCACCGGCACCAACGGCAAGACCACCACGACCCGCCTGATCTCGCACATTTTTTCCGCACAGGGCCTGCGCGTGGGCATGACCAACACCGACGGCGTCTATGTCAATGGCCGCCAGATCGACAGTGGCGACTGCTCTGGCCCCAAGAGCGCCCGCAATGTACTGGCCCACCCCGAGGTAGATGCAGCCATTTTGGAATGCGCCCGCGGCGGTGTGCTGCGTGAAGGTCTGGGCTTTGACCGCTGTCAGGTCGCCGTAGTCACCAACGTGGGTGAAGGCGATCACCTGGGCCTGAACTTCATCACCACCGTCGAAGACGTCATGGTCTTGAAGCGCGTGATCGTGCAGAACGTCGCTCCCAATGGTTACGCCGTACTCAACGCGATTGACCCCCACGTAGCCCCCATGGCCAACGTCTGCCAAGGCAAGGTGATTTACTTTGGTGCAGATCGCCACCACCACGTCATGGCCACACACCGCGCCCAGGGCAACCGCGTGGTGTATGTGGATGACGGGCACATCATCTGCGCCGAAGGTGCATTCAAGGAAAGCGTTGCGCTGGCAGATATCCCGCTGACCCGCAATGGCTCCATCGGTTTTCAGGTCGACAACGCCATGGCCTCGATCGGCGCGGCATGGGCTGCCGACCTGCCATGGGACACCATCCGCCGTGGTTTGGCATCGTTTCACAACGACTCATCCAACGCCCCCGGTCGCTTCAACGTGATGGACTACAAGGGGGCCACCATCGTGGCGGACTACGGCCACAACCCCGATGCAATCCGTGCGCTGACCCAAGCTGTCTCCAGCATGCCCGCCAACCGCCGCAGCGTGGTCATCAGTGGTGCGGGTGACCGCCGCGACCAGGATATCGTCGAGCAAACCCGCATCCTGGGTGCATCGTTTGATGACGTCATCCTCTACCAGGACGCATGCCAGCGTGGCCGTGAAGACGGCGAAGTCCTGGCCCTGCTGCGCAAGGGTCTGGAAGGGGCAACCCGCACCAGCTACACCACCGACATTCATGGCGAATTCATAGCCATTGACCATGCCCTGAGCCGCTTGCAACCTGGCGACCTGTGCCTGGTACTGGTCGATCAGGTGGAAGAATCACTGGAACACTTACGCAAGCATGTGCAAGAAGCCAGCAAGGCCTAAACCTCTGCGCTTGATGCAACAAAAAGGCTCCTCATAGAGGAGCCTTTTTTTATCGCCCAAAGCAGAGTCTGCATCCAGCAGCCTGATGGCATCGCGATTGCTGATGCCCGGCAATCACTTTGCCAGGCGCGCCATCTACAATGGCCCACTGGATATCAGCCTTGCAAGCGGCAATACCCTTCGCACTCAACGCTGATCGTCAAAGCCCTCTAGCCCTATACGACCCGTTTGTTATGCAACTGCCCATCCACGTCATCGACGCTTTCACCTCAGAACGCTTCAAGGGCAATCAAGCTGCGGTTGTTCCACTGGCCCAGTGGCTTCCCGTGTCAACGCTGCAGGCCATTGCCACCGAAAACAACTTATCTGAAACCTCTTTTCTGGTCTGGAGCACTGAGCGCAGTGCCTTTGAAATCCGGTGGTTTTCTCCGCTCAAGGAAATTGATTTCTGCGGCCATGCAACGCTTGCCAGTGCATTCGTTCTGTTCGAATCTGATCCCACGCTTCAAAGCATTACGTTCTGGGCTGCAGCGGTTGGAAATGTCTTGGCAACGCGAGAAAGCAACGGACGCATTCTGATGACCTTCCCTCGCCGCGATGCGCGAGCTCTGGATGCGCCCCCGGCTGCACTGCGTGAGGGCCTCGTCCCGCCACCATCCTGCTATCTGGTCAATCAGCAGGCCTACGTTGCGGTTTACCCCTCTGAAAACGACGTTCTGGCAGTCAAGCCTGATCTGGAGCGCCTCAAGTCACTGGGGCCGCTGGACGTAGTGGTCACCGCACCAGCCAACGCTGGCGCACCCTATGACTTTGTCAGCCGCTACTTCTGGCCCGCCAACGGTGGCGATGAAGATCCGGTCACTGGCTCCATCCATGCGGCTTTGGCACCCTACTGGGCCAGCAGACTCGGCAGGAGCAGTCTGATTGGCCATCAGGCATCGCGGCGCACTGGCACATTGTTCTGTGAAGTGACGCCATCCAGCGTGAAGGTGGCAGGCCACTGCGCTCGATACCTGAGCGGCACCATCACTATCTAGCCTGCATCGCCAGTCGCTAGGCAGTCAATACCCCACCGCCTTCTTCGCCGCTCATAAGCTGCCGGTCACTGGCTCAGTCTGTGCCTGCCGCAGGCCGAGCCACTTCAATCGCCTGACCTGCAGCGGGCAGCGGCAACTGCTTGGTACCGCTCATCAAATTGCACGATGGTTTATGCGCCGAGCGCTTCAAGCTCAGCAGTACGGAAATCAGCACGATGGAGCCAACAATGAGCAGCGACCAATGCACCGGCATGTGAAACCAGGGCATCGCCAGCATCTTGCCCCCAATGTAGATCAGCACCAGCGCCAGCCCGTACTTGAGAAGGTGAAAGCGTTCGGCCATATCGGCCAGTAGAAAGTACAGCGCCCTCAAGCCCAATATCGCAAAGATGTTGGACGTAAAAACAATAAATGGATCTGTGGTGACAGCAAAGATGGCCGGAATGCTGTCTATGGCAAAGACAAGATCACTCGCCTCAATCATCAAGAGCACCAGGAACATCGGTGTTGCATGGCGCAAGCCATTGATCCGGACGAAAAATGACTGCCCGTAAAACTCTGGTGCAATCCGCATGTGACCGCGCAGCCAGCGCAACAGCGGGTTCTTTTCCAGGTCAGGTTTCTTATCCGCCATGAACAGCATCTTGGCCCCCGTGACCACCAAAAGCAGCCCAAAAACGTAGAGCACCCAGGCAAATTCAGACACCAGCCATATGCCCCCCAAAATCATGACGGCGCGCATCACGATGGCCCCCAGCACCCCATACAGCAGCACACGGCGCTGCAGCTCTGGGGGAACGGCGAAGTAAGTAAATATCATCACAAACACGAACATGTTGTCTATCGACAGTGCCTGCTCAATGAGGTAGCCGGTAAAGAACTCCAGCGCCTTGCGGTTGGCCATTTCTCGGCCAGCCGTCATGTCCAGATACCACCACAGCAAAACACCGAATGTGGTGGCGAACGTCATCCAGGTCACAGTCCAGCAAGCGGCTTCCCTGACCGACACCCGGTGAGCCTTGTTACCGCCCAGAACAAACAGATCCAGGGCCAGCATGACCAGCACAAAGGTGATGAAGCCCAGCCACATCGGGCCGTTGGCCAGTGTTTCGAGGTTATTCATGGCAGTGCTCCAGGCGCAGCTTTGCCTCTTCGCTCTTATTCAGGAATATGTGACCTGCACTTGATCGTCGCTGCGGCGATATTTCAACTGGAGGCCATCCACAAGGCAACGATGCCCGCGCCTGCACCGACGCCCGCGGGAATACCTATGCGCTCAAACCTGGAAGCTGCTTGCCCTGCAATCACTTCCACGGGAACGCTCGTTCGCTCCAGGACCTGATTCGTGACCGAGTTTTCAACCAGGCGTATCAGAGAGCTTTTCCGCGCAGTGCTCATGATGATGCTGTCGCACTGGAGCCTGCGAGCGGCATCCACAATACAGTCCACCTTGTTGCCAAGTTCTGCGTGCACGCTGTAGGGAATCCCGGCAGCATCCAGCATTTGCCGCGTCGTCAAGAGCGCCGCGTCAGCCTGCTCCTGGTGAAAATCCATTCGATCACTCTTGTCGATGTAATCCGTGATGAGCTTTGAAAAGAGCGGCTGCACGTTAAGCAGGTGAATCTCAAGATCTTGGCGCTTCTTGAATTCGTCGATCACGTAACGTATGGCGTACAGCGAATTGGCGGAGCCATCTGATGGGACAAGAACTCTCAACATGGTGCTTCTCCTTACATGCAATGAAGCCAACCATAGCGATGCCTCAGATTTGTAAAAGCAGATAATTAAGAAGTAATAGCTCTGTAAAGCCGAACAATGAGTCCTGGCTTCAGTTACCGGCATCTTTACTACTTCTGGGTTGTCGCCAAAGAAGGTGGCATGGCCCGTGCTGCAGAGCGTTTAGGCATGGCAGTGCAAACCGTGAGCACCCAGGTTCGCCAGTTAGAACGCTCTCTCGGCTATGTCTTGCTCAAACCAGCAGGGCGCGGGGTTGTACTGACGGATGCTGGGCTGGCCGCCATGCGGCAGGCAGAAAAAATTTTCCAGCTTGGCGAGCAGCTACCGGCGGTTGTGCGTGATGCCGTGGGTGCGCCAAGCGTGCGCTTGATTGTTGGAATCTCCGACGAATTGCCCAAGTTAGCCGTTCAAAGCCTGATGCAACGCGTGATGCAGGAGCCCAACCTCAAGCTTCTGTGTCTGGTTGACGAGTTCGAGGATTTGCTGGGTGATCTTGCGCTGCACCGGCTGGATGTAGTCCTTGCAGACCGGGCCGCTCCGCTCAACCCCAATCTCAAGGTCTACAGTCAATCACTGGGGTCATCTCCCATCGCCTGGTACGCGCCAGCATCGCTGTATGCCGCTGCCAGCAATAGCTTTCCCCAGTCACTGGCCCAAGTTCCAGTGCTGCTGCCCACCAGACATGCAGCCGTTCGGTCAAGGCTCGATCAGTGGTTTGAGCGTATCGCCATACAGCCGCATGTGATCGGAGAATTTGAAGACAGCGCACTGCTCAAGACATTTGGTGCCGCAGGCATGGGCGTCTTTCCAATGGCGAGCTTGGTGCACGAAGATTTGACAAGTCGCTATGCAGTAATGCGCTTGGGCGACTGCGAGGGCGTTGAAGAGCACTTTTTTGCCATTGGGGCAAGCAGGCAGGTGCTGCATCCGCTGGTGCAAAAGTTTTTCCCCGCCCAAGACTAAACACCCGGTGTACCTGTCACGCCCATGCAGCAAGCCACTTTTCTCAGAAGAATTTGCTGTAGCTCACCGATAGCCCCATATTGAACTCGCTGGAAAATGCATCCCGCTCAGCGCCAATGTCAACGGCCACGGCACTGGCAGCGTCCAGGTGGTAAACGTATCCGGCAGAGACGTATGGGCGCAGCGCTTTGCGCTTCAAAGCACTTTCCAGATTAAAGGTCTCGGCCCCTGGCACATCTGAGGTGCCAGCAAACTTCATGCGCTGAACGCTCAGGTCCTGCTCAACCCCCGCCGCCAGCCGAAGCTGTGTCTTACTGCCCACGGCCTTTTGCGCCGTCACACCCAAAGCCAGCACCGTGGCCTTGAGGCTGGACTTTTTATAAGAGGCCAGGAAATCGCCATGGGCCTCGTCATAGGCTGCAAACTTGCTGTGCTGCTGCGTCAGAGCCACTTCTGGCGTGACCAGCCAGCCGTTTGCATGGCGCACGCCAAAGCCCAGCGCCACGCGGGCAGCCAGCGCATCTAAGTTTGCAGAGCCGCTTACCAGCTCAACGTTGCTCAGCGCCTGTCCCCGTGTGATGGTGTTTTTTTGCTGGCTGTATCCCAGCGAAGCTTGCAGCTGCCAGCCGTTGCCCGCCTGCCCAGACTGGCTATAGGCCAGCCAGCTGCTGAGGCCATAGGTGCTATCAGGGTTCACCGCGCTATGGCGCAAGCTGGCATGCCCCAGCAGCAGGTTACCGCCCCAGGTCCACTGCTCACTCAGGCCGTAGCCCAGCGTCACCACCCCCTGTGTCTGCTGCCGGCGGCCAATACCAGCGTCAGCGCCCACCGTATCAAAGGAGCCAGTCACTTTCAAACAGCTCACACCGGCCTTGCCAGTGGCGCACTGCGTTTGCAGCAGATGGTCCATGCGCATTTGCTGCCGGGCTGCGGCCAGCTCTTTATCTGCCTCCAGCCTTGGCAGCGAAGACTGCAAATTACCCGTGTCCTGCATCTTTGTGCGGTAGATAAAGGCACGATTTTCTCCTTGATCATTGCTCGCAGTACCCACCACCGTGCGGCCATCGGCACTGACCGCATTGGCCTGACTCCAGCCCGTGCCATCGGCTGTTAAATCGCCCAGGCCTTGCATGCCGCCGTCGCTGGTCCAGAGAAAGGCGTGCCCCCTTCTAGAGTCGTAGGCAGCGTTCCCCACCACCACACTGCCATCGGCACTGATGGCGCTGGCCGAACTCCAGCCCGTACCGCTGCCCGTTAAATCACCCAGGTCCTGCATGCCACCTTCACTGGTCCAGCGAAACGCGTGCACATATGCTCCTGAGCCATAGTCAGCCCGCCCCACCACAACGCGGCCATCGGCGCTGACTGCATGGGCCTGACTCCCTCCCGTGCCGTTGGCCGTCAAGTCACCCAGGTCCTGCATGCCACCGCCAGTGGTCCAGCGAAACGCGTGATACCTGCTGGAGTCATATGCAGCCTGCCCCACCACGACATTGCCATCAGCACTGACCGCAGTGGCCGTACTCCACTCAGTGCCAGTGGCCGTCAAGTCGCCCAGGTCCTGCATGCCACCCTCGCTGGTCCAGCGAAACGCGCGGTACTTACGTCCTGAGCTGGAGGTCGCCTCCCCCACCACAACACGGCCATCGGCGCTGACTCCAGAGGCAAAACTCCCGCCCATACCGTTGTAAAAGTCGCCCAGATCCTGCATACCACCGGCGCTGGTCCAGCGAAAAGCGTGTGAAACTATGGGGGAGTAGCTCGCCCAGCCCACAATAACGCTGCCATCGGCACTGATCGCATTGACAAAACTTTGCCCTGTCCCGCCGACTGTTAAATCGCCCAGGTCCTGCATGCCACCGTCAATGGTCCAGCGAAAGGCGTGATGCATCCAACTAGAACCAAAGATAGCCCCGCCCGCCACAACGCTGCCATCGGCACTGACTGCGTTGGCATAGCTCCACTCCGTGCCCGTGCCGCCGGCTGTTAAATCATCAAAATCTTGCATGACATTCCACCCCTGGGCATGTACCTGTGCATGAGCGGTTACTGCCAGCAGCGGTAAAAGCAGATTGGTCAAGTTTAGTTTTTTCATAAAAAATCCTTTCAGACCATGAAACGATATTTATAAAACCATATAAACATCAATCTATCGCGCATACTCTTTTCATTAGGCAAGACATTTGCGAGAGATAAAAAATAAGCTTCAGATGGTGATTTGCAAAAATTAAGCCTGAGCCAGGCTGCATAAATCCAGCCACGGCTTTGCAACCACTGATATTGAAAGGGACAGCCCAATTCAATCAATCGATTGGATATGCAGGTTGCATGCCCCTGCCCATCAACAGCAAAGTGATGCTTGAGGCATAAAGCAGCCAGTACCAGTGGGGCATCCGGTGCTGCAATGCATTGATGCACCACCGAAAATATGCCATTGACTCGCAGGCTTCAGCGAGGGAAATATTTTACAAACGGCAGAAAGAAAATAAACAATAAATATCTTGTTAGCAGGCAAGAAACTTCTTGTTTTGCACATCAATATTTTGTGCTTTGAAATTTTTTTACTTCGAATAAATTTAAAAACAAAATACATTCACATTGAAAAACACAATCATTGACAGATTTTGACTAGAAAAATAGTCAAATATCAATTACTGATTATCTTATTTTTCATCAGCACTAAAAATAAATAAAGTTGACTCAGATAATTTAAAAAAACAGACCCATATTAATATTTATTGAATTTATATATTTTCATCAATCAAAGGCAAATTTCCCCTGTCAGGGGCGTTGGTGCATAAACCGGGGGGCGCAACAGGCTGCGGGCTTGCACAGACGGATTGATGCAGCAAGCTCAGGCCAGCGCACGATCAGCGCAAAGCTTCGTGTACGGCTTCTCGAACACGCACTTGCCGCGAAGCAAGCGCACTCGGAATCTCTATGCCGATTGCGTTGCCCGTATCCTGTATGTGCACAAATACGGTTCCGCCGTGCATGCGCGCTATGGCGTGAACGATCGAAAGCCCCAGCCCATGGTGGACCGTATGGTCTGAACGCGATGCATTGGCGCGAAAAAATCGGTCAAACATTCGGCTCGCTACATCGTCGGCAATTGCGGGGCCTGCATTGAATACCCAGAACCTCACTTTTCCAGGCAATGCCTCAAGGTGTAATTCAACGTTGTGCTCACCCTGTGCATGCCGGATTGCGTTAGACAGCAAGTTGGCCATGGCGCGTTTGATGAGCGCTTCATTGCACACGGCAGATGCGCAACCTATGCGCACAGCCTGCAGCCCGGCATCATCGAGCAGTGCGCCGCAGTAGCTGATCATGTCATCGGCCAAGATGCTCAGATCTGCTCGCTCCAGACTTTGAGCACGCTCGCCTCGGTCTGCTCGCGCAAGAAACAGCATGTCGTTGATGAGTTTTTTAAGGCGCTCGCACTCTTCCAGGTTAGAAGCCAGAGCGTCTCTGAGCTCTTCGCTGGAGCGCGGCCTGCTCAGTGCCAGCTGTGCGCCACCAATCATGGTGGCAAGCGGGGAGCGCAGCTCGTGGGCAACATCGGCACTGAACGATTCAGACTGCCGATAGGCTGCTTCGCGCTGCGTGAGCACGCTGTTAAACGCTTCGACCAGTTCAAGCAGTTCGGCATCAACGCCTGCCAGTGAGATGTGACCGCTTTGACCAGCCGCATGGGCCTGCTGTGACAGGTGTCTGAGTCGCCGGTTGCTCCAGCCCATACTCACAATGGACAAAACTGCAGAAAGCAATATGCCCATGCACACAGCCAGTATCAGGATGCGGGCCAGTGAATGCAGCGCTTCTTGCCTCGGTAGTGCAGAAGCCATGAGCCGCACTTGTAAAACCGCATGACCTTGGTTTGTGACCTCCAGGTCAATGGCGTCGAAGGGCTGGCTTTCTTGTGTAATGGCAAAAACAGGCGCTGTCTGGGGGTGGTCGATTTCAGAGGAATCACTGCCAGCAACGGTTTGCAGGCTCACGCGAATGCCGGGATACATGCTTTGCAGCGTGTTCAGTCGATCTTGCAGACCGCTTGAGCCGCCGTCCCTTGGGCTAGCGCCTATCCACAGTGCCTGCTGCCGCAAAAAATCATGGTCTCTGGCAATCAAAAAAGACTGGATGACTTGGAAAAGTATGGCTCCCGCAACAACCATGACCACGGCCGCCGCCACTGTCTGTGCGATTGCCCAGCGCAAATGCAATGAATTGCGCAACCAAGTCACTGGCTCACAGCCCGCTGCGGGAGCTGCCCATGCAATAAAAAACGCTCACCGAAGTTCGAGCACATAGCCCATTCCACGTACCGTGTGCAAAAGCTTGGCTTCCTCGGGCTGATCAAGCTTCAGGCGCAGACGCCGAATCGCAACTTCGATCACATTGGTATCGCTGTCAAAGCTTACGCCCCATAGCTGCTCTGCGAGCTCATTGCGAGAAAGAACAGTTCCCTGGTTGTGCAGCAGCAGTGCCAGCAACGCATATTCCTGCGCTGTCAGCATAATTTGCCGGCCAGCGCGGCAGGCACGACGTCGCCGGGGATCAAGCTTGAGGTCTTCTAGCTGTGGCTGACTTTGACTGTTGTTGCGGTGTGCCTCGCTGCGGCGCAACAAAGCTTGTACCCGGGCGAGAAATTCGGGAAACGCAAACGGTTTGACCAAATAGTCATCAGCACCATTGCTCAGCCCATGTACGCGGTCTTCCACCCGGTCTCGCGCAGTGAGCATCAGAACCGGTGCCGTTGAAAAGCTCCGGATTGCCGTCAGCAGGCCGAATCCATCCAGGCCGGGCAGCATGACATCAAGCACGAACAAGTCATAGTGCTCGGCCCTTGCGCGGCGCAGCCCCTCATCACCACAAGAGGCGACATCGACCGCATGCTCTCCTGCTTCCATCAATCCACGGCGCAGGTGGTCGGCTTGTTTCCAGTCGTCTTCTACGACGAGAATTCGCATTACTGTCTAGCCTCGCTGGCTGGAGAGTTCAAGCTCATAGTCTTAAGGTTTGCGCAATATGTCTGGGCCCATGTGAGGCCTGGGCTACTGGTTTGCGCATATTTTCGCGCAGCGTTGCGGGGCTCTCCCAGTATTGAAGCATTCCGCCAGACAAGCTGCCTATGCGATCTGCAATGGCAAATGCCTCCGCCTGGTTGTGCGTGACCAAAATGGCCGTATGCCCTGTGCAGCGCAAGATATCGCGCACTTCTTCTGCCAGATGTTCACGCGTATCGGCATCAAGGTTGGAGAACGGCTCATCGAGCAGCAGCAACTCAGGAGACGGTGCCAGAGCACGCGCTAGAGCAACGCGTTGCTGCTGCCCACCGGAGAGTTCATGCGGGTAGCTGTCTCCGGCTTTTGAAAGGCCAACCATCTCGAGCATTTCTGCAACCCTCCTGTCACGCTCGGTGCGGTCTTGGCGGCGCAAACCGAAGCCCACATTGCGCGCAACGTTCATGTGCGGGAAAAGAGCGTAGTCTTGAAACATCATGCCTACGTGCCGAAGCTCAGGCTCTACTTGCTGCTGCGGTGAAGACAGAAGCTTTCCCTCAAGCAGGATGCGGCCCTGGCGCACAGGCTCAAAGCCTGCAATGGCGCGCAGCACCGTGGATTTACCGCAGCCTGAAGCACCCAGCAGGCAGCCTATATGCCCACGCTCCAGCTGCAGATTAAGGCTGGGCGTGACTGTACGCATTCCGCGAGGAGTGTCGTAAGCAAGGCATACATGATCAAGTTCAAGCAGGACAGACATGGTGAATCAAGAATCCATTCGCAGATCAGTGCGCGCCAGGAGTATGACAGGCAGCAAGCCAGCCACAACGATGGCCAGCGCTGCTACAGCGCCTTCTTCATAGGTGCCACGGGCCGCTTCGGCATACAGCCAGGTGGCTAACGTGTCAAAGTTCAGAGGGCGCAGCAACAAGGTTGCAGGCAGCTCTTTCATTGTGTCGACAAACACCAGTAGCGCACTGGCTGCAAGCGCTGGCTTGAGCAGCGGTAGGTGTACACGGCGTAGCGTGCCGCCCGAGCTTTCGCCGAGGAGACGCGAGGCCTGTTCCAGTGAAGGGGGAATGCGGGTGAGCCCCGCTTCAATGCTTCCTGCGGGAATCGCAACGAAGCGAATGATGTAGGCAATGACAAGCCCGGCGGTACTGCCCATCAGCAGCAAACCCGGGTAGCCAAAAAGCTGCCCCAGCATGCGGTCGGTGAACAGTAGCGGCGTGAGCAACCCAATGGCCAGCACAGTGCCTGGCACGGCATAGCCCAGGCTGGCCAGACGCACGCAAGCTCTGGGCAGGTTGAAACGGGCACTTTCGCGCATGGAACGGCTGGCCCACGCAAGCATCAGCCCGCAGGCAACAGCAAGCAGCGTGGCAGTCGTTGCCAAGAACAAGGTATTGGTCAGTGCGCGCAGTAGCTGCTCGGAAACACCGCCGACCAAATTGAGACGCTTGAAAGTCTCGCCCACCAGGTAAGCCGAGGGTATCGCGAAGCCCAGCAACACAGGCACAGCACCCAAAGCCAGAGCCCCGAAGGCTGCCAGGCCACGCAGCCTGCGTGGTTGCATGGGGCGCATGCGCTGCGTGCTTGCAAAACGCTGTCGCCTGCGCCCATGGCGCTCCAGCATGATGAGCACAACGATGATGCACAGCATGGCCAGCGCAATTTGTGCAGCGGCCCCCAGATCAGAGCGCGTTGTCCAGGTCGTATAGACCGACACGGTCAGCGTCTGTACGCCCAAAAACTCAGAGGCGCCGATGTCGTTGAGCGCCTCAAGCAGAGCCAGGCTCAGGCCCACAACGATTGCTGGCCGTGCCAGCGGTATCACCACTTCGCGAAATACCTCGCGGCGACTGGCACCCAGAGTACGTGCAGCCTCCAGCAGGCTGGCCGCCTGGCTCATGAACATCACGCGGGTCGCCAGATAGACGTACGGGTACAGCACAAAGCCCAAAACGAAGATTGCACCCTGCAAAGAGCGCAGATCAGGCAAACGAAATTGGCGTGGGCTGTCGTAGCCCAAGACTGCACGCAAAAAAGTTTGCACCGGCCCAATCGGATGCATCAAATCCAGGTAGGCAAAAGCGACGATATAGGTGGGTACAGCCAGCGGTAGCAGCAACGCCCAGGTGAGCACGCTGCGCCCAGGAAAATCGTAGGCAGTTACCAGCCAGGCGCTTCCTGTACCCAAGGCTGCACAGACGACGCCAACCCCCAAGAGCAAAAGCAGGGTGTTCCACATCGCCTGAGGCAGAACATAGCTTGCCAGATGCGACCAATGCGATGAGTCGGCCATCAACGCATGGCCGGCGAGTACCAATACAGGCAACACCACCAGGAACGCAACGGCCATCGCGCCAAAGAGCGCTGCACGCCCTCGCCCGCCGGTCAGCACCGCTTACCTTTTATCCACATGTTCAGATCCTTGCATGTGCACGGGGTGCGCTGCCGTAACGGCAAACGCATTTCAGCCCTGAGCGAGCTCAGGCAACGCTTGAAAAACCCCGTGCCGCATGATTGCAGCTGTTAGTTGTCGAAGCCGACCTTGTCGACCAGCTGGCTGGCTTGTTTGCGATATTTGGCAATCTCTACAACGGACAGCGTATCTATTTTCAATGGCCCCATGGCCGACATCACGGCATCTTGCTGCACGTTGGCGCGGATGGGATATTCATAATTGGCGCGAGCATACAAAGCCTGGGCAGGCTCAGATACCAGGTACTCCAGCAGCGTGACTGCATTGCTCTTATTGGGAGCATGTTTGGCTACCGCTGCACCAGAGATATTGACGTGTGTGCCGCCGGTTTTGGCAAAGGTGGGACGGATGGCCTGAATGCCATCGCCCCATTTCCGGTTGTCAGTGCCTGCCGCTGCGTTCTTCATCTGGCCAACATAGTAGGAGTTGGCAATTCCGATATCGCAAATGCCGCCCAAGATGTCACGCGCTACATCGCGATCGCCACCTGCGGCCTTGCGTGCCAGATTGGCCTTGACACCACGCAGCCACTGTTCAGCCTCTGCGGCACCATCGTTCGCAATCTTTGCGGCGATGAGCGCCGTGTTGTACGGATGCTGCCCCGCACGGATGCAAACTTTGCCCTTCCACTTGGGGTCTGCCAGCTCTTCATAGGTGAACTGTGTGATGGGCAAATTTTTGTCTGCATACAGCACGCGGTCACGCAAAGACAGCGCAAACCAGTGATTCTGAGCATCACGCAGGTTGGCTGGCAATACGGATTCAAGTGTTGCAGACTTGATGGGCTGCGTCACACCACCATCGACAAGGTCTACCAGGTTACCAATGTCCACCGTCATCAGGACATCTGCAGGAGAGCGCGCCCCTTCTGCCTTCACGCGCTCGAGCAAGCCATCTTTGACAAACACCGTATTGACCTTGATGGCGCCATCTTGCTGCTTGGTGAAAGCGTCAATCAAAGGCTGAATCAATGCAGGTTCACGCGTTGTGTACAGGTTGACTTCACCTGCAGCCATGGCGGTGTTTGCCAGCGAGACGGTCGCAGCACATATGGCCACAAGTGCAAGAGAGGGAGAAGCAAATTTCATGGCAGCATCCTGAAAAAATCACTGAACACGCACCATTCGGAGAGGCATGGCGGTGGCTGGCCGCGATTTTATAGAGTGCGATTAATGCGCATTCTCATTACCCATTGAACTTGCATCGACTCTCGTTATCTTTCTGTCATTTTTGAATGCGGGCAGGTGTGGTTAAGGCTCAGCGGTGCTGCAGGCATCGGGGGCTGGCGAGCTAGCAGGCTTCTTGACACCACCACCTTGAATCAGGAAAACGCCACCCAGGATCAGGAGTACGCCCAGCACTCGCATGAGATTGACCGGCTTGGGCTCAAGACCCATCAGGCCAAAGTGATCCACCAGCACGGCCATCACCATCTGACCTGCGACCACCGCAACCAGAAAACCACCAGCACCCAGCCTGGGGGTCAACATTGTGGCGCTGATGATGTAGAAAGCACCAAGCACGCCACCAATCCACAGCCACCATGGGCCGTGCAGCGCATGTGCAAAATTCGGCACAGGTACTTTGGCCAGTATCAGCATGGGAACCATGACAGCAAGACTGACGATGAGCGATGTGGCTGCACCCCAGAAAGCGTGCCCCAGTGCCCGGCCCACGCCGACATTCGCAGCAGCCTGAAAGGGCAGCAGTGCACCTGCCAGCAGCGCTATGCCCAATGAGGCCACCGTCATCCATACCATTTTGTTGTCCATACCTGCGACTCCCTCAAGCGTCAAAAACCAAGAGCTGCATGGTCTTGCATCTGAGTGATTTATGAAAATCGTTTCTGTGCACATGTACTATTCGCCGCATGGATGAACTGCGCCGTATTGACCTCAACCTCTTGCTGGCACTTCATGCGCTGCTGACTGAAAAGCATGTGACCAGAGCAGCGCTGCGCCTGCACAAAAGCCAGCCGGCAGTCAGCCATTCGCTGTCCCAATTGCGGGAGCATTTCAACGACCCTTTACTGGTACGCAAGCAGGGCAAGCTGGAGCTGACGACAAAAGGCAGCATGCTTTTGCAGCCGCTGTCCGAAGCGCTAGGGAACCTCAATACGTTGCTGGGGGCACCTGCGTTCGACCCGCAGCATGCTCAGCGCAGATTTCGGCTTGCACTGTCTGACTATGCGGCTCGTCTGGTGCTGCCCAACCTGCTGCGACATGTCCGCAAGCACGCTCCGGGCTTTGATTTCGCAATCAGTCTGGCCAGTCGAGAGGCGATGCTGGTTCAGCTTGCTGATGGTGAGCTGGATCTGGCGCTCGGCATCTTTCCTGACCGCCCTCAGGACATCCAGTTTGAAACACTGTTTGAAGATGATTTCATCTGCCTGGCAGACAAGACCACCGTCCCCGCAAAAGGAGGTCTGACGCTACAGCAGTGGCTGGAGCGCCCGCATGTCATGCTGGCAGTGAGGCCGGACGCCTTTGATGAAATTGAACGGGCACTGGCAGCTCTGGGGCGCAAGAGACGGATCGCAGTGACCTTGCCGCACTGGAGTGCTGCGCTGGAGTTGTTGCCGGAAACAGATTTGGTACTGACGATTGCCCGCCGTGCAGTCAGTTCGCAGCGCTTGTCTAAAAACTTACGGCAGTTTGCACCGCCGCACCAGCTGCCACTGGCAAAGATGGCGTATCAACAGGCATGGCATGCGCGCAAAGACAATGACCCCGGATTGTCCTGGCTGCGGCAGGTCATCATGAACGGCTGCCAAACCAATTTAGGCTAAGAGATCAACCAGCATTTCCGGGATTGAAAAGGTGGTTTTTCCTAGAGAAATTTCTGAATCAATTGCTTTTATTTTTTGAATAATCACTTTAAACAGCTTCAGGGTCACCGTCATCAGGCGGCAAAGCAAGGCTTAAAGCTGGCAGCTGCCGATCACCTCAGAAATGCCAAGGACTGCTTTTGGTGCAGGCAGCCATCGCGCCCAGACGCACTCGGTGATCGGCTCTGCACCGCAAATGCAGCCCAGAAAAAGCCACTCGATTCATATGCATTTTTGACAAGGCTAAGAGCTACGGTTTTATCCGAAGGCTCTTTGCCCTGCGCCAGCTCTTGCCTGATGCGAACTTACTGGTTCGCTTTGAAGCCTGACTTCTGCACCACGGGGCGAAATGCTTCACGCTGCGTGTGAATGGTCTGACTCAAGGCACTGGCAGGCAGGCCTGTGGTCACCAGGCCCAGCTGTGCCATGCTGGCCGAGAAGTCGGGTGTTTTCACAATTTTGATCAAGGCCGCTTGCAGCTTCTCAACCACGGGCACCGGTGTGCCAGCCGGGGCAAACGCGCCATACCAGGCAGTCGACAGCTCAAAGCCAGGTGCACCACTTTCACTCATGGTAGGTACGTTAGGCAGCAAGGGCGTGCGCTGGGTGCCTGTTACGCCCAAATACTTGATCTTGCCGGAGCGCTGCAGCTCGCTTTGGCCTCCCACTGTGTCAATGCCGATCGGCAGTACACCGCCGATTTCGTCGGTCAGCATGCCAGGGGCTCCTTTATAGGCGACGGGTTGCAAGCTGTGACCTGTGTTTTTATTGAGATTCAACAGGCCAAAGTGCACGGTGCCACCGAGTGAAACCATGCCCACGCCTGTCTGGTCTTTTTGTTGCTTCACCCAAGCCAGGTACTCTGACATGGTGTTGTAGGAGCTGTTAACAGAGGTTGAGGCCACCATGGGCGCGTCGGCCAAATGTGCAAGAGGGATGAAGTCCCGATCCGGGTCGTAGCCCAGCTTGTCATAGGTCAGCGGAAAAATGATGAAAGGCGTGGCTGGTGAAATCAAGATGGTGTTGCCATCAGGGGCGGCCCGCTTGACGGCTTGAACAGCCAGCTGGGTGCCTGCGCCGGGGCGGTTTTCCACAATCACGGTGGTGCCCAGTTCGGTGCGCAGTTTTTCGGCCAGTGCGCGCGACATGTTGTCTAGGCCACCGCCAGCAGAAAAACCAATCACGATTTTGAGCGGTGTGCTGCTTTGCGCATACAGCGTGGGCGCCGAAGTGAGCGCGCATGCTGCCAAAGCCATGTACAGCGAAGTTTTAAGGATAGATTTCATGCTTGTCTCCTGGTGCTTATTGTGAGAAGGGCAGAAGTACTGCCTCGGTTTAGCGCTTGAAAATCGAATGCAAGGCCAGCGAAATTCCGCTGAGTACAAGTAAAAATCCGATGATTTTCTTCACCCTCTCTGGCGTTAGCCTGCGGGTGAGGCGATGGCCGATGACCACACCGAGCAGTGCCATGCAGAGCAAAACTGCCCAGCGCTGCCACAGCACGGCATGGCTGAGGCGTCCTGACAAGCCCATGGCCAGCAGCACGGTGCAGGCGGCCACTGCAATGACCAGGGGAATCGTGGCGCGCAAGGCAGCGATGTGGGACAGACGCCGGCTGAGCCAGACCGCCACGACCGGGCCTGCGGTACCAAACAGCATTTCAATCAAGCCAATCAGCAAGCCTGCCACAGGGCTCCAAGCTGCAGCTGCGACAGTCTGCGGAGCAACGCGCGGGCGCAAAGTCATGGCTCCCACGGCGGAGATGTACAGACCCAGCGCCAGCAACGGCCACTGCGGTGCCAGCACGCCGCTGAGCCATAGCCCCAGCAAGGCGCCAGCCAGTACACCGGGCAGCAGGCGTTGCAGCTCTGAGCGGGCTACGTTTTTGAAGTTCAGGCCCGCTTGCAGCAAGGATGCAGGCACATCCAGCAACAGAGCCAGTGCCACCACTTCGGTGAGTGGCCACTGCCAGCTGAGCAGCGGCACGATGACGAGTGCCGATCCAAAGCCTGTGATGCCGAGCACCACATAGCCCAGCAGCACGGTCAGTGCAGGGTAGGCAAATTCGAACATGTGGGCGCTTAAGTGGCGAGGGCTGCCTGCGGTGCAGACGACCAGCGCACCTCACTGCTGCGCGTGGTGCCTGGGTCCAGCGGGTAGATGGGGCGGTTCAGGTGCTCGAAGGGGAAGATGTCATAGTCAGAGCTGCAGACACCGGGGCCGCTGATCAGCACAATGTGCTTGGCAAACGCTTCAAATCCTGCACGGAAATGCTGGCGCGATTTGATCAGCACGTATTTGCACTGTGCGGGGTCTACCCCCGCATGGGTGAAGACGCCGGTGTCGTAAGGCTCCTGAGGACGTTCAGAAATAAAAATACGCACGGATGTGCCCACACGCAGGACGGCGGTGCGGCCCAAGCTGAGTTTGATGCCAGTGAACATCGGGCCAGTCACGGTGTATTGACCGTCTGTGAGTTGCTCAACCACTCCGCAAAGTGGCAGGGGCTGCCCCTGCAAATGCAGGGCGGGCAAATCGGTTTTCCCTCCCACATTCAGCGAAACGCTGGCACCCACACCTTGGGCAAACAAGTGTTCCACGGCAGCAGGGTCGCAAAATGGGCCGGCCACTACGTCTTCCAGCCCCTGTGCCAGCACCTCTTGCAGTACAGCCATGACATCGGTGGTGCCACCAGCGCCGCAGTTGTCACCGTGGTCGACCAGGATCACCGGGCCTTCTTGCAGCGTTTTGGCGTAGGCAATGGAGGTATGGATGGGCTCGGAGGGAAAGACAAAGTCAGCACGGCGCTCCCAGGCCATATCGGTCAGCTGTGTTAGCAACTGCTCGGCGTAGGCCACTTCAGAGGCATCTGCGATCAAGACAGTCGATAAGCCTGCACAGTTCACATCAGACAATGGGAACCCGCCAAACACCGACGCGTTGAGCAATTGTCCGCTGCGCTCTGCCTCCATGGCCAGGTCCATGATGTCTTTCATGGGCTGCATGGAAGGGGTTTGTTTGAGCATGTGTGTGAGCATCGGCAGGCGGCTCCACAGCATCACGGGATTCACGCGGCCTTCTAGCTGCGCCCGGATGGTGCGCCCCACGCGCGCACCAGTTTCATAGATATCCACATGCGGATAGGTGCAGTAACCAGCAATGACTGAGGCGTTGCGCACCAAGGCTTCGCTGAAGTTGGCGTGAAAGTCCAGAGCCACGCCAATGGGCAGGCCGGGGGGCGTACATGCCCGCAGACGGCGCAGCAGTTCGCCTTCGGCGTCTTGAATCCCGTCTACCACCATGGCGCCGTGCAAATCCAAAAGAATGGCGTCACAACCTTGCCGTGCAGAATGGGTCAAAGCGCTGGCCAGCGTTTCAAAAGCGTCGCGGGCGACCAGCCCGCTGGGCACTGCGCTGGCACACACGGCAAATTCCACCTCAGCGCCCATGGCTTGAGCCAAATCCAGGAAAGCTGCTGCTGCACTGTTGGTGCCTTCGCAGGCTTGACGGGCAAGCGCGCCGAAGGAAGGGCCATGCGGGTTGCCAGTGCCGCGCCGAAAGTCCGACAACTGCGTGGAGACAGGAGAGAACGTGTTGGTCTCATGGCGGATCATGGCAATGACGAACTTCATGGTGCTGCGCTTTCGGTGAGTGTGCTGGGAGGGTTTCAGCGCGGTGGATGAAGCCCGCGGCTACCCGTTCAACGAAAGTTTAGAAAGCATGAAAAGCAATGTCTAATATATAGTTAGTCTTTCAATATATATTTTTTATATGGACGAGCATCGTCTCAAATGCTTTGCTGCTGTGTATGAACTGGGCAGTGTCTCTGCGGCTGCAGTGCGCCTGCATATGACCCAGCCGCCGCTGAGCATGCTGCTGCGCAAACTGGAAGATGAGCTGGGCGTGCAGCTTTTTGACCGCAGCAGCAAGCGTCTGGTGCCTACCGAGGTGGGTCAGCTTTTTTATGTACGCGCCAGGGCTATGCTGGCAAACATGGAGTCCACCCGGCGTGAGCTGCGCAAGGTAGAGCGAGGCGCAGGCGGTGTGGTCAATATTGGTTGCCCCACGGCGGGCAGCCTGTTTGTGATTCCGTCCGTGATGGAAGAGGTTAAGCATGAATGCGCCATCCATGTGCATGAGGGTGAGGCAGGTCTTATGCTGCAGCGCTTGCGTGAGCGCAGCCTGGACTTGCTGATCAGCCGCAGCCGCCTGCACGCCCCGGAGATGGAGGTATGCCCCATCTTGCACGAACCTTTGCTGGTGGCGCTGCCGCCAGCACACCCGCTGGGCCAGCGCCACAGCATCCGGCTGGAAGAACTAAAGGGCGAGCGCTTTTTAATTCATCGCTCTTCGGCAGACTCGGGGCTGCACGAGGTGGAAATGCAGGCCTGCCAGCAAGCAGGGTTCGTACCCAATGTGGTGTATTTAGGGGGAGAAACAATCCCCATGCTGCTGATGGTGCAGCAGGGCCTGGGCGTGGCTTTTGCACCGTACAGCTTTTCCCAGCTGCAACTGGCACAACAGATGCACATGGTGCCGCTGGAAGAGCCCGTGCTGACCACTTGCCTGAACCTGATCTGGAGCAAGCAGCATGTCCTGGCACCTGCCGCAGAGCGCGTACGCCGCTTTGTGGTGCAAGCGTTTGGAAGTACGTAACCTTGCCCCTGAAAAGGGGGCTCTCGGCTTTTTCAAAATGCAGACAAGGAGCCAGGAAATGGTTGCAACCCAGTGTCAACGAGACCGGCAGCAGCCCAGCGCACTCCTATCGCGTTGAGGGTCTTGCAGGCTGCTCTCAGCAGCCTGCCATCAACAGCTTCCCCACCCAGAGCTACTTGACCTGCAGCCAGCAGCAGCGTCAAAGTTGACATGGCATTTGATAATCCAGAACTCACTCTCGATTTGCGTTGATTATGGATAAATTGTTTCTGCAAAAGCAGGTGTTAGAACGGCTGGCCGAAGACCTGCTACAAGTTGAACAGGCAGCGCGCCAGGCCCATGAAGCTGCGACTCACGAAGAAAATGTCGCTGAAAACAAATACGACACATTGGGCCTCGAAGCCGCCTACCTGGCCACAGGCCAGGCTCGACGCGCTGAAGCTATCCGTCAGGCTATGGCCAATTGGCGCAGGTTTCACCCACACCCCTACAACGCCAGCAAAGGCATAGAGCTCGGCGCATTGGTCTGTCTGGTTGATTCCGACGAAAAGCAGCAACTACTTTTTCTCGGTCCCAACGGGGGCAGCATGAAGTTGGTCAGCGCCGCTGAACCCATTCAGGTCATCAGCAGCGAAACACCACTGGGCAGGGCCATGCTGGGAAAGTTCGAGGGTGATGAAGTGTCGATACAGATCGCTCAAATCCGACAGCAGTTTGAAGTGCTTAGAGTTCATTAGCCAGTGGAAAAGACGAATTGGTCTCCACCCCTTTGGAACAGCTGAAGGCTGCAAGCACACAGCCGAAAGTTAATCTGTGACTGCTTTCAGTGAAGATTCTGAAATGGAGCTACCGGCCAGAAGTCATCCTTGGAGGTGTTCCCATTTACGACTGCTTCAGGCTGGGAACCGTCATTTAGTTTTGGGCGCTGCTATAACGCCGATATCAGTCATTGGCGGCTCTAATGCTGGTTGGTCACTAAAGAGCGCGAATCGACAGCTCAATAGCACTGTCGCCGAAGATGGCTAGAGCTGTCCACCCTACACTGGTAGGCGGTATTCGCCATACCAAAACGATTCAGTAGTGGGGAGATTTTTCCAGCGCTAGTAACGCCTAAGCTGTGCAAAGTAGATCTCAAATTCAAAAAAATCACGCGAGGGGGCGTCTTGTCAAATAAGTTTTCTGTGAACAACCTGTCGCCATTGATCGGAGATCCAGAACGCCAAGCCATCGACTCTCTTCGAGGATATGACTATCAAATATGGCGCACACTGGAGACATGGTTGGGACTGCGCGATGGAGAGATGTTGTGCATCGAATGCGCCGAGGACTTTGACGTTGTTTCACCTGAGAGCGCCATAGCTACTCAGGTGAAGAACTCCCCCGCGAATGTCTCGCTGAACTCAACGGATGTCAAAGAAGCGATCACTAATTTCTGGCGGCACAAAGAGAGGAATTCCAGTCGATATCGCGTGACGATGCGATTTCTCACTCGAGGGGGAATCGCAAAGGAGCAAAAATCCTATCTTGGGAGCGAGAAGGGCTTGGAGTTGTGGGAAAAGGCCGCGAGCGGAGATGACGAAGCGACTCGGTTAGTGGCTGCCCATTTGAAGAGACAGGGTGGTAGCTCTTCATTTCTTAAGTTTTTAGAAAACGCCACAGCGGAGCAACTAAGGGAGGGACTGTTTTCCCGGATAACTTGGCTCACAGAGGAACCTACTGTTGAAGCCGTCGTTCTTGCTGTGGAAAGACTGGCAATTAATTACGGGAATCAGACAGGTATCGCGCCCACTGTGTCTAAGAGAGCTGTCGCAGGCCTGCTGGAGCATTGCCGTGAGACGGCCCAAAATAACGATCCCGACCTACGAACGCTCACTTGGCAGGATGCGCAGCTTGCATTCGAACAGAACTCGACCTTGGCAGTTCCCCTTACGCAGCAGTTAGCGGCTGCAGTGAGCGCGATGATGGCCGCCGGGCAGGGGCAGAGTCAAGGAGCGTTCGCATTTTCGACAGGATATTTTGACGGCGACCTGCCCGAGCTGCCAATGAGTTGCTTGCCCCGTGAAGAGTTTGTGAAAGAAATGGTGAGTCTCGCCCAACAGCAGTATTGCGTGCTTGTAGTCGGAGCGGAGGGAGAGGGGAAAAGCACCTCCGCGAATATGCTAGCCAGACACCTGGGGAGTTCATCGTATTGGATGGATCTTCGTGGAGGTGATGACAAAATCTCTGCTGCGGCGATCGAAAATGCATTGCTGCAAGTGAGATCGCCTTCTCGACCTGAGAGCATCGTCTTGGACGATGTGCCCGTCGCCACCGGCATTTCCGATGAATTGTGGGGCAGGTTGAGGATTCTGATTGACTCCTCACGCCGCTCTGCTGTCATGCTAGTGATGACCAGCAAAGGAGTTCCTTGTGATCAGGTGGATCCAAAATTAAAGACCGCGGGAGTGGCAATCATCGCTGTCCCGCGCATCACCCAAGACGAAACGGAGCGGTATTTCCTCTCATTGGGATGTCCGAATCCAGGTGCGGCGGAGACATGGGCCAAGCTCACATTGGCTAACTCCGGCAATGGCCACCCTAAGCTTGTTCATTTGGCCGGACTGGAGTTAAAGGAGCTGGGATGGAACATGAGCCATGTAGTCGGGTTTTTGACTGCGCCGCGAAGCATCGAAGAAGCTCGCGCAAATGCGCGGCAAACGGCATGCAAGACCGTTCAGTTGCCCGATCGTGATCTTTTGTTCGCCCTCAGCCTCGCACTCAATCCTTTTGACCGATCTCTGGCGCTTGATTTGGGAGGTCAGCTCAAGCTCGAAGAGCCTGGCGTGATTTTTGATCGTTTGAATGGGCGATGGATTGAGCGTTATGGACGGTCAAGCTACAAGGTGACGCCTGTACTCAGCAACCAAGCCAAGGAGCTTTGGGACGCCGAGCGTGTGAAATTGACGCATGGGTTGTTGCTGGATTCCTACCTGCGGCGGAAGGTGATCGACGTCGAGGAGGCAATGGGCCTATTCTTGCATGCCTTTTTATCGGAGGATCCGAAGCGCTTCCTACCGTTTGTGAACAACTTGATCTCCACTCTCGAGGAGACACAGGGTCTTGCCGAGTCTCTGGAATTAATTGTTGCCATCGGGGAGAAAGAGAATCAAAACGCGATCGTGTTTGATGTTTCTTGTTCTCTTTCTTTTCGATTGCTTCAATTTCGGGTCGCAAGATCAAGGAGACCCGAAGCGCTGCCGGAAATTGCCAGGAGATGGCGCGCAGAAATTGAGCGGGTCCCAGAAGGCCTCTTGCGCACAACGATGTTGATGATGCGTGGTTTTTCCGTGGCGGGCACGATTGATGGCGCGTTCTCTCCAGCGCAGATCGTCGAGGCAGTGGTCGACGCGATTGGTCTAGAGAAACTGGACATGCCCATACTGAAATTGACGGCAGCTGAGGCGCCTTTTGTTGATTCGAACAAGGATCCGGATCCAATTCAGCTCCTGTTTGTTCTCGCCCAGGCAAATTCGTCTTCCTCAAAGGATGTCTCGGGCTTCCTCGATGCTCTAGAAAATCTTGAAGAGGGCGCTCGCGACAGATTGCTCGGGGCCTTTGGGCTTTCGATCGTTCAGGACGCAGGGACATTTTTTGATAGAGCCCTAGTGTCAGAGAGTAAGAAGGCGTCGCCAGATTGGCGGTCGTTCGCTAACGTATTGGATCACGCAGTGACGCTCTCGAAAGAGTGGAATCAGTGGGATTTCGGGGTGTCGGCCGCTAAGGTGTTGGCGATTATCTTGAATGAGCATCTGGATGAGCGAGACAGAGCAGAGGACGTTCTGCTGGATCTTCTAAAACGAGGTTCATCCAATTTACTCCGTGACCAACTGGCGAACATTGCGTTCCGCCACCGTGAGGACGAAAAGGCGCTGTGCCTTTGGGCTGAGTGTCTTCATGGGGCTCCTCGTGCTGGCGAAATTGAGAAAGGCATCCGAGATCCGTTCGCGATGCGCCGCGCGGGTATCGCGGCTGACAGGCTTGGACAGCATGATCTTGCTGCTGAATGGTTTGAGTCAGCCGCAAGAGTCACATCTGTATTTTTGGGTGGAATTCCTGCGGCGCCGTTTCGCATTGATGCTGTGTATTGCTGGTTTCAGCATGGAGATGCAAGAAGGGCGCTCCAGTTAGCCGCAGAAATTCTGGAAGAGGTTGGAGGCGTGATCGATCCTCAGCAATCACCTCGCATGTTCGCGACTCAAAAGATGTTGGGTGTGGTTGTGTTTTGGTTTTGGCAGGAGCTTGTTGGCTCTGTCGGTGAAAGTGGTAAGCCATTTGCCGGCATGTCGAGCAATCCAGATCTTGATGTCGCGGCGATTGGAACGCTAGATCCGGCGCCTCGGGACTTGTGCGCTTTGATGATTTTTGAGTGCGCAACGCTACTCTCTATTGAGAATGGCTGGCTGGTGAAGTTGAGCGAGATTCTTGAATCCACGCGTTTGCCGTTAGCTGCTCTGGGCTATTGGCAGCTCTGCCTCCAAAAGTCGTTGGCCCAGGGACGATATACCGAGTCCGTGAATGCCATCTATTTCGCCAATGAAGCCTACCTAAAGATGCGCGTGATGCATGCACGTCAAGCGGTGAAATTGATGGATTTCGATGAGGAGGTGTCTGCTGAGCTTCGCGAACAGGATGTCCAAATGGCACGTCTTTCGGTCGTCTTGGCGTTCGCTCTGGCCAAGATGAATGGGGCAAACGTGGATAGCTTGCTACGCGATTGGCGATCTACTTTGGCGGCATTGCCTCACGGCGCTTTCTTGGGAAACCTCGCGGACGAAGTTGCGGTCTATTTCCGGGTTAATCCGAAAAAGGCGATAGATCTGGTGCGGGGTTCGCAGAACGATTTTGAACGGATAGGGGCGTCGGTATGCGTGCTGTGCGAAGACTCGCGGCATCCGATTGACACTGCGCACGCCCAATGGGTATTGGCATACAAGCTATTGAGCCCAGAGGCACGCGTGTTGATTAAAGTGCCTTTGACCGCTTTGTGCACCATGTTCGCGCGACATTGGACCCAGCACATGCAGACGCCGGCCTTGCTGTCGTCTCCGCGCTTTTCTTTGCCACAGATCGAAGCAGCTATTAGCGGCCCGTCGGCGCCGAGCGAAAGACTTATGAAATTGGCGCTGGCGGGTGCTGCTGCATCAGGGGCTACTATTCCTTCTTGGTTGCTTGAACGGTTAAAGGAAGTGAGTGAGGCTGATCGGCCAAAGGAGATCCTGAGCGCGAAGTATTCGATGACTTTTTGATTCCAGGGTGTAGATCTCTGCGCTCGGACCTTCTGGATGCGGATGCAAGACAGCGTACAGCCGGTGTCAGCCCCTCCTATGAAACCGGACGTCGGGCCAGACAAGGCGTAGGCATTCAAATGACTGCTGCGAGTACAAACCGTTACGTGACAGTGTGACTGCGAACGTCTGCAATCGCTGCGCAACAGACATTGGTCACCGCCCTACGAGCGACAGCAACGGGACGATTTACGACATAGGGCCACAACTAGCTTTGACATGCTAGAAAAGTTCGTGGCCACATTGCACTAAAAGTGGCGATATTGAATGCAAATCGCTGGTGGGTTTGGCATGCGAACCGGTGGTGTTTTTTCTATGCGAACACTTGGAGGATTTCAAGCGAATACCCAAACAGACGTACAACCGAAGTGCTTTGGCCATTTCAGACAACACACAAAAGCCTAACTAACCACCAAAACAAAAAGCGCTCCAATGGAGCGCCTTTTTCATAGCATTCAAAGCAACGCTGGAAAACTCGAAGCTTAAATACTGCAAGCAGAAATTACTCAGATGTTTCTGAGTTTACGACTTTGCAATTACAAACCCTCGCCCCGCAAACCCGCATGGATGCTAGCCCGGGGTTTACGACTTTAATTGCGAGTTTACGACTTTAATTACCCAGAATAAAAGCAACGCTGGAAACTGAGTTTTCACTCCACGGTCACGCTTTTGGCAAGGTTGCGCGGCTTGTCTACATCGGTGCCGCGCGCCACAGCGGTGTGGTAGGACAGCAGCTGCAGTGGCACCACGTGCAAGATGGGGCTGAGAGCGCCGTAGTTTTCGGGCATGCGAATCACGTGCATGCCTTCGGCGTTTTCGATGTTGGTTTTGGCATCTGCCAGCACATACAGCACACCGCCGCGCGCACGCACTTCCTGCATGTTGCTTTTGAGCTTTTCCAGCAGTTCGTCATTGGGAGCGACCGTGACCACGGGCATGCTGCTGTCGACCAGCGCCAGCGGGCCGTGCTTGAGTTCTCCAGCGGGGTAGGCTTCCGCATGAATGTAGGTAATTTCTTTGAGCTTGAGCGCACCTTCCATGGCGATGGGGTAGTGCATGCCACGGCCCAGGAACAAGGCGTTTTGCTGCTTGGCAAAGTTTTCTGCCCAGCTCACCACTTGAGGCTCCAGCGCCAGCACCGACTGCAGGGCCACAGGCAAATGGCGCATGGCGGTCAGATATTCCTGCTCCTGCGCTTCGCTTAGCTTGCCCTTGGATTGCGCCAGAGCCAGGGTCAGCAAGAACAAGCCCGCCAGTTGCGTGGTAAACGCCTTGGTGGAAGCTACGCCAATCTCCATGCCCGCACGGGTGATGTACGCCAGTTTGCATTCACGCACCATGGCGCTGGTGGCAACGTTGCAAATGGTCAGCGTATGGTGCATGCCAAGGCTTTGCGCATGCCGCAGTGCGGCCAGGGTGTCGGCAGTCTCACCGGACTGGCTGATGGTGACCACCAAGGTTTTCGGATTAGGTACGCTGGTGCGGTAGCGGTATTCACTGGCCACTTCCACGTTGCAGGGAATGCCCGCAATCGATTCCAGCCAGTACTTGGCCGTGCAGCCGCTGTAGTAGCTGGTGCCGCAGGCCAAAATCAGCACGTTGTCGATTTCATTGAATACACGCCACGCTGCTGCACCCTCTGCGCCGTCGAACAGCTCGGGGGCGATGTTGACAATGCCTTCCAGCGTGTCACCAATAGCGCGTGGCTGTTCAAAGATTTCCTTTTGCATGTAGTGGCGGTAGGGCCCCAGCTCTACAGCACCGCTGTGCGCATGCACCGTTTTTACGGGCCGCTGCTCGGGCAGTACCGCATGGCCAGTTTTGTCTGCAATCCAGTAGCGGCCCGGCTGCAGGTCTACCAGATCGCCCTCTTCCAGATACACGATCTGGTCGGTCACGCCAGCCACCGCCATTGCATCACTGGCCAGAAAGAATTCACTGTTGTCGCGCCCCACACCCAGCACCAGAGGTGATCCGGCGCGGGCTCCCACCACGCGGTGTGGCTCGTCCTTGTGCATCACGGCAATCGCGTAAGCGCCATGCAGTTGTGCACGCGCTGTTTTGACAGCGTCAAACAGGTCGCCGTTGTAGTGGCTGTCCACCAGGTGGCAGATCACTTCGGTGTCGGTCTGGCTGGCAAACACATAGCCCTTGGCTTGCAGCTCGGTGCGCAGTTGTTCGTAGTTTTCGATGATGCCGTTGTGTACCAGCGCTACGCGGGGCGGTTTGCCGCTGTCCACGGTTTCGCCCGGTCCGTAGCTGAAGTGGGGGTGGGCGTTGCGCACAGCAGGCTCACCGTGCGTGGCCCAGCGTGTGTGAGCAATGCCTGCCAGGCCTTGCAGGTCATCTTGGGTCACTTGCTCCAGCAGCTCCGATACACGCGCTGTGCTGCGTGCGCGCTGCAGGCCCTGGCTGATGGGTGAGCCAGCCACCATGCGGTGCACAGCTACGCCGCAGGAGTCATACCCGCGGTATTCCAGGCGCTGCAGGCCTTGAACCAGAACAGGAACGATATTGCGCGTGGAAACGGCGCCGACGATGCCACACATAGGCTGTACTCCGAAAAGATTGGAACGATGCACGATGCTAAAAGCAATGCAATAAAACTTATGATCTATTTTTTGACATTTAAGAAATTAAATTTCACAGAAAAACACCGAAGAAATTAAATTTCACAAATATATGAATGATGAAATTAATTTATCAGACTCTGCACTCGATCTGACTGACCTGCAACTGCTGGATTTGCTGCAACGCGATGCCGGGCAAAGCAATGTGCACCTTGCACAACAGGTGCACATTTCGCCCCCCACCTGTTTGCGGCGCATCCGCCGTCTGCATGCTTTGGGCCTGATTGAGCGCCAGGTAGCCATTGTGCGACCGCAGGCTCTGGCCCATCTGGTGGGCCATGGTTTGCAAGCCTTGGTTGAAGTGACGCTGGAGCGCCAGAACGCCGAAGCGCTGGATGCATTTGAAGCCGCAGCTGTGGCCCACGAAGGGGTGCAGCAATGCTGGCGCGTCTCGCCGGGGCCCGACTTTGTGCTGGTGGTGGCCTGCCGCGACATGCCGGCCTACTTGGCGCTGTCGCAGCAACTGTTCACGGCGCAGGGCAATGTGCGCAATGTCAAAACCTTTTTTGCCACCAAGCGGGCCAAGTTCAGCCCCCACTTGCCACTGCTCGCCACCAAGTCCTAAAGACCAAAGACTCAAGAGCGGCGTGATGGATCGCTGTTATCTGTTGCTGCACAGGTGCTGGAGACGCCTGCCGCCTGAAGCAGTCAGTGCGCACCCGGCCAGTCCAGGCTGACCGTGCAACCCTGCCCGGGCTGTGATTGCACGCCCCAGCGTGCGCCATGGCGCTGCGCCACCGTGCTGACCAGGGCCAGCCCGCAGCCTACGCCGTCAAATTCGTTCTCGTGGTGCATGCGCTGAAACAGCTCACCCAGTTGCTGGGCACGGCTGTCGTTAAAGCCAGCACCGTTGTCCTGCACCACCAGGCGCCACCAGCCATCGGCCAGCGGCCAGGCTTGCACCTGCACTTGCGGTGACGCCTGACGGGCAGAGAACTTGATGGCGTTATCCAGCAAAGCTTGCATCGCCACGCGCAGCCACTCGGCATGTGCCAGCACGGGCACCTGAGCTGGCGTGGGCAAACTCCACTGCACCTGCGGGTACTGGGCTTGCAGGGCCTGCACCAGGGGCACGGTCAATGCCACCCAGTCCACCAACTCGGGCTGCAACTCGGCACGGGCAGCACGCGAGATGTGTACCAGCCCATCGAGCATGGCCGACATCTTGCGCGCAGCGCGCTCCATGGTGGATGCAAATTCGTGCGCATCTTCGGCGGCATGCACCGCTTGCGGCGCAGCGGCTGCCAGCTCACCCACCGATTCTTTGAGCAAAGGCGCAAACGACACCACATGTCGCAACGGCGCACGCAAGTCATGTGCCACGGCACGCATCCACGACGCATGGGCGGCGTGCAGGCGCGCCATGTCTGCCTGCTGCTGCGCAATCAGGGCCAGCGCCTCGTTCAGCGTGCCGGGGGTGGGTGATTGCGCCTGCTGCATGGTGGTGGGCCTTCAGGGTTTGGGTTGTTTGGTGGGGCGCTTCCAGTTCGTAATCGATACCTGCTTGCCGCGCGAGACGGCCAAAACGCCTGCGTCCACTGACTTCGTTACGGTGGAGCCGCCGCCCACGGTGCTGCCCGCACCAATGGTGATGGGAGCCACCAGCACGCAGTTGCTGCCCACGTGCACGTCAGCCTCAATCACGGTGCGATGCTTGTTGGCACCGTCGTAATTGGCGGTGATAGCACCCGCGCCATAGTTCACGCGCTCACCCACCGTTGCGTCACCCAGATAAGCCAGGTGGTTGGCTTTGGCGCCTTCGGCCATGGTGGAGTTTTTCACCTCCACAAAATTGCCGATGTGCACTTCCTTGCCCAGCTGCGCACCCGGGCGCAAGCGGGCAAACGGGCCAATCAAGGCACCTTCGCCCACGCTGGCACCGAGCTTTTCTCCGTCGATATGCGTGAATGGATGGATCACTGCACCCGCCGCAATGGTGGCATTGCTGATGTGACAGTGCGCGCCAATGCTGGCACCTTCACCAATTTGCACCTTGCCGGTAAAGATGCAGCCCACGTCAATTTCTACGTCTTGCGCGCAGACAAGCTGCGCCGCATTGCCACGCACGTCGTCACGCACATCAAAGCGTGCCGGGTCTGCCAGCCGCACGCCCTGCTCCATGTAATGGCTGGCTTGGCGCAGCTGGTGGGCCCGCTCCAGCTCGGCCAGTTGCAGCGGGCTGTTCACGCCTGCCACCTGCACCGCATCGCTGATACGGTGCGCCACCACGTCCACCCCGTCTGCCACGGCCATGGCAACGATATCGGTGAGGTAGTACTCGCCCTGGGCGTTGTGGTTGTTCAGTTGCGCAAGCCATTGCGCCAGGCGTCTGGCGGGCACGGCCATGATGCCGCTGTAAATTTCGTGGATGGCGCGCTCTGCATCGCTGGCGTCTTTTTGCTCGACGATGCGCTGCACCGTGCCTGCCGCGTTGCGCACGATGCGGCCATACCCGGTGGGGTTGTCCAGCGCCACGGTCAGCAATGCCATGCGCGAGCCGTCTGCAGCCTGCACCAGATCATGCAGCGTTTGCGCCTGCGTCAGCGGCACATCGCCCGACAGCACAATCACCATGCCGTCATCGGCCAAGGCAGGTACCGCCTGCTGCACAGCATGGCCGGTGCCCAGTTGCTGCTCCTGCCGCACAAATTTCAACTCCACCCCAGCTTTCGCACTGCTGCACTGGCTGATGGCAGCTTCTACCTCTGGCGCGCCATGCCCGGTAATCACTACCGCGGAACGCGCCTGCAATTGCACTGCCGTATCCAGCACATGCTGCAGCAAAGCACGCCCCGCCAGCTTTTGCAGCACCTTGGGCAAACGGCTTTTCATGCGGGTGCCTTTGCCGGCAGCCATGATGACGATATCAAGGGGGAGTGCGTTCTGAGAAGACATAAACATTCTGTGTGAGGTCTGACAACCCCCAGCGCGGAGGTGCGCAATTATCTCGCGCTCTGTCGGCGCTGAAAGCGAGCGTGCATACGGATTTACGTGGGCCGCACACGACAGCCTCTGATTAAGTGTTTGATTTTTATCAGACATCCCCAGCAACACCCTGCTTTACCCATTGGTGTGCGCTCGGGCTTTATGCATTCTGTACAGATCTTTGCGCTGGCAACGGCTGCACCCTTACCCCAACCACATCCAGAAGGAAGCTCCATGGCCTTCATTGCATGGTCCAGCGCGCTCATGCTGGGCATCCCCAAGATCGATGCCCAGCACCAGGTCCTGGTGGAATTGATCAACGCTTTGCACGATGAGCTGGGCAAGCCCACCCCTTCGCGCACCACCCTGGCCGAAGTGCTGGAGGGGCTGGTCGACTACACGCACAACCACTTCATTGAAGAAGAGGTGATGTTCCAGCGTTACGGCTATCCCCAGACCACCGCGCATACTGCCGAACACAGCCAGTTCACCGCCAAGGCCATGGACTGGCTGATGCGCTTTGAAGATGGCGAGGACATCAACCTTGAGGCCATGGACTTTCTCAAAGACTGGCTGCTGCACCACATTCTGCAAGAAGACCGCGCCTATGTGCCCTTTCTGAAAGCCGCCCTCACAGCACATGCACCAAGCCTCAGCACGGCATGAAGAAATAATAAAGATAGCTATCAGCGCTTTAAATTCAACGCTTTCAAATACAAAAGTATCCAAAAACACCAGCAGACAAGCGCTGTGCGCTCTTATTTCAGATATACCATCAAAAAGGCGGCTGCCTCATTGCGAGACAGCCGCCTTTTTTGCTGGTTGTAAAGACTCTGCTTAGCTCAGCGTCACACGGGCAAACTTGCGCTTGCCCACTTGCACCACAAAGGTGCCCGCGTCCAGCTTCAGACCACGGTCGCTGACCACATTGCCATCCACACGCACACCGCCACCGTCCATCAGGCGATTGGCCTCACTGGTCGACGGAGCCAGATTGGCTTGCTTGAGCAACGCACCAATGCCCAGCGGCGCGCCGCTCAGGCTCACCTCGGGAATGTCGTCAGGAATGCCGCCCTTGGAGCGGTTCATGAAATCTTGCTCAGCCGCATCGGCTGCCGCAGCACTGTGAAAGCGCGCAGTAATTTCCTTGGCCAGCGCCACCTTGGCGTGCTTGGGGTTGCCGCCTGCTTCAATCTCGGCCTTCAGCGCCGCAATCTCGGCCAGGCTCTTGAACGACAGCAGGGTGTACCAGTCCCACATCAGCGTGTCAGAGATTGACAGCACCTTGGCAAACATGGTGTTGGCATCTTCAGTGATACCAATGTAGTTGTGCTTGGACTTGGACATCTTGTCCACGCCATCCAGGCCCACCAGCAAAGGCATTGTCAGCACACACTGCTGCTCCTGGCCATATTCAGCCTGCAGATGACGGCCCATCAACAGGTTGAACTTCTGGTCGGTGCCGCCCAGCTCCAGATCACTTTGCAACGCGACCGAGTCATAGCCTTGCAGCAGCGGGTACAAGAACTCGTGCAGACTGATCGAGCTGCCTTCGCTGAAACGCGTGTGAAAGTCATTGCGCTCCATCATGCGAGCCACGGTGTACTTGGCCGACAGCTCAATCATGCCGCGCGCGCCCAGCTTGTCACACCACTCGCTGTTGTAGCGCACTTCCGTGCGGGCAGGGTCCAGCACCTTGGCGGCCTGCGTGTAATACGTCTCGGCGTTGACCTTGATTTGCTCGGCAGTCAGCGGCGGGCGGGTGGAGTTGCGGCCCGAAGGGTCGCCAATCAGCGTTGTGAAATCGCCGATCAGAAAGATCACGGTATGACCCAGGTCCTGCAGCTGGCGCATCTTGTTGAGCACCACGGTATGGCCCAGGTGAATGTCTGGAGCCGTCGGGTCCAGTCCCAGCTTGATGCGCAGC
This sequence comes from Comamonas sp. CMM02, assembly GCF_014851485.1. Taxonomy (NCBI): domain Bacteria; kingdom Pseudomonadati; phylum Pseudomonadota; class Betaproteobacteria; order Burkholderiales; family Comamonadaceae; genus Comamonas; species Comamonas sp. CMM02. Next base: position 232,680 of record NZ_JACUZW010000001.1, on the reverse strand, counting down.
GGCACGCCTGTGGCCGCAGAGCGGGCCAGCTTTTGCGTCCAGTCAGCAACTGGTAACAATTCGTCAACGCCGCGCAAGGTGATTTCAAGCGCTTGTCTTACAGCCTCAGTGACTGGGTATGTTGTAACAGCATTTTGATTCATAAGGGTTTTTTCCAGCGCGGGGATGTTCCTCCCCGGTATACTTCGGGCTCGATTGCAGTGATGAATTCTAGTCGGCAAGCCATTTACATACTGCTCAATGGCCACTATGCTGACAGATTACGTACCCCATCACTGACACGCTTTCCTGCCTTCAGGGTACACACCATTCCCGGGAACCCATGTTTTGAGCCACAAACTAGTTTCTGCCAGCACCGCTTTGCTTGCACAGCTGGCCCGGTCCATCCAGCGCCATCCAAAAAGGCTGACCGCCGCAATTGCCGCCCTGATGCTGACCGCAGGCGGCGGTGCGTTTGCCGTCGCCTCCCTGGGTCCAGACCCTGCCGACATGCCGGTGCGCACACTGACCCAGACCATCCCCTCTTTGGTAGATGGCAGCACGCTGGCGGATCTGACCGACCTCAACGACTTCTCGCTGTACCGCACGGATTACACCCGCTCCAGCGACACCCCTGAGTCCCTGCTGCAGCGCCTTGGCATTGCCGACCCCAGCGCTTCCGCTTTTTTGCGCAGCAATGAACTGGTTCGCCAGCACATCTTCAGCCGCAATGGACGCCTGATCTCTGCCGAGGCCAGCAACGACCACCAGTTGCGCAAGCTGACAGTGCGCTGGATTCAAGACGAAACCAGCCAGAACTTCCAGCGTCTGGTGCTTGAGCGCAATGCCGAAGGCAAGTTTGCCGCAGACATCTCGACAGCCCCCCTGACGGCAACCACACGCCTGACTGGCGGAACCATCCACAGCACCTTGTTTGCAGCCACCGACGCTGCAGGCCTGCCAGATGCAGTGGCTGTGCAGGTGGCAGATATCTTCTCGGACATCAACTTCCACCGCCTGCACAAGGGCGACCGTTTCTCCGTCATCTACGAAACGCTGGAAGCCGACGGTGAATTCCTGCGCTCAGGCCGCGTGCTGGCTGCAGAATTCCAAAACCGCGACAAGGTGCACAACGCCATGTGGTTCCAAGAGCCCGGTCAGCGTGGCTCCTACTACGCCATGGACGGCTCCAGTCTGCGCCGCGCTTACCTGAGCACCCCTGTGGAGTTCTCGCGCATCAGCAGTGGCTTTTCCATGCGCAAGCATCCGATTCTCAACACATGGCGCAAGCACCTGGGTACGGACTTTGCCGCACCCACAGGCACCAAAGTGCGCACGGTGGGCGATGGCTCGATTGAGTTTGCAGGCTGGCAAAACGGCTACGGCAACGTGATTTACGTCAAGCACGCCAACACCTCCCACGTCACGGTCTATGCGCACTTGAGCCGCATTGACGTGAAAAAGGGGCAGTCTGTCGAGCAAGGTCAATTCATTGGTGCCGTGGGCACCACAGGCTGGTCCACGGGCCCGCACCTGCATTTTGAATTCCGCGTGAACGGTGCACACCAGGATCCGCAGACGGTGATTGCCAAGAGCGAAGCCAGCGAAATCTCTGAAAAGGTACGCAAACAGTTCACCCAGCATGCACAGTTCATGCACATGCAACTGGCTTCTGCCGAGCTGATTCGACAAGCCAGCGCCCAATAAGCCTGTGCTACTCTCTCAAGGGCTTCGAGCAATCGAAGCCCTTTTTCTTTGCCCCTTGAAGCCCCTATGAGCACCCTGCCAAAGCCAGCCCAAGCCCACCATTGCGAGCTTTATATCGGCCTGATGTCAGGCACCTCACTGGACGGCGTGGATGGCGTGCTGGTGCAGTGGGATGGCGCACAGCCGCAGCAGATGCACGTGCTGGCTTATGCAGCGCAGGCGCTTCCCCCCAGCCTGCGCCAAGAACTGCTTGCCCTGAACAGCCCCAACGGAGCCAATGAGCTGCACCGTGCAGCTTTGGCAGGCAATGCTGTCAGCCGCGCCTACGCAGATGTGGTGATGCAGCTATTGCAGCAAAGCAGCACCACCGCCTCTCAAGTACGCGCCGTGGGCGCCCACGGACAAACCGTGCGCCACCAGCCCCAGCTGCACGATGGCACGGGCTACACCTTGCAGCTGCAAAACCCCGCTTTGCTGGCAGAACTCACAGGCATTGCCGTGGTTGCAGACTTGCGCAGCCGTGATGTTGCCGCAGGCGGCCAGGGTGCTCCGCTGGTTCCAGCCTTCCACCAGGGCGTATTCAGCCGTGCGGACCAAGCAACCGTGGTCCTCAATATTGGCGGGATTGCCAATCTGAGTGTCCTGCCTGCATACAGCAGCCCCGCAGCACCGGTCTGTGGTTTTGATTGCGGGCCTGGCAACGCCCTGATGGACTGGTGGTGCCTGCAGCACACCGGCGCCAGCTATGACGACCAAGGCCGCTGGGCTGCTGGCGGGGTGGTCCACCCGGCGCTTCTGGCGCGCCTGCTGGCCGAGCCTTTTTTGCAGCAGCCCCCCCCAAAAAGCACTGGGCGTGACTTGTTCAACCCTACGTGGCTGCAGTCGCAACTTCAAGCGGTGGCTTGCAACATTCCCCCTCAGGATGTGCAAGCCACGCTCACAGCCTTTACGGCCCATAGCTGTGCAGATGCCATTCGGCGCTACGGACAAGGCAGCTGCAGCCTGCTGGTATGCGGAGGTGGTGCCTTGAATACAGAGCTGATGCGCCAACTGCAGGCTTTGCTGCCACAGACAAAAGTAGAAAGCACGAGCGCGCGCGGCCTTCCTCCCCTGCAGGTAGAAGCTGCGGCTTTTGCGTGGCTGGCCCGCCAGTGCCTGCATGGGCTCCCGGGCAACCTGCCCGTTGTCACTGGCGCTCAGGGTCCACGCATCCTTGGGGCGATTTACCCCGCCTGAAGCACAGCGCCAGTCAACGGTCAGTCATGGGTGTCTGGTGCCGGGCGCACGCGCTCATCAGGCTCGAGCTGACTGAATACCAACGTTGCAGCCAGCGTCATGACCCCCACCGTCACGAACGTGGCTTGCAACGCCATCAGCTTGTAACCCTCTTTGGCTTGCCACATATCGGCGAACCCCGCCAAAACAGCACCCGCCACAGCCACCCCCATGCTCATGGCAAGCATTTGCACCATGGACAGCAAGCTATTGCCGCTGCTTGCCGATTCACCACTCAAGTCTTTGAGGGTCACCGAGTTCATGGCCGAGAACTGCATCGAGTTCACACAACCAAAGGCAAACAACTGCAGCAGAATCAGCCAATGCGGCTGACTGGGGCTGACCAGGCCCAGACAGGCGATCATGAGCCCCAGCAGAATCGAATTCACCTGCAACACGCGCTTATAGCCAAAACGCATCACCGTGTGCACCGCAATCCGTTTGACAAGCATGCTGCCCAGCACTGTCGCCAGCATCATGGTGCCCGCGTGAAAGGGCGACAGCCCCAAGCCCACCTGCAGCATCAAAGGCACCAGAAATGGTGCGGCGCCACTGCCAAGGCGTGCAAACAAATTGCCCAGCAGCCCTACACGCAATGACCGTATGCCAAACAGCGCAGGCGCAAACAACGGTGTGGGGCTGCGCAATGCATGCATCCAGTATGCCGCCAGGCTGGCCATACCAAAGACCAGCAGCACCGCCACCAAGGCGCGACCCATGCCTGCGCCAGACAAGCCATCCAGCGCCAGCGAAACACCCACCATGCCCAGTGCCAGCAGCGCAAAGCCCACGCCATCGAACGAGCGCCTGGGCTGCTGATCGTTTTGGGGCATCCACCGCCAAGCAGCACACACCCCCAGTACACCCACAGGCACATTGATCCAGAAAATCCAGTGCCACGATGCATATTCCACCAGCCACCCACCCAGGGTAGGCCCCAGCAGCGGCCCAATCTGCCCAGGAATGGCAATAAAGGTCATGGCCCTGATAAAGGCCTCGCGCGGGTAGGCGCGCAGCACCGCCAGCCGCCCCACGGGCAGCATCATGGCCCCACCCACGCCCTGCACTACCCGTGCCATCACCAGAAACTGCAGACTGGGAGCCATGGCACACAAGACAGAGCCCAGAACAAACAACGCCATGGCCACTGTATAGATGCGGCGCGTACCAAAGCGATCAGCCACCCACCCCGTCGCGGGAATCAGCATGGCCGTCGTCAAGGCATACGCAACGACCACAGACTGCATCTGCAGCGGGCTTTCTCCCAATGAGGCGGCCATGCTGGGCAACGCTGTATTGAGAATGGTGGCATCCAGTGTCTGCATGAAAAAGCCCACCGCGACCAGCCACAGCAAGGGCTCTTTTTCAATGGTTTGCTTGTTCATTTTTCTTGTTGATTCGTCTTATGTTCCATCGCCACCAATACCTGCTGGGCTGATGCTTGAATGAGATTTGCACACAAAAAAGCCGCTGACTGGCAGCGGCTTTGATGGCACAAGGGACAAGCCCTCATTCGGTCATTAGGCCGAGAAGCTGGAGCCGCAACCGCAAGTGGTGGTTGCATTCGGGTTCTTGATCACAAACTGCGCGCCCTGCAGGTCTTCCTTGTAATCAATCTCTGCGCCCACCAGGTACTGGTAGCTCATGGCATCAATGAGCAGGGAGACACCATTTTTGGTCATGGTGGTGTCGTCGTCGTTGGTGATCTCATCAAAAGTGAAACCGTACTGAAAGCCCGAGCAGCCTCCGCCTTGCACAAACACGCGCAGCTTCAGGTCAGGGTTACCCTCTTCCGCAATCAAGTCCGCCACCTTGGCAGCTGCACTGTCGGTAAAGAGAATAGGGGCGGGCATTTCTGTGCTGATGTTTTCTGCAACGGCGCTCATGGGGATACTCCGAGTGTTCTTCTGAAAATCGGTTCGAATGGTACTGCAGTTTGCTCAGGAATTAAGCAAGCGCAGGGTTTGACGTCAGTACCAGTGGGGACATTGGCCGTGCAGACAAGCTGCTGCGCCACCGCATCTGAAGCCCACAAAAAAGCCGCCACACCCGAAGGCAAGGCGGCTTTTTTGTGGGCAGGCCATTCCCGAAGAAACAGCCTTTTCCGAAGGTCTGAAACGAATTAACGCTTCGAGAACTGCTTGGCGCGACGAGCACCACGCAGACCAACCTTCTTACGCTCGACTTCGCGGGCGTCACGTGTCACGTAGCCAGCTTGGCTCAGGACAGGCTTCAGCGCTGCGTCATAGTCGATCAAAGCACGGGTCACGCCGTGGCGGACTGCGCCCGCCTGGCCGGATTCACCGCCGCCGTGGACGTTGACTTGAATATCGAAAGCTTCGATATTGCCAGTCAGCACCAGAGGCTGCTTAGAGATCATGATAGAAGTTTCGCGGCCGAAGTACTCTTGAATGTCTTTGCCATTCACAGTAATTTTGCCGGAGCCCTTCTTCAGGAATACACGTGCGACGCTGGACTTGCGACGGCCGGTACCATTGTTCCAATCACCAATCATTCAAGTCTCCTTAGATTTCCAGAGCCTTAGGCTGCTGTGCGGTGTGGGGATGCTCAGCACCACCATAAACCTTCAGCTTCTTGATCATGGCGTAGCCCAGAGGACCCTTGGGCAGCATGCCCTTGACGGCCTTCTCGAGCGCACGGCCAGGGAACTTAGCCTGGAGGTCGCGGAAGTTGGTGGCAGTGATGCCGCCTGGATAACCCGAATGACGGTAGTACACCTTGTCCAGGTTCTTGGTGCCAGTGACCTTGATCTTGGCAGCGTTGATGATGACGATGTAGTCACCGGTGTCAACGTGAGGTGTGTAGATTGCCTTGTGCTTGCCGCGCAGACGGAGTGCCACTTCGCTGGCGACACGTCCGAGCACCTTATCGGTGGCGTCAATCACAAACCACTCGTGTTGCACCTCAGCGGGTTTTGCGCTGAATGTAGACATGAGATTTCTCTTTCAAGAAGGTTTGAAGAATCCTTTTCTGCGGTCGGTGCTTCTTCTTAAATTCATTGCTGAACCAGGAAGCCTCTTAGGCAGTATGTATTGAAGCCAAGGCTTTACACCAGGGATTCAACACTTCGCCGCGGGACCCATAAAATCGCTGCGAAGCCCGCCATTATACGAAATAGCGTCCAATAGCGCCATCAGCACCTTGTGCTTGTGTGGAATTAGTCGCTCAAACTGAAATCGGCCCACACTGGTAAACCAACTGCGGCCTTGGGCCGCCCGCCCCGCTGCAGCCCGGCTGCCGCACTGAAACGAAAAGAATTACGACCTATGTTCAGCTACCGCCACGGCTTTCATGCCGGCAACCATGCCGACGTCCTGAAGCACACCGTCTTGATTGCTGCCTTGCAGCACATGGCACAAAAAGAAACCGCCATCAGCGTAATCGACACCCACGCGGGTGCTGGCCTGTACCGTCTGGACGGCGACTTTGCCAACACCAGCGGTGAATCCAAAGACGGCATTGCCCGCCTGCTGGACACCCCTGAAGAGGAATTGACTCCCGCCCTGCGCGCCTACGTACAGGCCGTGCGCAGCGTCAATCAGGGCAAGGGCGTCAAGACCTACCCCGGCTCCCCCTTCATTACGCAAAGCCTGCTGCGTCCCCAGGACAAGCTGCGCCTGTTTGAGCTGCACCCTGCTGACTGGCGCGCGCTGGACGGCAACATGTCTCAGCTGGATGCTGGCAAGCAGGTCGAAGTGCTGCTGGAAGACGGCTTTAACGGCGTCAAGCGTTTCTTGCCGCCACCTTCGCGCCGCGGCTTTTTGCTGTGCGACCCCAGCTACGAAATGAAAACCGACTATGGCCGCGTCATCAGCATGATGGACGATGCCTTGGTGCGCTTTTCTACTGGCACGTACGCCGTTTGGTACCCCATCATTCCGCGCCAGGATGCGCATGACCTGCCCAAGCGCCTCAAAACCATGGCCAACAAGGCTGGCAAAAGCTGGCTGCACGCTACGCTGACCGTCAAATCCAGCAAACTGCGCAGCGAAGTGAACGACTACGGCGACACCGGCGCTGCCAAGCGCCCAGGCCTGCCCGCCAGCGGCATGTTCTTGATCAACCCGCCCTTCACGCTGCGTGCAGCACTGAAAGAGGCTTTGCCTCAAATGCAAAAGCTGTTGGCACAAGACAAGAACGCCACCCACACACTGGAGTTTGGCGAGTAACTGGCAGACAAAAAAAGGAGCTGTCAGCGCCCGTGCTTACTGGTTTTCAAGGTTAAAACACCTTGAAAACCCTATAAACACTGCGCTAACAGCTCCTTTTTTATGTGCAACTGGCGTTCATTCAGCCTTTGGCTTGCAGCAATGCGTCAGGGCAATCGTCCTGGCCTTCATCGAGCTTGTAGATTTCCACCGCCTTCACGCCACGGTCCAGCATGCCAATTTCTTCAGCAGCGGCCTTGCTCAAATCAATCACACGGTTTTTCACAAAAGGTCCGCGGTCATTCACACGAACCACAACGGCCTGCCCCGTGGCCTTGCTGCGCACGCACAGTTGCGTACCAAACGCGTAAGTGGGGTGAGCGGCAGTCAGCTCATACTGGTTGAAACGCTCGCCATTGGCTGTTTTGCGGCCATGAAAGCCCGGCCCGTACCATGAGGCAACGCCTTGCTGGTCAACCTCTGGCAATTCAAGCTCATACAGGCTTTGCTTGAGCGCCTTGGCGGGATCACCCAGCCCGCGTGCAGGCGGCGGTGCAATTTTGGCCAGCAGCTCTGAGCCGAAACGCATGCCCACCCGGGTATCGGAGGTCGTATCTCCTTTGGTGGAGATAGCGCCTTCAGCAGAAGGCGGCATGGGAGCACAAGCACTCAACAAAGCAGCCACAAGCAGTGAGGCTGCGGGCATGGCACGACGGCGTGCCAAAGACAACAAAGACAAAGACGTATCAGCGCAAGCAGACTGGCACCCTAGTGCAGGCATGGTCTAACCCTTCTAACGGTGAGCGCACAAAAAGCGACACCAAGGGCCTGCGGCATCCGCAAAGTCTGAATTACAGGCCGAGGCGGTCGCAAAGCTCCAAAGTGGCTGCGCTCTGGTTCATCGTATAAAAGTGCAAGCCGGGTGCGCCTTGGTCACGCAACTGCTCGCACAAGCGAGTAACCACATCCATGCCGAAGGCTCGGATAGAGGTTACGTCGTCCCCGTAGGCCTGCAGACGCAGGCGAATCCAGCGGGGAATCTCAGCGCCGGTCGCATCGGAAAAGCGCATGAGTTGAGAGGAATTAAGGATTGGCATGATACCCGGAACAACCGGAGCCGACACGCCAAGTGCTTGAATCCCTTCACAAAAACGGAAATATGCGTCCGCATTGTAGAAGTACTGGGTGATTCCTGCACTCGCGCCAGCCTGAATTTTTGTAGCAAAAGCTTTCAGATCTGTCTCTGGAGACTTGGCTTGCGGATGGGTCTCTGGGTAGGCGGCAACCTCGATATGAAACCAGTCGCCAAACTCTTTGCGGATGAAGGCCACCAGATCGCTGGCGTAGTGAAACTCGCCTCCCAGCCCATAGCCGCTGGGCAAGTCTCCACGCAAGGCCACAATGCGCCGAACACCCATGTCTTTGAGCTCTTGCAGCTCTGAACGCACCTTGTCGCTGGTAGCGCCAATGCACGAAAAGTGTGATGCAGCCTGCACCCCTTCTGCCTGAATATCGCGCACCATGCTGAAAGTGCCTGCCTGGGTGGAGCCACCCGCACCGTAGGTGACAGAGCAGAACTCGGGCTTGCGCGCATACAGCGCCTGGCGCACCTGCACATGTTTGGCAGCGCCTTCAGCCGTTTTGGTGGGGAAAAACTCAAAGCTGATGGGAAATGTATTTGCCACGTTCATCACTCCTGTCGCCTGCCCTCCCGGCAAGCTGCTGACTGTCTCTGTGCGGCAAAGGTGACAGACACGGCACCTTTGCCCACCTCTTAGCACCGCTTTTCGTGCGGCTTAAGCCTTTTTGCGCTTGGGACGCGCAGGCCCCGGTACGTTGTAGCCATCTTCTTCGTCATCAATGACATCGATGCGCTTGAGCTCACGCAGCACCGTGCGCGAAACACGCTTGGTGGCAGTTGCCGCAGGCATATCAGGCAACGGCTGGTCTAAATTTTTGATCTGGGCGCCCTGTACCGCATGCACAAAGAACTCGTGGTTGCCGTCGCCGCCTTCGATGGCAGACTCCATCCAGGCTTTCACCTCCAGACCCAGCTCGGCCAAGCACGTGCGCACGCGCGCTTCTACCTCTTTGAACAAGGCAGGATCACGCACAATGCCGCCCTTGCCAACCTGACCAGGCTGCAGCTCAAACTGAGGCTTGACCAGCATCAGCAAATGACCGTGGGGTTTGAGCATGCGCACCACAGCAGGCAGCACCAGCGTCAACGAGATGAAGGAGACATCACCGGTGACAAAGTCAAACTCGGGCGTAATGTTCACATCTGCGTACTCTGCCTTGCGGCGGCGCTCGGTAGGAACAGTGCCTTCAGCACGGGCTTTGGCCTTGGCGGCACGCTCAGCCTTGAAGGCTTCGATGTCCGAATCCTTGGCATCGCGGCTGTCGTCGTACTCTTCGTCAACCTGACCGCCATTGCGCATCCATGCATAAGGAGCCTGGGGCAAAGTCTCGTTGTCCTCTTCCTCTTCCCAGCGCTCAGAAATCACTTCTTCACAGGCATCTTCCAAAATGGCTGTGGTCATGAAACGGGCGTTCACCCCTTCCACGCAGATCACACGCACATCTTCACGCAAACGGTCATGCAGCTGGCCCTGACCCACGTCCACGCCAATCACCTGTGCGGCACCGCGCTGCAACAGACAGTCGGTAAAGCCGCCCGTGCTTTGGCCCACATCCAGGCAACGCAAGCCTTGCACTTTCAGGCCTGTGGCGTTCAACGCGCCTTCCAGCTTCAAACCACCGCGAGAGATGTATTTGACTTCCGCATCGTCGAGCAGCTTCAGCTCTGCACCTGCGGGGATGTCGTCACCATTCTTAGCAACTTTTTTCCATGGGGCCAACGGCGTCAGGCGCCATTCCACGCCCGAAGCGATCAGGCGCTGGGCCTGCGAACGGGTGGTGGCATGTCCGTGGTCCACCAAAAATACATCTGCGCGCATGGCGTAGTTTCCTTTTATTCACTCAAATTAGCCTTCAGCGCTGATCCAGACTGCGCAAGCCGCGCTCCATGTCTTCATATCAGCACCGAAGGTTGCAAAGCTGCAGCACGTGCTGCAGCTTTGCCCCGCCATGATTAATAGCGGTAGGTTTCAGGCTTGTAAGGGCCTTCCTTCTTCACACCGATATAAGCGGCTTGCGCATCGCTCAACTCGGTCAGCTGTGCGCCCACCTTCTTCAGGTGCAGGCGGGCTACCTTTTCGTCCAGCACCTTGGGCAGCACGTACACCTTGCCCACTTCGTAGGCTTCAGGGCGGGTGAACAGCTCGATCTGAGCGATGGTCTGGTTGGCAAACGAAGCACTCATCACAAAGCTGGGGTGGCCAGTGGCACAACCCAGGTTCACCAGGCGACCCTTGGCCAGCAAGATGATCTTCTTGCCGTCGGGAAACTTGATGTGGTCAACCTGGGGCTTGATTTCTTCCCACTCGTACTGTTCGATCGAGGCGACGTCGATTTCGTTGTCAAAGTGACCGATGTTGCAGACGATGGCTTCGTCCTTCATGGCCACCATGTGCTCGTGACGGATGATGTCCTTGTTGCCGGTGGTGGTCACGAAGATGTCGCACTTGTCGGCGGCATATTCCATGGTCACGACCTTGTAGCCTTCCATCGACGCTTGTAGGGCGTTGATGGGGTCAATCTCAGTCACCCACACTTGGGCGCGCAGAGCGGACAGGGCCTGCGCGCAACCCTTGCCCACGTCACCGTAGCCAGCCACCACAGCCACCTTGCCGGCGATCATGACGTCGGTGGCGCGCTTGATGCCGTCCACCAGCGATTCGCGGCAGCCGTACAGATTGTCGAACTTGGACTTGGTGACCGAATCGTTGACGTTGATGGCGCGGAACAGCAGCGTGCCCTTGGCCGACATTTCGTTCAGGCGGTGCACACCGGTGGTGGTTTCTTCGGTCACGCCGCGAATCTCAGCCGACTTGCGGGTGTACCAGGTGCTGTCCACTGCCAGCTTGGCCTTGATGGCCGCGAACATGATTTTTTCTTCTTCCGAGCCGGGGTTGGCCAGCACGGAGATATCTTTCTCGGCCTTTTGACCCAGGTGCAGCAGCACGGTGGCATCGCCGCCGTCGTCCAAAATCATGTTGGGGCCTTCGCCTTCAGTGCCCTTGGCACCGAATTCAAAGATGCTGTGGGTGTAATCCCAGTAATCTTTGAGCGACTCACCCTTAATCGCAAACACTGGCGTGCCAGTAGCGGCAATAGCAGCTGCTGCGTGGTCCTGGGTCGAGAAAATGTTGCACGAAGCCCAGCGCACAGTCGCGCCCAGGTCCTTCAGTGTCTCAATCAGCACGGCCGTTTGAATGGTCATGTGCAGCGAGCCAGTGATGCGTGCGCCCTTCAGGGGCTGAGCAGCAGCGAATTCTTCACGGATGGCCATCAGGCCGGGCATCTCGGTTTCAGCGATGCGAATTTCTTTACGACCCCAATCAGCCAGATTGATGTCGGTAATGGCCGAATCGGCAGGGTTAAAGCGAACAGCAGCGTTCATGGTTTTCTCCAACAATTGAATGAAAAACCACGTTCTGAGGAAGAAGAGGGATAAGCCATCTCACCGCACAGAAAGCGTGGGTGAGCGTCGTTTGCCTAGAGGCCAAGCCACTGCAGGTGGCCGCCGTCTTTCCGAGCCTCACGCCACCGCTCAATGGGGTGGACGCTGCAACGCTCCTCGGAAAGGAAAAGAGGTGGGAGATTGTAATCGAGCCTGCTGGCTGGCATGCGGTGTCAGCGTTTTATACGGGCAAGCCGCTCAAATACACGGCCTAAAACGCAGACAGCCGTAGCTGGGCTTGGTACGCCCCCCACAGCCATCACCCGCCTCAGCACGCTATGCCGCTGGTGCCATGCGCATAGGAATGGTCACCGGCCCGTCATTGACCAGGTGCACCTGCATATCAGCCCCAAAGGCCCCAGTCGCTACTGGCCCCACGTTGTGCAGCACTTTTGCTTGCTCTACCAGATAGTCATACAGGCGCTGTCCCTCTTGCGGATTGGCCGCCCTGGTAAAGCTGGGCCGGTTGCCACCGGTCGTATCTGCCGCCAGCGTGAACTGGCTGACGATCAGCAGCCCCCCTTGCACGTCCTGCACGCTGCGGTTCATCTTGCCGGCGTCATCCATAAAGATGCGCAGCTTCATTAGCTTGGCAAGCAGCTTGTCAGCCTCTTTTTCGCTGTCGCCTTGTTCGGCGCACACCAGCACCAGCAGACCATGGCCAATCTGACCAACGGTGCGCCCTTCGATGTCGACACGTGCTTCGCGCACGCGCTGCAATACAGTGATCATGATTTAAATAAATTGATAGCTATCGATGCTTTCCACGCAAGCATCTTGAATACAAATAGGGGTAATCTCCATCAAGGGAGAGCGCTAACAGCTCCTATTCTTGCAGCACACGGAGCTGTTGGTCTGCCGCACCAGACATGCACTCGATTTTCTGCTCTTGCCGTAACGCAAAACAGGCACACATCGCCTCGGTTATACCCACAGCCATGTCCGAACTCTTTCATCCACCACCGTCTAGCACTGCTGCGCGCCTGCGTGGCCTGCTCAAACTCACTCGCTCCACGCCACAGGTGTCTGAATGATTCATGTGCTTCCCCGTGCGCCCAGTGAAATATCGCTAGACATTCTGCACGCCGTAGCCATTGCCACAGGTGCACCCATGGCCTATCTGCAATGGCCTGGCGGGCGCTGCCTGTGGGCCACGGCGACGTACGCCAAATTGCTGAACATGCCCTCCCAAGAATTGGTGGGCAAAGAGCCGCAAAACTACCTCTCTCCCTGCGAATGGAACGACTGGAAATGCGAACTGGAACGTCTGGCGCTTACACACGTGCATGGAGCCAGCCTGCAAACGCAGCTGCCATTTAGCAGCAATCAACGCATCCAAAGCCAGCTGGTGGCACATGCCAATGCAGAGGGTGTCTTCGCCATCGTGGTGACCCCTTTGCAAGACCTGTCACTGGTGGACGCGCGGCAGATGGTGCAGCAAAGCGATACGCGCATGCGTCGCTATGCCCAGGCCACCAGTGAAGCCCTCATTTTCTTTCGCCACGGACTCATTTTTGATGCCAACCCTGCAGCGGTCACGCTCACGGGTTACCCACTGAGCCAGTTGCTGGATCGCCCCGTTTTGCACTTGCTGCCCCATGTGCTGCGCGCCAACGCGCAGGTATTGATTGATCAGGGCACCACCCATGCCCAAGACACGCGCTTGCTGCACCACAGCGGGCAGGAGCTGGATGTGGCGGTATCCGTCACCCTGCTTCCGGAAGATGGCTGTGATTCAGGACATTTCGGGCTGGTAGTGCTGCGCGACATTACAGAGCGCAAGCGGGTAGAGGCCGACCGCCACTTTCTGGCCTACCACGACCCGCTCACCCGCCTGCCCAATCGCAAGGGCTTGATGCTGCAACTGCGCCAGATACTGTGCCACGCAGAACAGTGCCAGCAGCATGTTGCCGTGCTGTATGTGGATTTGTCCCGGTTCAAAGACGTCAACGACTCACTGGGACACGATGCAGGCGACAAACTACTGATAGAAACGGCCCGCCGTTTACGCAGCAAAGTACACCCGGACGATTGCGTGGCACGCCTGGGGGCCGATGAGTTTGTGGTGGTACTGGCCTCCCCACTTACAGCCTGTCAGCCTGACTGCATCTTGCGTGAAATCCGCTTCGTGCTCAACAAGCCCTATGCCTTGCACAACACGATGGCCAACCTGCCTGCGTGCATCGGCATCAGCCTCTACCCGGAAGATGGCAACTGCGCCGAGGAGTTGATGCTCAATGCCAGCGCAGCCATGGAAACAGCCAAGAGCCTTGGCCAAGGCAACCACCAGTACTACAGCACCCACATGGAAGTGCGCCCCAGCCGTTTGCTGGCGCAGGATCAGTTATTGCGCGAAGCTGTTGAAAAAGACTACGGCCTGGTCTTGCACTATCAGCCCCTGTGGAACCTGGCAACCAACCGACTCGAAGGTTTTGAGGCGCTGGTGCGCTGGCAACACCCAGAGCGGGGTTTGCTGCCCCCCAGCGAGTTCATCAGTTTTGCAGAAGCGCGGGGATTGATCTCCATCATCGATCGCTGGGTCATGCGGGCTGCCTGCAAGCAATTGCGCGCCTGGTGCGATGCGGGCCTGCCGTCTGTTGTAGTTTCCGTCAACATGTCTGCGATTGAATTCAATCAAAGCAATTTGGTGACCGAGGTGCAGCACGTGCTGTCTGACACGGGCATTGACCCCCAGTGGCTGGAAATTGAGCTGACAGAAACCACTCTCATGAAGCAGTCAGAGCATGTCCTTGCCACCCTGAACGCCTTGCAAAAACTGGGCGTTCGACTGTCGATTGATGATTTTGGAACGGGCTACTCATCCCTGGCTTACTTGAAGCGCTATCCGCTGGACAAAATCAAAATTGACCGCTCGTTCGTCAAAGACACGCCGGAAGATGCAGACGATGTCAGTCTGATCAAAGCCATCATCCAGATGGCGCACAGTCTGAGTCTGCGCGTCGTGGGTGAAGGCGTAGAAACCAAGGCGCAATGGGATTTGCTCAAGGCCATGGGGTGCGATCTGATTCAAGGGTACTACCTGTCTCGCCCCATGACCGCTGAAGACGCTCTGCGCTGGCAGCAACACCGTTGTCAAATGATTGCGCCACAATGAGGGATGCACTACACCCCATCGCCAGCCACTTCTTCTAGTACTGCCGCTACGGCGGTCTTCACGCATGCCAGAGATGCCATCCAGCATCTGCAGACGCTGTATCAGCAGCAGATTCAACATCTGCGCAGCGCCATGCAAGCCTATGTTGAAGGCCAGGACTTTCCTCGCGTCGTGCGCGCGTGGTACCCCATGCTGCGCATCCAGGCACACAGCGTGCGCAGGCCTGACACAGGGCTGGCATATGGTTTCCTTGACCACCCCGGGGTGTACGAAACCACGGTCACGCGCCCCGATCTCTTTGCCAATTACCTGCACACACAACTGGATTTGCTAGAGCGCAACCATGCCGTGCAATTTGAAGTGGGCCTGAGCACACAGCCCATTCCGATTCATTTCTCTTTTGCTGACAACGACCACGTCGAGGGCAGTCTCAGCGCCCAGCGCCGGCAAATGATGCGCGAGGTATTTGATCTGCCAGACCTGGCAGCCATGGACGATGGCATTGCCAACGGCACCTGGCAGCCACAGCCCGGCGGTGCGCTTCCCCTGTCGCTGTTTACGGCTCCACGTATTGACTACTCTTTGCATCGCCTGCGCCACTACACCGGCACAGCCCCTGAGTGGTTCCAAAACTATGTGCTGTTTACCAACTACCAGTTTTACATTGATGAATTCATTCGCCTGGGGCATGCCGAGATGGCCAAGCCCGACAGTGAATACATTGCATTCATCGAGCCGGGCAATGTCGTCACACGCCGTACCGGCTTAGCCGCAGAAGATGTAGATGCACTGGGCAATACCCCGCCGCGCTTGCCCCAGATGCCGGCCTACCACCTCGTGCGTGCCGACCGTGGGGGCATCACCATGGTGAACATTGGTGTTGGCCCGGCCAATGCCAAAACCATTACCGACCACATTGCCGTACTGCGCCCCCATGCCTGGATGATGCTGGGTCACTGCGCCGGTTTGCGCAACAGCCAAAGGCTGGGCGACTATGTGCTCGCCCATGCCTATGTACGGGAAGACCATGTCCTGGATGAGGAACTTCCTCTGTGGGTACCAATCCCTGCGCTGGCCGAAATTCAACAGGCGCTGCAACAAGCTGTGGCAGATGTAGCGCAAGTCTCAGACGACGACCTCAAGCGCATCATGCGCACTGGCACTGTGGCCAGCACCGACAACCGCAACTGGGAGCTGCTACCCGACAACCTGCCACAGCGGCGCTTTAGCCAAAGCCGTGCCGTTGCCTTGGATATGGAGAGTGCGACCATCGCTGCAAACGGGTTTCGCTTTCGTGTGCCTTACGGCACACTTCTGTGCGTGAGCGATAAACCATTGCACGGAGAGATCAAACTGCCTGGCATGGCCAATCACTTTTACCGTGAACGCGTTGATCAGCATCTGCGCATCGGCATGCGTGCCGTTGAGCTTTTGCGAGAGGGTGGTGCACAGCGTCTGCACAGTCGCAAGCTGCGCAGTTTCTCCGAAGTAGCTTTTCAGTAATTTCTCCATCCTGCCGGCACCCACCCATCATGCAGCTTGACTTCGCCTCCATGGCCATTTTGATAGCCATCAATTTGGCCGTTATTGGCGTGGCGCTGCCGCTTGCAATGGGGACCCCGATCAGCCGTGCTGCGCAGCACATGCAGGGCTACTTCCTGCTTCAGGCACTGGGCTGGGCACTTATCCTGGCTGCCAGCCGCATTCGTGGCACCACATGGGACCCCATCTTCAGTGTTGCAGCGACATGCGCAGCCTCTGCAGCGCAGTGGTTGATGGCCCAAACACTGCAAAGCTGGCTGGGCCATCAACCGCTGAGCCGGGTGGTACTCGGCTTGTGTGTCCTGGGGCCTCTGGGTTTCATCTTTTTCATAGACAGCACGGCACAGCGCATGGCCTGGTACAGCCTGTGCCACGGCCTGTCCATTGCATGCCTGGGGTGGATGTGCCTGCAACCACAACGCCCTGCAGCCCCTTACTGGCGCTTCCTTATGGCAGGTTGTGCCTTGGTCATGAGCTGCAGCCTGTTCACGCGCGCCTATTTAGCAACTTACACGCAATGGCTCAATGCCTTTACACAGGATGGTGTTGCCAACCATGTGTTTGCCGTGATTGCACAGGTCTGTGGCAGTCTGGTGCTGGTGTGCATGCTGGTGGCCTGGCGTGACGAAACCAACCAGAAGCTGCGTGAGCTGGCAATGAACGACCAGCTCACAGGGCTGGCAAACCGCCACGCCTTGCTCCAGGCCGCGCCACTGATGCAGGCCCTGGCCAAACGCCAGCAGTTGCCTTTGGCCGTATTGCTTCTTGATATTGACCACTTCAAAGACGTCAATGACCAGCACGGCCACAGCGTCGGCGATCAAGCACTTCAGCTTTTGGCAAGGGCGCTGAAGTCCGAAGTGCGCTCCGACGAAATGGCTGCACGCTGGGGAGGGGAAGAGTTTTGCCTGCTGCTCTACGCCCATCCGGCCGCAGTGGATGCTTTTTATCAGCGCCTGTGCGTAATGGTGCAGCAGCAATCACTGCAAGAGCTGGGCTTCGCTCTGCATCTCAGTGGCGGCTGTGCGCTGCAGTCGCTGCAGCAGCCACAAAGCCTGCCACAGTTGCTGCAGCATGCCGATACCGCGCTGTACGAGGCAAAGAGCAATGGCCGTGGCCGGCTGGTGTTTGAACGGACCTCCATTGCGCCCGCACTGGCTCCTGCGCGCGCGGCACAGGAGCCATCCCCGGCACCCTAGGCCAGGGCAGATCCTGCCGCGACCAAAGGTGTACGCTGCTGCTCCAAAAGTGCGGCAGCTTCGCGGGCCGCCACACGCCCTTCATCGGTAGGAATCACCCAAACTTCCACCGAACTATCTGGCGCATGGATCGCGTAAGCGTGTTTGCCGGTTGCCTCCTGGTTGCGCTGCGCATCCATGCGTATGCCCAGCCACGACAGCCTTTCACACACGTGTGCACGCAGCTCCACATCGTTTTCACCAATCCCACCGCTGAATGCCAGCACATCCAGCCCCCCCAGACATGCCACCAGTGCACCTGTTTCGCGAATCACACGGTGCGTAAACTGGTTAATGGCGCGTTGTGCGTTCTCGCTGCCATCTGCACGCAGCTTGCGCATGTCAGCGGAAATACCTGAGACCCCCAGCAAACCGCTTTGCTTGTAGAGCAGCTTTTCCATCTGCGCATGCGTCCAGCCTTGCTCCATGAGATACAGCAGCACACCGGCATCGAGAGCGCCGCTGCGTGTGCCCATCATCAAACCATCCAGTGCAGAAAACCCCATGGTGGTGGCCACACTGCTGCCAGCGAGCGCGGCACACAGACTGGCGCCATTGCCCAGATGCGCCATCACAACACGGCCACGTCCGCGCAGGGTCTGCTCTTGCAGCACAGACATGATGTACTGGTAGGACAGCCCATGAAAGCCATAGCGGCGCACACCCTGCGCCTGCAAAGATTGAGGCAGTGCAAACGCAAAATCCACCTCAGGCATGGACGCATGGAACGCTGTATCAAAGCAGGCAATCTGCGGCAAATGCGCAAACGCAGCACGGAACTGCCGAATGCCTTCCAAATTGTGCGGCTGATGCAGTGGCGCCAAGGAGTTAAAGCTGGCCAGCCGCTGCAGCACCTCATCGGTCACCAGCACTGACTGAGTGAAGACTCCGCCACCGTGCACCACCCGGTGAGCAATAGCTTCAATATCTGGGGCCGCTTCAAGGCGATTTACCAAAGCACGCACATTGTGCAAAGCAGCCTCAAAATAAGAGCTGCCTGCACTTACAGCAAGTGGTTCCGAGTGCTTCTTGCCTCTATAGGTCCAATCCATGCATGGTGACCCTTGGGGCTCCAGACCTTGAATATTGCCGGACAGAACAAATGGCTGCACCTGCCCGTCTTGCAGAGGGTGCAAGGAAAACTTCAGTGAGGACGACCCCGCATTCACTGCCAAAATGGCCATTTCCATCTCCTTACCGTAGTTAGCCTTGCTTCCAGGCATTGGCCGCTTTGCGCTGGCGTTGATCATGCGCTGACAGCACGGCCAGCACACACGAGGCGACGCGCGCGCGTGGGCCATCTGCACGGCTGGTGAGCGCAATCGGCACACGTGCACCCAGCACCAGACCAGATCCAGATGCACCGGCAAAATACTCCAGCTGCTTGGCCACCATGTTGCCGCTTTCCAGGTCAGGTACGGCCAAGATGTCGGCCTGCCCGGCTACCCCAGAAGCAATGCCTTTGATGCGCACAGCCTCCATGGAAATGGCATTGTCAAATGCCAGCGGCCCATCCAGCTGTCCCCCTTGAATCTGGCCCCGATCAGCCATCTTGCACAGCGCAGCGGCATCGAGCGTCGATGGGATGCTAGGGGTCACCGTTTCGACAGCAGACAAAATCGCAACCTTGGGGGCCTCGGTGCCCATCACCCGAGCGAAATCGATCGCGTTCTGAATGATGTCTGCCTTTTCCTGCAAGGTCGGACGTATATTGATTGCGGCGTCTGTAATCAGCAAGGGTTTGGCATACAGCGGCACATCAAAACGGAAGACATGCGACAGGCGTCGCCCCGTGCGCAAAGCAGGCTGCGCCAGCACCGCCTTGAGCAGTTCATCTGTATGCAAACTGCCCTTCATCAAAATTTCCACCTCTTGCCGCGCAGCCATGCCAGCGGCAAGCTCGGCTGCAGCGTGGCTGTGCTCTACCGAGATAATTTCTGCGCCTTCCAGGCTGATGCCTGCATCCAGCGCTACCTTGCGAATACGACCTTCTGGACCGATAAGCACCGGATGGATCAAGCCATGGCGTGCCGAATCCATGGCACCACTGAGCGAGCCTTCATCGCAAGGATGTACCACGGCACAGCGCACCGCCTCCAGAGACTGTGCACGAGAGAGCAAATCTTTGAAGCGCGCTTCTGGATCGAACAACTGAATCTGCGGCGCATCAATTTTTGGAACTTTGACCTTTTGCGATGGAGGCATCAGCTTGGCCTCACCCTTGAGTACCACCTCCCCCTTTTGGTTGGTCACCAGGCAGTCCATCTTGACGCGCTTTTTCTCATCGTCCTTTTCAGCCACCGTAGCTAGCACGGTCAAGGTGTCGCCAATACGCACAGGCTTGGTGAACTTCAGCTCTTGCCCCAGGTAAATGGTGCCGGGGCCAGGAAACTGCGTGCCAAACAAGGCGGAAATCAATGCCGCACCCAGCATGCCATGCGCAATCACACCATGAAACATGGTGGCATCGGCATATTCGGCATTCAAGTGCGCGGGATTGATGTCACCAGAAACCGCTGCAAAGGCCTGAATGTCTTCCAACGTTACGGTCCGTAGCAAGCGCGCACTGTGACCAACTTGCAGCTCGTCGTACGTTACGTTTTCCATCCATTCGATGGCAGGTGCCTGGGTATTCATACTGCTCTCCTGATTCCGTCAAACTTGCCAGCCTTGCTAGCGTGTTGTGTGTAAATTGATGATCGAAAGAAAGGGCAATCAATCTACGGCGTGCACACCACCATCGACATAAATGGTTTGCCCCGACATGCCAGAGGCAGCGTCTGAGCACAGGAAGGCACTGAGCTGTGCAATTTCTTCCAACGTCACCAAACGCTGCAGCGGCGCCTTCGCCTGGGCCGTTGCCATCAGACCATCAAAGTCTGCAATACCCGAGGCTGCGCGCGTCAAGATCGGGCCTGGCGAGACCGCATGCACTCGAATATTTCGAGGACCCAACTCCATGGCCATGTAGCGCACCATGGACTCCAGCGCTGCCTTCACGGGGCCCATCAATCCATAGTTGGGCACTGCCTCGCCCGAGCCCAGATAGCTCATCGAGAGCATGCTGCCACCATCGGGCATATGCGGCGCGCACAGTTTGGCCAGTTCCGCAAAAGAATGGCACGACACACTCACCGCCCGTGCAAAACCTTCACGTGAGCTGTCCACCACATCGCCGTGCAGGTCATCCAAAGGAGCCCATGCAATCGAGTGAATGACAAAGTCCAGCTTGCCAAACTTTTGCACCGCATGCTGCACCAAAGCTTCCAGCTCACCGGGCTCCTCAACGTTGCAATTCATGAGTTCTGCACCAATAGGTGCTGTCAATGGCTCCACCCACTTGCGGGCTTTTTCATTCAGACAAGAAACCACAACGTCTGCACCCTGTGCACGTGCCAGCTCGGTGCATCCCCAAGCAATGGATCGCTCATTGGCCACACCCAGTATCAAACCTTTTTTCCCAGCCAAGCTGAACGCTGCTGCTTTACTCATACATCTGCTCCCTCATTGTTTTTTCTGTGCACAGCACCGCCCACGGTGCTGTGAATAAATGACTGATTGGCAACGCACGAATGTGCGTTGAATGGCTGCGGCCAGTGCTTAATCTGCGTAGCGCACCATGACGTATTCGCCCGGGGCATCAGCCAGCACATGCTCAGCTTTAATAGGCTTGGCTTTGACAGGTGTGCCAGAGCGCTGCTTGATCCACTGGTCCATCGCCTCCCACCACGAGCCCTGCACCACAGGCGTCTGTGCGACCCAGTCATCCGGATCCACCCAGCCGTGGCCTTCTTCAACGCTGGCAATCTGATAGCTACGGCGCGGGCGCCCTGGCTCAGAGACAATGCCGGCGTTATGTCCCCCTGCTGCCAAGACGAAGGTGACATGGGTATCGGTCTGCAGGTGAATTTTGTACACCGATTTCCAGGGGGATACGTGATCACGCGTCGTACCCACGACCATCATCGGAGCATCAATATCCATCAGCGCCACCGTCGCACCCGCAAACCGATATTGGCCGGATGCCAGGGCGTTATTGAGGAACATTGATGTCAGGTACTCGTTGTGCATGCGTGCAGGCAAACGGGTTTGGTCAGCGTTCCAGCTCATCAAATCGAAGCTGGCATCGTCTTCGCCCATGAGATAACGGCGTGTATTGCGCGACCACACCAGGTCCTTGGATGCCAGAAACTGGAAAGAGCCGCCCATTTGCTTGCCGGACAAATACCCACGCTCATTCATGCTTTGGCGCAGGTTTGCCAATTGCTCTTCGTCGATGAAAACGCCCAGCTCACCCGGCTCTGAAAAGTCCGTCTGCGCTGCCAGCAGCATGACCGAGCTCAGGCTGGGCATGTCTGCGGGGATCAGCGCCTGTTCTTTGGCAGTCAGCGTTTTCTTGCGCTTGACACGACCCAATGCGGCTGCAGCAATCGCAAGGAAAGTGCCGCCCAGGCAATATCCCATCGTGTGAATGCTGGCTGCGCCTGTGAATTTTTTAACAGCCGCCATGGCTTGCAGCACCCCGGTACTGAGATAGTCCTGCATCTTCAGGTCACGGTCCGAAGCATCTGGATTGCGCCAAGAAACAATGAAAACCGTGTGCCCCTGGCCGACCAAGTACTTAACCATGGAATTGTGCGGAGACAGATCCAAAATGTAGTACTTCATGATGCAAGACGGCACGATCAGTACAGGCTCTGGCAGCACCTTATCGGTACCAGGGCTGTACTGGATCAGCTCGATCAGGTGGTTGCGAAATACCACCTTGCCCGGAGTGCAGGCAACGTCTTTGCCTACCGCATACTCCAGCGGTTCTAAATCCTTGGCTGCAGTTTCTGCCTTGGCTTTTTGCGCGGCTTGCTGGTCCTGCATGTACAGCTGCAGCCCCTTGCGCAGGCTCTCTCCGCCTGTCTCTTTGGCTTTCGCCAGCACTTCCGGATTTGTGGCCGCCCAGTTCGAGGGGGACAACGCATCCATCCACTGGCGCGCAAAAAAATCGATCAATTGCCGGTGGTGACGCGTCATGCCCTCCACCTGCGCGGCTTCATGCCACCAGCTATCACTGGCTTTGAAGCCTTCTTTGAGTGCGTTGTAGGGCCACTGCTGCCAGGCGGCATCTTTGAACCGCGCATCGCTCTCCCCGACCGGCTGCAAACTGGCTTGCGCTGCCTGCTGCGATAACTGCATGGCACGTTGCGCCAGAGTCATTTGCTTGCCGGGCGACGTTGCCAGGTGCATCAGCCAGTCTGCGCTGGCCAAGCCCAATGCCACAGGCGACAAGCCCATGGTGGTTGCACTTAATGCGGCACGGACACGGTCATCAAGCGCCTGAGCAGCTTCTGCCTGCATGTCTGCACCTTGCGTGCATGTCGGGGTATTTTCGGTAGTCACATTCACCTCAAAACGGGGTTACAACTTGTAGCAGCCAACATCATTCTCGGGAAAACCATGCCTTCCATCAAATACGAAGCCTTGCGGCTTGATGCGGATCAAGCCTTCTCATAAAGGAGGGTGTGAAACCTTGACTATCTTCCTCAGCCCCCCTGGCTTGCGTCTCAGGCCAGCACTGCGCTACCTGCTTGAGATACTGCTTGCTGTGTGGCTTCCAGCACCATATGGGCCGCCTTTTCAGCCACCATGATCGTGGGGGCGTTGGTGTTGCCGCTAGTGATGCGCGGGAAGATCGACGCATCCACCACACGCAGGCCCTGCACACCGTGTACGCGCAGCCGGCTGTCCACCACATCCATGGGGCCAGGCCCCATACGGCAAGTCCCTACAGGGTGGTAGATGGTGTCCGCAGTTTGCTTGACCCATTGCGCGATTTGCTCAGGTGTTTGTGCAGCGGCAGAGGCTGCCAGCTCTTTGGCGTTATGCCGCGCCAGCGCTGGTTGCGCCAGGATGCGGCGCACCATCTGCACGCCCTGTACTGTGCGCTGCAGATCAGCGGCATGCCCCAAGAAATTGGGGTCAATATCAGGCAGGGCCAACGGATTGGAGCTGCGCAAGCGCACCTTCCCGCGGCTTTGGGGCTGCAACACACAGACGTGACATGAAAAACCATGCCCCCACACTGTTTTTCGACCATGGTCCAGCAACTTAGCAACGACAAAATGCAACTGCAAATCAGGCTGCGCCAAATCTGGGTGACTGCGCAGGAAAGCACCCGCCTCTGCAAAATTGGTCGTCAACATACCTGTGCGCTTGCGGTGCCACTCCCAGGCACCACGGGCGATATGCATCAGCCCAGGCGCAGACAAGCCAAACGACTGCGTGAGAGCTGGTGCATCTGCAACCAAGACGGCGTCCAGATGGTCGTGCAGATGGCTACCCACACCCGGCAGTTCATGCAGCAAAGGCACACCGGTGTCCCGCAAATGGTCCGCTGGACCGATGCCCGAAACCATCAAGATTTGCGGTGAAAGCAAGGCCCCGGCGCTGAGCAGTACTTCACGGCGCGCATGCACTGTCCGGCGCACACCGCCACGCACATATTCCACACCAGTGGCACGACAGCCTTCATCCGTCTGTGCCAACAAAATTCGCAGCACTTGCGCCCCCGTGCGCACATGCAAATTGCTGCGATGCAGATAGGGCGTGAGATAAGCCTTGGCTGCACTGCAACGCTCTCCGCCCTTTTGTGTCACCTGATAGAGACCAATCCCTTCCTGGCTGTGTCCGTTGAAGTCCGTGTTGTGTACATGCCCAGCCTGAACGCCCGCCTCGATGAAATCCATGCTCAATGGGTTGGGTTGCTGCAAATCAGCCACATTCAAGGGACCACCCTTGGCATGAAAGGCATCTGCTGCGCGCTCATTGTTCTGCGCTTTTAAAAACCAAGGTTTGACATCCTGCCAAGACCACCCGGGGTTACCTTGGGCTGCCCACCAGTCAAAGTCTTGCGGCTGGCCCCGCAGGTAAATCATGGCATTGACCGAGCTGCTCCCCCCCAGCACCTTGCCCCGAGGCTGAAACCCTCTGCGACCATTCAAGCCCGGCTGCGGTACTGTCTGCATGGACCAGTTCAAGCGATGGCTCTTGGCGATACCGGCGATGCCTGCCGGGCATTGCACCAGGCTGATGTCATCAGAGCCTCCAGCCTCCAGTACACAGACCTGGTACTGCCCGCATGCACTCAATCGTCCCGCCAGAACACTGCCTGCAGAGCCTGCACCAACGATGACAAAGTCAAATGTTTCATCCATGCTGACCGCTCCCCATGTAGAAGGCACCTACGTTACGTGACCTGTCAGAGAATTTGGATACCATCTTCCCCGTATACCAATCATGAATTAACCAGGGAGATGAGATCGTGAGCATTCAAACCGTAGGCATCGTGGGTGCGGGCACCATGGGCAATGGCATTGCGCAGGCTTGTGCTGTGTCTGGCGTGGCTGTGGTGATGGTGGATATTTCCGAGGCTGCCGTACAAAAGGGCCTGGCCACCATTGCAGGCAGTCTGGACCGCTTGATCAAAAAAGAAAAAATGACTGTCAGCGACAAAGAAAAAGCCTTGTCGCTGATCAAAACCTCCACCAACTACGATGACCTCCAAGCAGCCCAGCTGGTGATTGAGGCGGCCACTGAAAACTACGACCTGAAGGTCAAAATTCTCAAGCAGCTGGACACGGTCTTGCCCGCTGAAGTATTGATCGCAACCAACACCTCCTCGATCTCCATCACCAAGCTGGGCGCGGTCACCCAGCGCGCTGACAAGTTCATCGGCATGCACTTTTTCAACCCTGTGCCCATGATGGCGCTGGTTGAAATTATTCGCGGCCTGCAAACCAGCGATGCCACACACGATACGGTCAAGGCACTGTCTGAAAAGCTGGGCAAGAGCCCTATTACCGTCAAGAACGCCCCCGGCTTTGTGGTCAACCGCATCCTGGTGCCCATGATCAATGAAGCCTTCTATGTGCTGTCTGAAGGCACCGCCACCGCGCAAGACATCGACGCTGGCATGAAACTGGGCTGCAACCAGCCCATTGGCCCTCTGGCGCTGGCTGACATGATTGGCCTGGACGTTTGCCTGGCCGTGATGGAGGTGTACCTGGAGGAGTTTGGCGACAGCAAATATCGCCCTTGCTACTTGCTGCGCGAAATGGTGGCCGCTGGCCGTCTGGGCCGAAAAACGGGACAAGGCGTGTACACGTACTAACCCCCCGCTGCAGCCCCTGATCACAGGGGCCATGCATATTTCCCCATGCGCCCAGCAATCCCTGATTGCTGGGCGCATTTTCTTTGGCATGCCGGCCTACGCGTCTTGGCGGCATATGCCCTTAGATTGGTCGCCTGCAACGCGGGGTACCCGTGTTTTCACACCCACTCAAGGAGATCGTCATGACTCAACCACTGGACAAAGTGCTTTACACCGCCCACGCGCACACCACAGGCGGGCGCGAAGGTGCCTCACGCACCAATGATGGCAAACTTGATATCCAACTGTCCCCGCCCGGTGGCAGTGGTGCAGGCACCAACCCCGAACAGCTATTTGCAGCCGGCTATTCCGCCTGCTTTATTGGGGCGCTCAAAGCAGTCGCTGCGCGTCAAAAAATCAATCTTCCCCAAGACCTGTCGGTGGATGCTGAAGTCGACCTGGGCCCCGTCGGCCAAGCCTTTGGCATTGCCGTGCGCATGCACATTCACTTGCCTGGCATGGACAAAGCCCAGGCCCAGCAACTGGTAGATGCCGCCCACCAAGTCTGCCCGTACTCCAACGCGACACGCGGCAACATACCCGTGACGCTGACCCTCGCCTGAACGCGCGTTACAGCACAATCAGCGCACCCGGCTCTGCGTGGTATGTCTGGGTGCGCAGGTCAAAACGCCCTTCAAAATGCAGTGCACCCGCAATGTCGCTGGTGCGATAGCGGGCCAGCCACAGTGCATCCACAGGCACCGGCAAGCCTAGCGCTTCAGCTATACAGGCTTGCAACGGCTGCAGCACCCTGTGCATGGGCATCTGACAGGCGTAATGCCCCAGTGTCAGATGCGGCACATAGCGCCAGCCTGGGAAGGGCTCAGAGGCCGCGACCGCATCGTGCGCCTGCTGCAAGCGGGCATTCGCGCTGACCGCCAGATAAGGCACGGTCGAAAAACTTCCCACGCCCTGCAGCATCAGCGAAAAAGGTGCCAGCTCTGCCGCCTGAAAAGCAGCAATGTCAGCACCCAACTGAGTGGTGCCAAATGTGGCTTGCGGGCATGCATGCAGGGGCTGCGCATCCACCATCAGCCCACGGTAGGCCACGGTGACGTGCGGCTGCCGTTCGTAGCGCGGCAGCAGCCAAGGCTGTATGGCGGCACGCAACTGGTCTAACAAAGCCTGCACTTGCATACCATCCACACGCACCACCCACACGGCACACCATGGGCAGCCGCCGTGCCACTCTGAAAAATCACGGTCTTCGCAGGCCTGTGTTTGCAACGGTTCAGAACCTCCCATCAGTGGCTCCCCGTGGTTGCACGCTTTGGGGCATGCCAAGGCATATGCACATTAAAGACAATAGCTGCCAACGCAAAGCCAACAACACTTTCCATATCAAAAATATCTCAAATACCCGTACTACAAGCGACAGCAGCTATCTTTTCAAATAATCATCGGGTAAGCACCAGTACATGCTGCAAGTCTGCCGCCAGCTTGAGCCGTGAATATAGCGGCTATGAAACTGGCTCTGTTTTCCGATATTCACGCCAACATCCAAGCACTACAGGCTTGCATGGAACACGCGCGCTCACAAGGCGCCACACAATTGGCATTTCTGGGCGACCTGGTGGGCTACGGGGGCAGTCCCGCAGCAGTGCTGGACACCATCATGCATGCCGTACAAGAAGGCGCATGGATTGTGCGGGGCAACCACGACGATCTGGCACTGCACCCGCCCAGTCACATTCAGCACACGGGCGAGCAAGGCGCGCAGTGGACACACGATCAGCTTGCGCCCGTACACACCCAATTTCTGGCACAGCTGCCTTTGCTGGATCAGCACGGCAGCGTGCTGCTGGTGCATGCCAGCGCCCATCGGCCTGAGCGCTGGCCCTATGTAGAAAACAGTGTCATGGCCGAACGCAGCATGACTGCGGCCAGCGATATCGACCCCAGCATCCGCTACGTATTTAGCGGCCATGTGCACCAGCAATCGCTGTACTACCTCACTCCCACCGCCAAGCTCATGCGCTTTGTGCCGCAACCGGGCGTTCCCATCCCCGTGCCGACACACCGACAGTGGCTGGCGATTGTGGGCTCATGCGGCCAGCCGCGCGATGGCGATTTGCGCGCCATGTATGCCCTGTATGACGACAGCGCGGCCACCATGACGTTTCACCGCATTGCCTATGACCACGCCGCCGCCATTGAAGCGGTGCAAAAAAGTGGCATGCCCAGCACTTTTGCAGAACGCCTGGAGCAGGGCCGATGAAAAAACTGACACCCGGCACCGAAATTGATGGTTTTTTAGTCGAAGAGTGCATTCATGCGGGAGGCATGGCCCACATCTACAGCGTGCGCTATGCACAGGCGCTGCGGCCCGCCACAGCCCCCGGCTTTCCCATGGTGATGAAAATCCCGCGGATGACCGCCGGAGACGGGGCAGAAAACATTGTCAGCTTTGAGATGGAGCTGCAAATTTTGCCCACCCTGCACGGGCCTCACGTCCCTCGCTTTGTGGCCGCAGGAGATTTGATACGGCTGCCCTATCTGGTCATGGAACACATGGCGGGCCACACGCTGCAGCACTGGCTCGATCAACCCTCTGCACAGCCCATCACCACCATTGCCCAACTGGGCTCTGCCATGGCTCAGGCGGCACACAGCTTGCACCAGCAAAACTGCTGCCACCTGGACCTCAAGCCCGGCAACGTACTCATTCAAGACAGCGGCAATGCCGTGCTGCTGGACTTTGGGCTCTCCAGCCACGCGCACTACCCTGATCTTCTGGCCGAAGAGCTGCGCAAGGCCGTCGGGTCTCCAGCATGGATTTCACCGGAACAAATCGTAGGTGTGCGCGGTGACTTGCGCAGCGATATTTTTGCCATCGGGGTCATGCTCTATGAGCTCACCACACGCGAACTGCCGTTTGGCAGCCCTGCCACTGACGGCGGCATGCGCCAGCGCATGTGGATGGCCCCCACGCCACCTCGTGCTTTGCGCGCCGATGTCCCAGATTGGTTGCAAGAAATTATCTTGCGCTGTCTGGAGCCAGAAGCAGCGCAGCGTTATGCCACCGCTGCAGAGCTGGCATTCGATCTGGCCAACCCCGAGCAAGTGCCCATCACCCAGCGCGGCATGCGCCTTCACGGCATCTCCTTCTTTGGAAAGATGCGCCGCTGGATCAAAGCGGCGGGCATGCAATACCATCCCAGCCCCCTGCCGTCACAACAAATCACCGAAGTGCCCATCCTCATGGTGGCCGTTCCGCACAAAGACGTCAGCGATGCCACTCTCTACAGCCTGCGCCAAGCTGTCGCCCGGTCCCTTTCCACCCGCCCCGGTGCACGCCTGGCCGTGGTGACCGTCATCTCGCCCTCCGCCAGCAGCGCCACTGACAGCAGCCGCAGTGAAACGCAGCTGCACCGCACGCACTTGGCGCGGCTTAAACAATGGGCACAAGGCCTGCAGGTGGGCGGACACGGTGTGAGCTACCACGTCCTGGAAGCATCTGACGTGGCACAGGCCATCGTTCGCTACGCGCAAGGCAATAACGTAGGCTTGCTGATTCTGGGCGCAGCCACCCATGGCTTGCAGATGCAGCGCTTGATTTCCACCGTCCCCATGCGCGTAGCACGCGATGCGCCTTGCACTGTCATCCTGGTCAAGCAGCAATTACCTTTCGAAGCACTCAGTCAGTTGCAAACTTCGCACACTGAAATCACAACATAGAAGTTTGTGCACACTCCTTTTAAACTCTAGCAATTGCAATGAAATTTCGCATTCGTCTACTCAAATCTGCGAAAAGCATGTAACCACCAATGGATACATCCTCTGACGTTTTGCATTCATTTGCATTAACGGGCACCATGATGTGAAATTCTTTGTTACAACCAACGCCATGCGCATTGCTGTTCTCGACGACGACCCAATCTTTCTTCGGCTGGTAGAAGCCACCATTCACCAAATGGGGCACGCAACCATTTTGTTCGAGACAGGAGAAGATTTGCTGCGCGCCATGCGGCGCGAAAGCTTTGATCTGTTGATCGTCGACTGGCTCCTGCCTGGGCTGAGCGGCATTGAAGTTGTGCGCGCCCTGCGTGAAGCTGGAGGCTGCAAACAGCCGATTCTGTTTGCCAGCCAGCGCCACGAAGAACAAGACATCGTGGCGGCCTTTCATGCCGGTGCGGATGACTTTATGGTCAAGCCTTTGCGTGTTCAGGAGCTCATGGCTCGCATCACCGCCTTGATGCGCCGCGCCTATCCAGACGCCACCACCATGCGCCTGGAATTTGAGCCCTACCGTCTCGACCCGGTGGCACGCACGGTGTACCTGCATAACCAGCCCATTGAGCTCAAACACCGCGAGTATGAGCTGGCGGAATTTTTGTTCCAGAACTGCGGCCGCTTGCTCTCACGCAATCACTTGACGGAAGCCGTTTGGGGGAACATCACCCCCACACCTTCACGCACACTGGATACCCACGCCTCGCGCCTGCGAACCAAGCTGCAGCTCAATCAGTTCCACGGTGCTGGGCAGATTTACCAGCTCAGCGCCATTTATGGCTTGGGCTATCGAATGGAAATACTACCCGCGCCAGAACACGCGGCAGCCAGCGGCAGGCAGCTGCAAACTTCATGACACCGGCATCGCACGGTTAGATCACACTGTGCCAAACCAGATCCTCTAGCCAGGAGATCGCCTTCACTCATGCGCGGCACGTACGCTGGAGACAAAAACCTGCACCGTCTACTTGATTTACCCATCAGGTAGATTGCGTGCACAATTTTTCAAGCATTCGCCATGCCTGAAGCTGTTTGGCTCAACATCCCGTCGCCAAGTAACGCTCTGAAGCTGCGCCTCTGCGACTGGCCTTGCAGCCCAAGCTAGCAAGGCAGCGCATGACCTCAGACAACCTGTCTCACGGTGCACTGATTTATTTTTTGGCTGACACGTCCCACAATACAAAAAGCCATCTATCGCACGATGATGGATTTACTATCCTACGTTGATGCTGCAGTGGCTCGGGCTAAGCTGCCTTGGCAGTCAATGCCCGCCCCTCCTGTGTGCATGAACGACAAGCGATACATTGTTATCTCGCTGGATATACAAACTCCGCTCTAAACATGGGTCTGCAGAATATTTTTTGGCGCTCAGTGGCCCCGCTCTGCCAAGCACACATGCGCGTCGAATCCGTGACTGTCGTGCTTTGCGCCACCCAGTCCCAGTCATGAAACGGCCACTCCTTAGTCTGACCACCAAAATTGTGCTTCTGGTCGCCTGCATGGGCATCGCCTCTGCACTCATCACGGCTTATGCCACATGGCATATGCAGCACATTGAGACCCAATACCACGAGCTTTTGGGGCAGCAGGCTATGACCTCGGGCAAAGTGAGCACCGTGCGGCAGCATTTGAGTGATGCATCAGCCCTGGTGCATGCAGCACTGACGTCCAACGATGAAGACCAGTTGCTACTGGCCAAAGAGCGCCTTACGGAAATACAGACACAGTTTGAAGCTGATTTAGCGGCTATTTACCCGCTTTTGCCTCAGCACGAGCTGGTACTGGATGGCATCTTCACGCAGGCACGCCACGTGTTTACAGCGGGACATCACGTCATTACCTGCGCGTTGCGCTGGCAAAGTGACAGTGCCTTGCTCGTGCTTTCTCAAAGCTTCACACCCGCCTTGGATCGCCTGCAGACAGAAGTAGACACCCTGCGCCTTGACGCACAAAAAGTCTTTGCGCTGGCCTCCAAGGAGTTAACCCGCAACACCCAGGACACCATCTCCAAAACGACTTGGGCCGGCTGGCTCAGTGTGCTCTTGATTTCAGCATGGGCGGCATGGATTGCGCTGCGCTACATTTCACGCCCGATTGGCCGCCTGACGCGCAGCATGCAACGCATGAGCTTGCACAACTACGATACGTTGATTGCAGACCAACATCGCAATGACGAAATTGGCAGCATGGCGCGTACCTTGAAAAGCTTTGGTACATCACTGCAAGAAGCCGAAAGACTTGAGAAAGAGCTCACGCAGCATCAGAAAAACCACTTGCTCATTGAGCAGCTCCAGCAGCTCACCAGTGCACTGCCAGGCGCGGTTTTTCAAATGCAATTGAGGCCCGGAGCTGCGCTCAAGCTGCACTTTGCCAGCCCTCAATGGGCGCAGCTCATGGGTATGCCCGTTCATTCAGACACCAGCATAAGCTGTGCAGCGAGTGTCATCCGTCACCACGATGAACATGCCACGGCTATTGCAGAAAAACACTTCGCACAAAGTGCAGAGACCCTGGAGCCTGTAGATTTTGATGTCTCCATCCAAATGCTCGATGGCGTGACACGCTGGATCAAGACCCGTGCTAATCCACACAAAAATGCCGATGGCAGCATCACCTTTAACGGTGTGTGGCTGGATGTCACCAAAGAAATGCTGCAGTCGCGCGCACTGGAAAAAGCCAAGAGAGAGGCGGAACAAAGTGCCAATGAAAAATCCGTACTCCAAGCCAGTATCAGCCACGAAATACGCACTCCACTCAACGCCATTCTGGGATTAACGCAGCTGTTATTAAAAGCGGATCTACCGCAAACCCAGCGCGATCAATTGCACAACGTACTGCGCGCTGGCCAGCACCTGCGTGGCATCGTGAACGAAGTGCTGGATTTTTCAAAAATTGATGCCGGCCAACTACAGCTGGAAAGCACGGATTTCAGCCTGGAAAATGTGGTGCTGGATGTCCTCAGCATGTGCCATGAAGAGGCCAGCAAAAAGGGCCTGTCGCTCAATTACAAAATGGCACGCGAGGTCCCCGACAGTTTGCGCGGTGACCCGCACCGGATCGCCCAGATTCTGCTCAATTATGTGAACAACGCCATCAAGTTCACGACCTCCGGACACATCCATATTTCGCTGCGCCTCGACCCCAGCAGCACCTTGCATCGCATTGTGTTGCATGCAAGCGTTAAAGATACGGGCCCCGGCATTCCAGCAGACCGCATGCCCTTGCTGTTTGAGGCATTCCAGCAAGCCGACAACTCCATCACTCGACGTTTCGGCGGCACCGGCCTGGGCCTTACCATCTCCCGTGCGCTGGCTCAGCTGATGGGCGGCACTGCCGGCGTGCACAGCAGCATTGGCCAAGGCAGCACCTTCTGGTTCACCGCCGTACTGGAGCCAGCACGCATGCTGGTGCAACGCGAATCGCTGCTCATGCCCCACCATCACAGCATCGCATCGGCGTGGCAAGGTTTGCGTATCTTGGTGGCCGATGACAATCCTCTGAACCGCGCTGTTGCTGAAGGCATGCTTCACGCTTTGGGATTGCAAACAGAATGCGCAGAAGATGGGGCCCAAGCCCTCCAGAGACTGCAGTCTGTGGGTCCCGACTATTACAGCTGCGTTTTAATGGACATTCAAATGCCGCAAATGGACGGTATCAGCGCCACGCGGGCATTGCGCAAACTGCCCGGTTTTGGCGTTTTACCAGTCATTGCAATGACTGCACATACGGGCGTCCAGGACAAAGAGCGGGCGCAAGCAGCGGGCATGAATGCCCACTTGAGCAAGCCGCTGCTGGAGTCCGCCTTGCACCAAGTGCTGCAGCAATGGCTGGGCGCTTGCACCCATCAGCCCTTGCCCCACACACCAGCGGCCCCAGATGCTGAGCACCAGCAACCTGATTTTGATGCCACGGCCATCGATGCACTGGCACAGCTTTTTGATGACAGCAAACGCCAGCAACTGGTCTCGCAGTTCACCCATGACAGTTTGCAACGCGCAAAGCTGCTGGCGCAGCTTGCCGACCAACATGACTGGCAGGCCGTGCGTGGCGAAGCGCATAAGCTGACAGGCACAGCAGCCACCTTCGGGCTGATGCGTTTGGGCGACCTGTCCTGTCAGCTATCCGCTGCATTAAAGGCCGCTGACTTTGAGCTTGCCACCGAGCTTGCACGCAGCATTGCACACGCTGCAGTGACCGGAGTCGCTCAGCTTGAAGCATATTGCCCTGTCATCACACCCCAAGACGAAGCCCTGCCATGACCTACGCGAGTTTGCTTCCCATCCATCCCCACTTGCTCTCCGCACCTCATCCCCAAAAGGTACTGGTGATCGATGATGTGGAAATGAATGCGACGCTGATTGCCAGCGTGGTAGGCACTTTGTGTGATGTACAAATTGCCACGTCCAGCCAGCAAGGTCTGGACATGGCCATACAACACAATCCTGATCTGATCTTGCTGGACATCCTCATGCCCGGCATGGACGGTTTTGAGGTGTTTCGCAGACTCAGAAATGACTCCAGAACGGCGCACATTCCTGTCATCTTCCTCACCGCTGTATCAGATGCCAGCGCTGAAGAAGTGGGCCTCAACATGGGGGCCGCAGACTTCATTGCCAAGCCTTTTCGCACACCGGCGCTGCTTGCACGCGTTCGCAATCATCTGGAGTTAGCACACCAGCGGTATTTGCTCGAACGCCTGTCTCACTGCGATGGCCTGACCGGCATTGCCAACCGCCGTTACTTCAACACCATGCTGTCCCGGGAGTTCAGCCGCATGCAGCGGCAGCAGCAACCTTTGGCTTTGCTGATGCTGGACGTCGATGACTTCAAGGCTTTTAACGACCACTACGGGCACCTGCATGGCGACGAATGCCTGCAGAACGTGACACAGACGATCGCGCAATGCCTGCAGCGCCCGGGCGACATGGTGGCTCGCTATGGCGGTGAAGAGTTTGTCTGCTTGCTGCCAGAAACGCCCCTGGAAGGCGCTCTCAAGCTGGCCCACGACATTCAGGCGGCTATTGCAGCGCTCAAAATGCCGCATGTTCAAGCGCAAGCTGCCGAGTTCGTCACTGTGAGCATGGGGGTAGCAGCAGCATTACCCAGCTCACTGACCGACGGCCAGCAACTGCTTGCGTCTGCCGATGCACGCCTGTACCGGGCCAAGCGCAGTGGGCGCAACCGCATTGTCTATAGCGACTAGCAAGTACCACGCACACGGCATTCGGGCACAACGTTGCCATGGGCATCACGCCACTGCACAGCACCAGAGGCTGGCACCGGTGATGGAGAAACGGGTGCTACAGAGGCTTTGTCAGACGGCTGTTGAGGCCGGTTCTGGGGATCATGCAGTACGGTAGAAGTACCAACTCCTGCCCCCACTCTGGCTCCACCTACGGGTACCGAGGCACCGACGCCCGCGTTGCCCGTCACTTGCCCACGCTGGTTGACGCCAACGCCAACCCCTACAGGCCCCACCCCTGTACCGACGCCAGCAGAGACTCCACCAGAGCCTAGCCCGACACCCACACTAAAAGGTCCAACTGGCACGCCGATGCCCACACCTGCGGAGGTTGAGCAACCCGCCAGCACAGAGACGAACATCAAGGGCAGAAATAGCTGTTTCATCACTCTATTGTCTGCAGCTGAGGGCAACCCCACAAATGGCTAAGCTTAGAGCCACTCCCGCCACCATTGATACGTGATTGCCAGGGCTTGCCTTGACATGCCTGGACGTAGTGCACAGGCAGCAGCAGACTTCGCACACACGGCCACTGCCGAGCAGCTATCACTGCATGGCGCACTACGCTTTGTATGTAACGGCTAAAGACTAAAAACATAAAAAGGCCCGATGACAAAAGTCATCGGGCCTTTTATTTCATCGCCTATCCGCGTTACACCAGCAATGCATTGACACGCTTGACATAGGCCGCTGCATCTTCAGGCAGGCCACCTTCAGCCAGCAATGCCTGGTCAAACAAAATATGCGCCAAGTCGTGGAAATGCACGCTGCCATCCAGCTTTTTTACCAGCGCATGCGAAGGGTTCACCTCCAGCACCGGCTTGGACTCTGGCGCAGGCTGGCCTGCTTGCTTGAGCATGCGTGCCAGCTGAGCGCTCATGCCATCTTCAGTGACGACCAGACAGGCGGGGGAGTCCACCAAGCGCGTTGTCACGCGGACGTCCTGGGCCTTGTCCTTGAGTGCTTCCTTGAGCTTGGCCAGCACGGGTTTAAAAGCCTCAGCGGCTTCTTCTGCGGCCTTTTTCTCCTCTTCATCCTGCAGTTTTCCCAAATCAACGGCACCCTTGGCCACAGATTGCAGCGGGGTGTCATCAAAGTGTGTCAGATAGTTCAAGGCCCACTCGTCCACACGGTCGGTCATCAAGAGCACTTCAATGCCCTTTTTCTTGAACACTTCCAGCTGCGGGCTGTTCTTGGCTGCCGCCAAAGTCTCTGCCGTGATGTAGTAGATGGCCTCCTGGCCCTCTTTCATGCGCGCCTTGTATTCCGCCAGTGACACGTTCACGGCATCGGAGGTAGTCGATGCAAAACGCAGCAACTTGGCAATGCGCTCCTTGTTGGCCACGTCTTCACCCAGACCTTCTTTGAGCACGGCGCCAAACTCGGCGTAAAACTGGCTGAACTTGCCTTCCTTTGCCTTGTCCTCATCACTGACCACATCAGTGACGTCTGCTGCATCGGCCCCGGCATCGTGCTTGTCGTGCCGGGCCAGATCTTCCAGCATGCCCAGCACGCGCTTGACCGAGCCATCACGGATCAGCTTCACATCGCGGCTTTCCTGCAGCAGCTCACGGCTCACGTTCAAGGGCAGGTCTGCCGAGTCGATCACGCCCTTCACAAAGCGCAAGTAACCGGGCAATAGCGCTTCCGCATCGTCCATGATGAAGACACGCTTTACATACAGCTTGACGCCCGCCTTCTTGTCACGGCTGTAGAGATCAAACGGAGCCTTGGCCGGAATAAACAGCAACTGCGTGTACTCGGTATTGCCTTCAACGCGGTTATGGCTCCAGCTCAGCGGGTCTTCAAAATCATGGCTGATGGCCTTGTAGAACTCTTTGTACTGCTCTTCAGTGATATCTTTTTTGGGGCGTGTCCACAGTGCACTGGCTTTGTTGATGGTCTCCCATTCGCCTGTTTTCACCATTGCACCGGGCTGGTCGTTTTCGCCCTCTTTCCACTCTTGCTTTTCCATCAAGATGGGCAGACTGATGTGGTCCGAGTACTTGCTGATGACTTGCTTGAGTTTCCAGGCATTCAGAAACTCTTGAGCCTCTTCGCGCAAGTGCAGCGTAATGCTGGTTCCGCGCTCAGCGCGCTCAATCTGCTCGACCTCAAACTCGCCCGTGCCACCGCTCACCCAGCGCACACCTTCCGATGCAGGCGCGCCTGCACGGCGCGTTTCCACGGTGATTTTGTCTGCAACGATGTAGCCAGAGTAAAAGCCCACACCAAACTGGCCAATCAACTGGGCATCGCTCTTTTGGTCACCAGACAGTTTGTCCATGAAAGCCTTGGTACCGCTCTTGGCAATGGTGCCCAAGTTGTCGATCGCCTCTTGCTGGCTCATGCCAATGCCGGTATCGGCGATGGTGATCGTCTTGGCATCCGCGTCAAACGAGACGCGCACCTCCAGATTGGGCTGATCGCCGTACAGGCTGCTGTCGTTCAGCGCTTCAAAACGCAGCTTGTCGCAGGCATCTGAAGCGTTAGAGACCAACTCGCGCAAGAAAATTTCAGGGTTCGAGTACAGCGAATGGGTCACCAAATGCAGCAGTTGCGCAACTTCAGCTTGAAAGGAATGGGTTTGCTTGCTCATGTATTTGTCTTGTGCAGTCGTAAGTTGAAACCAATGGTGCAAAGCCAGTTTCCCGGCGCCTTGGCCCATATCTGGTCAACAGTGCCGATTTCAAGATGTATCCCCCACGCTCGCGCTGTTGCCCAAAGGCAACGCCCAGTCATGCCAATACAAAAGCAAAAAAGAATTGTTCTCAGTCAAGATTAAAATTCGCCACCCTGTGTCTTCGCACAGGTTTTATCACTGCTAATTTCCTATGCCTCACGCCACAAAAACATCTAACAAGGCGGGACTGCACTGCGAACTCACCCAATTGGCCTTGGCCACTGGTCTGTGCTTCGTGGGTGCGTCCGCTTTCGCCCAAGCTACCGCTACGCTGCCGACGGTGACCGTACAGGAAAGTGCGACCTCGCCATTGAAGACAGATATCGCGCCTTCGGCCAAGTTCACTGCACCGTTGATTGATACCCCCAAGACAGTCACGGTAATCAATGAAGAGGTCATGAAGCAAACTGGTGCGACCAGCCTGGCCGATGCTCTGCGTGCAAGTCCTGGCATCACTTTTGGTTCTGGCGAGGGGGGCAATCCATCGGGTGATCGTCCTTTCATGCGTGGCAGCGACGCACAAGGGAGCATTTTTGTCGATGGCATGCGAGATATTGCAGCCGGTTCGCGCGAGGTTTACAACCTGGAATCGGTGGAAGTCGTCAAAGGCTCTGACTCTGCCTATGCAGGTCGTGGTGGAGCAGGCGGCTCTATCAACCTCTTCACCAAAAAAGCAAAAAATGACAACTTTGTCTCTGGCGATGTAGGCCTTGGCACTGACAAATACAAGCGCACGACACTCGATCTGAACCGCAAGCTCAGCGACACCATTGGTTTCCGCCTGAATGCAATGGCTCACGATGCCGATGTTCCCGGCCGCAATGGACCTGAGAACCAGCGCTGGGGTATTGCACCTACCGTGACATTCGGCATGAATACGCCGACGCAGATCACCCTTTCTTATGAACACATGCAGTCTGACGATATGCCAGACAGCGGAGTGCCTTTTGCAATTGGAAAACCGGCAGGTTTAACCCAGAACACAACCATTCGCCCCACATTTGGTGGCAATCGTGAAAACTGGTACGGATTGAAAGCACGTGATTTCCGCAAAGAGAAAAGTGATGTTTTCACTGTCGCTGCGGAGCATAAGTTCACAGACACGAACAAGATTCGTAACGCTACGCGCTTTAGCAAATCCAAGCAGGACTATGTCTGGACGCAGCCTGATGACAGCCAGGGCAATGTGGAGAAAGGCCAAGTGTGGCGCCGCTTTAACTCTCGCTACAGTGAAACTGAAACGCTGCAAAACATCACGGAACTTACCGGTCAAGCGAACACAGGGAGCGTCAAACACCAATTTGCAATTGGCCTAGAGTTGTCTCGTGAAAAGTCTGATGTTGACAGCTACAAAATGGTAGATGCCAACGGCACCGACATTGCTAACAGCAACCAGTGCAAAGCGGGTGGATCCCCGTACATGTGTACGACACTCCCCAGCCCCAACGGCAATGACCCTTGGACTGGACGCATGGTGCGCAACAATGCTTTCACGCACTACAAGACAGAAACCGTCTCACTGTATGCCTTTGACACACTCACGTTGAGCCCTCAGTGGCTGATCAACGGCGGCATTCGAATGGATGACTACCGCACCAAACAATGGGATAGCACAGCTAGCTTCAGCCGCAACGACACACTATTCAACTACCAGTTAGGCGTCGTCTATAAGCTTCAACCCAATGCCAGCATCTACGCCAGTATCGGCACCTCATCCACCCCAGGCGGAGGAGCAAACGGACAAGGCCTCGAAAACCAAGGTATTACGCCTGGTGGCCGCGCGCCCACACTCAACGCAAGCGACCTGTCTCCTGAAAAGACACGCTCCCTTGAGTTGGGTACTAAATGGGATGTGCTTGACCAGCAACTGTCTCTTACAGCAGCGCTGTTTCGCAACGAAACCACCAATGCACGTGTGCGCGACCCCAATACTTCATTAGCTGCGATGGCAGGTGAAAAAGTGGTCAATGGCCTAGAGTTAGGATTTTCGGGGCGCATCACCAAACAATGGGACGTATTTGGCGGCTATACCTACATGGATAGCGAGCAGAAAAAGATTGGAAATGTTGCACTGAGCGACAAGTTCAACCCCGGAAGGCCGAGCGCAGGCACAGGCCTGGCTTTCCCCAACACCCCCAAGCACAGCGTCAGCTTGTGGAGCAGCTACAAGTTCACACCTAAACTGAATATTGGTTTTGGTGCAACCGGCCAAAGTGATGTCGTTGCGGCTTATTCATATACTGAAAATGGCTCATTGATCAAGAAAGGGACTGCTGGCTACGTACGCTATGACGCCATGCTGAGCTATATCTTCAACCCGAATGTCAGCCTACAAGTGAATGTGTACAACCTGACCGACAAGGTCTACTACGCCTCCACCTACTCAGCCCACTACGCCACGCTGGGCTCCGGCCGCTCGGCAGTTGCAACCCTCAAGTTCACGTACTGAGGACTCCCGGCAACACCTGAGTTTGACTTAGACATAACGCCCCCCTGAAAGCCCCGCCAGCCCGTGCTGTTGCGGGGCTTTTACATAGATACTGCCAGCAGCGCTAACGCGCTGCTGGTTGATATTTGAAAGGTTGCTTTCACCATGATGCTGCGTATCCCCTCCCTGCTGACTGCCGAAGAAGTACGCGAATGCCGCCAAGCCCTGCAAGAGGTTGACTGGCAAGACGGACGCCTGACCGCAGGCCATCTGGCCGTCAAAGTCAAAAGCAATTGGCAGTTACCGATTGACAGCCCTTTGGGCGCCAAGATGGGCAATCTGATTCTCGACAAATTGGGGCGCAACCCCCTGTATCTTTCTGCAGCCCTGCCCCTGCGTGTACTCCCCCCGCGCTTTAACCGCTATGAAGGCGGCGGCACCTATGGCAACCACATTGATAACGCGCTGTTTGTCATTCCGGGCACTGCCATCAAAGTGCGCACAGATGTCTCGACCACCGTGTTCTTCAGCGACCCCGATGAATACGAAGGTGGCGAGCTGATCGTGGAGGACACCTACGGCCACCAAAGCGTAAAGCTGGCTGCGGGCGATGCGATTGTCTACCCCGGCACCAGCTTGCACCGCGTGAACCCTGTGACACAAGGCACGCGTTACGCGTCGTTTTTCTGGACGCAAAGTCTGGTCAAGTCCGATGAACAACGCCGCATGCTGTTTGATCTGGACCAGTCCATTCAGCAGCTGAGCATGGACCACCCTGACCACCCCAGGCTCTCGGCCCTGTCGGGCACTTATCACAACCTGCTGCGCATGTGGTCGGAGGCCTGATGAACGCCGGGATGCTCAACGCTCTGGGCGAGCCACTGCGCCCTGCACACAGCCAGATTCCAGCAGACATTGCCTGTGCCGCTGATTACGAACGCCATGCTGCCCACCACATCGAAGCGCAGGCGTGGCGGCACATTCAGGGTGGGGCCGACCAGAACCTGACGCTGGCGCACAACCGTACGGCGTTCGATAACCTGCGACTGCTGCCCCGCCCTTTGGCGGACATGCAAGGTGCCCACACGCGCACCGAACTGCTGGGCCACACGCTCTCCAGCCCCATCTTGCTTGCACCCGTGGCCTACCAGCGCCTGGTACACCCGGAGGGTGAAATCGCCACCATACGCGCTGCCGTGGCCCTGCAAACTGGCATGGTGGTGAGCACTCTTTCGAGCTGCACCCTGGAAGAAATTGCCCAAACAGGTCAAGCCGCTGAGGCAGAAATGGGCCAAGCCGCGCCGCGATGGTTTCAGCTGTATTTGCAACCCGACCGCGCCCACAGCCTGCAGTTGCTGCGCCGTGCCGAAGCGGCTGGCTACACCGCTATTGTCTGGACGGTGGATGCCAGCATCAAACGATCTGGTTTTCCGCTGCCCTATGGGGTGGAAGCGGCCAACCTGCACGGCATGCCTGCCACACAGCACACCAGCCCCCTGCAGGGGCCGATTCTGTTTGGCACCCCCTTGATGGCACAAGTGCCCTCCTGGGATGACCTGCGCTGGCTGCGCGCCCACACGGCACTGCCCTTGATCGTCAAAGGTGTACTGTCACCTGCACAGGCGCAGCAGGCCGTGTCACTGGGGGCTGACGCCCTCATCGTCTCCAACCACGGCGGGCGTGTACTGGATGGCGTAGTCAGCCCGCTCGACGTACTGCCTGCCATTGCCTGCAGCGTTGGCCCACACGTGCCTTTGCTGCTGGACAGCGGGGTGCGCTACGGCACTGACGTGGTCAAAGCGCTGGCCATGGGGGCCAGCGCCGTGCTGATTGGTCGCCCCCAAGTACATGCCCTGGCCACTGCAGGTCTGCTGGGTGTTGCCCACATGCTGCATTTGCTGCGCGCAGAGCTGGAGCTGACCATGACCCATCTGGGCTGCACCACCGTGGACCGCATCACTCGGGAAGTGCTCTGGAGCGTTGCGCCCGCATCCTGAGAACGGCTAACGCTACCAAGCCCCCGGGCCATGCAAGATGGGTGATGAAGGCAAGGCAAGGCAACAACGTACCCAATGCCTATGCCCGCGCCGCTTAAACCGCCCCGTGCTTTGAGGTGCCTGGGGCTGCCACATGCTGCAACCTCTGTCGCTTGCGCACGGCACGCCGGTTGATATTTCTTTGCAGTTACACATGAACCACGATGGACCCAATATGCCTAGCATAGCGAAGGCTGACAGATGGTCTGCCGGCTCTCACCTGGCGCTTTCACAGGAGGCGATATGCA
This sequence comes from Comamonas sp. CMM02, assembly GCF_014851485.1. Lineage (NCBI taxonomy): Bacteria > Pseudomonadati > Pseudomonadota > Betaproteobacteria > Burkholderiales > Comamonadaceae > Comamonas > Comamonas sp. CMM02. The sequence continues at coordinate 190,501 of NZ_JACUZW010000001.1, read as the reverse complement.
TACGTCGGTTCAAAAATGGTCGGCCGAATTCATTGGCACGTTCTGGCTCACCCTGGGCGGTTGCGGCAGCGCCGTACTGGCGGCGGCTTTTCCTGAAATTGGCATTGGCCTGGTCGGTGTCTCCCTGGCTTTTGGTTTGACAGTGGTCACTGGTGCCTATGCACTAGGCCCCATCTCTGGCGGGCACTTCAACCCTGCTGTGTCCGTGGGTCTGGCCATGGGCGGGCGGTTTTCCTGGGGCGAGTTGCCCGGCTACGTGATTGCACAGGTGCTGGGTGCCATCGTCGGCGGCGGCATCCTGTACGTGATTGCCACGGGCAAAGCGGGCGCACAACTGGGTGGTTTTGCCACCAACGGTTTTGGCACGCACTCACCCGGTGGCTACAGCATGACTGCAGCGCTGGTGACCGAAGTGGTCATGACTGCACTGTTTCTCATCGTCATCCTGGGTGCCACAGCCAAGCGTGCAGCCCCCGGTTTTGCAGGCCTGGCCATCGGTCTGTGCCTGACGCTGATTCACCTGATCAGCATTCCCGTCACCAACACATCGGTCAACCCAGCGCGCTCCACAGGGGTGGCAGTGTTTGGCCCCGACATTGCCATGCAGCAGCTGTGGCTGTTCTGGCTGGCACCCATTGTGGGAGCTCTGATTGGTGCGGTGATCTACAAAACCTTGCTGTCTGGCCGCACCGACGACTGACCGCAAAAGCGCTCTTCCAAAAAAAAGGAGCTGCTAACGCGCTCCTTTTCTTGTCTTCAATGTGTTTTGACATTGAAGTCTTTTAAATACAAGCGCCAAGCGCTATGTTTTTACCACTTCTTCTTGGGAGCCTCATCACCCTCTTCAGGGCGAATCACCTTGATCGGGGCTGGCTTGCCTTTGAGTTCTGCGGGCGCACGGTAGGTGCGAATACCGCTGAACGAACGGCGTACTTCACCCACGCTGTTGGCGTAATCAGGACGCTCTTCGCGGGGTGCATTCGAACGTGCACGGTCACCGCCAAAGCTGCGCTCTTTGTTAAAACGTGGACGATCGCCGCCTGCGCTATCTTCGCGACGGGGGCCGCGGTCACCACCAAAATTGCGCTCAGGACGGGGACCTCGGTCGCCGCTGCTCACGCGAGGACGATCGCCGCCTGCACCACCTTCACGGCGGGGAGCACGGTCGCCACCACCAAAGCTGCGTTCGGGACGAGGGCCACGCGGGCGATCACCGCCCCCAAAGCCGCCTTCTTCGCGGCGCGGGCGGTCGCCAAAGCTGCGCTCTGGACGGGGGCCTCGGTCGCTGTTAAAGCGTGGACGGTCTGCGCCTTCCGGGCGAGGGCCGCGCTCACCGCTGTTAAAACGGGGGCGATCACCGCCGCCAAAGCCACCTTCACGGCGTGGGCCGCGATCGTCGTTGTTGAAACGGGGGCGGTCTGACTGGCCAAAGCCGCCTTCTTCACGGCGCGGGCGGTCGCCAAAGCTGCGCTCTGGACGGGGGCCTCGGTCGCTGTTAAAGCGTGGACGGTCTGCGCCTTCAGGGCGAGGGCCGCGCTCACCGCTGTTAAAGCGGGGGCGATCACCACCGCCAAAGCCACCTTCACGGCGTGGGCCGCGATCGTCGCTGTTGAAACGGGGGCGATCTGACTGACCAAAGCCGCCTTCTTCGCGGCGTGGGCGGTCGCCAAAGCTGCGCTCTGGGCGGGGGCCTCGGTCGCTGTTAAAGCGTGGACGGTCTGCGCCTTCCGGGCGAGGGCCGCGCTCACCGCCGTTAAAGCGGGGGCGATCACCACCGCCAAAGCCACCTTCACGGCGTGGGCCACGGTCATCGCGCGGGCCAAAGGACTGGCCGCCGCGAGGACGATCATCCCCCCGGCGCTCGGTGCGATCACCAGCAGGGCGGGCGGGACGTGAGGCGCCGTTAGACGATGGGCCTCGGGAATTGGGGTGGTCTTTGAAAGACATGCTCGGCTCTTGGAGTTAGGGGGCTATTGTCGCGCCCCTTGTACAGCCTTGCTAGCCGCTCAGACTATGCCCTCGCGCGTTACAGCTTCTGGCACAGCGCCGCGCTTGCTGCTGGTGAAAAGTCCATCGCGCAAGGCCTGTAAATCCATCACCCGCAAGCCACCATATTCCACCTGAATGGCGCCGTAGTTTTCTAAGGTGGACAAAGCTTCATTCACCCTTTGTCGCGACAAACCCACCAGATACGCCAGCTCTTGCTGCGTAATACGGAGCACCGCACCCACGGCCGGGTAGAGCACAGGGTTGAACAACGCCGCCAGACTGCGTGCAACGCGCACATCAGGGTTGCTGATGCGGTCGATCTCGCGCGCAGCAATGAACTGACCCAGGCGTTCGTTGAGCTGGTTCATGATGAAGCGGTTAAAACCCAGCGAGTTATCCAGCAGCCACTGGAACGTTTCTACAGGAATGCCTGCTATCACACTTTTTCGCAGAGCCTGAATGTTGTAACGGTAGGTTTCGCGCTTGATACATGTGCCCTCTCCAAACCATCCACCCGGAGGCACACCGGTAAAGGTCATGGTCAAGCCATCGACGTTGTCGGCGCTCATTTTCAGCAGCCCCTCGGTCAAACCCAGCCAAAAACTCACGGGCTTGCCAGCATGGCTGACATATTCACCAGCAGATGCTTGCGTTACCAGCAGCGTGGAGACAGCCCGCTCGCGCTCATGCGGCAGCAGCAGGCTGATCCATGGGATGGCATTGATCTCTTCAGGGGTGGCAGCACGGCGGCGTTGGTACAAAGAAGTGCTTGGACTCATAAGTGGCAAGCATGTGCGCAGACCCCTTTGTCGTGACATTGGGGTTTGCCACGACAAACGGCGGCACTGCACGGCGCATGGCCTGATTCAAGTCAAATGTTGGCATTTATGGGACATATGCCGACAAATGCCGCGTACTAACCCGATTAGGTCTTTCCCGAGAATGTCGTCGTAAAGACAAGAAAACGTCAAATCACTACCTAGTATTGCCTTCATTCGCTGAGTGGCGGTGCTTGATTGCCACGCTCACCAGTTGGCCCGAGGTTTGAATCTGTGAGGATCTGCAATGGCAACAACATTTCCGCATCTGCTGCTTCGGCATGCTGCCGAAAGGCCCGCGGCTGCTGCATTGCGCGAGAAGGAATACGGCATCTGGCAAACATGGAGCTGGGCAGACGCTGCCCGTGACGTGCGCCAGATGGCATGTGGCCTGGCTGCGCTGGGGCTGGCCAAGGGGCAAAACCTCGCCTTCATCAGCGACAACCGCCCCAGCCTTTACATGGGGTTCATCGCGGTACAAAGCCTGGGCGCAGTTCCCATTCCGCTGTACCAGGATGCCGTCGCGCAAGAAATGCGTTTTGTCATCGAGGATGCCGAGGTTGCATTTGCATTTGCAGAAAACCAGGAGCAAGTCGACAAGCTGCTGGAAGTGCGTGAATCTGTGCCCAGCATTCAGCACATCATTTACGACGACCCACGCGGCCTGCGCAAATACGAGGCACCCGGCCTCATCAGCATCGCTCAGCTCAAAGAGCTGGGCCAGGCATGGGACCGCGACCACCCCGGCACCTGGGACGCCATGGTGCAGGCAGTGCAGCCTGAAGACGTATCCGTCATTTTGTACACCTCGGGCACCACCGGCAAACCCAAAGGCGTGTGCCAAACCCATGCCAGCTTTATCGGCGCAGCACAGGGGGGCGTAGAGGTCGATGGCCTGAACCCGTCTGACAACGTGATCTCCTACCTGCCACCAGCCTGGGTGGGTGATCATCTGTTTTCAGTGGCCCAGTGGATGGTGGCGGGCTTCACGATCAACTGCCCAGAATCTGCCAGCACCATTAACATCGATCTGCGCGAAATTGGCCCCACTTATTACTTCGCGCCGCCCCGGGTTTTTGAAGGCATGCTGACCTCGGTGTCCATCCGCATGGAAGACGCTGCCAAACCCAAGCAATGGCTGTATGAAAAGTGCATGCATCTGGCCCAGCGTGTGGGTGCCGACATCCTGGACGGCAAGCCTGTGGGCGCCTGGGATCGCTTCAAGTACTGCCTGGGTGACCTGTTTATCTACGGCCCGCTGCGCAACGTCATGGGGCTGTCACGTATCCGCGTGGCCTACACCGCCGGCGCGGCCATTGGCCCGGACTTGTTCAAGTTTTTCCGCTCCATAGGCATCAACCTCAAGCAGCTGTATGGCCAGACCGAGACCTGCGCCTATGTCTGCATTCAGAAAAACGGACAGGTCAAACTCAACACCGTAGGCCAGGCGGCACCCGGCATTGAACTGAAGATTGCGGACAACGGTGAAGTGCTGGTCAAAGGGGTTTCGGTACTCAAGGAGTACTACAAACGCCCGGATGCCACGGCCGAAGTGATTGATGCACAGGGCTACTTTCACACCGGCGACGCAGGCGTGCTGGATGAAGACGGCCACCTGCGCATCATTGACCGGGCCAAAGACGTGGGCAAGACCAACGCCGGGGCCATGTTTGCGCCGAACTACATCGAGAACAAGCTCAAGTTTTTCCCTCAGATCAAAGAAGCGGTGTGCTTTGGCAACCTGCGTGACGAAGTCTGCGCTTTCATCAATATCGATTACGAAGCAGTGGGCAGCCTGGCTGAACGCCAGGGCATTCCTTACGGCGGCTATGTGGACCTGGCCTCCAAACCACAGGTGCTGGAGCTGATTGGCGAGTGCATCAACCAAGTCAACGCGGATCTCGCTACCGAAGCCGGCATGGCTGGCACCCAGGTCGCACGCTTTTTGGTGCTGCACAAAGAGCTGGACCCGGACGACGATGAACTTACCCGCACCCGCAAGGTACGGCGCAACTTCATTGGGGAAAAGTACGGTGTGCTCATTGAAGCGCTGTACAGCAGCAAGACCGAGCAGTTCATTGAAACGCAGGTGAAGTTTGAGGACGGCCGCACAGGCAGCGTCAGCGCCACGCTGCAAATCATCAACGCCAAGACATTCCCGGCCACGCGTGCCGCTGCTTGATAGCCCGAACGAAAGACCAGCAGCCATGACAGACAAGAAGATTGGCGATGTCATTTTGGACATCCAGAACATCAGCCTGCGCTTTGGCGGCGTGAAAGCGCTGACAGACATTTCGTTCAACGTGCGCGAGCATGAGATCCGCTCCATCATCGGGCCCAATGGCGCCGGCAAAAGCTCCATGCTCAATTGCATCAACGGGGTCTACACCCCCTCTGAAGGTTCCATCACTTTCAGAGGCCAGACCTTCAGTCACATGAACAGCCGTCAGGTCGCTGAAATGGGCGTAGCCCGGACTTTTCAGAACCTGGCACTGTTCAAAGGCATGAGCGTGATTGACAACATCATGACCGGCCGCAACCTAAAAATCAGGAGCAATGTGCTGATGCAGGCTCTGCGTGTAGGCCCTGCCCAGCGTGAAGAGATTCGCAACCGCGAGTTTGTCGAACACATCATCGACTTCCTTGAAATTCAGGCCTATCGCAAGATGCCTGTGGGCCAGTTGCCTTACGGTCTGCAAAAGCGTGTGGACCTGGGCCGTGCCCTGGCCATGGAGCCGCAGGTACTGCTGCTGGACGAGCCCATGGCAGGCATGAACGTCGAGGAAAAGCAGGACATGTGCCGATTCATCCTGGATGTGAACGATGAATTTGGCACCACCATCGTGCTGATCGAGCACGACATGGGCGTGGTGATGGACATTTCCGACCGTGTCGTAGTGCTCGATTACGGCAAGAAGATTGGCGACGGCGAGCCCGAAGCAGTGCGCAATAACGAAGACGTGATCCGGGCCTATCTGGGCGCTGGCCACTAAGGAGCAGAAACATGGGATTTTTTCTGGAAACCCTGTTCGGTGGCCTCATGGTGGGCACGCTGTACGCGCTGATCGCCATTGGGTTTGTGCTGATCTTCAAGGCCTCAGGTGTCTTCAACTTTGCGCAAGGTGCCATGGTGCTGTTTTCAGCCCTGGCCATGGCGCGCTTTTCGCAGTGGATTCCCGAATGGCTGGGCATTGAGCCCGGTCTCGTTGGCAATCTGCTGGCCATCGTCGTGGCCCTGCTGATCATGGTTGTGGTGGCATGGCTGATCGAGCGGCTGGCCTTGCGCCACCTGGTCAACCAAGAGCCCATCACCTTGCTGATGGCCACACTGGGCATTGCCTACCTGCTGGACGGGCTGGGCCCCATGATTTTTGGCAGCGCGGTCTACAGCATCAACGTGGGCATGCCCAAGGACCCCGTTTTCATCATGGACAGCCTGTTTCCAGGTGGCGTGATGATCAGTCTGGAAGACCTGTATGCCGCATGCATTGCGGCCTTCATGGTGGTCTGCCTGAGCCTGTTCTTTCAGAAAACCAAAACCGGCCGCGCCCTGCGTGCAGTTGCTGATGACCACCAGGCCGCGCAATCCATCGGCATTCCACTGTCTCGCATCTGGGTCATCGTGTGGTCAGTGGCAGGCGGTGTGGCGTTGGTGGTGGGCATCATCTGGGGCTCCAAGCTGGGCGTGCAGTACTCGCTGTCGCTGGTAGCGCTCAAGGCCCTGCCAGTAGTGATTCTGGGTGGCCTGACGTCACTGCCCGGCGCCATCATCGGCGGGCTGATCATTGGTGTTGGAGAAAAACTCTCCGAGGTCTATCTGGGCCCCATGGTGGGCGGTGGCATCGAGACCTGGTTTGCCTACGGTCTGGCCCTGTGCTTCCTGCTGATCCGCCCTCAAGGGTTGTTCGGCGACAAAATTATCGACCGCGTCTGAAGCCGTAAGAAGAGGAAACCGACATGTTTTATCGTGAAAACGGCCAGTTCAAAACCAGCTACGCGGCCGACCAGCAAATCTTCTCTGTGGCACAGGACCGCTACGCCGTCCTGCTGATTTTGGCAGTGGCCTTTTTGGTCATTCCTTTTGCAGCCAGTGACTACACCTTTCAGGCTGTCCTGATTCCCTTTGTCATCATGTCGCTGGGGGCCATGGGACTCAACATTTTGGTGGGCTACTGCGGCCAGATTTCACTGGGCACCGCCGCCTTCATGGCCGTGGGTGCTTATGCAGCCTATAACCTGCAGGCCCGCATTGAAGGCATGCCGCTGCTGCTGGCGCTGATCGGTGGTGGCCTCGTGGCGATGGTCTTTGGCATCGTGTTTGGTCTGCCCAGTCTGCGCATTCGTGGCCTGTATCTGGCCGTGGCTACGCTGGCCGCCCAGTTCTTTGTGGACTGGCTGACCACACGTGCCGCTTGGGTCACCAACAACTCATCCTCAGGCTCGGTCAGCGCCAAGCCGCTGGCCATTCTGGGCTGGAGCATTGACACCCCGGTAGAGAAATACCTGCTGTGCCTGGTCATTCTGTGTGTACTGGGCTTGGCCGCCAAAAACCTGGTGCGTGGTGCCATTGGCCGCGAATGGATGGCCATGCGCGACATGGATGTGGCCGCTGCGGTGATCGGCATCCGCCCCACCTACGCCAAGCTTTCAGCATTTGCTGTCAGCTCTTTCATCGTCGGCATTGCGGGTGCACTCTGGGGCTTTGTGCACCTGGGTGCATGGGAGCCAGCAGCCTTCAGCCTAGATCGCTCGCTGCAACTGCTGTTCATGATCATCATTGGCGGCCTGGGCTCCATTGTCGGCAGCATTTTTGGGGCCGCCTTCTTTGTGCTGCTGCCGCTGTTTCTGACTCAGGTTCCACACTGGCTGGGCCTGCCCATTTCTACGGCTACCGCCACCTATCTGGAACACATGATTTTTGGTGCACTGATCGTGTTCTTCCTGATTGTGGAACCCCACGGATTGGCCAAGCTGTGGGCCACAGCAAGACAGAAATTGCGCGTCTGGCCATTTCCGCATTGATTCTTTAAGACACCGCAGAGTGCCTGCAACCGGGACGCCGTCCCATACAACCGAAGGAGACAGTTGATGATGTTCAAGAAAATTGCGATGGCTGCCGCTACTGTGGCAGCAAGCATGGGCGCTCTGATGACTGCGCCCGCTGTGCAGGCACAAGAGCAGTTTGTTCCGCTGCTGGTGTACCGCACCGGCCAGTTTGCGCCGCTGGGCATTCCATGGGGCGACGGCAAGCAGGACTATCTGAAGCTGGTGAACGCCAAGGGCGGTATCAATGGCGTGAAGATCAAATTTGAAGAGTGCGAAACCGCGTACGACACCGCCAAGGGCGTGGAGTGCTATGAGCGCCTGAAGAACAAGGACGGTGGTGCCTCGGGCTTTGACACCCAGTCGACCGGCATTACCTTTGCCGTGACCGACAAGGCCCCCGGCGACAAGGTGCCTGTGGTGACCCCAGGCTATGGCCTGTCTCAGTCTGTAGACGGCAAGGTGTTTGAGTGGAATTTCCCGCTGCTGGGCAATTACTGGACGGCTGCTGACTCCATGATTCAGGACATCCTGAAGAAGGAAAACGGCAACCTCAAGGGCAAGAAAATTGCACTGGTCTATCACGACTCGCCTTATGGCAAGGAGCCTATTGCACTGCTGGAAAAGCGCGCTGCCAAGGACGGCTTTGAGCTGCTCAAGCTGCCTGTGACCGCGCCCGGTGTAGAGCAAAAGTCCACCTGGCTGCAGATTCGCCAGAGCCGCCCGGACTATGTGCTGCTGTGGTCCGCTGGTGTGATGACCCCCACCGCTGTGCGCGAAGCGCAGGCCACTGGCTACCCACGCGAGAAGATGTACGCCATCTGGTGGGGTGGCTCTGACCATGATGTCAAAGACATTGGCGCAGGTGCCAAGGGCTACAACACCGTCACCATCCACAACACGGCCGAAAACGACAAGGTGCATGCCGATGTCAAGACCATGCTCTACGACAAAGGTCAGGGCACAGCCCAGGACCCCAAAGAGCTGGGCCAGCTGGCACACACACGCGGCATGATGATTGCCATGCTGCAGGTCGAAGGCATCCGTACGGCGCAGGAAAAGTTTGGCAAGGGCAAGGTCATGACGCCCGAGCAAGTGCGCTGGGGTCTGGAGAACCTGAACCTGACACAAGAGCGCCTGAACGAGCTGGGCTTTGGCAAGATCATTCGCCCCTTCAAGACCAGCTGCGAAAACCACCTGGGTGCCGACTGGGCACGCATTGCGACCTGGGATGGCAGCAAGTTCAAGGTGAACTCGGACTGGTATCAGGCCGACAAGTCTCTGGTCGATCCTCTGTACAAGGAATATGCAGAGCGCTACGCCAAGGAAAAGAACGTCAAGGTTCGCTCCTGCAACTGATGCACTGAAACACGGCCCGCGCTTCACCGCTGCGGGCCGTGCAAAGTGTTCAGCCAAGTCAAGCTCCAGCGCTTATCCAGCAGGCGCAGCCAGCTATTAATTTGAGTATTCAGGTGATTGCATGACCGATTCTTCCAACCGCATCCCCACCCCTGCCAGCGCCGCACCGCTGGTGGAAGTCAATGGCATCGAAGTCATCTACAACCATGTGATCCTGGTGCTCAAAGGCGTCTCACTCCAGGTTCCACACCAGAGCATCGTGGCATTGCTGGGCGGCAATGGCGCCGGCAAGACCACCACGTTGCGGGCCATCTCCAACCTGCTCAAAGGAGAGCGCGGCGAAGTCACCAAAGGCGGGGTTACGCTGGAAGGCGAGCAGATTCAGAATCTGTCGCCTGCTGAACTGGTCAAGCGTGGTGTCGTGCAGGTCATGGAAGGCAGGCACTGCTTTGCCCACCTGACCATCGAAGAAAACCTGCTCACTGGCAGCTATACGCGCACTGACAAGGGTGAGATTGCTGCCAATCTTGAGAAGGTCTACAACTACTTTCCGCGCCTCAAAACCCGGCGTACCAGCCAGGCTGCTTACACCTCAGGTGGTGAGCAGCAAATGTGTGCCATTGGCCGCGCCATCATGAGCAATCCGCGCATGGTGCTGCTCGATGAGCCGTCCATGGGACTGGCACCGCAGATCGTGGACGAGGTGTTCCACATTGTCAAAGATCTCAACAGCAAGGAAAAAGTCACTTTTTTGCTGGCCGAGCAGAACACGAACATGGCGCTCAAGTATGCCGACTACGGCTACATCATGGAAAGCGGCCGCATTGTGATGGATGGCACCGCCAGCGACCTGGCCTCCAACGAAGACGTCAAAGAGTTCTACCTGGGCGTTGGTGGCAGCGAACGCAAGAGTTTTCGAGATGTCAAAAGCTACAAACGTCGCAAACGCTGGCTGGCTTAACCGCAGCTTCCAACATTTCAACTTTTTTGCGGTTGCAAGTGACCACCGCGTCTTGAGGAATTGAGCATGCATGAGCATTACGACAGTTTGGAAGTCCGTTCACCACAAGCACGTGAAGCCGCTTTGATGGCCGCTCTTCCTGCGCATATTGCACATGCACAGGCACACTCCCCCGCGTTTGCGCAAATTCTCCACGGCGTGGACGCCGCAGCCATTCACAGCCGCGCCGCACTGGCGCAGCTGCCGGTTACACGCAAATATGAACTGCTGGCCAAGCAACAGGCTGGGCGCGCCAGCAGCCCGTTTGGCGGATTCAACACGCAGGCGTTTGGCCCGCATATGCCGCATGTCTTTGCCAGTCCGGGCACCATTTACGAGCCCGAGGGCACACGAGCGGATTACTGGCGCATGGCGCGTGCAATTCATGCCGCTGGTTTTCGTGCGGGCGAGCTGATCCACAACTGCTTTAGCTACCACTTCGTGCCTGCGGGTTCGATGATGGAAACAGGGGCACATGCGATAGGCTGCACGGTTTTCCCCGGCGGAACAGGCCAGACTGAGCAGCAAGTACAAGCGATGGCTGAGCTGCGTCCAGCAGGTTACATCGGCACGCCCAGCTTTCTTAAGCTGATTTTGGAAAAGGCACACAGCATGGGCACCCCCATCCCCAGTGTGCGCAAAGCTCTGGTCAGTGGCGAAGCATTTCCCCCTTCTTTGCGCGATTGGCTGCATGCGCAGGGCATTGATGGCTATCAGTGCTATGCCACTGCCGACTTGGGTCTGATTGCTTACGAGACATCTGCGCGCCAGGGCCTGGTGATTGATGAAGGCGTGATTGTCGAAATCGTGCGTCCCGGCACTGGTGAGCCCGTGCCTGATGGAGAGGTTGGCGAGCTGGTGATCACCACGCTCAACCCCGACTACCCATTGATCCGGTTTGGCACCGGAGACCTCTCGGCCATATTGCCCGGACACTGCCCTACTGGGCGCACTAACCACCGCATCAAAGGCTGGATGGGCCGCGCCGATCAGACCACCAAAGTGCGGGGAATGTTTGTTCACCCCGCTCAGGTGGCCGATGTGATCAAACGCTTCCCCCAGGCCCACAAAGCACGTTTGATCATCAGTGGTGAGATGGCTAATGACACCATGACGTTGCTGGTGGAAAGCCAAGAAACTGCCCCGGGTTTCACCCAGCAAATCAGTGATGCAGTGCGCGACATCACGAAACTGCGTGCCGACATTCAACTGGTCGCTCCTGGCAGCTTGCCCAATGACGGCAAAGTAATTGAAGACGCTAGAAGCTACAGCTAGAAATACCTCACCGCAGCTCCTGCCCCCACCAGCGTGACTCCGGCAAATCTCTGGCCCTTGCGGGCCTTTGAACTGTCTGCAGGGGTTCCCGCTGCCGGCGTCGACGCCCAACTGCTACATCCAGCGCCCATGGTGCAAGACACCCACCTGGGCCAATGCGCCCCAGACATTCTCAATAAAATTTCACCCTATGGAATGTCGGATACATGATGTAAAAAACAAACAATGCACATACATCGGGGGTTTCACATCAATTGTCTATAGAAAAGATAGCCACGACAAAACCCGGCAAGAAGAAAAAGAAGATAGCCGCAGAAAACAAGAATAAACATAAATTAACAACCATTAAGGAATTTTAATAAATCAAGCTTCTTCATGGCCGTTGCTATTGAATTTGATCCAGCGCAAGCGCGCGTTCTTCTTAGAATTTTTTATGAAGAACTCAGGGAATGTGCGGGGGTACACCTGTCACTCAAGTTCCTAGGATCGCATCCCATTACAAGTAAGTCTGGAGATTTCAATGACTCAATCGTTCCGTATCGCAGCCGTCGCTTTGGCTGCCGCAGCCGTGTCCTTGGCTGCTTCCGCCCAAAGTTTCCCCGCATCCGGCAAGAACATTACGATCGTGGTGCCCTTCTCTGCAGGCGGCCCTACTGACCGTGTTGCACGTGACTTGGCTGAAGCCATGCGCAAACCTTTGGACGGCGCTACGGTAGTGATTGAAAACGTGGCAGGTGCAGGCAGCACCATCGGTTCGGCCAAGGTGGCACGTGCAACTCCCGATGGTTACACCCTGCTGCTGAACCACATTGGCATGTCGACCATGCCTTCGCTGTATCGCAAGCTGCCTTTTAACGTACTCAACGATTTCGAATTCCTGGGCATCGTCAACGACGTGCCCATGACCGTGATTGGCCGCCCTAACCTGGCTGCCAAAAACTTTGCAGAACTGCGTGACTGGATCAACACAGAAAAAGAGAAGGTCAACATTGGCCACTCGGGTCTGGGTTCAGCCGGTCACCTGTGTGGCCTGATGTTCCAAAGCGCCCTGAACGTGCAGATGACCACCGTGCCTTACAAAGGTGCAGCACCAGCCATCACCGACCTGATGGGCGGCACCATCGATCTGATGTGCGACCAGACCACCAACACCTCTTCGCAGATTGAAGCGCAGAAGGTCAAGGCCTATGGCGTCACTACCCTGCAGAAGCTGAAGTCCCCTGCGCTGAAGGATCTGGCAACGCTGGACTCTTCAGGCCTCAAGGGCTTTAACGTGACCGTGTGGCATGGCCTGTATGCACCCAAGGGCACCCCTGCCGATGTGCTGACCAAGCTGAACAACGCCCTCAAGCAAGCCGTGAAAGACCCAGAGTTCGTGCGCAAGCAAGAAGGTCTGGGTGCCGTGGTGGTGGCTGACAAGCGTGTTGAACCCGCAGAGCACAAGAAATTCGTTCAAGCTGAAATTGACAGCTGGGGCAAGGTCATCAAGGCTGCCGGTCAGTTCGCTGACTAAGCCTGTGCCCGCTTTCAGGTGCTGCATCTAGCACCTGGAATCAAAAAAAACCGCCAGACGCTCACGCGTTCTGGCGGTTTTTTATGGGCTAAACCTCAGCGGTGCTGTGTCCTTCAGATCTTCCAGGTCACAGGTTTACCTTCTTCGGCACTGCGACGCAGCATGTCCGCCAAAGGCACAACACGCTGGCGCAGGCTGACAGCGCCCAGCTGCGCAGAGGCGGCCGCAGCCTCTGCCGAGTGGCCTTCGTGCTGGTCGTTCATCTCTTCTTGCATGGCTTTACGGCGCGCTTCATCTTCTGCGACGGCCTGATCCAGCATGACCAGCGTGTGGGGGATTTGTTCTACGGTGAAGACACCTGGCTGTCCCAAAGGTTTGTCCAGAATCTTCAGAATGTGCTCGGCAGTTGCCTTCAGCATGATCAAGTCGGCTGTGGCGCGTGACTGGAAGGTGTAGGCCATTTTTTTATCCTTTCGAGTACATGTATTCACGTTGGAATGGGTAATCCGATTGTGCGCCACGCAGACCTCCTGCACTCAAGTTGCCTGAGGGATTTGTAACCAGCATTTGGTGCAAGCCCATCCAGCCCTGCTCAAAGCCCATGGCGCTCCCAGCCAGATACAGGCGATAGGCACGCAAGGCGCGGCCAGAGCGTTCGGCATCCGTTTGCGCAGACAAGATACGCTGCGCCTGGGGCAACTGGGCTTCCAGTGCATCTGACCATGTCCACAGAGTCCGCGCGTAGTGTGGCCTCAGGTTCTCGGTGTCCACCATCTCCAGCCCCGCATCGGCCATGTCGTGCAGCACGGCACTGACATGCACCAGCTCGCCACCGGGAAAGATATAGCGCTCAATGAACTCGCCAATGCCGGCTCCGAGCTGCCTGTTTTTCGTCCCTCCTGCCGTGATGCCATGGATCAAGGCCATCCCGCCGGGGCGCAGCAACTGGCGCACGGTCTGAAAATAGGCCGCCAAATTAGCATGCCCCACGTGCTCAAACATGCCCACTGAGGCCAGCTTGTCATAAGGCGTATCCGCCATCTGCCGGTAGTCACACAGCTCCACCTGCACCTGCCCATCCAGCCCGAGCGCCTGAATCCGCTTGCGCACGTAGTCGTACTGATTGCGCGAAAGGGTGACCCCCTTGGCTTGGACGCCGTAATGCTGGGCTGCCCACACAATCAGCCCGCCCCAGCCACAGCCAATATCCAGAAAGCGCTCGTTGGCTTTCAGCGCCAGCTTGCGGCAGATGTGATCGAGCTTGGCTTGCTGGGCCTGCGCCAGCGACATTTCTGAAGAACGGTAGTAGGCACAGGAGTACACCCGCAAGGGGTCCAGCCATAGCGCGTAGAAATCATCAGACAGGTCGTAGTGAAACTGCACCTGCTGCGCGTCGCGCTCCAGTGTGTGCAAGGCCATGGAGCGTGCCCGCGCCATGGTTTGCGACCACCAGCTGGCGTTGCCGCGCACCGGGTCTGTCTGCAGCAAGCTGGTGGCGGCAGCCATGACGTTGCGCATGCTGCCCTCCAGATCGACCCAGCCCTCAACCACGGCAGCCCCCAGCGATCCAATCTGCCCCTGGGCCAGAGCCACCAGTGCCGCCGGTGAACGCAGCGCGATATGCACATCCCCTTGGGCAGGACCAATCCGCTGCCCGCTGGGCAATGCCACGGACACGCGAACGGGAAGTTCAGCGAGCCGGGTCTCCAGGGCGGCGAGCATGTTTTTCATGCTGCCTATTTTTGGGACAGCACGCGGCCCTCGTCAATACGCCACAGCACATAGGTTTGACAGGTTTTTTCCCGTTTCACAGGTTTTCAGGCTCCGGGGCCACCAAACTCCGACCTGACCGTGTGTGTCAGCCTTTACCAATCAGGCGCTGGTAGGCCGACAAGGTGCTGGCTGATACGGACTTCATCACCTGCTCATACGATGTTTTCTGGCGCGCCATCAAACGCATGGAGGCGATGGTGCGCGTCTTGCAGAACCAGTGGCAGGTGTGCTGCAGCAGCAGCAATTCCGCCGTCATGGTGAATGCCATGCGCTTGCGCGTTTCCAGGTCCACATCCTCGGGCGCACAGGCATCGCGCACGGCTTTGGCATGCATCTTCAGTGCTTCGCGCATGTCAAAGGTGTGCGATGGGATCAGGCGGTCAAAGTACGGCAGTGCCAGCGGCAGTGTGCTGACGCGCGTGTCCTGTGCGTTTTCCTGGCTGAAGCTGGTGGCCAGCCGCTGCAGCTGGTCGGCCAGCGTTTTTTCGCTGTTGCTCAAAATGTCCCACACCTGCTGACGGCGCTCGGCGTCTTTTTCATCCAGTGCGCGCATATAGCCTTCAATCAGGCCTCCCATGAGCTTTTCGACCTGCGTGGGTGCCAGGTGTGCCCCCAGCAAACGCACACGGCGACGGTGCTCTATGCCTTGCAAGACATAGACGGCAATGGAGCCCACAATAATCCAAGTGAAAAAGTCCATAGTGCGGCGCTTGCTTTTCTGAAAAACCAAACCCCAAGTGTATTCAGCCCCCGGGCCTTCTAAAGCTTGCAGGACTTTTATGATTCACGCCCTTTCTGCAGTTTTCAAAGATTTGGCCCGTGTCTCACATCCTTATTGAACGCCAGCACACGCTGGGCTTACCCACCGCCCGTCAACATGCCCAGAGCTGGGCTGAAAAAGCGACGGCCAAATTTGGCGTGCAATGCCGTTATGAAGCGGGCGACGCGCACGACGTGCTGCACTTTGACGGCAACGGCATGCAAGGCTTGCTGCACGTCAGTGCCACCCAGCTCAAGCTGGAAGCTGAGCTGGGCTTTTTAGCAGCCATGTTTCAGGAAAAGATTGAAGCCAAGCTGCACGCGCAGTTTGATGAAATGCTGCAAGCTGCTTAAAAATATAGCTGCATGCGCTTGATACAAAACACTTTCAAAGTGTTTTGTATTTGAAAGTGTTTACTGATAAGCGCTAACAGCTACTTTATTCAAAGCATTAACAAAAACGGCAGCCAATGGGCTGCCGTTGTGCGTGGTGCGCAGGTCGCCATCAGCGCAGCGAGTTAATCAAATCAATGTATTGCTGCTTGGCGTCATCCAGCGAGGTGTCCTTGAGCTTTTCCCATGCATCCCACTTGGCACGGCCAACCATGTCGGTAAAGCTGGGCTTCTTGGCCTCGTTGTCACCCTCGGTGGCTTGCTTGTACAGCGCGTAAATCTTCAGCAACGTGGCGTTGTCCGGGCGCTCGCTGATGGAAGTGGAATTTTTGACGGCTTCTTCAAAAGTTGCGTTCAGATCCGACATGGGACAGGTCTCCTTATGGTTAGTGTGCGGACAGTGTAGCCAAAACACACATAAAAAGCACGGTCGTTCTAAACGTTTTCACATACCGTTTCGACGGTGCGGTGCAGCGCCGTCTCATAATGTTTCACCTCCTCACGATTGAGCCATGAACGCTGCTTTACACCGCACTGTGCTGGGTGCCTGCCCCCACGATTGCCCCGATACCTGCTCGCTCGTCACCACCGTGGTGGACGGCATTGCCACCCGCGTTCAAGGCAACCCCGACCACCCCATGACCGGTGGTGTGCTGTGCACCAAGGTCAGCAAATATGCCGAGCGCACCTACCACCCCGAACGGGTACTGACACCGCTCAGGCGCAGCGGCCCCAAGGGCAGCGGCCAGTTCACCCCCGTCAGCTGGGACGAGGCGCTACGCGATATTGCACAGCGCCTGCACAGCATTGCGCAGCAGCAGCCCGAAGCCATCCTGCCCTACAGCTATGCAGGCACCATGGGCATGGTGCAGGGTGAAAGCATGGATCGCCGGTTTTTCCACCAGCTCGGTGCCAGCCTGCTGGACCGTACCATCTGCGCCAGCGCAGGCAGTGAGGCGCTGGCGGCCACCTATGGCGGCAAGCTGGGTATGCGCGTGGAGTTTTTTGCCGAAAGCCAGCTGATCCTGATCTGGGGCAGCAACAGCATCAGCAGCAACCTGCACTTTTGGCGGCTGGCGCAGGAAGCCAAACGCAACGGCGCCAGACTGGTATGCATTGACCCGCGCAAGAGCGAAACAGCCGACAAATGCCACGAACACCTGCAGCTGCTGCCGGGCACCGATGCTGCCCTGGCATTGGCGCTGATGCACGAGCTGATCGTACACAACTGGCTGGACCACGACTACATCGCCCAGCACACGCTGGGCTGGGAAGCGCTTAAAGCCCGCGCCCTGCAATGGCCACCCGAGCGTGCGGCCCAGGTCTGCGGCCTGCCGGTCGAGCAAATCATCCAGCTGGCGCGTGACTACGGCACCACGCAAGCTGCCGCCATTCGCCTGAACTACGGCATGCAGCGCGTACGCGGTGGCGGCAATGCCGTGCGCGCCATTGCCTGCCTGCCTGCGCTGGTGGGGGCCTGGCGCCAGCGGGCCGGCGGACTGCTGCTGTCCAGCTCTGGTGTGTCGCCGTTCAACAGAGCCGCACTGCAAATGCCCCAGTTGCTGGGCACACGCCGCCCGCGCTTGCTGAACATGAGCACCATTGGCGACGTGCTGCTGCACCCCGGCGATGCGCAATGGGGACCGCAGGTGCAGGCCGTCGTGGTCTACAACAGCAACCCCGTGGCGGTTGCGCCAGAGTCGGCCAAGGTGGCCGCAGGCTTTGCGCGTGAAGACCTGTTTACGGTGGTGCTGGAGCATTTCATGACCGACACCGCCGACCATGCCGACTACGTGCTGCCCGCCACCACGCAGCTTGAGCACTGGGACATCCACGGCAGCTATGGCCACACCGATGTGCTGCTGAACCGCCCGGCGATTGCGCCGCAAGGTCAGGCGCGCAGCAATGCGCAGATTTTTCGTGATCTGGCCGCGCAGATGGCGTTGCGGCAGCCTGCCTACGCAGCGGCGCACTTCCAGGCCACGGATGAGGAGTTGTGCCGCTCCAGCGTTGCAAACACGGCCATTGATTTTGATGCCCTGTTGCACCACGGCTTTGCACACATTCCCGTGAAAGAGGCACCGTTTGCACACGGTGGCTTTGCCACGCCCTCGGGCAAGTGCGAGTTTGACAACCCGCAACTGGCGCGGCTGGGCATCAGCACCTTGCCGGACTATCTGCCCAACTACGAGCCACCCACCGCCAAGTTCCCGCTGGCCATGATTTCACCGCCAGCGCGCAACTTCCTCAACAGCACCTTCGCCAATGTAGCCAGCCTGCAGCGCATGGAGCAGCGCCCCCTGCTGGAGCTGCACCCCGATGATGCCGCTGCACGGGGCATTGCCGACGGTGATGTGCTGCGCGTATTCAACGACCGGGGCATGCACGTGTGCCACGCGGCCGTTAATGGCCGGGCACGGCCCGGCGTGGTAGTGGGGCTGGGCATCTGGTGGCGCAAGCACGGAGCCAACGGCACCAACGTCAATGAGCTGACCCACCAGCAGCTCACCGACATTGGCCGCGCCCCCTGTTTTTATGACTGCGCGGTGCAGGTAGAACGTATTACGCCGGCCACCGCACCGGCGTAGGCAACCTCAGTCTTCGGCCACCGCCTGAAACTGCTGGATCAGAAAATCCAGCAGCGCCCGCACCGCTGGCAATTGCCCCCGGCGCGATGCGTAGACCGCGTGGATGATCTCCGGGCGCGGTGCCCAGCCCGGCAGCACTTGCACCAGCGCTCCGCTGCGCAGCTCATCGCGCACAAACATGGTGGGCAACTGCACCACGCCCACACCCTGCAAAGCCGCATCACGCAGTGCCAGCATGGACTGCGTCACCAGCCTTGGCTGGTGACGCACTTCCGCCCGCTCCTGGTTGGGGCCTTGCAGCAGCCAGCGGTGTGTTTCCTGCGGCACACCCATCTCCAGACTGGGCCAGTGCGACAGGTCCATGGGCCCGCTGGCCTGGCCGCACTGCGCCAGCAGCGCCGGGCTGGTTACCAGACACTGGCCACGCTCTGCCAGGTTGCGCAGCACCAGATCACTGTCTTGCAGCGGTGGGGGGCGCACGCGAATGGCCAGGTCCAGCCCTTCGGCCACCACGTCTACACGGCGGTTGGTCTCATCCACCTGCAGCACCACACGCGGGTACAGCACCATGAAGGCCGCCAGCATGGGCCCCACGCGCGCTGACAGCAGCGCCACCGGGCAACTCATGCGCACCACGCCACACGGCTCGCTGTGGGTCATGGCCACCGATTCTTCAGCCGCCTCGGCTTCGGTCAGCATGGCGCGGCAATGTTCGTAGTAACGCTTGCCTACCTCTGTGACTGCAAAGCTGCGCGTGGAGCGCAACAGCAACTGCACGCCCAGCCGCTCTTCCAGCAAGGCCACCCGCCGGCTGAGTTTGGACTTGGGCATGCCCAAAGCACGCCCTGCGGGGGCAAAACCGCCGTGCTCTACCACCTGGGCGTAGTAGTACAGCTCATTGAGATCAGGCAACTTCATTGTTTCAAAAATAGAACTCTGCAGTAGATTTTTGCAGTCTACCGCAAACATCGTTCTGTTTTCATACTTGGCACCATGTTCAACACATCGCTGCAAGCCGCAAAGCCCAGCGATGGATTCCAAGGAGAAAAAGCCATGCTGAAGAAGATTCTGGGTGTCTACGAAGCCCCACGCCCCCACTGGGTGGGCAACGGCTTTCCTGTGCGTTCACTGTTCAGTTACGGCGATCACGGCAAAGCACTGAGCCCCTTCCTGCTGCTGGACCATGCAGGCCCCCACCACTTCACACCGACCACAGGCCGACGCGGCGTGGGCGCACACCCCCACCGCGGGTTTGAGACCGTGACCATCGTCTACGAAGGTGAGGTGACCCACCGTGACTCCACCGGCGCAGGCGGCACCATTGGCCCCGGCGATGTGCAGTGGATGACGGCGGCTTCGGGCATCTTGCATGAGGAGTTTCACTCTGAAGCCTATGCCCGCACGGGTGGCCCTTTCGAGATGGTGCAGCTGTGGGTCAACCTGCCAGCCAAAGACAAAATGTCTGCGCCTGGCTATCAGACCTTGCTGAACAGCGACATCCCTGAGCTCAACCTGCCCAATGGTGCAGGCACCGTGCGGGTGATTGCAGGCGATTACGGACAGGGCCATGGCCCCGCCAGGACCTTCACCCCCATCAATGTCTGGGATGTGCGGATCAAGGCTGGTGCCACGACCGAGCTGCAGGCCCCGCCCGGCCACACGCTGGCGCTGGTGGTGCTGCATGGCACCGTCTTGATCAACGGCACCGAGGTGGCCCGTGCGGGCCAGCTGGTGCACATGGACCGTGCAGCAGATACCGTGCACCTGGAGGCCAACAACGAAGTCGCGCTGTTGTGGCTGTCGGGTGAACCGATTGACGAACCTGTGGTGGGCCACGGCCCCTTCGTCATGAACACGGCCCAGGAAATCGACCAAGCCATGGACGATTTGCGCAGTGGTCAGTTTGGCCGGATACCTGCTGCAAAGCAGGGCCAGCCTGCTGAGCTGAACCACTAAACCCATGAGTGCGAGCCACACGCATGCATGGATCCACGCAGCGGGCGGGCAAACCGCCAGCCCACTGCGGCTTCTCTCTTTTTTCACCCCCTGCTACCTTGGAGATCACCATGAGCAACAAGCCTTACGTTCGCCTCGATAAAGACAATGCCGCCGTGCTGCTGGTCGACCACCAGACCGGACTGCTCTCGCTGGTGCGCGACATCGACCCCGACAAGTTCAAGAACAACGTGCTGGCACTGGCCGACATGGCTGAATACTTCAAGCTGCCGACCATTTTGACCACCAGTTTTGAAAACGGCCCCAACGGCCCTCTGGTGCCTGAGCTGAAAGAAAAATTCCCCTCTGCGCCCTACATCGCACGCCCAGGCCAGATCAACGCATGGGACAACGAAGACTTCGTCAAAGCCGTGAAAGCCACGGGCAAGAAGCAGCTCATCGTGGCCGGCGTGGTGACTGAAGTGTGTGTGAGTTTCCCTGTGCTGTCGGCACTGGAAGAAGGTTTTGACGTGTTCGTGATTGCCGATGCGTCGGGCACCTTCAACGAGATGACACAAAAAGCCGCATGGAGCCGCATGGAACAAGCCGGTGCCCAGCTCATGACCTGGTTTGGCGCAGCCTGCGAGCTGCACCGCGACTGGCGCAATGACGTGGAAGGCCTGGGCACACTGTTCTCCAACCACATCCCTGACTACCGCAACCTGATGCACGGCTACAGCGCGCTGACAGCAGGCAAGTAAGCGCAGCGCTGTCGTTGCGCATCCTCACAAAAAACCAGCAGCGCTGCATGCCTGCTGGTTTTTTTCATCATTGCTGGCAGTGACTGCCGCTGGGTTCAGACCGTTTCGTGTTCCAGCTCCTCGGCACAGCGGGCAACGGGCAAGGCATCGCCGTGCTCACGACCTCTGGCATAGGCCTCGCCCCAGTTGCGCATGGCCACCAGCACCGGCTGCAGCGAACGGCCCAGTTCGGTCAGTTCATAGTCCACCCGCGGAGGCACCTCGGCATGCACGGTGCGCAGCACAATGCCGGATGCCTCCAGCTCGCGCAGTTGCAAAGTGAGCATGCGCTGGGTAATGGAGCCAATCGTGCGGCTCAGTTCACTGAAGCGTTTTTTGCCGTGCAGCAGGTGAAACAAGATAACGGGCTTCCAGGTGCCCCCCATGACCGACAGCGTCACCTCTACAACGCAGCCGCTCTTGCTGTTTAAACGTTTCATGGTGGCCCCTTTGCAGTCATCATCATGCACAGCATCCTAGCGTCAGGCCCATGGCAGCGCATTACTTACATTTTTAATACTACCCAACAAATATGTTGGTTCTGGCGTATTACGCCGTTGCGTTGCACCATGCGAGGCATCCCTTACCCTTTTTCCTGAAAGATACGCATGAAAGCCATTCAACTGGCCGCCCCCGGCGGTTTGGAAAACCTGCAACTGGTAGAGCTGGCAGACGCCGCCGCACCCCAGGCCGGTGAGATTCAGGTGCGCATCCATGCCACATCGCTCAACTACCACGACCTGCTGGTCGTCAGCCGTCCCGGTGCCACAGAGCCCAACCGCATTCCTATGGCCGACGGTGCAGGCGTCGTCACCGCCGTTGGCACCGGTGTCACAGAATTTTCCGTGGGCGACCACGTGGTCTCCACTTTCTTTCCGCAGTGGCTCAGCAGCCGCCACGCACCCAGTGACTTTGCGCTGGTGCCCGGCGATGGCTGCGATGGTTTTGCGCGCGAAATGGTCACCCTGCCTGCCACCGCTTTCACGCTGGCACCCCAGGGCTACAGCCACGCACAAGCGGCCACACTGACCACCGCCGGCCTGACCGCATGGCGTGCACTGGTGGTCAATGGCAAGCTGCAGGCGGGCAACACCGTACTGGTGCTGGGCACGGGCGGCGTCTCCATCTTTGCGCTGCAAATGGCCAAAAGCATGGGCGCACGCGTCATTGCCACCACCTCCAGCGCCGCCAAGGCCGAACACCTGAAGGCCCTGGGCGCAGACGTGGTCATCAACTACGCCGAGACCCCCGAATGGGGCAACGCCGTACTGGCCGCCACCCAGGGGCGTGGTGCAGACATCGTGGTCGAGGTGGGTGGCCCCAACACCTTGCCGCAATCGATCCGCGCCTGCGCCGTGGGCGGGCACATTGCCCTGATTGGCGTGCTGACAGGCTTTGCAGGCAGCATTCCGACCGTGGAACTGATGGCCAAGCAGCAAACACTGCAGGGCTTGATTGTGGGCAGCCGCGAACAGCAACAAGACATGGTGCGTGCGCTGGAGCGCTTTGACTGGAAGCCGGTGATTGACAGCAGCTACCCGCTGGCCCAGATCACCGAGGCCTTTGCCCACCAGCAGGCAGGCAAGCACTTTGGCAAGATCTGCCTGACTTACTAATGCATAAAAGGAGCAGCCTGCGCTTTATTTACCAGCACTTCAGATACAAAAGTATCTGAAAATCAATGAATACAAGCGATATAAGCTCATTTTTTTATAGTCTCCTTCATCAAACCCACGGCCCTGTCCGTGGGTTTATGCTTTTGGCTTGCCTTCAGGAGATGCCATGGCCATGTTGCACACTGCGGTGGTTGCCGTCCGAGACCGCGCCCGCTTACAAGAAATTGTGGGAACGCTGCTGCGTTTTGGGCTGGCTGACGTGGTGCAATCGCTGGGTCTTTCGCGCTGGGCACAGTGGCGCACCAGCAATGCCCACCGCGCGGCCAATGAAGACGCCGACCACCCCATCGCCCAGGCCAGCCGCCCCGAGCGCGTGCGCATGGCGATTGAGTCGCTGGGGCCCACCTTCGTCAAACTGGGGCAAATTTTGGCCACCCGCTCTGACCTGCTGCCCACTGAATGGACACAGGCGCTGGAGCAATTGCACAACCAGGCCACGCCCCTGTCCTGGGAGGTCATGCGCCCGCACATCGAAGCCCAGCTGGGGCAGCCCATTGCGCAGGTTTTCACGCGTTTTGACACCACGCCGCTGGCCGCTGCCTCTATCGCTCAGGTCTACCGCGCACAGGTGCAGCGCCCCGACGGATCATTGCGTGAAGTCGTGGTTAAAGTGCAGCGCCCCAGCATTCGTGCGGGTCTGGAGGCCGATGCCCGTCTACTGCGCCACGTGGCCACCATGGTCGAAGAAAGCTTTCCGCAGCTTGAGCGTTACCGCCCCGTGGCCGTTGCCCGGCAGGTGGGAGAGGCGTTACAGGAGGAGCTGGACTTCACCATCGAAGGCCGCAACAACGAACTGGTGGCACGGGCCTTTTTGCAGCAGCCCGATATTGTCATTCCACGCATTGCGTGGGACTTGAGCACCCCCGAGCTGCTGGTGCAAGACTGGCTGGATGGTGTACCCGCCAACCAGGCAACGCTGGACACGCGCTTTCACGGCGCCTTGCTGGCGCAGCGTGGGGCGCACGCCTTTTTGCACATGGTGCTGCGCGATGGGCTGTTTCACGCCGATCCACACCCTGGCAATGTATTTGCGCTGCAGGGCAACCGCGTCGGTTTTCTGGACTTTGGGCTGGTAGGCCATCTGTCACCCCACCGGCGCGATCAGTTTCTGGTGCTGCTGCGCGCCATGGTGGAGGGCGATGCCGATGGCCTGGTCATGGTGCTGCTGGAATGGACTGGCGACGTGCGCATCGACATTGCCCTGATGGAATCGGCCGTGGAGCGCTACATTGCCCGGCGCGACAATGGCCCGCTGAAACTGGGTGACTCCATCAAGGAGTTCATGGATCTGGCACGCGAGGCCCAAATCTCCATGCCCTCGGATATGGCCTTGCTGTTCAAGGCGCTGATCACTGCCGACCGCGTGCTGCTGCAGCTGGACCCGAACTTTGACGTCGTCGCCACCGCAAAGCCGCTGGTGCAAGAGCAGCTGCGCGCACGCTACCACCCCAGGCGACTGCTGCGCGAGCAACGTGCCGCCACCATGCAGATGTTTGAAATGGCAGCCGATGCCCCCAAAACGCTGCGCCTGCTGATGTACCGCCTCAAGCAAGGACGCATCGGTGTCGACATGGAGGTGCGCCACCTGCACCGCGTCTCTGTGGCGCTGGAGCGTGCGGCCACCCGCCTGTCACTGGCCGTAGTGGCGGGGGCCTTCATCTTGGGCATTGGCCCCACATTGCTGTCCTGGAATGTGCGCGTGTTTGGCATTCCCCTCTTCCCGGTGCTGGGGGGCCTGGGTGCCGTCATCAGCCTGGCAGTCCTGGTGATGACCATGCGCAGACAGCGAGCGCTCGATTAAGCTGCACGCATGCGTCTTCGCCTTGTTTTCAGTGTGACGGCTTTGGTGGTGGCAGCGCACTGGGTGGTGCTGTTTGGCAACATCCATCTACCCCCCATCACCGCCGCGTTCACACCCGATGCACCCCAGCGTCTGCACACCATCTGGGTACAGCCCACCCCCGCCGCACCGCCTGCACCACAGGTGCAGGCAGCTGGCCAGACCACACCCCAAAAACCCATCGCCCCCCGCCGCCCACCTGCAGCGCCTGCCGCTGCGTTAACTGCTGCGCCACGGGCCACTGACGCCACACCTGCCCCCCCCGTGGCGGAGACAGAAACGCCAGCCGTGGCAGCTGACGCAGCCAACGCACAGGCCATGGTACCTGCCGCTGCACCGACCCAGCCACAGGGCCCCAGCCTGCAAGTGCGCAATGCAGCTGACATGCCCGTCACCATGGTGCTGCCCCCTGACGGTTCTGCCCTGACCCAGCACATGGAGCTGCGCTTCAAGGTGGAGGGTTTTGTCAAAGGCATGCAATACCACGCCAACGCCCAGCTGCAATGGCAAACCGATGGCCACACCTACCAAGCCAGGCAATCGATCAGCGCCTTTTTGCTGGGCTCACTCGAACAAACCAGCACGGGCTTGCTCACCCCCCAAGGACTGCAACCCTTGCAGTTTGTGGATCGCCGCCTGACCAAGCGCCGCACAGTCAATCTGGACTGGACTGCGCAGCAGGCCTTGTTTGAGCCTGAACGCACCCCCGCGCCAATTGGCCCAGGCACCCAAGACCGGCTGAGTGTGTTTTTGCAATTGGCCAGCATGCTGCAGGCCATGCCCGACTTGCGCGCACCCGGCACACGCATCGACATTCCCACACTGGGTGCGCGGCGCATGCAAATATGGTCGTTTGTGGTGGAAGGCCAGGCGCAGCTGGAGCTGCCTGACGGCCCTGTGCCCACGCTGCGCCTGCACCGCCTGCCCCAGGCCGGTGACGATGAAACAGCCCAGTTGTGGCTGAACCCCGCGCTGGGCTATGTGCCCGTGCGCATGCACATGAAAGAGAGCAACGGGGATGTGATGGATTTGACGCTCAAGCCTTGAGGTTCAGGGCTGCATGCGCCCCAGCATGCGCTGCGCCACATCGTCTTTCCAGAGATAGCGGTGCACCAGCACCATCAGCATGTGGCCAATGATCAAGGCCAGCAACGCCCAGCCCAGCAACCCATGCACAGCGCTGGCCGGAGCCACCATCCACTCCACTTTTTCACCCAGCCCGTCGTTCAGAGGAATAACGCCAAACCAGCTGAAGGGCCGGTTGTTGCCCAGCATGCGCAGCATGGCCAAGAAAGGCACGACCAGCATCAAGGCGTACAAAGCCAGATGCCCCAGCCCTGCAGCGGCCCCCATCACCCCTGCGCCATGGCGTGGACGGCGCCCCTTATTGGCCCAGCCCCACAGGCAGCGCAGCACCGCCAGTACCAGCAACAGCAAACCCACGTGTGCATGCGCACCTGCCAGCACCGATGTGAGGGCCGCGTCCTTGCCCAGCGTGACTTTGGCCACCATGCCTGCAAACTGCCACACAAGCAGCAATGCCATGGCCCAATGCAAGCCACGGCTGATCAGGCCAAAGCGCTGTGGTGTATCGCGCCACACACTGGCCGCAGTGGGCAAAGGGTGCATGGCCGGACGCTCAGACATAGGGGACATCACAATGCTCCTCGTTGAAAAAACTGCTCGGCCGCGCGGCCAAAAGTGGCACACAGCACGCCTCACGCAGCGCCCAGTGCCACAAAGCAACCTGGCCATCAGCACCCATGGCACCTTGCTCTGCTCTACCTGAGCGTTGACGCAACCAAAAATAGCGCGTTTCGTGTGGACTGCGCAAGCACCAGGCGTCCGTTGGATGGCAGCGAATTACGCACTGCTGCCATCACCCTGGGGCGAAACAATGGTCTGGTCAATCGCACCAAAGATGCTGAGCCCGTCCTTGCCCTTCATTTCAATGCGTACCGTGTCGCCAAACTGCAGATAGGCCGTGCTGGCTGCCCCGCTTTGCTGCAGCTCCATGGCACGTTTTTCAGCAATGCAGTGGTAGCCCCGTGGCCAGTCCATGCGCTGGTTTTGCCCTTTGCCGCTGACCACGCCCTGGTTGCTGACCACCCCTGCTCCCACAATGGCTCCTGCATACAGCGCGCGGGTTTTGGCAATGTGGGCCACCAGTTGTCCAAAGTGAAACGTCATATCTTCCCCCGCTTCGCACATGCCCACTTTGCGGCCATTGCAGCTACTGTGCAAAGGCAGATGTATGCGGCCACCGCGCCAGGCATCGCCCAGTTCATCCACCGTCACGGCCACGGGGCTAAAGCCCGTTGCAGGCCAGCTTTGCAGATGGCTCCATGGCTGTGCTGGGGCACTGGGCATGAGGTGGCGCAGACTCAGTGTATTGCTCAGCATGAGCAGACGAATGGCATGCAGCGCCTGCTCTGGCGAGCTACCCATAGGCACATCCCCCGTAATGGCCGCCAGCCCCGCACCAAAGTCGATGCCCATCGCCGCACTGCCGACCACGGCTTCATCGCATGGGCCCATCAAGCTGTCGCCCGCGCCTTGGCGCATCAGAGGCTCTGTCGTGCTCAAGGGCCATTGTGGCTGGGTTAATGCCAGATGACACGGGTAAGCGGCGGCCTCTGCCCATTGGTGTGCACGCGGCAGTGCAGCCATGCACTGCGTGGCATCGAACGCAAACGCATGGGGCGCACGGCCTGTGTTGAGCTGGTGGTAGAGGTCTTGCAGCTGCGGGGCCATGAAGCTCCAGTCATCCAGCACCTGCTGCATGCGTGAAGCAATACCCGTGGCGTAATGAGCGAACCGCAGGTCACGCGAGACCACAATCAGTTGTCCATCGCGAGAGCCGTCTTTGTAAGTGGCGAGTTTCATGAGCAAAGAGGTGTAGGCGCTAAGGCCATATGGCAGCGACATTCAACTGCTGCTGCCAAAATAGAAGAACTGGCGTGAACTGTTATCCACAGTTCACGTGTATGCCACAAATTCTAAGGTTCGCCCATGCCATTGCGCCCCTCAGTTTTCACCATTGCACTGCGCAATGCCCAAACCAGTCTGCCGCTGGCCCTTGCCTTGATACTGGGCATGTCAGCCACCGCCTCATACGCGCAGAGCACCACAGCGCCCATCGAAGTGCGCACAGCGCAAGGTCAACGGGCCAAAGCACCTCTTGCCTGGCGCGCCCCGGATGCCGCACGACTGCAATTTACCGTGCAAGGCAAGTACAAAGGCATGCCGTATCAAACCAAGGCGCAGATCGACTGGCTGCCACAGGGGCAGCGTTATGAGGCTGCACAAGAAGTGCAGATACCCATCGTTGGCAGCCGTCGCCAATCGAGCGTGGGCACCATCGGCCCCACCGGCCTGTTGCCAGAAATTTTTATAGACCGCGCCCGCAAAGAAAACAGCGCCACCTTTGATGCCAAGGCCGGGCAGATTCTTTTTAGTCGGGGCAACGAGCCTGCTGCATGGGTGCGCGGCACCCAAGATCGCATGAGCGTGTTCTTTCAAGTGGCAGGCATGATTGCAGCGGCTCCACAGCGCTATCCACAAGGCACCAAGATCACCATTCAGGCTGCCAGCAGCAGCCGCGTAGCCCCATGGACGTTTACAGTGCGTGGCACCGAAAACCTGCAACTGCCTGCAGGGCGCATGCAGGCCCTCAAGCTGGAGCACAGCTCGGACAGCAGCGCTGAAGACAACCTGCAGTCTGCCCTGTGGCTGGCCCCCGGGCTGCAGTATCTGCCTGTACGCATCCGCATGCAGGAAGACGGCGGCCGCGATGAACTGGACCTGAAGCTGCAGTCCCACACCAAGCCCTAAGCTCTGCTGACGGTGCCCCCCTGTGCAGTTTTCACTTTCATGGAATACTCACAGTGCACGATAAACCGTCATGCACCTTGAAACGCTCTGCTTAGCACCCATCTGACATCACCTGGGATGCCCCAGCGCCAGAAACGCAACGCAGGCAAGGAAGGAGGACCACCATGCAAATGCTTTATGACTCGGATTCTTTTGTGGTGCTCCATCTCAAACCCGATTTGGGTCTGCCCACACAAGTGACACTGGCTGACGGTGAAACCCCCGCACCAGCACTGCCCCGCCACGGTTTTGAAATTGTGGACAAACGTTCGGGCAAAGAGGTGTATCTGGATGGTTCCTGGGCAGAAATGTTTCAGCTCATCATCCAGGAGTGGCAGCGAGAGTCGCCCAGCGAAGAGGAAGTCGAAGACATCCTGGAGCGTTATGCGCAATTGGCGCAGAACCCCGTCTTGATCCACTGATACGCAGCCAGTCTGCAAAAAAAGAGGCCCTGGAAGGCCTCTTTTTTTTGAGCCCATGTGCGGTCTCAAATTTCAAATATTTCAGCCCCTGGCCCTTGCTGCATGAGGCGCTGTGCTTCACCGCGCAACAGCTTCTCAAAATCTGTCGCAGCCATGGGTTTGCTGCAAAAGTAACCCTGGTAGAAATTGCAGCCGTGCTGGCGCAGGAACTCCAGCTGCGCCGCGGTCTCCACCCCCTCGGCCAGAACCTCCATGCCCATGCTCTGCCCCATGGCAATCACGGCATGGCTGATCGCCATATCGTCAGCACTTTGAGGAATGTCGCGAATGAAACTCTGATCGATCTTGAGCAGATCGATGGGAAAACGCTTGAGGTGTGCCAGCGATGAGTAGCCGGTGCCAAAGTCATCAATCGCCAGGCGCAAGCCCAGGTTCTTCAAGTTGCGCAGCACCACCAGCGCTTCATCTGGGCGCTCTGCCAGTGCGCTTTCTGTGATTTCCAGCTCCAGACACTCTGCAGGCAGGCCCGAGCGCTCCAGCGCCTTGCGCGTGCAGCCGACAATATCGGTCAGCAGAAACTGGTGCAGCGACACATTGACCGCCACAGAGATGGCGGGCAAGCCCTGATCCCGCCACGACTGCGCCTGGCAGCATGCCTGCTCCAGCCCCCAGGCACCCAGCGGGCCAATCAAGCCAGAGGTTTCCGCCACAGGGATAAAGCGCCCCGGTGAGATCATGCCTTCTACCGGATCGAACCAGCGCATCAGGGCCTCGCAGCCAATGATGCTGCCTGAGGCGATATCAATTTGCGGCTGGTAAAACAGTTGCAGATGCCCTTGCGCCAAGGCGTTGCGCAGGCGTGACTCCAGCGCTATGCGCTCACGGGCGGCCAGCGTCATGTTTTCGCTGAAGAAACACCACAGATTGCTGCCGCCCTTGCCCTCTTTGGCACCATACACAGCCGCATGTGCGCCCTGCACCAAAGACGCAGCATTTTGCGCATGCTGCGGGTAGCAGCAAATGCCGGCACTCACGCTCACCACCACGGCAAAACCATCGGGGGATTTCCATGGCTGGCCTGCCGCCTGAATCAGTGACTCGGCGATAGCTGAAGCGTCTTCAGGACGACTCAGATGGCGCGCCAGGACAACAATTTCATCACCGGCCATGCGCGCAATGGCATCACCGGGGCGCAATGCCGTTTGCATCTGCCGGGCGGCATGGCGCAGCACCTCATCGCCCACGGCATGGCCATAGCTGTCATTGACGTCCTTGAACCGATCCAGATTCAGCAAAATCACGGCCATGTTTTCACCACGGCCATCGGCAGACTCGACCAGTCGTGTGAGCTCATGCACAAACCATGTGCGATTGGACAGGCCCGTCAACGCATCACTGTGTGCCATGACCTGCAACTGGTGCTCACGCTCTTTCTCTTGCGAGATATCGGTAAACATGCACACGTAATGCGTTGTCTTGCCGCACGCGTCGTGCACTGCATTCAAGGACATGCGCTCGGGGAAAACTTCCCCGTTCTTGCGTTTGTTCCAGATCTCTCCGCGCCAGTGGCCTGTGCGGTGCAGGCTGTCCCACATGTCGTCGTAAAAGGCTTTCTCGTGCTTGCCAGACTTGAATTCCGAAGGACGCTTGCCAATCAACTCTGAGGGTTCGTACCCCAGCAGACGAGAAAATGCGGCATTGGTCGACAAAATATTGCTGTGTGCATCGGTCACCACAATGCCTTCGGCCGTGTTGTCCACCACCGTGGCCGCCAAGCGCAGGCGCTCTTCTTCCTGACGCTGCTGGGTTTTGTCCGAAATGATGCCGGAAAAGCGCACAGGCTTGCCCAGTGCATCCAGATGGCGAGCGCCACGCGCTTCAAACCAGCGGTACTCGCCATCAAAGCCCAGTACACGGGCCGTCACTACAAACGGGCATCCGGTCTTCAAAGTCAGGCGGGCTTGCTTGCGCACCATCTCCCGGTCTTCCGGGTGAATGCGGGAGCGGAAACGAAAGTCACGCGCGAAATCAGCGCCCTCGTAGCGCATCATGCTGGCGACGCCCTGAGAGAAGGTGTGACGCAGGTGCTCCAGATCCCAGTCCCACATGCCGCTGCCATCCAGTGCCAGGCTCAGCTGCTCTTCACTCTTGACCAGATCGTTGCGTGCAGCCACGCGGCGCTGCTCAGCACGCCGGGTCTGGTGCAACAGCCAGCCGGCATAGCAGCCAGAGACCAGTACAAATATGTAATCCTGTGCACGCAGCAGCACGACATAAAGCTCGCGGTCCTCCACCAGCTGCGCCAGCACGACATTACCCGTACTAAACCACAGCACTCCTGCTGCCAAATACAGCACCAAGGCACGCCAAGGCGCCAGATGCGGCACAGAGCCCTCGTGTTGCATGTATTCCCTCAAATCCCATTGAACCCCGGCCATGCTGCGACAATTGCCGTGCTATGACCCAAGCCTATATCCTTACTCTATCCTGCCCAGACCGCCGTGGCCTGGTGCATGCTGTCTCTGGTTTCTTGCTGGAGCAAGGCGCCAACATTGAAGAAGCCTCGCAGTTCAACGACAGTGCCACGGGCCTGTTTTTCATGCGGGTCCAGTTCGCCTGTGACAGCGCTGACATTGCAGCCCTCAAGGAAGCCACCGCCACCATGGCTGCCACCTATGGCATGAAATGGGGCCTGCACTCCATTGCCGAACGCATGAAGACCGTTCTCATGGTCAGCCGCCAAGGCCACTGCCTGAACGACTTGCTGTTCCGCTGGAAATCTGGTCAGCTGCCTGTCGATATCAAAGCCATCATCAGCAACCACCGCGACTTTTACCAACTCGCGGCCAGCTACAACATTCCCTTCCATCACATTCCTGTGACGGCAGCCACCAAAGCCCAAGCCGAAGCAAAACAGTTTGAGATTATCGAGGCTGAAGGTGCCGAGCTTGTGATTCTGGCGCGTTATATGCAAGTACTTTCCAATGACTTGTGTCAAAAACTAGCAGGACGTGCCATCAATATTCACCACAGTTTCCTGCCCAGCTTCAAAGGTGCCAAGCCTTACTATCAGGCGCATGATCGCGGAGTGAAGCTGATTGGTGCTACGGCCCACTATGTGACCGCCGATCTGGACGAAGGCCCGATCATCGAACAAGACGTGGCGCGTGCAGACCATACAGACACCGTGGATGACCTGACCACTCGCGGCCAGGACACCGAAAGCCAGGTACTGGCCCGCGCCGTGAAGTGGCACAGCGAGCGCCGCGTCATTTTGAACGGCCACAAAACCGTTGTGTTCCGCTGATCACGCACCGCTCACAAAGAAAAAGCATCAAGCGCTTGTTGTATCTTACTTTCAGAGTGATTACATTATGAAAACAAATACCAGCAAGTGCTTTTTGCTTTTAAAAGCATAGCTTTTGCGATTTTCCCCCTCGACCGCCAAAAGCCCCATGTCAAGCCCACGCAACAACGGCCAGCGCCCCACCCGTTTTTTTGACAGCCGTTCGGCCCGGCGCATTCCGCCTATCCAATGCCTGCTGACCTTTGAAGCCCTGGCCCGCTTGCGCAGCGTGACGCAAACGGCTGAAGAGCTCAACGTCACCCCCAGTGCGGTCAGCCACCGCATGCGTCAGCTCGAGCAGGTGCTGGGCACACTGCTGTTTGGCCGCACCGATTTTTCGCTCACCTCTGACGGGCAGAACTACCTGCAGCAAGTGCGCGAAGGTCTTGGAGCTTTGCAGTGCTTTCCCAATCACCCGGTGACAACGGGCCGCGCACGGCTCAAGATTGCGGTCACTCCTACATTTGCACGTTGCATGCTGATACCGCGCCTGGCGCAGTTCACCGAGGCATACCCGGAAATTGACCTCACCTTGCAAGTCGCCATTCCGCTGCTGGATGTGGTGGCTGAAGACGCCGACCTGATGGTGCGCTACGGCCCCGGCCACTATGCCGACGTGGAACACCGCGAAATTGCCCGCGATGTGTACACCCCGCTGGCATCGCCCGCCTTTCTGCGCCAGCATGGCCCGGTTGAAAAGCCTGAAGACCTGATGGAGCTGCCCCTGCTGCGCAGCCCGCTGGAGTCGTGGCGCCCCTGGTTCCAGGCCGCCGGGCTGGATTGGGCAGAGCCTACCGAAGGCTCACAGTTCAATGACGTAGGTTTGCTGTGCGATGCGGCAGCCGCCGGATTAGGTGTTGCCCCCGTGCGGCTCAAACTGGGGGCACCCTGGCTGGACAACGGCACGCTGGTGCGCATGTTTGACCTGGACGTAGAGAGCCAGCATGCCCACTACCTCTGCTGGCGCACCGGCACCATGGACCGCTGGGAATGCCAGGCCTTTGCCGAATGGCTGGCCAAAACGATGTGATCTGCCGGTACGCCCACCTCGCAGCAAAGGGCTTGCCGCGGCAGGCAGGCCGCTTTGAGCACAATATCCAGCGGTACTCAATGTCCTGGCGCCTCTGACTTCCAATAAAAACATGCTGCAGCGCTTATTCAAACAGCGCAAGCAGCTCACTTTTTACAATCTCAGAACGCCCTTGGCGTGATGCTTTCACGCCCGCTTGCAAGAAAAATCACAAGGCACGCATCGCCACTTGCTCTACAGTCAAGCGCTATGACGACTGCCAGCCTTTCCGAACGTGCTGCCCGCCAAGCCGAGGTAGTGCACGCCCTGTCCCAGCACGTGCCTGCGCACGCCTTGCTGTGGCACAGCGAAGACACCACCCCCTATGAGTGCGACGGCCTGACCGCCTACCGCCAAAGGCCCCTGGTGGTCTGCCTGCCCGAAACGTACGAGCAAGTGCAGGCCGTGCTCCAGGCCTGCCATGCCATCAACGCACCTGTTGTGGCACGTGGTGCGGGCACGGGGCTTTCTGGCGGTGCCATGCCCCATGCGCTGGGGGTAACGCTGTCGCTGGCCAAGTTCAATCAGATCCTCAAAGTCGACGCCACCAGCCGCACAGCCGTTGTGCAGTGCGGCGTGCGCAATCTGGCGATCAGCGAAGCTGCCTCGCCCCACGGCCTGTACTACGCCCCCGATCCCAGCAGTCAGATTGCCTGCACCATCGGCGGCAATGTGGCTGAGAACTCCGGCGGTGTGCACTGCCTCAAATACGGCCTGACCGTGCACAACGTGCTGAAGGTCAAAGGCTTCACCATTGCGGGCGAGCCCGTGGAGTTCGGCTCTGACGCGCTGGATGCCCCCGGCTACGACCTGCTGGCCGCCATGGTCGGCAGCGAAGGCATGCTGGCCGTGGTGACCGAGGTCACCGTCAAGCTCATTCCCAAGCCCATGCTGGCGCGTTGCATCATGGCCAGCTTTGACGACATACGCAAAGCGGGCGATGCCGTGGCCGCAGTGATTGCCGCAGGCATCATCCCCGCCGGGCTAGAGATGATGGACAAGCCCATGACCGCCGCAGTAGAAGATTTCGTCAAGGCAGGCTATGACCTGACGGCCGAAGCCATTTTGCTGTGCGAGTCCGACGGCACCCCTGAAGAGGTGGAGGAAGAAATCGGCCGCATGAGCGATGTACTGCGCAGCGCCGGTGCCACCGCCATCACGGTGAGCAACAGCGAAGAAGAGCGCATGCGCTTTTGGAGCGGGCGCAAGAACGCCTTTCCTGCCAGTGGCCGTATCAGTCCCGACTACATGTGCATGGACTCGACCATTCCACGCAAGCGGCTGGCTGACATCCTGCTGGCCATCCAGGAGATGGAAAAAAAGTACCAGCTGCGCTGCGCCAACGTTTTCCACGCCGGCGACGGCAATCTGCACCCGTTGATTCTGTTTGATGCCAACGATGCCGATCAGCTGCATCGCTGCGAACTGTTTGGTGCCGACATTCTGGAGACCAGCGTGGCCATGGGCGGCACCGTGACCGGCGAACACGGCGTGGGCGTGGAAAAGCTCAACAGCATGTGCACACAGTTCACCACCGAAGAAAACCTGCAGATGTTTGCGCTCAAGGCAGCGTTTGACCCGGCAGGCCTGCTCAACCCGGGCAAGGTCATTCCCACGCACAACCGCTGTGCCGAATACGGCAAGATGCTGGTACGTGGCGGTCAGATCAGCCACCCCGATCTGCCGCGTTTTTAACCCCGTGCGCCAGCAATAAAACACCCCGTCTTGCCACCACAACGTGGGGCTTGGCATCTGACTTTGCCCGTGTCTCACGGGCATTTTCTTTTCCAGCCTTGCTCCTGACGAATGTGCGCCATTTTTGCAAACGGGCACCTGCACGTGCGCGCACGGCCCTGTCTGAAAGACCTCCCCAGGCCAGCACAGCGCTGAATACCCCGTTCATTCGTCCAACACCCTCAGAGCACCTGCAGGCGGGCGTGTGATCGTGGAGAGAAAACCGGCCATCGGCCCAAAAACTTGACTTTGCTCAAGAAGTCTCCGACATATGGCTTTCACACTGTCAGGCAAGCATGGTCATACCCCGTGACCCATGTACCGATTCTGGACAGGCCTTACCGAGTGTTTTGCGATGCATCCACCTGCTTTTCCACCTCATTTGCACCGCTGCGTGTGTGTGGCAGCCGCGCTGTGTGCCGCCTTGCTCAGCGGTTGTGCCCCGGGCTCCCGGCCACTGGCCCAGCCCGACATCACGACCCTGCCCAGCCAGTGGCCTGCAGACAGCCATGCCAGCAAAGTCCAGCACGCCACCGTTTTGCCCGACTGGCGCACCATGGTGCAAGACCCCACGCTGGCCCAGCTGCTGGAGCGGACACTGGTCTACAACCACGACCTGAAGCTGGCGCTGCTGCGCGTGCAAGAGGCCCGCGCCGCCCACGGCATTCAGCGTGCCGACCGCTTTCCCACACTGGCAGTGGGCAGCAACCATGCCCGTGCCCGCGTACCGGGTGACCTGAACATCAGCGGCCGCCCGGTTACCGGCAGCGACCACGAAGTGTTCGTGGGACTCAACAGCTGGGAGCTGGATCTCTGGGGCCGCGTGCGCAGTCTGGACGAGGCCGCGCTGCAGCAGTATCTGGCCACTGCCGCTGGTGCGCAGGCCACCCAGCTGAGCCTGATGAGCCAGGTGGCGCGCAGCTATCTGGCACTGCGGGAGCTGGATGACCGCTTGCACCTGGCGCGCAGTACGGTGGAAAGCCGTGCAGAAACGCTGCGCATTTTTACCCGCCGCTATGAAGTCGGAAGTACGTCCAAATACGCGCTCACTCAGGTGCAAAGCCTGCACAACCAGGCGCGTTCACTGGCTGTGTCGCTGCAGCAGGAGAGGGCGCAGATTGCGCACGCGCTGGCACAAATGACGGGGCAGGCAGTGGTCGCACTGCCTGCCATGGCTCCTGGAACACCCATCTTTCGCGAAGTCCCGGCAGGCTTGCCCTCAAGCCTGCTGCAGGCACGGCCCGACATCGTCTCGGCCGAATACCAGTTGCAGGCTGCACGGGCCCAGGTGTCAGCTGCACGGGCGGCCTTCTTTCCTCGCATTGCGCTGACCAGCAGTTTTGGCACCGGCAGCGCGCAGCTGGACGGCCTGTTTGATGCAGGCAGCAGAGCATGGACTTTTGCACCCAGCATCTCGCTGCCCATCTTCGACGGTGGCCGCCGCAGCGCCAATCTGGATCTGGCCACTGTGCGCCAGCACAGCGCTGTAGCCAGCTACGAGCGCAGTTTGCAGAGCGCGTTCCGCGAAGTGGCCGATGCACTGTCGGCCCGCCACTATCTGGCCCAGCAAACCCAGGTACAGCAAGACAACCTGCAGGCGCTGCAAGAACGCGCCCGGCTGGCCCAGTTGCGCTACGACAACGGTGCCTCGCCCTATCTGGACGTACTGGATGCCCAGCGTGAACTGCTGACCGCCGCGCAGCAGGCCGTGCAGGCGCACTACGCGCTGCAGGCCGCTCAGATCAGCCTGTACACCGCCCTGGGGGGAGCGCCTGCTACTGCGCCGTCCTCCTTCGTCACCCCTTAACCGAATGTCTATCGCCATGCCTGTGTCTGCCCGTACCAAAAAATCCCTCACCCTCGTGGCCGTCGCCGCAGCCCTGGTGCTGGCCGGTGGCTATGCCTGGAAACAATGGCAGGACAGCCAGACAGACACCGGTCTGGCCAGCGGCAACGGCCGTATCGAGGCCACCGAGATTGATGTCGCCACCAAGCTCGGCGGTCGTGTGCAAGACATTCTGGTTACCGAAGGCGCTTTCGTGAAAGCCGGCGAGCCGCTGGCACACATGCAGATTCACACCCTGCAAGCCCAGCACGCCGAGGCCGTCGCGGGCAAGGACCGCGCCGTACATGCCGTGGCGGCAGCCAAGGCTCAGGTAGCCTTGCGCGAGAGCGACCACGTGGCCGCACTGGCCCTGGTGAGCCAGCGCGAAGCCGAACTGGATGCCGCCCGCCGCCGTCTGGCCCGCTCCGAAACGCTGACCAAAGAAGGTGCCAGCTCCATGCAGGAGCTGGACGATGACCGTGCCCGCGTGCGCAGTGCCGAGGCCGCACTCAAAGCCACGCAGGCCCAGGTTGCCGCCGCCAAAGCCGCCATCGAAGCGGCCCGCGCCAACGTGACGGGCTCGGACTCTGCCGTCACGGCAGCCGCTGCCACGGTGCAGCGCATCAATGCCGAACTCGACGACAGCACGCTCACCGCGCCACGCGACGGGCGTGTGCAGTTTCGTCTGGCTCAGCCGGGCGAAGTACTGGGCGCTGGCGGCAAAGTCCTGAATCTGGTGGACCTGTCAGACGTGTACATGGGCTTTTTCCTGCCCGAGACCGTCGCTGGCCGTGTGGCGCTGGGGTCTGAGGTGCGCATCGTGCTGGATGCCGCCCCGCAATGGGTCATTCCGGCCACCGTGTCCTTCGTGGCCAGCACCGCGCAGTTCACGCCCAAAACGGTAGAAACTGCCAGCGAACGCCAAAAACTCATGTTCCGCGTCAAGGCGCAGATCGATCCGCAGTTGCTGCAAAAGCACCTTCAGCAGGTCAAGACCGGTCTGCCCGGTCAGGCCTGGGTACTGGCCGAACCCGGGGCACAGTGGCCTGCCCACCTGCAGGTGAAGCTGCCGGAGTAAACAGGCATGGCCGCATCCTCTTTGGCGCCCCCTGTCGCCCGCCTGCAGAACGTGCACCTGCGCTATGGCAAGACCGTCGCTTTGCGCGGCATCACGCTGGACATTCCTGCCGGTGGCATGGTGGGCCTGATTGGCCCTGACGGCGTGGGCAAGTCCAGTCTGCTGTCATTGCTGTCGGGCGCACGCGCCGTGCAGCAAGGCCAAATCCGGGCACTGGATGGCGACATGCGCAGCAAAGCGCACCGGGACCGTGTCTGCCCGCGCATTGCCTACATGCCCCAGGGGCTGGGCAAGAACCTCTACCCGACGCTGTCGGTTGAAGAGAATCTGCAGTTTTTTGGCCGCCTGTTTGGCCACAATGCCGCTGAGCGCCGCTCCCGCATTGATGATTTGACGCAAAGCACCGGGCTGTTCAAATTTCTGCAGCGCCCTGCGGGCAAGCTGTCAGGGGGCATGAAGCAGAAACTGGGGCTGTGCTGCGCGCTGATTCACGACCCAGACTTGCTGATTCTGGACGAACCCACCACCGGCGTAGACCCGCTGGCACGTGCCCAGTTCTGGGACCTGATCCAGCGCATCCGCACCACGCGCCCGCAAATGAGCGTGCTGGTGGCCACCGCCTATATGGATGAGGCCCAGCGCTTTGACTGGCTGGTCGCCATGGATGACGGCCAGATACTGGCCACCGGCACACCAGCTGAGCTGCTGGCGCGCACCGACACGCAATCGCTGGAAGCGGCTTTCATTGCCCTGCTGCCCGAGGCCAAGAAGCGCGACCACGCCGAGGTGGTCATACCGCCACTGCAAGCAGATGACGCCGACATCGCCATTGAGGCCCAAGACCTCACCATGCGCTTTGGCGACTTTGTGGCCGTGGACCATGTGAATTTCCGCATCCGTCGAGGCGAAATCTTTGGTTTTCTGGGCTCCAACGGCTGCGGCAAATCCACCACCATGAAGATGCTGACCGGGTTGATGCCGGCCAGCGAGGGCCAGGCCTGGCTGTTCGGCAAGGCCGTGAACCCCAACGACATCGCCACCCGCAAGCGCGTGGGCTATATGTCGCAGGCTTTTTCGCTGTATGGCGAACTGACGGTGGAGCAAAATCTGGTGCTGCATGCCCGGCTGTTCCATGTGCCCGAAGCCGAGGTGCCCGCACGCGTGCAAGCAATGATGGAGCGCTTTGGCCTGACCCAGGAGCGCCACGATCTGCCCGACAAGCTGCCACTGGGCCTGCGCCAGCGCCTGTCGCTGGCCGTGGCCATGGTGCACCGGCCCGAGCTGCTGATTCTGGACGAACCCACCTCGGGTGTAGACCCGGTGGCGCGCGACCAGTTCTGGCGTCTGCTGGTGGAGCTGTCGCGCCGTGACCGGGTGACCATTTTCATCTCCACCCACTTCATGAACGAGGCCGCACGCTGCGACCGCATGTCCATGATGCACGCGGGCAAGGTGCTCGACAGTAACACCCCCGCAGCCCTGACGGCCAAGCGCGGCGCTGCCACGCTGGAAGAGGCTTTCATTGGCTATCTGGTGCAAGCCTCGGGCGAGGCCGCTCCACAGCTGGATGCGAAAAAAGAAGCTGTTTACGCTGACACAGCAAGCACTTCAGCAACGAATGCATCTGACAACCTTGACAAAAGCGCGCAAGACGCTCCTGTATCTGCAGTATCTGCAGCCCCAGCCCGCTTCAGCCTGCAGCGCCTGTGGAGTTATCTGTGGCGCGAATCACTGGAGCTGCAGCGCGACCCGGTGCGCGCCACGCTCGCGCTGGTAGGTTCGCTGGTGCTGATGGTGGTGATCGGCTTTGGTATCAGCATGGATGTGGAGGACCTGAAGTTCGCCGTCCTTGATCGCGACCAGAGCACCTTGAGCCAGAGCTACACGCAAAGCCTGTCGGGCTCACGTTACTTTATTGAGCAGCCGCCCCTGACTTCGTACGAAGACCTGGACCGGCGCATGAAGAGCGGAGCCATCGCACTGGCCATCGAGATACCACCCGGCTTTGGCCGCGACGTGCTGCGCGGCAGCCCCGTAGCCATCGGCGCATGGTTTGACGGGGCCATGCCCCAGCGGGGCGAAACCATCAAAGGCTATGTACAAGGCATGCACCAGCACTGGCTTGCGCAGCAGGTGCACGAGCGCATGGGCGTACAAATGGGCGGCCAGGTGGCAATAGAAACCCGCTTTCGCTACAACCCCGACGTCAAAAGCCTGCCCGCCATGGTGCCTGCCGTCATCCCCATGCTGCTGCTGATGTTCCCTGCCATGCTCACTGCGCTGGCGGTGGTGCGCGAGAAAGAGCTGGGCTCCATCGTCAACCTGTATGTGACGCCGGTGACACGCACGGAATTCTTGCTGGGCAAGCAACTGCCCTATGTGGCCCTGGCTTTGCTCAACTACCTGCTCATGTGCGCTCTGGCGGTGTTTGCCTTCGGCGTGCCCATGACTGGCAGCTTTATTGCTCTGACGCTGGCCGCCGTGCTCTTTGCCATCATCGCCACGGGCATGGGGCTGCTGGCATCGGCCATCACACGCAGCCAGATTGCGGCCATGTTCTTTGCCATGCTGGGCACCCTGATTCCGGCCACGCAGTTCTCGGGCCTGACCGATCCAGTCTCGTCACTGGAGGGTGCGGGCCGCTGGATTGGTGAAATCTACCCCGCCACGCACATGTTCGCCATCAGTCGCGGCGTGTTCAGCAAGGCGCTGGGGCTGCACGATCTGGCCAGTGCCTATGTGCCGCTGCTGCTCGCGATCCCCATCATCATGGGCATTGCCATCTGGGCACTGCCCAAGCAAGAGAAATGATGGAACACCCCCATGAGTCGCTGCACGCCCTCCCCCTGCCTGTCGCTGTGGGGCAGCTCCTGTGAAGTATTGGAAAGACAGCCATGCTGCATAGCTTGAAAAACATCTGGCGCCTGGGCATCAAAGAACTGTGGAGCCTGTGGCGTGACCCGGTGATGCTGGTGCTCATCGTCTACACCTTCACCGCATCGGTCTACACCTCCGCATCGGCCATGCCCGAGACGCTGCACCACGCGCCCATTGCCATCGTGGACCAGGACCAGTCGCCCCTGTCGGCACGCATTGCCTCGGCTTTTTACCCGCCACAGTTCATGCCGCCACAGATGATGCAATGGCAGCAGGTAGACCCCGGCATGGATGCAGGTCGCTTCACTTTTGCGCTGATCATTCCCCCCGGGTTTCAGCGCGACGTGCTGGCAGGCAAGAAAGCACAGCTGCAGCTGAATGTGGATGCCACGCGCATGAGCCAGGCCTTCTCAGGCAGTGGCTACATCCAGCAGATCGTGCTGGCCGAGATCAACGAGTTCACCCAGCGCCACCGCAGCGCCAGCACACTGCCGGTGGACTTGGAGCTGCGTGCCCGCTTTAACCCCTCGCTGAACAAAATCTGGTTTGGCGGGCTGATGCAGATCATCAACAACGTGACCATGCTGTCTATCATCCTGACCGGCGCGGCACTGATCCGCGAGCGCGAACACGGCACCATCGAGCACTTGCTGGTCATGCCTGTTACGCCCACCGAAATCATGCTGGCCAAAGTCTGGTCCATGGGTGCCGTAGTGCTGCTGGCGGCTGGCGTTTCGCTCAATCTGGTGGTGCGTGGCTTTTTGCAGGTGCCTATTGAAGGCAGCATTCCGCTGTTCATGGCCGGGGCAGCACTGTGCCTGTTTGCCACCACGGCCATGGGCATCTTCATGGCCACAGTGGCGCGCTCCATGCCGCAGTTCGGCCTGCTGATGGTGCTGACACTGCTGCCGCTGCAACTGCTGTCGGGGGGCATGACGCCGCGCGAGTCCATGCCTGAGCTTGTGCAGAACATCATGCTGCTGGCCCCCACCACCCACTTTGTAGAACTGGGCCAGGCCATTTTGTACCGCGGCGCGGGGCTGGAAGTGGTGTGGAAGCCCTTTTTGGCGCTGGCCGTGATCGGGGCCGTGCTGTTTGCGCTGTCGCTGGCGCGCTTTCGCAAAACCATCAGCCAGATGGCCTGAGCGCACCCCGCACAGGCCGCTACCGCGCTGCTGCCTTGCTGCGCTGCATCAGGTGCAAGGCCAGCGCGTGGTAGGCCGGCAGCGACGTGGCATCGCTGGCCGCATTGGCAGCCACCGGGTGCGAGGCAAAGCGGGCAATCACCATCTCGGCTTTCGGATCCACATAGATGGTTTGCCCATGCACCCCGCGTGCAGCAAAAGCGCCATGGTCGTTGTTCGTAACCCACCACATATTGGCGTACGACCAGCCGGGCAGCTGCGTGTAGCCCGCTTTGGCAAAGGCGGCAGGGTCTCCACCGCGGCGAATGTCTGCCACGGCTGCGGCTGGCAGCACGCGCTGGCCATGGAACACACCGCCATTGCGCACCATTTCACCGAAGCGTGCCATGTCGCGTAGGCCCAGATTCAGGCCACCTCCCGCAAATGGTGTGCCAATCGAGTCCACACTCATGTACGCGTCCTGTTCGGTGCCCAGGCGGCTCCAGATACGCTCTGACAGCAGTTGCGCGACCGAACGCCCCGTGACCCGCGCCAGCACCCAGCCCAGCGCATCGGTATTGGCCGTGCGGTAACCAAACGCCTCACCATGCTTGCCTTCGGGCTGCACGGTCTCCAGAAACTCATAGTACGTACGCGGGCCGCTGTAATCGGCCGGCTTGGGCAGCGGATTGCCTGCTGCGGCATGCGCCCAGACTTCGGCTTTCGGGTCTGCATAGTCTTCGCTGAAGCGAATGCCGGTGGTCATGTCCATCACCTGCCGCACCGTCGCGCTGCCAAAGGCCGAAGTGGCCAGCTCAGGCACATAGTCGGCCACACGCCGCGCAGCATCGAGCTTGCCTTCGGCCACCAGCATGGCGGCCAAGGTGCCGACAAACGATTTAGTGACCGACATGGCGGCATGCTGGCCGTCTGGCTTCAGCACCCCGAAATAGCGCTCATAGATCACCTTACCCCGGTGCAGCACCACGATACCGTCGGTGTAATTGACG
This sequence comes from Comamonas sp. CMM02, assembly GCF_014851485.1. Lineage (NCBI taxonomy): Bacteria > Pseudomonadati > Pseudomonadota > Betaproteobacteria > Burkholderiales > Comamonadaceae > Comamonas > Comamonas sp. CMM02. The sequence continues at coordinate 147,382 of NZ_JACUZW010000001.1, read as the reverse complement.
GGCAGTGATTGCTGCCACGTCATGGGCCTGTCTGAGCCCGTGGGGATAAACGTCACCGCGTCAATATCGCTGCGCAGTGCACGTGGCAGAGCCACCGGGGCACCCAAGCCGCGCGAGACGTTCACCGTGGGCATCAACTGGCGAAAATGGGACACGCTCCAGCGCATGGCGGGAAACTGAAAGTACGAGCCATCGTCAAAACGCAAAATGCGGTCTGCTGGCGGTGGCGAGCCCACCATCCAGCCCAGCTTGGCGGGGTCGCTGGCTGCGGCATCGGGGTAGTCGGGTTGCGCGGCCATGACACTGCCTGCCAGCGCACTGAGGCAGGCTAGAGTGACCAGGGATGGCACCTTGGAGGGAATGCTGCGTCGCGATGTCTGTGTCATGGTCTGGCTCGCAAAAAAGTCAATGAAAGAGGCCGTATCAGGCTGGGTCAGCCCCATCTTCGCTGCACCCAGTCTTGCTGGTCAAACCACAGCAAAAACCCCGTAAAGAACTTACCTAAAACCAGTACATGCAACGGCGTGTCTTGTCAGGGAAACCATGTCGTTGAGGCCTTGAGCGCACGGCGGCATTGAAAAGAACTTTTCACCCATCCGCTGACCGGCGCTTCTTCGCGCAAGCCCTGTAGCCGCGCGCCATGTTTGCTTTTACAGTGCAGCCAATCACTTCCAAGGAGCACCCATGGCCAGCGGCGGCGGAGACTGGAAAGACATGTACATGGCCGCCGAGCGCGGCGATGTGGACTGTGTGCGTTTTCATCTGAGCGAAGGTGTGGATGCCAACTACCAGCACCCTGAGGTGATGTTGTCGGCACTGGTAATCAGCATCATCCACGGCCACACCGAAGTGGCGCGCCTGCTGCTTGCGCACGGTGCCAACCCCAACCTGCCCGCACAGCTGGGCAGCCTCACCCCCTTGCAAGCCGCGCGGCAGTACGAACGCACAGAGTTGCAGCAACTTTTGCAGGCATTGGGTGCCAAGGAAACTGCAGCTGCGCGCACACGCTTTTGGCAGCGCTGGTTACCGGTGTAAAACGCCCAGGCAGAAAGCTTGCAACGCACGCGCTTTCAGGCATCGCGCCACAATGCCGGGTTCATGCAGATCGCCTTTCCTTTTCGCACACCATGACTGAACTCAGCTTTGAAGAACACCTGAACTCGGGCAACGCCTTGGTCGAGCAGGCCCAGCAGGCAGCCACCACCGATTTCCAGCGCGCCCGCGCACTGTGGCAAGAAGCTGGCAAGCACTTTTATCTTGCCCATCAGGCTGATTTGAACCACACCGAAGCGGCTTTCCGCCTGGCACAGGCCTGGATGGCCGAAGCTTACGCACTGCAAAAAGAAGACTCTGCCAACGCCTTGCTCATGTGGAGCAACGCTGCAGCCCAATGCGAGCTGGCCTTTGATCTGGACCCAGAAAATGGCCGCATCGCCATGACGGCGGCCAGCTGCCACCACTTTTCGGGCGAGCACGACGCCGCCAAAGCCTGGAAGCAAATTGGTGAACACCTGCTGCAAGACGCACAGGCCGCCGCCCAGCAGGCACGCGACGACGCGTAAACGATAAAAAAAGAGCACCCATCGCTGGCTGCTCTTAGTTTTCAGATAGATTTATATCTAAAACGATTGCCTGATAAGCGAAGGCCGCTTCTTTTAACGAAGCAACCTTCACACACGCTTTTCTCGCACAGCGCTTGGCGCTGAGCCCTCAACGCTGGGCTGCGGCATACACCTGCTTGAGCTGCGCCACATTGCCGAGCAAGGCCGTTGGGCCAGTGCTGCCCATCAAGTACCAGCCCTTGGGGTCCAAAAACACCACCTGCCCTTTTTGGCCAGCCGCCGTATTTTTGATCTGTGCGTTGTCAAACACCTTCTGCGAAGGAATGATCTCGCCACCACCGGCCGCAGAGCCCGTGGCCGTGTTGCGGTCAATCACATAAATCCATTGCGGGTTGAGTTTGGCCACATCCTCAAAGGTGTAGGCCGTGCCCCGTGCAGGTACGTCTTTGGCTGTGATGGCAGAACGGGCACCCAGGGTGTCAAACAGGAATCCAAAACGCGAGCCTGACGCATTCGGCATGATGCGCTCGTTCACCGCCATCAACAGCAAGCCCGGCGCAGCCTGGCTTGACACATTGCGCAGCTCGCCCACGGCCTGGTGAATCTTGGCAACCAGTGCCTTGCCTTGTGCCTGCTTGTTGTACAGGTTGGCCATCTGCGTGATGTTGCGCTCCATGTCCTGCAGCATGTGCTCGCCCTTCACGGTGAAGTCCACCGTAGGGGCAATCTTGCTCAGTGCCTCATACTTGGCTGCCGAGCGGCCACCCACAACGATCAGATCGGGCTTGATCTTGCTCAGCGCGTCGTAATCGGGCTCAAACAGCGTGCCCGCCACGGTGTACTTGGCATCGCCATAACCCGCCATGTACTGCGGAAACTGCGCCTTGGGCACGCCTGTCACTGCAATGCCCAGCGCCTGCATGGTGTCCAGGGTTGCCAGGTCATAGACCACCACCCGCTTGGGGGCTGCAGGTACTGAAGTGCTGCCCATGGCGTGCACCACCGAGGTTGCTGCGGGCGAAGCGGCCCATGTCGCAGAGCCAAAAGCACAAGCGCCGGCAGCAATACAAGCCAGCCAGTAACGGCGTGACGCCTTACGGTTTGAGATGGTCATGGGCGCATGCCCTCCTTCTAGACAGGTTGCTGGAGCCTGAATGCATCGCGCCTCTTTGCGAGGGGAAATGTCAGGCACTTAGAGGTGATCGTGACAAATGCGCCACAAACACCACGAATATAACAAGAATCACTCTTATTCACATTTCGAGTGATTACAATCTGATGCGAATAATTCCTATTTAACTATTGATTTTTTTGAAATGTCGCATTCCAGAACTTCCAAGCTTTTCGTACTCTCCGCAGTCACGCTGGCCGCACACACATTTGTTCAAGCTCAGGACACCGTCCTGGGAGAAACCACGGTGCGCGCCACCGCCGAGCAAGAACTCAAGCAAGCGCTCGGCGTCTCGGTGATCACGCAGGAAGAACTCACCGAACGCGCACCCGCTAACGACATTTCCGAGCTGGTGCGCACCATGCCCGGCGTCAACCTGACTGGCAACTCTGCCTCGGGCCAGTACGGCAACAACCGCCAGATTGACATCCGTGGCATGGGCCCGGAAAACACCCTGATCCTGATTGACGGCAAGCCCGTGCAATCGCGCAATGGCGCAAAAATGGGCCGCAGCGGCGAACGCGACACCCGTGGCGACTCCAACTGGGTGCCTGTAGAAGCGATTGAGCGCATTGAAGTCATTCGTGGCCCAGCGGCAGCCCGCTATGGCTCTGGCGCATCGGGTGGTGTGGTGAACATCATCACCAAGAAGCCCACAGACAAGCTGCAAGGCTCCGTCACGGTTTACGGCAAGTTCCAGGAAGACTCCAACGAAGGCGACACCAAGCGCAGCAGCTTTAACCTGTCCGGCCCTCTGGCAGAGAACCTGTCCTTTCGCCTCTTTGGCAATATGGCCAAGACCGATGCAGACAGCCCTGATCTGAACCGCACATCCAACACCACATCGGTGATTGCGCCCGCAGGCCGCGAAGGTGTCAACAACAAGGACATCAATGCCCTGCTGCGCTGGGACCTGACACCCCGCCAAGTGCTGGAGCTGGAGCTGGGAGCCAGCCGCCAGACCAACATCTACGCGGGTGAAACCCCGGTCAGCATTGATGCCAACGCCCCCATCCGCCAGTCGCTGATTGGCGAAGAAACCAATCGCACCAACCGCAACACCATTGGTCTGGCCCACCGCGGCACCTGGGACTGGGGTACTTCGCGCTTGCTGTTCCAGTATGAAAACACCCGCCGCTGGCAAAACCCAGTCGGCCTGGCAGGCGGCCCAGAAGGCTCGATTACCAGCGGAAATGACAAGGTCTCGTCCAAACTGGGCAACTACTTCCTGACCGGTGAAGTCAACACCCCGTTCACACTGGGCGGCACTTCGCACATGCTGACCAGCGGGTTCGAGTACCGCAACGAAAAGCTCAATGACGCCGCTGCCATGGCACAGGGCACTGGCACGGGCGGCAACAATATTGGCGGTCTGGTCGGAAGCGCTGGCGAGCGCAGCGGCAAAGCAGATGCGCAAAACTTTGCACTGTTCGTTGAAGACAACTTTGAGCCCTTCCAGAACCTGATCCTGACTCCCGGCGTGCGTTTCGACCACCACAGCCAGTCGGGCAACAACTGGAGCCCCAGCCTGAACGCGACCTACCAGGTCAATGACAGCTGGCAGGTCAAGGGCGGTATTGCACGGGCGTTCAAGGCGCCCAATCTGTACCAGACCAACAAGAACTACCTGTACTACACCCGTGGTAACGGCTGCCCGGTCAACTCGCCCAATATGGGAGCTGGTTGCTACATTGTCGGCAACCCGGATCTGGAGGCAGAAATCAGTGTCAACAAAGAGCTGGGACTTGCCTACTCCAACCACAACGGTCTGGACGCCAGCCTGAGCTACTTCCAGAACGACTACAAGAACAAGATCTACTCCGAGATGAACGATGGCACCCCCATCGTGGTCGGTACATCGCAGGTCTTCCAGTGGATGAATGCCAGCCAGGCCATCGTCAAGGGGGTTGAGGGTAACCTGACCCTTCCTCTGGATGGCAAGGATGGCAGCCGCCTGAAGCTGGTGAACAACTTCACCTACATGCTCAAGAACCACAACAAGGAAAATAACCAGCCTCTGTCCGTGATTCCCAAGTACACCGTCAACTCCACGCTGGACTGGCAAGTCAACGATGTCTTCTCGACCCAGTTGAACGCCACGTTCTATGGACGCCAGGAGCCACGCACCGTGCAAACCGGCGGCGCAGTGTCCACAGGCAACCAGTTGCAGGAAATCGGTGCATATGCGCTGTTTGGCATCGGTGCCCAGTACAAGCTGAGCAAGGACTATTCGCTGAACTTCGGTATCACCAATCTGGCCGACAAGCGTCTGCTGCGCGAGTCCAACAGCTCCGGCGCTGGTGCCGCTTCCTACAACGAACTGGGTCGCGCATACTATGCGTCGATCACCGGCCGCTTCTAAGCGACACGCTGCCACAGACTATTGACTGTGCGATGCCTGAAAGCCTGCTGCCTGCGCAGCAGGCTTTTTTAATGCGGCGTTGCCATGGCCGCTGCACCTGAAACACGCCATCTTGGCCGGCCATGCATGAGCGCCAGCACCGTGCCTGCCTGTACTACAGCGCAGCCGGTGCAGGCCCCAGCCAGACGCCCATCAAGAAAAGCAGCAGTCCAATCGCGCCGCCAACCAGGGTGCCGTTGATGCGAATGAACTGCAAATCTCTGCCAATATGCTGCTCCACCAGCGCAGACAGCTCCTTGGCATCCCAGCGCTGCACAGTGTCTTGAATATGCTTGGCAATGAACTGTGAAACGTCAGGAGCCAGACTATGCGCCCAGCGCTCCAGCCGCTCGTTCATCGATGCACGCAATGCGGCGTCTTGCGCCAGCGACTGCCCCAGCCACTGCCCTGCCCCCGCCAGCCTGCGCGCCACCCGTGAATGCTCATTGCCTAGGTCTGCCTGCAGCTTGCTGCGCATGCGGCTCCACAGGTTGTGCAGGTAGCTGGACATTTTTTCATCGTGCAGCATGTAATGGCGAATCTGCTCGCCCCTTTTTGCATATGCGGGGTCGTGCTTTAACCGTTCAATCCACTGCAGCAACTGGCGATCAAATGCCTCACGCAAACGGTGCTGCGGGTTGTGCGCCATATCGGCCAGCACGCTATCAATAGCCTCGGCCATCACATCCGCGCCTTTGTCGCTGAGCCAATCCGTGGGCAGCAGCTTCTCCTTGAGCGGATGCTCTCGCTTGAGCCATTGCACGATTGTTTCTGCCATGAAAGTGCGTGAGCGTTCTTCACGCAGTACCTCCGAAATTTTGACCAGCACATCATCCAGCACCGCCTGGTGCTGCCCTTTGTGCGTCAAGGCAGACAGCACCGTGGCCATCGACTGGCTCAGGTCGACCTGCGACAGGGCGCTGCGCACCGTGCGCTTGAGCCAGCGCTCCACTTGCCTGTCTTGCACCATCTCCAGAGCACCTGCGGCCATGCGAGCCAGCTGCTGCCCGAGCAACTGGGTATTGCGCGGCTCCAGCAGCCACTGCGCCATGTGCTGTGCCAGGTCGTGCTGGCGCATCAGCGCAATCAGGGAAGGCGCATCCAGAAATTTATCGCGCACAAAGTGCGCCAGATTCTGGCCAATGCGGTCTTTGTTGCGTGGAATGATGGCCGTGTGCCGCCCCACCAGTGGCAAAGGAATGCGCCGAAACAGTGCCGTCACCGCAAACCAGTCGGCCAGCGCGCCCACCATTGCGGCCTCGGCCATCGCTTTGATGCAGCGCACGCCCCACGTGGCAGGCAAAAAATGGGTAGACACAAACACCATCGATACCGCGACGAGCAGCACCCCGGCCCAGCGCTTGGCGCGGCGTAGTTCCACAGAAACAGTCTGGCCTTGAGGCATCCGGCAATCTCCTTGCCCTGCCTAGCCTAAGCCCTCCAAACCGCGCCAGTGCAGGCGCTCGATACCCGATCAAGGTAGGAGCAGTGCTTGTGAAAGGCATGGAGGCAGTGATCTGCCGATCGTTTGTTTCATGCAACAGATCAAGGTAAACAAGGTCTTATTGAGAAGTATTCACATTCGTAACGCGATAATCGAGGAATCCAACGTCCATACAAAAATTCATAACTCGGACATAGCCTGCGCGATCACGTCGCATCGCAGCTCCAATTTCTCCATCCTTTTGAAGCCAGACTATCTGGCAGAAATTGCTATGTCTAAAATTTCATCTCCATTTTTGATTCGGCCCACCTTGCTGGCCTTGGCTGCCGCAGCATGCGCCTCTGCCAGCGCCCAGCAAGCCACCCAGACCATGTCTGAAGTGGTGGTTTCTGCTTCGGGTTTTGAGCAAGAACTCAAGCAAGCGCCTGCTTCTATTTCCGTGGTGACACGTCAAGAGCTGGAGCAAAAAAACTTCCGTGATCTGGCCGAAGCGCTGCAAGGCGTTGAAGGTATCGACGTGATGGGCGGCACCGGCAAAACTGGTGGTCTGGACATCAGCATCCGGGGGATGCCCAGCGACTACACGCTGATCCTGATTGATGGCCGTCGCCAAAATGTGGCCGGCGATGTCACCCCCAATGGTTTTGGCGCTGCACTCAACAGCTTCATGCCGCCTGTTTCCGCTATTGAACGCATTGAAATCATTCGTGGCCCCATGTCTACGCTGTACGGCTCTGACGCCATGGGCGGTGTGATCAACATCATCACGCGCAAAGTTGCCAAGGAATGGGGCGGCGAAGTCAGTGTCAGCACAGGCATTCCCCAGGAAAGCGAATGGGGTTCAGAGAACAAGGCCAACATCTATCTGAGCGGTCCTATCAAGAAAGACGTACTGGGCCTGGCTGTGCGCGGTAGTGTCTACCGCCGTGAGGCATCAGACTGGGTGCTGACACCGGGCGCTACCCAACCCGCCGGAGCACGCAATCCCGCACCAGCAGAAAGCCGCCAACACAGTATTGGTGCACGCCTGACGCTGACCCCAACCAAAGAGCACGATCTGTGGTTGGATGTGGATCAAGGTCGCACCTGGTACAACAATGAAGACGGACGTCTGGGCAACCGTGATGCAGTGAATGCATCCCCTCCAGGCTACAAAGATGCACTGCGCTTCAACCGTGATGAAGTGTCGGTGGGACATACCAGTCGTCTTGGTTTTGCCACTGTCGAAAGCAGCCTGATGCGCACAGTGACTGAAACCGAAGGCCGCACGATCCCAGGTGCTGCGGTTCCCGCCGGCGATCCACGCCGAGGCTCCGACCGTGAACTCAAGACCACCAATACAGTGCTGGATACCAAGCTGGTTGCACCTTTGGGCGATGCCCATGTACTGACCACAGGCGCTCAGTGGTGGGATGCCAAGCTGACCGATGGCCTGCTGCCCGAAAAGCACAATCAGACCATGTGGTCCCTGTTTGCCGAAGACGAATGGCGCTTGACCGACAGCCTTACAGCAACATTGGGTGGCCGCTATGACCACCACGACGCATTTGGTGGCAATTTCAGCCCCCGCGCCTATCTGGTTTGGGGTGCCAGCTCCCAGTGGACCTTCAAGGGCGGTGTCAGCCAAGGCTTCCGTGCACCGCGCCTGAATCAATTGATTGATGGCGTCAGCGGTGTCAGTGGCCAAGGTGCCACCATCAATATTGGCAACCCCAATCTCAAGCCTGAAACCAGCACCAGCACCGAATTCTCCGCGCTGTTCGACAGCTTGAACGGTGTGACAGCTTCTGCCACGGTTTTCCACAACAAGGTCAAAGACAAGATCAGCAGCGGTGGTGACTGCGCAGCGAACTTCATTTCCAGCTGCAGCGCCAACCCTATTGCCACCTATTCAATCAACGTGGATGAAGCGAAGACCTGGGGTCTGGAGTTGAGCAGTCGTGTTCAATTCAACCCGCAATGGGGCATGAAAGCTGGCTACACCTGGACCAAGAGCGAAGTCATTGAAGCTGGCATCAAAAACGGTCAACTGGCCAATACTGCCAAGCACATTGCCAGCTTGCAACTGGACTGGAAGCCTACCGACAAGTTGGGCATGTGGCTGCGTGGTGAGTACCGTGGTGGCAGCCCACGTTTCACGGGCGCTCCAGAGCGCCTGACAGGCAACAACCTGGCCATCTACCAAGCCGTGGGCGACATCAAGGCCTACCATCTGTTCCACTTGGGTGGCTCCTACCAAGTCTCGAAGAACGTCAGCCTCAACGCCAACATCTTCAACTTGTTCAACAAGGATTTCCGCAAGTTCCGTCAAGTGAATCTGAACGGCACACCAACTTGGGTCAACGAGTACTTCCAAGGCGGCGCGTCCGTCGCAGGCACCACCTTGCCCGGCCGTACGCTCTGGCTCTCTGCCAATGTGACGTTCTAAGCGATCACCTATCCACAAAAAAGGGAGGCTTGGCCTCCCTTTTTTATTTCGTCAAATAATAATTAAATGAGCTATCAGCGCTTGATAGCAGGTGATTTCAAGGTGTTTTATATCTAAAAATCAATCTACATAAGCGCTAACAGCTCATTTTTTAGATGTTCACTTACCTTGCACGCCCAGCAGCTCCACCTCAAAGTTCAGCGTGGCGTTGGGTGGAATGGCGCGTCCAGCGCCACGGCTGCCATAGGCAATGGCGGGTGGGCACGTGAGCTTGGCCTTGCCGCCCACCTTCATTTTCTGCACCGCTTCGGTCCAGCAGGGAATGACGCGGTTCAGTGGAAAGTCGATGGGTTCGCCGCGCGCAATCGAGCTGTCAAACTCCTTGCCCGTCTCTGGAAACCAGCCGCGATAGTGCACGCGTACGGTATCCGTGGCCTTGGGCTGCGCGCCCTTGCCTTCGGCAATGACTTCGTAGACCAGGCCACTGGCGGTGGTTTCGGGCGCAGCCTGAGCGGCACCCCAGGCCATCAGGCTGGCGGCGGCAATCACAAACAATGGTGTTTTCATGGGTGGCACTTTCATTGCACGGAAAGCCGCCATCATGCCTTGGCTGGCGGCACGCCAATGGCATCCAGCGCAGTGCGCAGGTGGCCCACCGAGCGATCGGCGTTGTGCCATTTGTCCAGACCAAACAATCCAATGCGGAAAGTTTGAAAGTCAGGCCCTTCATCGCACTGCAGCGGCACGCCGGAAGCGGTTTGCAAACCAACCTCCAGAAACTTCTTGCCGCTTTGAATGCCTGGGTCCGTGGTGTAGCTGACCACCACGCCCGGTGCCTTGAAGCCTTCTGCTGCCACGCTGGGGAAACCACGAGCCTGCAGCAGCGCACGCACTTTGTCACCCAGCTCTATCTGCTCTTGGCGCACCTTGGCAAAGCCGTAGGCTCGGGTCTCCAGCATCACATCGCGCAGGCGCACCAAGGCATCTGTGGGCATGGTGGTGTGGTAGGCGTGAGCGCCTTTTTCGTAGCCTTCAGCGATTTGCATCCACTTTTTCAAATCGCACGAGAAACTGGAGCTTTGCGTGCAGTCAATGGCCTGCCGTGCACGTTCAGACAGCATCACCATGGCGCAGCAGGGTGAGCTGCTCCAGCCCTTTTGGGGGGCAGAGATCAGCACATCCACACCCGTCTTGACCATGTCCACCCACATGGCCCCAGAGGCCACGCAGTCCAGCACCATCAAGGCGCCGACTTCGTGGGCGGCATCGCTGATGGTACGGATGTAGTCGTCAGGCAGCATGATGCCGCTGGCGGTTTCTACATGGGGGGCAAACACCACCTTGGGCTTTTCTGCACGAATGGCGGCCGCGACATCTTGCGCGGCACACGGTGCCCAAGGGTCCTGGCTGCCCGTGCCTTGCTTGCGTGCCTTGCAGACCACGGCACCGCCACCCAGGCCAAAGTTGCCGGTGTCAAAAATCTGCGTCCAGCGATAGCTGAACCAGCCATTGCGCACGATCAGCACCTTTTCACCATTGGCAAACTGGCGTGCCACGGCTTCCATGCCAAATGTGCCGCTGCCGGGCACCAGCACAGCAGTGTGCGCGTTGTAGACCTCTTTGAGGGTGCCCAGAATGTCTTGCACTACGCCGGTAAAGCGCTTGGACATGTGGTTGAGCGCACGATCGGTGTAGACCACCGAAAATTCCAGCAGTCCATCTGGATCGATATCAGGCAAAAGTCCGGGCATGTTTTCTCCAAATTTTCGGCAGTCATTCACTGCCTTATCTATGGAATCCAGCTTAGCATGCCGCCTTTTTCTGAGCGAGCGTGTTCACATCTTTTGTATACACAACACGGGCAAACACTGGGCCGTGCTTGTGCCACATCAACTGACACGGGGCCTCAGGTTTTGGTACTGTAGTCACGCACACCAAAAATGCCGCTGCCCACGCGCACCATGGTGCTGCCAGCAGCAATCGCCGTGTGCATGTCGGCCGTCATGCCCAGACTGACGGTATCGAGCTGCGCTGCACCAGCAATGCCTGAGGCACGAATGCTTTCAAACACCTGCACCACCTTGCGATGAATGGCCAGCATGGCTTCGTCCGAGTCCTGCGGATCAGGAATGCTCATCACCCCGCGCAGCTGCAAGCGCGGCAATTGCGCAACCGTCTGGGCCAGAGCCAGCGCTTCTTGCGGGGAGCAGCCGGACTTGGTGGCCCCGCCATCCACGTTCACTTGAATGCACACTTGCAGCGGTGCCAGATCATCAGGGCGCTGCTCACTCAGGCGCTGCGCCACCTTCTCCCGGTCAACGGTGTGCACCCAGTCAAAATGCTGCGCAACCAGCCTGGTCTTGTTGCTTTGAATCGGGCCAATGCAATGCCACTGCAGGGGTGGCACATCTTTCATGGCGCGCACGGCGGCGATCTTTTCTACACCCTCCTGGATGTAGTTCTCTCCGAAAGCACGCTGTCCCGCCAGGGCCGCTTCGCGGACCGCCTCGGCAGGAAAGGTTTTAGAGACCGCCAACAATGCCACTGCTGTGGGCTGTATGCCGCACCTTTGACATGTGTCGGCAATCTGCGCGCGAACGCTTTGTAGCTTGTTTGCAATCGTGGTCATAATCTTGTCGAGCGTACCAAACCAGCCAAACTGCTGACACGAAGTCGCCCATAAAAAGCGTCGCTGCAGCGAACGCGACACCTAGAGAGGGAAAACTGCTGTGGACATTACCACCCTGCTGGCATTCAGCGTCAAGAACAAAGCATCGGACTTGCACCTGTCGGCAGGCTTGCCGCCCATGATTCGCGTGCACGGTGATGTGCGCCGCATCAACGTAGAGCCGCTGGACCATAAAACGGTACACGGCATGGTCTACGACATCATGACGGACGGGCAGCGCAAAGCATATGAAGAGAATCTGGAGGTGGATTTCTCGTTCGAAATTGCTGGGCTGGCACGCTTTCGTGTGAACGCGTTCAACCAGTACCGGGGCGCGGCAGCCGTTTTCCGCACGATTCCCAGCAAAATCCTCACCCTTGAGGATTTGAATGCACCCAAGATTCTTGCGGATCTGGCACTCAAACCGCGTGGTCTGGTACTGGTCACGGGCCCCACAGGCTCGGGCAAGTCAACCACACTGGCGGCCATGGTGGACTACCTCAACAACAGCCAGCACGGGCATATCCTGACGGTGGAAGACCCCATCGAATTCGTGCACGATTCAAAGAAATGCCTGGTCAACCAGCGCGAGGTGGGCCCCATGACCCACTCCTTTTCCACCGCTTTGCGCTCTGCTTTGCGCGAAGACCCGGACTGCATTTTGGTAGGTGAAATGCGTGACCTGGAAACCATCCGCCTGGCCATGACTGCCGCCGAGACGGGCCACCTGGTGTTTGGCACGCTGCACACCTCCAGCGCCGCAAAAACCATTGACCGTGTGATCGACGTGTTCCCGGCTGAAGAAAAGGAAATGGTCCGCGCCATGCTGTCTGAATCGCTGCAGGCCGTGATCTCACAGACACTGTGCAAAACCAAGGATGGCAGTGGCCGCGTGGCAGCCCATGAAATCATGCTGGGCACCAGCGCTATCCGCAACCTGATTCGCGAAGGCAAGGTTGCACAGATGTATTCCGCTATCCAGACCGGTAGCAATGCGGGCATGCAGACTCTGGATCAGAACCTCACAGAGCTGGTGCGCCGCAACATCATCAGCGCCGCAGAGGCACGTGGCAAGGCCAAGTCGCCTGAAAACTTCCCCGGCTAACCCCGGCTATTGGAGACAGCGACATGGAACGCGATCAGGCCAGTAAATTTATTAACGACCTCCTCAAGCTCATGGTGGCCCGCAAGGGCAGTGACTTGTTTATCACGGCAGATTTCCCGCCCGCCATCAAGGTCGATGGCAAGGTCATCCGCCTGATGGATCAGCCGCTGGTGGCCGCACACACTATGTCACTGGCGCGCTCCATCATGAGCGACAAGCAGGTGGCTGAGTTTGAGCGCACCAAAGAGTGCAATTTTGCGATCTCGCCTGCCGGCATTGGCCGCTTTCGTGCCAACGCTTTCATCCAGCAAGGCCGTGTCGGTCTGGTGCTGCGAACCATTCCGGCAACCATTCCCTCCATTGACTCCATGGGACTGCCGCAAGTGCTCAAAGATGTGGCGATGACCCAGCGCGGCCTGTGCATCTTTGTGGGTGCTACAGGCTCTGGCAAGTCCACCTCTTTGGCCGCCATGGTGGACTGGCGCAATGAGCATTCCCAAGGGCACATCATCACCATTGAGGACCCGATTGAGTTTGTGCACCCCCACAAGAACTGCATCATCACGCAGCGCGAAGTGGGTCTGGACACGGACAGCTGGGAGGCCGCCCTCAAGAACACGCTGCGCCAGGCCCCGGATGTGATCTTGATGGGAGAAATTCGAGACCGCGAAACCATGGAACATGCCGTGGTGTTCTCTGAAACCGGCCACCTGTGTCTGGCAACGCTGCATGCCAACAGCGCCAACCAGGCGCTGGACCGCATCGTGAACTTCTTCCCGGAAGAACGCCGCGAACAGCTGCTCATGGATTTGTCGCTCAACCTGCGGGGCATGATTTCTCAACGCCTGCTGCCCCGTGAAGACGGCAAAGGCCGCGTAGCCGCCCTGGAAGTGATGCTCAACACCCCGCTGATCTCTGACCTGATTGCCAAGGGGGATGTGGTGGAGATCAAGGAAATCATGAAGCGCAGCCGTGAGCTGGGCATGCAGACCTTTGACCAATCGCTGTTTGAGCTGTATGAAAGCGGAGTCGTCATGTACGAAGATGCGCTGCGCAGTGCAGACTCGGTCAACGACCTGCGCCTGCAAATCAAGCTGCACAGCAAACGCGTCAAAAATACCGATCTGGCCGCTGGTACTGAGCACTTTCGCATCATGTAACCACCGCAGCCATCACAAAAAAACCCGGCTATGCCGGGTTTTTTGCGTCCTGCTCTTTAGTTTTGCGCTGCAGGGTCTTGCTCAACGGGTGCCGGAGTGGTCCGGTAGCTGGCAAGTTCTTCTTCCGTGATCGTCTCGAACACACGCACTACCTTGCGTACATCGTTCACACCGCGTGCAATTTCTGCAGCACGCTTGGATTCGCGCGGTGTCAGGATGCCCATCAGATAGACCACATTCATTTCTGTCACCACCTTGATGGTGTTGGCCTGCAAGTCCTTGGCATCCAAAATGCTGGCCTTGACCTTGCTGGTGATGAACGTGTCTTTGCTGCGCTGTGCGATGGAAGAGATAAAGGGCACGACCTCCAGCTCATTGATCACGGTGCGCACGTTTTCTACGCCCGCCACAATGCGCTCTACCTGCGCTTTTTCAGCAGCGGTACGTACCTCTCCAGTCAGCAGCACCAGACGGTTAAAGCTGGTGACGCTCACGCGCTCGCCATTGTTCAGAACATCTCTGATCAAAGACGCTGCCTTTTGCTCGATACGCAGATCTTCCAGGTACATGCCAGAAGTTCTGCGGTCAGATGCCACCAATACACCCGTCACCGCGCCGCCGCCCACCAGCAATGGCACGCAAGCCGACAGGCTCCCCACCAGCATGCCCGCAGCCACGATGGCCAAACCTGTTCGACGCCACTGTTCTTTCATTACGACTCCTGTTCGCCTAGTAATTGGGTATCAACACCATCGCACAGGCAGTTGAGTACCAAGTCATGCACTTCGCGCACACGTGCTGGCCGTTCGTGGGGTACACAAATCAGCACATCGGTCTCCCGCACACGTCCGGCCAGTGCCCCCCCTGTATGCCCTGTCAGCACCACCACCATCATGTCGCGCTCATGGGCGGCTTCTACGGCCTCCAGCATGCTGCTTTCATGGCCGCTGATAGAGATGACCAGCAGCACATCACTGGCCTGGCCCAGTGCCCGTACCTGCCGCGCCACGTAGTGGTTCGACAAATTCGCTGCGCCAGAGCCTGCACTGAGAAAGCCGCTGTCTGATGTCAGTGCCAGGGCCGCCAGCTCCGGGCGATCGCGTTCAAAGCCGCTCACGCACAGACTGGCAAACATCTGCGCCTGGTTGGCAGATGCACCCGACCCGCAGGCCAAAATTTTGCCGCCGCCTGTGATGCAGGCCAGCAAGGCCTGAACGGCCGAAGAGATGGGCAAACTCAACGTCTGCGCGGACTGGTACTTCAAGTCGGCGCTGTCGATGAAATGCTGTTGGATTTGTTGCTCAAGCATGGAGTGCTGATGATAACTGCGTGCTTTCTCAGATTTTGTAGCGTTCGGTTAACACCGCATCTGACTGAGACATCTCTACATAGTTCCGCTGTCTAGGTGGCATCAAAGGCCGCACGCAGCCACTGCTGGCGCTGTGCATCAATCAGCACCACATCAAAACGGCAGGCCGCCTGCACGCCACGTTGAAGCAGCCAATGCTGTGCGGCCAACATAATGCGCTGGCGCTTGGCATGCCCGATGCTGCCGCCCGCCCCACCAAAGCCAGCATGGCTGCGACTGCGCACCTCTACAAACACCACGGTGCCATCCGCTTCTTGCAGGATTAAATCGATCTCGCCCCCTCCGCGTCCGGGCGTCCGATAATTGCGGGCAATTAGCTGCAGGCCCTGAGCCTGCAAATAGGCCAAGGCCTGATCCTCCCCCGCACGGCCACGCGCTTGCGCATTCATCGCGGGAGGAACGGCTGGCGGCTTTTTCCCAAGGAAAAACATTGAGCGCCTCTTTCGTTTCGGCATTGACGGCAGCGCGTGAAGCCGCTGCCACCCAAAACTATCCCCAGGGCACACTGTACGTTGTGGCTACGCCTATCGGCAACCTGGCCGATATCTCGCTGCGCTCTTTGCATGTGCTGCAGATGGTCGATGCCATTGCCTGCGAAGACACCCGCCATACCCAGGGCATGCTGCGCTCATACGGGCTGGAGCGCTCTGGCAGCCAGTTGCTGGCCGTGCACCAGCACAACGAGGCAGAGGCCGCAGCAGGCATCATTGCGCGCCTGCAGCAAGGCCAGCGCATCGCCTATGTCAGTGATGCAGGCACCCCCGGCGTCAGTGACCCCGGTGCGCGCCTGTGCGCAGCGCTGGCAGCCCACGGTTTGCGCAGCATGCCACTGCCCGGTGCCAGCAGCATCACCAGCGCCCTCAGCGTAGCGGGCTGCGTGCCACCCGGCCAGACCGATGGAGGCTTTGTCTTTGCCGGCTTCTTGCCCACCAAGAACGCTGAGCGCCAGACCAGCGTACAAAAATTGGCCGACGAAGCACGCTGCGTCGTACTGCTGGAAGCGCCACACCGTATCCAGGATATGGCCAAGGCCCTGGCGGTACTCGGTACACGCAAGGTCACACTGGCGCGCGAGATCACCAAGCAATTCGAACAGATCACCACCCATGCGGCCCAAGATGTAGCAGACTGGCTGGATGCTGATGCCACGCGCATCAAAGGCGAATTTGTGGTGGTTCTGCACCCCGTAGAAGTGCAGCAGGAAAGCGGTGAAGGCGAACGCGTGCTGCGCCTGCTACTGGCCGAGCTGCCCACCAAAACCGCGGTCAAACTGGCCGCCGACATCACGGGCGCCAGCCGCAACACCCTGTACGACCGCGCTTTGCAGATCAAACGCGAAGCTCAAGACGAGTAACCGCTGAAGTAGCAGCTAACGCGTACTCAGCCAGCGTTCAACTGAGCACGCATTTTCAGATTTGGCATAGCTTGCAAGACAGGGACAGTGGAGGTCATTTGTCACCACCTGCCTTGCAACGATGCTGCCTCGCGAGTGTGCTGATTCCGACTGAGTGCTGCTACCGCGGCTCAGCCAGTCACAAGTTTGCGCCTCATACGAGGTTTAATACGCTGCAGACAGTACGCAGGGTTCGCAAACAGGCATACGGGCAATCACGGCTCACCAGAAGCCGTTGAGTGGCCCTTATGCGTAGGCAAGCCCAGAAGCCACACCACCAAACAAATCACCAGCCACTTGCGGCACACCGGGAAAAGCCACACCCAGCGCATCACGCAAGGTTTGCAAGGCTGAAGAGCCACCCGTCAGGTACAAAGCCGTCACCTGATCATTTTGCAGGCCTGCCGCCTGCACGCACTCCTGGGCACACTTGACCACATCAGCCAGCAGCAACTGCAGATGCTGGGCCAAGCCTTCGGGCGTGATCTGCGCTGCCAGTCCGGCCTCCAGCCAGCCCAAATCCAGCGCAGCGGTCGCTGCCATGCTGGATGCACTGATCTTGCCTTGCTCCACGGCATCCGCCACACGGTGGCCTGCCTGCTCCTGCAAGACACGCATCAACCGTGCGTGCAGGTTGCGATCGCTGTAGTCATTGCGCATTGCCTCCGCATCGCGTAGCGCCTTGGGGCTGTAGAGCCACTGGATCAAATGCCAGGTCGACAGGTCATAAAAAGTGCGGCTGGGTACCTCACGACCCGAAGGCCCTTGGTGGCCCAGACCCAGCAAAGGCTGCACCTGTGCAACGTTGAGCCTGTGGTCAAAATCCGTCCCGCCAATGTGCACACCAGTGGTGGCCAGAATATCTTGCGAACGATCGCGCTTGCCCGCATGCTGCGGCCCCAGCCGCACCACGGTGAAGTCAGACGTTCCGCCGCCAATGTCCACCACCAAAATGCACGCCTCCTGGCTCAAACGCTGCTCATAGTCCAGCGCCGCAGCAATCGGCTCCAACTGAAAAGCCACATCCTGGAAACCTGCCGTATGTGCGGCAGCTTGCAGCGAGGTTTGAGCCTGTGCATCGCGCTCTGGGTTGCCGTCCACAAAATGCACCGGGCGGCCCAGTACAACACGCTCAGGCATGCCGCCCATGTGCTGCTGTGCCTGTTGCGCCAGGTGCTTCAAGAACATGGCGATCACATCCTGGTAGCTCACCAGTTGGCCATGCACCGCTGTTTTATCTTGCAGCAAGCTGCTGCCCAGCAGACTTTTGAGTGACCGCATCAAGCGGCCCTCTTCACCCGCCAGATACTGGTGCATGGCATCACGCCCATAGTGCGTAGTGCGGTCTTCATAGTTAAAGAACAGCGCCGTAGGCATGGCTGCAGCACGCCCTTCCAGCGGCACCAATTGCGCTGTGCTGCCTGCAGTACGCCATGCCATGGCCGAATTGGAAGTGCCGAAGTCAATACCCAGCGTCGTATGTGGAAGGATGTGCATGCGAAATTTCAACCGAAGGCAGCTCTCATCAAAAAATGAGCTGCTAGCGCTTATGAGATAAGGTTTTCAGATACAAAACCATTTAAAAACCTTATTTGACAAGCGTTGCTAGCTATTTATTTGTAGAGGCCATATCTAACAAGGGGCGTCATTTTGGCAGCAACTGCCCATCATTGCAGAGCTTCTGAAAACGCCCAGCAACTGCCATGGTTACGCTCGCACTTCTGACATTGAAGACTCTTTAGGCCTGCTCAGGGCTCTTTAGGCACGCCACCTCCTCCACCCTCCAAGCTGCACCCAGCGTCTGTGCAGCCGCACGTGCTGCGCTTGCTCTTGAATGTGCGAGCCGTATTCAGAATGCAAACAACAAAAAACCCTGTTGAATTGCTTCAACAGGGTTTTTGATTTGGTTGCGAGGGCCGGATTTGAACCAACGACCTTTGGGTTATGAGCCCAACGAGCTACCAGACTGCTCCACCTCGCGGTATTTCCAAATTATAGCACAGAATTATTCTGCAGCTTGTGTTTGCGCTTCTTCAGCTTGCTCAACCAGTTCCACGAAAGCCATGGGTGCATTGTCACCAACGCGGAAGCCCATCTTCAGGATACGTGTGTAGCCGCCAGGACGCTTTGCGTTGCGGGGGCCCAGCACGTTGAACAGCTTGGTGACGCTGTCGCGGTCGCGCAGACGGTCAAATGCCAAGCGGCGGTTAGCCACTGTGTCAACCTTGGCCAAAGTGATCATGGGCTCGATCACGCGGCGCAGTTCCTTGGCCTTAGGCACAGTGGTCTTGATCGCTTCGTGTTCGATCAAAGAATTCATCATGTTCTGCAGCATCGCCTTGCGGTGCGAAGAAGTACGATTCAGTTTACGGAGTCCGTTGCCGTGACGCATGGTGCTTTCCTTTTAGGTAGTTTGGTCGAGTGGCCGTAATCAGGTACCGCTCGGTGCACGTATGTGAAAAATAACTGGCCCTCTACCCTTGCAGGTAAAGAGCCAGCGATTATAGCTTGAAGTCGCGAATTAACGCTTTTCCAGGCCTGCTGGTGGCCAGTTCTCGAGCTTCATGCCCAGAGTCAGACCGCGGGAAGCCAAGACTTCCTTGATTTCGTTGAGCGACTTACGACCCAGGTTAGGTGTCTTGAGCAACTCGTTCTCGGTGCGCTGAATCAGATCACCGATGTAGTAAATGTTTTCTGCTTTCAGGCAGTTTGCGGAACGTACGGTCAGCTCCAGCTCGTCCACAGGACGCAGCAAGATAGGATCGAACGTTTGCGCGCTGGTGCGGCTGCCGCCAGCTTGCAGGATGCCGCCTTCACCAAATTCGCCATCCAGCTGAGCAAACACAGCCAGCTGCTCCACCAAAATCTTGGCGGATGCGCGCACTGCGTCTTCAGCGTTGATTGCGCCGTTGGTTTCGATTTCGACAACCAGCTTGTCCAGATCGGTACGCTGCTCTACACGTGCAGATTCCACGGTGTAGCTCACGCGACGAACAGGCGAGAACGATGCATCCAGCACAATGCGGCCGATCGACTTGGTCGACTCGTCACCGTAGCGGCGCACGTTACCGGGCACATAGCCACGGCCTTGTTCTACCTTGATCTGCATATCCAGCTTGCCGCCTTGCGACAGGTTGGCAATCACGTGATCAGGATTGATGATCTCGACGTCATGGGGAGTCTGGATGTCACGCGCGGTCACCACGCCTTCGCCATCCTTGCGCAGACTCAAAGTCACTTCGTCGCGGTTATGCAACTTGAACACCACACCCTTGAGGTTCAGGAGGATGTTGACCACATCTTCTTGCACGCCATCGATGGACGAGTACTCATGCAGCACGCCGGCAATCGTGACTTCCGTCGCTGCATAACCCACCATGGACGACAGCAAAACGCGACGCAGGGAGTTGCCCAGCGTATGGCCATAGCCACGCTCAAAAGGCTCCAGCGTTACCTTGGCACGGTTGTGACCAAGCTGCTCAACATTAATCGTCTTGGGTTTCAGCAGATTTGTTTGCATGCAGACTTCCTCTCAATACCCCCGGCTCGTTACACCGGTAAGGCTGGTGAAGCACCTAAACCGCGATGCCTCGCGGTTTAGGGACGGGGTTGGTTAATAAATTAACCGGGACTATTAACGCGAGTACAACTCGACGATCAACGATTCGTTGACGTCAGCTGCGAACTGGTCGCGGTCAGGCACTTGCTTGAAAGTACCTTCAGCCTTGTCCAGGCTAACTTCCACCCAAGCGGGGAAGCCAACTTGTTGAGCCAATTGCAGGGCTTCAACAATACGGGCTTGCTTCTTGGACTTTTCGCGCACAGCAACCACGTCACCGGCCTTGACCAGGTACGAAGCGATGTTGACGGATTGGCCGTTCACAGTGATGGCCTTGTGGGATACCAGCTGACGTGCTTCAGCACGTGTAGAGCCGAAGCCCATGCGGTAGACCACGTTGTCCAGACGAGTTTCCAGCAGACCCAGCAGGTTCGCGCCAGTGTTGCCCTTCTTCTGGTCAGCAGCTTCGAAGTAACGGCGGAATTGCTTTTCCAGCACGCCGTACATGCGCTTGACCTTCTGCTTTTCACGCAGTTGCAGACCGTAGTCAGACGTACGCTGACCGGATGTGCGACCGTGTTGGCCAGGCTTGGTGTCGAACTTTGCCTTGTCCGCGATGGAGCGACGTGCGCTCTTCAGGAACAGGTCGGTGCCTTCACGGCGGGAGAGTTTGGCCTTGGGGCCGAGATAGCGTGCCACTTGAGCTTCCTTTATGTCATCTGCCGTGCTTAAACACGGGAGCCACCCGGGGTGTCATAAAACAACCCGGGTGGCGGTGGGCTTACAAAAATTAGATACGACGACGCTTTTGAGGGCGGCAGCCGTTATGGGGAACCGGTGTCACGTCCGCAATGGAAGTGATGCGGATACCCAGAGCACCCAGGGCGCGAACCGAAGATTCACGGCCAGGACCGGGACCCTTGATTTCGACGTCCAGGTTCTTGATGCCCTGTTCGATAGCAGCGCGACCAGCCACTTCCGACGCAACCTGAGCTGCAAAAGGAGTCGACTTGCGCGAACCCTTGAAGCCCTGGCCACCCGACGAAGCCCACGACAGAGCGTTGCCTTGACGGTCGGTGATAGTGATGATCGTGTTGTTAAACGAAGCGTGCACGTGTGCAATGCCGTCCGAAATGTTCTTGCGAACTTTCTTACGTACGCGTGCTGCAGCGTTGTTTTGTGCCTTAGCCATAGTGATCTCTCAATCCCTTATTTCTTCAGTGCCGCAGCGCCTTTGCGCGGACCCTTACGAGTACGGGCATTGGTACGAGTACGTTGACCGCGCATAGGCAGACCACGACGGTGACGGAAACCGCGGTAGCAACCAATGTCCATCAAACGCTTGATGTTCATGGTTGTTTCGCGACGCAGGTCACCTTCCAGAGTCATAGGAGCCAACACGTCACGGATCTTTTCCAGATCCGAGTCAGTCAACTCTTTGATTTTCTTGGAGTAATCGATACCGCAAGCTTCGCAAATTTTGCGAGCAGTCGTACGACCAACACCGAAAATGGCGGTCAGGCCGATTTCAGCATGCTTGTGGGGCGGGATGTTAATACCAGCAATACGTGCCATATTAGTCCTCTAATACTTTCAATCAGCCCTGGCGCTGCTTATGGCGCTGGTCTGTGCAGATCACGCGTACCACGCCTTTACGGCGGATGATCTTGCAGTTGCGGCAGATTTTCTTGACCGAAGCCGAAACTCTCATTTCATTCTCCTAAAACTTTGCATCCGTATTCACTTTTTCGACCTGGACACTGCCTGTGACCGCGAAAAAATGTAGAGCACTCATACTTGCCTGTTATGGGATTCCTTCTGGGATTTCCCAGAAGGAATGGCCTTCATATCTCAGTGACCTGATGCCTTGAAGTTGGCCTTCTTAAGAAGGGACTCGTACTGCTGCGACATCATGTAGTTTTGTACTTGCGCCATGAAGTCCATGGTCACCACCACAATAATCAGCAGTGATGTACCACCGAAGTAAAACGGAACGTTGTACTTCAGAATTAAGAACTCAGGCAACAGACATACAAACGTAATGTAGACGGCGCCAGCCAGTGTCAAACGCACCAAAATTTTGTCAATGTAGCGGGCAGTCTGATCACCAGGACGAATGCCTGGGATGAAAGCACCACTCTTCTTCAGATTATCGGCGGTCTCGCGACTATTGAACACAAGTGCCGTGTAGAAGAAACAGAAGAAAATGATTGCGGCGGCGTAGAGCATCACATAAATCGGCTGACCGGGGGTCAGTGTCGATGCAATGTCCTTCAACCAGCGCATGGATTCTCCTGCACTGAACCAATTCACCACGGTTGCTGGCAACAAGATGATCGAAGAAGCAAAGATGGGAGGAATGACACCTGCCATGTTCAACTTCAGTGGCAAGTGCGAAGACTGACCACCGTACACCTTATTGCCGACTTGGCGGCGTGCGTAATTCACCAAGATCTTTCTTTGACCACGCTCGACAAACACGACGAAGTACGTCACTGCTGCCACTACGAGGACGATAAAGATCGCGGCCAGAATGCTCATGGCACCGGTACGAACCAGCTCCAGCAATCCACCGATCGAGCTTGGCAAGCCTGCGGCAATACCAGCAAAAATCAGGATAGAAATACCGTTGCCCAGACCACGTTCTGTGATCTGCTCGCCGAGCCACATCAGGAACATAGTGCCAGCTGTCAGGCTGACCACCGCAGTCATGCGGAAGCCAAAACCTGGATCCAACACCAGACCTGGAGAGCTTTCCAAAGCCACGGCAATACCCAACGACTGAAAGAGTGCCAGGCCCAAAGTGCCGTAGCGGGTGTATTGAGTAATCTTGCGACGACCCGCCTCACCCTCCTTCTTCAGCTGCTCAAATGTAGGGACGACATACGTCATCAGCTGCATGATGATCGATGCCGAGATATACGGCATGATCCCCAGTGCAAACACTGTGAAGCGCGAGAGCGCTCCACCCGAGAACATATTGAACAGGTTGAGAATGCCCTGCTGGCCATTAAACAGCTGCTGCAGCTGCGCTGGATCGATGCCCGGCACGGGGATATGCGCCCCGATACGGTAAACGACCAACGCAAGCAACAGAAAAACCAGTCGGCGACGCAAGTCGCCAAACTTGCCGGTTTTTGCAATTTGAGCTGCGCTAGTAGCCACGGATGTCTCTTTCAGAACTTAATCAGGCGATGCTGCCACCGGCAGCTTCGATGGCGGCCTTGGCACCGGCTGTAGCGACAATGCCGCTCAGCTTGATAGCCTTGGTCAACTCACCGCTCTTGATAACCTTCACCACCAGGGCGTTGGAAGCTACCAAGTTTGCTTGCTTCAGTGCTGCGACATCAACGTCGGCCAGACCCAGCTGCTCCAGAGCAGCCAATGTCACTTCAGCGTTGAACTTCAAAGTCATGGACTTGAAGCCGCGCTTAGGCAAACGACGTTGCAAAGGCATCTGACCGCCTTCGAAGCCTACCTTGTGGTAGCCACCC
The DNA here is from genome assembly GCF_014851485.1 of Comamonas sp. CMM02. NCBI lineage: Bacteria > Pseudomonadati > Pseudomonadota > Betaproteobacteria > Burkholderiales > Comamonadaceae > Comamonas > Comamonas sp. CMM02. The sequence continues at coordinate 123,628 of NZ_JACUZW010000001.1, read as the reverse complement.
GAACGCGATTTTTGACCCTTGTGACCACGACCGGCAGTCTTACCCAGACCGGAACCGATACCGCGGCCAACGCGACGCTTAGCGTGCTTGGCGCCTTCTGCAGGCTTGATGCTATTGAGTTCCATCATCAATCCTTTCACAGAACCTTCACCAAGTAGGCGATCTTGTTAATCATGCCGCGCACTTCAGGAGAATCCTGCAGTTCGCTGACGCTGTTCAGCTTACGCAGACCCAGGCCACGCACAGTCGCACGGTGCGACTCTTTGGTGCCAATGGGGCTACGAACCAGCTGAATCTTGACAGTTTGTTGTGTTGTCATGTGCTGGACTCCGATCAGGCGGTGAAGATGTCTTCAACCGACTTGCCGCGCTTTGCTGCCACTTCCGAAGGAGTTGTGGAGTTCTTCAAAGCGTCGAGCGTGGCGCGAACCATGTTGTAAGGGTTCGAAGAGCCATGGCTTTTGGCCACGATGTCGGTGATACCGACCACTTCGAACACAGCGCGCATTGGGCCGCCAGCAATAATGCCGGTACCCTTGGGAGCTGGGTGGAGTTCCACGCGAGCTGCACCATGATGACCCAACACAGAGTGGTGGATGGAGCCGCTCTTGAGCGAAACCTTCATCATGTTGCGGCGGGACTCTTCCATGCCCTTTTGCACGGCTGCAGGCACTTCTTTCGACTTGCCCTTACCCATGCCAATACGGCCATCACCGTCGCCAACCACGGTCAGTGCAGCGAAGCCGAGGATACGACCGCCCTTCACAACCTTGGTGACGCGGTTCACCGCGATCATTTTTTCGCGCAGACCGTCGTCACGACCTTCGTCTTGCACCTTGGGGGAAAACTTTGCCATTTTTGTCCGCTCCGCTTAGAACTGCAGGCCCGCTTCGCGAGCGGCCTCTGCCAAAGCCTTCACACGGCCGTGGTATGCAAAACCGGCGCGGTCGAAAGCCACTTTCTCAACGCCGGCAGCCTTAGCACGCTCGGCAATCAACTTGCCGATTTGTGTGGCGGCAGCCACGTTGCCACCCTTGCCAGCGGCGCCCAATTGTGCGCGCACAGTGGCTTCGGCAGTCGAAGCTGTGGCCAACACCTTGGTACCGTCTTCGGAGAAGACGCTGGCGTAGATGTGGAGGTTCGTGCGGTTCACGCTCAAACGCGCCACGCCTTGCTGTGCAATGCGAATACGAGTTTGGCGTGCACGACGCAGACGCTGCTCTTTCTTGGTCAACATATTGCAGCTCCTTACTTCTTCTTGGTCTCTTTGATCACGACCTTCTCATCCACATAGCGGATGCCCTTGCCCTTGTAGGGCTCAGGAGGACGAACGGCACGGATCTCAGCAGCCAGCTGACCTACCACTTGGCGGTCAGCACCCTTGATCACGATTTCAGTCGGAGTGGGGGTAGTGATGGTGATGCCTTGAGGGGCTTCGAAGTTCACAGGGTGCGAAAAGCCTACAGCCAGGTTCAACTTGGAACCTTGCACGGAAGCCTTGTAACCCACGCCGATCAGGCTCAGCTTCTTTTCGAAGCCTTCGGTTACACCCTTCACCATGTTGTTGACCAACTGGCGGAAAGTACCGGCCAGAGCGTCAGCATCACGGGAATCGTTTGCTGGGGCAAACGACAGCTTGCCTTCGTTGTTGCTGATAACGACCAAAGCGTTCAGAGCTTGGGACAGTTCGCCGCCCTTGCCCTTGACCTTGATGGATTCAGCATTCATAGACACATCCACGCCAGCGGGGATGGTCACATTTGCTTTAGCTACGCGAGACATTTCAGTATTTCTCCTTAATGTCTGTTAGGCCACATAGCACAGCACTTCGCCGCCGACACCGGTAGCACGTGCTTTGCGATCTGTCATCACACCCTTAGGGGTGGTAACAATGGCCACACCCAAGCCGTTTTGGACTTGAGGAATAGCGTCACGGCCCTTGTAAACGCGCAGGCCAGGACGGCTTACACGTTCAATACGTTCGATCACAGGGCGACCGGCGTAGTACTTCAGGGTAATAACGAGTTCAGACTTACCGTCTTCGGTTTTGACTTCAAAACCGTCAACATAGCCCTCGTCCTTCAGCACTTGTGCAATGGCAACCTTCACTTTGGATGAAGGAACCGACACAGTGGCCTTGGACACCATTTGGGCGTTGCGAATACGGGTCAGCAAGTCGGCGATAGGATCACTCATGCTCATCTTGTATCTCTCCTACTTGCTTACCAGCTGGCCTTGGTGACACCAGGGATGTCACCAGCGAAGGCCAGTTCACGGATCTTGGCGCGACCCAGACCGAATTGACGGAATGTGCCACGTGGACGACCAGTGATCTCGCAACGGTTACGTTGGCGAGTGGGGTTGGCGTTACGAGGCAGCTTTTGCAGACCCAGACGGGCTGCATCACGCTCTTCGTCGGAACGCTTTGCGTCACCGGCGATTGCCTTCAATTCAGCGTACTTGGCTGCGAACTTCGCGGCCAATTTTTCGCGCTTCAGTTCGCGCTCGATCAAAGCTTTTTTAGCCATGCGCTACCTCAGTTCTTGAAGGGGAATTTGAACGCGGCGAGCAGTGCCTTGCACTCTTCGTCGTTCTTGGCCGTTGTCGTGATGCTGATGTTCAGACCACGCAGAGCATCCACTTTGTCGTATTCGATTTCAGGGAAAATGATCTGTTCTTTAACGCCAACGTTGTAGTTGCCGCGACCGTCAAACGAACGACCCGAGATACCGCGGAAGTCGCGAACGCGAGGCAGAGCCACGGTCACGAAACGGTCCAGGAATTCGTACATTTGAACGCCACGCAGAGTCACCATGCAGCCAATTGCCTGGCCTTCACGGATCTTGAAACCTGCGATAGCCTTCTTGGCCTTGGTCACCACGGGCTTCTGACCAGCAATTTTGGTCAGGTCAGCCACAGCGTTGTCCATCACCTTCTTGTCGGCCACAGCTTCGCTCACACCCATGTTCAGGGTGATCTTGCTCAGGCGGGGCACTTCCATAGCGGAGGTGTAACCGAACTTTTCTTTCAGTTCAGCCGCGATCTTTTCGCGATAGAGTTTTTGCAGTCGTGCCATGTGTGATGCTCCTTAGGCAGCCTTGATTTCGGCGCCGTTAGACTTGAACACGCGTACACGTGCACCGTCAGCGTTCACCTTAATGCCCACGCGATCGGCCTTGCCAGTCGCTGCATTGAAGATCGCCACGTTGGATTGGTGAATAGGCATAACCTTTTCCACAATACCGCCAGTGGTGCCCTTCATGGGGTTTGGCTTAACGTGCTTCTTAACCAGGTTCACGCCATCGATCACCAGGAAAGAATCATCCTTGCGCGAGGCAACTACGCCACGCTTGCCTTTGTCACGGCCGGTCAGCACGATGACTTCGTCGCCCTTGCGAATCTTGTTCATTGCGCTTTCCTTAGAGAACTTCAGGTGCCAAGGACACGATCTTCATGAACTTTTCGGTACGCAGTTCACGAGTCACGGGGCCAAAAATACGAGTGCCGATAGGCTCCAGCTTGGCGTTCAGCAGAACGGCAGCGTTGCCATCGAACTTCACCAAAGAACCGTCGCCACGGCGGATGCCCTTGGCTGTACGAACTACCACTGCACTGTAAACCTCGCCTTTTTTGACGCGGCCACGGGGAGCGGCTTCTTTGATGCTCACTTTGATGATGTCACCAACACTTGCGTAGCGACGATGTGAACCGCCCAGTACCTTAATGCACTGAACAGACTTCGCGCCCGTGTTATCGGCAACCTCTAAACGAGATTCTGTTTGGATCATTTCAATATTCCCAACTTGCTCCAGCAGATCCGGACAGCCCCAGAGAACTTCTCAAGGGCCAAACGAAGCAGCCAGTCAGTCTTGGGCCCGTCGTCCACCTCCCGGACCATTCCGGAGGGCTTCCCGCTGGGCAGAACTTTCACGCTTTTACACATGAAGCTAGCGATTATCGCAAGAATTTCCTTGCGCGTCAACCGCTTAGATAGCGAAAACCACCACACTTTCGGGGAATGCAGCCCGGCTTTCAGCGTCAATAAAAAAGCATAGCTAACAACGTAGCAATAACGCTTATTTGACGCTATTTAGCTTACAAGACCCCATAAAACAAAGCGCGAGCAGCTTCCTTTTTAGAAGTCTCTCGCGCTTTTAGATCTACCGCACTGGCTTGTTCAGGCCTTGGTCGGCAAATATTGCTGTGCCAGCATGAGAAATTCAGGCAGCTTCACGTCTACGCCCGGCAACTCTTGTTGCAAAATTTCTGCCACACGGGGGGCCACACTGGCTGCCAAGCGGGCGTCCAGAAACAGCAACCGGCAACGGCGAGCCAGCACATCTTCCACGGTACGGGCATATTCATAGCGTGCAGCAAAACGCACCATGGCTTCGCTCAGCCCCTCGGCCAGCATGCGCTCGGCACCCGGCAAGCTGTGCACAGCAGTCGCCTCTGTGCCATAGACATGCTCGCCCTGCGCAGCGTTCATGCGGTGCTTGACCTGCTCTGGCTTGGGCGCACCCACCAACGGCAGCTTTACCGTGACACCACCGGCACGCGCTGGCAATAGTTTCTGGTCAAAGCACTCCGTCAGCACATCCTCCGCCATGGCGCGATAAGTGGTCCATTTGCCGCCAGTCACAGTGACCAGACCAGACTTGCTGGTCATTACGGTGTGCTCACGGCTGATCTTTTTGGTGTTCTCACCATCATCATCTTGCGGCTTGACCAGTGGGCGCATGCCCACCCAGATGCTGCGCACATCGGCACGGGTCGGACGACGGCACAGGTAGTTACCGGCTTCTTTGAGGATGAATTCAATTTCGTGCTCAAAAGCCAGAGGCTCTCGGGCCAGATCGTGACGGGGCGTGTCGGTAGTGCCCAGAATGACCTTGCCCAGCCATGGCACGGCAAACAGGACCCGGCCATCGGCGGTCTTGGGTACGAGCAGCGCGTGGTCAGAGGGCAGAAATTCGCGGTCCACAACCACGTGCACCCCTTGACTGGGCGCCACCATCGGCTTGACCGGCTTGCCCAGCAACTCGGCATCTTGCTGACGAAACAGGTCGACCCAAGGGCCTGTTGCATTGACCACACATTTGGCGCGCACTTCAAAGCGTGCGCCGGTCTCGGCGTCTTCACACACCACGCCTGAAACCTTGCCATCGGTGTGCAGCAACTCCTTGGCGGGGCAGTAATTGACCAGCAACGCACCCTTGGCTGCAGCGGTACGCGCCAGAGCCAGCGCCAGACGGGCATCGTCAAACTGACCATCCCAGTATTTCACGCCACCCTTGAGCGAATCAGTTCGCACGGTGGGCAGCAGACGCAAGGTTTTGTCTTTGCTCAGAAATTCCGTACGACCCAGACCTTCTTTGCCGGCCAGTGCGTCATACATCTTCAGGCCCGCGCCATAAAACGGCGTATCCAGCAGCTTGTAAGACGGCATGACAAAAGCCAGCGGCTGCGCCAGATGTGGCGCGTTATTGAGCAGTCTGGTGCGCTCATGCAGGGCTTCACGCACCAGGGACACATTGCCTTGTGCCAGATAACGCACACCGCCATGCACCAGCTTGGTTGCGCGCGATGAGGTTCCCTTGGCAAAGTCATGCGACTCGATCAGGCACACCTTGAAACCGCGCGTTGCAGCATCGACGGCAGTGCCTAAACCGGTAGCGCCACCACCGATAATGAGCAGGTCATACGTTTCGGATTGGGCCAAACGGGCCAGCAATTCCGCGCGGTCAGTCGTAACTGGAGAAGAAAAGTTGTTCATGGGCAACGCCTCGTGGATGCACCGCTCCACCCGCTTTCAGCTAGAACAGCGAGCGATAGAGCACAGATAACCAGTGTGCATTTTCGCTCTTTTTCGTTTTTTGTGCGCGATTAAGTTAATTTATGCGCGAAATTGATCAAATCCAGCTGCATCCAGCGAAAAAGAGCAAGCAGCCCATGCCGCTTGCTCTTGATTGTCCTACCTGCTCACAGCAACTCAACGCGCCTTGCCGTTCTTCCACGCATTGAGCAAGCTGTCATAGGCGATGGTTTCCCCTTTGGGCTTTTCATTGGCCAGCTTCTTCCACGGTGCATGCGCATCGCTCAGCCATTTGGCAGGGTCGCTTTTTGGATTGAGCTTGGGTGCGCAGTGGGTCATACCTGCACGCTGCAAACGAGCCATGACCTGGTCCATTTCTTCAGCCAGGGTATCCATCGCTACCTGCGGTGTTTTCTCCCCCGTCACGGCCTGCGCCACGTTCTTCCACCACAGCTGTGCCAGCTTGGGGTAATCAGGCACGTTGTTGCCTGTGGGCGTCCAGGCCACACGAGCTGGGCTGCGATAGAACTCCACCAGACCGCCCAGCTTGGGAGCCATATCGCTCATGGCCTTGGACTGGATGTCGGATTCGCGGATGGGCGTTAAGCCGACGATGGTCTTTTTCAGGCTGGTGGTCTTGGCTGTCACAAACTGCGCGTACAACCAGGCGGCGGCCAGACGATCGGGGTTATGGTCTTTAAAGAAAGTCCAGCTGCCCACATCCTGATAGCCGTTTTGCATGCCCTGCTTCCAGTACGGGCCGTTGGGGCCTGGAGCCATGCGCCACTTGGGCGAGCCATCGGCATTCACTACGGGCAAGCCGGGCTTGGTCATGTCGGCCGTAAAGCCCGTGTACCAAAAGATCTGCTGGGCAATATGGCCTTGCGCGGGAACCGGGCCCGACTCGCCAAAAGTCATGCCCATGGCTTCCTTGGGCGCGTATTTCTTCATCCAGTCGACGTATTTGGTCAACGCAAATACCGCTGCAGGTGAATTGGTAGCCCCACCACGCGAGACGGAAGCCCCCACAGGGGTGCACTTGTCGTCTGCTACCCGAATGCCCCATTCATCCACGGGCATACCATTGGGTATGCCTTTGTCTGCCGCACCCGCCATGGACAGCCACGCATCGGTAAAGCGCCAGCCCAGCGATGGGTCTTTCTTGCCGTAATCCATGTGGCCATAGATGGGCTTGCCATCGATGGTTTTCACATCGTTGGTGAAAAATTCCGCGATGTCTTCGTAGGCACTCCAATTGAGTGGAACACCGAGGTCATAGCCATATTTCGCTTTGAATTTTTGCTTCAGATCGGCACGCTCAAACAGGTCAGCGCGGAACCAGTACAGGTTGGCAAACTGCTGGTCTGGCAACTGATAGACCTTGCCATCAGGGGCCGTGGTGAAGCTGATACCAATAAAGTCCTTCAGATCCAGCCCCGGATTGGTCCACTCCTTGCCTGCACCGCCCATGTAGTCCGACAGATTCAGGATTTTTCCGTATCGGTAATGCGTACCGATCAGATCCGAATCAGAAATCCAGCCGTCGTAAATACTTTTGCCTGACTGCATCGAGGTTTGCAGCTTCTCCACCACGTCGCCCTCTTGAATCAAGTCGTGCGTGACTTTGATGCCTGTGATCTCCGAGAAGGCTTTGGCCAGCGTTTTACTTTCGTATTCGTGGGTTGTGATCGTCTCCGAAACTACAGAAATGTCTTTGACCCCTTTGGCCTGCAATTTTTTGGCCGCTTCGATGAACCACTTCATCTCGGCCATCTGCTGGTCTTTGTTCAAGGTACTGGGCTGAAACTCGCTATCGACCCACTTTTTGGCTTCCGCTTCACCCGCCCATGCGGCATGACCAGCTACCAGCGCCGCGGCGGCAATGGCGATGGCCCGAACTTGCACTTTCATAGCTGTCTCCTGGTTTGATATTGCTTTGTCCCCGCTGACAGTTCACCTGGCCGACAGGGGAAGATCAGGCCAAGCACACACTCGCCCCATGGCACCCATGCATTCGCGGGTACCGCCGCACCTGCCGCCTTAACCCTTGCGCATCACCAGCCCCAGCAACAGCATGGACAGCACAAAGCTGATCCACACCGAAGGCTCTTGCTCCAAGGACAGCCACTGGGCCATTTTTTCACCCAGCCCCAGCCAGATTAAATTCACATACGCGGCCAGCAGCAAACCTACAAAAAGACGATCTCCACGTGTCGTCTCCATAGGCAGCCAGCCCTTGCGCTGCACCGAAGGGCTGCGAATCTCCCATACCGTCATGCCCGCCAGCATCAGCGCAATGCATGTAAAGAAGATTGCGACAGGCGTCGTCCATGCCATCCAGCTGAGCATCACATCTCTCCTGTTAGACGCGCCCCATCGCAAAGCCTTTGGCGATGTAATGGCGCACAAACCAAATCACGATGGCTCCCGGAATGATGGTGAGCACCCCGGCTGCAGCCAGCGTTGCCCAGTCCATCCCCGAAGCACTGACCGTGCGCGTCATGGTGGCAACAATAGGCTTGGCATTCACGCTGGTCAGCGTGCGCGCCAGCAGCAGCTCCACCCAGCTGAACATGAAGCAAAAGAACGCAGCCACACCCACACCCGACTTAATCAGCGGCAGGAAGATCGTGAGGAAAAAACGCGGAAAGCTGTAGCCATCGATGTAGGCGGTTTCATCAATTTCACGGGGGATACCACTCATGAAGCCTTCCAAGATCCATACCGCCAGCGGCACGTTAAACAGCAAGTGCGCCAGCGCCACCGCAATGTGCGTATCCATCAAGCCCACGGTGGTGTAGAGCTGAAAAAAAGGCAGCAAGAACACGGCGGGCGGCGTCATGCGGTTGGTCAGCAACCAGAAGAACACATGCTTGTCACCCAGAAACCGGTAGCGTGAAAACGCATAGGCGGCGGGCAGTGCCACGGTCAGCGAAATCACCATGTTGATGGCCACGTAAATCAGGCTGTTGATGTAGCCCGAATACCAGGACGGATCGAAAAAAATCGTGTGGTAATTGGCCCAGGTGAAATTGGCTGGCCACAGCGTGAAGCTGGACACAATTTCTTCATTGGTCTTGAAACTCATGTTGACCATCCAATAGATGGGCAACACTGCAAACACCAGATACAGGCACAGGAACACACTGCGTTTGTGGAAGCGTTTTTCAGTCATGTTTGACCTCTGCGTCACCCGTGCCCACGCGCTGCATCCAGTTGTAGAGGATGAAGCAAAGCAGCAAGATGATGAGGAAATAAATCAGCGAGAACGCCGCTGCAGGCCCCAGGTCAAACTGGCCCACGGCCTTTTGCGTGAGGTACTGGCTCAAAAAAGTGGTGGCATTGCCTGGGCCACCACCTGTCAGCACAAAGGGCTCTGTGTAGATCATGAAACTGTCCATAAACCGCAGCAGCACCGCAATCATGAGCACGCCGCGCAGCTTGGGCAGCTGAATGAAGCGAAACACCGCCCACTTGCTCGCGCCATCAATGCTGGCAGCCTGGTAATACGCATCGGGGATGGAGCGCAAACCGGCATAGCACAGCAGCGCCACCAGAGGCGTCCAGTGCCAGACATCCATCACCAAGACGGTGATCCAGGCATCCATGGCGTTGCCGGTATAGCTGTAATCAATGCCCATGCCGTTGAGCGCTGCGCCCAGCAAGCCAATGTCGGAGCGGCCATAGATCTGCCAGATCGTGCCCACCACGTTCCACGGGATCAGCAGTGACAGTGCAATCAGCACCAGCACTGCCGAGGCTTTCCAGCCTTTTTCCGGCATGGACAGCGCCAGCGCAATGCCCAGTGGAACTTCCACCAGCAACACCGACAGAGAAAACACGATTTGCCGGTACAACGCACTGTGCAGCTCTTGGTCACGCATCACCATGGCAAACCACTCGGTCCCCACAAACACACGCCGCTCGGGGCTGATGATGTCCTGTACCGAATAGTTCACCACCGTCATCAAAGGCAAGATGGCCGAGAACGCCACGCACAGCATGACAGGCAAAATCAGCAACCAGGCACGCTGATTGAGTGGCTTGTTGGTGGTACTCATGCCTGCAACTCCTCGTTGCGATAAAAGCAGGTGTGTGGCCCTGTCAGCTGCAGCCACACCGTCTCGTGCAATGCCGGTGTGGCCCTGCCTGCTGGCAGGCGCACTTTCAATGCGCTGCCTGCCATCACGGCGGTCAGCAGACTGTGCGTTCCCACATCCTGCACTCGCACTACTTGTGCCGGCCAGGCGCCCAAAGAGTGAGGCACCACCAGTTGCACATACTCCGGACGAATCCCCAGCTGCAGTGTCTGCGCTGCAGTGGCCGCCGCAGACAACCCAGGCGGCGCCGTCACCTGCTGCCCGGCGATATACAGCGCGCCGTCGCGCTGCTCCAGGGGTACAAAGTTCATGCCTGGCGAGCCAATGAAATGCCCCACAAAAGCATGCTGGGGGCGCTCAAACAGCTCTTCAGGCGAGCCCACCTGCACCATCTTGCCGCGCGACATCACGACCACGTGATCCGCAAACGTCAAAGCCTCTACCTGATCGTGGGTCACGTAGATCAGGGTTAGTTTCAGTTCATGGTGAATCTGCTTGAGCTTGCGGCGCAACTGCCACTTCAAATGCGGGTCAATCACGGTCAGAGGTTCATCAAACAGCACCGCAGCGACATCAGGGCGCACCAAGCCTCTGCCCAACGAGATTTTTTGCTTGGCGTCCGCCGCCAAACCTGCTGCGCGCTGGTTGAGCTGGCCACTCATCTCCAGCATTTCGGCAATGACACCCACACGCTCCCTGATCTGCGCCTCTGGCACATGGCGATTGCGCAAAGGGAAAGCCAAGTTTTCAGCCACCGTCATCGTGTCGTAGATCACCGGGAACTGAAACACTTGCGCAATATTGCGCTGCTGTGGCGTGCGCACAGTGACGTCCTGCCCATCAAACAGCACCGAGCCGTGAGAGGGCTTGACCAGGCCCGACATGATGTTGAGCAACGTTGTCTTGCCGCACCCCGAGGGGCCCAGCAAAGCGTAGGCTCCGCCGTCGGCAAACTCCATGCGCATGGGCAGCAAGGCGTAGTCACTGTCTTGCTCAGGCTTAGGGCGGTAGGCGTGGGCCAGGTCCAGGGTAATGCGTGCCATGGTTCAGCCTCCCTGCGCGTGCGCTGGCAGTTGCAGCAAGGCACCGCCCTGATCAGCCGCACGCTCGCTGTCAAATACGTAACACGCGTCTGGCATCAGATACACGCTGATCGGCGCATTCAACGGCACTTTGTGCACCCCCGTAAGCTGTACCACCCAATCGCCCCATGGCAGCTGCACATGCACAAACGTGTCAGAGCCTGAGATTTCGGCCAGATGCACCTGCCCGCGCACTTCCACGCTGCCCGGCTGTGCCTGCAGCGTCAATGCGCTGGCACGCACGCCCAGTACTGCCGCTGCGTCCGCAGTCGCTACAGGCTGGCGCAGGGCAAGCACCACCCCATTGGGCAGCCGCATCTGCGCGCCCCCGTCTTGCAACTGAACTGGCACCAGATTCATGGGCGGATCGCTGAAGGCGCGTGCCACACGCAGCGATTTAGGGGAGCGAAATACCTCTGAAGTCGGCCCGTACTGCAGCAACTCTCCCCGCTCCAAAACGGCGGTGTACCCGCCCAGCATCAGGGCTTCTGCAGGTTCGGTGGTGGCATACACCACCGTAGAGCGGCCTGCCTCAAACAGCTGCGTCAATTCATCGCGCAGGCCCTCGCGCAGCTTGTAGTCCAGATTGACCAGCGGTTCGTCCAGAAGCATCAAGGGGGCATCTTTGGCCAAGGCGCGTGCCAGGGCTACGCGCTGCTGCTGACCGCCAGAAAGCTCTGCGGGCAATCGATCCAAGAAGGGTTCAATGTGCAGCCGCTGTGCCAGGCTGTGCACCTTGTGGGCAATGTCTGTATCACCGCGCAGCTTGAGCGGTGAGGCAATGTTTTGTGCCACCGTCATGGACGGGTAGTTGATAAATTGCTGGTACACCATGGCCACGTTGCGCTGGCGCACCGGCACGCCTGTGACGTCCTGGCCGTCTACCCACACACGCCCTTCGGTGGGCGTGTCCAGACCCGCCATGATGCGCATCAGACTGGTCTTGCCAGCCTGTGTGGCACCCAGGAGCACGGTCACCACGTTGCTTTGCAATGACAGGCTCATCGGATACAGCCAGGTGGCCGCTCCGACTTTCTGCACTACGTTTTCCAACACCAGTTGCATGTGCACCTCTCGCCCTGTCGCATGAATGAAGTGCGCAAGCACTACCGCCCAAACAAGCTTGAAATCTTTCGATTTCTGATCATTTTTGTTCTTTTCAGGCCATCAGATATAGAAAAATACCCTGACATCTTTTCGTTTGAATTCGCTCTACATTGGCAAACGAAATTAGGATGACAGGCTTGGCAGCCCCGTGCGATGTAAAGGCGGGTTTTATTCACTCCCTGATCTCTAACCCGTGAACTCAAATCCACGTCAACTACAGCTTTTGGAAGAAGTTCGACAGCGGCAATCGGCCACTGTTGAGCAACTGGCAGAAATTCTCGAAGTCACGCTACAGACCGTGCGTCGCGATATTCAAAAGCTGGCAGAAATGGGCCTTCTGGTGCGCTTTCACGGTGGGGTACGCATGCCCAGCGCCACCGTAGAGAACATTGCCCACCCGCGCCGCCAGACCATGCATGCCGAAGGCAAGACACGTATTGCCAAGGCGATTGCGCAGGCCATCCCCAATGGCTGCTCCTTGATCCTGAACATTGGCACCACCACCGAAGCGGTGGCCAAGGCGTTGATGCGACATCAAGGCCTGCGCGTCATCACCAACAACCTGAACGTGGCCGCCATCCTGAGCAGCAACGCAGACTGCGAAGTGATTGTTGCGGGCGGAGTGGTGCGCACGCGTGACCGCGGCATTGTGGGTGAGGCTGCGGTAGATTTCATCCGGCAGTTCAAGGTGGACATTGCCGTCATTGGCATTTCAGCCATGGAACCAGACGGCAGCCTGCGCGACTTTGATTTGCGCGAAGTGAAGGTGGCGCAAACCATCATTCAGCAATCGCGTGAAGTGTGGCTGGCCGCAGACCACAGCAAATTTGACCGCCAGGCCATGGTAGAGCTGGCCAAACTGAACCAGATTGACCGCTTATTTACCGATGCCCCCCCTCCTGCCCACTTCGCCAGCCTGCTGCAAGAGGCTGAAGTGCAGTGCATCGTCGCACAATAAGCAGCCTGCCTTCCCACCAGCGGCCTGAGGCCGCTTTTTTCTGCCCTATCCTTGTCAGTTATGACGACCTACCTGCTCGCCTTGGACCAAGGCACTTCCAGCTCCCGCTCCATCGTGTTTGATACGCAGGGCCGCATCGTGGCCTCGGCACAGCAGGAGCTCCCGCAGATCTACCCCCGCCCTGGCTGGGTAGAACATGACCCCCACGAAATCTGGCGCACACAGCTGACCACGGCCAAGGAAGCGCTGGCCAAAGCAGGCCTGAAAGCCAGCGACATTCGCTCGGTGGGCATTACCAACCAGCGCGAAACCACGATTGTCTGGAACCGCAGAACGGGCGCGCCCATTCACCACGGCATCGTCTGGCAAGACCGCCGCGCCGAGCCCACCTGCCAGCAGCTGCGCGAGGCAGGCCACAGCAACACCATCCTGCAAAAGACCGGCCTGCGCATTGACGCCTACTTCTCGGGCACCAAGCTCAAGTGGCTGCTAGACAACGTGCCCAGCGCCCGCGCTGCGGCTGAACGTGGCGAACTGGCCTTTGGCACCGTGGACAGCTGGCTGATCTGGCAGCTGACTGGCGGCAAGCGCCACGTCACCGATGTGAGCAATGCCAGCCGCACCATGCTGTTTAACGTGCACACCAACCAGTGGGACAGCGACTTGCTGGCGCTGCTGGGCATTCCTGCCAGCCTGATGCCTGAAGTGCTGCCTTCTGCCGCAGACTTTGGCAAAACCGCTGAAGACGTGCTGGGCGGCGTGATCAACATCGGCGGCGTAGCCGGTGACCAGCAAAGCGCGCTGTTCGGTCAGGCCTGCTTCAAGGCAGGCATGGCCAAGAACACCTATGGCACGGGCTGCTTCATGCTGATGCACACCGGCGGTCACTTTCAGACCTCGGCCAACGGCTTGCTGACCACCAGCGCCGCCCAGCCCGGCCCCACGCCCCAGTTTGCGCTGGAAGGCAGCGTTTTTGTGGGCGGTGCCGTGGTCCAGTGGCTGCGCGACGGCCTGCAGGCCATCGAGCACAGCGGACAGGTGCAGCAACTGGCCGAAAGCGTGCCAGACAGCGGCGGCGTCATGCTGGTGCCTGCCTTCACAGGTCTGGGTGCGCCGTACTGGGAGCCCGATGCCCGCGGCTCCATTACCGGCCTGACCCGCGGCAGCACCATTGCCCACATTGCCCGCGCCGCGCTGGAGTCGATTGCCTACCAAAGCGCGGCCCTGCTGCTGGCCATGAGCCGCGATGCGGTTGCCAACGGCGGCGCAGCCGTCAGCGAGCTGCGCGTAGACGGCGGTGCCTGCGTGAACAACCTGCTGATGCAGTTTCAGGCGGACTTGCTGGGCATTCCCGTGGTGCGCCCCGCCTGTGTGGAAACCACCGCACTGGGTGCAGCGTATCTGGCGGGCCTGTCCAGCGGCGTTTACCAAAGCACCGATGAGCTGTCGGCGCTGTGGAAGGCCGAGCGCCGCTTTGTGCCCACGCTGGACAAATCCCGGGCTGATGAACTGATGGAGCGCTGGGAGCGCGCCGTGCGCCAGACCACGGCGCACTAGCGCATCACACCAACAAAAAGAGAGCTATCAGCGCTTATGCACTGGTGTTTTCAGATACAAAACACTTTGAAAACATTGACCCATAAGCGTTGGCAGCTCTTATTTTTAAGTATTCATTGAAAGCATCGCCATGAATCAGACTTCTTCTCCCCGCATCGCCTTCATTGGCGGCGGCAACATGGCCAGCGCCATCATTGGCGGCCTGATTGGCCGTGGCGTTCCGGTGGATCACATCACCGTGGTGGAGCCCTTTGAGGCTGCACGTGCCGCGCTGCAAACCAAGTTTGGCATCACCGCCCTGCACACCGCCAGTGCCGCGCTGGCAGGGCAGGATCTGGTGGTCTGGGCCGTCAAACCCCAAAGCTTCAAAGACGCCGCCACCCCCGTGGCCGCACACACCGCTCAGGCTCTGCACCTGAGCGTGGCCGCCGGCATCACCACCGACAGCATTGCCCAGTGGCTGGGCACCCCCCGCATCGTGCGCGCCATGCCCAACACCCCGGCGCTGGTGGGCAAGGGCATGACAGGCTTGTTTGCCCGCCCTGAAGTCAATGCCCAAGGCCAGGCCCTGATCGAGCGCGTAATTGGCAGCACAGGCCAGTTTCTGTGGGTAGACGCCGAAGACAAGCTGGACGCCGTGACCGCCATGTCGGGCTCTGGCCCCGCCTATGTGTTTCTGTTTCTGGAAGCCATGACCCAGGCGGGTGTGGACATGGGCTTGACCGCCGATCAGTCCTACCAGCTGGCTGTGGCCACCTTCCAGGGCGCCACCGAGCTGGCTGCCCGCTCTGACGAAAGCGCCAGCGTGCTGCGCGAACGTGTCACCAGCAAGGGTGGCACGACCTACGCCGCCATCACCCACATGCAGCAAACCGAGCTGCCCCAGCACTTCATCGCGGCCCTGCGCAAGGCCGAGGCCCGCGCCAAGGAACTGGCCGCAGAGTTTGGCAAGTAAGCACTGCTGAACACGATAAAAAAAGCCCCGCCAGCATGGTTGCTGCGGGGCTTTTTGCATCTTATCCACAGTGCGCCGCCTTTGCCAGCCGGGGCCGCACATTGCAGGCAGTGTTTGAGAAAAAGCGCATCAAACCAGACAGCGATTTAGCGATTTAGAGCTTTAGCACCTGAGTGCGTGCCACCAGCGCACCGATGCATCACGGTCTGGGCAACCAGCGGCGTCAAGCACCCCAGAGCATGGAGCGCATGGAGATCGATGCCATCTGAAAATCAGCATTGAAAAACCGTGCGCGCTCGCCGCTGCCCACAGCACCTGCCGCATACAAAAGCGGTAGATAGTGGTCGTGCGTCGGGTGCGCCATCTGCGCCACGCTGCCCATTTGCTGAAAGTTGCTCAGCCCGGCCAGATCGCCTTTTTCAACATGCCCGGTCACCATCTGGTCAAACTCGATGGCCCAGTCATATGCCTGCAGCGGCGACTGTGTACGCTGCAGGGCACGCAGGTTGTGCACGGCATTGCCACTGCCCACAATCAGCACGCCGCGCTCGCGCAGTTGCTGCAACTGCTGGCCCAGCGCAAAGTGCTCTGCGGGGGGGCGGCTGTAGTCCATGCTCAGTTGCACTACGGGGATGGACGCATCGGGGAACATGGGCTTGAGCACGCTCCACGTGCCGTGGTCCAGCCCCCAGGCATGCCCATCCACACCCAGCGCCTGCTGGGTGTGGGGGTTGTGCAGTTCTTGAGCCAGTTGCTGCGCCAGCGCAGGTGCACCCGGCGCGGGGTATTGCTGGGCAAACAGCTCGTCAGGAAAACCACCAAAGTCATGGATGGTCCGGGGCTGCGCCATGCCGGTCAGCAGCGAACCCTGTCCCTGCGTGATCCAGTGCGCAGAGATGCACAGCACCAGTTGAGGCCGCTCTACGCGCTGCAGCAGCTCCTGGCCCAATTGCTGCCAGCTTTGGCGGTAGGCGTTGTCTTCGATCGCGTTCATGGGGCTGCCGTGCCCCACAAACAGCACCGGCATGCGGGCCGAGGGCTGCAGTTCTGTGACCCCGGCCTGCGCTGCGGCGTCTGGAAGGTTGTTACTTGCTGTCATGCGTGCTCCCGTGGCCACCAAGGCCGCTGCACCTGCTGCGGCACCCAGCCACTGTCTGCGTTGCATCTTCCCACTTTCAAAGCCAACCCGCGTACGGATATACAAACCGAGGCCACGCGCCGTGTGCGTTCACTGCATGCAGATGGCTGCGTTTGCGCCACCTGCACCCTGGCCCGCTGCCCACTCAACGCAGGCCAAATCCCAGTGCAATACCGGCAAAAATTGTCAGGCCGATGTAGTGGCTCTTGCTGAAAGCTACAAAGCAGCCTGCGCGCTGGCGGTCTTTGATCAGGGTGAAGTGCCACGCCACCTGCGCCGCTGCCCCAGCCATGCCCAGCCAGAAAGGCCAGCCCAGGCCATAGGGCAGCAACGCCCAGATCGTCAGAACCATGCACAGCACAAAGAAGGCCATGATGCCCAGCACGTCAAAACGCCCCAACGTGATGGCCGAGGTTTTCATGCCAATCTTGAGATCATCGTCGCGGTCCACCATGGCGTATTCCGTGTCGTACGCCAGCACCAGAAACATATTGGCCAGCCACAAAATCCACGCAGTCCAGCCCACGCTGCCGGTGACCGCTGCAAACGCGATCACGATGCCAAAGTTGAATGCAATGCCCAAGAAGGCCTGCGGCATGGCAAAAAAACGCTTGGTGAAGGGGTAAAGGATAGTGAACAGCACCGCCGGCACCGACCATGCAACCGCCTCCCACCGGGTGGTGAGCACCAGCCCGAAAGCCACCAGGGTGAGCACCACGCCCACCATGGCAGCTTCTTTGACGCTGATTTGCCCACTCGTAATCGGGCGCTGTGTGGTGCGTTTGACGTGCTTGTCAAAATCACGGTCCGCAATGTCATTGATGGTGCAGCCTGCACTGCGCATCAAGAATGTGCCCAGCACAAAAACCACCAGCAGGTGCCAGCCCGGAAAACCGTCACCAGCCACCCACAACGCGGCCAGTGTGGGCCAGACCAGCACCAGCCATCCGGCAGGGCGGTTAAAGCGAATCAGATCTAGGTACAGCGCAATTTTGGAGCGCGGTGCAGGCTTGGCTGCGTGCGTAGGCGTGGAAGTGGTCATGGGCAAATTGTCACGCTAAAAGCACAACGCCCGCTGGGTGCGGGCGTTGTGCAGGCTGCAGGTACTGGTATCAGCCCCTGCAGCGCAATGCAGGTATCAGTCTTCCAGCAAGGAGCGCAGCATCCATGCGTTTTGCTCGTGCACGGTCAGGCGCTGTGTCAGCAAGTCGGCGGTAGGTTCGTCGCTGGCCTTGTCAGCCAGGGGGAACAGTTCACGGGCTGTGCGGGCCACGGCCTCGTTGCCCTCCACCAGAATACGGATCATGTCCATGGCCTTGGGAGGGGTTGCGGGCACATCGGGCAGGCTGGTCAGCTTGCCAAACTGGCCGTACGAACCGGGTGCGAAATGGCCCAGTGAGCGAATGCGCTCTGCCACGGGGTCTACGGCATTCCACAGTTCGGTGTACTGCCCCATGAACATGGTGTGCAGCGTGTTGAACATGGGTCCTGTGACGTTCCAGTGGAAGTTGTGCGTCGTCAGATACAGCGTGTACGTGTCTGCCAGCAAACGCGACAGGCCATTGGCAATGGCTGCGCGGTCTTTGTCATTGATGCCGATATTGATGGGCATGCCGGCAGGTGCTTGTGCCGCTTTGACAGTTTGCTTCTTGGTTTCTCTAGCCATGATGTATCTCCTCGATCATGCAAAACCGGACAACATCCACGATGTTGCTCGGGGTTGGGTGGTTCTTACTGTAGCGCATGCACGTGTACACAACCGCGTCAGTCAATGACTTATGGCAAGGCACGCGCTCCAGGGTCACGCTCAGGTCAGCAGCTCGGCGCCGGTCAGCTCGCAGGCGTACACGGCATTGCGCAAGGCGGCAATCGCTTCGTAGCGGGTAAAGCTGCGGCGCCACACCAGCACCACGCGGCGGCTTGGTGGCGGGTGGCCATCTTCTGCACGAATTGGCAGATAGCGAATGTGGGGGTCGTCCGATGTGCGGCGGCGCTGCGTGACCAGGGCGTCTTTGGGGACAGACAAGCGCGGAACCAGCGTCACGCCCATGCCTGCGGCCACCATGTGCTTGATGGTCTCCAGAGAAGAGCCTTCAAACGTGCGGCGAATGCCTTCTGCGTTGCTGGCATAGCGTGCAAATTCAGGGCACACCTCCAGCACATGGTCGCGGAAGCAGTGACCGGCACCCAAGAGCAGCATGGTTTCGTTCTTGAGCTCTGTGGTCGTCACCGATTCCTGGTTCGCCAGAGGGTGGGTATTGGGCACCGCAGCCATAAAGGGCTCGTCATACAGTGCTGCGGTCGCCAGACCGGTTTCAGGAAATGGCTCGGCCACGATGGCGCAATCGATTTCACCTGTGCGCAGCATCTCCAGGAGCTTGACGGTGAAGTTCTCCTGCAGCATCAGCGGCATTTGCGGCGTCATCTTGATGGAGTTGCGCACCAGCTCCGGCAGCAGATAGGGGCCAATGGTGTAGATCACGCCCAAAGTGAGCACGCCCGACAGCGGGTCTTTGCCGCGCTTGGCAATTTCCTTGATCTCTGCGGCCTGCTCCAGCACGCTTTGCGCCTGGCGCACGATGGATTCCCCCAGCGGCGTCACCGACACTTCGCCTGCGCTGCGCTCAAAGATTTTGACGTCCAGCTCTTCTTCCAGCTTCTTGATGGCCACCGACAACGTGGGCTGCGATACATAGCAGGCGTCAGCTGCACGGCCAAAGTGTTTTTCGCGAGCAACGGCAACGATGTATTTCAGTTCTGTAAGCGTCATGACTTTTGAGTATGCCTATCGAAGATCGAGCAATTATTGTGCATTTATGTAAACAAATGTTTGGTTCGCAGACTGTTCAATACCCGGTCTTTGCCGGTTATTGCGAACAAATCCGTTTTTGTCCTACGCCTTGAGGAATTCAGATTTTGCGCCCAACCAGCGCTGAATGTGCGTGGCCGCCAAATGGGGGTGCTGCGCCAGCATCACAGGGGCCAATTCTCGCGCCCACTCCAGCAAGGCAATGTCTTTGTCCAAATCGGCAAACCGCAGCATGGCATCGCCAGACTGCCTGGCACCCAGAAATTCACCCGGCCCACGTATTTCCAAATCGCGGCGCGCTATCTCAAAACCGTCATTGGTCTCGGCCATCGCCCGCAAACGCTCCTTGCCGGTATCCGATAAGCGACCATTGTCATTGACCGCGTACAGCAGCACGCATGCAGAGGCTGCAGCACCGCGCCCGACACGTCCACGCAACTGGTGCAGCTGACTGAGCCCAAAGCGCTCGGCATGCTCAATCACCATCAGCGATGCATTGGGTACATCCACGCCCACCTCAATGACGGTGGTGGACACCAGCACGCCCATGATGCCCGCGGTGAACAGCTCCATCACGGCCTTCTTGTCTGCCGTGGGCATGCGTGAGTGCAGCAGGCCCACGGCGACGCCGGGCAAAGCTTCACTCAAATCGGCGTGGGTGGCCGTGGCATTGGACAGATCAAGCGTTTCACTTTCCTCAATCAGCGGACACACCCAGTAGACCTGGCGCCCCGCCGCAACCTGGGCACCAATGCGCGCAATGACCTCGTCTTTGCGGCTGTCTGAGATCACCTTGGTCACGATGGGGGTGCGCCCCGGCGGCAGCTCATCAATGACCGATACATCCAGGTCTGCGTAATAGCTCATGGCCAGGGTACGCGGAATGGGGGTGGCACTCATCATCAGCAAATGGGGCTCCAGCCCCTTGTGCGCCAGCTTCTGGCGCAAAGCCAGACGCTGCGCCACACCAAAGCGGTGCTGCTCGTCAATGACGGCCAGCGCCAGACTGTGAAACTGCACCTGCTCCTGGATCACCGCATGTGTGCCCACCACCAAGGCGGCTTCGCCACTGGCCACCAGCTCCAGCATGGCTGTGCGCTCTTTTTTCTTTTGCGCACCCGACAGCCAGGCTACTTTCTTGCCCAGTGGGGCCAAAATAGGCTCCAGCCATCCCACCAGCTTGCCAAAGTGCTGTTCCGCCAAAATTTCGGTCGGAGCCATCAAAGCGCACTGCCAGCCAGAGGCAATGCAGACCATGGCCGACATGGCTGCCACCACCGTCTTGCCAGAGCCCACATCGCCTTGCAGCAGGCGGTGCATGGGGCTGGCACGCGCCATGTCTTCGGCAATTTCCCGGCACACGCGCTGCTGGGCACCCGTGAGCCCAAATGGCAGCTGCTGCAAGAACTGCTCCACCAGCGTCTGGGTGCCGGCTTGCGGCGCAGGCACCGTCAAACGCGGAGCCTTCAAGGCCGCACGTTCTTGCTTGGAACGGTATTGCGACAGCTGCTGCGCCAGCAGCTCTTCGGCCTTCAGCCGCTGCCATGCCGGGTGGCTGTGGTCTTCCAGCGTGACCAGCGCCACGTCGGGCGTTGGGTGGTGCAAGAAAGACAGCGATTCACGCAGCCCCATCATTGGCTGCAAACCATTGTCACCCCAGTAGCTCATCACAGGCGGGGGCGTATCCGGGGGCAAGGTTTCAGGCAATTGCACGCGTTGCAGCGCGCTGGCAATGGCACGGCGCAAATAGGGCTGGGGCAGCCCGGCGGCAGTGGGATACACCGGGGTCAACGCTTGCGGCAGCTCGCCACCGGCCACCTTGAAGGCGGGGTGCAGCATCTGCCGCCCCCAGAAACCGCCTTTGATCTCACCCCGAATACGCAGCACCGTACCCACGGCCATGGTTTTTTGCTGTGAGGGATAAAAACTAAAGAAGGTCAGCACACAGTTGCCGGTCTCGTCTTCCACTGTCACCTTAAGCATGCGCCGAGGCCGCAGCTGCACCTCGCACTGCGTGACCGTCGCTTCAATCTGCACCGTATCGCCATCGCGGGCATTGCGCAGCAAGGTGATTTTGGTTTCATCCTCATAGCGCAGGGGCAGGTGCAAGACCAGATCAATATCACGCACCAGACCCAGCTTGTGCATGACTTGCTGTGCAGCACTGGGGGCCGTTTTTTTGCTGGTCGGTGCGGGGGAAGAAGGCATGAATCTTGAAACGTTGGAGTAATCGCTGGCTTGGAGGAAAAGGCTAACACGCAAGGCAGCGTGCACAAGCTTAAGCCCACAGTTTCATGCACGTACAGGGCAGGGAAACTGCATGCAAGCACTGGTGACCTGGCTCACCACCACAGCTTGTGGTCGGTACACACCCTGTACACCATGTGGCCCGTTGTTCGCAGACTCTGGGACTGGGTTTTACGCATCAGGCTGCCATCATGCACGCGGCAACCGTGCCAAGCTAGGTCACTCGGCGTATTCAAAAGTACGGATAGCTGGCAGTGGCCTTATGTCCCACCGTTTTGGCTGGCGCGCTGCTGCTTTGCCAAGAACAAGCGTGCGCATCTCCTGAAACCAGCAGGTGGCCCACCAGGCCTGTGCATGCCATCAGGTCAAGGCTTTCAGCCCCTCGCACCCCAAAGCACGCACGGCTTACGCGGCTGGCAGCACCTTGCACCAACGCACAGCCAGATGCCCTGCCCTGTGTGGCTGAATTTATAGGGACCGCTCGGCCGTTTCGGGCTTCATGGCGCAATTGCGGCCCGCCCCCTTGGCGCGGTACAGCGCCTGATCCGCCTCGCGCACCAGCAACTTGGCGCCAGCACCTGTGGGCACCAGACTGCACGCACCTGCGCTGATGGTCACCACCGGTGCAGCCTGAGAGCTGTCGTGCGCCAGGCCCAGGGCCTGTACCGCCAGCACCATGCGCTGTGCAACGGCGTAGGCACCGTCCATGTCAGTGTCGGCCAGGATGACGGCAAACTCCTCTCCACCATACCGGGCCACCACATCGGTTTCACGGTGCGCGCAGCCCTGAATGGCTTTGGCCACGGCTTGCAAGCACGAGTCTCCCTGCAAGTGACCATAGCGGTCGTTGTAGCGCTTGAAATAGTCCACATCAATCAGCAGCATGCCCACAGGCCGGCCACTGCGACGTGCAATGGCGCAGGTCTGCTCCAGGCGCTCATTGAAGTGCGCACGGTTGGCAATGCCCAGCAAAGCATCTGTGCACGACAGGGCCTTCAATCTGGCGTTGGCATCTTCCAGCTCCCGCGTGCGACGGGCCACCCGCGCTTCCAGCGTTTGATTGGCCAGTGCCAGCTGCGCGTTCTGGGCCGTCAGCGCCGTGTACAGCTTGCCAATCATCTTGAGCAGCGCCTGTGTGCCGTTGTCGTGGTTGCCGCGCTCTTTGTCGTAGGCGTCGGCCGGCCCCATGCCTTCGCGGATGGACTTGATCTGCCGCGCCATGGACTGATCGATGCCCAGAATGTGCAAGCCCAGCCATGACGTCAGAAAGCCCACCAAAGTGGTGGCCGGATCCGTCATGGTGGTGCGCTGCGCCCACAGCATGATGACCTGCTCCACAAATTGCTGGTGCATGCTGCGGTGGCTCTCGACATGCCGGGGATCGACGGCAAATTTCGCCATCAACTCCTCTTCTTCCTGGAAGTGATGCTCGGTGTACGACAGCAGACGCGCATAGGTGTCGGCCAGCACCACCTCACGGTCACTGCGTTTGGAAAAAAGGCCCCGGCTCAGTTCGTTGAACAGATCCACCAAGGCATGGTGCTGCTCGTCTACGGACTCGAGATCCGTCACGAAATGCTGATCCCATACAAAAGTGGTATCCATACCAAGCCGATCACATAGTAAAAAATATGTAAGTCAGTGTAAGGACGATTTCAACGGCGTTCGTGATGCGCATCAAAGGATGCACCCCTTGCTACCGAGGGCTTACCCAAAGTCATCAGGGGCATTGTTGGCTTCAAACGACGTCGCAGCACCCAGATTTGCGAGAATTACTTCTTTTGTCTTCACCTTGGAACGGGCTTGTTCAGCCCTCAAGAACACGCATGTCTCTCAGCCCCCGCGCTCATACCCTCAGTGATTTCGACTTTGTGCTCCCCGAGCACCTGATTGCCCAACACCCTGCTGCCGAGCGCAGCGCCTCGCGCCTGCTGGATGCACGGGCACCGGAGCTGGTGGACCGCATTTTCAAAGAACTGCCCGATTTGCTGCGCGAAGGCGACCTGCTGGTGTTCAACGACACCAAGGTGGTCAAGGCCCGCGTATTTGGTGAAAAAGCCAGCGGCGGCAAGCTGGAGCTGCTCATTGAGCGCGTGCTGCAGGGCAACGAAGTTGTGGCGCACATGAAGGTCAGCAAAAAGCCTTTGCCCGGAGCCCGTGTGCACCTGTGCGGTGGCATCAGAAACGGTGGTTTTGATGCGGTACTGCTAGACCGCTGGCCCGATGAAAACGGCCCCTTGTTCCGCTTTGCACTGCAAGGAGCTAAAGGCGAAACACCATGGCAGCTGATGGACCAGTTTGGCCACCTGCCCCTGCCGCCCTACATTGCGCGCAACCAGAACGCCGAGGTAGACCCCGATGAAGCAGAAGATGCCGAGCGCTACCAGACGGTGTTTGCCAGCCACCCCGGTGCCGTGGCCGCACCCACAGCAGCGCTGCACTTTGACGAGAAGGTGCTGGCTGCGCTCAAAGCTAAAGGCGTAGAGACCGCAGCCGTCACGCTGCACGTGGGTGCAGGTACCTTCCAGCCCGTGAAAACCGAAAACCTGGCCGAGCACCAGATGCACACCGAGTGGTACAACATTCCGCTGCCTACGCTGGCTGCGCTGGAGCGCTGCCGCCAGCGCCGTGGCCGCATCATTGCAGTGGGCACGACCAGCGTGCGCACACTCGAATCCTGGGCACGCTCTGGCCAGATTTCAGGCGACACCAACATCTTCATTACCCCGGGTTTTGAGTTCCGCGTGGTGGATGCGCTGATCACCAACTTTCACCTGCCCAAAAGCACGCTGATGATGCTGGTGAGCGCGCTGGCGGGCTACAAGCACATCATGGATGTGTACCAGCACGCCATTGCCAATGATTACCGTTTCTTCAGCTACGGCGACTCGATGCTGCTGGAACGCCGTCGTTGATCTGGCAGATCATTAAAAAATGAGCTACTAGCGCATATCAGCAGGGCTTTTCAAAGTTAAAACACTTTGAAAACGTTGATACACATGCGCTAGCAGCTCTTTTTTATGATGGTCACCGCATGGCCTCTTGCTGGCCCACCGCCGGCGTCACGTTCTGCTCAGCGTCTTGCACCTGTACCTGCCATTGCGGCCAGCGGGGTGGCAGCGTTTGCACCTGCCCGCTGCGCAACGCTTGACTCAGACTGCTTCGCTGGTGCGCATCGTCCATGTAAGGCCACTGCACGCGGCCTTCATCACGCCACGCGCCCGGCACGTCAGCGCGTGTGCTGGCTTCACGCGCCGTCAGCTGGCAGCGCGGTGAAGACGACCCCAGATTACACAGCAAGTAGTCGGTCTGGCCATCTTTGTCCCAATCCCCACCCACCAGCACGCACTGTGCATCTTCGGCCACGCAGGAAGAAGCCCAATACTGGCTGCGCGTTTGTGCCTGCAGCCACAGCCACCAATCCGCTGCGGGCACATCGCCCGCCACCGTGCGAATGCGTGTCTGGGCAGTGGGCACATCCACCACCTCGTCCTCGTCTTCGTCTTCGTCTTCGCGCTCCAGCACGGCATCTGCACGGGTTGCACTGCCCGCAATTTTCTCTATCCATGCCTTCACCTGCGCCTGCTGGGCAGTCGGTGACTCGGCCAGCTCTGACAGTGCCGCAGCGCCGTAAGGGCCATGGTCAAATTTCAAGGCTTTCAGGCGTGCAGGGGTGATGGTTTGCGCCCCCGATGCCAGTTGCGCCAGCTGGCTGCGCGCACTGAGGCGATCAGGGTCCAGCAACGGTGTCTGCAAGGCCAGCAACACCGCCAGCACCAGCAGCGACATGCCTCGATTGACCCCACTGACCCCAGACAGCCACGGCCTCCCCTGCCCGGCACCACTGGCGCGGCTGTTGCCAATAGCGGCCCAGGCGTAGCCTGCGGCATACAGCCACAGCAGGCCACTGCCTGCCGCCGCCCACAGGCGCTCGGCAGTCCAGCCGTATTGCGCCACCCGCAGCCCCACGGCCACACTGGCCAGTGTGGCCAGTACGGGCATGGCCAGCAGGCTGGCATGTACCAGATGCAGCACCCAGCGCGGGTACGGCCCTTGCGGCACAGCGCCATCTTGGTAGACCGCATTCACCAGCCACAGGTGAGCCAGCAAAACGCACATCAGCAATGCGGCGGCAAACCGTGTGGCCCACAGTTTTTCAACGCCGGTAAAGACCAGCATGGCCACAAACAGCACCAGCACCCAGGCCATCAGCGGCAGCAACAAGCGCCCCAGCGCCAGCAGCACCTGGCGGGCCATTTGAATGGGTCGCTCCTGTGTGCGGGCCATCCACAAGCCCAGACCTGCTGCCAGGCCGGTGGCGGGCAGCACAAACCACATCTGACTGAATAATGTGGCAAACCATTTCACCCCCACCAGCGCAAATAGCCCGGCCCACAGCCACAGCACGCCCCAGATCAGCTGCACGCACAGGCTGGCCAGAGCCAGCACCAGCGCGTTGTTCCAGGCATGGACAAACAGCCGCCCATAAGCAATGCGCCAGCTGCCTTGCTCCAGACGGGCTTGAAACCATGCCAGCGCCACAAACCACCACAGCGCAATAGCGCCCACCAGCCGCAGCAGCGTGCCTTCATGCCCGGCTTCACTGTGCAGGCTGCGCCACACGGCCCAGCCTCCCATGGCCAGCACCACCGCAGCCATCACGGCACCGCCGGCCCACAGCGCCGCCTGACGCCAGCGGGAGACAGCCATGCCCATGAACAGCGCAGGCAGCACGATGAGCAGCGTCCACAGCACCAGCCAGGATCGATCAGCCGCACCATCGCTGCCCTTCATCCACTCCATCAGCACATACAGCGCCAGGCCTTGCAGCAAGCCCATGGCGAGCAAGCCTTGCCGCGACACTGGCGCTGGCGGCGCCGCGGCCTGTTCGGACGAGGAAGGAAAAGCGGGGGGTGAAAGCGAATCGGCGTGCATGCGGTGAGTCTATCGGGGCTGCCTGGGGTTGCGGCGCATTTCGCGCTGCCTGCAGGCACAGCTGCAACCATCCTGCAAAGCGTTTTTCAGCACCCGCACAACGCCAGCTGCAGATGCACGCAGCGCACTTGGAGTGCACGCTGGCGCAGCGCATGGTTTATGCCAGAGATGGCCAGGGTGCAAAGATGTTTTCAAAGCCATGGCCACCTGCATTTGCACAGCCAGCGCCTTGAGCAAAAACACCTTGGAACGCTGTATTTTTCCGCTCTAGTACCAGTACCAGTACCAGTACCAGCGCCAGCGCCAGCGCCAGTGACAGTGACAGTGCCAGCAGCGCTAATTTTTTACTGAAAAGGCGCTACGCAAAGTAGTGGCACAGCCGCTGACCCAGGATCTCATGCACCGTCACATCCATCCCGTACAGCGCGCTCAGAACCTCATCGCGCACCACCAGCAGCGGACCACCCTCGTAGGCTACATGGCCGTCTTTCATGGCGATGATGTGGTCGGCATAGCAACTGGCAAAGTTAATGTCGTGCAGTACCACAACCACCGTTTTGCCGCGCTCTTGCACCATGCGGCGCAGCAGCTTCATCATGCTGGCCGCATGTGCCATGTCGAGGTTGTTGAGCGGCTCATCCAGCAAAATGTAGGGGGTGTCCTGGCACAGCACCATGGCGATGTAGGCACGCTGGCGCTGGCCACCCGAGAGCTCATCCAGATAACGGTCTGCCAGCGCGTTGAGTTGCAGAAAATCCAGCGCCTCATCCACATGGCGCACATCCTCTGCCGTCATGCGACCCTTGCTGTGCGGAAAGCGGCCAAAGCCCACCAGATCACGCACCGTCAGGCGCAGCGCAGACTGGTTGTCCTGACGCAAGATGGCCATCACCTTGGCCAGCGCATCGCTGGCGGTGGTGGCCACATCCAGCCCCCCCACTGTGGCCGTGCCAGCGGTCATGGGAGCCAGGCGGCTGACCATCGACAGCAAGGTGCTTTTCCCCGCTCCGTTGGGGCCGATGATGGCGGTCAATTGCTGTTCAGGGATTTGCACGCTCACCGCGTGCAGCACCGTGGTCTTGCCGTGGGTTTTCACCACATCACGTGTTTCGATCATTGTTTACCTTTGCGCATCAGCAGGTAGATAAACACCAGCCCGCCAACAAACTCCACCACCACCGACAAGGCCGAGTTAAAGCCCAGCACCCGCTCCAGCACCACCTGCCCGGCCAGCAGCAGCACACAGCCCCACAGCACCACGGCGGGAAGCACCCACTGATGGCGGCGTGTGCCCATCCACTGGTAGGCCATGTTGGCTACCAGAAGGCCAAAGAAAGTCACCGGCCCGACCAGTGCGGTGGAGATGGCCACCATGGTGCACATCACCACCAGCAAACGCAGCACCTGCGGCTGGTAGTTGATGCCCAGATTCACCGCCGCATCACGCCCCAGCGCCAGCACATCCAGCACATGCCGCTGACGCCAGAAATAAAGTGCCCCCAGCACCAGCAAGGCCAGCGAGGGCCACAGCAGCTGCGTGTGGATGGTGTTGAAGTTGGCAAACATGCGGTCTTGCAGCGTGGCGAACTCATTGGGGTCAATCATGCGCATCGCAAAGCTGGTCATGCTGCGAAACAAAATGCCCATGACCATGCCCACCAGCAGCATCAAGTGCAGGCTGCTGGTATGGCCGGTGAACAGCCAGCGCATCAGCGCCACGCTCAGGGTCACCATCAATGCGATTTCCATCGCAAACTTGGGCAGCACACCCATGCCCACCACGCCGACAGAGCCCAGCACCAGCACCAGCACGGCCTGCAAAAACAGATACAGCGCATCCAGCCCCATCACCGCAGGTGTCAGGATGGTGTTGTGCGTCACGGTCTGAAACACCACGGTGGACATGCCCAGCGCGCAGGCCACGATCACCATGGTTACCACCTTGGTGCCACGGTGCTGCAGCACAAAAGCCCAGTCTGCCTCGACCCCCAGCGTCATGAACGCCAGCGCCGCCATCAGCGCCATGACAGCCAGCGTGGCCAGACGCACACTGCGCCGCTCCCACCCTCTGGCGGGCTGTGCAGCCACATACAAATCTTGCGCCATGCCTACCCCTGCTTCGCACGACGGCGCAACAAAATCACCAAGAACAAGGCACTGCCCACCACACCCATCACCGTGCCCACGGGCACCTCATAGGGCGCAATGATGAGACGGCCAAACAGGTCACACACCAGCGTCAGCGCAGCCCCTGCAGTCGCCACCCACAGCACGCTGCGACGCACGTTGTCCCCCACCATCAGGCGCACCACGTTGGGAATGATCAGACCCACAAAGGGGATCGAACCGACGGTCACCACAATGCAGGCCGTCACCACTGACACCACAATCAAGCCCTGCAGCACCAGCCGCTTGTAGTTCATCCCCAGATTGGTGGCGAACGATTCACCCAGGCCCGCCACCGTAAAACGGTCGGCAGCCAGACACGCCAGCGCCGTCATGCCCAGCGACAGCCAGAGCATTTCATAGCGGCCTTCGATCACTACCGAAAAGTCGCCATTGGAGAAGGCCCGCAGCGACTGAATCATGTCGTGCTGGTAGGCGATAAAGGTAGTGCCCGCCTCAATCACCCCAGCCAAAATCAACCCCACCAGCGGCACGATCCATGCCGAGCGCAGGCGTATGCGCGCAAGCACCGCCAAAAACAGTGCCGTGCCCGCCATGGCCGTGGCCGCAGACACACCCATCTTGGCAAACACCGGCAGATCTGGCGCCCACAGCATGCAAAACAGCATGCCCAGCGTGGCCGACTCTACGGTGCCCATGGTGGATGGCTCCACAAAATGGTTGCGCGCCAGCATCTGCATGAGCAAACCCGCCACCGCCATGGCACTGCCCGCCAGCATCAGCGCCAGCGTGCGTGGTACGCGCGAATACATCAGCACCTGGGCCACCATGTCGTCGTCGCTGTCGCTCCACAAGGTGTCCCAAGACACATCGCTCACGCCCACCGACAAACTCCATAGCGCCAATGCAAAAAGGGCCACAAGGGCCCCTGTCCACGCCAGCGCAACGCGCCCAGCGGGTGTTTGTTTACTTGTAAAAAGCATCTGCTAGCTGTTTCAAATTCTCTTTCAACGCAGTTGGGCTGGCGTTGGACATCGTGTACCAGTTGGCTGCATTCAGATAGACCACCTGCTTGTTGCGCCATGCCTTGGTGGCATGCACCAGCTTATTGTCCAGCAGCTTTTGTGCAGCCTGGCCGTCGTTGCCAATCGCGGCATCACGGTCAAGCACCAGCAGATAATCAGGATTGGTCTTGAGCAGGTATTCAAACGACACCGCCTGACCATGCTTGGACACTTCAATCTTGTCCTTGATGGGGTTCACGCCAAACACCGAATACAGCATGTCAAAACGCGAGCCGGGGCCGTAAGCGCTGAGCTTGCCACCATTCGTCATCAGGAACAATGCACCGCCCTTGTTGGCCGCCTTGGCCTTCACATCAGCAATGCCTGCGTCAATCTCTTTGATCTGCTGCTCGCCCTTTTCAGGCACCCCGTAAATGGCCGCAATGCTGCGGATGTTGCGGTACACGTGGGCCATCTGATTTTGGTTATCAATCGTAATGTCCAGCACTGGTGCGAACTTCTTGAGCTCATCAATCTTGGGCAGCGAGCGATTGCCTGCAATGATCAAATCGGGCTTGAGGGCTTTCACCTTCTCGTAGTCCGGCTCAAACAAGGTGCCGATGTTGGCGTACTTGCCGGCATCAGCGTAGTGCTTCAAAGCAGGAGGCAAGGCTTGGTGCGGATTGCCCGCCACATCGCCACCGAGCGTCTGGATGATGTCCAGCGCGCCATAGTCGTACACGAGCACCGTCTTGGGCTTCACGGGCATCTGCACCTCTCCCGTGTTGTCATTCACCTTGATCGTGCTTGCGGCGTGCGCAGCAGCAAAAGGCAGTGTCAAAGCTAACACCAGGCCGCCCAGAGTTTGGCGGCGTGTCCATACAGCGTTCATGTTCTTTTTCCTTGGCCCCAAAGGCACCAGCAACATTGCGAAGATGTCTTATTGTATGAGAATCATTCTCAACATGTGCCAAGTGGTCATGCAAGCTTGTCCAAGATCAGAAAACAGCATGTCACGCAAGAGCCGAACTTGGCCAGATAGACGCACTAAAATCTGCGGCGCGTGGCGTGCCCGGTGCAGGCCTTTTCCGGAATTGGCGAAGCCCCTTCGCGCCCGGCTTCGCCGCCATGCTGGTGGCATTCGTTTGTTGCAGAAAGTGGGTGGACAGCATGTCGTCCTCCATCGGGCCAGTGGCCACCATTTCCCCCGTTCGCGCCACACTCACGGGCATTGCCCTCACCATCAGCGCATGTGCGCTGTTTGCACTGCTGGACAGCGGCACCAAGTACACCGGCCAGTACCTGCCCATGCTGATGGTGGTCTGGTTGCGCTTTGTGGCCCAGGCCGTGGTAACCACCGCCTGGGTACTGCCACGACACGGCCTGCATGCGCTGCGTACGACACACCCCAAATTCCAGATCGGCCGAGCCCTCAGCGGGGTCATGACCACCGTCTTTGCCTTTTATTGCATCCAGAACATGCCGCTGGCCAACTTCACGGCGGTCTGGTCGGCAGGGCCGCTGCTGATCGTAGTGGCCTCTGCCCTGCTGTTTGGTGAAAAAGTCAGTGCTGCACGCTGGGCCTTGCTGGTCATTGGCCTGCTCGCCGTGATCGCCATCGTGCGGCCCGAGCAAGATGGCATGCCACTGGGCTGGATGGCGCTGGCACCCGTGGGTGTGCTGCTGTGTGGCACCACCTACCAGCTGCTGGGCAGCCGGCTGGCGCGGCTAGAGCACCCCACCACCACGCAGCTGTACACCACATGGCTGCCCGTGATCGCCACTGCGCCACTGATTCCGTGGATCTGGGAGCCGATTGCCCAGTGGCACATCTGGCTGGCCGTGGCGGTCATGGGTCTGTGCAGCGGCATTGGCCACCTGCTGCTGCTGCAGGCCTTTACCTTTGCCACCCCATCTGTGGTGTCGCCTTTTCTGTACAGCCAGATAGGCTTTGCCATGGGCATGGGCTGGCTGTTTTTTGGCCAGATACCCGATGGCATCTCGCTGATGGGCATGGCCATCATCATGGGCTGCGGCTTGTTCAGCATGTGGCTCACCCTGCAACGCCAAAGTTGACTACCCTTGTACCATGTTAGATTGGTAGTTTTTAAGCTTGGAATCACAAATTCATGACAACAAATGAAGCGCCTCTTGTCGAAGTCAACAGCGATGAGATTGAACTGATCGATTTGTTGATCGTGATTGCAGAAAATCTGAAGTTGCTGATCTTCATTCCGCTGCTGGTCGGTGTGGCTACATTGGGCTTCAGTTATGGAATGGATAAAACCTACCAAAGCGAGTCCATGTTGAGCCCGGAGAAGCCAGGGCTGAACTTTTCAGGCCACTTGTTGAGCAGTTATCTCAAGTCTGCAGATGTTTTGGAGGCAGTTGCCTCTGACATCAAGTTTGAGCCCACTCAAAGCATGACTAGCCGTGTCACCGCTTTGCGCAACAGCCTCCAAGTTTCCGTCGGTAATCAAGACCAGATAGTGACACTAAAAACGCAGGCTCAGACACCTGAGGCGGCTCAAGAGCTCAATGCATCCATTTGGCAACATGCTCTGAAAAAAACAGTCCCCAACCCCGCCGAGCTGGAACGCCTGCAGATCCAATTAAAGGCCGCAAAAGAACGTTTAGATTCAGGCAATAGCCTGGAAGCCATAACCGTCAAGGCCCTTGCCAATGGGGTGACTAATGAAAGCACCACCCGTTTGTACGGTGAGTTGCTGACATCTAACAGCGCTCTGCTACGTAATATTGTCCTTCTTGAATCTCAAATTGAAGGACTGACATCGGACAGTTTTTCTCAGAAACCAACGCTGCCAGAATTCCCTATCAAACCCAAAAAGGCCTTTCTTGCCGTCGTAGCCACGCTTGGCACGGGCTTGCTGATGTTGTTGTTCGTTTTGGCTCGCCAAGCACTGCGTAGTGCTGCTCAAAATCCTGAACAAGCCGACAAAGTACGACGCCTGCGTCGCTCATTGGGTTTTAAGACATAACACAATAGCGAGGCACGCTCAGGCTCCGCCTGCTGCACAGACCCATGTCAGTATGTGCTGAACTCTTTACAAAAGAGTCAGTCGTTTGATTGCCGAAAAAACCACTTCTCATGCCTGGCCAGGACAGCAACCGACCACGCCGCCACCTAGCGGCAGCCAACCGCTGCTTCATGCATCAAGTGGACATTTGCACGCCGTGCTTTGGAGTGTTTGCTGCGACAGACACTACAGGCACGAACTAAGACAACCGCACCAGCTTCGTGGTGATGCGCTTGACCAGCGGGATCACCAGCAGCACCGTCGGGAAAGCCACCGCCCACGCCAGCAGCCAGGTGGAGGGCCAGGCGCGCAGCACTTGCGTGGTCCAGCCCATGGCGCGCACCAGATTGACCATGCAGATGATTCCGGACATCAGGCCAGACATGAAGAAGGGCATGACGACCAAGGCGTACTTGGGCGGCAGCTTCGGGATACGGCCAACGATATAGGGTGAAGAAGACATGCTCGCTCAATATCCGTGTTGTTCACGAAAGGCCTTGGCCTGACTGAAATGGCCGTTGCCAATGAACGGCACCGGCGGACGCAGCGCAGACAGTGGAGACGGGTGGTTGCTCATCAGCACCAGATGGCCCCTGTCTTGTGGAATCAGAGACTGCTTGGACTGTGCGTGGGCACCCCAGAGCATGAACACCGTGGGGCGGCCTTGCTCGGCCACCTGGCGGATGACCGCATCGGTCAGCTCTTCCCAGCCGCGCTTGCTGTGGCTGGCGGCCTGGCCCTCTTCCACCGTCAGGCAGGTATTGAGCAGCAGCACACCGTTTTGCGCCCACTTGACCAAAGAACCTCCGGGCTGGGGCATGGGCGGAAAAGGCGCGCCCAGGTCGCGCTGCATTTCCTTGAAGATGTTGAGCAGCGACGGTGGCAGGCGCACACCTGGCGCGACGGAAAACGCCAGACCTTCCGCTTGACCGCGACCGTGGTAAGGGTCTTGCCCCAAGATAACCACGCGCACATCTTCGGGAGCAGTGAGCTCCAGCGCACGCAAAGGCTGAGGCGGGAAAATCACCGCACCCGCCTGCAGGCGCTGCTGCAGATAGGCCTGCAACTGCTGCCCCTTGGGCGAAGTGAAGAACGATGTAACCGCCCCGCGCCAGCCGTCTGCCACCATCCAGCCAGCAGGGTCTGCGCTCATCAATTGGGTAGCAGCTTGCGCTGGTGATTCGGTCATTTCAATTCAATTTCTATTCAACACAATCCAAGGCAAGCACTATCAGCTCACAAGTGCAGAGCATCAACACTTGCCTTGCCATCCTGACGCGCCAGCGAAACGGGTGCTGCTGCGCCAGCCCATCTTGCAGTTACGCAAACAGCTTGGCCAGCGCTTCGCCGGGTTCGGGGGCACGCATGAAGGCTTCACCCACCAAGAAGGCATCAATGCCTGCGCCGCGCAGGCGCTGCACGTCGTCTTGCGTCAGGATGCCCGATTCGGTCACCAGCAAACGGTCTGCGGGCACTTCCTGCTTGAGCGTGATGGAGGTTTGAATGTCGACTTCAAACGTGCGCAGATTGCGGTTGTTGATACCCACCAAAGGCGTCTTGAGCTTGAGCGCACGCTCCAGCTCTTTGCCGTCGTGCACTTCCACCAGCACGGCCATGTCCAGGCTGCAGGCAATCTGCTCCATCTCGGCCATCTGCGCATCATCCAGGCATGCTGCAATCAGCAGCACGCAGTCGGCACCCATGACACGTGATTCATAGATCTGGTAGGGGTCGATCATGAAGTCCTTGCGCAGCACCGGCAGCAGCGTGCTGGCACGCGCTTGCTTGAGGTAATCGGGCTGGCCCTGAAAGAACTGGCGGTCAGTCAGCACCGACAGACAGGCAGCGCTGATCTTGCCGTTGCCCACCATGTAGCTCTGGGCAATGTCAGCGGGGTCAAAGTCGGCACGGATCACGCCCTTGCTGGGGCTGGCCTTCTTCACTTCGGCAATCACCCCGGCCTGGCCTTTGGCGATTTTGGCGCGCAGCGCACCAACAAAGTCACGGGTGGAGATGCGGCTTTCGGCAT
Organism: Comamonas sp. CMM02; assembly: GCF_014851485.1. Taxonomy (NCBI): domain Bacteria; kingdom Pseudomonadati; phylum Pseudomonadota; class Betaproteobacteria; order Burkholderiales; family Comamonadaceae; genus Comamonas; species Comamonas sp. CMM02. The sequence goes on along the minus strand of NZ_JACUZW010000001.1, from coordinate 88,728 downwards.
CGCGGCGCATTTCAGCCAACGCAATCGCACGCTGGGCCGCGGCTACTTCCTGGACTTTGACTTCGCAGATTTTTTGGAGGATGTCAGACATGGTTTTCTTTCTGTTCAGTCGCTGCGCAGCGGGGCGCAGCCATGGGCACTATTGTCAACGTCAGCGTATTTACGCGGTGCGCTGGCCGGTATAGGCCACCAGTTCCTTGAGTTTGTTCAGCGCCGCCCCGCTATCGATGGCAGCTTGCGCACGCAGCAGGCCGTCAGCAATGCTGCTGGCCACATTGGCCGCGTACAGCGCCGCGCCCGCATTCAGGCAAACGATGTCGCGTGCCGGGCCTTGTTCGCCCTGCAGCACGCCCATCAGCATGGCTCTGGATTCGTCGGGGGTTTCCACCTTCAGCGCACGTGTGCCCACCATGCGCAGGCCAAAGTCTTCGGGGTGAATTTCGTATTCACGCACCACGCCGTCTTTGAGCTCGCCCACCAGCGTGCCCGCGCCCAGGCTGATTTCATCCAGCCCATCACGGCCATACACCACCAGTGCATGCTCGGCCCCCAGGCGCTGTAGCGCACGCACCTGAATGCCCACCAGATCTTCGTGGAACACGCCCATCAAAATGTTGGGTGCGCCCGCAGGGTTGGTCAGTGGCCCGAGGATGTTGAAGATGGTGCGCACGCCCAGCTCTTTGCGCACGGGAGCCACGTTTTTCATCGCCGGGTGGTGGTTGGGCGCAAACATGAAACCAATGCCCATGTCACGGATGCAATCGGCAATCTGCGCTGGCTGCAGGTTGATGTTCACCCCCAGCGCCTCCATCACGTCGGCGCTGCCCGATTTGCTGCTCACGCTGCGCCCGCCGTGCTTGCTGACCTTGCCGCCCGCAGCCGCAATCACAAAGGTCGAGCAGGTGGAGATGTTGAACGTGTTGGCGCCATCACCGCCGGTGCCCACAATGTCCACCAGATGCGTTTTGTCGTGCACATGCACCTGGTTAGAGAACTCGCGCATTACCTGTGCGGCAGCGGCAATTTCGCCAATGGTTTCCTTCTTCACTCGCAGGCCGGTGACGATGGCTGCCGTCATCACGGGCGAGAGTTCGCCGCGCATGATGGTGCGCATCAAGGCCAGCATTTCGTCGTGAAAGATTTCGCGGTGCTCAATCGTGCGTTGCAGCGCTTCTTGCGGGGTGAAAGTGCTCATGACTGGGTATCCTTTGCTATGCCTATAGAAGCTACCAACGCCTACACAGGCTTGTTTTCAGATATTTATTGCTTTTAAAACAAGCACTGGTAAGCGCTAAGCGCTCTTAAAAACAAAAGGCCGCCTGCTGAGTGCAGCGCGGCCCGGGTTTATTTCTGCTCCAGAAAGTTCTTGAGCATGGCGTGACCGTGTTCGGTCAGGATGCTTTCAGGGTGAAACTGCACCCCCTCCACCGCCAGCGTGGTGTGGCGCACGCCCTGAATTTCACCGTCTTCGCTGGTCGCCGTCACTTGCAGGCAATCTGGCAGCGTGGTCTTGTCGATCACCAGCGAGTGGTAGCGGTTGACCGTGAACTGCGCGGGCAGATCGGCAAACACGCCCTTCTGGTCGGTGCTGATGACGCTGGTTTTGCCATGCATTTGCTGGCCTGCACGGATGATGTCGCCACCAAAGGCAGCGCCAATGCTCTGGTGCCCCAGACACACGCCCAGCACTGGCAGCTTGCCCGCAAAGTGCTGGATGGCGGCCACCGAAATACCAGCCTCCGCCGGCGAGCACGGCCCGGGCGAAATCACGATGCGCTGCACACCTTCACGCTCAACCAGCGCAATCACTTCATCCAGCGTGGACTCATCGTTGCGCACCACGATCACCTGCGCCCCCAACTCGCCCAGGTACTGGACAATGTTGTAGGTAAAGCTGTCGTAGTTGTCGATCATCAAGAGCTTCATGGCTGCTCTCCCTGGGGCTTCAAGCCCTGTGCACGCAGGCGCGCCAGCTCCTGATGCTCGTAATCGATGTAGCACTCCATCATGGCACGGTACAGGCGCTCCATCAGGTCGGGGTTGCCGCCCTGTGCCTGCGCCATGGGCCGTACGCGGTCCACAATGGTCTGAATGCGCGCTTCATCGCGCACCAGGTCTTCGTTGTTCTTGACCTTGGCCGCCTGGGTCATGTAGCCACTGCGCTCCACCAGCAGCGGCACCAGGATATCGTCCAGCGCATTCACGCCAGCGCGCACCTCTTGCATGTTGCTGCAGTTTTTGACTTTATCGATTGCGCGGCTCATTCCAGACCTTCCTCCACCAGTTCTGCGGCGCGCAGCAAGGCGCGGGCTTTGTGTTCAGTTTCTCTCCACTCCATCTCGGGGACGGAGTCGGCCACCACACCGGCGGCCGCTTGTACGTACAGATTGCCGTCCTTGATCACGCCGGTGCGAATTGCAATCGCCATGTCCATGTGCCCAGCAAAGCTCAGGTAGCCCACAGCGCCACCGTAAATGCCCCGCTTGGTTGGCTCCAGCTGGTCAATGATCTCCATGGCATGCACCTTGGGCGCCCCCGACAGCGTGCCCGCCGGAAAGGTAGCCTTGAGCACGTCCATGCTCGTCATGCCGTCCTGCAAAATACCTTCCACGTTGCTGACGATGTGCATGACGTGGCTGTAGCGCTCCACCACAAAGGCTTCCGTCACCTTGACCGTCCCCGTCTTGGCAATGCGGCCAATGTCGTTGCGTGCCAGATCAATCAGCATCACGTGCTCGGCGCGCTCTTTGGGGTCGGTGATCAGCTCTTGCTCGGTGGCCTTGTCTTTTTCAGGCGTGGCACCGCGTGGGCGTGTGCCTGCCAGCGGGCGAATGGTAATTTGCTCGCCCGCATCGGTCTTTTCTTGGCGCACCAGAATTTCGGGGCTGGAGCCCACCACCTGAAAGTCACCAAAATTGTAGAAATACATGTACGGCGACGGATTCAGCGAACGCAGCGCACGGTACAGGCTCAGTGGCGATTCGGTGTAGCGTTTTTGAATGCGCTGGCCCACTTGCACCTGCATGAAATCGCCCGCGGCAATCAGCTCCTTGGCGCGCTCCACGGCGGCCAGGTAGTCATCCTTGGCAAAGCTGCGCTCGGCCGGATGGCTGTCGCCGCCTTTAATCTGAGGCACGCTGACCGAGTAGCGCAACTGCTCCTTGAGCTGGCGCATGCGCTTCTTGGCCTTGCTGTAGGCCTCGGCCTCTGCAGGGTTGGCGTACACAATGAAATACAGCTTGCCCGAGAGGTTGTCGATCACTGCCACCTCTTCGCACAGCAGCAGCATGATGTCGGGCGTGCCCAGCGCATCAGGCGGGCAGGAGGCTTCGAGCTTTTTCTCGACATAACGCACCGCGTCATAGCCAAAGTAGCCCGCCAATCCACCGCAAAAACGCGGCAAGCCGGGGCTGAGCGCTACCTTGAAACGCTCCTGGTACGCGGCAATGAAGTCCAGTGGATTGCCCGCATGGCTTTCCACCACCACACCGTCGGTCAGCACCTCGGTTTTGGCAGCAGCACCAAAGCCGCTGGCACGCAAGCAGGTACGCGCAGGCAGGCCAATAAAGCTGTAGCGGCCAAAACGCTCACCACCCACCACCGACTCCAGCAAGAAGCTGTATTTGCCGTTACCGCTGGCATGCGCCAGCTTGAGGTACAGAGAAAGCGGGGTTTCGAGGTCAGCAAATGCCTCGGTCACCAGGGGTATACGGTTGTAGCCTTCGCTGGCCAGGCTTTTGAATTCTAGTTCTGTAATCACAGAGCAGGCTTCCCAATCGGGGCACGCACTGCGCCCATGTCGAAAGGGCAGGCGTGCAATTCACTCAAACCATCCGCAGCAGTGGCGGACAAGGGTGCGCCCGCAATGGAGCGCTTTAAACGGTCATTAATGCAGGCTTACGCCAGGGCCAGGCTCCCCGGTCCGCGCAACCTGTGATGAACACGTGATGAATGAACATAGCGAACAAGTGTAGCGCATTGCCGCCCTTTGAACGGTCTGGGCGCAGCAGCAGCGCTTTGCAGCTCCTTTCATCGCTTTTCTGTGCCATCTCCCAAGTGGTTTTCCCGAGGACAGGGGCACTTGCTGTTGTCGTGCACTGAACCACGCAGCACAATCGCTTACATAAAAAAAGCACGCGCGTGCGAATCAATCCAGCAACCAAGGAGACACCATGTTGACCGCCCATTTCGCCTCTGCGTTGCGCATGCTTCGCTTGGGATGCGCAGGCCTGTGCACCGCGCTGTGCGCATTGGCATTGCCCGGCTGGGCACAGAGCAGCGAGCCGCCTGAACTGGCCACACTCCCAAAGATGGTGGAAGTGAACAACCAAAGCCTGCAACGCAATGGTGCGGGCATTCGCTACAAAGCCATTTTCAAGGTCTACGCTGCGGCGCTGTATCTGGAAAAACCGGCCACTTCTCTGGAAGAAATTGGCAAGATGGCCGGTGCCAAGCGGATCACGGTGCACATGCTGCGCACCATCAATGCCTCCGAGCTGGGCAAGCTCTTTGCCCATGGCATGGAAGACAACATGGACAAGCAGCAGTTTTCCAAGCTGATCCCTGGCGTGATGCGCATGAGCGAGGTATTTAACCGCCACAAAGAGCTCAAGCCGGGCGACAAGTTCACCCTGGACTGGCTACCCGGCAAAGGCATGCTGATCAGCGTCAACGGCGCTCCTGAACCCGCGCAGTTCAACGAACCCGAGTTTTACCAGGCCATGCTGGGCATCTGGCTAGGCCCCAAACCCGCAGACGCCAAGCTCAAACAAGCCTTGCTGGCAGCCACACCAGACTAAACAACCGTTTGTCAGAACCTTCTGTCCAGGCCCCAAGGGGCCTGTTTGCTTTTGTACACACATTCTTGCGAAGTGATTTGTTCCTCCGCAAATCCACGCCGTACAAAAAAATACATAGTGCCCCCTCACTTCTGATCTGTGTGCCATAGGGAGAGGCACACATAAACAATAAAGACATATCCGGAGAGTTCATGCCACTGCTTCAAAACATCACCGTCACTCGCCGGCTGGGCGGGCTGGTGCTCTTGGCCACGCTCAGCATTCTGGGGCTGGCACTGAGCCTGAGCTTTTCAGAGCGCAGCCTGCTGATTCAAGAGCGCCAGAATGCCGTCCGCCAGAACGTTGAAATTGCCCACGGCTTGCTGCAGCAATTTCAAGCGCAGGCAGCCCAGGGAGCCATCACCAACGAAGAGGCACAAAAACGTGCTTTGCAGACCATCTCCAAACTGCGCTACAGCGGTGGTGAGTACTTCTGGATCAATGACATGCAGCCTCGCATGGTGATGCACCCTGTGCGCCCCCAGCTGGATGGCCAGGATCTCACTGAAAACAAGGACCCAACAGGCCAGCGGCTGTTTGTGAACTTTGTCGATATCGTTAAAAAAGAGGGGGCTGGATATCACCGCTACCTGTGGCCCATGCCCGGCAGTGATGCCCCTGTCGAGAAAGTCTCTTACGTCATGGGGTTTGAGCCCTGGGGCTGGGTGATTGGCTCCGGCGTTTACATCGATACCGTGCACGCTGCGTTTGCTGAGCGCTTGCGCTGGGCCATCGGCGGCTCATTGCTGCTTGCCGTGCTGCTGCTGGTCGCCGGATGGGTTATTTCCCGCAGCATCTTGCAGCAACTGGGTGCCGAGCCGGCGCGCTTGCTCGCCATCACGCAGCAGATGGCCCAAGGGAATCTGAGCACCAGCCTGGCTGGCCAGGCCAACACAAGCAGTGTGGTGTATGGGCTCGAGAGCATGCGCGCCAATGTTGCCGACATCGTGCAAGGCGTACGCAGCGGTGCAGAACGTGTCGCCATGGCCAGCCAGGAGATTGCACAAGGCAACCATGACCTCTCCGTACGCACTGAAGAGCAAGCCAGCGCTTTGGAGCAAACGGCAGCCTCCATGGAACAGCTGGGCAGCACGATCCGCCAAAACGCCGACAGTGCACGGCAGGCCAATCAGCTGGCCGTCAACGCCAGTCAAGTGGCCCAGCAAGGCGGGCAGGTGGTGCAAGAGGTGGTCAGCACCATGCGCGGCATCAACGACGCCAGCCAGCGCATTGCAGACATCATTGGCGTGATTGATGGCATCGCCTTCCAGACCAATATTCTGGCTTTGAATGCGGCGGTAGAGGCGGCACGCGCAGGCGAGCAAGGCCGTGGTTTTGCCGTGGTTGCCAGTGAAGTGCGCAGTCTGGCACAGCGCAGCGCTGAAGCGGCCAAAGAAATCAAGACACTGATCACCGCCAGCGTGGAGCGCGTCAGCCAGGGCTCAGCCCTGGCTGATCGCGCGGGCTCTACGATGTCCGACGTGGTGTCCGCCATTCGCCATGTCAACGATATCGTGGGTGAAATCAGCGCCGCCAGCGCCGAGCAAAGTACGGGCGTGACACAGGTCAGCGAAGCGGTCGGGCAAATGGACCGCAACACCCAGCAAAATGCGGCCTTGGTAGAGCAAAGTGCTGCAGCTGCATCCAGCCTGCAAACCCAGGCGGAACAATTGGTGCAGGCCGTCTCGGTATTCCAGCTGGCGCATTACACCCCTTCTGCGTTCGCGCATCCGGGCACCAGCGCACCGCAATCGCCCGCTGCCCATCTGCATCGACCTACAAAGCCCACCCTGCGGGCACTGCCCCACCACGAAAACGCTTAGAAAAAGCCTCCCGTCAGGCTCCGCTTGCGGGGCTTGGCTTGAGGCCGGCTGGCTTGCCAGCCCCAGACAGCCATTGGACAGCCTGAGCCTTTCTGGCGCACCGAACGCCCAGCCTTTGCGCTTGTGTTCAAAGCACGCGCAATTGCGCAATGCTGTCTACAAAACCATCGGCATCGACGGTGTCTACAGGCTGACCATGGTTGTAGCCATACGAGACCAGCACCACCGGGCAACCAGCAGCACGACCGGCCTGCGCATCATTGCTGGAGTCTCCAATCATCAAGGTGCGCGCTGGGCTTGCTCCCAGTGCCTGGCAGGCATTGAGCAGCGGCAGCGGGTCGGGTTTTTTGCGCTCGAACGAATCACCGCCAAAGACCACCTCAAACAAGCCATCCAGGCCCTTGGTCTTCAATAACGGCGTAGTGAATGCCAAAGGCTTGTTGGTCACACACGCCAGTCGCAACCCGGCGTTCTTCAAGGCCTGCAAACCCAGCGCCACACCGTCGTACACGCTCGAGTGCAGGCCGTTGATGGCCACGTAGTGGTGCATGTAACGCTGCATGGCCTGCGGGAACAAAGTCTCTACCGCCTCAGCCAGCCCATCCTTCGGGTGGCCGGCACTGGTCAGGGCCGCCGCCAGAGCCAAGCGCAGCAAATGCTCGGTCCCTTTGCCCACCATGTGTTCAATGTCTGCAGCTGTCAGCAGTGGCAACTGCAAATCGGACAGCATCCGCGTAATGGCCTCTGAAAAGTCGCCAATGGTGTCGACCATCGTGCCATCCAGATCCACGATGGCCGCATCCAGTGCCCACTGGTGAGATGCAAAAGAAATGGTAGCCATGAAATAAAGTTCGCAAATAAAAAAGTAGAAATGTTAACGCCTTAATAAACAGGTCAAAACACTACGACGTACTTTGCCAAATCGGTCGATTGAAGTGCGCATGCACGAGCGCAAACTCGCTTCAACTCAGTAACGTGCACAGCATCCGGGCTATGTCGGACTCAAAGCAACGTTGTTGCATCCATTCGTTTAGATCAACTAACCCCAGACGCAGTTATGCCTCGAGTACGGTCTGCGAACGGTACAGCGCTGTGCATCGATTGAGGATGGCGCATCGATATGCAGCTCATTGAGCTGCCGCTCAAACGTCCTGAACATGCCCCCAGTCGTGTGACCCAGTTCATTTTGCTCACAACCAGACTGCACCAGTGCTTCACTGTCCGACCCTTTTCATGTGTCTCAGCCTCAAAGCGCTTCCATGCAGTAGGCAACGTTTTCGCCTGTTCGCCCCGAGCATTCTTTCATGGTGAAATCATGAAAACGGTGCACCTTCATGCCCACAAACAAATGCCATCCAGCCTGCCTGCCGCGATAAGGCACTTGGACTTGAAGGCTGTTTCGGCGGTAGCAGAACGTGCTGAAGTTCGTGGCTATCTACGACAGTCCTGACAATTGCGCCACAGACCCGGGCAAACCGATAACTGGACGCAAGGCTCAGTCTGAGCAAGTTCTTGGTGACCAAAAAGCTCAATGGCAGCACCCGAGATACCTCAGACTCTCTCCCCCAAACTTCAAAGCTGCTGTGTGTCTGGGTCAGCCAGCCTGGAGCTACTGGGGCCGGCTGACACCGCAAGCCTGTCGGCTTGCGGGGACCGACTTGTGCAGAAACACCAGCCGGGCTGGCCCCACTCAGACTGCCATTGAGCTCACCCGTCTGTTTTTCTGAGCAGTTATCGCTGTGGTTAAAAGTCCATTGATGCGGAGACCGATACCGTGCGCGGTGCACCCAGTATCAGCGAGGTCAGGGCAGGCATGCCCCAGTACGCTTTATTGGTGACGTTGTTCACTGCCGCACGAACCACCACAGGGGTGTTGTTCACCTTGGTTCTATAGCGCGCGCCAAGATCGTAAGTGGTACGACCACTGGCCCATTTCTGGTTCAGATCATCGATGTACTGCTTGGAAACTGCTGTTGCGTTGGCGGTCAGTGTCAGGCCTTGTACGAAGGAGGTATCCCATTCCACACCGAGTTTGGCTTGCAGCTTGGGCATGCCTTTGGCCATCTTGCCTACATTGGCAGCAACAATGGACTTGGTGACCTTGGGATCTGAATAAGCGACCCCACCCATCAAGCGAACACCGCGCATGGGCGCACCGAAAAAGCCCCATTCCACACCACGATTGCGCTGTTTTCCATTGACCGCATACGTGTTGGTGGCAACATCTGCCGCGCCACTGGGTTTGGAGATTTGGTACACGCTCAAAGTGTGTGCAAAGTCACCCAGATCAATTTTTAGACCCACTTCTTTCTGCTTGGTCTTGTAAGGGGCCAGCATCTCGCCTTCGTTCGCATAAGGCGAAGCCACTTGCTGCCCCTTGCTCAGCCCTTCAATGTAGTTGGCATAGACCGACAAGTTCTCGGTGGCCTTGACCAGCAAGGCTGCCGCTGGCGTATTAGCGCTGGTCTCATAGTGCTTTTTCGGATCCACAATGCCGCTTGCCGCATTGAAATTGTCGGTACGCACGGACTGGTGACGAATACCTAATGTGAGCTGCACACGGTCCTTGGCAAACGACAGGGTGTCGGCCAAGCCAAAACTGCGCAGTATGGACTCTGTATGCGTAATCGGCATCCCGCCCATAACAGGCGCAGGACCCCAGACAGGATTGTAAATTGTCGAGGTCATGGTTCCCGTGACACGGTTGCCATTCTCACGCAGGGTGTCTGCGTAATAGGTGGTGTTGAGCGACCATTGGTGGCCTACCGACCCGGTTTTAAAACTGCCTTTCAAGCCTGCGTCAAGAGATTGTTTCTCCACCTCGAACTGCAGCTGTGCCAGCCTTGTTGTGAATGCGCCCGTGCTGGCATTGGTGATCTCTCCACCTGACGCACCGTTGTACTCGTAGTTGGACTTGCTGGTCCCTACCGCAATATGGGCAGTAACCTGATCGGTCAAATCAAATTCGCCACGCGCCATGATGGCCTTGTCCTTGTTGTGCACATAGCTCCAGTCCGGGCTCAGCAAAGTATCTGCTTTGGGTGGCTTAGGAACCACAGATACGCTGTTGGCCAGCGTAAGGCCTCGGCTGACGCCGTTGACATGATCCTCGCTGATGTACATATCGGCCGACAGGCGGACACGTTCGCTGCGCCAATCCAGCCCTAAAGAGGCTAGCTCTGCTTTCTTGTACTGCTGGTTGACAGCACCTTCGCCATCGCGATACATCCCATTGAAGCGAATCCCGAACTGCTTGTTTTCACCGAACCGGCGACCCACATCCAAGTGCGTGCCAAATTGCGAATCGGACATATAGGTGCCGGTCAACCGTGTCAGTGGTGCATCACCTGCTCGTTTAGGCTGCAAATTGATGGCACCACCAACTGAGCCACCGGGTGGCATGCCATTGAGGAGTGCCGTTGGGCCTTTCAGTACCTCCACGCGATCGTACATTTCTGTCGTTCCTCGGTAGTAAGGGGCCATGCCATACAAACCGTTGACCGAGGTGTCGGTGCTACCGACAGTAAAACCACGGATGGAGTAATTTTCTGACCAAGAGCCTGACGCGTTGTTGCTAAAAACAGCAGGGTCCGTTGCAGAAATCACTTCGCCAATATCTTTGGCTTGGCGATCTGCAATGTATTCCTCCGTATAGCTGATGGTGCTGAAAGGCGTTTCCATAAAGTCTTTGGCACCGAGAAAACCCACGCGCCCACCGGTGGCCACTTGGCCGCCTGCATAGGGAGCCGTCACACCATGTGATTGTTCAAGCACAGTTACTGCGGGCAGTGTCGGGGCATTGTCTGTGCCCTGTGCTGCCGTGGCTGTGCTGGTTTGCGCCAGCGTGGCTGACGTGGACATGGCCAGCCCCATCAGCAGCGCCATGTGGGCAGCCGTGCTGCGCTTTAACGCAAAAGGAGGGTGAAGCGGAGCTGGCGCATGCCATGTCGATTGAGAGCAGATTTGAGACATACCGATTTCCTTGTTATGGATGGCGTTGTGCAATGCGTCGGCGCATGTCCATGCATCAGGAACACGAAAGCCGGCACTGGCAGCAGCACCTTTTTGCAGGGTTGTTGGCTGGGCGTGAACCTGGCTGTGAAGCGTTGAAGTGAAAACTTCAATCAAAATCAAGAGCCAAATATTTAGGGCTGATAACCCTTTAGCACGTCTTTCATCACGATTTGCAGTGATGTGGGGCTGGCTCCTGTCGTGTACCAGGCGTCTGCATCCACAAAGACGATACGGCCGTTTTTCCAGGCATTGGTTTGACGCAGCAGCGGGTTGGCCACGTCCTCTGGTTTAAGTACGGCCTTGCGTTCCATAACGGCGGTGCGGTCCACCACATAAAGAATGTCAGGGTTGGCCTGCTGAATGAATTCGCTGGACACGGGCTGTCCGTGCAGCCCGGCTTCTACCGCTGCGCTGGCTTGCTTGACACCCAGCGTGCTGTAAACGAAGCCGTAGCGTGATTGAGCACCGAACGAGCTGAAAGCGCCGTTGTTGTGCAGCACGATGAGGGCGCGCTCAGGACGGCTTTTGGTGATGTTGCGCACCTGCTGCACCTGGGCGTCTAAAGCAGTGGCTTTGTCACGCGCCAGCGCGTCTTTGTGGAAAATTCGCCCCAGCGTCAGCAGATGCTGCTTGACGGCATCAAAGTGACCCACCTGACTATTTTTAAAGTCGATGTCGAAATGCACCGTGGGTGCAATGTCGGATAACTCTTGGTAATGGTTGGCCTGAAGCGGTGTCATCAAAATCAGGTCCGGCTTGATTGCGTGCACACGCTCCAGATTGGGCTGCACGATGGCGCCCAGATCAGCCACTTTGGCATCATTTTTGTACTTGGCCAAAAAGTGAGGCACAAAGTCCTTGACCATGCCTGCAATCGGCACACCCAGCTGGTCAAGCATGTCGACTTCATTCATCTCCAGCGCTGCCACGCGTTGAGGTGGTCGCTCAATCACCGTCTTACCCAACTTATGCTCGACCATTACAGGGCTGTAAGCCGCCGTTTGTGACCATGCGGGACTGATGCTGGATACGCCGCAGGAGGCCAGAATGACAGTGCAGCCTGCCGCACGAAACCAATGTCGACGATCTAAAGTCATAACGTTTTTTCCGATGTATTGAAGTAATTGCAAACCAGGCTGTTGGTGGTATGCGTGATCTCAAAATCAAGCTCATACAGGTCAGCCAGCCGCTGCTCGGTCACGACCTCGTGTGTGGCACCGCTATAGCGCAGCGCGCCGTTTTTGAGCGCGACAATTTGGTCCGAGTAATTAGCCGCAAAGTTGATGTCATGAATCACCAGGACCACCGTGCGTCCTTGCTCGTCGCACAGACGGCGCAGTGCTCTCATGATCTGCACGGCGTGCTTCATATCGAGGTTATTCAGGGGCTCGTCGAGCAGCAATACATCTGTTTGCTGGGCCATGGTCATGGCCAGAAAGGCCATCTGTCGCTGGCCACCACTAATCTCGTTGATGTAGGCATCACACAGCGGCTGCAGCGACAAAAATTCGATGGCTTCATCAATTGCCTGCTGGTCTTGCTTCGTCAGCCGTCCTCTGCTGTGCGGGAAACGGCCAAACGCTACCAGGTCTCGCACAGTCAGCCGCATATTGAAACCAGGGGACTGGCGCAGCGTTGCGACGCGCTTGGCATACTCCGCCATGCGCAACTCGCAGACATCGCAGTCTTGCAGCAGCACGCTGCCGCTGTCGGGATTGAGCAAGCGCGCCATCATCATTAGCAAAGTGGATTTGCCTGCGCCATTGGGGCCAATCAGCGAGGTGATGCTGCGCGCAGGGAATTCCGCGCTGACGTTGGACAGCACGGTCTTGCTGCCGTAGTGTTTGTGCAGGTTGCAAACAGAAATCATGGGTTGCCTCGGCTGCGAATGGTCAGCGCGAGGAAATACACGCCGCACACCAGATTGACCAAAATGGTGACCGTGGTCTTGTAGTTAAAAACATGCTCTACCAACAGTTGTGCCACGATGAAGATGGCCACCGTGATGGCGCAGCCCAGCGGTAGCGTGATACGGTGCCGGGCACTCGGAGCCAGTGCATAGGCGATGTTGGCTACGAACACACCCATGAAAGCGGTCGGCCCAATCAAGCTGGTCGACACCGCAACCAGTAGTGCAATCAGTGCCAGGTGCAGTCGCGTGGAGCGGGCATGTTCCACGCCCAAAGATATGGCGGCCTCACGGCCCAGAGCCATCACATCGAGTACCGAGAGTGTTTTGCGCAACACAGTTAGCACCATCACAATGGCCACGGCGGCATAGGCCAGCGTTTCAGGACGTGCACGGTTGAAAGAGGCGTAGCTCAATCCTTGAAAAACGGCAAACTCACCAGGACTGATGCGCAACTGCACAAACTGCGTGAAGGTACCAATCACCATGGTCAACACCAGCCCTACCAGCAGCAGTACGTAGACATCGGCCTTGCCATCAGATGCACGTTTTTTCCGTGCTGAACGACCGAGTAACCACCAGTCAATCACGCACGAGTACAGCAGCATGAGCACCACTGAAACGGCAAAATTGCCGCGCAGGCCCAGGGCCGCAAGGCCTTCAGCGCCAAGTATCAAGAGCAGCAGTGCTTGCCAGAGCAGATACACCGCTTCGTAACCCATGACAGCGGGCGTCAAGATGCGGTTGCCAGCCAGCGTCTGGAACACAATGGCGGATACGGCAACGCAGATGCCACCAACTACGATGGCTGCCAATCGCACCAGACGTTTTGGAATGACGTAGCTCCAGTCCCAGCCTGCTCCTGCCAGCGCAAAGATGGCGGTCAATGCAATGACACCAATCCCAATCCACCACAGGGGTGCGTGGGTACGTTGCGTGTGCTGCATCAACGCCCCCCCCGCAAGATCAGCATCAGAAAAACCACCCCGCCAATGCCACCCGCAGTCAGACCAATTGGCACTTCAAAAGGGTAGATGAGCAAGCGTCCAAGGATGTCGCACAGCAGCAGCAGCGAGGCTCCACCTAAAGCCACCAGAGGCAGCGTTTTCCGCAGATTGTCACCACGGTGCAGGGCCACGAGCTGTGGCACGACCAAGCCCACAAAAGGAATCGCACCGACGGCGATAACGGTGACAGAGACTGTGACTGCCACCAGCAGCAGGCCGAGAGCGGCTGTGGCGGCGTAGCCAAGCCCTAAGCTGGCCGCCATCTCTTCGCCCATCCCTAATACGGTGAAGCGGTGGGCATACGCATAGGCCAGCGCAACTACCGGCAAGATCAGGTAAAGAATTTCATAGTGGCCCTGAACGATGCGTGAAAAATCGCCCAGCAACCAGCCCTGCATGCTTTGCATGATGTTGTGGCTGTAGGCATAAAACTCAGCCAGTGCACTGAGCACGCTGCCGTACATCAGCCCCACCACAGGAACTAGGACTGTATTGCGAAACCGGATGCGCCGAATGATGAGTACGTAGACCACATTGGCGGCCAGACAAAACACCAGTGCGAAAAGCATGCGCCCCGCAATCCCCACTTCGCCCAGCGCAGGCAGTGCAGTCATGGCGACAAGAATTCCCAGTTTGGCTGCATCCAACCCACCCGAGGTGCCGGGCTCTACAAACTTGTTGCGCACAATGTGCTGCAAGATCACACCGCATACCGCCAGACCCACGCCCGTCAGGATCAGAGCCGCCAGACGCGGCAGGCGACTGGCCGTGAGTGTCAGCCATGCATCGCCTGAGCTAGAAAAAAGCTGTGCCCACGCCATGTCACGCGCACCCACCATCAGCGAAATTACGCACAGCAACGCAAACATCCCCCACCAGCGCACACTCAGTTGCATGACGGCCCTTTGTCCATGCTGGGCGGTTTGGCCGACGCTATGCGCCAGCCCTTGGTGGTGTTACGCTGGTGCAAAAATTGGGCATAACGACCATTCAGTGCCAGCAGTGCTTGCGGCGAGCCTTGCTCGACAACAAGCCCATCTTCCAGCACCACGACATGGTCGGCCATAGCGATCGTGGAGAGCTGGTGCGCGATCACGATCAGCGTACGGCGCCCCTTGAGCCAAGACAAGGTTTGGGCAATGGTCTGCTGATTTTCTGCATCCAGCGCGGATGTGGCTTCGTCCACCAAAAATACCGGTGCGTCTTTGAGCAGGGCGCGTGCAATGGCAATGCGCTGGCGTTCACCGCCGGACAGACGTACCCCGCCTTCGCCTACCTGGGTGTTCAGGCCCTGCGGCAGACGTGCAATGATTTCGCTCACCCCAGCCCGCTGCGCTGCGTGCAGAACTTCTGAATCTGTAGCACCCGATTTGCCAATGCGGATGTTCTCGCCAATGCTGCCAGCCAGCAAATAGCTGTCTTGAAAGATCTGGCTGATGTGCGCGGCTACCTGCGCATCGGTAAGCTGGCGCACATCGACACCGCCGAGTTGAACCACCCCTGCGCTGGTATCAAAAAAGCGTGCCAGCAGCCGCATCACGGTGCTTTTGCCGGAGCCAGAGACCCCAATCAACGCCGTCATGGAACCCGGTGCTGCATGCAGACTCACACCACGCAGTACCTCGGGAGCGTCATCTGCATAGCGAAAGTGGACGTTGTGCAAAGTGACCGAGGCATCTTGCGGTTGCTGCAAGGTCTGCACACCACTGGGTTGCGGCAAAGGTTGCACGCTCAGCAGGCTGGCAATGTCGTGCAACTGCATGTTGGCAGCGCGCAGCACATCTGCGTAGCCTGCCACTTCGAGCAATGGATCAATAAAGCGACTGACCATCAGCAGCGCCACTACCACGGTGACCACTTCCGGCAGATTCAGTCCAGCATCAACGACACCATTGAGCCATGCCACACAAGTGACCAGCAGCATGGCCAGAACCAATTGCACGGCCCAGGTGTTGATCACGGTTGACAAGGCTGAGCGCCCAATGACGCGCAGCCCTGAATGCTGCTGCAGAGCAATGGCCTGCTGCACAAAACGCGCACTGCCTGCCTCACCTTGGAAAGCTCGCAGTACCGACTGGGCTTGCGTAAACTCGACGATGCGTTGACTCGACTGCGCAAAGTCACGCTGAAATACGGTGTCAGCACCGCGTGCCAAACGAGTGGTCAGGGCAAATGCACCCGCCAACAGGGGCAGCGCCACCAAAGCGATCACACCCAGCAGGGGGTGGAGCATCCACAGCGTTATCACCAGCACAATGGGGGTGATAACGCCGCTGATCAAGGGCGTGAAAACGTGCGCAGGCAGTTGGGCCACGCTCATCATGCCTTGCGTGATGACATGCTCCAGGCGTGCTGTGTTCTGCGGCGTAAACCACCCCACGGGCATGCGTGCCACTTGTTCACCAAGACGGTGGCGACCTGCTTGCACTACAGCGGTACCCACTTGCACACCCGCCTTTTCTACCCAGCGACGCCACAGCCAACTGGTGACTACGCCCAGCACCAGAACCAACATCCAGCACACGGCAGTTACTGTGTCACCCTGCAACCCGCTGCGCAGCAAAGGCACCAGCGTGCTGATCGTCAAGCCGCACAGCAGGCCATACGTCACTGCTAGCCACAGGTAACGCTGAAAAACGGGCCGCGCATTGCCCAGCAATTGTGTAAAAGTTTTCAGCACGGCAAACCCTCTGCAGTCTGGGTAGTTGCGTAACCACCTTGGTCCCACAATCTGGCATACAAACCTTGCCGGTCCAGTAATTGCAGGTGCGTGCCCTGTTCCACGATGGTGCCGCCATCCAGCACCAGAATCTGGTCTGCATGCATCACCGTATCGAGCCGGTGAGCAATGACCAGCACAGTGCGATGCTGTGTAAATTGCGCCAATGCGGTCTGGATGTGAGCTTCATTGCCCGCATCAGCGGCGGCTGTAGCCTCATCAAGTACCAGCACTGGCGGGTCCAGCAGCACAGCACGTGCAATGCTCAGGCGCTGGGCCTCGCCCCCAGACAGCTGAGCGTCTTCCCCGATCACTGAGTCATAGCCACGCGGCAGTTGCACAATGCGTTCATGTATATGAGCCACGTGCGCTGCAGCTTCAATTTCAGCCTGCGTGGCGTCAGGACGGCCCAGTGCAATGTTTTCTCGTATGCTGGCATGCACCAGGCGGATGTCTTGCAGCACAAAACCAATCTGTTGATACAGCTGCGTGCTGTGCATAGCGCGCAAATCGATGCCACCTAGCGTGATTCCCCCTTCGACAGGATCAAAAAAGCGCAGCAGCAAGCGCGCCAAGGTTGATTTCCCTGCTCCTGAAGGGCCAACGATTGCAGTGACCGTGCCAGGCTGCATCTCGAAGCTCACGCCATGAATCACCGTGTGAGCGCCATCGTAGGCATAGTGCACTTTTTCAAATCGCACGCCGTGGCCTTGCGGCAATTGCGGCTGTGCGTCTGTCATCTGTGGCAGCACAGGGGTGTCCAACAAAACCATCAGGCGCTGTGCTGCACCTTGTGCGCCTTGCAAATCATGCAGCAAGGTATGTAGCAGCAGCAGCGGTGCGCACAGGCCTGGCGCTACCAACACAAACGGCAGGACATCTACCATCGTTATCCAGCCCTGATGCGCCATCGCCATGCCCGCGGCCAGCACAATACCCAGCACGGTAACTGGTGCAATCAAAGCATGGGCGTGACCCATGGCTGCCACCAAAGGCCGAGTGAAATCCACAAATGCATTGGCAAACCCGTCCACCGCCTGCGCATAACCTGCATGGGGATGCCCGGCTGCGGTATAGGCTTTGACGGTGCCAATGCTGCCAATTAATTCCACAGTGGCGCTGTTAATGGCCCCCATCTTCTCCGCCAGATTGGTCATGTTCTGATCGCTGGCTTTCATGGCGTGCTTCAGAAACCAGAAAAATCCTGCAAATGGCAGCATTGCAATCAGCGTTAAACGCCAATCGAGGGCCAGCAGATATCCCACGGAGATGACTACAGCCCCAGCGGCACGCGCTACGGATGTAAAGAAGTGGGCAGTTAAGCTGTGCAGCGTGCCCATGTCATCTTGCATAGCCTGCTTGACCTGTCCTGAAGCTCTGCTGGTGAACCATCCCATTGGCACCTTGGACAGTTTGTCTACGACTGCTTGGCGAAGATGGTGTGTCAGACAGTGGTCTGCGCGATGTGCCAGCCATTCGCTAGCAAAAACCAGCGCAGTCCCCACTACCAGGCACGAGATGCTCACCATCACGATCTGCCACAAGCTAAAGCGTGAATCTGCGCTGCCCAGCGTTTGGCGCGCAATTTCTGCCATCCCTGCCAGTGGTACCAATCCCAGCATCGCGCCCACTGCCGCAAGCACCGCGGCAAAAATCAGCCGCTTGCGTATGGGCTGCAGGATGCGAGCCACGGGACTCGCGGGTTGTCGAGCAGCAGATACTGCGTTATCAACATTCATAGAAGGCCGAGGTCGAAAAAAAATCACCCACTTTCCAACGCCCCTTTTAACGAGGCCGTAGTGGATGCCACATGCCCGCACACGTGCAACTTTCAAGTTGGAAAAGACGACTCTGCACCTGAAAACTTCACGAACAGAGAGCACGAATACGAATTAGTTTCATGATAATAAACTAATTCATCAGAGAAAACTCTGATCGTTGGCTGACAACGAAATTTGTCTAACAATGAACGCCTACGATTTGAGAAAAAATGCAAGAAACAAAAACACCCTCACGCGGGCGACCGCGCACGATTACCCGAAAAAAAATTGCAGATGCAGGCATTCAAATAGGACTCCTTCACATCACTTTTGTGGGCGTCGCAGAGGCCTTGGGAGTGAGCCACATGGCGCTGTACAAACATGTACCTAGCTTGGCTGCACTCAAGCATTTGGTGGCCGAGGAGATTTTTCAGCGCTGGCAACTGCCCCCGGCAACTGACGGCGCAGAAGGAGGACTGCGGCTGTATATGCATGTGTTCACCACATCTGTGTGCGAATTTGTCAAAGCACACCCCGGTGTGACGCCTTATGTCATTCGCAGAATGGCGGCGACTGAGCCCATGCTGGAAAAGATAGACCGCCACCAAACGCATGTGGCACAAACGTTTGGCATCAGCAAATCACAGTCACGCTGGCTGCTCGCCACGGTCACCTTTTTTTGCATCTCGGCCGCAGATACGATTTACTCGGCGGTCAACCGTGAACCTGCTCTCAGTGCAGACCAGCAAGCCGAGCAACTGGAGCTAGAGCAAGAGTTCATGCAGGGCGTGAGTGCGCTCATTGAAGGTGCACTCTTAGTCATGCAAAGGCAGGTCAAATAAGTGCATGCATCACACCGGTTGCCCCTGAGGCGCAGCTACAGACCGGAGGTCAACAAAACGTCTGCTCTTGGCTGCGTTGTCAGCGCCACCAATCGGGCGAACCGCAGTACTGTCCAACCCCAGAAGAAGCTGTTCACGAACCAAAAAGACTCTCTAATTGCCGCTGCACTGCCCAGCGATTGATAAGCGAGTTGGAGCTCGGGGGCACTCGTTGTGACAGCAAAAAGTAGGCGCGCCCCCGGGGTAAGGCAAGAGCTGCCTGCTGCGTGTGATTACGGCACAGTGCACTACCTCGCGTTGGTGCTTCGATTGCACGATGCATCTGCATGGCCTGCCATGACCAATAGCACTGACCAATAAAAAAGGCCTGCATCCGCAGGCCTTAAGGCAAGTGTTACAGCAGAAAGTATCTGCTAGCTGCAGTGCCTTAAGCTGCCAAATTGGCACGCATCTGATCGATCACGGCCTTGTAATCGGGTTTGCCAAAAATAGCGCTGCCCGCCACAAAGGTGTCGGCACCGGCATTGGCCACCGCGCGGATGTTGCTTTCCTTGATGCCGCCATCCACTTCCAGGCGAATGTCTTTGCCGCATGCATCAATGCGCTTGCGCACCGCTTCAATCTTGCGCAGCGTGCTATCAATGAAGCTCTGGCCACCAAAACCGGGGTTCACACTCATCAGCAAGATCAGGTCCAGGTCTTCAATCACCCAGTCCAGCATATCCAGCGGTGTAGCGGGATTGAATGTCAGCCCAGCCTTGACGCCATGGGACTTGATGTTCTGGATGCTGCGGTGCACATGGGCCGAAGCATCAGGGTGAAAGCTGATGTAGTCCGCGCCGGCCTTGGCAAAGGCGCTGGCCAGCTCATCGACTGGCTGCACCATCAGGTGCACATCAATCGGCACAGGCTTGCCATCTGGCGTGACTGCATGTGGCTTGACAGCCTGGCAAATCATGGGACCAAAGGTTAAATTGGGGACGTAATGATTGTCCATGACGTCAAAGTGGATCCAATCTGCGCCAGAAGCGATGACAGTGCGTACTTCTTCACCCAGACGGGCAAAGTCGGCAGACAAGATGGAAGGGGCGATGCGGTACGTGGGGTTCATAGGGTCAATTGTCGCAGTTACTATTGCCACATGCCGATGTATGAGTTTCAGGTTGAAGCGCGCGCCCACTATGAGGCGCAGCAGTCCATCCCCCAGCAGGGGGTCTATCGTTTCGCGTACACGATTACGGTCACCAACACGGGAGAGGTGGCCGCGCAATTGATCGCACGCCACTGGCTCATTACCGATGCCCAACAAGCGCAGCAAGAAGTGCACGGTCTGGGCGTTGTAGGGCGCCAGCCTCTGTTGCAGCCCGGAGAAAGCTTTAGCTACAGCAGTGGCTGTGAATTGCGTACAGATTCAGGCAGCATGCAAGGACGCTACGTGTGCATTACAGAAGACGGGGAAATCTTTGATGCTCCGATTGCACCGTTTGCACTGAACGTCGAGGCTGACCCGGAGCCCGACCGCTCCAGCACCCTTGCTCAGCCCTCCTCACGCACCCTGCACTGAATGCGCCGTAAACCCCAAGACCTGCCCCGCCTGCTGGCGGAACTCGACCCCCACGCAGATATTGCCGAGCGTCATCTGTGGCTGATTCACGTCTTGGAATGGGTGCGTGAAGCAGCCCCATCCATTGAGGTAGCTACAGGCCGTATGGAAGCTTTTGTAGTCGCCATGGAAAACGATGCCGACGCACGGCAACGCCTGCAAGCGTGGTGGCTGATTTTTATTGACCGCGTAGACATCACGACCTTGCTGGCCGATTTCGGCTTCGCACCCCGCACTGCGATGATCACGGAAGTGTCCGAACGCATCCGCAGCAAGCTGCTGCCCGGCACGCCCGAGACCATCGACGCATCCGAGCTTTTTTCCATTGCGATGCCCAGCGAGTTTGACGCACGCTGGCTCAACGCATTGCCAGAGTCACTGCTGCAGCGCCTTGCAGCCCTGCTCGCCCCTGCAGACAGCCAGGGTGCCAGTTTTTGGCAGCATGCACTGCTCAATGCCATCACTTACTGCGCCGGGCAAATTCTGTCCAATGGCTTTGCACCCGAATTGCGCCTGCGCATGAGCGAAGAGGCACGCGATCAGCGCCCTTTTCACGACCTGATTCGAGATGTCGAAAGCCTGCGCATCGAGGTGCTGCACGGCCTGCGCACCCCCGACCGGTTGCTGGAAGCAGAACGCCGCCTGCGCGAACGGCTGGATGCCTGCCGTGCAGCCATTGGCACCGTCTACAACCACTATGGCGATGACGGCATCTCCGTTGGCCTTGTCTTTCGAGTGCGCCAGTTGCGCACCCGCATTGTGCGCATTCGCCAGTTGCTCGATTGCCTGACCAGCACACGGCCTGAGCAAGATGCCCTGCGCCTGCTGGCGGGGTTTGTCAGTGTCGGACGCGAGCGACGCAGCCTGCGCTCCCTGTTTGCCAACAACTCTTCGTTGCTGGCGGCCAAGATGACCGAGCGCAGCGCTGAAACCGGCGAACACTACATCACCCGCACCGGCAAGGAATACTTGCAGATGCTGCATCGCGCAGCCGGTGGTGGCCTGGTCATGTCCGTGACCACTTTGGTGAAATTCGGTCTGGTGGCACTGACCTTCTCCGCATTCTGGGGCGGCTTCTGGGCTGGCATTAACTACGCCATCAGCTTCTTGCTGATTCAGTTGCTGCATTTCACCGTAGCCACCAAACAACCCGCCATGACCGCGCCGGCCATGGCAGCCAAGCTCAAAAACATCAACGAAGAAGGTGCGATCGAGGGCTTTGTGGATGAGGTAGCCAACCTCACCCGCACCCAGGTGGCGGCCATTTTGGGCAACGTGCTGGTGGTTTTCCCGGCCGCGCTGGGGCTGAGCATGCTGTACCAGTACGCTTTTGGCACGCCACCACTTGATGAGCCACACGCCACGCAAGTCTTGGATTCGCTCAGTTTGCTGGGGCCTTCGGTGGTGTTTGCCGCCTTCACCGGGGTGTTGCTGTTTTTAAGCAGCCTGATTGCCGGCTGGGCTGAAAACTGGTTTGTTCTCAACCGCCTGGACTCGGCCTTGCGCTACAACCCCACCATCACCCGGGTGCTGGGCAGCGCGCGTGCCAAACGCTGGGGCACGTTTTGGCGCAACAACATTTCTGGCTTTGCCGCCAACATTTCGCTGGGCCTGATGCTGGGGCTTGCGCCAGCGATTGCAGGGTTTTTTGGCCTGGGGCTGGAGGTGCGACATGTCACACTGTCTTCAGGCCAGCTGGGCGTTGCGGGTGCCACCTTTGGCTGGGAAATGATCCATGACGACGCTTTCTGGTGGGCTGTGGCGATGTTGCCCTTCAACGGAGCCATCAACGTTCTGGTAAGTTTCTATCTTGCCTTTCGCATGGCATTGCGTGCCCAAAACGTCACCGGTGTAGAGCGCTCGCGCATCTACGCTGCCATCCGCCACCGCCTGCGCAAACGACCTTTGAGCTTCTTCAAGCCTTGATCGGCTCAAACGGTCCCATTCAGCGCTGGCGCTGCTTGTTCCCAAGGAGACACCGACAAGGATGAATGCATGATCCAAGATCCAAGCTTCTGGGCCCAATGGCTCAAACCTTCCGCGGGGTTTGACACCCTGCAATGGTCTTTGCTGCTGGCCCTGGCCTCGCTCGTAGGCTATTTATTTCAACGCCACCTGCAAATGCCCAAAGTCTTGGGCTATGCCGTGGTGGGAACGCTGGCTGGGCTGCTTGGCTTCAGCGCCACGGCGTGGCCACTGCAAGGCCCTGCACTGTTCTTGCTGGAGCTGGGTGTGGCCATCGTGCTGTTTGAATGCGGTGGCCGCATTACGCTGCGCTGGTTTCGCCATAACCCCATGGTGCTGGTTCAAAGCCTGACCGAAGCAGCGCTGACCTATCTGGCGGTTTACTACACGCTGATCTGGCTGAACATGCCTGCAGCAACGGCCACACCGCTGGCCTTGATTGCCATGGCGGCTTCGCCCGTAGTGCTGGCACGCGTTATCAACGACACCCGCGCGGTTGGCCCTGTAACTGACCGCGCCATGGTGCTGGCGACGCTGTCAACGCTGTACGCACTGACCCTGGGCAGTGCCAAAGCAGAAATCTTCGCCCGTCCCTCTGCATCGCTGTGGCATGACATTACCCCGGTACTGGTGGTGCTGGGCGTGTCTGTCGTGGTGGCGGCGCTGCTGTGCCTGGCAATGCGCATGGCACTGCGGCTGATGAACCCGAGCAGCGAGAACACCTCCATCCTGATGCTGGCCTTGATTGCCGCCGCCACGGCATTGGCGGCCCATCTGGGTGGCTCAGCCCCGCTGGCAGCATTGCTGGGTGGCATGCTGCTCAAGCAACTGCACCAGCGCCCCTGGGCATGGCCACGCCAGCTGGGCACGGCGTCATCGCTGCTCACCATGCTGATGTTTGTACTGGTCTCTACCGTAGCTGCACAGGCTTCGTGGAGCGGTGCTGTAGCCCTGACGGTGCTGGCTTTGGTGGTGGCGCGGCTGCTGTCCAAGACCATCGGGGTCGGGCTGGGCAACATTGGTTCAGGTGCCAGCTGGCGTCAGGCCATATGGGTGGCGTGTGCCATGGCCCCCATGTCTGCGGTGGCGCTGCTGATTACTTCGCAATTTGCGCAAGCTGCGCCCGAAGCAGCGCAGGCCATTGCAGGCACTGCCCTGCCTGCCATCTTGCTGCTGGAGCTGCTGGGCGCTGTCCTGGCCACGCTTGCACTGCGCCGCGCAGGTGAAAGCGCTGTTCCAGCGCACATCCCGCCCTCTACCAACACCACCAATACCACCAGCACAGGAAACTGAAGATGCCTTTAGAAGCCTTTCAGCAGTCCGAGCCCCTGACCCTGGGCGTGGAGTTGGAGCTGCAACTGGTCAACACACACGACTACGATCTGGCGCCCTACGCCACCGACATGCTGCGCCTGATGGACAAGCACGCCCTGCCCGGCAGTGTGGTGCCGGAGATGACGAGCAGCATGATCGAAATCTCTACCGGCATCTGCCACAGTGCCGCCGAGGTGCTCGGGCAGCTCACCCCCATCCGCGATGCCCTGGTCAAAAGTGCCGACAAGCTCAACATTGCCGTGGTTGGCGGTGGCACCCATCCCTTCCAGCAATGGCACCAGCAGCGTATTTATGACAAGGCCCGCTTTCATGAGCTGTCAGCGCTGTACGGCTACCTGACCAAGCAATTCACCATTTTTGGCCAGCACATCCACATTGGCTGCCCCGATGCTGATGCCGCCCTGCTCATGCTGCACCGCATGTCGCGCTACATCCCGCACTTCATTGCGCTGTCGGCCTCCAGCCCTTACGTACAGGGTCAGGACACGGCCTTTGACTCGGCACGGTTGAACTCGGTGTTCGCGTTCCCTTTGTCAGGTCGGGCGCCCTGCGTGCTCACGTGGAAAGAGTTTGAGGCTTATTTTGACAAGATGACCGCCACCGGCGTAGTCAAAAGCATGAAGGACTTTTACTGGGACATTCGCCCCAAGCCCGAGTTCGGCACCATCGAAATCCGTGTGTGCGACACCCCGCTGACCATTGAGCGCGCAGCGGCACTGGCAGGCTACGTGCAGGCGCTGGCCGCATGGTTCATCGACACCCAGCCCTTTACGCCCTGCGAAGACGACTATCTGGTGTACACCTACAACCGGTTTCAGGCCTGCCGCTTTGGACTGGATGCTGTGTATGTAGAACCCGGCACGGGCCAGCACATGCCGCTGTCTGAGCACATTTTGCAAACCATTGAGCAGATCACGCAGCACGCAGCACGCCACGGCGCCGCACCTGCACTGCAAATGCTACGCAATGACGTCTTAACCAGTCACAATGACGCACGTTGGCTGCGAGAGCGGCAAGCCAAAGAGCAATTGCTGGGTGAAGTCACCCGGCAAGCCTCACGCCGTTTTCGCGGAGAAGCCATTTAGATATTTAAAAAGCATAGCTGCAAGCGCTTGCAAAACAGCCACTTCAGCATCATTTGCATCTGAAATGCTTTAAACACAAGCGATAACAGCTACTTTTTTATCATGGGCGAATTCGAACTCATCCGCAAATTCTTCCAGCGCCCAGTGCGCCGTTCCCCCCTGGGCGTGGGTGACGACTGCGCGCTACTGGCGCCTGCTGCAGGCATGCAACTGGCTGTCTCCAGCGACATGCTGGTCGAAGGCCGCCACTTCTTTGCGGACGTCAACCCCCAACTGCTGGGCCACAAGGCATTGGCCGTTAACCTCAGCGATCTGGCTGCCTGCGGGGCCAGGCCACTGGCCTTCACTTTGGCGCTGTCTCTGCCGCGTGCAGATGCCAACTGGTGCCAGGCCTTTTCCGATGGCCTGTTTGCCCTGGCCAATCAGCATGACTGTGAACTGGTCGGCGGCGACACCACCCAGGGCCCGCTCAACATCTGTATCACGGTATTTGGTGAAGTGCCCGCCGGCCAGGCTTTGCTGCGCAGCGGTGCCCAGGCCGGCGACGACATCTGGGTCAGCGGCACGCTGGGCGATGCGCGCATCGCTCTGGATGCCCTGCTGCGCCAGCACGCCTTGCCACCGGCTGTTTTGGCACAGGCCCGCCAGCGGCTGGAACAACCCACACCCCGCGTTGCATTGGGCATTGCGCTGCGCGGCATTGCCAGCAGCTGTCTGGACCTCAGCGATGGCCTGCTGGGCGATTTGAATCACATCCTTGAGGCCAGCCAGGTCGGCGCTTGCATTGATGCCAATATCACCCGCAGCCTGCTTCAGGCACGCCGCCACCCCATGATGGCCGCACTGGCCATGAGCCGCATCGACGCCTGTACCCTGGCCGGCGGAGACGATTACGAGCTGTGCTTTACCGCCCCATCCAGCCTACAGACTGCTGTGCGCGAAGCCGCTGCCCAGACGGGCGTTGCCGTCACCTGCATTGGCCGTATCGAAGCCGAGCGTGGCATCCGCGTACTGGCCCCCGGCGGCCAGCAGCTGCCGTTGCGCTTTGCCTCGTTTGACCATTTCGCCTGAGCCACGTCCCTGAGCGACTTCTACAATCACACCATGGAACCAATAACCGACGTGCAGCCCAAACGCTTCACGGAATCCGAGGGCACAGCGCGTGCATCGTCCACGCAGGCGCGTCCTACCACACCCATTCGCCCCACCGTGCGCTTCATGCTGGCGCACCCGGCCCACCTGATCGCGCTGGGTTTTGGCTCGGGGCTGGGCCGCATCGCACCGGGCACCATCGGCACTCTCTGGGCCTGGCTGGCTTTTCTGGTGCTGCAACTGTGGCTGACCCCGGCACAAATGGGCTGGCTGATTGCCGCGAGCATTCCGGTGGGCTGGTGGGCGTGTACCGTGACGGCTCGCCACATGCGCGTGGCAGACCCCGGGCATATCGTCTGGGACGAAGTGGTCGGCATGTGGATCGTGCTGTGGCTCACCATGCCCATGGGCTTTTGGGGGCAATTCGTAGCCTTTGCCGTCTTTAGGTTTTTTGATGCAGCCAAGCCCAACCCGGTCAAATGGGCCGACCGGCTGTTCAAAGGCTTTGGCCCGCGTGGCGGCTGGGGCATCATGTTTGATGATCTGGTTGCCGCATTTTGCACACTGCTGGTCATTGCGCTGTGGCGTTACGTAACCGGTTAACCACCGCATGACTGAGTTGCCTCCCTTGCACCACACCCTTGTGCAGCTGGCCACAGCCTTGACGCAACGCGGCTGGATGATGGCCACTGCAGAAAGCTGCACTGGCGGCCTGATCGCCGCAGCCTGCACCGACCTGCCCGGCTCCAGCGACTGGTTTGACCGTGGGTTTGTGACGTACTCCAACGCTGCTAAAACCGAGATGCTCGGTGTGCCATCCGCGCTGATCGAGACGCACGGCGCGGTCAGCGAAGCCGTGGTTCGCGCCATGGCAGAGGCCGCCGTGCAACGCTCCAACGCCTGTGTCGCCGTTGCGGTCAGTGGCGTTGCAGGCCCCGGGGGCGGCTCTGCTGACAAGCCCGTTGGCACGGTCTGGATGGCATGGACCATTGGCGCTACCACCCACGCACAATGCAGACAATTTGCCGGTGACCGTGCCGCAGTGCGTACGCAAACTGTAGCTTTTGCACAAAGCCAGCTGCTCGACTGGATCAACGCCGCCAGCGCATGACGCGCAGTCTTTGACAGATCAGCAGCACACCGTCAAAGCACCAAGCTCTGCGCGTCAGTAAACCAGCTCGCTGCTGCCGCCGCACTGCAGATAGGGCGCCACTTCCATCTCATTGACCTGAATGCCCAGCGCACGCAACAGCCCGTCCAGCAGTGGTGCAAGAGGGTCCAGAATCGACAAAACAGGTGTCAACACGTTCTGGAGCAACGCGTTCACCAGAGAGAGTTTTTGTGCACCCGTCACACTGGCGCCGATGTTCACTTCAATCAGATTGGCACCCTTGAGCAGCCCTGAAATGCTGCTGATATTTTTGGGCAAGACCGTGTGATAGATGCGTTGACCTGCCGCGTCATCGACCACTTCAAACTTGTTGATTTCGTCGCCGCTAAAGCGTACGTTCTGCTGCTCTGAGAGCACTTTCAAATGCCCGCCTAACTGGATACTCCCGTGGGTTCCTGCAACGCGTGAGCCGCAAAATAACCCCAGCAAATTGCACTTGCTGCTACCAATATCAATGATAGACACTGGCTGAACTTGGGGAATGCCTGCGCCAAAAGCTTGTTGCTCATGCAGAACAGGCGTTGTACCCGTGAGCTGGCCCACATACACATCCACTGTCGCTTTTTCCACCGTCAAATCCATACTGTGCACAGCGCTGGTGCAATCGACATTCTCAATCCGCACATAACCTCTGGCCGCATCTAGCAAGACATCCAGCCTCAAAGGATTCAAGTTTAGAAACTCAGGTTCAATCCTCGTGCTGCTCAACAACCCAAGAACAAGCTTTAGCAGATCCTCAATCAAGCCGAAAACCATATCAAGAACGGAAGACAAAAGGTTGGCAGAGGTGCTGAGTGCCACCCACAAACGCACTTGTGCGGTGCGTGCCTCAATGGTGATGCTGTCGTCCAGCGGGTTGCCAATGATGGCCAGCTGCGCAGGCTCTATCACCTTGAGCTTGACGGTCACCAGGCCAGGAATGCCCAGGTTCAAATTCAATGCGTTATCTTTGGTCGCCACCTGCAATGCGCCCTGAATCAGCTCCAGGGCATTCACACCCAGATTCAGCGCCGCAGCGGGGTTGGCATTCTCCAGTTTGATCAAATCACCCAGACGCACTTGCACGTTGCCCAGGTTCAAGAGGGAAAGCTGCTGCAAGGCAGCCACGTCAGCAGCCACAAATTTGCCCGGCTCGACGGCTGAAATCATGGCTTTGAGAAGATCAGCCAGCTTCACCTGGGTATCGAGCAGTGCTTCGTAGTCACCGACGTTGGCATTCACGTCCAGCAGCGAATCAAAGACCTTCAGCAAATTCACATTCAGCTTGGCAATGCCTTGCCAGCTGGCAGCCGTCAGATTGACCTGAGTGCCCAGCACAGCGCTCAAAAGCGTATTGAGCATGCCTGCGTTCAGCGAAGCGAGCGTGCTTCGAACCAGCACGGTTGCCACCGGTTCGCCAGATACCAGCGCCGTCGCTTTGGCACCAATCCAGCGGCTGTTGTTTCCGCTGGCAGAGAAAATAAAAAAATAAGAAACATTGCGCTGAACTTCCACATGGCAGGCATTGCTTTTCGAGACATCGGCTGCAGCAAAAAATTGCTCAAGAGAAACGCCTGCACCGGGTGCCCAGCGGCCATATTTCGCCTCAAACACATCGCCTGCTCGCAGGCCATTGGCATCAGCAATTTGCTTGGCGTTGGAGGGTGCCGTGGAGGTGCAGGCTGCGTTCAACGGCTGGGTCGAGCCGGCCAGCGCACTGAGGTCTGCAATTTTTTGAAGCTCACGCTTTTGCCAGAACAAATTACCAATATCGAGCACCATCAGTGCCGCCAGAGCAATGCCCATCCACAGCGCCACCATGACCAGGGTGACACCCTGCTGCTGCTTGCGGTGGTGGTGGTACGCCGGCATGCACAGGCCTTATTTCTGCGCTTCCAGCGTCGAGTCCAATCTCTCTGGAATTGGATGCGCGAAGCTATCTACATAGCGCTTGTATACCCTCTCTGCCACAGCGACGGGCATGGGGTATTGCCTGTCAGAGGCCAGGGTGCCGCGCCCTTGCAACTCCAGCAGCTTCTGCGTGGCCTCCCCCACTTTGGGCTGCGGCAACCACACCGCCTGCGGCTGCACTTTGGGCGTTTCCTGGTTTTTGGCATCTTGCGCATAAGTGCCCGTTGCCATCCATACACAGATGCAGGCCATCAAGCATTGGCGCAATGCAGGCATTGGCACACGCTGTTTCAGTCGATTATTTGGTGACATCACAACTCCTGGCTCTAGCAATCAAACTGGTGTGAATCTTGGCCGCATGCCATGCGGTGCCATTACAAGGCTGCAGCCGTTGACGCCAGCTGTTTTTCAAAAATCAGGGGGCTGCGCCCCACCTCTACCACCGCCGCCTGCGGTGCAGCGCCCAGCACTTGAATGGGTCGGCTGCTGGCCGCCCCCTCAGCGGGCGCACTCAACGTGCGTGCCTGTTCCAGAACACGCATGCGCTGCTCTGCCCCCATGCCCGATTGATTCATCCACGCCAGTGCTTCAGAGGTACTGCCAAACAGTGCCAGATACACTGCCAAATTACTTTGTATGCGGGTGTTTTGTGGCAGCAACTGCGCAGCTTGCTTGAGCGGCATGCCCGCATCGACACCCCGCCCGGTATGCAGCAGTGCGTAGCCCAGATCGTTGAGCAAGAGCGCATCGGTAGGTGCGATTTTTTGCGCAGCCTGCATTTGCGATACCGCAGCCTCAAACTGCCCGTCTGCTGCCGCAATCAGCCCCAGCCCATGCAAAGCCCGTGCAGCACTGGGGCTGCGCAAAAGCTGGCGATAAAGCACTGAACTGAGCTCTTTTTGCCCCGTCTGGCGCAATGCATCTGCCCGCAGCAAACGGCTTCTTTCTGAGACAGCCCAGCGTGTCTCCAGTGCATCGATGTGCGCCAGAGATGCAAACCACAGCCCCTGTTTTTGCATCTGCTCAACCACGTTCAGATACGCGGCTTCATTTTCAACATGCTGCGGTGTTTGCGCCTCTTCGTAGGACTGCAAGTCAGACTGCATCTCAGCGCGCCGCCGCGACTCTTTGGAGTAGGAGTTGCCAGCGACCGCCTCGGCCACTGCCCCGATGGCACTCGCCCCTACAGCAGTGGTAGAGCACGCAGACATGGACAGCACAGTGCCCATCAAGCCCAGCGCAGCCAACAACTTGGATAACAGGTTTGTCATTTCACACCCCCCAATGCGCGAACTACCGAAAGGAAACCCGGGCCAGCTGTAATGATCAGCAGCGAAGGCAAAAGCGTCAGCACCATCACGACGGTCATCTTGACCGTGATTTTCCCTATGTCTTCCTTCATGCGCATGCGCCGCTGCTCACGCAAACGCTCTCCAAACTGACGCAAAGGCTCTTGCACCGCACCCCCGTGCTTGTCAATCTGGACAATCAGCGCAGCAAGATCCGTCAACGCATCGCTTTGAAACATCTCAGACATACGAATCAGAGCTTGCTCACGCGATCGACCGCTGGCATGCAAACGATTGGCCATGTCCAGCTCACCCGTCAACACGGGCATGACGGAGCGAAAATCTTTGGCAATCAAGTGCAGGCTTTGGTCTATCCCCAGCCCCGCACCCTGCAGCAAGCCCAGCAAATCCACCAGCACGGGCAACTCTTTGGTTGCCTGCCTGCAGCGCCTGGCGGCTCGGCTTCTCAAAAACCACTTCGGGACCAGAAAGCCAAGAACAGCGGCAGCAAACAATGCCAAAAACCTGTGGCCCTGATCTTCAAAGACGGGCACAAATAGCATGGCCACCATGGGAAAAACCAGAGAGCAGGCAATACGTGCCAGCAAAAAGTAAGCGCGGCTGAGGCTGCTCTGATAGCCACACTGCACCAGCAAGGCCCGGTCTTCCTGTGCCACCCACTGCCTGCCCCAGCGCGTATCCAGCCAGGCGGCAGGCTCTTGCACCAGACGCTCCAGCCAGTGACCAGACCGCTCAGGCTGCAACCCACTTTCAGCCAACGCTTTCTGGCCATCCAGCAAGGCGTCCATATGCCTGCGCTGCCCGCCGCGTTTTCCATAATGAGACAGCAGCAACAGCGCCCCTGCTGCAACCAATACGAGCCCCAGGACACCCAGCCATTGCGCGTTCATCGTCATGCGTGTGGCTCCTTGATCAGTCGTCCAGGTTGGCTAAACGATATAAAACCACCGACCCCAGCACTTGCAGGCCCAGACTGACCAAGGCCAGCCACTTGCCTGAGGGGTCATCCCACATCTTCATGAAATAGCTGGCGTTGAGCACAATGATCACGCCGCCCACCACTACTGGCAGCAGGCTCAATACCCAGGCAGAAACGCGCACCTCTGCAGACAGCGCTTTCAGCTCACGGTCAGCCTGCTCCCGGTCACGCATCAGGTGTGCAACACGCTCGAGCAGATGATCTACCCGCCCGCCAAACCGTCCCCCCACTTGCAAGATGGCTGCCAAAAGATTGAATTCATTCAATTTCAGCTCTCGGGTGGCCGCCTGCAGGGCCTGGTCAATCGGCATGCCAGCCTTGGTAAAAGCTGCGGCCTTGACCACGATGCTGGCCAGCGGCTCCTTGGCAGCTGCAGTGGCCATGACAAAGGCCGACTGTGTGGCATGCCCCAGCACCACCATGCGCACCATGCCATCAATGAAAGACGGCAATTGCTGCACCACGCGTGCACGCAAACGCTGCCATCGCAGCCAGGCAGCAAACAAGGCAATGCCCAGTACCAGCAGCGGCACAATTGCAGCGATGCCGAGGCTGGCCATCCATGCCACCAAACCTGTCGCACACAATGTTGTCAGGGCAATCAGCACCCACTGCCGTGGAGAAAATGCCTGCTGCACCCAGGGCGGCACAAACTGCAGCCATTCATGCCGTCTTTGCTGCTGCTCTTTGTCCAGCGCCGCAGGCAGCACCAGCGTAGGCTCTGCATCCAGAACACGCTGCACGCGCTGAGAAATCAGCTGCACGTTTTGCTTGTGCTGTGCATAGCCCAACAGGCCGATGCCTGCCGCCAGCAGCAAACACGCCATGCTGATCCAGGCAAGGTTGCTCATAGCAGCCACCCGCCATGCGACTGGCTCGAATTTTTATTCGCCATCTCTTGCCGCAATTTAGCCAGCTTAGGCGTTTGCGGAAGCAGGCCTGCGCCCGTCCAGTGCTCCACCAGCTCACCATCAGCTTGCTCGGTGTAGTCGTGTTTGAAAAGCTCCTGCAAAGCAATCACGTTGTCATTGACCCCCGACACCTCCGTAATGGAAACCACACGGCGCTTGCCATTCGGGAGACGGCCAATTTGCACAATGAAATTCAACGCAGAAGCGATCTGTCTGCGCAGGCTCAGCTCACTGCCGGCAAAGCCGGCAAAACCAGCCAGCATTTCCAATCTGTACAGGCACTCCCTGGGGGAGCTGGCATGGACTGTCGCCATGGAGCCATCGTGCCCGGTGTTCATGGCCTGCAGCATTTCCATCACTTCAGCCCCGCGCACCTCACCGACAATGATGCGGTCGGGGCGCATGCGCAAGCTGTTGCGCATCAGGTCTCTGGTATTGATTTCACCGTGTCCATCCAGCCCCGAAGGACGACTTTCCATGCGTGCAACGTGGGGGTGTTTCAGGCTCAGCTCCGCCGTGTCCTCGATGGTGACAACGCGCTCCGTGGCCGGTACGTAGCTTGCCAATGCATTGAGCATCGATGTCTTGCCTGAGCTGGTGCCACCGCTGATCAGTACATTGCAGCGGTTGCGCACCGCATGCTCGAGCAGTTGCGCCATGTCCTCGCTCAGCGAACCCAGGCGTACCAGATCGGCCATGCCATAAGGATCTTTGCGGAACTTGCGGATAGATACCAGAGGGCCATCCAGAGCCAATGGCGCAATGACTGCATTCAATCGCCCGCCACCGGGCAAGCGTGCATCCACCATGGGCGTGGACTCATCCAGACGCCGCCCCAATGGGGCGATGACGCGCTGAATGATGCGCAACAAATGCGCATCATCGGCAAAATGCAGCACTTGCGACTGCATCACTCCGTTGCGCGACACAAAAACCTGCCTGTGCCCGTTGATCAAGATGTCTTCCACCGATTGATCGCCCATCAGGTCATCCAGTGGCCCCAGTCCATTGATCTCTTTGAACAGCTCTTGTGCAATGTGCTGCGCCTCATGCGAATTGATGGGCACGCGCTGCTGCTGCACAAATCGATCAACTTCACTGTCTACAAAATTTTTGACCCGCTGCTCTCCCCATTGCGAAAACTCCATCCCCACATCTTCAACACGCGACAGTAAATATTCATGCGCTTTGGCTTTGATGGAGAGGTACTCACGTGAGCCTTCAAACCCGGGTGAACACTCCTGGAACGTCAAGTGAATCATGCGGAGCCCCCTTTGCCTGACACCCAGCTCAGCCAACCCTTGCCAGACTTCATCTGCGCAGAGTTCCCGTCAGCCCGGTGCGATGAGGCATTCGCTTCAACCAGGCTCACCGCCATCTTTTTGATGTCTTGCACATAGGGGTCCGAGGGCACGCTCTCGGACAGCAGCAGGCCTGAACTGCTGGATTTGAGCAGGGCTTCTTCACGATGCGGCAAAACATGCAGCAAGGGCAACGCCAAGCGTTTGGCTATATCTGCGGGAGGCAGCCCCTGGGTCTTGTACACGCGGTTCACCACCAGTCCATCAATGCTCTTGACTGCGGCGTTGGAGCGCAGGTTCTTGAGCAGCTCTGACAGCGACACAATGCCGCCGACAGACTGATCGCAAACCACCCACACATGGTCTGCCGCCTGCACCACTTCTTGCACAATGTCTGGCGACGGAAAGCCACCCACATCCACCACTTGCCAGGCAAAGAAGCCCCGCATCCGCTGGATGATCGAAGACGTAGATAACGGCGAGACCTCGCGCAGAACGTGCGATTGCGATGGCCAGGAGAGCACCGTAGTGCCACTGATGTGGCGCGGCAAGGTGGCCTCGAGCATGGCCTTGTCCAGGCGATTGACCCCTTGCACGGCATCCACCATGTGAAAGCGGCCATTGAGGCCTAGCAGCATCTGCCCATCACGCAGTGGAAAGCCCAGATCAAGCAGCCCAATCCCCAGGTCTTCAGAAGCGGCCTCATAGCCTGGAGTGGCTGGGGCTGCATCGTGCAAAGCTGCCAACGCTGCAGACAGATGGACGGCCAAAGTGGTCACACCCATGCCCGCGCGTGCGCCAACCAAGGCCAGCACCTTGCCACGAGAGACGTCTGCACGCTCCACGTTGCCGCGCATGCAAGCCTCCCACACAGGCTTGCGGATGTCTTCAACGTCGGTGGCACTGATGTCCAGAAAGTCTTTCACTCCCGCGCGCAAGGCGGCCAGGGGTACAGCCGCACTGTTGGCATAGCCCATACCCAGCACCGAGACCTCTGTTTTGTATTTGCGCAGCCACTGCACCACTTGCGAAGGCTGCGTTAAATCTGAGCGCGCATCAAACATCACGACCACCGCAGACACGGATTGCGCCATCACCTCCACAACGGCTTCAACACTGACCAGGCAGTGCTCAATCTGCAGTGCCTGCCCCAGCCGCATCTGCAGCCACTGCGCATCCGAAGGGTCCTGCGACGCGACCAAGACACGGCGCGCAACCGGAGGGGGCGTGCCACTGGTGAGCACGCTGCTAGATGGAAGAGGTGCGCCCATAGCCATTGCGCCTACTGTGAAAAACCAGGAACTTGGTCACTGCCGCCTGTGGGGCCCACATACTTTGACCAAAAGTTGGAAGTGGCTTGCTGAGCCTGTGCCGCACCTGGCATGTGTGCAGCCAAAGACGTGTTGGCAGCGATGGGCCTTACCAAACGCGGTGTCACCACGATCACCAGTTCTCGCTCTTTGCGCGAAAACTCCTGGCGTTTGAACATCATCCCCAAGATCGGAATTTCGCTGAGGAAAGGCACTCGATTGATGCTGCTGTTCGTGCTTTGGCTGACCAGTCCGCCAATCACAAAGCTTTCACCATCGCCCAGCTCGACCGTTGTGTCAGCTTTGCGCACCGTCAGCGCTGGAACCGAGACGCTTTGCAACGTGACGGCATTTGCATAATCGAGCTCGCTCGACTCAGGGGCCACCTTCAAGACAATCCGCTGGTTATCCAGCACGGTGGGAGAAACCGTTAACCCCACGCCATACGATTTGTATTCAATATTGATGGCACCATTGCCCTGTGCCACAGGAATTGGCACTTCTCCGCCCGCCAAAAAGTTGGCACTTTGACCGGAGATCGCCAGCAAAGATGGCTCAGCCAGTACGCGCGCCATGCCGCTGCCCTCCAGCATCCCCAGATTCACGCCGATATTGGCCTTGCCAAAATTCATCAACAGCCCAAAAGCCTGCGAAAAAGGTGAGGCTGTGATGCCCTGCAAAGCACCACCGGCAAAATTAGGATTGCCCGCAACGCCTGGCGAAAGCAGCCCGAAACTAAAACCCTGGCTGTTCGCTGCGGTGCTGAAAATATTAAGCCCCGCTTGCTGCAGGCGGTTTTTATTGAGCTCCACCACCTTCACGTCCACCTGTACCACATTGCTCTTGTGCACCACTTCGCTGGCATTGATTGCGGCACCGGCGGCACCCGCAGCCGGTTTGAGCGCCGCCTCCCGAAGCGCCATCTCCGTCAGCTCTTCATACTTGCTGCGGCGCATTTGCACGGAGGGGCTGACGTTGAGCAGCCATGAGCGTGGCTTGTCTTCTTTGATCCCCCACACCATCAATGAAGTCGTACCCGGCTTCAGCGGTGTGAGCAACAGCCTGGCCGGGTTCCCGGCCCCCTGCGCGCGCTCTACCGCCACATTCACCACCGCATCGTCAGCAATGGCAATGCGCTGAATGCCCTGTGGAAAGTCCAGGTGCTGCTGCACGCCCATCACCACCTCGCGCTCCTGCATCACCTGTGCATGGGTGCTGCTGCTCAAAGACCACAGCAGCATCGGCATCAGCAGGTACGTCTCCCAGTTCTTTTGATTCATCAGCATTCCTTTTGGCGCACACGGATCAGCGGTTCTCAATACTTCAAAGTCTCTTTGCGTACACCTTTAATCACTTCCACATTGGCACCACCCGG
Source organism: Comamonas sp. CMM02 (assembly GCF_014851485.1). NCBI lineage: Bacteria > Pseudomonadati > Pseudomonadota > Betaproteobacteria > Burkholderiales > Comamonadaceae > Comamonas > Comamonas sp. CMM02. Next base: position 52,489 of record NZ_JACUZW010000001.1, on the reverse strand, counting down.
CGCAGCTCGTACATGGGTTCGCCTCACGCTGGCTGGCTGAGCTTGCTTGACCGAGAGCGTGGCTTTGGCCGCGGTGTCCTTGGCCAAATCCGCCATCGTCAAAGCAGTCAGGCTGGCATCCAGCGCTGCCGACTCCTTGCTTACATCCTGATGCAATGGCGCCACCACGCCAAGTCCGGCAATGTGTTTCAATTTGTCAGACGAGGGCTCGTGTTGATCGAGCGGACTGCGCAACGCCAGCAACACCTGCCCCTGCTGCTCTGCCAGCAACAGGCGGTTGACTTCCTCCACGGGGACCGCAATCACAGCGGTGCGCGCCAGCGGCGGGTTCTGCCGGTCTGCAGACTTCGCCTCTTCTTTCTTCTTTCCATCGCCCTGGGGGAGTGTTTGCAACTGCGCACCGTAAGCCAGTACCTTTTTACGCGGCAGCAACATGCGGGCCTGGGTTGTGTCCACCTCCTGGCTATCGCGGCGGAACACCGCAAAAACGTCGACCCAGTCTCCGGGCTGCAGCTTGTGCCCAACGGCAGATGCCTCATCCACTTTGATGGACACGGCCCGCTCGCCCACCATCAGCATTCCAGCCAAACCATCCAGCAAACTGTGTGCTGCCACCGGAGTGCCCTGAGCAAGCTCTACAGAGGTGCTGCGCCCCACCACCATGGACGCATTGCCAAAACCGTTCGCAGGCATTTGCGCCATGTTCTGCACCGAGACATCAGCCGCCGTTAAAACCTGCCCCGCGGGCACATCTCGAGCTGTCACGACGACCGCAACCTGGGGCAATGCAGCCTGAGGCGCGGGCAACGCCTCTGACTGGCTGCTTTGCTGCGTATTGAGCAAAGCCATAACGGCGAGCAAGGCACCTGCGAGCAACAAGGCAATCGCTGCAAATTTAGTCAACCTACTCATGGCCACTCCTGGTTTTTTATGTCAATACGCCAGTGCAATCTGTGTAAAGGACTGGCCCGTCAGATTGGCGGGAACCGGCAACAAGACGGGAATGACCGGGTGCGTGCGATAGGCGTATGACACGGAAATCTCAAGGCAATGCCGGTTGGCATTGACTGCCCCTGCGGGGCAATTTTTTTCAAGAACATTAATACGAACGCTATTGCCTGAACCTGAAGTGCAGTTGTTGGCCACCCCTATTTGTTCCAGCCACAGCAATGAATTTTTTGCAGCTTCACAAGCCGCATTGATTCTTGTGGCCAGCACATCCTGAGTTTGTGAAAAACGCACTGCAGCACGCCCGCCTTCTGCTGCAGCCAAAGATAAAGAATGTTGAATGGCAAAAATAATTGAATAGGTCAAAAGGCCATAGAGCATTAAAAAAAGCACAGGAAAAATCAAAGCGAATTCGACAGCAGAAACTCCACTACTCGAATGACGTCCGTATTTTTTCTTGTGATTTTTTCTCATATCAAGCACCGCTATAAATCACAATAAAAACTGAAACACACAGCAAGGCACCGTAAGGAACAAATCGATGCACGCCGTGCTTCGAAAAACTGAATGGAACCCGCCCATACGTCAATTCAATTGTTGTGAGCAATTTCCACACAAGCCCGTACGCAACGGCAAAGACAACGCTCACCACCCATATCCAAAAGAACTGTTCCAGCCCCAGACAAAAGGCCAGTGCTGCAGCCAGCTTGACGTCTCCGCCGCCCATGATTCCGAAGGCGTAGAACAAGAAAAAGAAACCAAAAACAACCAAGCAAGAGAAAGCCGCTACTCGCCAGTCCGCCACCATCCAGCTCACGTCTTTGAATATCAGATTCAAACCACCCAGAACAAAAACACTAGCTACAGAGAAATTAAGAATTCTCCTCTTTGCCACATCCAGAAATGCAATATGGCAAAGAAGGAGAAGCAATACGACACCCACCATCAAGAACCACCGCTCCCACCACCACCGCTAGGAGCAGTAAACCCAAGCTTGGTAGCGATTGAACTAAATATTGTCTCTAAACTGGTGCCCACATTGCCCATGGCAACCATGGCAACCACGGCAATCAGGGCTGCAATCAACCCATATTCAATGGCTGTGGCACCTTCTTCATCGCGCAAAAAATTTGAAAAATTCAGTCTCATTGCAGTCTCCTGAAAAAAATTAATGAAACACTTGGTGACCAAATACTAAGAAAACACTTTTCGCTGCGGAAGTTGTTCAAAGCTATTAAAGCAACGCAGCCAATAGAAAGTTACGGACAAACAAACATGAAGCACAATAAAATCAATTAGTTACAACAGTTTCAGCAACAGTCACAAATCGACAGGCTATTCCTGATTGATATTGACTAATGATTTAAAGAAATTTTCTGACACCCCTTGCCGGAAAAACACTTTCAGCGTTTGAAGCAATCACCTACGGCAAAGGCCTTTGTGCAACAGTGACCTGAAAAACCAGCGGTAAATTCAGGCTGCTCAGCCCTATCCAGACTGTTTTCAAGTGCCACTTTCAAGGCCTGAGCAACGTCCCCAGCACGTGCACAAAGTCGCACATTTGGACACACTCACTGCGCCAACTCATGTGCACCGCATCGCCCCTCCAACGGCAACATTCACAATTGCCCATAAAATTCGCACTTTGTAAGCAACTGGCTTACAGATGAAAAAGCGAAGAATCAAATTTCCTAGTCGTTGAAAGTGCATCTATGTTCCTGGCCTCAGTGCTTTCCTTGCTCAGCAAGCCTCACGCGTTCAGTCGTTGGCTACGACCTGTAACAACTGCAGGGCTGATCTGTGCTACAGCATTTGGCAGTGGTTTGGTGCAGGCGTCACAAACGGCTGTGGCCGAGGTCAACCAGTTGCTCGAGCGTGGCAAAGTCAACGAAGCTGCGCAACGCGTTCAAAGCCACCTCAAGAAAAACAGCAACGACGTGCAAATGCGCTTTTTGCAGGGCGTGATCGCGGCCGAGCAGCAAAAGTTTGACCAGGCCATTCAAATTTTCACGGCGCTTACGCAGGAGTACCCGGGACTGCCAGAGCCCTACAACAACCTTGCGGTGCTGTACGCAGCCAAAGGCGAAGAACGCAAAGCCACCCAAGTGCTGGAGCAGGCGATTCGCACCAATCCCAGCTACGCGACAGCCCATGAAAACCTGGGTGACTTGTACGCGCGCATGGCCAGTGACGCCTACGCCAAAGCCTTGCAGCTGGACAACAATCGCAAGGCCATTCAGCCCAAGCTGGCACTGATCAAGCAAATTTTCCCCGGACAGGGCGCGCCCGTCGTGATAGCGGCTGCCACGGCAGCGCCTGCATCGGCACCGGCTACAGCCCCAGCTGCTGCGTCGGTGCCAGCGCCTGTATCCACTCCAGCTCCTGCGCCGGCTCCAGCCCCTGCATCAGCTCCAGCCCCTGCATCAGCTCCAGCCCCTGCATCAGCTCCAGCCCCTGCATCAACTCCAGCCCCTGCATCCACTCCAGCTCCGGCAGCTTCTGTATCGGCTGCGGCTCCAGCTGCACCTGAAGTTCAAACCACCAAGGCAACTGCGGCCGTCGCGGCCCGTCCAGCGGCCACCAAAGACGCAGCAGACAGCCAGGCGATTGCGGCCGTTGAAAAGTCTGTCTTGGCATGGGCCAACGCATGGGAACAGCAAAACATGCAGGCGTACTACAACGCCTACAGCAGTCGCTTTGAGCCCCAGGGTTCTACTTTGGCGGCCTGGAAGATCGAGCGCAAAGAGCGCATTGTTGGCAAGCCCGCCATCACTGTGACGGTCAATGACCTCAAGACTTCGGTGCAAGGTGAGCGGGCCACGGCCAGCTTCCGCCAGTACTACGCATCCGGCGGCTACAAAGCAACCACACGTAAAACCCTCCGTCTGCAGCGCGAAGGCGACAAGTGGCGCATCACCCGAGAAGAAACTGGCCGCTAATGCCCTGCAATCTGAACCATTTTTCAGCGTGGCTGCGCAGCCACCGGCTGCACACACTCTTGGGTCTTGCTGTTGTGACCAGTTGCCTGAGCTGGGGCGGGGTGGCATCGGCCAATACCCATTCCAGCCAGGAACTGGCGCGTGCAGAAAAACGTCTGGTTGAAATCCTGGCGCAGATTGAGCGCCGTGAGATCAACGAGGCGTTTCGTGCCGTGACAGAGCTGACCGAGGAAGTACCCAACTTTCGGGCCGCACAGCTGCTGTATGCCGATTTGCTGCGTTTGCGCACAGGTGCCGCCCCCATGGGTGAGCAGCTTGCGCAATCTCAAGCCAGCCCCAGCAAGCGCAACATGGGCGTGGCCGACCAAAGCATTGCACCATCTGAGTTTTACCAAGGCCTCAAAAACGAGCTGCAACGCCGCCGTCAAGCCTCGATGGACCTGCCCCCTCCGGGCATGATTCCGAGCAATTTTCTGCATCTCGGCCCGAACGTGCGCCATGCCATTGCCGTGGATGCCAGCCGCTCGCGCCTGTACGTGTTTGCTAACGGCCCGCAGGGGATGACGCTGCTGGGCAACTTCTACGTAACGGTAGGACGCAACGGCGTGGACAAACGCGCCGAAGGCGATCAGCGCACGCCCTTAGGGGTCTATTTTGTGGGCCGCCAGATTCCTGGAGAACGTCTGCCTGAGCTGTACGGCAAAGGCGCACTGACCGTGAACTACCCCAATGACTGGGATCGCGTTCAGGGCCGCACTGGCAGCGGCATCTGGCTGCATGGCGTACCGTCTGACCAGTTTGCCCGGGTGCCCCAAGCCAGCGACGGCTGTGTGGTGCTCTCCAACCCGGACATTGCGTTTTTGATGGCATCGATTGACCGTCGCACTCCGGTCTTGATTGCCGACAAGCTCAACTGGGTCACGCCGCAATGGACCATACAGCAGCGCAAGAAAGACAGCTTCATGCTGGAAATTGAGCACTGGCAAACAGCCTGGCGCCAAGGCGATACCCAGCGCCTTAACAGCCTTTACAGCGCTGAAATGGCGGGCGGCGCCGATCTTCTGGAAAAACGCCGCAGCCGCCTGTCTGCCGTTGGCCCGCTGTCCAAGCTGGCTGTGGATGAAATGTCGGTCTACAACTGGCAAGAAGATGCCGGTGAGATTCGCATCGTCAACCTGCATATCGCCAAGGGCAACAGCAGCCCCACCGTACGCCAGTACTGGCGCAAGAACGCAGGCCGCTGGCAGATATTTTCGGAAGATGTGCTGAGCTGACTGGTCACACGTTCCCCATAAAAAAAGCCCGCATCAACGGGCTTTTTTTATGGGGCAATGGCTCTGCAAACCTGCAGTTACAGGGCTTGCTGCTGTGCAGTTAAAGCGGTGGCCATCACGTCTTCATGCGCTGCACCAGACGCAGGCTCTGAGCGTCCATGCCAGTCAGCTCCACGGTGCAGCCGTGCTGCTCCAGACGCTCGACCACTTTGTCCAGCGCGCCAATGGCCGTAATGTCCCAAAAGTGCGCCCCGCTGACATCAATGCGCACGGGCCGGCCGGCCACCGCCCGCACATCAAAGCGCTCGACCAGAGCATCGGCAGAAGCAAAAAATACCTGCCCGCTGATGCGCCATGTGCGCAAACCCGTTGCTGCGTCCTCTTCATAGGTGACCTGCAGCATGTTGGACACCTTGACGGCAAAGAACACGCCCGACAGCAGCACCCCCGCAATCACGCCTGCGGCCAGATTGTGCGTGGCAATCGTGATGACGACGGTGACCAGCATCACCCCGCTGGACAGGCGCGGGTAGCGCACCATGTTGCGTAGCGATTTCCAGTCAAAGGTAGAGGCCGACACCATCACCATGATGGCCACCAGCGCCATCACCGGCACCTGCGACACCCAGGGCTTGAGCACCACCATCAAGATCAGCAGAAACACCCCGGCAAACAGCGTAGACAAGCGACCGCGACCGCCGTATTTCACATTGCCCACAGCCTGCCCAATCATGCCGCAGCCTGCAATGCCACCGAACACGCTGGAGGCCATATTGGCCATGCCCAGGCCCGTGCACTCGCGGTTCTTGTCGCTGGGGGTGTTGGTCATTTCATCCACCACGGCAGCAGTCAGCACCGACTCCAGCAAACCCACCATGGCAATCGCCAGGGCAGGCAGCACGATGATGCGCAGCGTGTCCCAGCTGGCGGGCACCTGCGGCAGGCCAAACAGCGGCAGGGCATCGGGCAGCTTGCCCAGATCGGCCACCGTCGCCACAGGCAAGCCCAGCGCAGAGGCCAGCAGCGTGAGCACCACCACACAGATCAGCGGGGAGGGAATGGCTGTGAGCGCCTTCACTTGCAAAAGCTGCCCCAGCCAGGGCAAGCCATAAATGATGAGCAAGCCCAGCGCCAGCATGGCCCAGGTGGGCACGTTGGCGTTGTGCAGGTGCGGCAATTGCGCGGCAAATATCAAGATGGCCAGCGCGTTCACAAACCCCGTGCGCACGGAGCTGGAGACAAAGCGCATCAGCACGCCCATCTTGCACAGCCCAAACACGATCTGCATGGCCCCCGCCAGCAAGCCCGCAGCAAACAGGTACTGAATGCCGTGTGAAGCCACCAAGGGCGCCGCCACCAGCGCAACCGAGCCCGCCGCCGCTGACACCATGGCCGGGCGTCCACCAAAAAAGGCAATCACGATGCTGATGACAAACGAGGCGAACAGGCCCACCGACGGATCCACCCCCGCTACAAACGAGAAGGCAATCACCTCAGGAATCAATGCAAACGTGGCAACGGCACCGGCCAGCAATTCACGCGGAATGCTGGGCGCCCATTCCGCGCGCAGGCGGGCTATCAAAGGCAAGGACATACAACGCAGAGAAAACGTACTGGAGCGTGATGGTAGGGCCTGGCTGGCGCACCGCACAGAAATAAAAAAGGAGCTTCTATCGCTTACTACACCTTGTTTTCAGATAGAAAGATATCTGAAAACTATACAGTGCAAGCGATAGAAGCTCCTATTTTCAAGAAGGCCTCACGCCCTCAAAAAATACGGGCATTCGGTCAATGCATCAAGCGCCGCAGCACTTCTTGAATTTCTTGCCGCTGCCACAGGTGCAGGCATCGTTGCGGCCGGGCTGCTCACCCTTGACGATGGACTCCACGCGGGGGCCCATGCTGCGCCACAGCTGGCGCAGGTCATACACGGCCCATACGGTTTCACCAAACGCGTCCAGACGCTCTTGACTGGTCGATGCGGGGCCGGTTTCGTCGTACAGGTTCAAAGTGGCTTCGCCGTCGTCGTCTTCTGTCAGGTTGACCAGAAACTCCATGGCCGCATCCAGCCACTGTGCAGCTTCCTTGTCGCGCGGTGCAGCCCACTCCTCGGCCCAGTTTTCCACCACAAACATGAAGCCCAGCGCCCAGACCTGGCCCAGCGAAGGAATCTCTTCGTCTTCCAGCTCGGCGCGTTCGGCCTCGGGCAGCATCAGCAGTGCGCCACGGGTGTCCATCACTTCAGGCTGGAAAGCGGCCTGGTCTTCCAGCGACTTGATTTCAGTATCCAGCTGGCCGCGTACTTCGTCCATGCGCAGCTGCGCCAGCTCCAGAAAGCGCGCTTGCTGGGCCGCATCTTTGAACGCTTCAATCTTGGGCAATGGCTGGCCTTGCGCCACTTCCAGCGTTTCGCCGTCGCCCAGCAGCATGGGCAGCCATTCGGCGGCCGCAATGTCGCGGCGTGTGCAGATGACGGCCGTCAGAAAGCCGTCGCAGAACTCCCACTGCGGGATTTCTTCTGCGCGTTCGCGCATTTCTTCCAGCATGTTGTCCAGCTCTTCGAGCATTTCCGTGCTCAGCGCAGCTTCGACTTCTGGGGCGTCAGTTTGGTTGTTTTCCATGGTGTATCTATATTCAGGTGGTTGGCGGGCACAAGCCCATGTGCGAATTCGGCGGTCTCCTGCATGGTGATGGCGCTGTCATTCGCACAATCAATGCAAAGGGGGCGGGACTGCATGCGCAACGCATGTATGGCCGATAGCGGGCAGTGTAGCCCGCAGGCCAAGCCCGTGCCTGTTACACAGGAGTTGTCTGCATGCTGCATGGACCTTATCGTTCACGGGGTCTGTTTCCCGTTCGTTACACCGTACTGGCGCTGTGCATGGCCAGCAGTGTGCTGGGCTTGATCGCCGCGCTGGCCTGGGGCCACTGGTGGTGGCTGGTGCCGGTGATTGCAACGGCGCTGACCGTGATTGGCTTTGCGGATCTGCGCCAGAAGCGGCATGCCATCTTGCGTAATTACCCGGTCATCGGGCACATGCGTTTCTTGCTGGAATTTATCCGCCCCGAAATGCGCCAGTACTTCATCGAAGGCGATCACGAGGCCTTGCCCTTTTCGCGTGCACAGCGCTCCCTGGTGTACCAGCGCAGCAAGGGCGAGCCTGACAGCCGCCCTTTTGGCACGCTGCTGTATGTCTCCATTCCAGGCTACGAATGGATCAACCATTCCATGGCCCCCAGCAAACTGGACAGCCAGGACTTTCGCGTATGGATTGGAGGAACGCCTGAGCAGCCGCTCAGCGGCAAAGACGTCTGCACCCGTCCCTACCACGCCAGCGTATTCAATATTTCAGCCATGAGCTTTGGTGCTTTGTCTGCCAATGCCGTGCTGGCACTGAACCTGGGGGCACGCACTGGCGGCTTTGCACACGATACGGGGGAAGGGTCCATCAGCCAGCACCACCGCGTGCACGGCGGTGATTTGATCTGGCAAGTGGCCTCAGGCTACTTTGGCTGCCGCAACCCAGATGGCACGTTCAGCGAAGAGCGTTTTGCCGCCAACGCAGCCGACCCACAGGTCAAGATGATTGAGCTCAAGCTCAGCCAAGGCGCAAAGCCCGGACATGGCGGCATGCTGCTGGGGGCCAAGGTGACCCCGGAAATCGCAGCTGCACGCGGCATTCCGGTTGGCGTTGACTGCATCAGCCCCTCCAGCCACAGCGCTTTTCACACTCCCATCGAAATGCTCCAGTTCATCACCAAGCTGCGCCAGCTATCGGGTGGCAAGCCCGTAGGCATCAAGCTGTGCGTGGGCCACCCCTGGGAGTGGTTTGCCATGGTCAAAGCCATGATGGAAACCGACATCACCCCCGACTTCATCGTGGTGGACGGTGCCGAAGGCGGCACTGGGGCTGCACCCGTTGAGTTCACCGACCACGTCGGGGTGCCGCTGCAAGAAGGATTGCTGCTGGTGCACAACACCCTGGTGGGCGTTAACCTGCGCCACCGCGTGCAAATTGGTGCGGCCGCCAAAGTGATTACAGCGTTTGACATTGCCCGCATGATGGCGCTGGGTGCCAACTGGTGCAACGCAGGGCGTGGGTTCATGATGGCCTTGGGATGCATCCAGGCACAGACCTGCCATACCGGCCACTGCCCCACCGGCGTTACCACGCAAGATGCGCTGCGCCAAAAAGCCCTGGTCGTGCCTGACAAGGGCACACGCGTGGCCAACTTTCACCGCAGCACCATGCACGCACTGAAAGAGCTGGTGCAAGCGGCGGGCCTGCGCCACCCGGGCGACATCACCGCCCACCACATCGTGCGCCGCACCAATGACTCACAGGTACACCAGCTGGCCAACACCATCTTGCGGGTCGAGCCTGGGGCATTGCTGGGGCCGCTGGACGAGCAGCACAACGTCTTCAAAATGTACTGGGGCCGTGCTACAGCCCAGACTTTCCAAATCTCTGCTCCGCCACTCAAGCCCTCTGCAACGCAGCCAATGAACAAGGCACAATCCCTGAATTGACCACAGGGCCGCGTCCCTGGGGCCCGCTTGCTTTGACCCGACGTGCTGCCTGTGCCTGCTTCCCACACCCCGATTGATTACGACGCATTCCTTCGCGCCCATGTACTGAGCCAGCCGCACAGCGTCATGCGCTATGACCAAGAAGGTGAGACCCTGTGGGTCAAGCGAGCTGGTGCGCTCAACCCGCGCTGGCGCTATCGCGTGCTGGCAGCACTGGCCAGAGTTTTCAAAATGCCGGTGCTCAGCCCCGTACCCAATCCTGGTGGCCGTGTGGCAGTGGCCACCGAAGTGCGCCGCCTGCGCGATTTTTCTGCACGGGGGCTGCGCGCCCCGCAAGTGCTGGCTACCAATGAAGATGGTTTTGTCATGCGCCATCTGGGCGCTGCGGGTCAAGCTACCCCCAGTCTGGGCAATGAGCTGCAAGAAGCCATCCCCCGTGGAGCAAATGCCGTACTGGCGCTGTGGAAGCAAGGCCTGCAAGCCATTGCCAAAGTGCACAAGGCGGGCACCACACTCAGCCAGGCTTTTGCGCGCAATCTGGTGCGCTGCCCCGACGGCGTCATTGGCTATATTGACTTTGAAGACGACCCCACCGCACACCTGCCCCTTCCCGTGTGCCAAGTGCGTGATGCCCTGTGCTACGTCCACTCCACCGCATGGATTCTGGAGCAAGCCCACGCCATGCCTGAAGCGCGCAAGCACTGGCAAGCCTGGGTGCAGACATTGCAGCCCGAAGCCCGTGAGGTCCTGCAGCAATCGATTGCACGCATGGCATGGGCCGGCCGTTTGCCCACCGACCGCAAATTGGGCCGTGACGGCCAGCGCATCCGCATGGCGTTTGAGCTGCTGCGCGCAGACGTTTAAAACCGCCCGTCGTGGCCAGCCCCCTCTTTGGGCTGCTCTATTGCATGCACAACCAGCGCCATGCGCTGCGCTGTTTAAAGCCTGCGGCTATCCACACTCAGTGCATAGCCATGCATGCCAGCGACGACGGCAACCACCATGCTGGTTTGCCGCTCCATGCCACCTGTGCCCAGCATCGCAACGACGCATGAGCGGTACGGCGTCCTTTTAGTGCATCTGTCACCTTTAAAGTACACACCAAATAGCCAGTTAACAAAGGTTTGCAGCAAAGTGCAAACCTTTGATTTTTATATATTTTTCATTGGTTTCAATGAAAAGAACCCGTTGATCGCATCAGTGACACGCTACTGGTAGCGGACAGGCGTTTCCCGCTCATCAGGTTAATGAATGTAACCAGACTTGGCCCTGTACATTCCACCTCCGCCTAGCACACATAAAACACCATGCATTGACCTGCACCACAACCTCCGCGCCCAGCTGGCACTCCGGAGTGATGTGCATCAAGACTGCATGCAGATGCCAGCTTTGCTGCGTGAAGACAAGGCCAGTTTCCCGTCTATGAAAACACCCTGCCTACACAGCACAGCCGCCCCCCACATGCTGGGACAACGCGCTGCCAGAGGACGACACATATGTTCACAGAGACACAATTGCTCCATCTCCCCCACGACAACGATGGCGTGTACCGCACGTTGCTGGAATCGACCAAGGCCATTCCCTGGAAGATCGACTGGGCCACCAAACGCTATGTCTATGTGGGGCCGCAAATCGAAGCACTGCTTGGCTGGAGTGTGGGCACTTGGGTCACCGTGCAAGATTGGGCAGACCGCATTCATCCCGAAGACCGGGAGCAAGTGGTCAAGCACTGCGTGGAGCTGTCCATCGCAGGCGTTGACCACGAAGCCGACTACCGGGCGCTCACGGCCGATCAGCGCTACGTCTGGATGCGCGACACCGTGCACGTCCTGCGCAATGCACAGGGTGAGACCGAGGCCTTGATCGGCTTTATGTTTGACATCAGCGAACGCAAGATCACCGAAGAGAAGCTGCTGAGCCTGCAAAGAGAGCTGGAAGTCATGTCATACAAGGACGGGCTGACCAATATTGCCAACCGCCGTCGCTTTGACGATGCGATGGCGCAGTACTGGGAGCGTGCGATGCAAACGCAGCATCCGCTGTCCTTGATGGTGCTGGACATCGACTTTTTCAAGCAATACAACGACTACTACGGCCACGTCCGTGGTGACCAGTGCCTGATCGACATTGCGCAAATGCTGGCACAGACACTGGATGGCCCATCTGACTTGGTTGCACGCTTTGGTGGCGAAGAATTTGTGGTGCTGCTTCCGGAGGTTCCTGCGCACATTGCGCACCAGGTGGCAGAGCGCTTCATGCGCCAGCTCAAGGAGCACCCGATCCCGCATCCCGGCTCACCCCATGGGCAACGTGTGACTGCGAGCATTGGCGTGGGCACCATCGTGCCGCAGTCAGGCACGCAGAGCATTGACTTCATTGAAGCGGTGGACCAGCAGCTTTATCTGGCCAAAAAACAGGGGCGCAACCGCGTTGTCTCCCAAAATATCGAGCTCAGCCGCCCAGCCTTTTTTGCAGGCGATGCCACAGCGCCCGGCCCCGTCCTCACTACTGCTGCGCAGAGCTGGCGGCAGCGGTGATGCGCTCCATCACCGTTGTGCAGCCTTCTTGCGCACTCCATAACACCCGCCGAACTGGCTGACGCAGCGGATAGTGGCTTTGTCTGGAGCCATTCATGACCGAGCTTTCCCGCAGGGCTGCAAGGCCACGACGCCCACCTACTGTGCATCCTTGCAACCAGCTGTGGCGATGGCATTTGACCGTCTTGACGCACTTGGCCCCTGATGCTCTGCGGAATGCCGATATCTTTATTTATTTAAAGAATAAAAAATCAAGGGTTTATTACCGGTGGTATTATTCGGGCTTCGCACTTGATACCTTGTCTCCAAAGACAGTGGTCTTGCACAAATTACCGCGAGGTGGAGCAGTCTGGTAGCTCGTTGGGCTCATAACCCAAAGGTCGTTGGTTCAAATCCGGCCCTCGCAACCAATAAAAAATCCCTGATCATGTTTGGTCAGGGATTTTTTTTACGCCTGTACTGTAGCCCCATGCAAAAGGGGTGCCTCAGCACCCCTTGGTCAGCGAACACATTCACGGCCCGCTGATGGCATCTGCAAAAGTACTCAGGCCTTGGCCGCTACAGCGACGGGCACGGGATCCAGTTCAGCAACAGGCTCGCCATCCAGCACCGAGTTCAGGCGCTTCATGTCCACGCCATTTTCCCAGCGAGAGACCACCACGGTCGCAACCGCGTTCCCGATGAAGTTGGTGATCGAGCGGCACTCAGACATGAAACGGTCCACACCCAAAATCAGCGCCATCCCGGCCACTGGCACTTCAGGCACCACAGCCAGCGTTGCAGCCAGCGTAATGAAGCCCGCGCCCGTTACACCCGCCGCGCCCTTGGACGACAGCATGGCCACCAGCAGCAGCATGATTTGGTGACCCAGCGTCAGCTCCACATCACAGGCCTGGGCAATGAACAGCGCAGCCAGTGTCATGTAAATGTTGGTGCCATCCAGATTGAAGGAGTAACCGGTAGGAACCACCAGACCGACCACCGACTTCTTGCAGCCGGCTTTTTCCATCTTTTGCATCAAGCTGGGCAACGCCGATTCAGACGACGAAGTACCCAGCACCAAAAGCAGCTCTTCCTTCAGGTAGCGACACAGCTTGAATACCGAGAAGCCGCACAGGCGCGCGACAACACCCAGCACCACGGTCACAAAGATGAAAGACGTCAGGTAGAAAGCGGCGACCAGCTCTGCCAGATTCACCAGCGAGGACAGACCAAACTTGCCAATGGTGAACGCCATGGCCCCGAAAGCGCCAATAGGAGCGGCCTTCATCACAATCGCCACCAGCTTGAAGACGGGCTTGGCCAGCGCTTCAAAGAAGTTCAGCACAGGCTTGCCAGCATCACCCACCATGGCCAGCGCCACCCCAAACAGCACCGCCACCAGCAGCACCTGCAAGATGTTGTCACCCACAAATGGGCTGATCAGTGTCTTGGGAATGATGTCCATGACAAAGCCGGTCAGCGTCATGTCGTGCGTCTTGGCCACAAAGCCCTGTACGGCTTTTTGATCCAGATCGGCCACGTTGATGTGCATGCCAGCGCCGGGCTGCCAGACGTTTGCCACCACCATGCCGACAACCAGCGCCAGCGTAGAGAAGGTCAGGAAATACGCCATGGCCTTGCCAAAAACGCGGCCCACGGTGCTCAACTGCGTCATGCCCGCAATGCCGGTCACGATGGTCAGGAAGATCACCGGAGCAATGATCATCTTGATCAGCTTGATGAACGCATCGCCAAAGGGCTTCATGGCTGCGCCGTATTCCGGTGAGAAATGGCCCAGCAAAACACCGACAACGATGGCAACCACCACCTGCACATACAGCTGGCGGTAGAACGGCAAACGCATAGTGCTTATGGCTTCAGATTGGATGGGGTGCATGCTACGGGTTCCGAAAGTGCAAACAAAATGCACCTTGGCGGTGCAACTGAGGGGGTTTGTACTGCTGGCCCGCGTTTACGCCGATAACCTATTGGTATTAGATGCCCGTTTTTCGCGGCAAAAGTGCCTAAAAATACGTAGAAATACGAACCCATTTCGACTGCATCAACAGCCTGCAACTGGCCAAACAGCTGCCAGCACAGGCACACTTGCGCCATGTTTTCACGCCTTCGCCGCCGCCAGCTGTGGCCTTTCGCTCCCCTGATTGCTGGCATGCTGCTGAGCATGCTGGTTGTGGGCTGGCTGACATGGCGACATGCACTGCTCAACGAGAGTGAAATTTTTCAACGCCAGCTGGAAGTGCGCGCCCAGGTGCTGACCCAGCGGGTGGACCGTTTTCGCACCCTGCCCGAGGTGCTTTCGCTTGACACCGAATTGCGCCAGGCCCTGCAGCGCCCCTTGACCGCCAAGGATGTGGACTACCTCAACCGCAAGCTGGAGCGGGCCAACGGCGCCACTCGCTCCTCGACACTCACACTCATCAACAAGCAAGGCATTGCGATTGCCGCCAGCAACTGGCATGCCCCGCAAAGCAATGTGGGGGAAAACTACAGCTACCGCCCCTATGTGCAGCAAGCGCTGGCCAATGGCAGTGGACGCTTTTACGGCATTGGCACCACCACTGCCGTGCCCGGTTATTTTTTATCGCAAGCAATTTACGACGACACCGGCAGCGCCATTGGACTTATTGCAATCAAGATTGCACTTCAAGAGCTGGAACGCCAATGGCCCAATGCCGCTGACATCGTGTTCGTCTCCGACAACTATGGCGTCATCTTTCTGACCAGCCGTGAGCCGTGGCGCTACCGCTTGTTGCGCCCATTGACACACGCAGCACAGATCCAGCTGGCGGCAACCCGCCAGTACCAGGACGAGCAGCTGACGCCCCTGCACTTGCGACTGCGCAAGCAACTGAACAATGGCAGCCGCTTGGTGGATGTGCAAGACCCTGACCTGCCCCGTCATATGCTGCTGCAAAGCGTGGGGCTGCTGCACGGACAGTGGCAGATGCATTTGCTGCACGACACCAGCACCAGCGCCACCACCAGCTGGTGGGCTGCCGGCGCAGCAGGAGGCCTGTGGCTGGCAGGCGGATTGCTGGTGCTGTTTGTGCGCCAGCGCCAGCGCATCACACGCCTGCGCCTGCGCAGCCGCCAGGAGCTGGAGACCGTGCTGCAGCAACACGCGCAAGAGTTGCGCACCGCCCAGGACGGCATTGTGCAAGCTGCACAGCAGGCCGACACAGGCTTGTCGCGCAGCCTGGAGCACCTGCCCCAAGGGGTTGTCATCATCGATGCCAACTTGAACCTGGTGGCATGGAACTCCCGCTACCTTGCCCTCTTTCGCTACCCTCCTGAAATGGTGCGCGTGGGCCAGCCGATTGAAGACCTTCTGCGCTTTAACGCCAAGCGTGGTCTGCTGGGCACCGCACCGATGGAAGAGGCCATCCAGCGCCGCCTGGGTCATCTGCGCAGTGGCAAGCCCCATTTGCACGAGAGCGAAAAAGGTGATGGAACGGTGCTGGAAATTCGTGGCAACCCACTGCCCGATGGTGGTTTTGTCACCAGCTATGCAGACATCACCAGCTACAAAAATGCAGCCCGAGAATTGCGCTCTTTGGCCGATGCACTGGAGCGGCGTGTAGAGGAGCGAACGCATGACCTCACCCAGGCCAAACGCGAGGCCGAAGAGGCCAACCGCTACAAAACCCGCTTTGTGAACGCTGCCGTGCACGATCTGCTGCAACCCCTGAACGCAGCACGCATGTTCACCAGCCTGCTGCCCAGCCACGTGCATGACGATGCGGGCCGCCACGTGGCTGACAGCATTGACGCCGCACTGGCCTCGCAAGACGCCATCTTGAACAGCCTGCTGGACATTGCCCGCATGGAGTCCGGCCAGCTTGAGGTGCACGTGCGGGACTTTGCACTCGACTCCCTCTTGCATGTGGTGCACAACAACTTTGGCATGCTGGCCGAAAGCGAGGGGCTGAAGCTGCGCACCCGCTCCAGCCACCTCATCGTGCGCAGTGACGAAGCGCTGCTGCGTCGTATTTTGCAAAATTTTGTCTCTAACGCCATTCGTTACACGAGACAGGGGCGCATCCTGATCGGTTGCCGCCGTGCGGGCAACCATGTCCGCATCGAAGTGCATGACCAGGGACCAGGCATTCCAGAGAGCCTGCAGCGCGAGATTTTTGAAGAGTTTCGCCGTCTTGACGAAGGCCACGCCGATGATCGCGGCACAGGCCTGGGACTGGCGATTGTGGAGCGTCTGGGCAAGCTGCTGGGCCACGAGATTGGGCTGCGCTCTACCCTCGGCAAAGGCAGTGTGTTCTGGGTCCAGGTGCCGCTGGGCAACGCCCAAACCCTGCAGCCTGCCGTGCGCCCCAGCACTGTCACGCATAGCCAAAACGATGCCCCCTTGCAAGGCGGCGTAGCCTGGTACATCGACGATGACCCGCAGACCTGTGCTGCCACCCGCGCCCTGCTGGAGCGCTGGGGCTGCGAGGTCCCCTACGCCGGAGGCCCGCACGATGCACTGCTTATTGCCAACGCCCACGATGTACCGCAACTGGTGCTGCTGGACGTGCACCTGGGCAAAAACCTGTATGGGCCAGACATTTATGCACAGCTGTGTGAGCAGTGGGGGCAGATGCCTCCGGTGATTTTGGTGACTGCTGAGCGCGATGCATCACTGCGCCGCCAGGCCGCCGAGCGGGGCTGGGGCTTCTTGGCCAAACCCGTCAGACCGCCAGCGCTGCGCGCGCTGATGAGCCAGACACTGCTGCGTATCCGCGAGGATTGATGGTTCAAAAAGTGGATCTAACGCTGACTGAGAAATCGCCAATAGCTGGATTTATTGCAATTCATCGCCAGTAAGCACTGATCTTGCGGTGGCCCCGATTGCAGAAATAGGGGTCTTGACGCAGCCTTTCAGGCATGGGGTCCATAGACCCGCCTTGCCTGCAGGTACACATGCGCCACAGGCACCCAGCCACCACCACCACCACCACTATCGCTGCACTGCCGTGCCCGATGCCTGCAGCACTTGACCTTGCCTATTGGTGGCGTGCATGGGCGCGATCACGTCACCCGTGGCGGTGTCAATCAATACGGAATGTGGCTCATCGGCAGCAAACAAATGCTGCTCGCCCCACTGGCGCAAAGCCACGATGAGCGGAAACAGCTGCGCCCCTTTTGGCGTGAGCACATATTGCTGGTAGGCCGAACCACCCGCCACAGGCTCGGTGGCCAGCACCCCGGCATCTACAAGGCGCTTGAGGCGGTCAGTGAGTATGTTGCGCGCAACGCCCAGATTGCGCTGCAAATCGCCAAAGCGGTGCAGGCCATCCATCACATCGCGCACGATGAGCAACGACCAGCGGTCTCCCATCAAGTTGGCAGCGCGGCCCACAGGGCAGGTGTCATCGACAGCAGGAACAGTCATCAGCTCAGACTCCAATCTGGTTGCATTCTAAAACCAATCCGCGTATGCTGCGACTAGTTTTAATTTGAAACCAAACTGCATTCATGCCTTCCTCTCATTTGTGCGGCGCTGCGCCACCTTCCACACAAACGCCAGCGCTAGCCCCCATCTGGCTGCTGGCGCTGGCAGCAGGCTGCAGTGTGGCCAACGTGTATTTTGCGCAGCCCTTGCTGGATGCCCTGGCCGCCGCATTTGACATTAGCCATGGGGCAGTCGGCGGGGTGGTGACCGCCACCCAGCTGGGCTGCTTGCTGTCCTTGGTGCTGCTGGTACCGCTGGGCGATCAGATTGAGCGACGCCGCTTGATGCTGGCGCAAATGGCAGGCTTGGTGCTGGCATTAGGGGGCGTAGCCTTGGCGTCGTCAGCCACAGGCCTGATGGTCGGGATGCTGGCTATCGGGCTGATGGGCACCGCGATGACCCAGGGACTGATCGCCTATGCCGCAGCCATTGCAGCTCCTGCAGAGCGTGGCCGGGTGGTGGGAGTCGTACAAAGCGGTGTGTTTGCTGGATTGCTGCTGGCCCGGGTGTTTTCGGGCGCTGTGAGCGACATGGCTGGCTGGCGCGGCGTTTACATGGTGTCTGCTGCCGGCATGCTGGTGCTGGCAGTGCTGCTGTGGCGGCAGTTGCCGGTCACTAGCGTACATGCCCAGCCCACCCTCAGCTACCAACAACTGCTGGCGTCGATGTGGCAGTTGCTGCGCAGCAACCGGGTACTGCAGGTGCGCGGCATGCTGGCACTGTGCATGTTTGCCGCATTCAATATTTTCTGGAGTGCGTTGGTGCTGCCCTTGTCTGCAGCACCGTGGTCTTATTCGCACACCGCCATCGGCGCGTTTGGACTGGTCGGTGTGGTGGGGGCCCTGGCAGCCACACGCGCCGGGCACTGGGCCGATCGTGGCTGGAGCCAGCGCACCACGCTGGCAGCTTTGCTGGTACTGCTGCTGGCGTGGTGGCCGCTGGCGTATATGCCCCAGTCTGTGATGGCGCTGATGCTGGGCATTGTCTTGCTGGACATGGGTGGTCAAGCCCTGCATGTGGTCAACCAGCACCTGATTTTTCAGCAATCGAGCAGCGCCCCCAGCCGGCTGGTGGGCCTGTACATGCTGTTTTATGCCGCGGGCAGCGGTGCTGGCGCACTGGGCGCCACTGCCATGTACGCACACCATGGCTGGCTGGGCGTATGCGCATTGGGTGCCGCGGTTAGTTGCGCTGCACTGCTGTGGTGGTGGATGACCCGCCGCTACGGACAGTCAACGAATGGATAGCTCGATGACCCACCATTGAGCATTTACGTACGCGAAGATGCCAGGTGAGCCATCTTCATGCTCATCTGCTCATCTGCGCATCCAGCAAATGCTTGCTCAAGCCTCAAATTCAATATGCACGGCGGGCGCACTGCGCCGTGCTTCACCGTGATAGACGGCTTCGATGTTGTTGCCGTCGGGGTCCAGTACAAAAGCCGCGTAATAGCCCGGATGGTAGGAACGCTCGCCCGGAGCCCCGTTGTCAGACCCGCCATGCGCCAGGGCGGCTTGATAGAACGCATCCACCATGGCACGGTTTTGTGCCTGAAATGCCAGATGGTGCCGACCTGTCACATGGCCTTGTGCAACAGTGCCGTCTGCAGTGGAAACGAACAGTTCATCGGCCCAAAAAAATCCATCTCCCGTGCCGCTGACAGGTATGCCCAGACTCTCCAGCACTGCTGTGTAAAAACGCTGCGCACGCGGCAAATCGGGCACCACAATTTGCAGGTGGTCAATCAAGCGGCCACGGTAAGTTTCACAAATTTGCATCATCGTCTCCTTGGGTGAAGTTCATGCCCAATGTACGTACACCCGGCTCAGCGGGAAAGCACAATTTCTCCAGGTGTCAGCCATTGAGCACGCTCGCACGTTATGTCAGACAAAGGGAAGGCGTGTCCGCTTTTCTGCCTTGTACTTCCACCGAGCCAGTCTGCGCCACGTGAACACCCGAAATTCCTGGTTTGATCAAATCAAAGCCATCGCTTGCTTGCTGATTGTTTGCCACCACCTGGCGTTTTATGGCCCGATGTCAGATGTTCTGCGTCCTGCGCTGCCCGGCGTTCTGGCATGGCTGGATGAATATGGCCGCATGGCCGTGCAAATTTTCCTGGTGATTGGTGGCTACTTTGCAGCCGCTGCGCTGGCGCCACAGGGCGTGGGCAGGCATGACCAGCTCTGGCCAGTGATCAGCAAGCGTTTTATCCGTTTGAGCCTGCCATACAGCGCAGCACTGGTGGTGGCGATGGTGGTAAATGAAACGGTGCACGGGTTGGGGTTTGACCATGAATCCGTGTCACAGACACCCACCTGGGCCAGCGTGATGGCGCACCTGCTGCTGCTGCACAGCATTGGTGGCTGGGAATCCATTTCGGCCGGGGTCTGGTATGTCGCCATTGATTTTCAGTTGTACGTGCTGTGCCTGCTGGGGCTGTGGCTCAGCCGCAAGCAGTCTGCATGGAAGAGCTGGGGCCAAGCCGCAATCACAGCCGCCACGGCCGCCTCTTTGTGGGTGTGGAACCTGAACCCTGAACTGGATATGTGGGCGCTGTACTTTTTAGGCGCTTACGGGCTGGGCATGATGGCCTGGTGGGCCACCCACAGCGAACATAGCGCGCAACGCACCTTGTGGGTGGTGACCATTGCTGCACTGGGGCTGATCGCCCTGAATGTGCAGTGGCGTGACCGAATTGCGCTGGCTGTGGCTAGTGCATTGGTACTGGCCATCAGCGGCAATCTGCGCTGGCCAGAAACACTGCGCACGTGGCAATGGGCACCGCTGACATGGATTGGTCAGCGCTCGTACTCCATCTTTTTGATTCACTTTCCCATGTGTCTGCTGGTCAGCGCTGAGGTCTCCGCCTCCTGGCCCGACAGCGTGGCCGCAAACAGCCTTGGCATGCTGATGGCGGTGGCCTTATCGATTGCCGCCGGTGCAGTGCTGTACGAGTGGACCGAGCGCCCCAGCGCCACATGGCAACGCCTGCGCCACTGGCACGTAGGCGCGCTTTCTACCGGCCTGCTGGCGGCATTGTTCCAGCTGGTATAAGTAGCGTTTAAACGCTGCCCTCGCGCTCCACCACCAAAATACGGGCCACCCCCTGAGGGTGGGCCACATGTTCATCGCCGCTTTGTGCATGAAAGATATCGCCCACCTCCAGCCGGTGCACGCGTTCTTGACCATCGCTGCGCGTATGCATGTGCACCACGCCATCCAGGACGACAAAGACTTCGGGGCCATCGTTGATGTGCCACTGGTAGGGCTGATCTGTCCAGTGCAAACGGACGGTGGTATTGCCGGTGATTGTCTCAATCGCCAACGCCTCCCAAGCTCGCGTGCCAGTAAATGCCTTGGCTGTGATTTTTCGCATGCATGCACTGTACGGCATGGTTTTTCCCCGCCCCAGCCACCGTTGTGCGGCGCTCACGCAGCAATGCAGTGCCTGATATGCGTCAGCGCTGCAGCGGCATGCAAAACAAGGTCTGCCTGCGCCCTATCCATCACACCAGAGTCGATAAACACGGCGCTTCAAATATCTGCGTCGTTCTCAAGGCTCTTGACCAGCACGGCAGCCTGCGTACGTGAGTAGCACTCAAGCTTTTTCAAAATTGCCGTCACATGCACTTTCACGGTGTTCTCGGCCAAACCCAGCTCATGGGCGATTTGCTTGTTGAGCAGTCCATCCGCCAAACACAGCAGCACGCGAAACTGCTGGGGAGTGAGCTGCGCCAGACGCGCAGCCAGTTCGGCATCGGCCTCAGAGCGCTCTGCCGCCATCGGCGGAAACCAGCTGCCGCCCTCAAGCACCGCGTCAATGGCGTTGCCAATGTCTTCTGCAGGGCTCGATTTGGGAATGAAACCCGCTGCACCAAACTGCTGCGCACGGCGGATGACGCGCGGGTGGTCATTCGAGGAGATGATGACCACGGGTATCTCGGGGTACTCCCCGCGCACATGCAGCAAGGTAGAAAAGCCCCGCGCACCGGGCATGGTCAGGTCCAGCAGTACCAGCTCCACCTCAGGGTGTTCCTGCAAAGAGCTGCTGACCGTGCTTGCACTGGCGGCTTCCAGGGTCTGGTACTGCGCAAAGCGCTCGCGCAGCACGTGCAGCACGGCGGCACGAAAAAGGGGGTGGTCATCGGCGACCAGCAGGGTGGGTTCTGACATGTCGCGCAGTCTGCCACGCCGCAGGCATGGCTGCTTTGCCGATAACGCAAAGGCAATGACACGCTCCAAACAAAAATGCCCTTCAGCCATTGCTGGAGGGCACTTCCTATTGCGCAGTTTTAACAGCCCGCATGGCTGTGATCGACGCCTGATTACTGGCTAGCGATTTCCAGGTGGGCAGCACGTGCTTCTTGGATGAATTCGATCAGGGAGTTGATGGCTTGGCGCATGACAGTTCTTTCTGTGTACGAGATGCCTTTCTAAGTGGCTGTGGACAAGCATCTCAACTGTCCACAACTACGGAATAACCACTAAGTGATAACCCGTAGCCGTAAGTATAAACCACATGCTTATTTTTTGCACAGCCCTTCGGGTTTTATGGCTTTGACGCAACGATGCCCCACCCAGGACGCCCCCTCTAACTGCGACAGGCGCAGTGCCCAGACCCGCACATTGCGCTTTGCACCGGGTGGTTGCCACGGGGGTTTTGCATGAGTCCGACGGGATCGCTGGCAGCACGGGTGACTTCAGGGCCGCAGCAGCGCCCTGGACTGCAACGGCACCCTGCTTCAACGACTGGCGCGGCAATGCACATCCGCAATGCACATCCGCAAGGCGCGTTCGTCGGGGTGTGGGAGGGCGGCGGCTGCGTTAGCGCGGCAGTCCTACAGCCCGGGCACCGGCCGTGCACGCAGCATGCATTCACCCTGTTAGACAAAGGCGCTCCATGATTGTCACCACCACCCATAGCGTAGAAGGCAAGACCATCAGCAAGTACTGCGGCGTGGTGGCAGGCGAGGTCATCTTGGGCACCGATGTATTCAAGGACATGTTTGCCGGCATCCGCTACCTGACAGGTGGCCGGGCGGGCTCCAACGAACGTGAGCTGCAAAAGGCCCGCGAGGTGGCACTGTCAGAGCTGCAGGCGCATGCTATTCAAATTGGGGCGAACGCCGTGGTGGGCGTGGCGTTAACTTATGAGATTTTGGGCGCTGCCAACAGCATGCTGATGGTGTCAGCCAGCGGCACTGCCGTGATCATTCACTGACCCGCCAGCACCACTGCAACGCTCGCGCCATCAAGCCCGCATTAATCAGCGGACGACAGCTTCATCAGCACCAGCCCGCTCACGATGAGTGCCGCTGCTGCAATGCGCATGGGTGTAATTTGCTCGCCCAGCACCGTAATGCCCACCACAAACGCACCCACCGCGCCAATGCCTGTCCAGATCGTATAGGCCGTACCCAAGGGCAGGGTGCGCATGGCCATGGACAGCAGACCAAAGCTGGCAATCATGGCGATGAGGGTAATGATGCTGGGGGTGAGTCTGGAAAAACCATGGGACTGCTTCATGGTGAAGGCCCACAAAACTTCCAACAAACCCGCCACCACGAGATAAAGCCAAGCCATACGAAGCTCCTTGCATTGCATGAAGGTGCGGGCCGTCCCGTGATGGTCAAAGCTCACCAAGGTCGTCCCTGGCTAGGCAGTGTTGCACTGCTGAAGATGTTGCGATTGTAGGCAGAGCACCCCAGTGGAGGTGCTCACGCCCTCAATGGTGCTATCGCGCCTGGGTGGTTGCTACACCACAGTGTGCAAAGAAGTTTTCATTTCCACGCGCCCACGTGCGGCTGGCTGGCTTCATCGATCAACGCCGGGCCCACACATTCGATGTCAAACGGCGCTGCACGAAACACATCGCGGCACGACAGCTCCACATCACGCTGGTCCAGCCGCTCGCCCCGAAAGATGCGCAGCCGCTGGTCATCAATACCGTACACCACCCGGCGCAGATTGGCCCAGAAGATGGCACCCGCACACATCACACATGGCTCGCCCGATGCGTAGAGGGTGGCGGTCTCCAGGGCTTCGCGGCCATGGCGCTGACTGGCATCGCGAATGGCCTGCACTTCCGCGTGCGCGGTGCAGTCGCGCAACTCGCTGTTGCTGTTCCAGCCCTGCCCCAGCACCGTGCCGTCGCGCGCCACGATGAGCGAGCCAAAGGGCCGGTTGCCCCGCTCGCGCGCCGTGCGCGACAGGCCAATGGCCTGACGCAGATAGACGCCATCACGCTCGCTGACAGTCTGCTCGGGCAGGAAACCTGCAAAGGGCTTTTCAGCGGCGCTCATGCCGCACCACCGTGCTTGACCGCTGCTGGCAAAAAGGCCGTATTCCATATCTGCTCAGTGGCCGGCAATTGCTTGAGCGCAAAGGTCTTGCCCACCTGCGCAATTTGCCGGGTCAACACGGCCGCATCAATATGCCCCAGGCCGACGCGGGCGGTTTCCGCATTCGCCAGATAGGTGCGCGTGATGGCCCAGCGGGCGCTTTCCTGATCTGCGCGCAGCAGCGGCTCGCGGGTGCGCACGGCAGCCAGCGCGGCATCGGGGTTGGCCAGCGTCTCTACCAGCGCACGCTGGGTGGCGCGCAAAAATGCACGCACCACTTCGGGCTTTTCTGCCAGCATTTTGCTGCTGGCCAGCACGGCATTGCCATACAGGTGCACACCGGCGTCGGCATAGGACAGCACGCTCAGTTGCTCTGGCGGCATGCGCATGAACAGCGAGATGGCCGAGTCGTGAAAATAGGTGGCGGCATCGACATCGCCACGCACCACCACGTTGTCGCGCGCGCTGAAATCGGTGGTCACCCAGTCAAAGAAAGGCTCTGCCAGCTTTTGCTGATCGGCCACCATGGGCCAGCAGCGGCGTGTCGCCTCGACGGCAGCCGCCGCCACTTTCTTGCCTTTGAGGCTGTCAAGGCTGCTGGTGATGCCCTTGTCCTTGCGACCAATGATGGTGAAGGGTGCGCGGTTGTAGTATTGGTAGACGGCCTGCACGGGCATGGTGCCGCTGGCGTGCGCCTCGATCAATGAGCTGATGTCGCCCAGCCCCATGTCATATGCCCCTGAGGCCACCCGCGTGATCGACGCAACCGAGCCTGCGCCCACATCAATCTGCACATCCAGCCCTTCTTCGGCGTAGTAGCCCCTGGAGGCCGCCAGGAAGAAAGGCGATGTCTGACTGGTGACTTTGAAGTCCAGCGTGAACTTCACAGGAACCAGCGCTTTCTTGCCCGTTTGTGCCCAGCTGCTGGCAGGCAGCAGCGCGGCGGCAGAAGACAGACAGGTCGCAGTGCGTAAAAAGTGGCGGCGTTGCATGGCAAAACTCCTTCATCGGTGGTGGCAGCAAGCCAGCGCAAACGAGGATGTGCAGCGTATGCCACCCCGTCCCAGCCGTCTTGCAACTTTGGGGGGTGAGCAATTTCCGGGCGGCATGGCAGCAACCATGCATGCGCTGAACGCTTCTACTCAAACAGCGTTCAAGCACATCCTGTGCCAGCGTGTTTTGCGCCAGCGTAAACATCAGCAGCCACGCAGCTGGCACGAATCTGGCTTGGTACAAGCCTGCACGAGTAGAAGCGTTCAGCACTGCAGCCCGCCAGGAGTTTCAGCGCCGGAAATTGCTCAGCGGGCGCACCTCCAACGGTGCGCCACAGGTCTGAAGACCTGCGCTGATGCACCACTTGTGTGCCAGCACAGGCTTTCAGGGCATCACCCCCTCCTGCCACAGAAAGTCCCGCCATGCTGATGACGACACCCCCCAACACCACCACCTCTGACTATGCGCTGGAAGAGTTGCGCAAGGAATCATTGATGGGCAGCGAAGGCACCACGGTGCAACGCGAAATCCGCCGCATCGACCTGTCCAACTTTGCCGAGCGCAAGGCCGAAATCACCGAGCAGCTGTGGAGTGCGGCCACAGAAATTGGTTTCTTTCAGGTCTACAACCACGGTATTACCGAGCAAGCCGTGCGCCAAGCGTTTGCGCTGTCTGAATCCTTTTTTGCACTGCCCAGCACCAGCAAGGCGCAGTGGCCGCTGTCTCGCAACGCGGGCTGGGAAAGCATGACGCAGATCCGCCCGTCCACGCGCACGGCAGACCAAAAAGAGTCCTACCAGATCACGCGCCCGCGCATGCAAGGCTTGTGGCCATCAGAGGCCGAACTGCCCGGCTTTCAGGCAGCAGCACTGGCGTTTGAGGCCCAGTGCTGGGCTGTAGGCATGCAGGTGCTGTCCTGCTTTGCCGACAAGCTGCAACTGAACAGCGATTTCTTCACCCGCGCCCACGACCCCAGCAGCCCTCACTACCAGAGCACGCTGCGCATGTTGCACTACTTTGCCCAGGCTGCAGACACCCCTGCCGGCAGCTGGCGTGCCGGCGCGCACACCGATTACGACTGCCTGACCCTGCTGTTTCAGCGCCCCGGCCAAGGCGGCTTGCAGGTGCTGCCCGGCAAGGAGATGCAAGGCCGCGCCTGGACACCGGTGGAGCCCGCAGAAGGCGTCATCACCTGCAACATCGGCGATATGTTGATGCGCTGGAGCGATGACCAGCTGCCCTCCAATTTTCACCGCGTCAAAAACCCAGCACCGGGCGAATACCAGGGCGCACGCTACAGCCTGGCGTTCTTTTGCCAGGCCAATGAAGACGTAGTCATCACCAGCCCCAGCGGCAAGTACCCGGACGTGACCGCCGCCGAGTATTTGAAGCAGCGCATCAGCGCCAACTTCTCTAACAAGTACTGAGTTTTATGGTGCCCACTCCTACAGGTCACAGCCCCCCGCTCTGACCATGTCCTGGCAGCATCTTTCGCTACAACCTAAGTACAGGCGACAGCACCGCCGTACTTTGGAGAAGTGAACACAATGCCCACGACAGCCTCACGAGCGCGCACCGTCAAAAGCGCTGCGCGCACGCCCACCTCATCGGCACGCAAGCCATCTACCCAGCCAGTGCAGGCCAAACGTACCGCCATCGCCAAAGCCAAGGCGGTGGCGCCCGATGTGGCCGCACGCATAGGCAGCACGCCCGCCACCAAATTCCGGGGCGATGCCGACATTTTTGGTCGCCTGGTGCAAGACCACGACCGCCACCGGGCGCTGCTGGCCATGGTGGCCCAGACGTCTGGAAAATCCACAGAGCGCCAGATGCTGTTCAAGGAATTGACGCTGGAGCTTAAAAGCCACGCAGCTGCCGAAGAGCAGGCGCTGTGGTCCAGCGTGATGCGCAACCCCAAAACCACCGACGATGCCCGCCACGCCGTCAGTGAGCACAAAGAGATCGATGAAATGCTGGCCGATCTGGCTGCGCGCGACATGGCTTCACCCGCATGGCTGCGCCGTTTTACGGCCCT
The DNA here is from genome assembly GCF_014851485.1 of Comamonas sp. CMM02. Lineage (NCBI taxonomy): Bacteria > Pseudomonadati > Pseudomonadota > Betaproteobacteria > Burkholderiales > Comamonadaceae > Comamonas > Comamonas sp. CMM02. The sequence goes on along the minus strand of NZ_JACUZW010000001.1, from coordinate 25,442 downwards.
GCGCGATGAATACCTGCACCACATCCGTGAAGAGGAGCAAGAGCAGTTTGTGGCCGCGCAAAAGCACCTGTCGGCCAGTGACTTGCGCTACATGAAGCAGGTGTTCAACCGCCGCAAGCAAGAAGAAAAAGCCACCACCAAGATCGACAAGAAGATCAAACTCAAAGACTAATCTTTGATAGCTATTAGCGCTTTACCCAAGCCACTTTCAGTATGTTTTATATCTAAAAGTGGCTTGTAGCTTGCGTTACTAGCTATTATTTCTTTAAACGACGCTGGCGCACAGCATCGGCCAGTTGCTGCAGTACCGGAATGGTCTGCTCCATGCTGATGCACGCATCGGTGAGCGAAACGCCGTGTTGCAGCGTTTGCCCTTCCACAATGTCCTGGCGGCCTTCATGCAGATGGCTTTCAATCATCACGCCGGTGATGCGCGCATCTCCCGCAGCAATTTGTGTGGCCACGTCGGCACCCACATCAATCTGGCGGCGGTGCTGCTTGCTGCTGTTGGCGTGCGAGAAATCAATCATGACCTGCGGGCGCAGGCCGGTTTTTTCCAGCACTTCGCTCACGGCCTGCACATCGGCGGCGCTGTAATTGGGCTGCTTGCCACCGCGCAAGATGACGTGGCAGTCATCGTTGCCGCGTGTCTCAAAAATCGCTGCCTGCCCCATCTTGGTCATGCCCATGAAGGCATGGGGGGCTTGCGCAGCCAGGATGGCATCGCATGCCACTTTCACGCCGCCATCAGTACCGTTTTTGAAGCCCACGGGGCAGGACAGCCCGCTGGTCAGCTGGCGATGGCTCTGGCTCTCCGTGGTGCGCGCACCAATCGCGCCCCAGGTAACCAGATCGCTGATGTACTGCGGCGAGAGCAGATCCAAAAACTCTGTGCCCACGGGCAGGCCCAAGCCGACCACATCCAGCAGCAGCTTGCGCGCCAGCTCCAGACCGTCGTTGATGGCAAAACTGTCATCGCGATGCGGGTCGTTGATATAGCCCTTCCAGCCCACCGTGGTGCGTGGTTTTTCAAAGTACACGCGCATCACCACCAGCAGGTCTTGCGACAGCGCATCGGCCTGCACCTTGAGCTGGTGCGCATATTCCATGGCCTGCTCATGGTCGTGGATCGAGCAAGGGCCCACCACCACAATCAGACGGTCATCTTGCCCATGGAGCACGCGCGAGATGGCCTGACGGCTGCTTTCCACCAGCGCCAGGGCCTGTTCGGTTGCGGGCAGCCATTCCTGCAGCAGTGCAGGCGTGATCAGCGGACGCACCGCTTTGATGCGCGTGTCATCAATGCGGGTGGTGTCCAAAGTGGGCTGTGCGACGGATTTGTTCAAGGTGGGCGTGTGGGAAATCATCCCTCTATTGTCGCCCGGCCGCTCCAAAGTCGCCACGGCAAAGTCTGGCGGGATAGGCCGGCATGCGCATTCTTAAAAAACCATAGCAGATGGCGCTGATACGGCTTAGGCTTGAAGCCCCCTAGCGCTTGCTCTCCCATGCACATGCAATTGCCCCTGAGCCGCTGCCGGTGGCAGTCAGCCCCGTGCAAAGACAGCACACAGATTTGCTGCATCCTCCATCACGCATCACCGGCTCTGCTGGCTTGAGCGTCAGCGGCACATTCCAGTTCGCTGCATCAGCGATTTATGGCGGCCTCTCTGCACACAACAAGATGCACAGGACGCCGCGTCACCGATACTGTGCGCCCGACCCACTCACTGCCTTGGTATGCTGACAGGACTCAACCACCTCACCTTGGCCGTTTGCGACCTGCAGCGCAGCGTGCAGTTTTACAGGGATGTGCTGGCCTGCACGTGCCACGCGCAATGGGACACGGGGGCGTACCTCAGCGTCGGGGATTTCTGGCTCTGCCTGTCGCTGGACCCAGCGCGCAACAGCGCCCACTCCGCTGCGCGTGACTACACCCATTACGCGTTTGGAATTGAGCAGCAGCACTTTGCAGACTTCGTTGTGCACGCTCAAAAGCATGGCGTGATCGCCTGGAAGAACAACCGCAGCGAAGGCGATTCGTTCTACTTTCTCGACCCTGATGGCCACCAGCTAGAAGTCCACGTGGGTTCTCTGGCTTCGCGCATTGCCCAATGCAAAGCTGCGCCCTATGCAGGCATGCGCTTTGGCGATGTGCAGGCCTGCCACACAAGTAATGCGTCTATAAAAACATAGCTTGCAGCACTTGATGTATCAGCGCAGCAGCCTGCGCCACCTCACGCCGCCAGAGCGTTATCCGCAGGTTCCAGCACCAAGATATTGCCAATGGTGGCACCGTAGTTCTGCGCCACGCGCTTGCGCTGTTTGAGCACCGCCCTGTCTTTGCTGACCAGCAGCGCCTGGTGCTGGCTGGCCAGGTCCAGAAAATGCTGATCGTCGGGGTCGGTGCAGGTAAAACGAATCTTGGGCGCTGCCGCCACATATTCCACAGCAGCATCAAACGCCGCCATCACACCTTCAGGCGTTTTGCCGTAGAACGATACACGCGGGGCAATCTGGCTGTAGTGCAGCACACGATCCAGCTCAATGCGCTGGGCTTCGTCAGCAATCCAGCGCACCTCGCCTTGCGCAAGCAACTGGCGAATAGGAGGGATATGCGGATCGTCAAAAATCAGCATGTCCAGCACCACATTGGTGTCCAGCACCATGGGACGCGGCCACAGGCCTTCATAGCCCGCATTGCATGCAGGCCACTTCAACACGATTTTCATGCCGACTCGCTCTCGGCACCACCTTCAGACTTGCGTGGTTTGACCGCACCCTTGATCATCTCAAAGCAGAACAGACGGCACTCGATCGGGCCGTTCCACATGGGTGTGCGGCGCGACTCTTTCAGGCGCATCTTGCCGGGCAGCTTCAGGTCGGGGGTCAGCATCCAGCCCGTCCAGCCGCTGTAGTTCTTCTTCCAGTGGCTGGCCAGCTGGCTGAAGAATTCGCCACCATCTTCGGTCTGCGCGGTCTCGCGGCCTGCACGCTCCATCACGCCCATGCGCTCTGCGGCGTTGCGCCCGGCAGAACCCGCTGCAGCAATACGCTCGCCATAGGGGGGGTTAAGCAGCATCATGCCGGGCTGCTCGCACGGGGGCATGCGCTGCAGTGCATCACCACCGCGCAGGCTGATGGTGTCTGCCACACCCGCACGCTCGGCGTTGCGCTGGGCAAAGTCCACCATGCGGTGCGAAATGTCCGAGCCAAAAATAGGCACAGGGCTTTCATCCAGAATCTGCGCTTCGGCCTCGTCCAGAATTTGCTCCCAGACATGGCGCTGAAAAGGCACCAGCTTTTCAAACGCAAAGCGGCGCAGGATGCCCGCAGGAATCTTGCGCGCAATCTGCGCAGCCTCAATCAGCACCGTGCCCGAGCCGCAGCAGGGGTCATACAGCGGCTGCGGGTTGGCGCCGTGCGGGTTCCAGCCGGTGGCGGCAATCATGGCGGCGGCCAGCGTTTCCTTCAAAGGCGCATCGCCCTTGTCTTCACGCCAGCCACGCTTGAACAGCGCCTCACCCGTGGTGTCCATGTACAGCGTGCAGCTGTCCGTAGTCAGGTGCATGTGCACGCGCACATCGGGGTGGTTGGTTTCCACGCTGGGACGCACGCCGTTGCGCTTGGCGCGAAAGCGGTCGGCAATCGCGTCTTTCACGCGCAGCGCGGCAAAGTTCAGGCTGGTCAGCGGGCTGTGCTGGGCCGTGGTTTCAATCTTGAAAGTCTCTTTAGGAGAAAACCAGATTTCCCACGCCACCTCACTGGCTGCGCGGTACAGATCGTTCTCATTGCGGTACTCGGTGTACGACAGCTCCACCAGCACGCGCTGGGCCAGACGGCTGTGCAGGTTGAGCAGCATGGCATCGCGCCACATGCCGCGCACGCTGACACCGCCGCGGCCGGTGAGCACATCGCCGTTGCCCACGCCAGTGATGGCGCGGACTTCGTCGGCCAAGAAACCCTCGACGCCGGCGGCGCAGGGCAAAAACAGATGCAGTTGATTCATAGCAGGGGACCAAGCATACGCGAGTCACCCTGCCCTTGTACGGCTGTTGGTTGACACGCTTTGAAAGCAAAAAACGCAGCCTTGCGGGCTGCGTTTTGGTTTCGCTGTAAAAAATATAGCTTAAAAAGCAACGCCCGCCACCAACATCACGTTGGAAAACGGTGTGCATTCGCCCGTGCGGATGACCGCACGCGCTTGCGCATTGCGCTGTTTGAACACCTCGTGCGCCACCTGCTCAATCGGCAACTCACGCCACACAGGGGGCAGCCAGCCGGGCAGCTCGCCTTGGTTGGCAAAGAAGGTTTCTTTGGCCAGCACCATGCGCTCCACCTGCATTTCACTCTCCAGAGCCTCCAGCACCTGGGCCAGGCTGGGCAAGCCGCGCATCAGCGCCAGATCAATGCAAGGTACACCCGCCGGTACTGGCAGGCCCGCATCACCCACCACCACCACATCGTTGTGCCCCAATTGCGCAATCAGGTGCGAGAGTGCGGCATTTAAAAGTTTGGTTTTTTTCATTGCTGTTCAACTTCCGTACGCTCAGGGATAGAGGGCTGCGCCCCTGCACGGCCAATGCACAGGCTGGCAGCGCGGATGCCCCATTGCACCGCCTGAGCCAATGTGCTGCCCTCCCCCAGACGGGTGACCATGGTGCCGAGAAAGGTGTCGCCCGCAGAAGTCGTGTCCACCACCTCAACCTTGGGCGCAGGGTGAATGCTGTGACCTGCGGCATTGACTGCCACCGCACCCTGGCTGCCCATGGTGACCACCACCTGCCGGACACCTTGCTCAACGAAATACTGGGCAGCGCGCACAGCCGTAGCTGCATCCGTCACCGCCATGGCAGACAGCTCTGCGGCTTCGTGTTCATTGACCACCAGCGTGTCAATCCATGACCACCACTGGCTGGGCACAGCTTTGACCGGCGAAGGGTTGAGCACCACTTTGCAATGGCTGTGCCGGGCCATGGCCAGTGCACGATCCAGCACCTCCAGCGGAGTTTCAAACTGCACCACCAGATAGTCGGCCTGCGCCAGCACTTCGCTGAAGCTGGCAGGCAAGTCGGCCAGTGCATTGGCGCCGGCAATGACGGCAATCCGGTTGCTGCCATCGGCCTCCACCATCACAACGGCCGATCCTGTGGCAGCACCGTCATGCACGGCCACATTGGACACGTCAACACCATCGGCTGTCAGCGCATCACGCAGCACCTCGCCATGCGCATCACGGCCCACACAGCCCACCAGCGCCACTTGGGCACCATGGCGCGCACAAGCCACCGCCTGGTTGCCACCCTTGCCGCCGGGGATGTAGCTCAGGCCCTGGGCATGCACCGTTTCACCACGCTCAGGCATGCGCGCAAGGCGCAGCACCACATCCATATTCAAGCTGCCCAGCACCACAATGCGGGTCTTGGAAGATTGCGTCATCACCAAATCTCTCGTCTGCCCGGGATTAATGCTTGCGCTGACTGCGGCGCTGGCGAATGGTATCGACCACCACTGCCACCACAATCACGGCACCTGTAATGATGCGCTTGCTGGGTTCGCTGGCACCGATTTGTGCCAGCCCAGCTTCCAGCACCGCAATGATCAACACCCCAAAGAAGGTAGTGACCACGGAGCCACGCCCGCCCATCAAACTGGTGCCGCCAATCACGACCGCTGCAATCACTTGCAGCTCCATGCCAGAGCCCGCATTCGGGTCGGCCGCTTCCAGTCGCGCCGATTGCATCAGACCTGCCAATGCGGCCAAAAAGCCCATGGCTGCAAACACGGCAATGCGCACGGGTCTGGGGTCGACACCGGCCAAACGCATGGCCTCTTCATTGGTGCCAATGCCTACGACGTAGCGGCCAAACACGGTGCGGCTGAGCACCAGCTGGCCAATGATCACCACGCAGATGGCGATAAAAAATGAGGCCGACAGCCCACCCAGCCACGGAGCGGCCAAGCCGCCCATGGCGTCACCCACGTACTGGGTGCGTGAATCGGTCACCAGATAAGCACCACCGCGCACCGCCTCCAGCATGCCCAACGAGACGATGAAGCTGGGCAGTTGCCATGCCACCGAGATACCCCCGGTGATCGCGCCACAGACCACACCCACCATCAGGCCCAGCGCAGCAGCCCCCCAGACTCCCCACTCCCATTGCAGCATGGCTGCGGCCGCAGCCGCCGCGCTCAGCGCCAGCACAGAGCCCACCGACAGATCAATGCCCGCAATGATCAAGATAAAAGTCATGCCCACGGCCATCACAGCCAGCGCAGGGATTTCGTTGGCAATGGACAGCAGCGTGTCCTGGGTGAGAAAGTAGTCCGACATGGAGCTGAACAGCGCCACCATGGCGATCAGCACCACAAGCAAACCGAGGTAGGTGCCAATTTCCTGGCGCCATGGGCTACACGCTGCAGCCGGGGTGGAGATAGAAGTAGAGGAAGACATTGGGTGAGGTAAGTATTGTTTTAGGCGGCAGCCGTTGCGGGCACTTGTGCAGTGACGTCACCAAACGCCGCGGCGAGCAAGGCTTGCTGGCTCCACGCTCCGCGCTCAAAGGTAGCCACAATGCGGCCCTGGTACATGACGGCAATGCGGTCGCACAGCTCCATGAGCTCCCGCAGGTCACTGGAGACCACCATCACTGCTTTGCCCTGGTGGGTCATGGTGTTGATCTCGGCGTACAGATCAGCGCGAGCACCCACATCGACACCACGCGTGGGCTCGTCCAGCAAGACCACGGGGCAGTCCCGGTGCAGCCAGCGCGCAAAGATCACCTTTTGCTGGTTGCCGCCGCTCAAGGTGCCCACCGGCTGTTCCGCATTGACCGCGCGCACACGCAAGCGCTGCACCATCTGCTTGGCCAGTTGTGCTTCGCGTGAGCGATTGAGCCAGCCGCCACCGGAAACCGAGCCCAGATGGCTCAGCGAGGTATTCACGCGAATCGACTGGGGCAACAGCAAGCCCTGTGCTTTACGGTCCTCGGTAATCAGGCCAATACCTGCGCGCACCGCCTGCATGGGGCTGCGCCAGTTGGGAGTGACTGTTTGGGGCTGTTGATCGGGGTGCTGACCAGTCAGCTCAATACTTCCGGTATCGGCTTTGTCAGCACCGTACAGCAGCCGCATCAGCTCTGTACGGCCCGCGCCCACCAAGCCAGCCACACCCAGCACTTCGCCCGCGTGCAGCTCCAGACTCACATCCTTGACCACATCACCGCGTGACATGTTCTCTGCGCGCATCAGCACAGGGCCGGCCTTGCGCCGGGGTTTGTCGTCCAGCGTTTCCACATGGCGGCCCACCATGCGCTCCACCAAGGTAGCTTCCGACAGGCCTTGCATGGGAAGGACATCCACCAGACGACCATCGCGCAGCACGGCAGCGCGCTCGGCCACGCGCTGCAGCTCTTCCAGACGGTGCGAGACGTAAATCAGCGCCACGCCCTGTGCCTTCATCAGATCAATTTGCTTGAACAGATGCTCAATTTCATTGGCCGTCAGCATGGCTGTGGGCTCATCCAGCACCAGCACACGGTTGCCATCGCGCAGATTGCGGGCGATTTCCACCATCTGCTGCATGCCAATGCCCAGCTCGGACACCTGGGTGCGCGGATCAATGTGATTGAGCCCCATTTTGGCCAGTTGCTCGCGCGCCAGCTCGTTCAAGCGACGGTGATCAACCACGCCCCAGCGGTGCGGCAATCGATCCAGCAGCAAGTTCTCAGCCACGCTGAGCGTATTCACCAACCCCAGCTCCTGCAGCACCATGCGCACACCTTGCCGCTCCGCATCGGCGCGCGAGGCGGGAGCAAAAGGCTGACCCATCAAGGTCATCTGCCCACGAGTTGCAGTCACCAGGCCGCACATGATCTTGGAGCAGGTGCTTTTTCCTGCCCCGTTTTCACCGGTCAGTGCCAGCACTTCACCCGCCCGCAGGTCAAGACTCACACCATCCAGCACCGTGCTGCTGCCGTAGTCTTTGCCAATGCCTTCCAGGCGCATGACCACGCTGCCACGGTCTGCAGGAGTTGGGAATGCCATGAAAGCCGCCCTTACTTGGTGACCAGCACCACGTCGGTTTTCACCTCAACGGGAAGCTGTGCCTGCGGCGTTTTATCTTTGATGGCCTTCAAGGCCACATCAATCCCAAACGCGGCCTGTTTGGCTGCAAACTGGTCTGCCGTGGCCAGCACGCGGCCATCCTTGAGCATGGGTTTAATGGCCTGGATGTTGTCGTAACCGACAACCAGCACCTTGCCCGTCTTGCCTGCCGCACGCACCGCAGCCACAGCGCCCAGGGCCATGGAGTCATTACCCGCCAGCAATGCCTTCAGGTCTGGGTTCTCTCGCATCATGCCAGCCGCAACAGTGTTGCCATTGGCAATTTCCCAATTACCGGACTGCACGCCCACGATGCTCATCTTGGCAGCATCCATGGCATCTTTAAAGCCTGCAGTGCGCTGCTGTGCGTTGGTGGTGGTAGAGACGCCTTCAATGATGCCGACCTTGTCACCCGCCTTCAGCTCCTTGGCCAGACGCTCGCCCACCAGCTTGGCACCCAGGCGGTTGTCAGGTCCCACAAAAGGAATGTTCAGGTTCTTTTCCTTCAGGGCTTCAGGGTCCAGGCGGTTGTCGATATTCACAACAATCACACCCTTGTCCACTGCATTTTTCAGCACTGGCACCAGCGCCTTGGAGTCAGCAGGCGCAATCACGATGGCCTGCGCCTTTTGCGCCACCATTTGCTCAACCATCTTGATCTGCGCGGCGGTATCGGTTTCGTTCTTGATACCGTTGCTCACCAGCACATAATTTTTATGTTCTTTGTTGTGCGCCTTGGCACCGTCTTCCATGGTGCGGAAAAACTCATTGGCCAGCGACTTCATGACCAGCGCCACCTTGGGCTTTTCTTCGGCATGGGCCACAGGCGCAATAGCGCCCAAAGCGGCCAAAGTGGCGGCCCCAATGGCCAAAAGGGTGTGACGACGTTGCTGCATGGTGGTTCTCCGAGCGCGCTGCGCGCTCAACTGGTTAACACAAGCTGGGAAAACAAAAGCGCCGCCCACAGGCAGCGCATTTTGATTCAACTCGCGCGATTCTATCGAGCGCTAGCAAGCTTAGCTAAACAGTAAGCACAAACCAACACAGGCGCAACGGGATGCTCCCCCGGCTTACAGCGCTTTGCGCAAATTTGCTGGCGCAATCTTCAGCGCCTCTCGGTATTTGGCCACCGTGCGGCGTGCGCACTCAATGCCCTGCTCCTTGAGCATCTCGGCAATCTGGCTGTCAGACAGCGGTTTTTTGGTGCTCTCCGCCGACACGAACTGCTTGATCAACGCCCGCACCGCCGTACTGGAGGCGTTGCCCCCCGTTTCCGTGCCCAGACCCGAGCCAAAGAAATACTTCAGCTCATACGTGCCATGGGGGGTGGACATGTATTTGGCCGTGGTCACGCGGCTGATGGTCGATTCATGCAGCCCCAGCTCATCGGCAATGTCCCGCAGCACCAAGGGGCGCATGGCCAGCTCGCCATGCACAAAGAAGTTCTTCTGCCTATCCACAATCGCTTTGGACACCCGCAAGATGGTGTCAAAACGCTGCTGCACATTCTTGATAAACCAGCGCGCCTCCTGCAGACGCTGCTGCAGCCCAGCATGCCCCTCGCTGCCCTTGTGGCTGCGCAGTGCCCCGGCATAGATGTCATGCACACGCAGGCGGGGCATGACATCGGGGTTGAGTTGAACACTGAACTGAGCCATGCCATCAGCCCCGCGGCGCGCGACTTTCTTGACGATGACATCGGGCACCACCACGTTGCGCTCCACATTCACAAAGCGACGCCCAGGCTTAGGTTCTAGCCGTGCAATTGCCCCCAGCGCAGCGCGCACCTTGGCTTCAGGCAGACCGCAGGCCTGCATGAGTTTGCGAACATCGCGCCGAGCCAGCAGCTCCAAGGGCTGCGCGCACAACTGCAGCGCCATATCGATCAGGTCGGTGTCACCACCTTGGTGGCGCAGGTGCTGAAGCTGCAGGCGCAGGCACTCTGACAATCCACGTGCGCCCACGCCCACAGGCTCCAGGGATTGCAACAAACCCAGAGCAACGGTAAAGCGGTGCACCAGTTCTTCTAACTGCTCCAGATCCGAGGGGCCTGCCAGACCCAGAGCCAGCTCTTCCAGTGAATCTTCAAGATACCCATCGTCGTTAAGGTTTTCAATCAGAAAACGCAGCGCGTACCGATCCAGCTCGGACAAACGCAGGGACAGCGACTGCTGGAGCAGAAAGTCTGTCAAAGACTCATGGGTGCCTGCCAGCTCCAACGCGGTGGGCGCATCGTCATCATCGCGGGTGCCGCGAGGCAGGGCATCGCCACCCCACTCGCTGTCCTCGAACGCCATGTCCACACTGCCATCGCCTTCCCAATCGCTAGGAAGATCATTTTCAGAGGCGGAAGCATCTTGATCTTTTTGTCCATCAGCGCCTGCTGCGCCTGCACTATCCGATATGGAGTATTGCGCCTCATCTGCCGCATGTGCATCGTATTCAGGTGCTGCATCAACGCTGGCTACACCAAATTCTTCAGAAGGGGCATCCTCATTGGCCACCTCAAGAAAGGGATTCTCGTCGAGCATTTGCTCGACTTCTTGGGAAAGCTCCAGCGTAGATAGCTGCAAGAGGCGGATGGACTGCTGCAGTTGTGGCGTCAGCGCTAAATTCTGTGAGACCCGCAGTGACAAACCTGGCTTCAACGCTGTACCCCTCTTTCGACCCTTGTTGTTTTTCCTGAAAACTGCCGTAGAGGGCTACATCCTGAAGTGTTCGCCGAGGTAGACCCGTCTGACATCCGGGTTCTCGACGATTTCCTGTGGCGTTCCCTGCGCCAGTACTGTGCCATCACTGATGATGAAAGCGTGGTCACAGATACCCAGTGTTTCACGCACGTTGTGATCGGTAATCAGCACACCGATGCCGCGTTCCTTCAAAAAACCAATGATGCGTTGAATTTCAATGACGGCGATCGGATCGATGCCGGCAAAAGGCTCGTCGAGCAAGATGAAGCGCGGGTTAGTGGCCAAAGCGCGGGCGATCTCCACGCGGCGGCGTTCCCCCCCAGACAGCGCCAACGAAGGCGATTTGCGCAGATGGTCCACGCGCAGCTCTTGCAGCAAGGACGTCAGCTGTTTTTCAATCTCATCTCTGGACAAAGACTGGCCCGCATCATTTTTTTGCAGCTCCAGCACCGCGCGCACGTTGTCTTCCACATTCAATTTGCGAAAGATGGAAGCTTCTTGCGGCAGGTACGACAAGCCCAGGCGCGAGCGCTGGTGAATGGGCATGCTGCCCACGGAATGACCATCGATGAATACATCTCCACCATCGCTGCGCACCAGGCCTACGATCATGTAAAACGAAGTGGTCTTGCCTGCACCATTGGGGCCGAGCAAACCCACCACTTCACCTTTTTGCACAGTCATTGACACATCTTTCACCACCTTGCGGCTGCCATACGACTTGGCCAGGTGTCGGGCTTCCAGCTTGCTGGAGACCACAGTGTCCGGGGTGTTCTCAGCCATTACTTGCCTTGTAGATTCAAATTACCAGAAGGCTGCAAGGGCTGTGCAGGCACGGGGGCAGAAGGGCTCGCACTGGGCGCTGCCTTGGGTGCCAGGATGGCACGCACACGGCCGCCAGAACCGGCTGGTGCTGACGACGGCTCGTTGGTGCGCTTTTCGCCATCCACAGTGAACACATCTGTCAGATTGTTATAGGTAATGACGCTGCCCATGATGTCATCACTGAGCTTACCGCCCGTATAACGGCGCAACTGGCCACGGCGAATCAGCTTCACATCATCGGTCTTGCCGTTGTACTCAATGATTTCGCCTTCACCCTCGACCACTTCATCGGGGGCACCGGGAGCCGTATCGCGCTTTTGACGGAAGTAGGCGCGCTTGCCCGCTTCAGCCTTCACCACCCCATGCTGATAGCCCTGCGCATCCTGGCGCACATCCAGCTGCGCACCGCGCAACACAATGGTCCCCTTGGTCATGACCACATTGCCGGTGAATACGCTGGTCTGCGTCAATTCATCGTGGCGCAGTGCGTCCGACTCAATGTTCATGGGCTTGTCGCGATCCGCACGCTCAGCATGCGCTACGCCTGCAGCCCCCGCAAGGGCCGTCAACAAGAGGCAGGTGATGAATTTTGATGTCATGGGCAGGGCACGTTTCTTGCAGCACATTGTAGTCACGCATCCTCGTTTTCCATTAAAAAGCCCGCACAAGGCGGGCTGTCGATGTAGCAAAGAGCTGGAAAAGCCGGCCCTGACCATTACGCCTTGGCGCTTTGTGCCACCAGATATTCCACCACACGCAGCACGTTGGGCATGCTGCCCGCACGAGGACCGTCGGTGTAGTAGCGGCCAGCCACACCCATGGAAGGCACGCCCTCCACATCGTAGGCCTGCTGCAGCTGCGTGGCCTTGCGCACCTGGCTGGACACGTTAAAGGAGTTGTAGACCTCCTTGAACTTGTTCACATCCACGCCTTGCTTGGCCACCCAGTTGAAAATATCTTCATCTTTTGCCAGCTTATTGCGCTCCACATGGATGGCGTGGAACACCTTCACGTGCATGGCGTCAAAGTTATCCATGGACTGCAGCGCGAAATACAGCTTTTGCTGCGGCACAAAACTGGCATTGAACGCCACAGGCACGCGACGCACCACAACGTTCGCTGGTGCTTTTTGCTTCCAGGCCGCAAACGTCGGTTCAAACACATTGCAATGGGGGCAGCTGTACCAGAAAAACTCCACCACTTCGATCTTGCCAGCAGGCGCATCGACAGGCGCTGGCTTGGACAAGCGCAGGTATTCCTTACCCTCTTGAGGCGCAGCTTGCTGCGCCAGTGCGGAGTTGGCTCCAAAAGCCATGGAAGTAGCAGCAGTAGCTGCAGCCAAAGAGAACTGGCGGCGTTGCATCAAAAAGGCTCCTTAAGGAAATATGGGAAGTCAGAGCTTAGAAAACTCAAAAAGTTCACTGCTGCACACGCACCAGTGCGGAGTCAACGCCTGCACCATCGAGCTTTTGCTTGAGCTGCTCAGCATCACCGCGCTTGGTGAAAGGCCCCACACGCACGCGAAACACTGGGCGGCCGTTTTGCTCACGCTCGCTGATACGCGCTTCCCAGCCAAGCATGGCCAATTTGGCACGCTGGGCATCTGCATCGGCCTGTGTGCGAAATGCACCTGCTTGCACAAAGTAACTAAAGCCATCCGCAGCAGCAGGGGCTGCGCTGGCGGCCTTAGCTTCTGCGGCGACCTTCGCTTCTGACGCTTTGACCTGCGCCTTCGCCAAATCTCCCAGCGGATCTGCTGATGCCGCAGGCGGCTGTGCCACGGGGTCGATGACCGGTGCTGCGGTGGTAGCGCCCGGCTCTGTCGCCGGTGCTGGCGGCGCGTTGCGCGAAGGAGTGCTACCGTACAGTGGCGAATTCGGGTCCCAGTTACGGTTACGCTCGCTCTCGCTGGCCTCGGTATTGCGCTGGTCACCCTTATTGAGGAAAGGTACAGGCACCTTGGTGACGTACACCGCCACGCCCAGCGCAATGCCTAACCCCAAAATCAGGCCGATGATGAGACCGAGGATCGTTCCACCTCGCTGCTGCTTAACCATAAAACCGCCTGTCACGTTACTTGTAGTATTTCTCACATGCGCTCAGGTGCGCTCACACCCAGCACAGCCAAGCCATTGTGCAGCACCTGCGCCGTAGCAGCGACCAGTGCCAGACGGGCCAGTTTGACTGACTCGTCGTCCACCAGAATACGCTCTGCGTCGTAGTAGCTGTGGTAGGCGGAAGCCAAATCACGCAGGTAGAAAGTGACGTCATGCGGTGCGTTGCCATTGGCAGCTGCCGTCAGCATTTCGGGGTACTTGGCCAGCAGCAGCATCAAGGCCTGAGCCTGTGAGCCCTGCAGCGCAGACAAATCCACGCCTTGCAAAGCGGCCAGACCAGCGCCACCGCTTTCCTGCCAGCTACGCAGTACCGACTGGATGCGGGCATGCGCGTACTGCACATAGAACACCGGGTTGTCATTGTTCTGCGCCACGGCCAGGTCCACATCAAAGGTGTACTCTGTATCGGGCTTGCGGCTCAGCAGGAAAAAGCGCACAGCATCCTTGCTCGTCCACTCAATCAGGTCACGCAGCGTCACGTACGAACCCGCACGTTTACTGATTTTGACCTCTTCGCCCCCTTTGACCACGCGCACCATGGTGTGCAGTACATAGTCAGGGTAGCCCTTTGGAATTCCCACATTGACGGCCTGCAGCCCCGCGCGTACGCGGGCAATGGTGCCGTGGTGGTCGGTCCCCTGAATGTTTACGGCCTTGCCGTAGCCACGCAGGAACTTTTGCGTGTGATAGGCCACATCAGGCAGGAAGTAGGTATAGGTGCCATCGGACTTGCGCATCACGCGGTCCTTGTCATCCCCAAAATCGGTGGTGCGCAGCCACAGCGCGCCATCCAGCTCATAGGTATGGCCGCTGGCAATCAGGCGTTGTACGGTTTCGTCCACATGGCCGTTTTCGTACAGACTGGACTCAAGATAATACTCATCAAACTTTAGGTTGAAGGCCAGCAAGTCCTTGTCCTGCTCGTTGCGCAGGTAGGCAACCGCAAAGTTACGGATGTTGTCGTAATCCTCAACATCACCATTGGCGGTGAACGCGCGGTCATCGGCCTTCACGGTTTCCTTGTTCAGGAACGCCTGGGCAATATCAGCGATGTAGTCGCCGTTGTAGAAATTCTTGGCCAGCGGATTTTCGCTGTCGGTGGGCCAGCAGTCGTCGCCTGGCTTGAAGCCCTTGGCACGCAATTGCGTGCTCTTGGTCAGCGTGTCGATCTGTACGCCCGCGTCGTTGTAGTAGTACTCGCGGTGCACCTTCCAGCCTTGGGTGGTGTACAGGTTGCTGATGGCATCGCCAATTGCCGCCTGACGACCATGGCCCACATGCAGCGGCCCGGTGGGGTTGGCAGAAACGAACTCCACAACGATCTTCTCACCACGGGCCGTCTGGTGACCAAATTGGTCCGCCTGCCCCAGCACTTCACGCACAACTTCCTGCTTGGCTGCAGGTTTGAGACGAATGTTCAAAAAGCCGGGACCCGCAATCTCGATCGCATCCACCCATTTCTGAAAATCCTGGGTGGCCTCCAGCGCGGCCTTGAGCTGTTCACCCAAAGCACGGGGGTTGGCCTTCAGGGGCTTGGCCAGTTGCATGGCTGCCGTACAGGCGAGGTCGCCATGGGCTGCCACCTTGGGGTTTTCAAACGCAGCGCGCGCACCAGCGCCGGGCGACAATTTTTCGAGCTCAGCAGCCAGGGCCGCGAGCAAATCCTGTTTGACGGAAAGCATCGGGCGATTTTACGTGCCACATCGCTTTGTGCAGATAGACCGGCCAAGCAATGCCATGGGCGTTGTCGCGCCAGTGCTGCAGTCAGTGTGCCTGCACAGTCAAAAATTTATATAGAAAACACTTCTGGTGCTTATTTTTATTAGATAGAGCGCTATTATTTTTAAAAAAACAATTCACCCTAATTCTGGTCTATGCCCACACACCAGCTGCACGATCGCATCCCCATCAACGCCAGGGGAAGGATAGCGACCGCGCTTATTCATATCTAAACCTGGTGAAGGCCAGCCCCTCTGCCGGCTTGTGCACAGCTGATACAAGAGCCGACTTGGCGCTCACATGCCCCGCGCCCAATACACAGCAACCACGGCAATGACCGGAATGATGTGCGCCTGCACCATGATCCACTGACGTGCTGACTTGATGGCGGCCTCAGCAGGCAGCGCACCCGTGGCATTGAGGGTTTTGAGCCAACGACGAATCGTGAACGTGGGCCGCAGCGATATCAGCGCAGTGATAAAGAACAGCGTCATCTTGACGTGAAACAGCGGCTGCGAGACATACCACGTCAAACCCTTGGCACCCCAGACAATGCGCGCAATCCCAGTGAGCAGCAGCACCAGCGCCGTGATGCCATAAATCATGTCCAGCCTGGCCAGGCGGCGCACCACCGCCTCATTCATCCACTCGGAGCGGCACAAGGCGGCCTCGCTCGACAGGAAAACCACCAGGGTCAAAATAGCCACTATGTGCAGGCTGGCCAGAAATGCTTCGAGAGTCATCGTGCGACACCTTTGCTCCAAAACTCGGGGCGTTCATACTGCCCCTTGAGATAGTCCATCCACAAACGCAGGCGCAATGTCATGTGCTTGCGCTGTGGAAACACCAAGTAAATACCGTTGGGTGGCGCAGCAAAGTCAGCCAAAACCTCCACCAAACGACCTGCGGCAATTTCAGCCTCCACTTCCC
This sequence comes from Comamonas sp. CMM02, assembly GCF_014851485.1. NCBI lineage: Bacteria > Pseudomonadati > Pseudomonadota > Betaproteobacteria > Burkholderiales > Comamonadaceae > Comamonas > Comamonas sp. CMM02. The sequence continues at coordinate 9,058 of NZ_JACUZW010000001.1, read as the reverse complement.
ACGTGCTGCGCCATGCAATACCCCAGCCACCGAGGCACCAATCATGCAGTACCTGCCCATCTGAACAATCAAGTGGCCCCGCAGGTTTGAAGTGCACCACCTCTGTGCCGCCATCGCGGCTGGGTAGGCGAAAGGCCCAGCCCCGGGTCTGTGATGCATCGCTGGACAGCGTCAGGCAGCGGTGCTGTGCCAGCTCAGACGGGTGTTTGGGCATGCCATGGCTTTGCAAATACGCGGGCGTGGCCACACACAGACGCCGGTTATCAGCCATGCGCACGCTGATCAGCGATGAATCGGGTAAATCTCCCACGCGCACCGCGCAGTCATATCCTTCACCCGCCAGGTCCACCACACGGTCGCTCAGGTTCAGCGAGATGGTCACATCCGGGTGCAAATCATGAAACAACGGCACTAGCGATGCCACATGACGGCGACCAAAGCCAGCAGGAGCAGTCAGACGCAAATGCCCCGTCGCCTTGATGCCACCGGCCGAAACACTCGCTTCGGCATTCGATACATCGGCCAGCAAGCGCTGGCAGTCTTCCAGAAAGGCACTGCCTTCGTGTGTCAGGCTGATGCGCCGCGTGGTGCGTACCATGAGCTTGACACCCAGATGAGCTTCCAGCGCATCCAGACGGCGGCCCATGATCGCCGGGGCCACACCTTCTGCCTTGGCGGCGGCCGTCAAACTGCCGCGGGTGGCAACAGAGACAAAGGATTCGAAAGCTTTGAGTTTGTCCATAGTCCCAAAGATTTATGCATCGAATTAAATGCTGGCACTTACTGCACAAGCGTCAGCAGCTATTTTTTATGTAGCACGGCATCGTTGCGCATCGATGACAGTGTTGCCCACTTTTGCGTAAAAGTCATCAGTTTAGAGCTTTTTGCGCGATTTATTAACCCTTAGCTTTGCAATACAGTGGTGTGCGAGGCTGCATCACTTTGAGATGCCACGATTTTTCAATGATCCAAGGGGACCACACCATGACCGCACGCACCCAAGTCCATGGACTGCAAGTTGCCAACGAGCTGCATACCTTCATCAACGAACAGGTTCTGCCCGGCACGGGCGTTGACGCTGCCACGTTCTGGAAGGGCTTTGATGCACTCGTGGCCGATCTGGCCCCCAAGAATGCCGCCCTGCTGGCCGAGCGTGACCGCCTGCAGAGCGAACTGGACACCTGGCACAAAGCCAACCCCGGCCCCATCACCAACATGGCGGGTTACCAGCAGTTTCTGACGCAAATTGGCTACCTGGTCGAGCAACCCAAGGACGCCAAGGCCACCACCGAAAACGTCGACGCCGAGCTGGCCACCATGGCCGGCCCTCAGCTGGTAGTGCCAATTTTGAATGCCCGCTACGCATTGAACGCAGCGAACGCCCGTTGGGGCTCTTTGTATGACGCGCTCTACGGCACCGATGCCATCAGCGAAGACGGCGGCGCTGAAAAGGGCAAGGGCTACAACCCCGTGCGCGGCGCCAAAGTGATTGAGTTTGCGCGCCACTTCCTGGATCAGGCTGCGCCACTTGCTACAGGCTCGCACAAGGATTCCACTGGCTACAAGGTCGACGGTGGCAAACTGGTAGTCACTCTGAAAGATGGCAGCGCAACTGGGCTGAAAGAGGCTGACAAGTTCATCGGTTACCAGGGCGATGCCACGGCACCCACCTCGGTACTGCTCAAGAACCACGGCTTGCACATCGACATCATCGTCAACCCCGCAACCCCCATTGGCCAGTCCGATGCCGCTGGCGTAGCCGATGTGGTGGTGGAAGCCGCCGTGTCCACCATTCTGGATCTGGAAGACTCTGTTGCCGCGGTGGATGCCGAAGACAAGGTGCTGGGCTACAGCAACTGGCTGGGCATTTTGAAGGGCACGCTGACCGAATCGTTCGAAAAGGGCGGAAAAACCCTGACCCGTGGCCTGAACGGTGACCGCAGCTACACAGGCGCCGATGGCCAGAGCGTCAAGCTGCATGGCCGCTCGCTGATGTTCCTGCGCAATGTGGGCCATCTGATGACCAACCCCGCTGTTCTGTGGGGCGAGCAACGCAAAGAAATCCCCGAAGGCATTCTGGATGCCATGGTCACCACCACCATCGCTATCCACGACCTCAAAGGTCTGGGTGCCAACGGCATCAAGAACAGCCGCACTGGCAGCGTCTACATCGTCAAGCCCAAGATGCACGGCCCTGTCGAGGTCGCATTTGCCAACGAACTGTTTGGCCGTGTTGAACAGGTGCTGGGCCTGAAAGAAAACACCGTCAAGCTAGGCATCATGGACGAAGAGCGCCGCACCTCCGTCAACCTGAAGGCCGCCATTGCCGCCGCCCCTGCGCGCGTGGCGTTCATCAACACCGGTTTCCTGGACCGTACCGGCGACGAGATGCATACCGCCATGCAAGCCGGCCCCATGGTGCGAAAGGGCGACATGAAGACCAGCGCCTGGCTGCAAGCCTACGAAAAGAGCAACGTCTTGGTCGGCCTGACCATGGGCCTGCGCGGCCGCGCCCAGATCGGCAAGGGCATGTGGGCCATGCCCGACCTGATGAAGGCCATGCTGGAGCAAAAAATTGCCCACCCCAAGGCCGGAGCCAATACAGCCTGGGTACCCTCACCTACAGGCGCCACGCTGCACGCACTGCACTACCACCAGGTCAATGTGGCCGATGTGCAAAAGGAGTTGGAAAAAACCAATGCAGACACCGAGCGCGCCAACATCCTGGCGGATCTGCTGCAGATTCCCGTTGCCAAAGACCCCAAGTGGACCGACGCCGAAAAACAGCAAGAGCTGGACAATAACGTGCAAGGCATTCTGGGCTACGTGGTGCGCTGGGTGGACGCTGGCGTGGGCTGCTCCAAAGTGCCGGACATTCACAACGTAGGCCTGATGGAAGACCGTGCCACGCTGCGTATCTCCAGCCAGCACATTGCCAACTGGCTGCTTCACAGCATCGTCACCGAACAGCAGGTACGCGACACTTTCGCCCGCATGGCCAAGGTGGTGGACGGCCAGAACGCCGGCGATGCCAGCTACAAGAGTCTGGCCGCCAACCCCAACGGTGCAGCCATGCAGGCCGCACTGGATCTGGTGTTCAAAGGCAAAGAGCAGCCTTCCGGCTACACCGAGCCACTGCTGCACGCATGGCGCTTGAAAGTAAAGGCCGGCGCTTAACTCCAACCAAGCTGCTGACGCCAGCCGTACATGTGCCAGCAGCAGGCTTGACCTACAACAAAAGACACCTCCGGGTGTCTTTTTTTATTGAGAACTACTTTCATTTGCAAGTTGCACGAGGGATTTGTGGTTACAGTTTCAAGCTTTGTCTCAACGCCACTGACCTCCCATGCGCCTGCTTGTTTCTGCCTCCGCCCTGGCGATTTCCGCCCCCCTGTTGCTGTCTGGCTGTGCCACGGAAAGCTCCCAATCGCTGAGCGTTGCGCAAACACAAGCGGCCACACGCAGCTACCAAGGCCCCCGTACACCCATCGCGGTGGGAAAGTTTGACAACCGTTCCAGCTATTTGCGCGGTGCGTTCTCTGATGGTGTCGACCGTCTGGGCAGCCAGGCCAAAACCATTTTGATGGGCCACCTGCAGCAAACCAATCGCTTCACCGTTCTGGACCGCGACAACATGGCTGAAATCAAGCAAGAAGCCACCATCCAGGGCACCGCACAGCAACTCAAAGGTGCCGACTACGTTGTCACCGGCGATGTGACAGAGTTTGGCCGCAAAGAAACCGGAGACAGGCAACTGTTTGGTGTGTTGGGCCGTGGCAAGACACAAACTGCCTATGCCAAGGTGACGCTGAACATCGTCAACATTCGTACTTCGGAAGTCGTGCGTTCGGTGCAAGGTGCTGGTGAGTACCAGCTGTCCAACCGAGAAATTGTGGGCTTTGGCGGCACTGCCAGCTATGACTCCACCCTCAACGGCAAGGTCTTGGATCTGGCCATCCGCGAAGCGGTTGATCGACTGGGCGAAGCCGTAGACGCTGGCGCACTCGGCAATCGTTAAGGAGCGCATCCATGTCTTCTCTTTTGATGCGCTCCTGCGTAGCGCTGGGTCTGGTCAGCGCGCTGGCTGCATGTGCTAGCGCACCTTCCACGCTGTACAGCTGGAATGGCTACAGCGATCACGTCTATAGCTACCTGAAAAGCGAAGCATCGCCCGAAGAGCAGGTACTGGCCCTGGAAAAAGGTGCCCAGGAAGCCAGCGCCAAAGGCCGTGCCCTGCCTCCTGGGTATTACGCGCACTTGGGACTGATGTACTTGAACTCTGGTCGAACCGACGAAGCACTCAGCGCCTGGTCGCAGGAAAAGGCCCACTTTCCGGAGTCCACGCCCTACATCGACTACCTCATCAACAACATGAAGAAGAACAAAAGCTGATGGCACGCCTTTCCCTCCCCTTAGCGCTGCGCTGGTTTTTGCTGGGCATCACCGCGGCCTGGCTGACAGGCTGTGCCACCACCACTGCACCTGGCAAAGACTATTCTGCCTTCCGTGCGGCCAAACCCCAGTCCATCTTGGTACTGCCTCCGTTAAACGATTCCCCGGACGTGCAGGCCACCGCCAGCGTGCTATCGCACACCACACTGCCCCTGGCAGAAGCCGGCTACTACGTAATGCCAGTGACGCTGGTGACCGAAACTTTCCGCCAAAACGGCCTGGAAATTGCGAGCGACATCCATGAGGTGGCGCCTGCCAAACTGCATGAAATCTTTGGTGCGGACACTGCGCTGTACATCAAGGTCGACAAATATGGCGTCAGCTACCAAGTCATCAACAGTGTCGCGGTCGTCAGTGTTGAGGCGCGGCTGGTTGATCTGCGTACTGGAACCAAGCTGTGGACCGGCCAAGCCTACGCGTCGAGCGACGAAGGTGGCAACAACTCTGGCGGTGGCCTGGTCGGTATGCTGGTCACAGCCTTGATCAAGCAAATCGTCAACTCCGTCTCTGACGTCTCGCACCCTGTGGCAGGCGTTGCCACCAACCGGCTCCTGGCGGTCGGCGGACGCGATGGCTTGCTCTACGGCCCACGCTCTCCGAAATACCTCAAGAACTAAACACTCTTCGGGCTTTTCCATCAGGCGCCTTCGGGTGCCTTTTTCATGCGTGGTTCTGGTGCCCCCCGCACTGCCATGAATGCCTCATCCCACGCAAAGCAGATGGTTTTCTTCACACCTGATCTAGCATAGCGACCCATGCGCATCTCTTTTTTCCTTCGCAGCCTGCTTGTCACGGGCCTAGCCAGCTTCACCCTGGGCTGCACCAGCCTGCCATCTAAGTCCGAGATCAATGCCGACCAATGGCCCAGCGTGCTGCACCGCGTGACGCCACCCCAAGTCCTGCTTTTGGGTGAGCAACACGATGCACCCGAACACCAGCAGTGGCAACACGCCACCGCGCAAAACCTGATTGCCCGCCAACAACTGGCCGCCGTTGTACTGGAAATGGCAGACCAAGGCCAGGACACCCGCAAGCTGCCACGCACAGCCACCGAACAAGAGGTACAGACAGCACTGCAATGGAACGAAAAAGGCTGGCCTTGGCAAGCATATGGCCCGGCGATCATGACCGCAGTACGCGCAGGTATTCCCGTCTTTGGCGGCAACCTGCCACGCGCAAACATGCGCCAAGTCATGCAGGACAGCGCTTGGGACAGTCACTTGCCCCCCGCAGCCTGGGAGCAACAACGCCAAGCCATTCGCAGCGGTCATTGCGATTTGTTACCCGAGAACCAAATCACACCCATGGCACGCATTCAATTGGCCAAAGATGCACGCATGGCCCAAACCATTGCGCCGCAAGTGCAGGCGGGGAAAACCGTGCTCTTGATTGCAGGGCGGGGGCACGTATTGCGCAGCATGGGCATTCCCACCTGGCTGCCAGCAGACATTTCACGCCTGATCGCCATTGGCCAAGCGGGTGGCAAGGCCCAAGCTGATCGCGCTGAGAGTGATTTCGTGGTGCGCACACCCGCACTGGCAGACAAAGACCACTGCGCTGATTTGCGCGCTCAATGGGGCCAGTCACCACCAAACAAATAGCTTGTCACACTAAGCTGGAAAGCGTTAAAAGCACTTTTCATCTAAATTTTTGCTCGCTGTGTGGCGCACTCCATTGGCGGAGTGCCCCTTACACTGCGTGCCATGTCTGCCGAGATCAACACTTCTGTTTGCCCGCTGTGCGGTCAAGCTAACCAATGCGCCGTAGCCGCAGGCTTGCCCGCGCAAGACTGCTGGTGCATGCAAACCCGCATCGCGCCACAGGTTCTGGAGCGTATTCCAGCCGCACAACGCCGCCAGTCGTGCGTATGCCCGGCCTGTGGCCAAGGCCTGTCTCCCACAGGCACGCCAAGCTGAATCCAGGCGCGTAGGCTGCAGGCCTCTTGTATTCACTTATTCGCCGAACTATCTATGCCCTTGTTCGCACCATCGCCTTCCAACGTCCTCAAAGACCGTTACGGCGAACGCTATCGCTGGCTGCTGTTGATGGCTGTGATGGTGGGTACGATCGCCTCCATCATTCCCTCCACCAGTGTGAATGTGGCAATTCCTGCCATGAGTGCGTACTTTGGTTTGGGGCAAGAGCGTGCGCAATGGATCACCTCGGCCTTCATGGTGGCCTCCACCGTCGCCATGCTGGTCACGCCCTGGCTGCTTGCACGGTTCGGCTATCGCGCCACCTATGCCGGCGCAATCAGTTTGCTGATCGTCGGCGGTATCGCTGGCGGTGTGGCCCAGCAGTTTGAGGTGCTGCTGTTTTCGCGTGTGGCCGAGGGCATTGCCGCTGGCCTCATTCAGCCTATTCCGGCCGTGATCATCCTGCACGCCTTTTTGACACATGAACAAGGGCGGGCTGGTGGCGTATTTGGCATGGGCGTGGTACTGGCCCCCGCGCTTGCGCCAGCGCTAGGCGGTTTGCTGGTGGACTGGATGGGCTGGCGCAGCACCTTTTTCATGGTGGTTCCACCTTGCTTGCTGTCGCTGTGGCTGGCATGGAAATATGTGCCCTCCTCAGCCCCCGGTGGCAACACCAGCGGCCAAGACAGCGGCAAGCTTGATATGTGGGGTCTGGCGCTGGTCAGTGCAGGCTCTCTCAGTTTGCTCAACGCACTGGTCGCTTTTCATCACAGCCACAGTCAGGCCGGCGTGTTGCTGGCCGTTGCCGTCGTGTCTTTGACAGGCTTCGTGGCATGGCAAAAACATTTGTTGCGTACAAACCGAAAACCGCTGATGGATTTACGCCTCTTTAGCTATCGCCCCTTTGTCATGGGTTGCATCGTGGCCTTCATCTACGGCACGGCCATGTTTGGCTCCACCTATTTACTGCCCGTCTTCATGCAAATGGGGCTGGGGCTTTCTGCCAGCTACGCCGGCAACTTGCTGCTGCCTGCGGGCATTGTGCTGGCCATCACCATTCCGTTGGTGGGGCGCATGGCAGACACCCAGCCCACGCACTGGCTGGTGAGCATTGGCATGTTGCTGCTGGCCGCTTCGTTTGCGTTGATGCTGTGGACAGGCCAGGACATGGCCCTGTGGGTACTTGCGGCATTCATCATCGTAGGTCGAATCGGACTGGGCTTCATCTTGCCCAGCCTGAATCTGGGCGCCATGCGGCCACTGGATAAATCACTCATCGCCCAAGGCTCCAGCACCATCAGCTTTATCCGGATGCTCGGTGGAGCCGTAGGTGTAGGCCTGTGCGGCATCGTGCTGGAGTGGCGCTTGGCAGTGCAAGCGGCCAACCCTGCCATCACGCAGGCACAAGGCCGCATCACGGCATTCCATGAAAGCTTTGTCATGCTCACCTTGCTGTGTTTAGTGGCCTTCGTCGCTGCCACGCAGCTGCGTTCACCGCCCCGTAAATCTGCTGCTTAAACCGCAGCATTGCACACAAGCAACACAAGGCGCGTTAGGCTATATCCCTTTGATTGCTTGAGACGGAATCCGCGCCCATGTGCCAGCTTTTAGGAATGAACTGCAACACCCCCACTGATGTACGCTTCAGCTTCAGTGGCTTTGCACAACGCGCGGGCAATACCGGGGATCACACTGACGGCTGGGGCATCGCATTCTTTGAAGACAAGGGACTGCGTCTCTTTGTCGACCACGAACGTGCGGTGGACTCCCCAGTCGCTCAACTGATTCGCCAATACCCCATCAAAAGCAAACACGTCATCGCCCACATTCGCAAAGCCACCCAGGGTGTGGTCAGTCTGCAAAACTGCCACCCGTTTGTGCGTGAGCTATGGGGCCGCAACTGGGTTTTTGCCCACAACGGTGACCTGAAACACTTCGCCCCCAAGCTGCACACGCACTTTCAGCCCATTGGCTCCACCGACAGTGAATTGGCCTTTTGCTGGATCATGCAAGAACTGTCGAAATCGCACGCCGGAGTGCCCAGCATTGAAGAGCTGACGATCACCCTGCAAGAGCTGGCCAGACGCATCGCTCCACACGGCACCTTCAATTTTCTACTCTCCAACGGCGAGGCACTGTGGGCGCACGCTACCACCCAGCTATTCTTTACCGAGCGCTGCCACCCCTTTGCAGCAGCCCATCTGGCCGATGAAGACTTGAGTGTAGATTTTTCCAGCGAAACCACGCCCGAGGACAAAGTCGCTGTGATTGTCACTGCACCTTTAACCAAGAACGAATGCTGGACGGCGTTCGAGCAAGGCATCGTCAATGTCTTTGTCGATGGCCGCTTGTACTTGGGGCAGCATCAAGCAAACAAATAAAAAAGGAGCGCTCTACGCGCTCCTGCATTTAGTTTTAGATAGATAACTATCTGAACTTCAATAAGAGCGCACGCAGTGCGCTCTTATTTTTTGTGATTTTGCTTTTGAGCACTAAGTACGCTTTCCCTCACCGCTAAAACAAAAACCCCTGCCTCTTGCCAAGGTCAGGGGTTTGTCACAGCAAGGGCCTGACGATGACCTGCTTTCACACGGGAGTCCGCACTATCATCGGCGCAAAGTCGTTTCACGGTCCTGTTCGGGATGGGAAGGCGTGGGACCAACTTGCTATGGTCATCAGGCATAACTGTC
>NZ_JACUZW010000019.1:0-288 GCF_014851485.1 Comamonas sp. CMM02 | reverse complement strand
GTCACCGAGATGGTGTGCGTAGCGCTGCTGGTGTCGTTGTCGCCATCCTTGGCACTGAGTGTGAAGTTCACATTCACGCCGCCGGCGTTGTTCAGACCACTGGCGGGCACAAAGCTCCATGTGTTGTTGGCATTGATCGTCAACGTGCCCTTGCCGGTGTTGATGCCCGTGCCGTACGCCACCGTCTGTGCAGCGCCTCCGTCGATCGAGATCGTGAAGTTGGCCGGTGTCACACCATCGGCGCCTGCCGCCAGGTTCCACGCCCCGGTGATGGCTGCTGCCCCTTCC
>NZ_JACUZW010000018.1:0-297 GCF_014851485.1 Comamonas sp. CMM02 | reverse complement strand
TGACCGTGGGCGGCAGCCTTGACCATGCCCCACAAACCGAACTGGTGGTGACGCTGAGCAACGGCGCCACGATCACGTTTGGCGTGGGCTATGTGCCGGGCACGGTTGTGCAATCGACCGCGTTTGCGGTGCAGGGCGATGACGTCTACAAGGATGGCGCCACCGAGACACTGACCATTACAGGCACCAATGGCGGCGGTAACTTTGAAAATCTGGACACCACAGCCACGGCAGACGTGGTGGTGGCCGATACGCCTGACACGGTCAAGGTGACCTTGGTGGGCACCAGCGCCGTCG
>NZ_JACUZW010000017.1:0-298 GCF_014851485.1 Comamonas sp. CMM02 | reverse complement strand
TTCACGCCGCCGGCGTTGTTCAGACCACTGGCGGGCACAAAGCTCCATGTGTTGTTGGCATTGATCGTCAACGTGCCCTTGCCGGTGTTGATGCCCGTGCCGTACGCCACCGTCTGTGCAGCGCCTCCGTCGATCGAGATCGTGAAGTTGGCCGGTGTCACACCATCGGCGCCTGCCGCCAGGTTCCACGCCCCGGTGATGGCTGCTGCCCCTTCCACCACGCTCGCCGCTCCAGACAGCGTCACCACAGGGATATCGTCCGAGACAGTCACATTGACGGTGCCCTGCGCCGTATCTC
>NZ_JACUZW010000016.1:0-352 GCF_014851485.1 Comamonas sp. CMM02 | reverse complement strand
TTATGCCTAGTGACCATAGCAAGTTGGCTCCACTCCTTCCCATCCCGAACAGGACAGTGAAACGACTTTGCGCCGATGATAGTGCGGGTTCCCGTGTGAAAGTAGGTCATCGCTAGGCTCTTACAGCAAGAAACGCCCAGTCGAGCGACTGGGCGTTTTCTCTTCCCTTTAAGGTGACTTGAAGAGAAAAGAAAACGTTAAAAGCGTTTAAGCACCGTGAAAACGGTGCTACAATACAAGGCTTCGCTGATCGCAGCGGGGTTAAGTTCCAAGAAGAGATTTTTGGGATGTTTCTTTAAAAAGATACAGCCGATAAGCGTGGGCGTTTGAAGGCGAATTGCCAAGTTCTTTT
>NZ_JACUZW010000015.1:0-429 GCF_014851485.1 Comamonas sp. CMM02 | reverse complement strand
GCAATGGCGAAGTCAATGAAAAGGCCAATGCCGTTCTCGAGTTCTTCGCAGGCGTTTCGGCAAGCGGTCTAGATCCGGCCGACTACATCATTTCCGCTCCCGCCAGTGACGTTACCGCCAGCATCAGCGAAACGCCAGCAACTGTGCCAGAAGAGCCAGTCCAGCAGCAGGTGAGCGGCACCAACGACGCTTACCAGCGCGCATTGATGCAATTTGAACTGTCGCTGTCGGCAAAGGTCCTGACCTATGTGCAGGACAATATGCGTGGGCGCGTCGATCCGAACGAACTGTCCGGCTATCATGATTTCAAGCGCAAGACCGTCAATCTTACGCCGGTTCTGAAGCTGTCGCGCCTCAGCACCGATATTACGGCCTATCTGCGCAGACGCGAACCATCAAACCCGGAATACCTGTCGCTGAAGGCGGAAC
>NZ_JACUZW010000014.1:0-435 GCF_014851485.1 Comamonas sp. CMM02 | reverse complement strand
GATAGAGAAGGGGAGGGTGAACCAAAGAAGGAGGAAGAGGAGGGAAAAAAAAAGGAAAGGGAGGGGGAAGAGGAGCAACAGAGAGGGGGGGAGAGGGGGGAAAGAAGGGGGAGAAAAAGAGGGGAAAGGAAGAGAAAAAAGAGAAGAGGGAAGGAGAAAGAAAAGAGGGGGGAAAAAAAGAGGGAGGGAGAAAGAAAGAGAAAGGGGGGAAGAAAGAGGGGAAGGGAGGAAAAAAAAAGGGGAGGAAAGAAAGGAGGGAAAAAGAGAGAAAAGAGAGAAAAAGAGGGGGAAAGGGAAAAAAAAAGGGAAGAGAGGGGGGCAAGGAAAGGGACGCTGACGGAAGAAAGAGAAGCGCGAGAGAGAGAAGAGACTCAGGAGGAGGGAGGGAAAGGGAAGGCGGCGGTGCCTGCAACGATCGACATCACAGCCATGCGC
>NZ_JACUZW010000013.1:0-449 GCF_014851485.1 Comamonas sp. CMM02 | reverse complement strand
AATGAGCACATCGTTGTTGGAGGTGATGGATCCGCCCCCCTTCTCTCTTTCTTCTTCCCCGGCCTTTCTCTTTCCTTCCTTTTTTTCTTTCCTTTTTCCCCCCTCCTTCTTTTCCCTTCCCTTTCTCTTCTCCCCCTCTTCCTCTTCCTCCTCTCTTCCTTCCTCCCTTTCCTTTTCTTTTTCTCTTTTCCTTTCTTTTTCTTCCCCCCCTCTTCTTTCTCTCTCCTTTCTTCTCTCCTCCCCCTTCTTCCCCCCCCCCTCCCTTTTCTCCTCCCTCTTTTCTCTTTCCTCCTTCTCTCTTTTCCTTTCCTCCCTCACCCCCTTTCCCTTTCTCCCTCTTTACCGCTCCCTCCCCCTTCCCCTTCTTCTTTCTTTTTTTCTTCTCTTCTTCTTTCTCTTTCTTTCCTTCTTCTCTTCCTCTTCCTTTTTCTCTCTTTCTTTCCTCCCCC
>NZ_JACUZW010000012.1:0-527 GCF_014851485.1 Comamonas sp. CMM02 | reverse complement strand
GCCAGACGCAGAGCAGCGTTCATGGTCGGATCTGGCAGACCGGTCTTGGCCGCGACGGTAATTTCACGGGCGAGCTTGGAAAATATCTTCGAACGAATCGAATCCTGTTTTCCTTTGCGATGCATGATGTTTTTGAACTGTGAATGGCCAGCCATGGCACCCCTGATCCGATAATTTGTTTGGAATGCGGCCTTATAAGTGTGAAGCGCCTTTCATTCAAGCCTGTTGGCAAACTGAAATGCCATCACGCACTGGAACGGAACGCAATGTTCGTTCGTTTTCTGACCGGAAACACAAAAATGCGGCATTAACGCCCATTTGGGAAAAGGCAGAAAGGACAACAGAATGGTAAGTCTTAGCGAAGCTCGTGAGGCACCGGCCCAACAGCTGTGGGACGAGATCAACTCCGTTCATGCTGGCATGCTCGGCCTAGAGGGTCTTCACGCGCATATGCAGCCAATGGCACCCCATGCCGACCCGAAAACAAACACGATCTGGTTTTTTACCAAAACCAATACGGACTTGGT
>NZ_JACUZW010000011.1:0-531 GCF_014851485.1 Comamonas sp. CMM02 | reverse complement strand
GGTCCATGTCGATGTTGGCCTTGGCGTAGAACGTCTTGATGTCTTCTTCGACACCATAGTTCTTCATCAGGTCGTTCTCGCTGGCTTCATAGCGCAGGTCGTAGTACCGGCCCAGCAGGTCACGTGCATTGAAATTGATCACGTTGCCAAGGCCGATGAAGTCCATCGATGCGAATCCATGGGGCACCGTGTCCATGCGCACCGGTGCGCGGCCATTCTTCAGATCCACGTAGTGGGCGATGTACTCGCGATCCTTGTTGCGGCGGGTGACATTGACGCCAACGTCGTAGCTGCGCAGGAAATCGGAGGACTCGACCAGCCGGTTCAGTTCGAGACGACCGGACTTGAGTGTGTCCTCGGTCCATGCGCGATCGGTGCGCCCGTCGCGCCCCCATCCCATCGCGTCCATGCCCAGGTAGACCTGGGTGGGATCGGTGAGGCCGGGGATCGTGAAGTGGTTGAACCCCTTGCCCGTCTGCAGGTTGAAGTCGATGTTGCGCGGGGACGCGAATGCGGACTGCAGTTCAAGCA
>NZ_JACUZW010000010.1:0-587 GCF_014851485.1 Comamonas sp. CMM02 | reverse complement strand
CCAGAGGGAGAGGGAAGGGAAGAGGGAAGAAGGGGGGGAGGAGAGGAGAGAGAAAGAGGAAAAAAAAAAAAAAAGGGAAAAAGAAAAGGAAAAGAAAAGAAGGAGAAAAGAAGGGAGGGGGAGGGGAAGAAGGAAGAAAAGGGAAGGAAAAAGAAAAGAGGAGAAGGAGAGGGAGGAAGAGAAAGGAAAGAGAGGAAAAAGAGAAAGAAGGGAGGGAGAGGCAGGAAAAAGAAGGGGAGGGGGAAAAAAAAGGAGAAAGAAGGAGAAAGAAGAAAGAAAGGGAAAGGGAGGGGGGAGAAAGGAAGGGGAAAGAAAAGAGAGGGAGAGGGAAAAAAGGGGAAGGGAAAGGGAGGAGGAAAGAGGGAAAAGGGAAAGGAGGAGAGAGGAAGGAAAGAGGAAGAGAGGGAAAAAGAGGGAGGAGAAAAAGGGAGGAAAGGGAGGGAAGGGGAAAAAAGGGGGGAAAAAAGGAAAAGAGGAAAAGAGGAAAAAGAGGAAAAAGAGGGGAAGGCGGAGGAGAAGAAAAACACAAAGGAAGAAAAAAAGAAGAGGAAGCCGGCACATCGCTTTGTTCCCAGCCTGTCATGACC